>JBGQMW010000001.1:0-293857 GCA_041500785.1 Bathyarchaeia archaeon
AGCCAAAATAACGTTCCACGCTCAACTCTGCATCCTCATCATGCTATTCACAGCTCAAGCCGCAGCAAACACGGGCAACCCAGGCAAAGCCAGAAGCATCAGATACTTCGCAAACTAATTTCGGAACAAGCATGCGCGCTAGCGGTTTGAACGACCCTCGATCCTGACAGACCTATCCACTCTGCCCAGACAAACGTTCTACGCGTGCCCCCATTGCATATCAAAATTGAGCATTTCAGTCGACGGACTCAGAGTTGTCGACATCAAGCCAATGGAATACGGAAAAGTCTTCGAATCACCAGCAAAGTGCGCACACTACTCAGGCTTCGTGAGCGCAATATCAAAGGACATACCAATTCCAGATGACTGTCTCGTATGTCCGAAAATACTCCAATGCGGAATCAGAAAACAGTAACCTATCTTCCACACTCGACGCAAACTCTCTGCTACCTAGGATCACTACACTCGACAGACTGACAGTAGAACAGAATTCGGTCATCCTGAACTCGACCTGATTGTTTCTTTAGTTAAGCATAAATGTTGGTTTTTTCTGATATATGTGAGCAAAGATGCGAAAATCACTACTTTCCTTTCTAGTTTGCTCTCTGCTGCTAGCTGGAATCATGAGCAGTCAAGCTCTGAACTGGGCAACTGCCGAAAACCCGAACCTGACGACTGTCGAAACTCAGGTCATGAACAAGATCAACGGAACGAACGCCTACAACTTTGACCTGGAACTTGAGAATATGACCCTCAACCACACGATTTCAGGATACTCGTTCCGCTCATCGGGCTCCGTAGGCGCCAACGCAACCGCAGAATGGATACAGGAACAGTTTGAGAGCTTCGGTCTCGATACCCAAGCTGAAGCTTTTCAGTTCACTACATGGAATATGATGACCCAGCCTGTTTTGAAGGTAGACCTCGACGCCAACCCGAACACGACAGATGACCAGGTGATCATCGACTCTTTCCAGCCCGAACACTACAGCTGGCCGACGCCTGAAGGAGGCGTTTTTGCTCCGATCGTAATGCTCCCCATGCCCGAAGTATCAAGCCGTGCAGGTGTTCAAGGAGCACGATATGATCCTCAGGCTTGGCTTGCAGTCAACACTACTGGCAAAATCCTTCTAGTTGGAAGAGAAATCCGGGCGATGGGTCCTACAAACCAGGCCTTCAGAAACAAACTGCAGGCACAGCCACCTGCGGCCCTAATATACACGAGCTGGTACAGCTGGTCGTCATGGACTCCGCCGTTCTTCTTGTCTATTGGTGGCCGTCCAGCATCGCAGTTTGGATCATACTATTGGAACCTGCACCTCCCCGTGGGAGAAATGAGCTACGAAGATGGCCAATGGATCGGAAGCGCCTTGGCGAACAACACGAATATCTCCGCTCAAGTCATAGCAAACGCGCCCATCACGCAAGGCCCTCACTACAATGTTGTGGGAAAACTGCAAGGCTCAACCAACCCTGAGAAGATGATCATAATCTCCGCGCATTACGACAGCGTAGTGACTCCGGCGTTCTGCGATAACGGTGCAGGGGTTGCCGGCGTGCTGGAATTGGCCAGAATTTTCTCCGAAGCCAACCGAACCGGCGAATACAGGCCACCATATACGCTTGTCTTCGTTGCCTTCGCAGGCGAAGAACTTGGCTTAGTGGGTTCTGTAAATTACCTGAAACAGCATGCTAATGAAATGAAGAACGTTGCCGCAGTAATAAACATAGACTGCATAGGCAGCCGCACATTTCAGATCACAGAAACCACGACAGATGACAAAGGGCTGAACCTACAGGACGTCGTAACGAAGGCGGGTCAAGACCTCAACGTCTACGTCAACTACACTGAACCAGGCGGGTCAGACCAAGAAACTTTCAGAGACCCCGTGAGCATGAATAAAGAGTACAGGTACTTTTGGGGAACAGACGCTGGAATAGCTAACGCAACACGAGTGAAATCTAGCATCATGATCGACTCAATTCCTATCTTCTATAGCGACGTTTGGACGGACATTGGGGCGCCAGGCTGGATTCACACGCCCTATGATAATTCCACTTCAACACGCACGTTCGACTGGGTCGGAGTTGACCGTCTACAGACCCACATACAAATAGTGGGGCTGTCTGTAATGCGCGTACTGTCTGCAGCCACGGACCCATTTATGACGGAGGTCTACATCGGCGCTGCCGTCGCAGGCGTCGTGGCGGCAATTCTGATATACGTTGAACGAACAAAGGTATACGTTTTCATGAAAAGGCTGAGACATGAGATTCTTGTAAACTTCGGCATGAAGGAACTGGTCGTCGTCATTTTTCTAACCGGCGTGTTCACGTTCTTGTCCTTTGCATTCTTCATGAGACTCGGTAGAGACGAGGCGGTAATATACGGAGTTCCGGCGATCGTCACCTACCGCTACTATGGAAAACCCTTCGAAATGATCGCTGTCATGGCCTCAAGCATAGGCGGAGGCGGGGGCGGAGATAGCGGCGAAGGGCTTCAGGTAGTTGCAAACCCAGAATATGCCGGAACCACAAACGTGCTCTTGTCTGGCCTGATGCTAAATGTTATTGTTTTTGGTTTGCTGTCGTTCTTAACGGTTTATGTGATCGTTGAACTGAAGTACTTGTGGGAATACTCGCGATCTTCGGACCTTCAGCACAATCTCGAACAGGAAGAATAACCAGTCGGGACCTGTTGCACAAGAAAATGCGAACGTCCACTCGCGCAATTAATCATGTATGTTGCAGAGATACAATTGCCAAGAGAATAGCCCCAAGCTTGGCAGCGGAACTCCGCGTTTCACGAAAACCTGAGGAGCCCAGTTTTAGCCTTTTTCAGCTATGGACAGTTCAGAATCTTTAGGCCGTTGCTAAGTTCGGACAAAAATGGATTTTAATGAGTCGGGATTTCTTCTTGTCATGTGTCTCGATGTTTTGACGGAGGGATAGTTGTCGAATAAAATCTGTTAAAGTCTGAATTTAGCAACAAGCTGACGCGCACATTTTGCTAAACATAGCGAAGAGACCAAGCGCGCTGCCTCGTCCCGAAATTGGCCTAGCGTGGTTCTAGTTCTTATTTTCTGGTTTAGTGACAGCTTTGATGTGAGTATCCATTTTTAGCCCTGTTGCATGGCGTGAAGCTCCAAACGGGCTAGATGCAACCTCAACGGGTTATGGAAAAACTCCACTTTCCTTCTGTTTCGCTGGAGCCCATGAGCTGCCATCTTGACGCGGCGCCAAGAGTTGCTCGCAGAACAAGCCCGTATCAGACGCCAATAGGCAAAAGAGGAATAAAGCCATTCTTAACCATTTTAGGGACAAGCCAGCGCGCTTGGACATAGGTACCGTTGCAAGGTACTTCATGGAAAACTGCCCATAATCCTCTTATCTTTTTCTTGTGATGCTCTGCCCCTATCTGAAGGTCCTGTCCACTTTCGCGTGCGCACTGCGAACAGCGCTGCTACCAAGAAAACAACCAGAAAAACCAAGACGGTATACTCGGGAACTATTTGAAGCCGAGCCGTCACGAGCGTCACATCTTGTTTTGGCTTGCCATCATTCTGATTTTGGGGATTCGTGGGATTTATGGGCACTCGGCCAATCGCATCCACAACGTCCAATCCTGCTATTACCTCGCCAAAAACCGAGTAGTTGCTGTCCAAGAACGTGTTTGTATTGTTTAAGTTAATGAAGAATTGACTTGTGGCAGAATTCGGCAGACTCGACTTTGCCATCGCAACCGAACCTCTCACGTTACTGTGTTTGTTCGGAAGCTCATCGAGGATCTTCGGGACGATAATACCCTTTCCGCTAAGGTCTCCGCCCTGAATCACAAAATCATAAGCCACCCTGTGAAAAATCGTGTCATCATAGTATCCAAGTTGAGTCAGATTCCTGAAGTTGCCTGTCGTGATCGGCATGTCATCAAACAACCCTATCACAATCGTCCCCTTGCTCGTGGTAAGAGTCACGGTGTAATTGAAACTCGAAGACAGTGCACTGGTGGTCTTGATGGACAAAGACACCGAAACACTTAGCGCGCGCCCACCGGCGCCTGAACGGACCGCGAAACACGACAAACCTGTCAACAACAAAAGCAAGCCGACGACAACTGACTTTTTCATTCTGACCATTGAACCATTTCGAAAATCAGCTTTTAAGGCTTCTGGCGCGCGCAGCTGACTGGTTCTCTTCTTCTTAACTTCCCTATTCCCAAATAGCCTACTGCTGCTAGAAATACGATTGCTATTGCGCGCGCGCTACAAAGGCTAGGCAAACCTGAAGACAGAATGAGGAAGCTTGTTGACAAAATGGTGCTTTGTGGCAGACTTGAACGGATCATTCATGAAGAGCTTGACCCCAAAGTAACGTACGTCAAGCCTGGAAATATGGTTCCGCTTGAACTTGAATTGCAGGCCATGGCATATTCGTTTAACCGAGGCAGACTGACGGAGCAAGATGTTGAGGCAGTTAAGGATATTCTTGCTAAAGCGGAAATAGTTGCAGAGAAAAGAATCAAGAGGAAATTTTGCGCTTAACTGAGACAACATTATTGAGCGCGTGCGCTTACGCAAATAAGGTTCAATAGTGAACTCTTCGCTAAGATTGGAACCCAAAACACAACTAATGGGTATTGGATTTTTTTTCTCAGCCAACAAATCATGAATAACTTCTATTTTAACTGAACTTTGGCAAATTTTAATTTCTGTTGGCAGCACAGTTCTTGATCGATAAGCGCGCGCGCCCAAATCTAAGACAATTATTTAATCGGCCCGCGCGCAGTTAGACTCATCAAACCACATAAGATTTCTGGTGCTGAATTATAGAAGAAATATCCTTGAACAAATACCTCACCATGATTCTCTATGTGCCTTGGAACATAACCTATTATGCCTTGTTTTGTTGGCTTCTTAGCGCGTCACGTGGAAATCCTCCTCTAGCGGCTGAATACAACCAACCCCACTCCTTTGGACCCCCATCATCTAATCTTCTTTCTTGCAGATCCCTAAGGTATTCCTTCAAGTGATCTTGATGTGTTGCGTGCTCTGGAACAAATCCAAGTGGGCTAAACTTTTATGCGGACACCGCTCGGTCCACTCCCAACAGGGTTCGAGTCCCACAACTCTTATATGCCAAGACGCTAGCACGCGCTAGCCTCAAAACCTCTTTTAGGAAGATACTCTTGGAGTCCGCTTTGTTTGATCTGGTCCAGCATGCACTCGGAAGGAAGTTTCTCATTTTTCAACCTCAACCCCTCTGTTTCGTTCTGCCAAGAAACTGCAGATTCAGAGCGTGCACGTCGCAGAACAATGTACAGGGCTCTAGATCGAGTCTGTCTGAAGCTGAAATGCTTTTCTCTCAGTAGTTTTCTCGCGTGCGGGTCACGCGCTTTCCTTCTCTTTCATTTTCCGGACGTGATTTGGAAGTGTGGGGTCAAATGGGACGGTGTTCCATGTTTGCGACTTGTTCAGCTCAGAAATAGTAGCTAACGCTCTACATCATTGCCGGTTCTGTAGCTGAAGCACGCAGGGATTCAAATTGTTATATATACGAACAGTCTATGTTGAAAACGGGAGACTTGTTTTGACCAAAGTAGTGGTCATAAATGGCAGCCCCAAGATGGAGAAGGGTAACACTGCGAAGATTCTGATGCCCTTTCTTGAAGGCATGGAGAAGGCCGGAGCGTCAGTTGAACTGTACTATGCTAGACGCCTGAACGTCAAGCCTTGCGATGGAGAGCTCCATTGCTGGAACAAGAAACCCGGTCAATGCTACATCGACGACAGTATGCAGTTGCTCTATCCCAAGTTGCGCGAAGCGGATATCCTCGTGTTGGCGACACCTGTCTATATCCCATTGCCAGGTGAGATGCAGAACCTAATCAACAGAATGGTTCCTCTTATGGACCCCGTCCTCAAACGGCAAAACGGTCGCACACGTGCCAGATTCCGCGCTGACGTCAAGATCAGCAAGTTTGTGCTAGTGTCCTCGAGTGGCTGGTGGGAGATGGGTAACTTCGGAACGATGCTTAGGATTGTGAAGGAGCTAGCGAAGGATGTGAACGTCGAGTTCGCAGGTGCACTACTCCGACCCCACTCAGGTCGCATGGCTGAGAACCAAGAGAAAGCAGAGAAAATCTTTGAGGCAGCAAGACAAGCAGGCTACGAACTTGTAAAAAAGGGAAAGATATCCAAAAGCCTCTTCAAGATCATCAGTCAACCCCTCACTTCAGAGGAGAGAGTCCGCACGTAATGAGCGATACTGAATAATCGATCAAGCTTAACAAATTGAAAAGCGCGCACCAAAGCCTATTTCGCTGGAACCGTTGGATTTGGCTTGGCATCTTTTCCTGCTTCATCAGGACAACCTAACCGCTGTCTTGCAGAATCAGGCGAGACTATACCATACTCGATCTCGCCTTGTAGCATCCTGCTTTGAGCTTCCTTTTCTTCGCTCTTAACCGGTCTCCGGACAAGGTTCACAGGACTGCGAGTTCGAACCATTGAGAAAATGCTGATTTCATGCAGCCGTTTGAGCATGCACGCTACAGGCATGTTGAAGCGTCTGGGGTTTGTCTGTGGCGGGCGAAGTGGAACTTGAGCCTTACCATAGTCAAAGTCTTGACTCTTCTTTCACGATAGAGTAGTGGCAAAGTGCGTAACTTGTTTGCATGTGCATAGTCTGAGGGGCAAGTCATAGACAGAAGTGTAGATATGGAGTTTGGCTTCACAATTCTTTTGACTCTGCATGACAGTTTGATTTGAATACTGTAGGGTGCCTTATCGGTGGTTGGACGAAGATGAGACGATTCGGGCCTGATGGGAGAGGGATTAGCAATGTTGTTTCGGCCATGTTAGGTTTGGTGATTGTCGTTATCATAGTGGCAAACGTCTTCCTTTGGAACTTTGAGATGAACGAGTACGATTGGCAAAGGGCACAGGAAAAAGTAACGATTGAGAACGTCATCCGCAGCAACTCTACCTCATACAATCCGACCAGCTACAGCCTTCTCGGAAACACGAGACTCGTTTCAGGCTCAACGAGCAACCTTGCATCTGATGATTCGATCTACATGATAGCACGTTCGTTTGCTTCTGCAACATCAACGACAAACAAGACGGACGCTTTCGTAGCATACAGAAGCAACAGTGGAATGGATCAATTGAGTTCTCCTAAGGGTCGCAGTTGGGACGGTGACAAGGCTCTCTGGAGCGAGGAAAACGAAATGCCTGAAGCGGGCAATTCAGTTCTCTTCACAAGAGTTGTCTATTGCCCGATTGAACAACGATCTTTCGAGAAGATCGTAGTTACACTGAGCGAAGAAGGATACCTCGACGCATACGTGCACGATGGATCATCATGGATCACTACTTACAATGTAGGTCAAGTGTGGATGAGCCTGCCAACACTTGCCACCAAGCCATACGATGTTGCTTATGAATCGGTATCCGGTGAAGCCTTACTCGTTTATGAAACAGTTGTCGGAGGCGGAACCAAAGATCTTGCCTACAGAACTTGGTCGCTCAAAACTGGCTGGAGCCAAGAAAAATACTTTGATGACAGCGACCATGCCTCAAAGATAACAGTCACGTATGTTGCCTTGACTTCCGTTCCGAACTCGGACAATATTGGAGTCGCATACATCGACAGCTCCAACAATAACGCAAATGCTATGGTCTGGGATGGCTCCACATTCGACAATGTTCTTGAGCTGACAGCCTCAATCTCGATAGTGACGGAAGAATGCGTCTCGATCTCTTCAGAAACAAGCGGCGCAATAGTAGCTGTAGCTGGAGAAGACCAGTTCATTAGGTGGAGCAGATTCACAACATCGTGGTCTCCTGTGGCTGTTTTCGACATAAATTCAGGCGCAACAAGTCCTATGAATTGGCTAAAACTGGCCCAGTCACAGGATGACAGACTGATGCTTACGAGTGTTGATAGTGCAACAGACTTGACTACAAGTGTTCTCGATAAGAACTCGATCGGCAACCGACAATGGTCCACAGCTGCCGAGTCAATCGGTTCCATGACCTCCTCAACCTCAGTCACGGCCATTCGCTTCACGTCCCAAGCCTCCAAATCCGTTACGAATATCCTAGTTTACATAAACACGGTATCTTCCTCACCATCATATAGATTCGGAATAGAATCGAGCACATCCGGCTACCTGCCAAACGGAACCTACGTCGGTGGGACGTCAAACTACGCCGCGTATGCACCTAATGCCACGGGCTGGATCAACCTTACGTTACCATCGCCTGCGATTTTGACAGCAGGAACAGTATACCAGTTAACCGTCAGATATGACAGCGGTACAATCGGCACTTCAAACTATATCGCCCTGAGAAGAATGGGAACCCTCCCGAACATGTTCAGGCCACGCGAAAACGCGATAGACCCCTGGCTCAACACGATCTCTGGCACAACAATCCAGAACCGCGACCCAATCTTCGCACTCAGATACAGCGACGGAACCTACGAATCCACCCCATACGACACAGCAACAAGCCACAATGTCTACAGAACAAACTTGTACTCAGAACGATGGACCCAGAACACAAGCCAAACAATCTACGGCGCGAACATCCCCCTCACAAAATCTGGAACACCGCCAGACAGTTTATACATAGTCTTGAGAGATGAAAACTCCATTCAAGATGTCGCTTCCATGTCAATTCCCCAGTCCGAAATAACCACCACACTGCAATGGTACGAAAAACGTTTCACTTCGCCAATCACCCTTACCAACGGAACAACATACCGCTTGAGCCTGATGTCTCCCAACTCGACTTCAAGCAACTATTACACGTGCCGCAGTCTGCTCACAGGACAGTCAGGAGACCTGACCTACGACGGCACAAGAAGCGTTTACTCCTCATCCGCGGACGGCGGCGGCAATTGGACAGACACGAACGAAAGAGATCTAACTTACATGCTTCTGTCCGATGGTGGCAGCTGTGGTTGGGTAGTGCACACGCCATGGGACACGTCAGTCGACACGCATGCTCAGAGATGCGCAGACTTTGCATGGGAATACCGATCGAATCCGACGTATGAAAACCAAGGTCTACTTGTCTATGGCACAACCACAGGCCAGATCACATGGCGAAGGTTCCGCGCACCCAACTACATGACGGCTCCAACCAGCCCCACGATGGGGACAAACATACACCCATGGATCCAGCTGAAGTCAAACCCCCGAACCATGGGAAACGACACGATTGTCTTGGGTGCAATCATGGAGGCGACGACATGCCATCTTGGTGCCATCACATGGGATGGAACAACCTTCACGGTAATCGGTACGTCAACTTTCGCAGATGACACAGTCGCTGCTGATTACGAATGCTTTGAAATAGAATTTGCCTATTTCGGCGACCCCACGGAGTTCACGACTCAAGTGGAATTCACTGGAATGTCAGACCTTGAAAATTGGACCTCTATCATTTGGGCAATTGACGCTGCTTGGAGCACCGGCAATGTTTCAGTCACCTTTCAACTGTTCGACTACAACATCGGCGCCTATCCAACGAGCGGCGAAGGATACGTTGCCTATGAGTCCAATGCCAATCCATACGTAGATGAAACTGGAAACCAGACTATAACAGTAAACTCGACACGTTTCCGGGATACTTCTGGGCAATGGAAAACGAAAGTGACAGGAGTCAAAGGCTCGAGTACGCAATTCGACCTTGAAGTCGATTTGATCGAACTGCAGCCGCCCAGCGGCGGACCCTACTTCCATTTCAGAAACAGTGGCACTTTGACTTCTCACATAGTGTCCCTATGGGTTATCAACTCCACACTTCACGAACGCCATGACGTGAGCATCTACCTGAATTCTCGCCAGGACCTCATTTTCTACAGAGACGACATCACCATACCTAGAGGCCAATACACAGTAAGAATCACGACAGACAAAGGCAACCTCGCCGTGTTCTCAGGATCATGATACCACGCAAAAAAGCTTCAAGGGGTTCTCCCTGCAAACCGATCATGACGGACATGAAGAGATTTGCACCCGCCACCAAGCGGCAAAATCTCCACCCACAAACAAATTTCACCCAAACGGCGAAACTATCCGCAAACTCTTTTTTCTTCTGTCACACAGAAAAGGAAACACTCTTAACGCGAAAAGGCTTCATCATGTCTCGTTTTGGCGGTGTGTCAATGAAGACAAGATCTTATGATGAAGTGATCGGCGAAAGGAGGATGATGCTCAAGTCTCTAGGCGACGAGCATAACACGTGGGAATCGCACCAGCGTAAGGGTATTTCTCCTCCTCCGCTCGAGAAATCATGCCCAGAAGATGGCATTTTGGTTAAATTGATCAGACAAGATGACACCAGTCTTGGAGGAATTTCATTGGTGAAGGCGATAAGGCAGCGGGAAAGCCGACGAAAATACACGTCGGAGGCTCTGAATCTTGAGGAGCTCTCGTTCTTGTTATGGGCAACGCAGGGGTTGAAATCCATTGACAAAAACAAGGTGTGGACAAGACGAACGGTGCCCTCGGCTGGTGCACGCCATCCGTTTGAAACGTACTTGATCGTCAACAGAGTAGACGGTGTTGAACCAGGCGTTTACAGATACCTTCCAATTGAACACAAACTGCTCTTAGTGAACAACAGCAGACCACTTCCCGAACAGGTTTCAGAAGCCTGCTGGGGACAAGACTTCGTCGGGAAGGCCGCCGTCGTCTTTGTGTGGGTCGCGGTTCCTTATCGTGCCGAGTGGCGCTACAGCACAGTTGCCTACAAAGGAATCCTGGTCGACGTAGGCCACGTGTGCCAGAACCTATACCTTGCTTGTGAAGCCATCGGTGCCGGCACATGTGCAGTCTTGGCCTACGAGCAGGAAAGGATGGATGCCCTGATAGGTGTCGACGGCGAGAATGAATTCACCGTCTACCTAGCGCCGCTGGGCAAGAACTAGCTGCCTATGGTGCGGAGGGTGCTTCCGCTCAGTGTCAAAGTCTCCCCCAAACCCACAATAGACAAGTCTGTTCAGAAACGGAGAGTATCATGCAGGAAGCGGAAGGCATATTCAGATTCAACCTGCAACACGCGCGACCAGATAGACGTTGGACAAAACCTATTGCCGTTGGAGCACAGCTGAGTGCAGTTGTCTACAGAGTGACTAAGGACCTTCCTGATGGCATGTACCAGGACACGACATACGAAATGATCATTACAGCCGAAAACAAGGCGCCGATACCCTAAAACGTCACCGCCTACCTCAAAGTGGTCGGACCGTCTGGATTTGCCAACCGTGACATACGTGTGCACTGGATGGCTTACAATCTGACAGGTAGCCCTTCGCTGATAATTGACTTTAAGATTGGACGCGATGGGAATGCCGGTTTCGAGGAACATGATGGACACTGGGTCGACTGGACAGGTACCCCTCAACCGATGAATCCGGGTAGCGCGCGCTTCTTTTACTAGAAATATGGTTATGACGAACGCAGGGACAGTCAGCGCCAAGGCCGTATAGAATGGCAGCTGCGGTGCAAAAGCTATGTACAAATAGTTGCCCAGAAGCATGCCAAACCCCATTGCTATGTAACTCATGAAGTTTATGAACCCGTTTACTTTGCCTCTGTATTCTCGTTCCACCAGGTCTGTTGCCAGAGCCATCGAGGAGGACATCACAAGTAATTGCCCTAGACCGAAGAGAATCATCGCTATTGATACAAGAAGAAGATCGCCTACAATGAATGTTGCAAGACCAGCGTCGAACGCAGCGCGCGCGCTTGCGGGCTGGTGTCAGGAAAAAGCCTAGACAAGGTAGCGCTTTTCAGGACGTTTTATGGGAAATTGAAAACAGCACCAATGATTGAAGAATGCGCTGTAAACATGGAGTGTCGTCTCACTGAAACCGTTGATTTTCCAAACCACGATGTTTTCATGGGACAGATCACCGCAACGTATTGTGATGAAGCGCTTCTTACAGGTGGCACGGTTGATTTCAGCAAGGTACAACCCATATTATTCGTGATGAATGACAGAAGCTATTGGATGCTTGGCAAAAAGTTCGCCAAGGCTTGGAACATTGGAAACAAGTTGAAAATCACGAAGTGACCTTTCTTGCTCGGACTAAATCGTGGGGTTCAGTGCATGTTGTTTGGCTGAGACCTAAAACCCATTGAGCCATTTTTCTCCACTCTCAATGTTCAAACGCAGAGATCAAAGGAAGAAATCGCCCGCTGACTGCTGAAACTCAAAAACAGATATGCGGTTCTGCCCTTCCTCACCTTATACTACAGAAAATCAGTCTACGGCATCGTCCCCACGTTTTCCACGGATTTCGGCCTTGAAAGCCGCGACACGATCATCCTGTTGTTCACGTTCAATCTCCTCAAGCGCAGCTATCATGAGCCTTCTCATTTTGCGCTGCTCAATCCGTTTCAAAATCTCCTCACGAGTCACGTATCGAGACTGCGAGCTGTTTCCCGAAACACCGTCGAACCATTCCCCTCCCAAATCCAGCCTTCGTTCTGCAACCAGTACTCTAGCGTCACCGTTCTCTCGAGCCGTCTTTTCATGGTAATCATCAATATTCTTCGTGCCAACCAACTCACCCTGTTCGTTGTAGATTTCAATCGTGTGAAAAGTCTTCTTGGGGCGGATAATATGGAACGAAGTTTCAAAACCACAACCAGGACAATAGAACCGTATGTTCTCAAACTTCGTATCATGCCTAAGCCTGAAACTCTTATCCCTACACCGTGGACAACCAGAATTCGCGCATTCAGCCAACGCAGAATTGTTGACACTTGCCCATCTCAAATATCTAGCTTCACTCGAAGGATCATGCTCGATATTTCGGAATTCGATCCAGTTGTGCTTCCGTCGTCTGCCACGCTTATTCGTCGTCACCAGTGCGCACCAATCCAGCCGAGCGCCCCCAGCATCCGTAACTCCACATCTTCAGCAGAAGTGCTGGTAGTCGCTGTGGCCAAGTTAACAATAAGGAACAATGAATATTAACTTTGGGCACGTTATAGCGCAGGCATTCACGAGATAGATTCTGGCTCCCAGCGCGGGCTAGTCGTAATAACCATTTTTGCTGCTTTCACCACGAATGCGTTCAACTTATGTTGTGCATACGTAGATGCTGGAGTGATTCCTGATGGGCACAAACAAACCGCCTCGGCAGTTGGAGCATCTCTTCCTTGGAATTCTGCTCTGCATCGCCGTGGCAGTCGTATCTTATGTTCTATGGGTCTCCTACAGGCCGATCAGCAGTCTGATGTGGGCGTTCATCGTAAGCATAATCATCGCCAACGTAACCAACCTGCCCAAGAGATTGACTATCGGAGTGAATTTCTGCTCAAAGGATCCTCTGAGAGCCGTCATCGCCGTCTTGGGCATCGTCACGAGCGCGCTGATTTTGCTGCAAGTGGGAGTCGGGTTACTTAATGCGCTCATGGTGGTCTTGTTCTCATTCTTCTTTGGCACATGCCTGGGAAAGAAAATGGGTCTAGACAAGACCCTTACCACTCTGGTCGGCGTAGGGACTGCCATCTGCGGAGCGTCAGCAATAGCGGCAACTGCACCTGCCATAAAGGCAAAAGGGGAAGAAGTAGGACTAGCCTTAGCCTGCATAACCCTCTTCGGTCTTCTGGCCATGTTTTCCTATCCTTTCCTTTTCACTGAAACGGTCGTCGGAGTCTGGCTGAAACACGATCCAAACCTGTTCAGCATCTGGTGTGGCTCCGGCATTTATGAGGCAGCTCAGGTCATCGCGGCTTCAGGTGCTCTGAGCTCGGATGGCATCGGGCCTGCCGTGCTCGTCAAGTCAATCCGCATTTTCATGATCGGTCCTATCATATTGGTTGCCACGTATCTCTTTTCAAGGATGGCCGAGTCACCCGCCGCCAAAGTCCAGACCAAAGCAGTCCTTCCTGTTTACGGCGTAATATTCGTCGTCAACTCGGTTTTTTGCGCCCTTCTTGATGTTTATTCTCCTCAATTGCTCACGATCGGGTTTGATTGGGTAACGGTGAAGAAGGTTCTTTCGGGGACGATACTTCCTTTTCTGCTTGCAACATGCTTCGCCGGAGTCGGACTGAAGGTGAAATTCAGAGACTTCGCCAGACTGGGGGCCAAACCGTTTGCCTTCGGTGCCTTGATGGCTCTGCTCGCTGGGCCGCTTGCTCTGGGACTCGCTGTTGCCGTGGGTGTATTCCTGTAGGCTGGCTTCGAAAAACCCGCTAGGCCTCAGCTAACCAATAAAAACTAACGTACACCTGCTTGCACCTTTAACCAACGCTTTATCCCAAGTGCAAGTAGCCACTTCTTGTCCCGCGCGCGCAAGTGTCAGTGTCAAGCAGACAAAGGCAAGTGGAAGAATGTACATCTTGGCTGACTGGTCAGTAGATCCCGTAACAGCACGCATGCTGAAGCAATTCAGAAACATAGTTTTTCAGGCAGTCTGACCTGTCTATCCTTCAGAAGAAGAGGTCATGTGAAAAATGGATTCTGATAGACGTCACCATCTGTCCTGGCGCTTCCACTCGACTTGCACTATGGATCCTGAATATGAATGGAGTCTTCATAAATGAGATATCCCGAGTTTGGAATGGTTTGCTCGGTGCACGCTTGACCCGAAATGGCAGGGCAGAGATTTGGAGTCAAAAGGCAAAGCAGCGTTTCTTCTGGCGACCGTAGTGTTGGTTGTGCAGGGCCTGTCGGCTGCGCTTCCGACGGCGAGAGCGCTCAGCTTGAACTACACTGATGACGTTTGGGCCTATCTGACCGTCTCAGGTCCCGACTTGACCCGACCTGGAAGTGTCGAAGCATACATTGTTTCTGGCAAATTGACAGTAACGATGACAGGATATGTTCACATCACGTTCTGGCTTGACACAAGTTCACAGGCTTCCAAGGTTGTCTATGAAGATGATGCAATGTCTCCGGGTCCAAGTGGCGCTGGATACACTTTCACCAAGATATATCAGGTCTTCATCCCCGCCGATGCCATCGACAACAGACACGTCTACGTCAAACTGGACGTCAGCGGGAAGCACTTCTCCAGTTTTGCCATTTCGCTCGTTCAAAACCAAACCAACTCGGAACTGCTATCCCAGATCGCCTCTTTACAGTCTCAATTAGACAATCTGCTGTCACAAGTAGCCGGCCTGCAGTCTGACAAGACTTCATTGCAGGCAAATGGCTCTGACCTCAAAAATCAATTAGACGACCTCACGGCGCAAACAAACGGTCTGCAGTCTCAGGTAGATGACGTACGAGCACAGAGCAGCAACGCTGCCAGCTTGTTCTGGTTGACGACAGCAACAGCAGCCGTTTTTGCCTTCACAACAGCCTTCTCGTTAATCAGAGGTCGAAGACGAAAACCCCAATAACGCGCCCCCGATAACTGCTAGTGCGCGCGCTCGGATCCTGAACAGTGGGAAAAAGCTAAACAAGCAAACGTCTTCGAAGAAGTGCATCGGCTTCGTTAGAAACGCTGTTGAAACCCTTCTGAAGCTTGATCGAAGCCAGTGGTCATCTGTCTCGATTATTAACTTTGATGACTGGAAAGACATAATAGGAACTCCAAATCAAAGATTTTGAGTTCTCATTGATGGTGGCAGCAGAGTAGATGCAGATTCTCAAGAATCAGATTACTCTTCCACTGTTTCTGCTTCTTTCCTCTCAATTGATCAGTCGGACAGCTGTCGCGGCAATTAGTCCTTTTTTCTCAATTTATATGAGAGATCTAGGATTTGCCATGGCAGACTTGGGAATTGTTACAGCCAGCCTTGGCATTGCGCTGATAGCTTTTGAACCTCCTTGGGGCTCTTTGATAAACAAGCTGGGAGCCAGGAGGATTTTTCTGTCGTCAATCCTCCTGACGGCTGTAATCCTCTTTTCATACACGCTAGTCAGAGATCTAGCGGGGTTTGTCTTTCTGCGGTTCTTGGCAGGAATATTTGGAAGCGCAGGCGCTGTGTCCACAAGAACACTTGTGTGGCACGTCATTCCTCGACAGGAAAGGGCTTTCGGGACTTGGTACGCAATCTCCGCGGCTGCAGCTGTAGTAGACCCTGTTATAGGGGGAATCGTGGCAACGCAGGGTTATATTCTCACCTTCTACGTTTCTACAGTAACGTGGCCTTCGTGATCTATCTTATTGTCAAGGTAGCGAAGAGACGCGGCATCTAACGAGCAACTATTCTCCAGCTCACAAGTCTGTAAGCTACAGAATGCCGGATTCTTCCTGCAGACTGCGGATCACACAGGAGTACCCAAGTCAAACACGTCTCTAGCCCCGCCAAATGAAGGGCCAACTTTAAAAATCCATAAAGAGTTTATTAACAGGGGACCGCAGTAGAGTTTCCTAGAATTGGATTCTCGCAGAGGAATCTCACGGTTGACAGAAAAAGCTTTCCAGAAATGTTTTCTTGAGGCAGTAGACGCCGCATTCTCATCTCTCGGTGACTCCGCCAAACAGTCAATCTATTATCACCTTGAGAGCAAGGTCAGGATCCCCCGAAACGAGATTCCATGTCGGGTCGAAGACTTTGAAAATGGGCTGGAGAAGATCTTCGGACCCGGGACCCGCTTCCTAGAAGTTTTGATAATGAAAAAACTCTGTGAAAACATGGGTCCTGATGTAGATATCATGAAATGGGATGAAAAAAAAGAGTTCAGATTCGTTGACTACGTAAATGCTGCTGAACGCAATTTCCTGCAGAAAAAGAAGGAAAAATAGTTGCGTGGTTTTGTGTCCTGCGCGCGTTGGCTGTTCAGCAATCTGTATTGTCAGTTCACAAGTATTTTATTTGAGCACGCTGGCTTTCATTCAATATGAACAACAGCTTGCCTTGGGAATCCTACATGGTTCGAGACAACTTTGACAAGACGTTACTGTCCGCAATTGAAGAAGGTCTTGGTCCGCTGGGAGACTCTTCAAAACAGGCGATATTCTTTCACCTAGAGAAATCTTTTGACATAAGAAAAGAGAGCATTCCAACGAAACTGAAAGAATTCAAAGATGCACTTGAAGGGATCTTTGGGCCTGGAGCGCAAATCATCGAAAAATCAATCGCAAGATGTCTACAAAACAAGTTGGGACTGCAGGCTGAGAACATGGACAATGTTGACATCTTGGGATACGTAGATATTGCTAAGAGGCAGGTTAAGAAGGGATGAAAAGAAATGGACGAAACTCCTAGAATACTGATTGTTGATGATGATGAGAACATCAGGAAAGTGCTAGTGGCGATACTTGAAGACGAAGGCTACAACGTCGAATCTGTGGGGACGGCAAAAGAGGCCATAGAAAGAACCAGGAAAAAATACTATAATATGGCCCTGATCGACATCCGTCTGCCAGACATGGAAGGAATCGAGCTTCTTACGAAAATAAAGGATACAACACCTAAGATAAGGAAAGTCATAATCACTGGCTATCCGACACTGCAGAACGCCGTCGACGCCGTTAACAGAGGTGCAAACGCCTACATACTCAAACCGTTCGACGTCGGCAAAGTCCTGAAAACCCTGAAGGAACAACTTCACAAACAGGAAGGAGAGAAGAAGTACAGTCAAGACAAAGTTGCAGAATTCATCGAAGCAAGAGTCAAACAACTTGAGAGCGAAGAAAACATTGTCCACGGAAAAGGCAAAAACGCTCTCAATTCTTGACTGTCCAAACTCTGCGATTTGCTTTAAGCCTTCTTAAAACATGTACTAGGCCGTTAAGCTTTTTCGCATGAACTTCCAATGGTGGCCAACTCGGAAGCCAAGTTTTCGCAACAAGGCCACTGACGCGACGTTCTGTTCTTGAGTGTACAAAGCCACAGAACTCATTCCCTTCTCGCAAAGGAAATTCATGGCTCTGCATGTTAGCGCTGAAGCCAAGTTTCTCCCGCGGTATTCGGGCAAAGTCGCTGCTGGTCCCAGATACCCGCGGCTTCCTTTGAAAGACCTGTTGTACTCCATATCTTGCTTGGCAACAACGATGGAAACAATTTTACCGTCACACTCAGCCACATGAATCCATTCTTCATTGAAGTATGGAGTCTCGGCTTTCCATTTCTGAACTTCGCCTGGCTTGAGTCTCTCCCAGCCGAAGCCTGCGTTGACGGCGCACACGAATTCGGTTTCTTCACCAGACTTCAGGCTGCGAACCGTGACATTGTTTGTCAGCTTTGGCAACGGTTTGACCCCGCCAAGGTCAGCAACCATCTGGTAGAGACCGCCTTCAGGTCTATAACCCCGCAGGGTCCAATCGTTGATGACAGGGCTTCCTTCGTCAACAACTGCAAAGACTTGCCCTTTTTTCACGCGCTTCTCAACTTCTGCAACAAGTGCATTCTCCACGGTTTTGCCGTTGCGAATGTTCGACGCGACGACCCATTCGACCTCTTCGCCCCAATGTCCGTCATGATATGCGGAGGTGCCCACGATCTCAGTGTCCTCTTCTGCGACGAAGATACTTAGTCTGCCTTCTTTCATCCAAGAAAGGAGCTTCTCCTCAGTGAGTGGAACAAACTCGTGCGAACCGTGTCTCTTCGCGTTAAGCAGACTGAGAACCCGAGCTACGTCCTCGGCTGCGAAATCTCGAACAATCACCGCCATCATTCATCTCCGAGGCAAGGACTCAAAAACAGTAATAAACGTTTACGTCCATGGCTAGTATGCAGAATGTATGTAAGATGGCAATTTGGGAAACAGAACATCTACCAAGTATCTGTAGTGAACATCTACTCTGCAGTCGGGATAAGCTATTTCCAGCTCTTCTCTGCTTCGGTCTCCGAGCACCAGTCTAGCAAATGCGAGGGGATTAAACCCTATGGGGCTACGCTCGCTGTTTTCAAGCTTTTGAATGCCGGTGATCTCTCCGTGCTCAACTGTCATTTTGACTATGAACTCTCGTAAGTCGAAAATCAGAGTTTCTGTGAGCCGACGGTACATCGAATCTGCCAAACGTCTTTCAAAGAGAGGCTTGAGTTTCCAGAGGATTTTGGCATGGTCAGCAATTCTGACTTGCCAAGCGTAAGCTGGGAAGCGTCTTGTTGCTCCGATGGCTACGAGATGCTGACTGAACGGTTCCTGATAGCTGACGTTGGCCACAAGGGTCTCAAGTCCATGTTTCTGTCCTTGGGCTTTCAGCAACTTCAGGATGGCCTGAGCGCATGGTTCGTCGACATCTGTCACTTCTGTGAGCAACAGTTCTTTCTCACTTGGGTTCCTTCTCATCCTGAAGTAAGCTATTGTCTCTCCTTCTTCTTCAATCACAAACGCCTCAAACGGTTCGGGGTCTGAAGCAATGTTGGTCTCATGCTGAATGCCCCAGATCCTCGTACTGCGCACTGAGTGCACGTAGAATTTTCTCTGGGAAAACTCTAAGAGCTGAATGGCCTTCGGCAAATCCTTCATTGTGAAAGGCCGGATCTTGATCTTAGACTCGAATTCAGGGATCTGTTCAATCCTTATTCTTGTTTCTTCAAGCAGTGGAACCGCATATTCGTAGCCGAACTGTCTGTAGAAGTACGGTATGCCCTCCAGGACCGAAAGATCATATCCCCGTTCCAGGACTTGGCTGTGGTATTCGTTGACAAGTTGCCGAATCAACCCGCGTCGGCGAAATTCTGGAAGAGTTGCCACCATTCCAAGTTCTGCAACATTCAACTGGATGTTGCAGATATTCCACGTTACTGGAATGAGGGTGACACTTGCCACGATTTTGCGTCTATGTTTGATGACGGAGAAATCATCAAAAGTCATTGTTGGATGGTAGTCAATAAGCTTCTGAGCCAGTTTATCGACGCCGGTTCGTTCGCCAAAAACGACGCGCATGAGCTCAAGATACTGACGCACATCTTTCTCAGTTTCAAGATGCTGAAGCCTAAAGCCACTTCTGTCCAATCTAATCACACGTCTCGGCTAACCAATAAAACAGGCTTCTAATAAACTCTAATCTCCTTCCTTTCGTCCAAAGAGACACAGATCAGTAGATCTTAAATGCTCAAGTATGCCCTTCTTGAATCAGGCGAAAAAAGATGAAATGGGTGACAAGAGAATACGTTCACGTGGACAGAACTGCCTGCCCCTGGCTGATCAAAAGGTTCGTAGACCAGAAAGCAGAGTTCATTTTTGTTCCAACGGAAAAAATCGGTGAGGTCGTCAAGAAAGAGAAGGCCGTGCCTTACGACGCCCCAAACGTGGAACTTGGCCACCGTGGTGACAAGTGCAGCTTTGACGCGATAGCAGAGAAGTACAACATCAGAGACCCCGCTCTGCTGGAACTTGCAAAGATCGTTCGCTCGGCAGACACAGACAAGCCAATAGTGCCTGAAGGCGCCGGACTAGATGCTGTCATGACAGGAATATCGATTGTCGCAAAAGACGATCATGAAGCTATAGAGAAGGCCCGACCCGTATACGATGCCCTCTACACCTACTGTAAGCTCAGACTGCTACGCGAAAAACACGGGACGGAAATCGAGAAACTGGACAAAAAGCAGCGACGAGAATTCCTTCGAAAGAAGATACTGGAATAAGAAGGGATATTCGCATTTCTTCTCTTTGAAAGGAAAAAAGAGTATCGTTGGTAACAAGGTACGAACCGCTCGTTGACAGAAGCGCCTTAGCGCGACTCATGAGACTTTTCATGAAGAGAAAACTTTCAAGTGTTTCAACAAGAAAGCACGCGCAAAAGGACTGTTGGGTCAACTCTGCCGAACGCCAGATTCAGACCAGCGGGTAGTGTGAAAACAGACACAAGGTGCACTAACCTCAAGGACTCGAATACGACAAGTTAGATAGCTCAAACGTGAGAAATCCTGACTGACAAAAAGAGTGTGCTAATTCTTATTAGCTTCTGGGTTCAGCAGTATCCAAGGGCGCTTCGTGATGGGTTTCCGTGTTAGGTTCGCCAAAGAAAATGTCTTTTTGATAGTCTGCATCATGGGATTCCTGGCGATTCTCAGCTCCACGATGTCGAAAAGCCCTGTGCTTCCATATTTTGCAGGCTATCTAGGAACTTCCGAGTTTTGGCTGGGGCTCGTCGGCTCAGCTTCAACCATTCCTGGAATATTGATCAGTTTGCCCGCAGGTTCGCTTTCAGACACTTTCGGAAGAAGGAGAATTCTGCTCGTTTCGGCTTTCGTTTTCGCTTCGGCGCCATTCCTCTATCTTGTGATAAACTCGTGGTGGGAACTTGCCCTTGTGCGGTTCTACCATGGTTTTGCGACAGGCATGTTTGTCCCTGTTGCGCAAGCCATGATAGCTGAGGCTTATCCTGCAAGGCGGGGAGAACGTATCTCTCTCTTCTCCTCTGCCACGGCTGTTGGAAGGAGTACGGCTCCTCTTCTGGGCGGTTCCATATTGGTAGTTACCAACCCAGGCTTGCTTCCCAGGGAGTATACTAACTTTTTTTACATCTACCTTGTCGTAGGCGTCGTAGGAATAACTGCCTTGCTTGCTACGTTGCCCTTTCTGCGCCAAAGAAAAAGCGAAACGTCCGCAGTTGGTCAACCGAAAACAAATGTTGGAAGCGTCGTTCGCCAATGGATGAGCATAGCCCGAACCCGCGGAGTGTTAGCTGTGAGCTTGATTGAAGCGGGGCAGTACTATGTGTACGGTTCCGTAGAATTTTTCCTAGTGAAGTACATGACTGATGTCTCCTTGATAGGCGGGGAGATGCAGAGCATCATTCTCTTCAGTTTGGTCATCGCTGTAATGCTTTCTAAGCCCCTTGTCGGAAGGCTTTCGGACAAGACAGGCAGACGGACACCGATAATACTGGGCTGCATAGTGAGCGGCATACCCCTAGTTCTTGTCCCATTCTTCACGCAGTTTCCAGTTTTGCTCGCATTGGCTATTGCCTATGGGTTGGGGTTTTCAATGGTTACCTCCGTTACTCCAGCCTTCGTGAGCGAGCTTGTGCCAATCGAAGTTGTTGGCGGTGCGATGGGTTTCATAAGCACTTTGATGGACATAGGACAGACGCTTGGGCCTCTGGTCTGCGGCTTCATTCTAGGCACATATCTGGGATATGTGGGATTGTTTGCTTCTCTGGCACTGGTGCTAATGATCACTGTTTTCACATTTGTGATGGTCAGGAGAAGCAGATCGACGAGAGTTGTTATGGCATATGAGAAGATTCGGTGAAGGCTCCTCCAAGACCGATGATGATCTGCGAGCACACCTAGGAGCCTTTCCCGTGAAAAGGCATGAACATTTTTCGTTCAATTTATGTGACTTCAACTTCTTTCGCAAGAGCAACGGCGGGAACTACCTGTTTTTTGGCAGCCCCAGAGTCCTCGCGCCAATCGTAGCTGTTCCTTATGTTCTGGCATGCGAGGTTGTGTTCTTTCGGGGAACACGTTTCTTCGTGAAGCTGAGAAATCATGTTGCAGGGGTTCTCATTGTTCGAAGAAGAGCTGAAAGCTTGTACATTAGCAGTTTGGCGGTTGTACCGGAATATCGGAGGCTTGGGCTGGGAAGGTTCATTTTGAGTTTTGCAGAGAAGCTCGCGGTGAAGGCAAGCAAGAACTGGCTGGAGCTTTCAGTCCTGAAGGCGAACAGTCCGGCGAGAAGTCTTTATGGGAGGGCAGGTTTCAACGTGTTCAGGGAGAGGAGACGTTCTTTGACGCTTAGGAAGCGTGTGGTCTAGCGGTTTGCTTGCGAAAGTGTTAAACAGTTCTTGTACAGGTCAGATTTGTGGCGGTTTTCTTTGAACAGCCAATTTTGTCAGAGCCAATTCAATGTGATCGTGTATACAAAGCATGTGTTGCTTCAAAACGTCTAGGCGTTCATTTCAACGTTGTTGTAGGCAGGGTTTAAATACGAAACGCTAGATACAGTGTTTCCTTCGGCTGCGAAACACTAAGAATCTGTTATGGGCATCGTTGTGATGTTATGAAGTGTCCGTATTGCGGGTCTGAGAACATGAAGACCCTTGAAACGAGGGATTCGCTGGATAACACGGTTAGGCGACGGAAGGAATGCGGCGACTGTGGGAAGCGGCTCACTTCGTACGAGTATGTGGAATCTGTTGAGCTGATGGTGCGGAAGAAGGACAGCAGGCCCGAACGTTTCGATTTGAACAAGATTGTTCGGGGGCTTCAGAAGGCTTGCGAGAAGAGACCCGTGTCGATGGAAAAGATCCACGAGTTGGCGGAGCGTGTGCGCCAAGACTTAGCTATGCTGGGCAAAGACGAGGTTACTTCGCAGGAAGTGGGCGACCTAGTGATGAAATACTTGAAGAAACTCGACCGCGTTGCTTACGTGAGGTTTGCGTCGGTCTACAAGAGTTTCGAAGAGCCGGAAGATTTCGCGCGTGTGTTGAAAGAGGTTAGAGCATGAAGTTGGTTAGAAAACGTGAGGGTAAGTTGGAATCGTTTGACCAAGATCGCATAACTAATGCTGTTTGGAAGGCCGCTAAGGCTGTGGGCGGAAAAGACCGTGAACAAGCGAGGAAAATCAGTGATCAAGTTCTGGCTGAGCTTAAGAAGCGGTTCGGCGAAGATGGCGTGCCCACGGTTGAGGAGATTCAAGACCTTGTTGAGAAGACGCTCATCGAGAATAGCCATGTCCGCACGGCTAAGGCGTACATTCTTTACAGGAAGCAACATCAGGACCAGCGGGAACTGGCTGCGTTGCTGAGCGACGCGGACCTCGTTGACCAGTATTTGGAGATTGAAGACTGGCGTGTACGCGAGAACTCGAACATGAGCTACTCGCTGCAGGGACTGAACAATTACCTTTCGTCCACAGTTATCGCGAAGTACTGGATCAGCAGAATTTATCCGTCTAACATCGCGGATGCCCATTTCTCAGGAGACATGCATATCCATGACCTGGGCGTCCTAGGCGCATACTGTGTGGGCTGGGACTTGAGAGACCTGCTCATGTACGGATTCGGTGGAGTGTCTGGAAAGATCGAGAGTAAGCCCGCTAAGCACTTCAGAACGGCGCTGGGACAGGTCGTGAACTTTTTCTACACGCTTCAGGGCGAAGCAGCGGGAGCTCAGGCGTTCAGTACCTTTGACACTTATCTAGCGCCGTTTATCAGGAGTGACCATCTCACCCAGAGGGAGGTTGAGCAAGGGCTGCAGGAGTTCTTCTTTAACATGAACGTGCCCACACGTGTTGGCTTTCAGACGCCGTTTACGAATGTGACCTTGGATTTAACTGTTCCAGATTTCATGAAGAACGAGCCGGTCGCTATGGGCGGAAGCACTGTTGACTCGTTATCGTACGGCGACTTGCAGCCGGAGCTGGACATGTTCAACTCGGCTTTCGCGGAGATGATGAGCCAAGGAGATTCGAAGGGCAGAGTCTTCACCTTCCCAATCCCGACGTACAACATTACGAAAGATTTCAACTGGGACTCGCCTGTGAGTCAGAAGATTTTTGAAGTCACGGCGAAGTATGGTGTGCCCTACTTCTCCAACTTCATCAACACTGACATGAAGCCTTCAGACGTGCGCAGCATGTGTTGCAGGCTGAGGATAGACAACAGGGAACTGCACAAGCGTGGAGGAGGATTCTTCGGGGCTAACCCGTTGACTGGATCAGTTGGTGTGGTTACGCTTAACTTGCCGAGGATAGGGTACTTGGCCACGGACGAAGATGATTTCATCACGCGTTTGCAGAGTTTGATGGAGCTTGCCCGGGACAGTCTGGAGATTAAACGGAAGGTCTTGGAGAAGTTCACTGAGAACGGGTTGTACCCGTATTCGAGACGATACTTGCGGAATGTGAAGGAGAGAACTGGGCTTTACTGGATGAATCATTTTTCAACGATTGGCATCGTAGGCATGAACGAGGCGATCATGAACCTGTTCGGCGTGGGCATCGCTTCAGGCGACGGAATGGCTTTTGCGCAGCGCATCCTGAGTTTCATGCGGAACAAGCTGTTGATGTTCCAAGAGGAGACGGACAGTATCTACAATCTTGAAGCTACACCAGCTGAGGGAACGAGCTACAGGTTGGCGAGGATTGATCGGAAGAAGTATCCTGACATCGTGCCTGCGAACCAGAAAAGCGTAACGGTGGGGGCTGAGCCTTTCTACACGAATTCCACGCAGTTGCCTGTGGATTTTGAGGGCGACCTGTTCGAGGCTTTGCAGCATCAGGACAAGCTTCAGACGCTCTACACGGGCGGGACGGTGTTCCACATTTTCTTGGGCGAGAGGCTGCATTCGTGGAAAGCGGCTGCTGAGTTGATCAAGAAGGTAGCGTGGAGTTCGCATATGCCATATTTCACGTTGACACCGACTTTCAGCATCTGTCCAACGCACGGGTACGTCAACGGTGAGCACAAAGAATGCCCGACGTGTGGAGCAAAATGCGAAGTCTACTCACGCGTTGTCGGGTACTTGCGGCCTGTTGACCAGTGGAACGACGGCAAGCAGGCAGAGTTTGCTATACGGAAGACGTTTGAGAAGTCAACGGTGATGCCTCCTATCGTTGCCTGAGTGAGTTGCGGATGAAGTTTAGTGGTCTTCAGAAAACGAGTCTCGCGGATTTTCCAGACCGCGTGGCCTCTGTTCTTTTCACGCCTGGCTGCAACCTGCGCTGTCCTTTCTGTCACAACTGGAGGATCGTGGTAGAGCCGAAGCCCCCTTTTCTCAATGAGGAAGCGACTCTGAGGATTCTGGATGAGCGAAAGGGGTTTGTAGATTCGGTTGTGGTTTCAGGTGGGGAACCAACGATCCACAGGGATTTGCCTAGGTTTCTTGGCAAGCTGAAAGACCGGGGGTTTATGATCAAGTTGGATACGAATGGGTTTAACTCGCAGGTGCTGGAAGAGTGTTTGCCGTTCGTAGATTTCGTGGCCTTGGATGTGAAGACGAGTTTGGTTAAGTATGGGCGGCTTGGCACTGGAGACACTGGGGAGTTTGTGCGGACGGTTGAGATGTTGAAGACTGGAAAGGTGGATTACGAGTTTAGGGCGACTGTTGTGCCGGGTTTCGTGGATGCTGAGGATGTGCCTCGCATAGGAGAACTTGTGCGGGGTGCGAGGGCTTTTGTGTTTCAGCAGTTTGTTGCTGGGGATACGTTGGACAAGTCATTTGGCTTGGTTAAGCCTTATTCGCCCGAGTGCATCATGGGTTTTGCCGAGAGTATGAAAAAGTATGCTGAAAATGTGACGCTACGAGTTTAACGTCGGAGCGTAAGGTTTACAGGTTGACGTTTCTGGCTAAGGGTTGACGTTTGCATGGTTATTTCCTCTTGCGATAGACTGGCATGTTCATCTTATCGTCGAAACGCACGTACTCAAACCCTGCTTCTATCAGTTCGTCCTCTTCTTTGGTTGTTGTTGGTCTTCTAACTGTCCATTGGTCTGGTTGGTCCCACTCGACAAGTTGAGTGTAAACCATCGTGTTCTGAATGTTACGGTGTCCAAGCCTTGACTGCACAAGCAAAAGGTCTTTGGTGTTGTGGTAGAGTTTACATGCGAAGAAATGTCTGAACGTGTGCAATGTGATTCTTCGCAGATTAGGATTCTGAAGTTTATAGGCTAGTCGTCGTCGTTGATGGCTGAAACTTGCTCTGAGAACCTTTAAGCTTTTGATACCAAACCAGACTTTATCGTTTTTCTTTGGCAACCGGTTAAGCATGGCCACAAGTCTATCTGAGAGTTTGAACTGTCTAGGTATGCCCCTCTTTTCCACTGTGTCAGCGTTCAACGTTACGATTTTTCTTTCTAGGTCAAAGTCCTGCCGTTTCAAAGCCCACGCTTCGCCTGATCTCATTCCAGTTTCAAGTAGCAGTTGAAGAAACGGCGCTATTCTATAGTTGCTGTTTGCGATCAGCTCCAAAAGTTCGCGTTCCATTGGAACATAGGGAATCCTTCCACTCACTACCCACTTGTTGAAATTCAGGTCTAGCGGTAACGGCTTGTTTAATGTTTTTCTGAAATGTTTGTAGGCGCTTGCTGCTATCTGTTTTGTGCCATACTTCCAGTTCTTATGGTTTTCAACCGCCATCCACACTTTTACAGGATCATCTAAGTCTGTTTGTCTGGCAAGCAGAATTAGGTTCTGGACGTTTCGATGGATAGTTGTTTCTTTATGTCCCATCTGCGAAGCCTTAGCCATGTAGACGGTTAAGAGTCCTTTGAGGTCCGCGTTTGTGGCTCCCGCAAGCCCATTCAATATTTGCGGTTCTGTTGTCAAGTTTTTCGTTCCTGGCCAGGATACGCACACTTGACCATCAGGCGTTATGGTGTGGCTCGAATTTGAAATGTTATGTTCTGATGAAAACCTATAGGTGCAGTCGCCGCATTTCCATCGTTGAACAGTTGAACCGTCCTTTAGGGTTCGCAGTCCTGCCTTGAAAAACAGGGTTGAAGCACATTGAGGGCAAGCTAAGACAGTCTCAACCATTACTGTTCCTCCCGTTTTGCCAAGAAAACCGTTTTCGCGTCGTCAACGGTGATTATCCGTGCTCGTTCCAGGTCCTGAATCTTCTTTTCAGCGTCCTGTTCCGAAAGCCCTTCCTCCTGCAATATTGTCAGCACTTTGCCGTAACTGTACCCTTTATCCGGTGTGAGGCATGCGCGAAGTTTCTGAACAACTTCAAGTTGCTCGCTAGAATTGTTGTGCAAAATGCCGTCACCCTCGTCACCGTCGTCACCTAATGTTGATTGTCCATTCTTTTTGGGTGACGGCAAGGGTGACGGCACTGAAGACGCACCCTTAATGCCGTCACCCGTCCCGTCACCCTTTTTACCATACTTTTCATGGGGGGTGACGGGGGTGACGGCGGTGACGGTATTTATCTGTATCTTTCTAGGACCGCCATGACCCGTTCGTATTCCAGTTTCAACCTCCACGCCTAAACTTTTCAGTGACGGTGCTAACTCATTTAATCGTCTAACCAGCGTACTCGGTGCTTTAGGCCATGATTTCTGGCGGGTGCTTATGCCCAACATTTTCGCATGTTCATTAAGACGCATATACAACTGTGTAGGCGTTCCTTCCCACGGTTCCTTTGCTATGCTGAAAGAATCCAGTAGGACCGTGGCAACTGGACTGGCATGGGCTGCCTCTTCACTCTGTGCTTTAACCTTCAATTCGTAAGCGTCCAAAAACTCTTTCTCAGTGTTTCCTAGAGCCTGGCCTATCGCGCTTCCCCATCGTGTAAAGTCTGCCATGCGAAACAGTTTTGTCGGGTTCACTTTCGGGTATAGTTGCATTGCCTTAACTAGCACGTCTAAGAAAGCACCTAAGATTTCTGGTTTGCACGTTTCAAACTCTGCGAGTAACGCCTCTTCGGTCTTTCGGCTTTCCTTTTCAATGTTCACTAAGCCTTCAATAGTTGAACGGTCCAGTAAGTCGCCTTTTTGCGCTGCTATGTTTATCCCATTCAACAGAACGCATCTTATGAAGCTGTAAAGTATGTCCTCATCATCAGTGTACAGTTCTCTTTTGCTGAATCCACTACCAGTGACGGCGCGGCATAACGTGTCACTCATCCAGTCGGGTAAATGTGTCACGTTATCGAAGGCGCATAACCAATGGTGTTCCAGTTGTTGTATCCGTTCATTTTCGCTTCTAGGCAGGGTAAGCAGTTCAATGCTTGACGGGTCCAGTAACCGTTTTAGCAACCTGAAAATTAGGCTTTTTCCACTTCCCTGAGTTCCGTACAGTAGCAATATCGGGTGTGGGATGTTGGGAATAAGAAAACTTACGCATTGGCACAGTATCACTAGCCTACTGTTTGGAAGCATATCTTCTGAATCGTTTTTCTTTCTTTCATCTTCAGTTGTGGCTACGTTGAAAAAGTCTAGTAGACGCCACGCGCTGCATCCTCTTGTTGGAATGGTTAACGGTAGCTGGTGACTGTACCTTTTGAACAGTATTGGCGGGTCCTCAACGATTGTCCAGGCTTCAGCGGTTACTTTTATTGCGCGGTGCTTATCGTCCGTCATGTCTATCCAGAAACAGTTTTCGCCTTGTGCTACACGGTTGTAAAGCGTTATTCGTGGGCCTTCAAACATGGCTTTAGAAACTAGAATGTTCAATGCGCTGCTTATGGCCTCGTTTCCAGGCGCTTTCTGTTCAGCGTCCCACAGTAGACTTGAAAGCCACGACTTGAAAAGTCTGCTTCTAAGTGGCACAGTGACTTTTACGCCTTTCTGGTTTACCCACGCAAAAGGTGTACCTGTCTGGTCTGTGAACAGCTTAGGTTCTTTCTGTAGGCATATGGTTACTAATCTGTCTGCTTGGCTTTGCTTTTCTGGTTCGCCTCTGTCGGTTGGCTCGGCGTCTTCCAGTTTCTCTTCGTAGTAGATGCATGCGTGACTGTCTTTAGTAGGGCTTGCGGGATCGTCCTTCATGGGGCATTGCCCAGTATCAAGATGTCGGCATAGCTCACAGTAGTCATCCGCGGCTGCCGGTGAGTCATCTTTAAGGCTCCCTTCACCCGCGTTCATCTGATTAGTCACTGTCCCCGCTTAGGTATTCTTCCTTCATCTGTTCCAGCCGGGTGTTTTCAGCGGTCATGTACTCGTTGCGTTCCCTGTACTTGTCAGCGTTAAAATGGGCGTTTATGCTGTCTTCCACTACTTTCCTGAGAACGTTAGGCTCAAGCGCGTCTAACTCGTACACTTGGTCCCCGTGGTTAGCTATCCATGCTGTAGCCATCGAATCAGTTTTCTTACATGGCGCCGGAATAAGGTGGTTAGCACTAATCTGTTCAGGTGTTAACGCTACCTTCTCTAGCCTTGCAGTGTAGCCTAACCGTGAAAAGTCCCGCACGATAACTTGAGGTATGTTTTCTCCGCGTGGGTCATAATCGCCAAAATAGATGATAGTGGCCTTTCGCTGTTGTATTCCTTCCGTGTAGTAGTCACGCCTGTTCTTTTCGTTAGTTATGCTCTGGTAGCCCTTGCAGACAACAAGGCTAACCATGTATTTGTCAGTGATTTCTCGTAGTATCCTAGCTAACGCGTCTTTTTCGACCCATACCTCTACGTATTCAGGTTGGAAACTCCAGTAGCTAGTGTAGAACCTTGTCTGTCTGAAAACGTCTTCAGCACTGGCATACGTGTCTGTTACACGTTGAAATTTCCGTTCAGCACTAACATCCTCCCTTTCATCTTCAGCCTGTAGAAACATGGGCTTACTAGAATCGACAATACGAGCCCAAGGGACTCTTCCCGTGATCCTTTCATCTTTCAGTACCTTAGTCAAGTGATTATAGCAACTGCGCGTATTCGCATAGAACCCCTTAGCCACTAATCTGTAGTGAATCTGCCGGTCCGTTAGCTGTCCTGTCTGAGTGTTTAGAACTTCTAGGATAGCGTCGAGATATTTCGTCAAGTGGGCTTACCCCGTTTCACTTGACTCGACGGTTTGCGAGCTAGTGATTTTCCGTCGTTCATGATCCAGTAGTATTGCCCCTCGGAAACCATAGCGCCGCCAGCATGTTCCCTGAGAAATTTTAGAAGGTTCACGTGCTCGGGGTTGTTTTCGTCGCTACTCAACTCGAATGGACCCTTGCCCCCTGTTCTCGGCGTCCATGCTATACGGTCAGCCTTGAACGGTAACTCAATGGACCGTGGCGTAACCTGCACATTCACGTCCTCGGCTATCAGTTTCTTAATGGATATTCTGAGCGCTTGGTTAGCAGCGTCTTGGCCATCTAACCAAATAAGAAGATCTTCGGCAAAAAGTTCGACCTTGACACTTTTTGATTCAGTCATGGTCTTTCTCCTTTGCCTTCGTTGACAGAATCGACATTTCTTGAAGCAAATGGATTACTGCGTAACGGTAAAACCCACTTTTAGACATACCCAGTTTAGTCCTAACATTCTCAACCGTTGTGTCTAATTCTGTGGATAACCAAACGAGTCGGCGCACCCCAGTCTCCTGTAGTTTTGCACACATTAGGTTTGTCACACACCTAAGTTCTTAAATACGTCTGATACACTTATTAAGTATTGCGCAAAGTTAGTGTGGGCAACACCATGAAACACAAACGGGAGACAATACAAGAAACAGTGAAACAGGTCACAGAAGCCAAGATTCTAGTAGCATTGAAGGACGGCCGGCTGCGCTGGTCAGAACTGAAACAGAAGCTCGCTTCAGAAGTAAAGAGCACCAGAACCTTGAGCGATAGAGTGAAATCTCTCGCGGAAAAAGGTTTGATAAAACGAACAGTGAACCATCGAGTTTATCCTCCCCAGGTCTACTATGAAAGGACTGAGAAAACCTCTATTCTAGAACTGCCTGAAAACTCCTTTCTCAAAGTCTTGGCCACTATAACACAGGAAAGAGAGAATGACCTCGCTATTATCCAGCAGATGCTCAAAACATGGGATCCAGAAGACATCATATGGCATTTATGTGAAGACATCGTTCTAGATTTCCTCTTCACATTGCGGAACACGTTGGAGCACCCGAAGATAGCTCCTTATCTTGTCTTTCTAAGCGCTGAATCTTATGCCACTAAACTGAAGTCTTTGGCTTCATCTATAGAACAGATACCTAGTCTAGTGGATGCAATTAAGAAGATAGAAGGAAATAACAGGGCGGAACGCAAAAAAGATCGTGAAGAATTTTTTGACAAGCTTTCCGCACCATTCGCAGATAAAGCTTTAGCAAAAGCGATAATGGTACTCTACTCTGTAAGCCTAGCTCTAGGTAAGACGGATAGTAAACCCCTTGATTTCGTTCAGCAAATCGGAAAGGATAATGTTTTGAGAAATGCGCTTGCGAAGACGTCAGGATTACCTATCGATGACAAAAGGCTGAAAGCAATCTTGAAAGACGAAGCCTGGCTCAAAATGAAGTGAATTCGATCTCGAAGCGATTATGGAAAGCTTCAAGGTCATGCAAGAAGGAACAGATTAGGTGGCAGTCACGTGGTTATCTGAATGAAGACTGACATAACTTTTTGTAAAGCCTATCCTTTACGTTTGTCAAGCAAGTTTATATGTTGCTGGGTGTCAACTTGAACGTGCAAGCTCCAGCCTTGTCTGGCCACGGTTTTCTGGTGTACTGCAAAAATTGCCAGCTGATTTTGGGCAGGTATCCGACATTAGCACATGTTCCGTACATGCTGCATTGCAGCGTTTGCGGCGCCAGTAGTCGCTCAAGGTTTCACCGAAGCTTAGATCGGCTGCCGGATGTCTGTGTCACGAGTGCTCAGGGCGACCTAGGCCGACATTTGGTTCGGTTGTGCATGGAAGGCACGATTCGGAAGCTTCACTGAATATCTAAGCCCACATTGCGGTTCTCATTCATGGCAAGGTCTGGCATTTTTGCAGCCAAAAGGCTAGGCCTTTCTGCTCAAAACTTGTGACTGTCCATGGAATGAGGTTCCAAATTCTTGGAAGGTGAATAATAAGAAAAAAAAGAGAAGATTGTTAAAAGCGGTTTCCTAAGCGGATAGCCTTTTGAACGCCGCTATAATTTCCTGTACAGAGTGGCACATGAAGCAGCTCGGGTCCAGTCCCTGCTTTTCCAGTTCACCGGTGACTTCGGGGCCTAGACTGACTCTTTTCATTTTGTCGTATGGCTTGGTTGCGTGTGGATTGTGGATGCAGTGGCTGCAGTGTTCGGGGTAGACTTCAGTTTTCTGCATGTTGGACGCCTTCCTCAGCCTTCTTGATCATGTCGAGAGCCAATTCCTCAACGTACTCGTACAGCGTTTGATTGCGGATCTCAGCTGCTTTCTCTGCCTTCTCATAAGTCTCTTTTGGCAGAAACACTTTGTGAAGCTTGGACCTTTGTATTCTGTGGTACTCTTTGCTGATTAGAAGGCCTATGACGCTCTGGTCGCTGTTGACGCCCATGTTTTCCTTGACTACTTTGAACTGTTCTGTCGCCTTTTCATTCATTTTCAATTCCATGTTTCTCTTTCTCCTTTGTGTAGCGTGGTGTATAGTTGTGTATGGAAAAGCATTTAAGGCTTGTGTATGATTGTGTATGTATGAGCATAAATGAGATATTGTGAGGTGAAAGAAATGGAAGAGTTGATAGAAATGGCGAAACAGAGGCTTCAGGTCACGGTAAGAGAGGACCTTGTGAAATGGATAGATCAACAGGTCGAGAAACTCAAGTTTGCTAATCGGAGTCACGCTATCGAGTTCGCGTTATTGAAACTGAAAGAGACTGAAAAGAAGGAATAGAGCTCTCCTTCAAGTTTGCAGCGTCAGAATGTGCTTCGCTAGCGTTGAAAACGTCAATGATCTATAGCGAATTTCATCTTCAAGATTTATTAGGAAGCTCTGGATGTCGGATACTTCTAGATAGTCAAACTGTGCCAACCATTTCATATGTTCTGTGAAAGACGAATAGTCTTTATGAAACGACATGAAGACTCCATCGTAGCCCATGCCCATTCCCCTCTCGAGCATGACAAAGTTGAGATTACTTTCAATGTTTTCTTTGGCAGACTTCCTTGCCTTCTCGATCTCGTCTTGACTCAAGTATTTCTTGAGCTTGACAAACGTGACTGCTAACAGGGTATAACCGAGCTTTCTGAAGTCTGGAACTACAGTGTACTCTTTGATTATGCCTTCCTTCTCCAACTTTTGCAGGTTCCTTGAGACAGTAGGCTGAGAAACACCTAGAACCTTTGCCAGTTCTCTGTCACTTCTACGACAGTTCTTCATCAATTCAGAAACGAGTCTACGCTCAAAGTCTTTCATGTTTTCCACATCTTTTAGAAACAACTCTGTAGTATGGTGATTTTTCAGATTAAAAGGATTACTCCATCTTAGGAAGGCGCGGTTCGGAAGCTTCAGCCTATTCTATGGAAGAAAAAAGAGACAAGCCTCGAAAGCCAACCCGTAACATGCACCAGTGCGCGCTGCTCACTTACATCTTGATTTGATAACGAGATTCTCCAGTCAGATGCATATTTGACAGTGCCTCGATCAGCCTGATCGTCTTATCATCAACACTTGTGGCGCGAGCTATGTCCGTCAGGGTTATCAACCCCACCAAACCGTTCTTGTCCACTATAGGCAATTTCTTGATTTTCTTCTCGAACATGAGCCGCGTCGCTTCAACGATCTGCAAATCAGGGCTTCCAACCACAACCTCTTTTGTCATGATCTCAGAGACGTTCGTCTGCTTAGGGTCCCTGCATTCTTCAACAATTCTTTTGAGAAGATCCCTTTCGGTCAGAATGCCGACAACTTCGCCATAGTGAACCGCAATCAGGCAACCTATCCCTTCTCTGTTCATGATTCTTGCGGCATCCCTTGCCGAAGTGTTCTCGTTCAAGGTTAGAGTAACAACATCCCTGATCATTATTTCACACGCTTTCATCATGAAAACCACGGTCCTAAAATGTGTTGCCGTGTAGACAGTTAATGCTTATGAACTCCCAATACTGATTCTTCGCACATGCGCGAATTATCTTTCAAAAGAAACAAGCTTTCCTCACCCTAAAGGTATTTAGCGGTATCATAAAGGGTTTTGTAACGACAACAGTTAAAGCCCTTGTATCGTTTAATACTGTCAGGATGTGCTGTGCACGCGGATTTTCTTTCCTTTCCCTATTCTCGGCAAGAGATTTCTTGTGCACAGCACTCCTTCTAATCATGAATCAGTTGTATAACGCGGCGCCTTCTTTTGCTTCTAGATCCAACAGTAGGTATTTTCAACGGAATACCTAGGCTTTTTCTTTCAAACTATGCCACTCTTCAACATGAACGCAGAAAAAAAGACTGTTTCAAGACTCAACTGTTCTTTTCAAGTCTTGAATTGTTTTTTCTATGTCTTGAAACTTTCTTTCAAGTGTTGAGGCGTTCTGTTTCGCTTCTGAAAACTTCTGTTCAAGAGTGAAACAGTCCTGAAAAAAGCTGAATGGTTCCAGAAGAAACCGTTTCATGCCCTGAAAAGTCTTGTTGAGTCCTGAAAGAACTGTTTCACCTTCTGAAAACTCTGAAACGAGCGCTGAAGAGACGGTCGTTCATGGGTTCCATGCTGAAGACTTGGTGTGTCCCCCGCTGTTCTAGGCCGATTATCGTGGGTGAGAATGTTCTCCATGCTTCTTGTTATGAACAGCGCCACATGAACCCGTGAGTACGTGATATACTGTACTCTGTAAGAATCTGCTCAAGTTTTCTATATGCATATGTATGTATTATTAGCTCCGTCCACTACGACTAATACGGTTTTTTTCTGGCAAGTACATAAAAGACCATGCTTTGTTCGTATACATACTTACTTACTAGGTCAAAAACAACAACGAAGTACCGTGAAACTAGGACAAGTAAACAGAACAGTCCATCGATTACACCTTACATATCTATGGTGTAATTTACATTGCTTCTGCCTGAATCTCCCCGATTTGGGCTTAGAAGTGTCTATATAATATATATAGTAATGTACGCGTGTGTGTGGGGAAAAGACAGGGCTAGCGTCAATGAGAACAAAAAAGGGAATACTCAGGGTCTAGGCTACACGTAGGCAGTTTTCACAGTCAACATTTTTCCAGCTAGTCCCCGCCAACCCTTCCTAGCGTAGATTAGCGCCGTTTCGTGACGTTCCCATGAGAAATAGTCTATCAGGTCGAGCAGTTCATATCCATAGTCGAAGACTAGCTGACTAGCTCGCTGACTTCTGAACCAGTGAAGCCACAAGTGGATAGTGTCCGAGAGTTTCTTTTCGTTGTCCATGAACGGTCGGTTCAGGCCTAGCCGTTCTTTCAAGTCCTCGGGTAAGGTCGTGTCTATCTGTCGAATCAGTTTGTAAGCCCAGAACCTACTCAATGGAAACCCCTTCTTATACGTGCTAGGGAAAAGCAGCCCCACGTTTTTGCTCACGTACTCATAGAACAGTTTAGCTATAGGCTCATTCAGGAATATGGGGTAAGGTTTCCGTGTGGCTAGTTTCTTTTCTGTGGTCCAGTGTTTGTGGCCTTCAGCGTCTACGGTTTCAGTCAGTTTCTTGTAGTGTTTGACTAGCTTCATGTTTCTTACAACGAGAAGGTTCTGATCCTCTATCAAGCTGAAGCTATCAGTTGACAGGCTCAAAACTTCCGAGACTCTGCCTCCAGTGCAGAAGAGGCCACATATGAAAGCGCGGTCCCGTCCTGGACTAGCATAGTTGACTAGCAGCTTTAGAGGGGTCCAGCCGGCAAACTCTTCGACGTAGCCCTTGACGCTTAGCCTATGGTATTCATGGGTTTTCCAGTAGCTCATTCTAACGCCTCCTCGAGAAGTTTGGCTGTTTCATGTTTGTTCCTTTTCTTGGACCGCAAGGCTGCACTCAAAGTCTGCGAATCCGTTTTCTGCCCTATCATCATTTTCCGTCATGCTTCAACCTTCTTTCTGCCCTTCAATTTGATCACCGTAAAACATGCCATTATGAAACAGGCTGCAAAAATCAGGTATGCACTGTTTCTGTCAAACCAGCCTACAAAATCTTTGACCGGCTGCGGTATGATTCCGAAGAAACTGCCTATCAAGTAGAACATGACGAAAGCGACGATGTACACGATTCCCTTATCGAACAACCATTTGCTAAACGTCACGTTTTCACCTCACAGCCTCTTCCAGCAACTTGTCAATTTCCCGGATTCGTTTTCGATCCTTCAAAGTCAGTATGGTGTTGAAGTTCGCAAAACAGGCAGAGAAGACGAAGACGAAACATGCAGACACTAGATCTAAGTGCGAAGAGCCGGTGAAGATTCCAGCATAAACAATGACTAGGTAGGGAAACAGGTTTCGTTCCTTATGTTTCTCTGTCACGGTTTCTTCTCCAATTCGTCTAGATACTCAAAGATTCCATTGAACGCCGCGCAGACTGAAGCCGCAAGAAAGTTAAGGCCAATCTTGATGTACCAGGGAAAATGTGTTTGCGCCATGAAGTATCCGAAGAGTGCGGCAAAAACGAATAGTGCGCTCTGTTCTTTCTTCAAGTTTTCTTTCTCCTGTTGAATGTCTGTTCCAGAAGCCTGTCAAGTTCTGAGGCATGGTCACGAGTAGCCTTTCTTGTGCTGCTTGGTCTGCCTTTTTCGTTGAAAGTCAATGAGGGTTTAACGTCACGTGTGTTTTCGGTCATGGTTGTTTTTCCTCGTTGATTTTAATGCTCAATACATACGCTTTGATTTTCAAATGAACATTGGATGAGCGCGCATGACGCTGTGCCGCTTCAGAAGTTACGAGAGGCTCGACAACGTCGTCAGTCATTCACATTTAACCTCCCTGCGTGCTGATAGAACGGACAAAAAAGGGGGGATTGCGCGGGAGTTCTCTTTTTTATGCGTAAGGTTTAAGGGTTGAAGGGTTGTTTAGGTTTCGAATGTTTTAGGGATGACGGTTTTGAGCAAGAAAGAAACTAGCTTGGAGGAGCGCAAGGCTGAGGTTTTGATTAAGCTCAGGGGTTACAAGCTTCTTAAGAAGGAGAAGCATCAAGACGGCATCGGATATGTTGTCAACATGCCTAAGGAGAAGGAGAAGGCTTTGATTTGGGTTGTTCCGGGCGAGACGACGGTTGGAATCAACAGTATTAACCGTTTGGGTAAGGCTATGAAAGATGCTGACGTGGAGAGGGCAATTGCCGTTACTGATGGACGGTACACACATGCGGTCAAGCAGGGGGCAAAGAAGAAGCATGTTGAGCTTCTGCCGAAGACTTTTCCTGCTTTTAACTTGTTCGAGCACAAGCTGGTGCCTAAGCAAGAGATTCTGACGGAGGAGGAGAGGACGGCCCTGCTGGAAAAGTATAAGGTTAAACCTTATCAGCTTCCGCAGATAAGCAGTGTTGACCCGACTGTGAAGGCTATCGGTGCAAAGCCGGGAGACGTTCTGAGGATCATCAGGAAGAGTCTGACGGCAGGCGAGCATATAGCTTACCGTTACGTCGTAGAATGAATCGAGCAAATCTGAGTTGCCGCTCATTCTGTTCTCCCATGAGTGTCTAGACACGGCATGCTCTTCTGTTTCAGCGGCCTTGCGCGTTGATACATGAGACTGTTTTCAAGTGACAACTAGAGAAGTTTCCTGCGGGCCAGTCAATTCTTGGTCTTGGCGTTGCCGTCTGTCTTTGTATGCGGTTGTTGGGACGATTGCTTTTCGGGATTGAGCTCTAGACCATACATTGACGGTTGGTTCTGGGCTTTTTGGCGTCTTTTCTTTTGTAGTGGGTGCGGAGTTGAACCGTTGGTTCTATATATGACCTGATGCTGAAGCAGTCTATTGTGAGGGTCTGTTTTTGTTTAGTCATACGAGTGTTCGTACGAGTAACATGGAGAAGTCGATTGACTTCTATGTTAAGTTGATTGGGCTCAAGCTTGTGAACCGGCGTGAGATTCCGCAGAACAACGCAGAGATTGCGTTTCTGCAGGACCCTAAGGGAAACGGAGCTAGGCTTGAGCTGACCTTCTATCGGAAGCAGAAAAAGTTCGTTCAGGCGGAGTATATGGAACGGGTTTTTGACCACATAGCCTTTGACGTCAGAAACCTGGAGGAAACCGTTTCCAAGATGCGGAAAGAAGGAGTCACGATAACCGATGAACCTTTCAAGCTTGGTCCCACAGGACCCCTGATTGCTTTCATAGAGGACCCAGACGGAACTCTGATCGAATTGATAGAGAAAAAGTAGGTTTTCGCCAGCTTCAGGCTGGTTGTGGCCGAGTTTTCCGCGTCTTATCTAAGGTGGATAGAGGTCGGGTGAATCGTCTCCGTCTGAACCTTGTTCCCCTAGTCTGTAGTCATTGATCGTGTTAAGTGTGAGGTGACCGTTTACGTCCACGACCATGTCGAACACTCTCCAGATCGTGCTGTTCGTAGGCTGCCCTCCGGGCGGTGTGAACCTGTATATTCCTTGGTCAGGTACGACGACGTTCACTTCTGCACCTGAAACTGCAATTGTTCCGTTGCCTGAAAAGTGTCTGACTGAGTAACGGAAGGTTCCTTGGCGAAGCTTCGAGATCGATATGACTTCTGGGCCGAAACCGCTTGTGTCATCGGTGTCCAAGTTAGTCCATGGGCTCCCGCTGAGTGAACCTTCGCTGCCATAGTACACGTGGAACGTCACATTTCCGGTAAGCCTTGCAGCGAGATGACTGTCAAGGTCTTTGGGGTTTGCTCCCCATGTGAGTGTGATCTGCACGAGAGGCGAGTCTAGAACAATGTCTCCGACGTTGAATTCTTGGCCCAAGGCAAGCGGGCCATCTTGGAGAATGAGACTCTTGGTGCCGCCTTTTGACGCTTGGTACTTAAAGTCGACGCCGACTTCAACGGGTATGCGTGTGAAAGTGCCGTTCGATGTGGTTCCAGTTTCTCCTGAAGCCCATCTCTGCTGGTACCATCCTAGGCCCCAACATTTGACTTGTGCTCCTTGAACTGGGTTGCCGAGTGAGTCGACGACTCTGCCGCTGACGTAGCCGGCTGGGTAGCGTATGTCATAGTTCCATGTTGAGAAGTGTGTCACGTTTCCAACGAAGCATCCGATATTGTCATCATAGGTTCCTGAGCCTTCTTCTTTCCATGTTCCTGTCGTCGTGTCAAAATACCAAAGGGGGCACGTTCCCATGTTAGCTGCCTCGTCCTGCATATCGAAGGGCACCGGGATTGCAACTGTGGCCGATTTGCCTGATGCGAGGTTGAGCTTGTCACCGCTTGGCGTCGTCACAGAGATGTCCATGAACCCGAAGGATTTGATCGGTACAACTGTCTGGTTCTGCGCCAAGACGCCCAGGTATTCTCCTGGGAAAGCGTTTGCTTCCATCTCGTCGCTTGGGTCAAAAGACGTGATCGTCACAGTCGCTGTTCCCGTGTAGGAAGCGCCTTGAGAAGTAGCTAATGAATTGGCCCCTATCGTTACGAAAGCGTTGTCGTTGTCTGTGGGGTTCGTGATTGTGCCTCCGGTCGCGGCTGAAACGGAGCTTGTCTGGTCGACTGGGCTCATCGTGGCTTCGATGAAGGTGCTCTTGCCCGTTTGGACACTTGCAACTTGGTACGTCGAGGCGGAGCCGGTTTTGCTGAAGGTAACGACTTGCTTGTTTCCAGGCGCTATGTTCGACACTATGTACCAGCCTTCGTCGTTCGTTGTAGCCTTTTGGCCTCCCACGGTCACCGTGACGTTTGAAATCGGGTAACCGTATGTGTCAGTCACTTTGCCCATGAGAACGCCATAGTTCACTGGTCCTCCTGTCCCTCCGCCCAGCTTGAACGGCCAGGGAATCATGTTGAAGACAAAGAGGACGACCATTGCGACGACGATTATCACGATAAGAGTTGTAGCAATCAGGATCGACTTCATCTTTCGCCCTGACTTGCCTGTTGGTGCAGGTGGTGGAGGTGGGGGTGGCGGCATAGCTGATACTACTGATTTGGCTTTCATGCTTGTCACCGTTTTCTTGAATGTACAGTCTTACGCATTTTGCGAACTAATATAGTTTTACCCATGAGGTTCTGTTAACTCTTAGTGGCCTAGTCTACAAAAGGTTGAGTGTTAACAGGCGACGCTTTGTGGTCGTTCACATGACAGAATTCCATATGTTCAGCGAGTACGTGCCAGGTACCACGCAAGTCGTAAACCCAGACACAATTTTCGTGATCAAGTCTTCCTGTCCGTGAAAGGTCCTGTTCATGAACTTCTCAAAGTCCGCCAGGCTCTCAAACTCACCCATTTCGACATATCCGCCTGAGTTGCCACCAATCATTTGAGAGAACAGTTTCCATGATTTTAGCTCTTTGCACTTCTCTTTGTTCTTTTTGGTATATGCGACCCATTTCTTCATGATTGCCATGTACTCCTCCTGCTTTTCTGGTTTTATGACGTATGTTTCTACTCTGAAAACAGTCATTCTATCACTCTCTTTTCTTCTACTATGCCATTTCAAGTAGTATAAGTAATTTCAGAAAAATCTCCCATCATCTGAGTCCCGAAGAGTTAGCAGAACAACCCATGATTCTAAGTTGAGGTTGGCAGGTTGCAAAAGAACTCTTCGGCGGTGCGCGCTAGACGGAGCTTCCAGCTCACAAGACTCGCAAATAACCCTGTTTTCCTTTGGGGTCAGGATGTCGTGTGGGAACGTCTGAGAGGAGCCGCTATTTTATTTGGCGATCATTACTTCGGTGGCTTTGACGATGGCTTCTACTGCGTCCCCAACTTTTATGCCTAATTCCTCGGCAGCTTCTTTACATATGAACGCTGTCACGAGGGTTGGCAATGTTACTTCGACCTTGACTTGTGCAGTGACGCCGTCTTTCTCAACGGAAACAACTCTTCCTCTCAACCGGTTTCTCGCACTTATCTTCAAACTGACTGTCTCCCAATATTCTTCATCTTCCAGAACCTTCTCCAGATAACCCTCTGTGCGTTTGTATTCTTCCAGTAGGCTCCGGCCGAGGCCTGTGAGTCTTGCCCCGCCTCCTCCAAGTTTTCCTCCCCTAAAAGTCTCGACGACTGGTTCGCCGATTGACTTCTCAACTTTCTGTAGATAGTTCCAAACATATCTGTAGGACATATTGAGGTTCTTCGATGTCTTTGAAAGTGATGTAGTTGAGTCTATTTCTTCGAGGATTTTGGCTCCGCCTTTTCCTATGAGGGGTTTCCCTTTGTGTTCTATCCAGATCTTGCATGAGAATCTGTGTTTTTTCTGGGAGTGCATTCTGTTTGGTATTGTTGTTGCGTAACTCTTATAAGGCTTAGAGCCGATATGTACGTTTAAACATAACGGTGAAACCGTATGCACTTGTGGCAGAAAATTCTGGTCGTGGCAGTCTTGGCAACAGTGGTCCTGATTGCGGGAACGGCTGTATATTTTCAGTATTTCGCAAGAAAAAGACTCATGATATCAACGACCACAAGCTTGGATGACACAGGACTCTTAGACGAAATAAAAACTGCATATGAAGCCACACATAGAGTCGAGCTCAACTTCATACCAGTTGGCACGGGCATAGCAATACAGCACGCACAAAAAGGGGACGTTGACCTGACCCTCGTGCATTCACCGTCCAACGAGAAAGCTTTGCTGGAAAGCGGAGACGGCGTCTGCCGGAAAATAATCGCATACAATTTCTTTACGATAGTGGGAGACCAATCTGACCCCGCGGGAATACAGGGCTTGAACACCACAGCAGCACTGAAGAAGATCGTGGAGTATGCGGAAAGCTATGAGGGAAAATTGTGGGTCACGAGAGGAGACCTGTCAGGCACACATCAGAAAGAACAGAGCCTGTGGAAAGCTGCTGGCCTCAACTACACGATAGTTTCTGCAGAACCTTGGTACGTGAACGCGAGTCAGAAAATGGGTGAAGCTTTGGTCATGACGCAGGAGTTCTCGGCATACACTCTCTCTGACATTGGGACATACCTGAAGTATAGCAAAGACGGCAGAATCCACCTGGTCGCTTACATCGCCGAAGAAAAGGCCCTACTTAACGTATACAGTGCCATAGCTGTTAGCCAGACAAAACATAGCAGCGTGAATTCTGACGATGCAATAGACTTCATAAAATACCTAGTGTCAGACGAGGGACAACAGCTCATTCAGAATTTCGGGTCCGGCAACTACTCGCAGAACCTATTCTACGGGACCGTCGAGCCTCTGAAACAGAACTCAACATCCCAGACAGTTCAATGGATACAAGAATACGCTTTCTTCAACGGAACAGAATGCCCACAACAATATAGGGACGGCCACCCAGAACTCTACGACTAGGGAACAGGCTTGAACCAGATAATTGACGGGTTGGTAAGAGCCCTTCAACTCATTTTCTCGGGAAATCCAGGAGTATACGACATAACTCTACGCAGCCTAGCCATCTCAGGCGCCGCAACACTGATGGCACTGTTGTGGGGAACCCCCATGGCCTTGATTCTTGGACTCAAGAATTTCCGCGGCAAATTTCTCATCAAAGGTTTCTTCAACACCATGCTGGGCATACCCACAGTAACCTTGGGCTTGATCCTCTTCTTGTTCTTTGAAAAAGAAACAGGCATAGCAGGTTTCCTGCACTTGCTCTACACGCCTACCGCCATAGTCATAGGCGCGGCCATATTAATAACCCCGATAATAGTGAGCTTCGCGACCTCAGCCATAGAAGCCGTCGATCCTCAAGTCATAAGCCTAGCGCAGACGCTGGGCGCGTCAGAGTCTACGACATCTGTAACGGTTCTGAAGGAAGCTTCCTCAGGAATCCTGCTAGCGGGAACTGCATGCTTCAACCGGGCTATTGCAGAACTCGGCGTAGCTTTGATGGTAGGGGGAAACATTGCGGGTTTCACTGACGTACTCACAACTGCGATCTCACGCGAAACCCAAAGAAACAACATCGACATTGCCATTGCCCTGTCAATGATTCTGCTGACACTAGTCTTCGGCGTAACCATCACGATGAATTTCCTGCAAAGGAGAAGAAAATGACAAACATCGCAGAGCTCAAGCATATAACCAGAACCTTTGGCGAAATAAAGGCAGTCAACGATGCTAGTCTCGAGATCCGCCAAGGAGAGATACTAGCCCTCCTTGGACCCAGCGGGTCTGGGAAAACAACACTCCTGAAAATCATGGCACTGCTCGAACCACCCACAAGTGGCGAAGTATACTTCTGCAGTGAAAAGGTCAGCGAAAAGAATGCCGAGCGCCTTCGTAAGGAGTGCACAATGATTTTCCAGAAAACTACAGTTTTTAACGCAAACGTTTTTGACAACGTTGCATATGGCCTGAGAGTAAGAAAAGCTCCAAAAGAGAGAATACGAAATGATGTCAAACAAGCACTGAAGATTGTTGGGCTCGACGGATTCGAGAACAGAAGAACCAGGAAACTCTCAGGAGGAGAGCAACAGAGAGTTGCCATAGCAAGAGCACTTGCCATAAACACAAGACTCTTGCTCTTGGACGAACCGACCGCCAATCTTGACCCGAAAAACGTTGCAATAGTCGAAGGGATAATAGCTGAAGCAAACAGGCAAAAAGGGACTACGGTTGTCATCGCTACTCACAACATGTTTCAAGCAGAAAAAATCCCGACGCGAATAGCTCTCATGGGCAACGGTAGGATAAATGAGGCCGGAACGCCTACTGAGATCTTTGGCAAACTGTCGAAGACTCTGGCAAGCTTTGCGGCGGTTGAGAACACATTCACAGGAAACGCAAAGAAGGCAGCAAATGGCATGACATTCATAGACATCGGGAACGAGGTTCAACTTAAAACCACTGCTCAGAGTGAGGGCTGCGTGAATGTTTTCGTTGCCCCTACAGACATAATTCTCTCGAGAATCCGTCTGGAATCTAGCGCAAGGAACATTTTCAAAGGCAGAATCATAGAGATCTCACACCTCGGAACGCTGGTCAAGCTCCGAGTCGACGTTGGCAAACCGTTTGTCGTACAGATAACGAAGAGTTCTTTTAATGACATGGGACTCAACATAAACGCTGAAGTCTTCTTGACCTTCAAAGCTTCAAACGTGCAAGTGATCTGAGAACAGACTGCGTCAGAGAAGACGTGAAGCAAATAGCCTAGAATTGCCGACAAACATCTTGCAGGGTCTTCAGTAATCGACTGGCGTTCTCGCGTATCTTGTATCTGATTGAGAGTTGACCACCCTCGGTCAATGAAGGCACCTTTTCAACGATTTTCGCCTTCAAAAGCACTCTCAGGTGTTTCTCGATCGTCGACCTGTGACGATTCAGTTTTCTAGCTATTTCGCCAGGGTTTGCAGTGCCCTTTTGTATGCAGTCAAGTATTTGTAGCCTTGACTTGTCCGCCAAAGCTTTCAGAAGCTTTTCGGTGCCTTCGTAATCGCTCATCTTGTGCGTTTCTCCGGACAATCTATCGTGTTGCCAGTTGGCAAATAAATCTGCCGTTTGGTACAAAAAGTTTCCCGAAGGAAACTAAATTAGCCAGCGGCGTTGGAAACGGTTATCTTCATATTTGACCATGAAAAGAGCGCAGATGGTGTCAGATGTATCATCCTGTTGTGAAAGGCACGTACTACGAGATGGGCAAGAAGTACGGGGCAATCTTGTACAAGCACGGCTTCAGGATTCAAGAACAATCCGCCGAGAAGCTTGAATTCGGGAAGAAATCAGAAAAGGAACTCGAAAGAGTATTCCCTGAGGTTCTGGAAGAAATGAGAGGATTTGCAGAAGCTTGTCACAGCTCCCACGAAGACATGACAGCCTTTATGCTGGGGATCGGAGCCTTCAAGGTTGAACCCATGTGCAGCATCTTTGCAGCATCTAGCAACAGAGACGTAGTGTTCGGACGCAACTACGATTTCTTCTACAGTTTCAAGAAGTACACAGAAAGCTATCTGACATGCCCTGAAGACGGTTACATAAGCTTGGGTCATTCGGACGTTTTCATCGGAAGAGAAGACGGAGTGAACGAGAAAGGCCTTACCATAGGCATGACAGGCGTGCCTGACATTACTATCAAACCCGGAGTAAATTTCCCCCTGATGACAAGATACGTCCTTGACAAGTGCGCAAGCGTTGAGGAAGCCATCAAGGCTCTTTCAGACGCGCATTTCTCGTCGAACAGCAACTACCTACTCGCCGACAGATCGGGTGACCTTGCAGTTGTTGAAGCTTCTCCGAAGAAGACACTGGTTAGGCATGCTGAGAAAGGGGACGATTTCATAGTCTGCACAAACCATTTTGTACATCCAGAAATGCAGGAGATGGAAGACCAGAAGGCACTGTCTGGATCTGAGTGGGACACTCTGCCCAGATACAGGGCGATATCGAACGGGCTTAAAGAACATAAAGGTAATGTTGACGTGCAGACCGGTGAAAGAATCCTGTCAGACCACAGCGGTTATGTATGTTCTCATCAACGAAAAATCAAACTGGGTACAATTTGGTCGGTAGTTGCTACTCTCAAGGAACCTCGGATATTCAGGGCAGAAGGGCATCCTTGCAACACCAGATTCAAAGAAGACACGCGTCTGACGAAAGCAATTCTGAGACGCAGAGCTAAATAGACATGTGAGGCTGGCAGTCTAACGCTAGGAATCTGTCTTTCTTTCCTCATGAAGTTCGTACAGGATTACGACAGCCTCGCCCAATGATATGTGAAGACTTATTGCCAGTTCCTGCGGTCTTACCTCAGGCTTTTCTGGAAGAATGACCGCTCTCGTGTAACCTTTATGGCTTGGAAACATGACGAGTGAATGAACCGTTTCCACAAGAATCGGCCAGAGTTTGTCTTTAGTATACTCCTCGAAACTCATAGTTCATCCCGGTGACAATATGCTACGCGTTTGATATTCATTGTGGCTTTGACGCTCAACCCTAGGCGGAGCAGCTTATCTTGCGTTTGTTGGCTTTCTTTGATTCTGCCATTCCTGGTCGAGTATAGCATATACTAGAGAATCACGCCACTTCCCCTTCACCCGTCTGTGCTGTCGGAGACACCCTTCCAACTGCATACCAGTCTTCTCCAGAACGTGGGCAGAAGCGGTGTTTGCGGGCATGCATGTGGCAAAGATGCGATGTAGCCCTAGACTGTTGAAACCGAAGTTCACAAGGCCCTTCGCGGTCTCTGTTCCGAAGCCTTGACGCCAGTACCGCCTATTCAAACAGTAGCCGATCCAACCTTCCCTGTCGACGGGATTTGGCTCGTGAATTCCGCAGCTTCCGATCAGTTTGTTGGTATCCTTCAAGACTATTGCAAGTGTGAAGTTTCTGCGAGGGTTCTCCTTTCGTGCCGCCAAAGCTCGTTAGAGAAATTTCTTGTCATCCTCATCAGTATTGGGTCCCCAATCCATGTAGCGGACGACCTCAGGGTCAGAGGAATAATCATGAACTGCGCCCAGGTCCTTACTTTCTAGGTCTCGCAGCACAAGCCGTCCAGTTGGAATGGTGACCAAAGTCCTTTTGTCGCTAGTTCTCTTCGCGCTCATGCGAGTGCTCCACCATGCTTTGCGTTGCCCTCCGACTTGTTCAAAAATCTTCCGTGTCCCCTCAATGCATAAGTGAAGACGAAATGTAAATTCTTTCTCAAGGATGTTTCATGCATGTTTTCTTTGAAGGTATGACCTGGCATGTCTCCTTTCTAGCTTGTCGCGCCTGCAGATTCTGTGAGGGCAGCCATACCGCAAAGTATATTTCCGCAGAGCCGGTTTATGGCGACATTCGTTGGAACGAGTGAGAACAGATGACGATAAAAGCGGTGGTTTTCGACCTTGATGGAACTCTCGCGAGTTTCAACCTTGATTATATGGCTGTCAGGGGGGACGTCAGAAGTTTCCTTCTCATGAAAGGTATCCCGGCATCGGTGATTTCAATCAACGAGAGCATATTTGAAATGCTGAAAAAGGCAGACATATTCTTTAAGAACATCGGCAAGTCAGCACGGACAATAAACAAAACCCGCAGTGAAGCCTTGGACATAGTAGAGAAGCACGAGATGGAAGCCGCAAAAACCACAGGCCTACTGCCAGGCACTACTGAAACGTTGGAGACCCTGAAGAAGATGAAACTCAAACTCGGTCTGTGCACAATTAACAGCCAAAAATCCACAAACTACATCTTGAAACGATACAGAATAGACAAGTTCTTCGACGCCGTAGTTCCAAGAAACAAAGTGAAAAATGTTAAGCCTGACCCAGAACACCTCGAAGCCGTTCTCACAGACTTGAAGATCAAGGCAAAAGAAGCCATGCTCGTAGGAGACAGCAACCGAGACATGAGATGCGCAAGAGAAGTGGGAACTGTCGCCGTTGGCATCTCCACAGGCATCTCCACACAACAAGAGCTAATCAACGCGGGCGCTAACTATTTCATAACCTCAATCACAGACCTGCCGAACATCGTAGAGGAAATAAACGGAGCTGAAGCAGCGCGGGGATACTCGCGAACCAGAACCAACACTGTGTAGCTCTCAAGACTTCTTCATCCTCACTATGATAGTCACTAGGACTACTGAAGAAAGCAAGACAAGCAGCAAACCTGTTCCGTACTCCGGTACGAGTGTCACATTATCGATCAGCACCGAAGGACCCTCCACAGTCACAACGACCAAACTTTGGTCACTCAACGCTGTCCAACCTTCCTGGCTGACCGTAGGAGGCTGTGAAACCACAGCAGAAAACCCGGGAGAGGTTTCGTTGCAGCAATAGTACAGCGTGTTACCTTGGCAAAAACCCCAAATGGTGTTGCCATCGGTCAAAAGCGCGCCCGAAAAAGAGGGGAAATGAGCGAAACCCCTCAGCAGAATCTAGTATAATCAAACTCTAGAGAGTGGTAGCCCGGGAGAGATTCGAACTCTCGTCAGCGGCTCCAGAGGCCGCCATGTTTGACCACTGCACCACCGGGCTTCACTTTAGCTAGGTAGACTCTACAAATTCCTCATAATAACCTTAATGCTGAGAACCGCAAAAGCGCACGTTGACTATTTCTGCTGTTCTTTTGAGTCTTTGACGCAGTGACATTCCTGAGCGTTCTGGATCCAGTCTTCACAATGCCATAATGTCTGCACAATCGCATTCTTGTTCTTCAAGAATCGCCTCGTGCAGAACACTTGGACTGGATACTCGTAAGCATTATGGCTGGTGCAGTTGCCACAGAATTTCTCCGAGTCAGCGACCCTTGTTTTCTTCATTTCTTGACTGTCTCCATGAAGTTCTCAGTTTTCCTCCGCGGTGTGCGCTTGAAGTTCTTGCCCAGTCTCTCAACGACTGAAGCAACCATCAACGGAAAAGCTATCATGGCGTCTGCTGGAACCATAATCTTGTCTGATGCACCCTTCAGTTTTCCCCAGCTCACCGTCTCCTCCAGAGTTGAGCCCGAGAGCCCGCCTGTCTCAGCCCGATCCATCGTGACAACAACAGCATAATCTATGCCCGACTTCGTAGCAAGCGCGGCGGACTGTATAGTGTTTCTTGGCACACCGCCTCCCAGAATAATCATCCCGTTTCTCTCGGATTCTCGGCAGATCCTTATTATTTCAGGCACATCTTTGAAGGCATCCAACACAAGCGCGTTCTTGAAGTTTCTCCGAGACGCATGCAAGTTATAGACGTACCCGAACTCTGAATCGCGCACTGCAGGCATGAAAACAGGCGTCTGCGCCTCGTACGCGGCGCGCAATATCGAGTCAGGGTCATTGAGCCTCTTACCCAGCTCCCAAGCAAACTCGCGTGAGGAGAGGCTTCTTCCATGATATTCATCAGCTATTTGGTCGTACATTTCCGTGAGCTTCAGGTCCAGTTTTATGAAGTCCTCTTCAGGCACAAAAACGTCGTAAATCCTGTAGGTATGGTACTTGTAGAGCACAAAGTCGTCGGCAGCCCAATGCCCCTTGTAGTGGTGGCCGCCTAGAGCTTCAATTGCGTCGTGAACCATATTTGCGCCAGTCGTCACAAGAACGTCTATGCGGTTCTCGCGCAGCGAATCAGCAACAAGCGAACGTATGCCTGCTGGAACCAAAGCGCCCGCCAGCCCTAAGAGCACTGTACACTCGCCATCCCGAAGCATTCTTTCGTAGATGTCACACGCTGCCGAAAGTTTTCCAGCGCCGAAAGACCCAGAATTTGCAAACTGCTGAACAAGCTCGTCGACAGTGAGTCGATCTTTGACTCTGATGTGTTTCACCGGCTCGTTCAGAATGTCTGTTCGCCGCAACAGATTACACGCTCCGAGTTCCACTCTTTGGCCGATTTAGAACAAATATCTTTCTGTAACCGCACGCATAGAAGGTACTCTTAGTAGCAACGAAGAGAGATCGCTTCCTTTTCCCAAGACCAAAAATCAGAAGCAGAGACTACTGGAAAGGAACTATAACAGTGCAAAATTCGTTGACTTGATCTTTCCTTTTGTGTCCACAGCGACTTCGAATTTCTCTGCCCACGGATGGCCTTCCAAATCGATCGGACATGTGCCGCGGATAACCCAGATCTCATGGTTCTGTTCAACGGTAGAGATATCTACCTTCAACGTGTTCTTCCTCTTCTTCAGAAAGTCCACGGCTATCTGCTGAGCAGATTCTTTTGAAACGATCTCCTTCATAATATCCGCCACAGTGGAGGATACTATTTTTTGCACGCATGATTAAGAGTTATGAACCTGCAATCTATTGCCAAAATACACATATTCTATCCAGAGCACTCATACAGGTATAAGAAAACTCGAAACTACCCCATTCCGCAGGGAAACGGCAAATATGACCGAGAAGAGAAGGATAATAGTCCATCTTGACATGGACCATTTTTTCACGGCAGCTGAAGAAAGACAACGTCCAGAGCTCAAAGGCAAACCTGTGGTCGTCGGAGCCGACCCGAAAGGGGGAAAGGGCAGAGGAGTCGTAAGCACCGCTGACTATGAAGCCAGAAAATATGGCATCACATCCGGCATGCCGATCTCGAAAGCTTGGAAACTCTGCCCGCAAGCCGTGTACCTCCCACTCAACTTCAGACTCTACACACAAGTCTCCACAGAGATCATGAATATTCTCCGCAGATATTCAGACAGGTTTGAACAATGGGGGATAGACGAAGCCTTCCTTGACGTGACCTTGAAAGTCAAAGACTACGAAGACGCAGAAAACCTTGCACGGCGAATAAAGGCGGACATCTGCAAGAGTCAAGGCTTGACGTGTTCTATCGGTATAGGTCCAAACAAGCTCGTCGCAAAGATCGCCAGTGACATCCAGAAACCAGACGGGTTAACAATCGTCAAGGACGAAGACGTTGGAGGTTTCCTTGCTCCGCTGCCTGTGAGGAAACTTCTGTGGGTAGGCCGCAAAACAGAGCAAAAGCTGCAGAGCATGGGAATCCGGACTATAGGCGACCTAGCCCGCCGTGACCCAACAGTCTTAACAGAAACCTTCGGCACTTTCGGTACCCAGCTGTGTCTGAACGCACATGGCATCGACAAAAGCCAGGTCGAAGAAAGAGAAGGCGTAAAATCAATCAGCCGCGAGACAACATTCCAGGAAGACACAGCGGACCCTCAGCTCATCATGCAAACCCTGCGCAGCCTCGCCGAACAAGTCCAGAACGACGTCCAAGAGCAACGCCTGAGTTTCAGAACTGTAGCCATCAAAATCCGTTACGAGAATTTCGAAACCCACACTCACAGCAAGACCCTGCCGTTCATAACCAATCGCCTCCACGACCTCAACAAAACTTCAGTCGAACTCCTGACAAAGAACATTAAACCTCAAAGCAAAGTCAGACTCATCGGCGTCAGAGTTTCAAGCTTCGTTGAAACAGACAAGCAGAAAACACTAGCATAACTTCCCTTTGCCAGTAGCCCAACAATAGTCTTTAATAAGTCCACGAAGAGAGTCTTTGCGCTTGAACAAAAGGGAAAGACCGATGTCGGAAAAGCATGGCACGAAGATCGTTCTAACCGCCTCAGCCACTGAGATGAGCGACTTCCTCAACAACCCCTTCATAGCCTTCGTAGGCGGCTTCGCAAAAGGACCAGTTCCATTATGGTTCCTGAGAAGAAACCTTTACCCGCCTGTGGAACGCAATCCTGACGGCAGGGCCAAGTACGCACCATACGGCTTAAGGAAAGTGGAAGCTCTGCTGCTCAAGAACGGCTTTAAAGAATCAGACGTTGCAGTTGTCCACCCTCAAGACCTCAACAGCTTCGTAGGACCTAACACGAAAGCCATAGGCATATCCAGCATGGACCCCACGGGAATGGGATACGTCAGCAAAACCTACTCCTCGATCGTAGGCGGCGGAGAACCAATGAACGCCATAGAATTCCGACAGCTCGTCAAAAACAAGAGCATTCGCACTTACAAGCCAAGAGTCATCGTGGGCGGCTTCGGCTCCTGGCAGCTTGAACGCAAGAAAGTTGCCGACAGCTACGGCGTTGACTGCGTAATAATGGGCGAGGGCGAAGAAGTCGTAGCCAACATCTTCGAGAAGGCAGTCAACGGACAAGAAATCCCCCGTGTCGTACGCGTTCAAGAAAGCTGTGAAGAAAAGGCAGTCCCAACAATAAAACACCCCGCCGTGCATGGATGCGTCGAAATATCAAGAGGCTGCGGCCGAAACTGCCAATTCTGTACACCCACAATGCAGAAAAAACGCGACATACCTCTGGAAAGGATCCTAGAAGAAGTGAAAACCACAGCAAATGAAGGCTCCTCCAGAATCACCCTCGTCACCGAAGACCTGTTCCTGTACGGCGCAAAAGACCCACGGTTCATACCTGACAAAGAAGCAGTCGTTAAGCTCGTAAAAAGCGTCGCTAATGTTCCACGCGTCAAGGCTATTCAACCTTCACACACGTCTCTAGCACCTGTCGTAGCAGACCCAAGCATGGTCAAAGAAATAGCAGAAGTCCTAATAGACTACAACTGGTACTATCACGGCAGCAAAGCCATCATCACGTCTGAAACAGGCTTGGAAACTGGAAGCGTCAGGCTCATGCGAAAATACATGACTGGAAAAATGCTCCCGTACAAGCCTGAACAATGGCCCGAAATCGTCTCCCAATCATTCGGCATAATGAACGACTGCGACTGGTACCCCCTTGCCACACTCATAATCGGACTGCCAGACGAACTGGAAGAAGACGTCAACGCGACCCTTGAACTCATGGACAACCTGCATGATTACAGCGCCTTCTACGTACCGTTGTTCTTCGTACCTCTCGAGAACTGCATCTTGATGGACAAAAAAGGCACGGAACTCGACTCGCTAAACAAGGCAAGATGGGAACTGTTCATACGCTGCTGGGAATACAACGTAAGAATCTGGCGCGACACGTTCCTGAAACATAGAATCCCGAACCCGTTGCTCTTCAAATTCATCAAACACGTAGCCATACCTTACGCAGGAACAGCAGCAGGAATATTCTACAGGTTCAAGCATGGCGAACAAATGCAAAGAGCCATCTGGAAAATGGCCACAGCCTAACAAACAAGTGGACTCATACAACCTAACCGTTACTGGACAATGTTTGAATATTTTTCGCGGATCTTTTCATCCGTGACCTTCGCGATCATCGCATTCGAAATCAGCACGGACTTGACGCCTCTAAGCTCAGCCAACTCCGCAGGCTTCTGGTCTTGAGTCACAAGCAGCAAATCATTCTGTCTCGCATACTCAACAATGTCCTTGTCTTTCGCAGCCTGCAGACCAACCTCCTGAACAGTCAACGCTTCCCATCCCAGAGTCTCAAAATACTCCTTCAACCCAGCGCACATCTCATCAAGCATCAACTTCAACTCGTCCACCTCAACGGAAAAACGTTATCCTATCAACCCTAAGCGCAAATAAACCTTAAATATTGACCGCCCGACAACCGTTCAAATAGGCTCAGCACGAACCCAAAACAGAACAATGCCGTAAGTTTTCAGAGGAATAACGATCGCTCTAATGATTCTTGTAAACAACCCAGGGGGAGCCGCACACCAGTTTTCTCCAACACGCAAACTGGAACGGCTGGACCCTAGCGGATCTGGTTTTTCCGTTCTTCATCGCACGCGTTGCGTCATAGTGTCTGCGTGCTGCCTGAACCATAAGAAAAGAATGAAATAGCATGCTCACACAAAGAATAAGCACATGGAGACTAATCATGTGGAATCAAACTCAGCGAACAAGGACTTGACAGAATGTCTGAAAGAGAAACTCTACTCCCGTATCTGAAAGAGAAGAAAAGGGACAAACAGGACCAGCCGACTATTATCGTAGACGGTCGCGAGGCAAACACTGCTTCAAAAATCGTCAAAGGCCTCATAGAACGCGGAGTATCCGTAAAGACTGAAACGTTGGAGAAAGGCGACTACATACTCTCTGATCAATGTGCAGTAGAAAGAAAGACTGTCCACGACTTCGTCCACACTCTGACACGCCGCTACCTATTCGAACAGCTATTCAAACTCCAAGAAGCCTACCCTAAGGCGCTCATCCTGCTCGAAGGCTATTTGCCCGTCATCTACAAATACAGCAGAATCCAGCCTGCAGCAGTATGGGGCGCCATGTTTAACCTCGCACGAAACGGCATATCCATAATCAACACCGGTTCGTACAAGGAAACAGTAGACTTCCTATACGTTGCAGCCCGGCAAGAACAGCTGATTGAAAAAAGACTCCCAATAGTACACTCTTTCAAAAGAACAGAAACACTAGCCGACGCACAACTATACCTTGTAGCAAGCCTACCGCACGTCGGAAGAGAAAGGGCTCAGGCGATCCTTAAAGCCTACCAAACGCCGCTGGATGCCCTCACTAACGTCAACGACTGGCCAGAAACAGTCCATGGACTCGGCCCGAAAATAAGCAACAAGGTTAAAGAGATACTAAACACACGCTTCACCTCGTGAAACAGCATGGATGTCCAGATCGCTCCAACCAAAAAAGTCAACGTACTGGGAGTCGACAACCGTTCAGTGGAAAACATCGCATGGTGCGCTGTCACGTATGGAATGAACAGACTATACTGGGTAAACGGCTACCTCCTATGCGTAGAAGTGTACGAGAAATCCTTCGACTACGAACTCAAGAACAAGGAATTCCCCATAAGCCAAGTCTGCTACGCCAAATTCCCAAAATACGAGAAACTCCACGAAGTCGACAAGAGCGTCCAGATCCCAGTCGCAAACGTGTCAGACATGAAACTCTTCGAAAACATACTCAAGGCAATCTTGGAAAACGAAAAGAACCCCATCAAAGAATAGCTAACGGACCATCTCTTTCTTTACAGCTCCGTAACCTAGCTGGAAAGCCTTCACGTTCGCCTCTACATGCTTCGCAGGGACAAGCTGCTTCAAAGCCTCAACCACACTCTCCAATTTGACAGGAAAGCTGGCCACAGCCGCCAAAGCGCCCACCAACACACTGTTCTGAGCAAGGCTACTCCCAGCTTCCTCGGCCAACTGCGCAGCGTCAACAACGATGATTTTCTCCGTAAACCGACTTATCTTCTGCTTCACTTCCTCAAGGCCGGGATACTTCAGGTTCTTGGCCGCAAGCCCTGCCGGCGGAATCTCTTCCGAATTCATTATCACAAACGTCTTTCTTGAAGCATATTTCAGGTTTCTAAGCGTCTCCAAGGGTTCAAATCCCAGAAGCACATCGGCCTGACCGTCAATGACAGTCGGGGCCCTCACCGCATCCCCGATTCTCACCGTCGAAACTACAGCTCCACCGCGTTGAGCCATACCGTGAATCTCGCTCACGCGGACGTTCAACTCATCCTTCACCGCAGCCGTGCCCAAGATTTCAGCGGCCAGAAGTGTACCCTGTCCGCCTACGCCTGCCAACACGATATTAAACTCTTTCACTTCAAACACCGCCCCTCAATACCACTGTACGGGCAAACTGAAGCACACAAACCGCACGCAGAGCAAAGGGCCTCGTCAATCCTCACTTTGCCATCAACCACAACCAAAGCGGGACAACCTAACAGTCTGATACAAGTCATACAGTCCGTGCACTTGTCCGTCACCTTGAACGGCACGACCTTTACACCCTGACGACGCCTTTCCCGCACGGACAATAGGACACACGGCGACCTAAAAACTACTACCGAAGGCCCAGGCTGCTGCAAAGCTTCTTTCAGAACCTCTGAAGCTTCCTTAACCTTGAAGGGGTCAACCGTCCTCAAGTACTTGACGCCGCACCCTTCAACCATCTTCTCAATGCTAACCTTCTCCGACAGACGGCCCATACCAGTCATACCTGTCCCAGGGTGCGGCTGATGCCCTGTCATCGCCGTCGTCGCGTTGTCCAACACGACCAACGTGACCTTTGCATTGTTGTAAACAGCGTTAACAAGCCCAGGAATCGCAGCGTGAAAGAACGTGGAGTCTCCAAGAGTGGCAATCGTGCTTCTTCCAGTCACTCTGCTTATTCCCTGAGCCGTAGCAACGCTTGAACCCATACAGACCAGCAAGTCGCCAACACACAACGGAGGGGCAATCCCAAGAGCGTAGCAGCCTATGTCCGTCGCATACGCAGCTCCCTCGCCGCCAACCTTCTTTATCACAAAAAATGAAGCCCTGTGCGGACAACCTGCACACAAGATCGGCGGTCTCGCAGGCAAATCCTTCATCACATCTGCAAAAGCAGAGTCAAGCCCAGCGAAGTCCACTCGTAACTTTTTGCCAGTAATCTCGGCAAGACCTTGGGCAACTGAAAGTGTGGAAAGCTCTCCCTTCCTAGAAAAGAACGACTTGGCCATTTTACCGTAGACCTCAACATTAGGCGCACAGTCTTTTGCCACAGCTTTGACCTGCAACTCCAAGTAGGGCTCAAGCTCTTCAACCACGATTACTTTCCTGTGCCGCGCCAAGAATTTGGCAATAATCTTTTCAGGAATTGGATGAGTCACGCCAAGCTTCAATACTCCGGCATCCAAACATAGAAGGTCAACTGCTTCCACAGCATAGTTGTAAGCCGCACCCGAAGAAATTATGCCTACCCCGCTTCTTCCTTCCCTCGTGATCGCGTTGAACGGCGAAGCTTCGCTGATTCCCTTTGCTTTCTCCATTTTTTCAAGGAGCCTGTCATGCATTAGCCTGGCGTGAGCTGGGACCATCACCATCCGCTTCACGTCGCGAATCAGGTCGCCTTTCAAGCTTCGCTCAGCAAGTTCTCCGAGAACAACTGGCCCCCTAGTGTGGTTCACGCGTGTCGTCGTCCTCAACAACACTGGCAGCCCAAGCTCTTCTGACATCTTAACGGCGACAATCGTCATGTCTTTCGCTTCCTGAGGGTCTGACGGTTCAAGGCAAGGAAGATTTGAGAGCAACGCGTAGAATCGGTTGTCCTGCTCATTCTGCGAACTGTAGCATTCCGGGTCATCCGCCGTTACTATGACATAGCCGCCTCTCACACCAACATAAGCCAGCGTCATCACCGCATCCGCCGCCACGTTCAAGCCGACATGCTTCATAGCCGTAAGACACCTCACTCCGCAGTTGGCAGCGCCAGCAGCAACTTCAACAGCGACCAACTCATTAGTAGAATACTCCATGTACAAACCGGCTTCCGAGGCGATCACCGAAACGGAGTCCCCAATTTCCGAGGCAGGAGTTCCCGGATAAGTCGTGACCACGCTTACACCAGCTTCAAGAATCCCTCGAGCAATTGCTTCATTGCCGAGCAAGAGTACACGCTTCTTTGCCTCATCGAGTAACAACGCACGCAAATCAGGCAAACGAATCCTCTCCCCTCACGGGAAAAAATAGTAGCCAATCACTTTTAAATATGACTTGTGGTGAGACTCTGACCTAAACCAACATCAAAGAAGAATAGCCAACTCCCAGCAAGTCTCAGGAATTCTAGGCAAGGTTCAATTTCTTCAAGCCTTTCAATATCTCTTCAACAGCAACCTCCGGCGGGACGTCAAGTTTTTCACATTTGAACTCCACGAAAGGCACCTTCTTCTCCTTATAGTACCGCAGAATCGGCCGAGTTTGACGTTCGTAGACTCCAATGCGGTCCTTGATAACTTTCTCCGTGTCGTCCTGCCTCTGGTAAAGTGGTCCCCCACACTTATCGCATATGCCTTCCGTCTTCGGCTTCAGGTACAGAATATTGTACACTTCTCCGCAGTTCTTGCATATTCTGCGAGTTGACAAGCGCTCAACGATAATCCAGTCAGGCACAGTGAGCTGCACTACTCCGTCCACTTTCATGATGTTCTCCAACTCTTTCGCCTGTTCAATAGTGCGTGGAAAACCGTCGAGGATAAACCCCTTCTTGCTCGAAGATTTGGCCAGCCTCTGCCTCAAGACTTCTACCACAACATTGTCAGGAACAAGGAGGCCCTTTTCAACAAATCCTTTCACTTTCATGCCGAGGGCACTGCCTTCCTTGATTGTCTCGCGGAAAATGTCTCCCATAGCAATGACATCTACGCCCAGCCTGCCCTGTAGACGCGAAGCGTAAGTGCCTTTCCCAGAACCTGGAGGACCGAATATGATAAGCTTCATACAGTACTCGCCTCCAACGGTTATCGGCCCTTGAAAGCTGGTTTTCTCTTCTCAGTGAAGGCAGCAACGCCTTCTTTCAAGTCTTCCGACGAAGCAACAACGCTGAAACCTTCACGTTCCAACGCCAGCGCTGAATCCAAGCCTATGTCTGAACCCTTGTTGATCAACACCTTGGCAATCTTAACCGCCACTGGTGCTTTGGAAGCAAGCTCCAACGCAAACTGCCTAACAGTTTCTCTGAACTTGTCCGCGGGCACGACCATGTTTAGGATGCCCATCTGCTCCGCCGTCCTTGCATCAATCATCTTCCCAGTGTACACGAGCTCTTTAGCCCTAGTCATGCCTACCAAGCGAGTGAGTCTTTGAGTTCCACCCCAGCCAGGGATCAACCCTATGTTGATTTCTGTCTGTCCCATTCTCGCAGTTTCAGATGCAATGCGCAGGTCACAGGACATTGCAACTTCTAAGCCTCCGCCTAGAGCGTAACCGTTCAACGCTGCAATAACAGGTTTTTCCAAATTCTCCAAAGCAAGGCAGAGCTTCTCGCCCATGAGCGAAAGCTCTCTCGCCTTCAGAGCCGTCATGCCTACCATGGACTTTATGTCTGCTCCAGCCGAGAACGCCTTCTCGCCGGCACCAGTCAGGACTACAACCCGAACACCGGCATCATTCGTCAAATCCTCCAAAGCATGCAGGATTTCTAGAACAACGTCCTTGCTGAAGGCATTCAAGGCTTCAGGACGGTTCAACATTATGGTGGCTATTCCGTCACTCTTCTCATAGACTATGTACTTGAACTCCATTCCCTTCGTCACCCTACTTCTGCGTCCAGTCGTAGAAACCTTTGCCTGTTTTTCTGCCCAGAAGCTGTGCTTTTGCCATCTGCTTCAGGCCAGTTGTCGGATGAAACTTTGGGTCAAGCTCCTTAGTCAACACCTCGGCGATGGCCAACGTGGTGTCCGAACCTATGTAATCCAGAAGCATAAGGGGACCCATTGGCCAGTTCAACCCGAGCTTTATCGCCTTGTCAATGTCATCCCTATCGGCGATGCCTTCCCAGTAGACAGCAACAGCCTCGTTCAACGCTGGAATGAGTATACGGTTCACTATGAAACCAGGACTGTCCTTTTTCACAAGAACAGTCTCCTTCTCCATATTATGTGCAACCCCGAGCACAGTCTGTACTGTCTCATCTGAAGTTCTCGCACCGCGGATTACTTCGACAAGCTTCATCAGCTGAGGCGGATTAAAGAAATGCATACCACAGACTCTTTCGGGTCTCTTGGTCACAGAAGCCATCTCCGTTATGCTCACGGAAGAAGTATTAGAAGCAATTATCGCGTGAGCCGGAGCATATGCATCAACTTCCCGGAAAATAGCCTTCTTCAACTCTGGACTCTCAGGAGCAGCCTCAACAATCAGGTCAGCGTTGGAGACAGATTCCTTCAAATCGAGCATAGGATGAATCCTCCCAAGCACAGTTTTCATTGCTTCCTCGGACAACTGCCCTTTCTTCACGAACCGGTTGAGACTCTCCTTCATCATGCTCATGCCACTGTCGACAAAACGCTGCTCAATGTCTCGAAGGTTCACATCATACTTGCCGACTTGAGCAGCAACCTGGGCGATTCCATGGCCCATCAGACCCGCGCCCAGAACTGTGATTCTCTCAACACCAGTCAATATTTCCACCCTTCACCAAAGCACGAAAATAGTTAGCTTGCCGTCATGTTAAAAAGGTTTTCCAGCAAGAATACACTTTGAGGCATACCACTATTTGCCTCGCAAACAAGCAATAACAACCTGAAAACAACGCAAAAGACAAACGTTCACCAGAGATCCTCTGGAGAAACGCTGAAACAGTGCACACTTGAAACATCAATTATGCTTAAATACTCTCAATCAATGATACTTACGGAAAAAATAATGAAAGCCCAAGAAAACATACACTTTTTCAACACCTTTACCCGACGGAAAGAAAGGTTTGTGCCACTGGAAAAAGGAAAAGCAAGAATGTACACTTGCGGACTCACAGTCTACAATTTTGGCCATATAGGCAACTCTCGGGCCTTCATATTCGAAGATCTGGTCAGAAGATGGCTGGAGTACCGCGGATACAAGGTCACACAGGTAATGAACATAACAGACGTAGACGACAGAACCATAAAAGCGTCAAGGAAGCAGGGAGTCCCGCTTAAAGAGGTGACAGACAGATACATCAAGGCTTTCTTCGAAGACATTGAAACCTTGAACATTAGAAAAGCGGAACACTACCCGAAGGCAACAGAACACATTCCTGAAATGGTTGCATTAATCAGGAAGCTCATCGACAAAGGTTATGCTTACAGAGGCGAAGACGGCTCACTCTATTATGACATATCAAAGTTCAAAGACTACGGCAAACTTGCAAAAATAAAACTTGAAGCCCTCAAACCTGGCGCACGAGTCAAAGTCGACGAGTACGCAAAAGAAGAAGCACAAGACTTCGCTCTATGGAAAGCCTGGGACGAAGGAGACGGAGACGTTTACTGGCAGACAGAACTGGGCAAAGGAAGACCAGGCTGGCACATTGAATGTTCAGCCATGTCAATGAAGTACCTAGGTGAAACATTTGACATCCACTGCGGCGGAGTGGACAACATTTTTCCACACCACGAAAACGAAATCGCCCAGAGCGAAGCAGCAACAGGCAAGAGATTCGTGAACTACTGGCTCCACAACGAACACCTTCTTGTTGAAGGCAGAAAAATGGCGAAAAGTCTTGGCAATTACTTCACAGTCAAAGACTTGACAGGCAAAGACTACGACCCGAGGGCAATCAGATACTTGATGCTGTCAACACATTACAGACAGCAACTCAACTTCACCTTCGAAGGACTTGAAGCCGCAAAGAAAACTGTTGAAAGGCTCACAAACTTTGCACGGCGACTACTGGATGCAGATGGCAACGGCGTCGGTGAAGACGTAAACTTGCTTACGGACCGAGTCCAAAACAGCTTCGAAGAGGCCATGGATGACGACCTGAACATAAGCGCCGCCCTAGCAGCATTTTTCGACTTCATAAGAGAAGTCAACAATTATCTTGACAAGAACAGGGTAAGCAGACAAGAGGCAAAACGGATCTTTGTCATAGTCATGAGGTTCGATGAAGCCTTAGGCGTTATAGGCGAAGTCAAGAAGCAAGAGAGCCTCTCGAAAGAGGCTGAAGAGCTCATCCGTAGGAGAGAAGAAGCAAGACATTCAAAGGACTGGAAAGAGGCTGACAGGCTGAGAGAACAGCTGAAAGCCATGGGCGTAATCATCGAAGACACAACCCAAGGCGTGAAATGGCACATCGAAAAGCACTAAGACAGCACCTGCAGAAGTGTGAGAATCGAATTTGTCGAAGGCAAGGGTGATTGCAGATGATTGACTGGCGCGAACGTCTCATGCTTAGGCTACTACGCGCCTTGACAGAGTTGCGCATAAACAGACTACTACGGACAGGAAGCACAGTTCACCCTTTCACCGAGTACTTCAAAGGATTCGAGAAAGTCTCGACCGTAAGAGAGATTTTCGGAGAAAAAACAGAAGAGACACTAAGAAATCTCAAAGTCAAATTCACGTGGGCAGGAGGTTACATGTGGGTAAATGGTGGGGATGGTCATCTCATGATAAGCTCAAGGTACCTCAACACTGGAGACAAGATCGACATATACCTTGACATAATCCATGAACTGACTCACGTGAAACAGTTCATGGAAGGAAAGGAGCTTTTCGACGCCCACTATGCCTATACGGAGAGGCCAACGGAGCTTGACGCTTACCGTCATGCAGTCAACGAGGCCAAGAAATTAGGGCTCAGTGACGAAAGGATCTGCCAGTATTTGCGAACTGAATGGATGAGTGACCAAGACTTCGAACGACTGGCCAGAACCCTTAACCTCGACTGCAGTTCCCAAGCATCTACGCGATGAGCTTAACAGTGTCCGGAGTGCTAGTCTCGTCCTCTCACAGCCTATCCCTAATTCGCTCTATGATCGGAGTATGCCCAGAATCTCACCTTGAAGACTGATGTCCTCGGAATATCTTAGCACCCGCAGTTGTTAACTGGGTCTATTACCAAGAGACATATCGCCACGCTCATAGAGCGTGTTTCAGCGTTGATGCAGCCAGAAGGGTGACGGAAACAGGCAAGCCGAATCAGTCTTCGTTTCTTCCCTTGCAGTTCCAGTTTGACGTGCTGTACTTAGCCTCGAACAGTCTTCTGGCGAGCCCAAGTTCGTATCGAGTCAGGTCACTATAGCCGAGCTTGTTTCCTAGCGCTTTCTGAAAGCCATCAACGAGAGCACTCTCTACCTCATTCAGTGAAACGTCACGTTTCAGCTCGTCGGTTATTGAGGTGATTCTGCTTCTGGCAACATTAATGATTTCCGTGCATGTTTTGGCCCAAGGAACGCGCAGCAACTCGAACATTCGCTCCAGGTTGACTCTCACCAACAGCGTACCATGCTGCAAGACGATGCCGCTCTTGTGACACTGAGCGCTTCCTGAGATTTTCTTGCCACTGACCGTCAAGTTAGGGCAAGTCTTCGCATTGCCTTCGTTGAAGTCAGTTGTTACACCCAGGGTCTTCAGCGCTTCAGCCAAGCCCGCGTAGATTCTAACGTAGATTTCCGTTATGTCTCTGGCGCGTAAATCCGTTTTTTTTGCGGTCACACTGTAGGTAAGCTCATCCTGAGCATCGTGATAAACTGTACCGCCTCCAGTCATCCGTCTGACTACGTCAACGCCGCATTTTTCGGAGCTTTCGAGGTTAACCTCATTTTCTACATCTTGGAACTTGCCAATCGAAACGGCAGAGGGGTTCCAGCGGTAGAATCTTATAGTGTTCGGAACAACATCATTGATTCGCGCTCTCAAAATTGCCTCATCAGTGGCCATGTTCATGAACGCATCATTCGTTTGACACTTCAACAATCGCCACTCGTCCAATGTTGAACCCGCCTAGAAGTAAACCAAAACTAAGCTTAAATACATGCGTCTCAGGCTAGTATCTTGTGGACATGTTCCCGATGTTCCCTGATCCTTTCTGCATAGCATCCTTCACACTAGTCTTAGTAATGGTCGTGATTTCACCCATAGTCGGCACTATTCGCTTTTCCAGATCACCATGAGACCACGCAGACCAGCAGACAAGAAACTATCAGCCAGTCGCAAAGGAGAGAGAAACAATAAAAGAAATCATGAAAACCCCACGCCCTTATTGTAGAAACACATTCGACGAAAAAAGAGGATGCCTTCTCCTGTTAGGGAAGCAAGACAATTTGATAAGAGCAGATATAGAGATGAACCAATCAGCCTGAGGTCACATTTTGAAAACTTCAACGCTGCAAGTCAGTCGGGAGCTTCTAAGCACGATTCTTGAAGGAGCAAGAACACTCCATCCGAGGGAAAACATCTTGCTCCTGAGGGGAAAAAAGAATAAGGACGCCATTGAAGTATCTGACCTCATCATTCCGCCGCTTGCAGACCACGGCAGCCATTTCGCCACGTTTCCGTTGCACATGTTACCGATTGACTTTTCCATAGTTGGCACGGTCCATTCCCATCCATCAGGCAACCTGAGGCCTTCTCCCACGGATCTGAACCACTTTTTCGGAGCTGTGCTGATGATAGTCGGCTTTCCGTACGCAAACGAAAACAACGTATCAGTCTACAAGAGCAATGGTGAAAAACTAGCGTTGCATGTCACGAGCAGCTAGACCGAATGTTGCTGACTTGTCACAACCAGCTCATCTGTTGCCCTTAATACCATGAAGAAAAGCGTAAATCGCCAGGAAGCCCTACTTTTCCTTGAGGCCTCCTCCGTTTGCAGACAAGAGTTGTAATGCTCGTCGATATGGATTACTTCTTCGCGCAGTGCGAAGAGTTAAGAAACCCTGTTATTAGCGTTAAGCCTGTTGTTGTGTGCGTCTTTTCGGGTAGAAGCGAGGATAGCGGAGCCGTTAGCACGTCGAATTATGTTGCCAGAAGTTACGGCGTGAAGTCAGGGATGCCGATCTACTTGGCAAAAAAGAAGCTCGAGAACATTGATGCAACATTCCTTCCCGTGGACGAGAAATACTATGAAGAAGTCTCTGCAAAAGTGATGAATGTTCTCAGAAAGCACGCCGACTTTTTTGAACAAGCTGGCATAGATGAGGCATTTCTTGACGTAACACAAAAAACGAGCGGACAGTTCCAAGAGGCAAGAGAACTTGCGAGCAAGATGAAAAACGAATTGAACACTCAACTGAAGCTCACATGTTCCATAGGCATTGGTCCGAACAAACTCGTAGCGAAAATTGCTGCTGACGAAAGAAAACCAGACGGCCTCACTCTGATAGAACCAGAACAAGTTCAAGAATGCCTCTCGCCCATGAATGTGGATAGACTCCTAGGAGTGGGAACCAGGACGCGAGAGAAAATGCAGTGTCTTGGCATAAACACAGTAGGCGAACTCGCACGATACGACACGCAAGAATTGAATGAAGTCTTCGGGAGGACCATGGGCACGTACTTCCACCGCGCCGCCTTAGGAGTAGACGATGAGCCAGTGGAAGAAAGAAGTGAGATCGAATCATTCAGCAGGATTTCCACATTGAAACAAGACTCGCGTGACCTGAACTTCATAATGGAAACAGCAGAAAGACTGTGCAGTGAAATACACGACACGGTCGTCAATGAAAAGACGAACTTCAAAACAATAGGCGTAATCGCCATCCTTAAGGACTTGAGCCCTCATACAAGGTCAAAAACCCTCGAAAGTCCCACAGACAGTTTAGAAGTGCTCAAAAAAAACACCAAAAAACTATTCGAAAAACTCTTCACCGAAACTGAGGATGAAGCACGCAGAGTCGGAGTCAGAGTTTCAAACCTTTCAAAAGAACAGAAAGGTCAAAAACAGTTGACAAGCTTCATTCAAAAGAGGTCGGACTGAAGAGGTACACTCCGCGACTTCAAGGAAGCTTTATTTTCCATGCAGCCTTAGTATTAGCGAACAAATATGTCCTCTGAAGACTCGCCAAAAAAGGAGGGAGGACTGCCGCCAGGTCAAGCTCCAATCAAACGACTGCTAAGATGGGGAATTGATCATCCGGGCGTTACGAAAGAGAACCCCAAGATTGACCTCAAGACCTACACTCTGACCGTCGACGGAGAAGTTCAAGACCCCTTGAGACTCGGCTGGGATGAAGTCCTCAAGCTCCCGAAAGCCAAGTCGACAAGCGATTTTCACTGTGTTGAAGGATGGAGCGTCCTCAACTGTCAATGGGAAGGAATACTCTTCAGAGAAGTAGTCAGTTTAGCAAAGCCGAAGGACAGTGCTAATTACGCCACTTTCGAATGCGCAGATGGATACACAACGTCTCTTTCGCGGCGGGAACTCTCAGGCGACGATGTGATTTTAGCATATACGCTCGATGGAAAACCTCTTGAAGAAGGCTTCGGCTTCCCGCTGCGTCTTGTAATTCCTGGCAGATACGGATACAAGAGCGCCTTGTGGGTCACGCATATAAAGTTCACATCCAAGAAAGAGCTTGGATACTGGGAGAAAAGAGGATATAGTGACACAGCAGATATCTGGAAAAACGACCGGTTTACAAGGTAAAATAGGTTCAGCCGTCAGGGAATCTTCTAATGAGCGGCTTGTCCCTTTTCTCAACTGATCGCGCTCATGTTTTCCATGAGCACCCTAGTTCGTGCTTTGAATAGTGTTTCTGCGTATCTTCAGTGTCAGTTCGGCGAGTTTCCTCCTTGTGAAGTATTCAATTACTCTTCCTCGACCGTTCTCTTCCTAGGGTCTTGCTCGCGGAAACTAACCATCACTTCCCCTGGGCACCGACAATGTCTGGCCTCGCCATCGACATAGCGGGCGCAAACCGTTTGATTACTCGCATATCACTTATTCTCTTCTGCTGGCCCAGTCGAAGGCAGTTGCCACGCTTCGCGTGGGAAATAGCGAAAGTTTATAGTGCGTTGGATTGTGACAAGGATAGCCGTTGACGCTGGTGGAATGATGCAGGATCATATCCGAGTGACAGCTGAAAGAATACGTCGACTTCAGATCCAAGGTGCGCGAAATGTGGCAATAGCAGCGATAAAAGCATTGGAAAATCTCGCAAGTCAAACGGAGGCCAGAACAAGGAGAGAATTCGTAAACGAACTTTCAAGAGCAAAAGAGACCTTGTTCGTCTCAAGAGAAACGGAGCCCTTGATGAGAAACGCCATTCGTTTAATATTGAACCGCGTTGGTAAGACGAAAGAATCGAAGGTCAAGAATCTTGCCAAGGCCGTATCAACTGTTTCGCAGCAGTTCCTAGCGGAGCTTGAAAAGTCAAGAGAGAAAATCGCTGCGATTGGTGTCAAGAGGATCAGGAACGGTTCGGTGATTCTGACCCATTGCCACTCTAGCACGGTAACCTTCTTGTTGAAAATGGCGAAACAGAAGGGCATTGATTTTCAGGTGATCTGCACAGAAACGAGGCCTATGTTTCAGGGACGGGTCACGGCCCGGGAGATGCTGGACGCAGGGATAAAAACCACGTTTATCGTGGATTCCGCTGCAAGGTTCTTCATAAAAAAAGTGGACCTTGCCATTGTCGGAGCCGACGCGATAACTTCAGAAGGCAACGTGATCAACAAGGTAGGCACGAGCACTATTGCTCTGGTTGCGCATGAGGCACGCACACCATTCTACGTGGTTTCGGAGCTGCTCAAGTTTGACCCAACAACCATGCATGGAGATTATGAGAAAATAGAGGAACGGAGCCCAAGTGAGGTGTGGAAGGACGCGCCCACTGGACTAATCATTCGAAACCCTGCTTTCGACGTTACAAGAAGAGACTTTATTCATGGGATCATCTGCGAAGAAGGCATAATCTCGCCACACTCTATAGCTGAAGTGATGCAGAGAAAGTATCCTTGCGTCTTCGAGTGAACAGAACAGATTAGGCGGTAGGCCAAGTTTCCAGGGCTCCTTTCAATTCCTTGTGTTTTTCAGCGTACCTGTTCAGGGGTATTCCCTGCAGAGTTGCGTCCACTGCTTGTCGCATGGCTTTTGCTCCAGAAATCGTGCCGTCTTTGTGACCGTGAATTCCTCCGCCGGCTTGGATCACGAAATCTTTTCCGAAAAATTCCATCAACGCTGGAATAAGCCTCGGGTGTAAACCGCCAGAAGCCACGGGCAGAACAGACTTCAGTTCGAACATTTCTTCTGTCAATGCGTCGCAGTTCTCTGCAACTTCCTCTTTTGTCTCAAACATCTTGCCCACAACCGTTCCCACGTGAAGTTGGTCAACACCGATCACTCGTGCCACTCTGGATATGACTTGCATCGAAATTCCGTGCAGAGAATTCTTTGTAAAAGCTGCATGTCCCGCCCTGTGCGCATGAATGACCAGTTGAAACCCTTGATCCCTGAAAGTTTGCAGGGCAGCAAAGCCGCATGTTAGAATGTCTATCATAACATATTCTCCTCCGTGGCGGAGAACAAGCTCTGCCCGGTGCAGCATTTCCTTTGTCCCTGATGTGATGTTAATCATGTAAACCTTCTTCTCGCCTGTCTCTTCTTCAGCTCGGTCCCTGCTCTCAAGCGTCTTCGCCAAACGCTCCTCAAAGAGGTTGAAGCTTTGGCTGCTCAAGTTCTCATCGTCCTTGACAATGTCGCAACCTCCGAGCCACGCCTCATAAGCAACCTTTGCATGGTCAATCGTCTTCAACCCCAGCTTGGGCTTGATTATCGTTCCCACGAGCGGTCTGCCCTGAACTCCTACGAGTTTGCGAATTCCTTCAACGCCATACTGTGGTCCCTTGAAGCTCTTGACGAGCTGTCTAGAAAACTTGACGTCGGTGAGCCTCAGGTTCCTCAGGACCCTAAGACCGAAAACATTCCCAGCCACGCTGCTCAGAACATTGGGCATGTTGCCTGGCTCAAAAAGTTCAACTGGGTAGGCTATCTTCGCCTCGTTACCTTCAATGCTGAATACTCGAGCTGCAAGGCTCTCAACGTAAGGTTTCACTGTTGTAAGCTCAGTCCATGTGCCCACGGAGCTTTCAGCCGCAACGCCACCAGCTGCTTCTGTGATGCTGGTACCTTCTGGTTCAACGTAAAACGTGCAGACAACGTCTGTTTCCTTCGGCGCGTATTTCAAATCCACGAAGTCTACATACTTCAAGCGGCATCCCAGGTTTTCTCATCCAGTGAAGTTACTTAAAATCTTTCTCCGAACGAAAGCCGTCTTTCTCTCTCTTTCTCTCTCTCTCCCTTTCTCCCACGCGGGTGTGCTACGCGTCAGCTTGCTGGAGATTCTTGGGGCAACGTGACAGTGACACCTGTATTGTCAAAGCTTTAATTGCGGATGATTGACTATTGTTGGAACGTGAGCTTGGATGAAGTTAAGAGTCAGGCTTCTGAGCATTCAGGCAGGCGGCAGGAACATTGCTGTTTTAGACGACAGTACAGCGAGTCTGTTAGGTGCTCATTCTTCTGACAGGTTGCAGATTGTTCACAAATGTAAGCGTGTTGTGGCTATTGTCAACGTGTCAAGTAGCTTTCCGCGGGATTCCTTGGGAGTTTATGATGAAGTTTCCAGAAAACTAGGAGTCGAAGATGATGATGAGGTTGAGGTGCAGCTTGCAGAGTCGCCTGAATCACTTCACTACATTCAGGCGAAAATTCGGAATGAAAGATTGCGGAAAAAAGAGATAGATCTGATAGTCAGGGACGTAGTCGAGAGGCACCTGAGCGATATCGAATTGGCGTCTTTTGTGACGGCACTTCAGATCCATGGTTTGAGCATGGATGAAATCGAGGCTTTGTCGCGGGCCATGGCAGAAACTGGTTCCAGCTTGGATCTTGGCAAGAAACCTATTCTGGACAAGCACAGCATCGGAGGAATCCCTGGAGATAAAACGTCTATCCTTGTGGTGCCCATCATTGCCGCGGCAGGATTCACTATTCCGAAAACCTCTTCCAGAGCGGTAACCTCGCCTGCTGGAACAGCGGACCGTGTTGAAAACCTCTGCCCAGTAAGTCTATCCGTTGAAGAGATAAAGGAGGTCGTGAACAAGACGAATGGTTGCATGGTTTGGGGAGGCGCTCTGGAGCTGGCCCCTGCCGACGACATTTTCATTCAGGTTGAATATCCTCTGGCCATAGACCCTATGTTGCTGCCGTCGATTATGAGCAAGAAGAAGGCCATAGGAGCGACGCACGTCGTAGTGGACATACCGACGGGCAGGGGCGCGAAGATCAAGACGATAGGCGAGGCGGATAATCTTGCTGACGACTTCATAGAGTTGGGTCAACGTCTGGGAATAAATGTCGAGTGCGGCGTAACGTTTGGAGAGCAGCCTTTGGGACACGCGATCGGACCGGCTTTGGAAGCTAGAGAAGCCTTGTCAACTATTATGGGAGACGGCCCAGCAGATTTACGCGAGAAAGCAACAAGCCTTGCGGGCATACTTTTCGAGATGGTGGGGGTCAAAGATGGCAAGCGCAGGGCGGAGCAGCTTCTCAGATCCGGGAAAGCTGAACAGAAGCTCCGAGACATAATAGGAGCACAGGGCGGTAACCCGCGGGTCAAGGTTGAAGACATCCCAGTTGGAGACAAGAAGCAGGCTGTGACCACGGACTTGGATGGGGAAGTGTTGTGGGTTAACAATGAGGATCTCGCCAAAATTGCAAAGGAAGCTGGCGCTCCGAAAGACAAAGGAGCAGGCGTCATGCTTCTGGCCAAGCTTGGAGATCACGTCGAGAAACGAGACACGCTGTTCGACGTATACGCTGAAAGAGACACAAAACTTGAGTCTGCACTGAAGCTGGCTGCCAAGCTTCGGCCGATAGGCCTTAGCAGACGGCCTGAAGACAGAATGCTTGTGAGCCGTGTTCCAGCGCCAGTCGTGCACCGCAAGACTTTCACGTTGGAAAGATAGCTTGGAGAGCATATTTATATCAACGAAAACTTATCTGTTCTGTGGACAGTTGTTGTTCTCCAGTGGTGTGATTTCGCCGTGTGGAAGTGTTGGTTGGTAGTGGAGTGAAAGCCAAAATCGAGTTTTCAGATGAGGAGCTTGCTCAGATTGCAGAGCTTGTCTCAGAGTATTTTGAAGTTTATGGTTATGACACTGATTCTCCATCTGATAAGGTGTTGCAGAGCATCTACAGAAAAATCAAGGGTGAGCAATGGACCAAGTGACACCCGAAAGGTGTCTGTGCGGAAACGGGATACTCGAATCTGAGGCACGTCGATTCAAGATTGATCTGACGCTGCAGTGAGGAGATCATGCAAGTGGGTCTTTGCACGCGCCTGCGCCTCAACTCTTATTCGGCAAGAGATTGTTTCAACCATCAAAACATGAAAGGATTATCCTTTCAAGGGACTGGAATTGAAACTTGTTGCCGAGCTGATGGAGAACTGCCACCGTGGCGATAAGAAGTTTGCCCAGGCCTAGGAACAGCTCAATCAACGGTTGCTAGAACCCGCATCAAGCTTGAGAAATAATGTGTGGTAAGAGAATGCGCTATGATTCCTGATTTTGCCAAGCTTGGATAAGCGCGCGCTGGCGTGATAGACGTCAATTTGCCAAAGTTGAAAAGGGGGCTGACTCCAGGGGCACAAGTCAATCATAAAAGATGCATCAATAGTTGAGAAGAACAAAGGAGCAAAGATAATTAGGGTCCTCAAAGACAATGGTGTAGATCATGACATTTTGAGAGTGCCACTTCATGAGGTCTATTCAGCGTACCAGAAGACCACAAAAGAGTGAGGGACGTCTCTTCCGCGGAGATTGTGGTAACTCAAACCTATGGGGCGGAATTGCAGGCCAAGAGTCTTATGCGCCTGTGGGTTTCGCTTCGTTTGCCAGCTACTACTCATTGAGGTTAGTCAAGGGATAGAGTTTCTCGACCTAGATTTTGACCATGCTAGTTTTGCCGAGGGTAACATGCCGAGGAAAAACTCGCAGAAAGCTGATGACCTTCCCTTCGCCTGCACGTTAGATTTCACTGTTGGGGCATACTCTTTCCTGATGAGTTGAATCATATGCTCAATGGCAAGTCTTAGAGGCATGTTGTCTTCAAACACCGTAGCTCAGTTTAAATATTCGAATTATGATTAGACGTAGCAAGAGGATAACTCTACATGGGTTCCAAGTCCCCGAGAGGCGAGTTTGCCGCCAGAGCGTTGGTTGATAAACGGAAAAGGTTCCTTTGGAGCAACAGGTATTATAATCGGCGGATGTTGAGGCTTGATGTTAAAGCTGACCCCCTTCAAGGGGCGCCCATGTGTCGCGGCATTGTTCTTGAGAAGGTTGGTGTGGAGAGCAAGCAGCCTAACAGTGCTATTAGGAAATGTGTTAGGACTCAGTTGATTAAGAATGGCAGGTTGATTACGGCGTTCTTGCCTGGTGACGGCGCGTTAAACGTTGTTGATGAACATGACGAGGTTCTGGTGGAAGGCATCGGAGGTCCGCGTGGCAGGAGCATGGGTGACATTCCGGGAGTGCGTTGGAAGGTTGTCACGATTAACGGTGTGTCGCTGAAAGAGCTTGTATATGGTAGGAAGCAGAAACCGGCACGGTGAATGTCTTGAGTCAGAAGCAGGAGAAGGCCGAAATCAAGCTTTTCGGGAAATGGAGTTTCAAAGATGTCGAAGTGAAGGATTTGGGCTTGCAGCGTTACATCTCACTTAAGCCCGTCGTTGTTCCTCACAGTATGGGGAAGCATGAACATAAGCGGTTCCGCAAGGCGAACGTGAACCTTGTGGAACGCCTGGCGAACAATTTGATGCGGCCTGGGAAGAACGCGGGAAAGAAGGCTAAGGTCATGAACATGGTTAAGCAGGCTTTTGAACTTGTTAACCTGCGTACAGGGAGGAACCCGATTGAAGTACTCACCAAGGCGGTAGAGAATTCGGCGCCCTGCGAGGACACCACACGCATCAGTATGGGAGGCGTCGTTTACCATTTGTCCGTGGACGTTTCACCGCAGAGAAGGATCGACTTGGCGCTGAGAAACATTACTGATGGTGCGAGAGCGGCGGCGGTGAACAACCCCCGTTCCATTGAAGAATGTCTTGCTGAAGAGTTGATTATGGCGGGCAACAAGGACGTAAAAAGCTTCGCTGTGGCTAAACGTCATGAGATAGAAAGAGTAGCACAGGCATCAAGATAGAAATGGCTTTAACGTGCGCATGTGTCCAAGCTCTTGTGTCAAGCATCAAGACACTTTGTTCAGTGAGTCAGCAACCGAGTCTGCGAGTTTTCTCTGCGTCGTTAATTCATCAGTAGAAAACCTCTCTTGATCAGTCAAATTGCGGAGGTTCTGGATGCTTCGCCTGAAGCAGGCTCTAGCGAGGTTTATTTGTTTGCGGTATTCTAGTCTACGAAGGTCGTTGCGGGTTGCATGCATGGTTAGCGTTGAGAGAGGTCATAGACTCGTTGATGTGTGTTTCTTGTCCTAGTCGTGCCGACGTTAATCGGATTAAGATGGATGTTGCCGCGAAGTATCGGCTAAAGAGAGTGCCTTCGAACTCTGAGGTCATCGGTTTGCTCAAGTTGGAAGAGCTGGAGAGGCTTCTGCCTGTTTTGAAGAGAAAAATGACCCGTACGATTTCCGGTGTGACGGTTGTTGCGGCGATGACTAAGCCTTACCCTTGCCCACAGCCTGAACCGTGCGCTTACTGTCCAGGAGGGCCTAGCGTCGGGGCACCTCAGAGCTATACTGGTTATGAGCCAGCTGCCATGCGGGGGCTCCAGAACAAGTTTAACCCGTACTTGCAGGTTACGAGTCGGATTCAACAGTTGCAGGCAATAGGGCACAGCGTCGACAAAGTTGAACTGATAATAATGGGCGGAACTTTCCCGGCGACTCCCCTGAGATACCAAAGATGGTTCGTGAAACGCTGCCTCGACGCCATCACGGACAGAAAGTCTACAGACTTGGAAGAGGCAAAGAAAAACGCTGAAACGAGCAGGGCCCGCAACGTGGGCATAACCGTGGAAACTAGGCCAGACTGGGCAAAGGAAAAACACGTCAACCGCATGCTTGACATGGGCGTCACCCGCGTCGAGATGGGCGTCCAAAACCCCGACGACACGATATACAAACTCGTCGGAAGAAAACACACGGTGCAGGATGTGACCGAAGCCACACGCATCATGAAAGACGCAGGCCTAAAAATAGTGTACCACATGATGCCAGGACTCCCAGGTTCAAACCACGATAAAGATCTTGAAGCCTTCAAGAGAATATTCTCAGACTCCATGTTCAAACCGGATATGATCAAGATCTATCCCTGCCTAGTCCTCAAGAACACGAAGATCTACAAAGACTATGCAAAAGGAAAATACAAGCCGTACACTAGTGAAGAAGCAACAGACCTCACGGTTGAAGTCAAAAAAATTGTTCCGACTTGGGTTCGCATCATGCGCATCCAACGGGATATTCCAGCTCCGCTGATCGTTGCAGGTGTCAAGCGGAGCAACCTGCGCCAGCTAGTCCAACAGAAACTCGAAGCACAGAACACTCCATGCAGATGCATACGCTGCCGCGAAGTAGGACACAGAACGCAAGCGACCAACTCGATGCCGGACCCAGAGAAAGTGAAAATTCTGACCACAACCTACTCGGCCTCCCTAGGAACAGAAATCTTCATTTCGGCAGAGGATCCAGAGAACGACGTTCTAATAGGCTATTTGAGATTAAGGATACCCTCAGAAAAAGCCGACAGACCAGAAGTCAAAGCTACGCCATGCTCAATAATCCGGGAATTGCACGTCTACGGTTCACTCGTTCCAGTTGGCAAGCACGTGTCCAAGGCGTGGCAACACAAAGGCTACGGAAAAAAACTGCTAGCCGAGTCTGAACGCATAACACGCCGAGACTATAACTTAAAAAAGATACTAGTCATAAGTGCTCTCGGCACTAGACCGTATTACAGGCGGTTCGGCTACGATTGCGACGGAGTCTACATGTCAAAGGCACTGGAGAATTGAAAGGTGAGTGAGAAAATATCATCAGGGTACAGGGGTCACGCCCTGAAAACCATAGAAGCTGTCGACGCCGAAATCGGCGACATGCTGCGCGTAAAGAAAGGCGACGAGGTTCTTGAAGGAATCCTAATTCCAAGGTCGGAATATGGGGATGAGAATCATATAGTTATCAAGCTGAAAAACGGGTACAACATTGGCGTACGGCTAACGCCAAACGTTAAAGTAGAAAAAAAGGGCAAAGGGACTAGTCCTGCCTTTGCAGCGCCGCCTCTTCCAAGTCAAAACCAATCGTTGCCCCGAGTTGCCGTCATAAGCACGGGAGGCACGATAGCCAGCAGAGTAGACTACCGAACAGGAGGCGTGCGGCCTGCTTTGAGCGCATGCGACCTTTACAGCGTAGTCCCAGAACTGGCGGACGCAGCACGCATTGAAGCACATGTGCTCTTCAGTCTTTTCAGTGAAAACTTGACGGCAAAACACTGGACAGAAATGGCCAACACCGCAGCTACACACATTGCCGCCGGCGTTGACGGCATAGTCGTCGCTCATGGGACCGACACGCTGGGATACACGGCGGCAGCCCTAAGCTTCGCACTTCAGAACCTTCCAGTCCCAGTCATACTCGTAGGCTCGCAACGCTCAGCAGACCGACCAAGCTCAGACGCAGCGACAAACCTTATAGGCGCGGTGACAGCCGCAGCCAAAGCACCGTTTGCCGAAGTAGCAGTAGCCATGCATGAAACACCATCGGACACGACAATAGCAATTCATCGAGGCACTAAGACTCGCAAGTGTCACACGAGCAGGAGAGACGCATTCAAATCTGTTAACACTACCCCAATGGCGAAGGTTGAAAACCGAGAGTTGACGATGCTCACGGGAAAATACAAGAAAAGAGACATGGACAGCAGACTTGTTCTAAAGCCGGAATTTGACGAAAAAGTCGCACTGATAAAATTCTATCCGGGCATGAACCATGATATCATAAACTGGCACATCAAGAACGGTTACAGGGGCATCATACTTGAGGGCACAGGTTTAGGACACATTAGCAGCCGTTGCCATGAAGCAGTAGGAAACGCCGCGAGGGGCGGCATTGTTGTGGCGATGACATCCCAATGCATCTGGGGACGCGTGAACATGAACGTGTACGACGCAGGTCGCGACCTGCAAGCCTTAGGCGTGATACCCCTTGAAGATATGCTGGCTGAAACCGCCCTTGTCAAGCTCATGTGGTGTCTTGGCCAGATAGCAGACCCTGAAGAAGCGAAGAAGCTTCTGATAACGAACGTCGCGGGAGAACTGGAGCCGAGGTCTCTTCCATAGAGAACCTGAAACAAATGAGAGGGATAAGCCTTGGAAGTGGATTATGAAAAAACTGGCCTGAAGGTCGGAATAGAAATACATCAGCAATTGAACACTTCTACGAAACTTTTTTGCAACTGCAAGCCTGAACTTTTCAAAGAAGAACCTGAAACAACATTCCTGCGAAGGCTTAGGCCCACACAAAGTGAGCTGGGCCAAACAGACCCTGCAGCCTTTTTTGAATTTCAGAAAGGAGTAGAAATCCTCTACGAAGCCAATAACGCAACTTCATGCCTGGTGGAAATGGATGAAGAACCGCCTCACCAGCTCAACCGAGAAGCTGTAGACACTGTGCTTGCAGCAGCTCTGATGATGAAGTGCAAACCAGTTGATGAAGTCCACGTTATGCGCAAAACTGTCATAGATGGCTCGAACACCACGGGTTTCCAGAGAACCTGCGTGATAGCGCTAGACGGCGAAATCAGAGTCGGCGAGAAAACTGTGCCAATTCAACATGCAAGCCTGGAGGAAGACGCGGCGCGAAAAACAGCCGAAGAAGGAAACACTATTCATTACCGAATAGACAGGCTGGGCATACCACTGATCGAGGTTGCCACTGCACCCGTGATAAAATCGCCGAAAGAAGCTGAAGAAGTCTCACTTGCAATAGGTAACATACTGAGAGCCACAGGAAGAGTGATACGAGGCCTAGGCACAATTCGCCAAGACATAAACGTATCATTACCCAACGGCGCTCTCATAGAAATCAAAGGTGTACAAGAACTAGAGTTGATCTCGCTCGCTGTGGAATACGAGGCCAAACGCCAGCTCAACCTTATCAAAATATCCGAAGAACTCAGAAAAGAAGGGCTGAACCAAGAGAACCTGAAGGAAGACTTCGTCGACGTTACCGACATTTTCAAGCAGACCACGTGCAAAGTCATCCGTAAATCCCTTGACAAGAACCAAAGAGTAGTGGCTGTGAAGCTGCCCAAGTTCAAGGGTTTCCTGAAATGGGAACTCGCACACAACTTCCGGCTCGGCACGGAACTTGCTGACAGGGCACGTTTCTGGGGAAGAGTAGGCGGGATATTTCACACAGACGAAATGCCAGCCTACGGGGTAACCGCTGACGAGATTGAACAACTCAGGAGCAAGCTTGAGACGGAAGAAAAGGACGCCGTTGTCTTCGTAGCGGACGACCCAGAAAACGTGCGAGACGCATTGAGAGCCGTGGTCGAGAGGGCGCGTGAAGCCTTAGAAGGTGTACCTGAGGAAACTCGAGCTTCAAACCAGGATGGAACTACCCGGTTCATGAGACCGCGACCCGGTGCAGCTCGAATGTACCCTGAGACAGACATACCGCCCGTGCAAGTCACCGAGGAACACGTTGAGTGGGTAAGCTCGCATCTGCCGGAACTTCCAGAGCAAAAGCTCCACAGGCTTGCCAAGGAATACAGACTCAACGATAAACTTGCGAAGCAGATACTCGACTCGGAATATGGAGAACTGTTTGAAGTCATCGCAAAAGAGAGCAATGTTTCGGCCACAACAGTCGCAGCTTTCATGACTGAAACCATGAAAGCACTGAAACGCGACGGGGTCCCAGTGGAAAGAATCACAGAAGCACACATTCGTGACGTGTTCAAGTGCGTAGGGTCGGGACAAGTGACGAAGGAAGCTGTTTATGAAATCGTCACATGGCTTGCACAGCATGAAGGAAGCACTGTGCAAGAAGCAACCAGAAGCATCGGTCTGAAAATGCTTTCCAAGGAAGAACTCGAGAAAACCATCGAACAAGCCATCCAGACGAACAGGAAACTGATAGGAGAACGCGGCGCGAAAGCGCATGGAGCAATAATAGGCATCGTGATGAAAAGGGTTCGTGGCAAAGCAGACGCGGCACTGGTGAGTGAACTCGTCAAACAGAAGCTGGAAAACACAAAGAGAAAATGAACAGCGCACAGGACGCTTTCTTACCGATAATCTTTCAGCGAAATTACACTTTCAGGCATCAGCTTCAGGTTTTCGCCGCAGAAAGGACATAGCTTGAACTCAGGCAGGAGTCCTTTGCCACATGATGGGCATTCGCCTGGAGACTTCACGACTTCATCCAGTCTCCGGAACTCTTTCTTCAAACTATTCAACTCAACTTTTATCTTTTCCACGCTTTCTGTGATCGGCCGCATCTGCCTCACTTCAGTTCTGACGTTGTATATCATGTCTTTGACGTGAGCCAAGGTCTCATTGTTTGATTCAACCGTCTCGTACATCGCGTCCAGCATGCTGCTTTTTTCCTCGACAAGCTGCGACTCGACCACGCCAGGCTTCTTAGCTTCTGAAAGCAGAACGTTCAAAAAGTGCTCCACAGGATTGTCGAATGCCACCGCGCAGGTGACGCCCCAAAACAGAAGGGAGGCAGCAACGCTTGCCCAGAAGTAAGTCACGGGGGAGATCAAACCGAGCTTTTGGCTGATTAGTGGGTAGATCTGGAGCAGGCGTATCTGGCCACTGAAGAACACGACAGATATGGCATCAAACAAGTGCAGCGTTGCCATGAACGTTAAGGAGCTGAACAGCCAGACGCAGAGTCCTTTTCTGACCACAGATAGTCCCTACTGTTTCGAGAGTTGAGTGCAACAACTATGCTATCTTAATATTTAATACGCTATTCCCAAATCGGAATATGTCAACACACGGAAATGAAGCAATGAAAGATGATTTCCCGCGCACAATCTTCTCTTTCTTCTTCGACTTCAGTATACACTCTGAAGAGAACGCCTGAAAAAGAGGTCAAGGCATTGAAACCAGATGTCACAACGATGCCCTTTTCGCCAACTGTGGCGCCCAATCCTATCAGACAGAGGAAAGTTGCGTACGCACGTGTCATACGTAAATGCTAAAAGGGAATGCCCTGTCTACTATCATGTGAACAAACTTGCAGGACAAGGCAGCTAAAACAACCAAAGCAGACTTTGGTTTCAGAGTAAAAATGGGTGAGTATGAAGTCGAGATTCATGGAAAACGTGAGGAAGTCTTGAAAACGTTACAGGACCTGCCGAGCCTGATCGACAACGTCAACAAAACGTTTGAGAGCGTGAAACCCAAGAAAATAACTACACTCACTGTCAAGACAGAACCCGCGAAAGCACAAAACGCTCCATCACAAGAATATCCGAAGATATCGCCAACGGAGAACTATGACGCAGCGGTAAGCAGAATCCTTGAGACGGATTGGGGAAAATGGCGACCGCGCACGATTGACGAACTCAAATATGCGTTGAAAGCAAACGGCATGGATTGTCCAGGCCGTATGCTTGCTGGAATACTGATGAGTCTTGTGAAAACTGAGAAAATCAAACGCTGGAACACTGACGCGGGTTATGTCTACATTTTGGCCGAGAAAGAAGCTTTTCGCACAAGAGGTGCCACTTAGTGACCAAGGTTGAGGCAAGAATAAGAACGCCTTTCGGCGAAATCACCATTGAAGGAGAAAACGCGCAAGATCTACTGAAGACTTTGGAGGCGTTTCCAGATGATTTCACAGAGAAAGTCGCCAATTTCGTCTCCAACCGGCTGATACCGTCAGGCGCCCAGCTGAAAGGCATAGTCGAAACCACAACAGAGGGCCCAGTAATAGTGGCTCGCGAAAACCTCACGCATTATGAAGCAATAGGCTTAACCTTGTACGCTTCAGAAGAAAAGAAGAGCACAGCAGCCCATATTACCAAGCTTCTTGAATCAAGCGGGATAAAATGCATGGTACCAGCCAGACTTAATGAAATGACCAAGAGAGGTCAAGTGTTCAAGCCAGACCCAAACAAGCCTGAGTTCAAACTCACCATCCAAGGAGAGAAATGGGTGGAACAAGAAACCATCGCCAAGCTCAGGGGAAAAATGGGTTGAACACAGACACAAACAACCTGACGATCCACATAATATACAAGGACGTTGAACAGACCTTTTCAGGAAAACCGGAAGACGTGTGGACCAGCATCAACAAGTTCTTCAGCCAACTTCTTCCCACTTTCGAAACTGCGAAGAAACTCACACTCTACGTTGACCTGCAGAATCTAGCCTCACAGTGCGAAGGACTGATTGCTTTTTCACCCGAGGGAGCTAACCTGCTCGTCCCAAGAGACAAACTAACAGACAACGAAACGCTCAGCCTACTGTTGCTAGCATCCCATGTTGGTTCAAAGCTGGGCAAAACCCAGAAGGACACGCTGCCAAAGGATATACTGCAAGCGAAACTTGGAAAAGACATGAAAATCACAAGCACACGACTAGGCGAATTGACCAAGACAGAAATGATCATGAAGACTGATAAAGACGAATACAAGATCACAACATTCGGCTTACTACAGATACAGAAGGACATTCTCCCCAGAATCAGGGAAAAACTCGGCGCCTAGAAGTCCTGCTTCACTGATTCTCTGCGGTCAAATAACATTCAACCACTCTAGACTCATAATTCGTCGACCAATTTCACGAGTGCGGAAAGAGAGCGGAGGGTTCTGTCCGGGCGTATTTTTCCTGCAACGGGTCCACCCAGCTTTCTTGAAAGTGAAAGCAGAGAGTTTGGATCAGCTTCAGCTATCTTATCATGCCCTTCTTCACTGGAGAGATAAGCGGCCTTGAAGCCTGCGTTTTTCGCGCCCCATACATCACTTTTCAGGTTGTCGCCAACATGAACCGCCTCACATGCCTTGACCTTCAATCCACGCGCCGCCAGACCATATATTTCACGGTCAGGTTTGCGGATGCCAACTTCCTCAGAGAAAATCATCAAATCAAAGTATTCGGCAACATCAAACCCAGCCAGCAGTTCGCGTAGCCCTGTCCCCGGAGTCAAACCCGTGCTGCATATAAGCGCAATTGACTCTTCTCGTTCCTTGAGTTTCTGCAGAGCTGATTGAGCTTCTGGGTTTAAATAAGGACGGACCTCAAAAACTGGAGAAACAAAAGCGGCCGACAGTTGACCGAGCCAGTTTTCCTTAAACTTCGCCGCAGCAGAGGGTATGGCTTGTATGATTAGCTTCAGTTGGTCCCGATGTGCAATATCCTTGTTTTTGTCCCACATGGCGACCAATGCGGAAGTCGCGGTTCCAATAGCCAAGTCCACTTGCTCAGAATCAGACCGAACTCCAAAACTATTCAATACAGCCGCTATGTTTCTGCATCGGACAGCGGTTCTTTACAGTTGGCGCCATCTTTCTCGTAAAGCAGAGTTTCCCACAGGTCAAAAGTTACTGCCCTAATTCTATCCTTTTCAGTTTTCAATAATACAACCCTAAACACAAAAATGATGGAGACCTGTTAATCACCTTTTCTTGCGACCAGAAAATCCGAAAGACCACGCTACGAGGGAGGTCTTTTCTGTGCGTACTGGTATCTGCGGGGCTTGCCTTCCCTGGTCAGTATTCCGTCCTTGACCAAGTCAATGAGCGCATGTGCTACAGCTGTTCGATCGTAGTGAAAACCGCGTTTCGCCAACTCGCTGTGGACTTCGCTCAGCCCTTTGGCATTTGCAAACCATGCTTCTTCCCAGAGTTTCTGGATTATGCCCTTGCATGTTTCTGCCCGCGGTGGTGGTGCAGCCCTTTCTGTTATGAATGGTGTTTCTTTCAGTTTTTCAGTTACTGTGGAGAGTATCTTGTCTACTGTTGGTTGAAGCTGGTCCTCTTGACATTCTATCTCGAATTCTATTGCTCCTACCTTCATTTTCAAGCGTATTGGCGGCTTGGTTCCTTTTTCAGTCAATGTTTCACCTTATTGTTTATTGTATTGTACATCTTGTACATGCACAACACTTAAATATGTCTTCCCTAAACAATTGGCTATTGGTGAATTTGGTGATTGAACAATATACTATTGCAACAACACCAAAATATAACTTTCCACAGCCCACCATGGACACAATACTACCACAACAATTCGTCGAACTCAGCCTTTACTCGCTCAAAAACCGTCTTCAACTAAATCAATATGGCATTCAACAAATCAACGACTCACCAGAATATGCACAGACACTAAGACTCAACCCACAACCGATCCCACTCAAACCTCTACGCAAAGAAAACATCGTTGCAGCAGTAGATACATCAACAATAAAAATCGGCGAAACAAACACAGGCAGCGTAATCGCCGTCAGAGGCGCCAACGTATGGAAACAAAACGGTAACTACAGGTACACTAGAATCGGACCATTCATATTTCACGTGACAGAAGAAAACAAAAACCAAGTTTACAACACGCTCGAAAACGCCTACTTCGGCACGCAACATGAGCCCAATCACCAAAACGCGCCAAATCTTCTCCAAATGCCAACGCGAATAGCCACGCTGCTCGAAAGATGGCTTCAGAAAATGCTCTCAAGAACAATAAGCAATGGACTAATACTTTTCGACGGCTCACTGACTTCAGGCACCGCCGACACGCCAACACAAAGAATAAGAGAGATCCTGACCACGGCGAGAAAGAGAGCAAACATCGTATTAGCATTCTCAAAAATGACGAGTCTAAGAGTCAACGGCCACTTGATCACAGACCTACTGCCCCATCACCAGCCGCCGTACCTGCTTGAAGCAGACGATTTCAGGCCCAAACCGCCAGTTGTCCTACTCGGAAACATCTACGTTGCCAAACTAACCAGAGAAAACTATGCGTTCAGAGTAGATATCGACAAAGAAGTACCCTCTGAAGCCAGAATCGAAGCCGTGGAAAAACTCCTCGGAAACGACGTCTTCTCACAAAGTTACCCCGAAACCCTGCGTCTGGCCCACATCCTGTGCACCTTCACCGCCAACGAAGTACTCGCAATGCAGCATTTCGTTACACGCAAATTCGGGCTCCATATCGTCAACAGACCCGACATGCACAGGCTTCTTTTTGGCGCATATGGAAAGGGAGCGGCTTGTTCATGAAACTGTACAAAAAAGAAGGCAACGTCCTACAAATCCTGAGCTTCCCAGGCGAGACAGTTGAGAAAGGCGACTACCTGCTTGTTGACGACAGTGAAGCAAGAAGATCCCTTATAGCACAAGTCATCGACGTGCAATTCGCAAGCATTCCAGGCGTCCTAGAAGAACTCCTCAGAAACCTATCTGATGGAGGCGGACTCGTACAGGGAGAGGATGTTGACCCACTCGAAATCGCACCCCACATCACCTTCATTCAGGACGCAAGCCTGCTTCTATGCAAGATACGCGCAACCGTCGAAAACGAAAATCTAAGCCCGAGCAGCTCATGGCTTCCCTCACGCTCACAATCAACAATAAGAAAACTGCCCCTCCCAACACTGCTAAAGCTTGCAAAAGTCGAAGGAAAACTACCCATCGTACTGGGAAGCACCAAAGACTCATCACTACTGACCATAGACGCCTCATCGCTAGACGGACGCCTAAACATCATAACAGGCAAGAAGGAAACCGGAAAATCTCACCTCTCCAAACTGCTGATGGTGAACTTGGTTGGCTACAAAGCGACTGTTGTGATCTTCGATCTGAACGGCGAATATCACAGCCTCGGCATGACGAATGACGGAAAAAGAAACGCCATCTACGACAAAATACACGTTCTCACACCATCACAAAACTTCAAACTGGCACTCAAGCAAATAAACCTGCACGTCTTGCTGGGAATCCTTATCCACGCCCTACATTTACCCGGAACGTCCGCACGCGAGTTCAGGCGCATATGGCAATCACTGAAAGACAGAGACAGCCTCAACTTGCATGAGCTAGGCGAAACCATACGCAACTGGAACTGCAACCAGCATGTACGCGACGCATTGTTCTCTCGCTATCACTCCCTACTCAACTCGGGCTTCGTCACGGACAACATCGCAGAAGCAACGATGCTTGAAGACTGCCTACTCAAGGCAAAAGAACAAGGCGGCGCAATAATCATAAACCTCCGAAACACGGGCAGCATTGACCGCCAAATAGTCGTCGAATATGTACTCGGAAAACTCGTGGAATCACTGACAAGCTGGAAACTCAAAGCAGTCTTCCTCTTTGCCGAAGAAGCGCACCTCTACCTGCGAGAGACATACTGGGACGACATAGTAACTCGCATGCGACACTTCGGCATCTTCACCACATTCATCACAAACCAGCCAGACACGATCCGCGACAACATCTACCGACAAGCAGACAACATATTTCTCTTCAATTTCACAAACGAACACGACTTAGACGTCGTTTCCCGAGCCGCAAGAGTCGACGCAGAAACAGTGAGGTCAATCGCAAGAGACCTACCACCACACTATTGCCTCACACTTGGAAAAGCCGTGAGAGACTTCCCAATAGTGACCAAAGTGAAAGCAATGGACGTCAAAACAATGGGAGAAACACGGCTTTTTTTCACGAACAATGCAACAGGCTAAAGCCGTACGACAACTCTACGGGCGGACTGAGAAAATGAGAAGAGCCACGAGTAAGTAAGGCCCCTTCTAGGGGCAAGACTCCAGGGCAGCCAGTTTCTTACAGTTTCTCTTGTAGAATTCTCTGAATGTTTTTGTCAGAGCGTATTTTTTGACATCTTCCAAGGATACCCATCTTAACTCTGCAGCGTCACTTGAAGCTCCAAGCTTTCCGCCCTTGAGCCTCACGAAATAGTCCACTATCACGAAATGATATTTCACCCGCCCATTCTCGTCCCACTCTATGTTGTCCACGACGTCAATGTGTTCCGGCTTTTCAACCGTCAACCCTGTTTCTTCCTTGACTTCTCTGACCACTGCCTGTCCACATTTTTCGCCAAGCTCGACCAGACCGCCGGGTACGCTCCATTTCCCTCTACCAGGATCGTTTTTCCTCTTCTCGAGCAGAATTTGTCCCTTACAGATAATGACAGCGCCCACTCCTACAAGAGGTTGTTCAGGATAGAGCCTCTTCACGATTGGAACTCCTGCTGAAGCATCGTTTATTCGTATCTTAGGGCTTCGACTGGTTTGAGCTTTGAAGCTCGCCAAGCCGGGTAGAGTGCAAAGATTACGCTGACTCCCACAACGAAGGCCAGTGCGCGCTAACTAATCATTGCTTACTTGCTTAAGAATCTCCATGAAAGAACCCTGCCTATTGTTGCAGTTACTGCCGCAAATATTCCAACGAACGCGAAGTCCATAGCAAGATGGGCCCCATCAGACTTGAATATCAAAAGCTGGCTTGCTGCATCGGTTGTGTAGGTTAGCGCACGCCACGCTTTTCGCTGGGACTGCAAGCTAATCAACGAAAGTTCCGACTTTCTTGCCCTCAATAGCCTTCAGAACATTCTCCGGTTTGAAACCCATCACAACGACGACTTTTATCCGGCTACGCTTCAGGACCTTGACAGCTTCAGGATCTATGATCTGGTGGATACCTGCCTTGTGCTGGTCTTCAGTGCAAACCCGAGACAAATTCTCAAGTTTTATGCGGTCAAGCTTCACAGCATCAGAATGCTTCCGCGGGTCCTTATCATATATGCCCTCCTGGTCTGACGCCTTGATGAGCAAATCAGCCTTGACTTTCTCCGCGATCAGTGCTGCAACCGTGTCCGTCGTCATACCAGGTTTCAGCCCGCCCATGACAACAATCTTTCCGCCGTCCAAACACTCGACAGCATCGTCAATCGTAGTAGGAACTCTGTCGTATCCAATCTCGCCAAGCGTGTTGAGAAACAGCTGCGCGTATATTCTTGAAACAGAAATGGCCACCTCATCCTGCGCCGCTTCACAAAGCCCCAGGCTTTTGGCCACGCCGATAAACTCCCTGGCCACAGCCCCTCCGCCTACGACAACCGCAACCACATGTCCACGTTTCATCAACTTTCTAAGCAGAGCCGCATACTTGTTCACCAAGTCCGGTTTGATGGGAGAAGCAAACACAGACCCGCCTATGCGCAAGACTATTCGCATGTATTGCACGTCCTTCAAAGGCATAGTATAGAAGATTTTCCATTTAAAACCCTTTGGCGAAAGCTCAACATTCCTATGCGAAAAGCGATAGGGAGAACCAGACCACATTCACTTTGTAACGCATAGACACTTGAAAGACAACGAAAGAATAGTCAGCATACTCGACAGAATCAGGGGAGTCGGAATCTGGACAGGTGAACTGACGATGATTAGGGGAATCCAGAAATGGGACGCGCTGCCTGCCGACGACCTTGGCCTGAGAAAAACGATCTCTCGTTACTATCGCAGTGACACCAAGATTCCAAGCGACGAAACATGCGGGATCGCTAAGATGGGGAAAATGGAAAGGACTTGCGGCATACCACCTGATAGTGGCTGAAAGCATTGAAACCGAAGGGGCACAGAACACTGCAAAGCATAATCGTTAAATCCGTTCAACCCGATTCCCTTGTTGTCTAAATTCGAAAGCAGGGCTAGATAACGCAGAATGAATCAATAATCGTCCGGTTCAGCGGAGAAATAGGCATCAAGAGTGAATGGACCAGACGCATCTATGAGAAGTTGATCCTTAGAAACATCAAGAATACAGTTTCACATTTCGACTTCGCCTATGAAAAGGCCGCGAGGAAACGCGGAAGAATCTATCTTGAAGCAAGCGACCCGAACGGAATAGCAAATGTCCTAACCCGAGTGTTCGGCATCTCCTCAGTCTCGGTCGCCTCGAAAACCACGTCAGACATCGAAGATGTCATGCAGAGGGCCATAGAAGCAGCGGAAACAACCATGAAAGGCAATGGCACGTTTGCAGTACGCTGTCACAGAGTCGGCACGCACAACTATTCCAGTGTGGACATCTGCAAAGAAGCAGGCAAAAGAATACAGGCCACATTGAAGAACCGAACCCTCGTCGTGAACCTGACAAAGCCCGAGCGCACGGTGAACATTGAAGTCAGAGAAGGCGAAGCTTACGTCTTCACAGACACCCTTCCAGGAGCAGGTGGCTTCCCGGTGGGTTCTCAAGCAAAGCTGGTCTGCCTGCTAAGCGGAGGGATCGATTCTCCAGTAGCTGCATGGATGGCGATGAAAAGAGGCTGCCCGATAACGCCTATCTACATGGACAATACACCGTTGACGGACGAGACGACAAGGAACAAGGCTTTGGAAACGGCCAAGAAACTGTTCAACTGGTCAATAGGCTACCCAAGAAAAGTGTATGTCGTGCCCCACGGCAAAAACCTTCAACGCTTCATGGAAGAGGCGCCGAGGAGATTCACTTGTCTTCTGTGCAAGCGTATGATGTATCGCATTGCTGAAAGAATAGCGGATGCTGAAGGTGCGGAAGGCATAGTGACGGGGGAAGCCATAGGTGAGCAAGCGAGCCAGACCATAACGAACCTGAGGGTCCTTGACGAAGCAGCAAAAAGCTATCCGATCCACCGTCCGCTTCTAGGCTTCGACAAAATAGAGACTGAAGCACTTGCGCGGAAGATCGGCACTTTTCAAATCTCAACACAGAAAGCCAAGAGCTGTTCAGCCGCCCCAGACCAGCCAGCGACGCAGGCCAAGCTGCAGATGGTAAAAGATGCTGAAGAAAAACTTGACATCAAGCAGATGGTTGACGAATCAGTCAATGCAATGCAGACAGTAACTGTGTGACCTAGCGAGACTTATTAGTCGTAAGAGCCTATTTTGTTCTATCATGTCATCAGCAGAAATGGCCGTCAAAGTCTTTCGAACGCTTGAGAATGAAGACTTGAGAGTGCTTCAGATAGTAGAGACGGCCATGAGCGAACATGAATTTGTTCCGAAAGAACAAGTCGCCAAATTCTCCAAGCTGAGCCTCGAAAGGGACGTTGACTTCAGAATAACCCGGCTAAGCAAGCTTGGCCTCATCTACCAAATGCGAGGCGCCTACGTAGGTTACACACTTAACTACACTGGGTATGACTGCTTAGCTATCAACGCCCTCGTCAAAGGCGGAATCATAGAAGCCTTTGGAAAATCGCTTGGAGTAGGAAAAGAGGCTGACGTTTTCGACGCTCTGAACTCCAAAGGGGAACGGATAGCTGTCAAGTTCCATAGGCTGGGCAGAATCAGTTTCCGTCAAACCCGACGCACAAGAGGATACACGCCTCAACATGTGGGATGGCTTTATCAATCGCGGCTTGCAGCTGAAAAGGAATACGAAGCTCTGAGCCTGCTTCATCCCTGCAAAGTAGCGGTTCCCAAACCGGTCAGCCAAAACCGCCACGTGGTGGCAATGGGAATGATTGAAGGTGCAGAACTCGCACACTGGAGAAGAATACCCAAACCAGGGACAATCTTGAAGAAGATTCTGCGCAACGTTCGAAAAGCCTACTTGAAGGCAGGCGTCGTTCACGCAGACCTGAGCGAATACAACATTATGCTGAAACCAAACAGGGGGATCTTGATAATAGACTGGCCGCAGTACGTGACGAAAAACCATCCAAACGCTGAGCAGCTGTTGTCAAGAGACGTACAGAATGTTCTGCAATACTTCAGACGAAAGCACAAGTTAGCCGCAGAACTTGACAAAAGCCTAGACTACGTCACGGGAAAGAGCAAAACTCTTACCTTGTAGATACATCTAAGACTATGTATAGGACGTTGTTGCCACGCAGTAAAACGTTCCCGTAATTCGTTATCAGCTGGCCATCCTTGGACTCCGTTGCTCCTTCGAGAAGTATGTTCATGTGCCCGTCACATTTGATCATCTTGCCCTTGTATTCTCCGCCGTTCTTCAGTACCACAGCGATCCCCGCGTTCAACTGCTTCACAAGCACGTTCAATGGCTTCTTGCTCGGTTCCATTCAAGCACACTGTTCCTTAAACTTGATTACACAATACCACAAACCATCACATATAAAAGTCTTATGAAAAGCAATTCCCGAATCAAAAAGCATTTCAATCATTGGTCCCAAAATCGCGCCCAATCTTCAAAACAAGGGTCTTCCTCGGCAGAGACAACTGCAACCAGGAAATCCTCCATCTGACCTGCGTGTCGACAGCGGAAGGAAGTCTTACAAAAGATTGAAATAAGTTTCGTCACAACAATGCACAGAGGGACGTCTAAATGAAATATGAGATAAAGTACAAACCGTCCTATTCAATGCTCGTCGTTAGTCTTGAACAGGGCGAAACGGTGACGGCAGAATCTGGTGCCATGACTTACATGGACCCGAACATCGAGGTCCACACCAGAAAAAGAGAGAAAAGTTTTTTGGGTAGTCTCGGCCTCGCGATCGTCGGCAGGCAATCATTCTGGGTAAATGACTACACAGCCACACAGGGACAAGGCGAAGCAGGATTCGTGTCGGCTCCAGTTGGCGACATTGAGATGCTGGAAATAAAGCCCGGTCAAGGATACGTGATACAAAAGAGCGCCTACGTCGCGTCAACGCAAGACGTTGACTTGGACATCAAGTGGGAAGGCTTCACAAAAGGACTGTTCGGCCAAGGACTCTTCATGATAAAAGTCAAGGGCAACGGCAGCCTGTTCATAAACACTTTCGGAGCGATAGACAAGCACACGTTGAAACCTGGGCAAACACTGACAGTCGACAACTTCCATCTAGTGGCTTTCAGCGACACCTGCACGTACAAGGTCACAAAATTCGGCGGACTAAAGGAAACAATACTCGGCGGAGAAGGACTTGTGACACAGATCACAGGACCAGGAGACCTCTACATACAAACAAAGAACCTCAAGGAATTCGTCGACTGGCTGTGGGCTTTGTTGGAACCAAGAGTCCAGTCAAGAGCACGCTGAGACCACGCATCCTTTTTTTCTGCAATTCTAAACCGCGAACCGTGAAAGACTCGGTCTCAGATGGAACAAGAACATAAAAGAGCATCTACAGTCTAGGGAATGATCAAAATGAAGATAGTTGTCGTGGACCACGTCCATTTGGAAGAGAAACATATCAAAAAACTGCGAACCCTCGGCGACCTCAAAATTTTCAAAGAACCTCCCAAGACTTCTGACGAATTGAAAAAGAGAATAGGGGAAGCTGGCATCGTCATAGTCGGCTGGAGCCAACTAACAAGGAACGTCATCAACTCTGCAAAGAGGCTCAAGATGATCTCAATATGGGCGACAACCTGCCACTATGTTGACCTTGAAGCCGCAAAAGAAAGAGGAATCATAGTAACGCATGTTCCTGGCTATGCCACGGAGTCCGTGGCCGAGTACACGTTTGCTCTGCTGCTAGCATCTGTCAGAAAACTGAATCCTGCAGATAGACACGTGAGAAAAGGCCACTTCGATTGGAGACCATTCGGAGGCAGAGAGCTAGCGGGAAAGACTCTCGGCATAATAGGAACGGGAACAATCGGCTGTCGAGTCGCAGAAATAGCCCTAGCCTTCCGAATGCAGGTCTTAGGCTATGACAAGTATCCCAATCCGAAAAGAGCACAGGAGATCGGGTTCAAGTACGTTGACTTCAACACACTGCTGAAAAAAAGCGACGCAGTGACACTCCACGTCACTCTGACGCCAGGGACGAAGAAGCTCATAGGAAAAAAGGAAATTGACACCATGAAGAACGGCGCCATAATAATCAACACGTCTCAGGGAAAGGTCATAGACGAAAAGGCTCTGGCCGCAGCGCTCAAATCGGACAAACTTTCCTGTGCAGGACTCGACGTGCTGGAGGAAGAGCCTCCGCCCAAGAACAACCCACTGTTCAAACTAGACAACACCGTACTTTCCCCGCATATCGGTTTCAACACCGTCGAGGCAGAAGCAAGATGCACGGACATCTGCGTGGACAACGTTGCAAAGTTTATAGAAGGAAAACAACAAAACACTTGCTAGCTTATACTTAACATACTTGAAAGGGAACGGTGTATCAACATGCAGTTAACCAGAGAAGAACAGCAGATGCTCAACGGAGAATTCGGCGGAGGAACACAGAAAGCAATGGAACTGCTCGTCGCAATAGGAGATGCGTACGACGCAGAGGAAATGATTCCTATAAGTCGCGCACATGCTGCATCCAGCGGTCAGGAAGGCGACATGTACTTCGTCGAGCTTTTGGCCGACGGGGGGGCCAAATGCCGAGTTCCAACGAGCACAAACCCAGTCTATGATATCAAGTATTTCCATAAACTATTCGACGTCCCGAAAGACGAGGCTGAAGTGGCTCGGAGAGTGATGGAGGCCTACAGCAGAGTAGGCGCCATACTCAGCTGGAGCTGTGTTCCCTACCTGTCAGAGAATATCCCGCTCTATGGCGAATCTGTCGCCTTCTCCGAATCGAGCGCCACCCCCTACGTAAACTCGGTAATAGGCGCCTACACAAATCGAGAGGCAGCCCAAAGTGCATTAGCCGCGGGAATCATAGGGAAGACTCCCAAGTATGGTCTTCACATCAAAGAAAACCGAAAGGGAACGACCCTCTTCGATGTTAAGGCAACTCTCAGAGACGAGTTCGATTACACTCTTTTAGGATACTACGTTGGAAAGGCCATAGGCTATGGAATCCCTGTTTTGACCGGGATAACTAGGCCGCCCAACACAGAAGAGCTGATAAACTTCTGTGCAATGTCCAACACGTCGGGGGCCATTTCCATGTTCTACATTCCAGGACACACAGTCGAAGCTGCGACAGTGAAGAAAGCATTTCAAGGCGACGTTCCAGAAGAAAAAGTCGCGGTAACGGACAGGGAGCTTAAAGGGGTCTATGAAGAACTTCAAACAACAAGCAAAAAGGCGGACTTCATTCAGCTCGGATGTCCCCACTATACGCTGAAGCAGATAGGAAAAGTGGCAGAATTGTTAAGCGGAAAGAGAATATATAGAGATAGTTCATTCTGGGTTTGCACATCAGCTACAACTAAACTTTTGGCTGACAGGGTCGGGTACACGAACACGATAGAAAAAGCGGGCGGACGCGTAGTGGTGGACACGTGTATAGATGAACCATGCTGGATCGCCTACAAACAAAAAGTGGGCATGACAGACTCGCCCAAAGGCGCTTACTACCGGCGATACAGAGAAGTCAGACTCGAAAGACTTCAGGATTGCGTCAAAGCCGCGGTCAACGAGGAAGGGAGAGGAAAACCATGAAGACCGCTTTGAAATGTCACAAGATCATAGGAGGCTACGGAGAAGGTGAAGCCCTCGTATCTCACGAGCCCATATGCTTCTACCTCACAGACCCCAAAACGGGCATAGTCAGGGAGAAAACACATGAGCTGGCAGGAAAGAACATCTCCAACAAGGTGCTCGTGTTCCCCTCTGGAAAAGCCAGCTCAGTCGTCCAGATAGACGGCCTGTTCAAACTTGCCTCCTACAACCTTGCCCCAAAAGCAATGATAGTCAAGGACGTGGAAACAGTACTCATAGTAAGTGCGTTCATAGCCAAAGTACCTCTCGTCGACAGACTCGAAAAAGACCCCTTCAAGGCGATCAACACGGGCGACCTAGTTAGGGTAGACGCGAACAAAGGAACAGTTGTAGTAGAAAGGCATAAGCCTTAGCGCAATCAGGGGGAGACTCTATGTTCTACGTTCCAGAGTTTCCACAATCCTTCTGAGGCCTTCTTTGACCTGGTCATAGGAAACAGAGTAGGATATTCTCAGATGGCCCTTGCCCGCATTTCCAAAGCCCGAACCTGGCGCAGTTGCCACTCCAGCGTTCTTCAACAGGTACACAGCAAACGTTTCATCAGATATGTCAAAATTCGAGAAATCTGGAAACACGTAGAAGGCACCTTTCGGCACAGTATATGACAGGCACTTGATCTTGCCGAGTTCATTGAGTACAAGTCTTCTTCTCCTGTCATATTCAGACACCATTTCTCGGACGCATCCTTGTGGTCCTTTCAACGCGGCAAAGGCGGCCTTCTGTGATATCGCGTTCGGGCAAAGCGCTGCGTAGTAGTGCAACTTTCGCAAAGTGGCAGAGACTTTCTTTTCAGCCGCTACGTACCCAATTCTCCAACCTGTCATTGCATACGCTTTTGAGAACCCGTTCACGGTTATTGTCCTGTCGTCCATGCCTGGCAATGAGCCGATGCTTTGATGCTGGGCACCGTCGTAAATGATTTTCTCGTATATCTCATCGGCAAATACTATCAGATCGTGCCTTTTCGCGATGTCAGCAACAATTTCAAGTTCCTGTTTTGAAAACAGATGCCCCGTTGGATTCGAAGGGTTACACATCCAAATCATTCTGGTCTTCTCGGTCAGGCGGCTTTCTAAGGCTTCAGTGTCTATTCCATAGTCTTTCTTTTCGTTGAGTGGAACTGGCACGGGCACTGCTTCTGCAAGCAGTGTGTCCTCATAGTACGCGGGGTAGTACGGATCCAGAATGAGTGCTTCATCGCCAGGATTCAGGAAACCCAGTGCAGCAATCATCATGGCTTCCTGAGAGCCAGACGTCACTGTAATCTCCGTTCCTGGGTCTGCGTCAATCGCGTTTTCTGCTCTGAGCTTGTCTGATATGGCCTGGCGCAGCTCTAGTGTCCCATCGATTTCTGTATAATGGGTGAAGCCTCTTTTGACCGCTTCGACGGCGGCTTCTGCAATAAAATCGGGTGTGATGAAATCTGGTTCACCCTGCTCCATGTGGATGACGTTCTGCGCCTTTGCTGAAAGCTCTAGCATTCTGCGGATCGCTGAGGGTTTTATCAAACCAGCTCGTCTAGACCCATCAGATACCATTCCGTAACCCCGCTGAAACTACAGCAAGCGTAAACAAATGAAAACCCATATAAGAAGTAGCCGATGAACCTGCCCAGTTCCGCCGCTGAAACTTTTGAATACGTGAAAACGTCGTGGTCTAGGTGTCTGCAGGCATCGGTTCAAAGCCTTCTTCTCTGAACTGCATCCTGTAGAATGCGCTGTAAAGTCCGTCTGTTTTCATGAGTTCTTCGTGGGTTCCTTGCTCTACTGTTTTGCCTTCGTCGATGACTATGATTTCGTCGCAGAGTCTGATGGTTGAGAGCCTGTGCGCTATTATGATGGCAAGCCTCTTCTGAAGCAGTTTCTTAAGGGCATTTTGCACGACCAGTTCAGTGTAGGGATCGATGCTTGATGTGGCCTCGTCCAGAACCAGCAGCCTAGGATTCATCAGCAATGTTCTTGCGAAACTTATCAGCTGTCTTTGACCTATCGAGATGTTTGACGACCCCTCTTGTATGACGTGGTCATAGTCTCCAGGAAGTTTCATTATGAATTCGTGCGCGCCGACTGCTTTGGCCGCCTCGACGATTTCCCCATCTTTGGCTTCAGGTCTTCCGAACCTGATGTTGTCCTTCACGCTCATTGGGAAAAGGAATGAGTCTTGAAGGACTATGCCTATGTGCTTGCGCAACGAGCTAATCTGAATGTCTTTCACGTCGTGCCCGTTGACAACTATCCTTCCGCCGACTGGGTCGTAGAACCTTGCCAGGAGGTTGATTATTGTGCTTTTGCCTGCGCCCGTCGGTCCAACGATAGCCAGTTTCTTTGACCGTTCAAGTGTGAAGCTTACGTTTTTTACAACGGGGGTCTTCGGGTCATACCCAAACGTTACGTTTTCAAACCTAACGTTGGCTAGACTCTTCAGCTCGACTGCCTTGTCCTGCGGCGGGTCTTTCACTTCGACTTCAGTGTCTATGAGGTCGAACATTCTTTCAGTTGCAGCCATTGCCGACTGGTACTGATCGTACACGGTTACAAGGTCCATTAGCGGCATGAAGTATTGAAATTGGTATTCGATGAAGGCTACAATTGTGCCCAGCGTGATTTCTCCGTTAAGAACCATCAATGAACCGAACCACAGAATCAAGGCTGTGCCGATGATACGCATGGAAAACACGAAAGGCTGGTAGGAAGCTGAAATCCTTGTTGCATGAATGTTTGCTTTAACAGTTTGGTCCTGCGTTTGATTGAACTCTTCAAATGACTTGTTCTCCCGGACGAAAGATTTTATGACTTTTATGCCTGAAAGGTTCTCCTGCATTTTCGCGGTCAATCCAGAAAGTGCTGTTAATGATTTGCGGTATGCCGACCTTGAGAATCTTCCCATTAACCATGCTAGCCCAAGCGCAGGAGGAAGAACGGCCACAGCTATGATGGCAAGCTTTACGTTCAACATGAATATTATTGCGAACGACCCCACAATCGAAGAAGTATCCAGAATTATGCTCGCTAACCCCATTCGCAGGAATATTCTGACGCTGTTAGCATCGTTGGTCGGCCTCGACATTATTCTGCCAATCTGGCCTTCTGAAAAATACCTGAGCGAAATCTTCTGGAGCTTCGAAGTCATGTCGTCTCTCATCTTGGCCACGACTTTCTCGCCGACTATGCGCATTTGAAACACCTGAATGTACTGAAAGAGATAGTTCAGCAAAGTCACAACCACGAAGACTGGAATCCACCAGATGAACCCTGAAAGGTTTGGCAACAATCCCTTGGGAGGTGCGATTATCTGGTCTATGGCGATTTTGTGAAGATAAGGCGAAAAGAGCCCAGTGAAGGAGCCCAAGATGATCGTTGTCACGCCTATTGCCAAGTTTCTTCTGTATTCCTTTGCATACTGGTACACTCTGGCGATCAAAATCCTGTCAGGAACCGTTCTCTTCTTTGTTTCTTCAGACCTTTGCGAGAAGACACCGTGAGAACCTGACATCTAAGAATCAGTCTCCACAAGCTCCTCCGGAGCGCTCTGGACGAATTGGGTCTCATAGATTCGGCGGTACACTTGGCTCCGAGTCATGAGTTCCTTGTGCGTCCCGAACTCTGCGATTTCGCCGTTGTCAAGAATCATGATTTTGTCGGCATTCTTTATGGTCGAGAGTCTCTGAGCGATTATGAACGACGTCTTGCCTTTCATCGCCTCTTCAAGGGCTTCCTGTATTTCTTTCTCGGTCTTGGCGTCCACGAAAGAAAGAGCATCATCAAGAATCAGAATCTTCGGCCTGACCAAGAGAGCCCTGGCAATGGTTATTCTCTGCCTCTGCCCGCCTGAAAGAGTCACGCCTCTTTCGCCAACTATAGTATTGTATCCTTCAGGCAGAGACATTATGAAATCATGTATTCTCGCGTGTTTGGCCGCATCCATGATCTCGCCCATCGACGCGTTAGGCCGACTGAACGCAACGTTGTCTTTGATCGTGCCCGTGAAGATGAACACGTCTTGGAGAACGAGACCTATCTGTTGCCTCAGGGAGGATATCTTGAAATTCTTGATGTCTTTGCCGTCGATCAGAATCCTGCCTGAACTGGCATCGTAGAAGCGGGGAATAAGATACACGAGAGACGTCTTGCCAGAGCCTGTAGCTCCAAGAATCGCAATTTTCTCGCCCGGATTAACCTTGAACGTAATGTTGGTCAGCACAGGTCTGTCCCTCACGTAGCCGAAAGTCACTTTTCTAAACTCGACTTGACCCTTCTCTATTGTGATGTCAGAAGCGTCTGACGAGTCCTTCACGTCCACTGGAAGGTCAATTATCTGGTAGATTCTTTCAAGCCCAGCTGAAGCGTTTATCCACGTGCCGGAGAGCATGCTCAAATCGCGCAGAGGAAAGCTTAACCGCATCAGGTACCTGGAAAACAGCGTTAGCCCACCTATCGTGAGCATAGTTGCCGGTGCGGCGATCAGGTTACCGCCGTAAATGTACACGCCTACGATGCCGAGGGTTACGATGGCTGGTCCGGTGGGCATATACTTGGACTGTATCTTGCCGGCTGTTATCGCTGTGTCAACGAACACTTTTTCAATCTCCTTGAAACCCTCATCAAGCTCATCTTCCCGCCTGAAAATGCGAACGATCTTCATACCGACAATGTTCTGTTGAACGTAAGCGCCAAGCCTGCCCAGTATGAGCATCATCTTCCTGAATAACGGCATAGTCTTGACCCAAAGCTGCGCAGTAAAATAGAACACTAACGGCAGAGGCGCGATAGCTATCAGACTCATTGTCGGATTCACAGAGTACATAATGACAAAGGCAATTGCCACCACGAATAGGGCATTGGTCAACGTTCCAAGCCAAGTCCTCACAAAAGCCTCCACGGCCTGCATATCCATAGTGGCTCTGGAAACCAGATCGCCCACGGCAGACGCATCATAGAACCTGAACGACTTAAGCTGAAGAGAAGAATAGTAGTCAGACCTCAAGTCGCGCGTCACCATCTGCGCCAGATAACCTTGACCATACGACACCACAAAATTGACAATACCAAAACCTACAACCGCAAGAACAATGTTAGAAACCAAACCTGGCAACAGATCCTGTTTCCCCTGCGTAATAACCAAGTCAATTATCTGTGCAGTAAAAAGCGGCTCAAGCGTGAACAAGTATGCCGCAAGAACGGCCAACCCGAAGATTCCGATGAAGAGAAGGAGATAGGGTCTATGATACTTCAGAATCCTCCTGAATGTACCCGCAGAACCAATAAGCCCTGCCTGCGTTTTGATAGTCTTCACGTAATCAAGAATCGGTTTGGCTACACTCATCAACATGACCAGCAGATTCGCGCGTTACTTCACCGCTCAAATGTGGATATAAGCTTTCTTTTCGGCGCACAGAAAACGTTCCGCAGGAGAAGTGACAACAGCAAGTCTGCCAGCAAAGAGCCGACCCAAACTTGGCGAAAGGCGAACGAACGCCATAAGAACCCTTCAATGGTTAACTGCAGATCTGGCTTTGCAGAGTGACAATTTGGTCGGGCGGGGAAGAGCTTTCATGAAGGAAGCCTTCATTTTGAAATTGCCAAGCCAAAGGACTACACCTTCAGTTCTCCACGCGCAATCTCCATACTCCCTCCAGTTTTGCCACGCAACTCCGTTCCTGTATACGGACTATCTGCAGCTTTCTTCAAAGCATCCAGCAACTTTTCCTTAACACTTCTTGGCAGCTTGCCAAATTCCTTAGTGAGGCTCTTTGTAAGAATCGACTTATATGGCAAAACTTAGTCCTTCATCAGAGTTTCTCTGATTTCTTCAGGACTGTTAACAACGGAATACTTCTTTTTCTTGTACCCTTCAACACGTTTCTCCATTCTATCCAACCCTTGCTTGTCTGATTGTTCCTCTAAAGTAGCCAGAATCTCCGCTATCTTAGCAAAATGCGCATACAGCTCCTTCAGCAAAGGACGGGGAACGGAGACAACTTCGGTCAATCAACTCACAAATCAAAACAATGTTTCACAAGGTAATTAATCTATTCCAAGAAATAACTCATCACTGCTCCAATGGGCCTTGGGGCCCTATCACACGGCAACAGCCACACACCCAGACAGCGACTTGCAGGTCGAATCACATGCGATTCCTCAGAAATGCCAGAAAAAACATCGAAGCCACTTGCTGCAAACACACTCAAATTCCAACTACCTTGATGACAACTTCTGGTCGGGCGGGCAGGATTTGAAGCCCCACCCTCTGGAGAAGACCTCCACAGTCTCCGTCTTTTCTGGGTAAGGGTACATGAGGTAAATTCAAGGTGAGCACACACCTCAGATTGCCTCCGATTTCAAGGGTTTCCAGCGTGCAATTTTTTGGATAGGTCTAGCATGCTTGAGAAAAAAAGCTCATTCGTGATAATATCTCAGTTTGCGATAGCATTTGAAAAGAAATGCAATTCCGTTTCTCAATTGAGTCTGGCAAACGCGCACATGATTTGATACGGTTGCCTTTCAGATATTGGAAGACTAGTGGCGTGTGGGTAATGCGCGCGCACCACGGTTTTTTCGCGTTTTTCGGGCTCGATAGCACCTACCCCTCTCCCATAGACTATCAGCGCAAAAGCTGCGAGAGTTGCTGATTTGGGAAAGGCTTCGTCTTGGCTGTACGCATGTTTTCGACGGATGTCTTGATTCTTCAAGGGTCAGAATGTCACCTTCTTGGATTTCATGCCTGTCATATGCTCTATGTCTATTCTGCCAATCGTCGTCCTGCCCAACTTTTCGATGTTAAGCCGAGCTATCAAGGGTTCAGGATTTTCTTCGAGGTGCTTCATCATACATATGATTGCTTCACGTTTCTCTTCAAGGCTTTGAAGGAAAGTGACTTTGCCTGAAAAATGAACTGAAACATAGAACTGGTCACATTCGCCTTGAGCGTAACCAAAGTCTATCATGGCTTGTCCCCAGACATTGTTGTTTGATCTGAGGCAATCGATCTTCTTACCTTCCGGAAAGCAATGGAAGTAAATGCAGTTGCGGCTTTCGTTGTAGCCTTGACTCAATGATACAAGGTATGGTTGATTGTCCCTGCACATGGCAATAGTAACGTATTTGGCTGATTTCAAAATCCTCTTCAAAGAGAGGTCGTCGGTTATCTGAAGATCCTTTCGTCTCACATGATATGACATGACATCTGCTATCGGAAGTCAAAGTAATAAACTTTCAAGAGAAAAAGAAGGCTGGTGAAACACGATCGAAAAAGTCTGAGCTGACGTTTCAGCAACCCATATATAGTCTCACAATCGAGTCTTCTGCAGGTGATTCAAATCATGCGTCTGAAAGATCGTGTAGCCATAATCACTGGTGCTGGTTCAGGAATTGGACGGGCTTCGGCCATTCTCTTTGCCGAGGAAGGAGCGAAAGTTGTAGTAGCAGATTTCGTCCCGCAGAGCGGTCTGGAAACTGTGGACATAATCAAAAAGAAGGGTGGTGAAGCCATTTCTGTCGATGCGGACATATCGAAGGCTTCTGACGCCGAGAAGACTGTGAAGTCTGCCGTCAAGATTTATGGAAAGCTGGACATACTATTTAACAATGCTGGGATTAACCTTGAAAGAACAGTGACTGAAACCATGGAGCCAGAGTGGGATAGAGTCCAGAACATCAACTTGAAAGGCGTATTCCTATGTTCAAAATATGCGATTCCTGAGATGATTCGTGGTGGCGGAGGGGTCATCATCAACACTGCTTCCATCCGAGGGCTTGTAGGCCAATATCACCTTGCAGCATACTGCGCTTCAAAGGGAGGAGTAGTCTTGCTTACAAAAGCGATGGCACTAGACTATGGATCCAACAACATACGCGTAAACTGCATTTGCCCAGGAGGTATTGAAACGCCAATGCACTTGGCTTTCCTAGCTACTTTGAAAGACCCAGAACACGAAGTACAGGAGACTTTGAAGAAGATTCCTTTGGGCAGAATGGGGCAGCCTGTAGATGTTGCTCGGGTTGCGCTTTTTTTGGCTTCGGATGAGTCTGCGTATTTGACGGGGCTCGCAATTCCAGTCGACGGCGGAAGAATCCAGAACGTCTAGTAGTGAGAAAGCAAAAAAATGGGAGTGTCATGGTTGGAAAAAGACTGTTACATGGTGGCAGCTGGGAAAAAGGCGACAACTGATGGATCAGTACTGGTCGCACGAAGTGAGGACGCGGCACATGGGAACCATGCCCTTAGGGTCCTCGCAGTTCCAAGAAAGAAACACAAGCCTGGCGAAGAAATAGTATTCGAGAAGATGGGAGACAGTGGCCTGGTACTGCCTCCAGGCGTCAAAATACCACAAGTCTCCGAGACCTATGCCTACCTCGGCGTTGTCAACGTGATAGAAGGCGAAAAAATCTCGATAACCGCTGGCGGTGTCAATGAATTCCAAGTCTGCGCTGGTCCGTCTAGCGGCGGTTACATCAACAAAAAGGCAGAACAAGTATGCCCTGAGAATCCCACATCAATTGGTGACTACAGGTGCACTTTGGTGCTTGAACGGTGCAAGACAGCCCGGGAAGGAATCAGGCTCCTGGGGGAGCTTACTGAAAAATTCGGTGCAAGAATTGACAATTATATGGTCGGAGACCCAAACGAAGTCTGGCTCTATGAGGAATACCGTGGCAGACTTTGGGCAGCGGTTAGAGTACCTGACGACTGCTTCGTGGTAGAAGCAAATACTGTTAGAATTGGAGAAATCAACCTTAACGACTCAGAGAGCTTTATGGGTTCTAGAGACCTAGTTAGTTTCGCATCTGAACATGAGCTGTATGACCCAAAGAGCGGAGAACCCTTCAACGTGAGCAAAGTCTACGGTGCCCAGACTGGCAAACTGCGGTATGGCATACCATCACCAAACTACGATCGACACCGCATTTGGCGAGGTATCAGTTTGTTGGCACCCTCGACAAAACTGGATCCCGAAGAGCCATCATGGATCTACCCATTATTCGTAGAACCTGACCGAAAGCTAACGCCGAGAGACATCCTGAAGGTAATGATGGACCACTACGAAGGTACTCCCTACGACTTGTACGATAATAACAAAGATGAGTACAAACCGACTTCTGGAACACTCGAGGGCTTCAGCGCCTCAGTTAAAGGAAAACCAAAGTCAGACCTTTACATGAATGAGAAGAGGCAGTATCAACTAGCTCCAGTTTGGGGCGAAGAAAGAATCATTGGCACAACAAGAGCAGTGACAACCTACTGTGCTCAGCTTAGAAGCTGGATGCCGAATCCCATCGGAGGCATACTTTGGGCAGGATTGGCTGAGGCTGCAACAAGTGCTCACATACCTTGGTATTGTGGAATGACGCGGACACCCGAACCTTACACGATAGGGAGTCAGAAAGAAGGTTCCTACGCACCGTCACCTTTCCGCGGGAGTATATACGACGAAGAATCTGCATCCTGGAACTTCAGAGTAGTATCCAACTTGGTGAACCTGTTCTACTCAGCAACCAGAGACGAGGTAATCCCAGTCTGGAGAGAATGGGAAAACAAGCTTTACAAACTTCAGCCAGCAGTCGAGAAGACTGCAGTTGAGCTCTACAAGAAAGACAAGCCGAGTGCCGTGGAATTCATAACCGACTACACTTGTAGCAAGGCTAACGAAGCATTAGACATGGCCAAAACTATGATTACAAGATTACACACAATAATCGCTCACTACAATGCCCCACAGTAATGCCCAGTGAATAGACCGAGGAACAAAGAGAAAATGCGGGAGCCACCTATTAGATCTCGCGACCTACTCGAGCCCCGTCATGAATAGCTTCCAGAATCTTGCACGGCTTCACGCAGTCACCGATCAACCAGTAGCTTCCAACTTTGTTTTTGAGTTCGTCAACCACTTTTCTGTTCGGGCAGACGCCCAAAGCCAATACTACAGTGTCTGATGTAATCACGCTGTGGTTTCCTTTGCAGTCGGTCACGCGTACACCGTTTTCAGTTATTTCTTCAATTCTGGTTTTTCTGTTGACTTCAACTGCAAGTTCTTCAAATCTCTTGAGCAGATATCTCCTCGTCTTGGATTCCATATCCAAGCCAATGTCGTCAAGCATTTCAACGACTTTGACTTTCTTTCCATGCTCGGCAAGATATTCTGAGGTTTCGCATCCCACCATTCCGCCGCCTGCAACGACGACACTCGAGCCTGTTTTTACCACACCTCTCAGAACATCCCATGCCGTCACTACGTTACTGCAGTTGATCCCTGGAATTCTCGGAATAAGAGGCTCAGAACCTGTCGCGAAAACGACTTCATCGGGGTGCACCGCCTCAATTGAAGCCTCTTTGCCAACATGAACCTCAACATTCTGTTTTTTCAGTTGGTGGGTCAGGTAGTTTGTCAGATTCTTGATCTCTTCCTTGTGCGGTGGTATGCTGGCGAGGTTCATTTGTCCGCCGAGACCGTTTTTCTCGTAAAGCACGACCTCGTGTCCGCGCATCGAGAGAGTTCTTGCAGCTTCCATTCCAGCAGGTCCACCGCCAATAACTAGAACCCTTTTCGGTTTGTCTGCAGGTTTAAGACGGTACTCCCGCTCTCTCCCAACGTTAACGTTCACAGTGCACTTGAGCCTGAGTCCTGAGCTTGTTCGCTCAGAGCATCTCATGCAGGCAATGCACATGTTTATGTCTTCTAACCTGCCGACCATGGTCTTTACTGGGAGATATGGATCGGCAACAAGAGCCCTGCCCATTGCCACTAGGTCTGCTTTCTTCTTTTGGAGAATCTCCTCAGCGAAGATTGGGTCATTAATCCGTCCAACTGTGATGACCGGTATGTCCACAGCTTCTTTGACTCCAGCGGCTAGATGGACCATGAATCCACGTGGCACGACCATCGGTTGAGTTGATCCATACTCAAGAGGCGAATCATATGTGCCCGCAGAGATATCTAGACAATTTGCGCCGTCATCCTGAAGCCTCTTCGCAATAACCTTTGTGTCGTCAAGCGTCAGGCCTCCTTCAAGGTATTCGTGTGCACTCAAACGGAACATGACTGGAAAGTTCTGTCCAACTAATTCGCGTGTTCGTTCAAGAATCTCTAGCGCGAACTTCATTCTTCCGTTCAGGTCTCCGCCATACTTGTCGGTCCGTTTGTTGGTGGCAGGAGAAAGGAATTGTTCAATCAAATAGCCGTGTGCCGAATGCATTTCTATCGCATCGAACCCGGCGGTCTTTGCTCTTCTTGCGCCCTGTGCGTATATTTCGACAAGACCTTCAACTTCTTTGGTCTTCAGCGGACGCGGTTTCACCTTTGTGGATGCACAGTAGACATCGGAGGCTGAAACTGGCTGAATCCCTTGTGTAATTTCGAGTGTCGTTTCTCTTCCCGCGTGGTGGAGCTGGAGCGCGATCTTCGTGTCAGTCTCGTGAACTGCTTCACAAAGGTCGTTGAATCCCGCCACGAACATGTCGTCATCAATGCAGAGCTGAAGTGGATCGTCAAGCCGTCCTACCGGGCTGTCAATGCATGTCGCTTCAACAATGATCAGGCCGACCTTGCCTTTTGCACGTTCTGAGTAGTAATCAATCACTCGCTGATTGACTGCACCTATTTCGCCTGCAAAGTTGGAGGTCATCGGAGGCATGACAATTCGGTTCTGAATTTCCAGTCTCCCTATCTTGATCGGGGTAAGGAGTTTTTCAATCTTCAACTTCGTGAGTCTCCCAAGACCTTGAGTTCAATCCATGAAGCTTCCGCCATTTACGTCGAGAATTTCGCCCGTAATGTAACTTGCGGACTCTGAAACCAAGAATAGAACGGCTTCCGCAATTTCCTCAGGTCTCCCTAGCCGATTGAAAGCGGTTTTCCGGGCGTCCTCAGCCTTCTCTTCGTTTGTCCACGCGGTCTCGAACATTGTCCCAAGTATGGTTCCTGGTGCAACTGAATTTACATTGATGCCGAAAGATGCCAGCTGCTTTGCCAAAGACTTTGTGAGGTTGATGACTCCTGCTTTTGATGCTGCATAGTGCAGTCCGCCAGCAGTGCCTGTCTTTCCATCAACAGACGAAATGTTGACAATCTTGCCGGATTTCTGCTTCTTCATTGTTTTTGCGACAGCCTTGCAGCAGAGAAAGACTGACTTGAAGTTTATCGACATGACCTTGTCCCATTCAGCTTCTGTGAGGTTTTCTACCAGAGCATGATCCGGACTGATCAGCGAACCCGTAGCTCGGCCAATCCCTGCATTGTTAACAAGAATGTCTATTCTGCCAAAACGTTCTATAGCTGTTGTAGCCATTCTTACGACATCGTTCCACTCTGAGACATCTGTCCTGACGGCCACAGCGTCAGATCCCATTGCCTTGATCTGCCTGACGGTCTCTTCAGCCATTTCAAGGTTTATGTCGGCGATAACAAGCGAAGCGCCTTCCTTCGCAAGACGCGTTGAAATAGCGCCCCCGATGCCGCTCGCGCCTCCAGTAACTATGGCAACCTTTCCAGATAGTTTTGACATTCAAACACCAACGGTAGTCAAGACAATTGGCCCAGCTTTATATCTTTGATGGTTCAAGTCCCTGACTGAAACTCTTTTAGAACCACCTCCACACTTATATACACGAAACTGGAAGTAGTGCGTTGTTAATTATCTGTCCATAAAAAAGGTGAACACAAATGGGCAACATGATAAAGTTTGGCAATATTGAAGCTGAAGCTGGAACTAAGAAGACTGGTTATCTGAACGTCAAAGATCTCAACGGCTACGGCCTTGAGATGCCACTGATGGTCATAAACGGTGCAAAGAAAGGACCTACATTGTGCGTGACGGCTGGAGTACACCCATGTGAGTACACAGGAATTGAGACAGTCATGAGACTTTACGCACATTTGAATCCAAAAGAACTCAGCGGAACAGTTCTTGCTGTGCCTATTGTCAATGTCCCAGGATTTCAGGCAAGAGCAGCATACGTTAACCCTATTGACGGACTGAACATGAACAGGATCTTCCCGGGAGACGCTACCGGAACGATGAGCTACGTCATGGCAGACGTGTTATTCAAAGAAGTAGTCCTGAAATCCAACTATATCGTTGACCTTCACGGTGGAGACTTGCCTGAGGAGAACCTAGACTTTGTGATTGTCGAGAAAACGGGCAAGAAGGAAGTTGACAAGGCATCAGAAGAAATCGGGAGAGCATTCAACCCAGGGTACATGTGGGTCAAAGGCGCTGCCGCCGGCGGTCTCAAGATTGAAGGAGGACTGTGCAGTGCAGCAAACGCAGCAGGAATCCCCGGAGCCGTGCCCGAAGCAGGCATGTCAGCCAAAGTTCAAGAGCCATGTGTGAAATTCCTCTTCAACGGCGTCTTGACCGCAATGAAACAACTGAAAATGACGGAAGGAGCCTTCCAGCTGAAAGAACCCAAGATCATCAAAGCCCAACACGTTGTCAAAACCAAGTCTGCAGGATTCTTCACACCGACAGTGAAGCTGGGAGACGTGGTTTCAAGAGGGGATGTCATTGCGCGCATAAGAAATCCGTTTGGGGAAGTGATAGAAGAAGTCAAATCCCCTGTCAACGGTGTCTTCGATTTCCTGATGTACCATGCTTCCGTGCTGCCTGGCAACGCATTGATGATAATCGGCGAACTCTAAACGTCGGCTTGGGTCCGATCTAATCTATTTTTTTCTTCTTTCACTAGTTCTGACGTTTTGCAAAGAGAAAGACTGGACATGTGGAGAAAACAAAATAAAAGGGGAATTCTGGCGGGCATTTGAATGCGTGGTTGACTAGAGGAAGTTGGGGTTCTTCACTTTTCGACCTGGTTTGATTTGAGGCTGTACTATGTGTGTCGTGCAAGTCTTAAGCGGAAATGTTTTCTTGACTTCATTTATCACGTTTGTTACGTCCTGAACTTCGTCAACTTCCACCTTTGCGAAAGCAGAGAACGCTTCAGGATCTCGGCCATGCACGAAGTGCATTTCCAAGAGTCCAGGGATTTTTTCGCATTCATCCAGACCTTTTCTCAGTCGGTCCATCGTGTCTTCCTTTTCTTCAGGTGGCCATACGCGGAGCTTGTCAGCAAAGAAGTGAAATTCGATGTATGCCATTATTCTCATATTTTGGTTACCTCCAAACACGTTCATGTAGGCTATGTGAAGTTCATGTCTTTCGCCTTTTCTCCTGGCCTCAGCTGCGGTTGGACTACGAAAGTCGTTATGGTCTTTATCGGAAGCGCTTTCTGCATCTCGTTCTGCACGTTTGTCAGTTCTTCCATCGTGTCTGTCTCAGCGACTGCGATCATGGCGAGTGGCCCGAAAACCACGTGTGCCTCTTTCAATCCAGGTATTCTTGACCATTTTGCCAAGATTACCTGAAGTCTGCCCAAAGTGTCGTCTTTTTCTCCAGGCAACGCATGGACTTTTTCACTGATCCATGTTATGTTCATGAAAGCTTTTATCTTCATGTCATAGCCCTCGCCCTTATCTTCGAGGAGGAGTATAAAAAGATATTCTTCGCTCAGATCTTTGAGACCTGTCTTGTTTTAGCATCGAAGTTTCTTGACAGTCTTTTCCAGGCGGCTCATTCCTTCTTCAATGTTCTTCATCTTGGAGGCAAAGGAGATCCGTAAGTAACCTTCTCCGTGTTTTCCAAATGCAGCGCCTGGTACGGTGTTGATTCTTCCTTCTTTCAGCAAGTATTCTGCAAGCTCGTAGGAGCCTTTGCCTAGTTGAGTGATATTTGGAAAAGCGTAGAACGATCCTTTAGGATTCCAGCAGGAGATGCCTTCGATTTCGTTCAGCCGTTTGATGATGAATTTTCTTCTACTGTCGAACTCCCTTACCATCTCGCTCACAGAGTCTTGTGGACCTCGAAGTGCTTCAACCGATGCTTTCTGAGCGATGATTGAGGGGTGTGTGCAGATGTGCATGTGTACTAGATGTATTCTGTTAATCAGTTTCTCATTCGCGGCGACGTAGCCCACTCGCCATCCGGTCATTGCATAGGTCTTCGATAAGGCATTTACTACTATTGTTCGGTCCTTCATGCCGGGCAGAGTGCTTATGTTGTAATGTTTGTAGCCGTCATAGATGAATTTCTCGTAGACCTCGTCTGTCATCACCAGAAGATCGTGTTTCTTAGCAATGTCTGCTATTCGGTTTATGTCGTTCTGGAGCAGAATTGATCCAGTAGGGTTGTTTGGTGAATTGATCCAGAGCATCTTCGTCTTAGGAGTGATTAATCCTTCCATTTCGTCGAGATTCGGGCGGAAATCGTTTTTCTCCTTGGTCGGGACAAGCACGGGTTTTCCTCCGGCGAGAATCACGGAAGGTGTATAGAAGACGAAGCTTGGGTCGGTGATTATGACTTCGTCGCCAGGATCAATTGTGCTCATTACCGCGCTGTAGCAGGCTTCACACGCGCCTACGGTGATGATGATCTCTGTTTGCGGATCATAGCTCACACCGTTTTCTGTTCGAAGTTTCTCTGCGACTGCCTCCCTCAGTTCTGGGAGTCCTGCAGTTGAGGTGTAATGAGTGAAACCTGCTTCTATCGCTTTGATGGCAGCTTGTCTGATGTTCATCGGAGTATCATAGTCAGGTTCGCCCAGAGCGAAAGAGATCACGTCTTTCATTCCAGCGGCCATTGCAACCATTCTTCTTATTCCAGAGTATTCGATGCTGTTTGCACGTTGACTTGTCCACTGTTTCATATACTAATCTCCTTTAGTTCAACTCAGCTTGAATGTCCTGACCGTTCTGCCTATTCCTGGAATATCTCCAACGTTACTCCATCAGGATCGGTGAAATATGTGAAAGCGCGACCTTTTAATGGGCCCGCTCCGATTTTCACTGGGGGACCGTTGAACTTGACGCCTTTTGCCTTCAGTTCGGCATATGCTTCATCGATATCTGCGACTCGGAAAGCAAGATGGGTGTTTCCTGTGTCACAGTTCCTCCTGTCGTAAGGTCGACCGAGAGGGTTGAGATACTGAATCAGTTCAACACAGTCTTCACCGCATTGCAGCATGGCGAACAAGAGTTTGGCGCCAGGAAGCTTCACGGCTTTTTCAAGATCTGAGCCTGACCCCTCTTGTGGGTCAAACAATGGTTTCATGTCCAAGATGTCCTGGTAGAATTTCAGTGACTGCTTCATGTCTGCTACGTTGATCGCTATGTGATGGACCCCTTTGATGCGCGTCTTCAACTCCTTTACCTTGTTTGGCACTATGATTTTCCAGTCTTTATATGTCTTCAGTATGGTACCTCCTCTTCTGAAGATGCAAGGTGTGCAACTCCCTCCCACCCCAAACCGAGCAAACATGAAGGCGGGTTTTGCGAGTCGAGTAACACTACCTGTCCTGAAACTTGAGCCCAAAAGACTTATAGCGAAATGAACCAGAGTTGTCACAGTTGGTGTTCTGAGGATGCCATACCATATCATGTATGTAAACTTGAAAGCCGGAGAGAAAGAAGAAGAACTCATCGAGAACTTGGCCAAGTATGAAGCAGTGATAAAGAAGAAGGTCAAAGGATGGAAAGGCTTCACCGTCTACAAACACTACTATTTCGGAGAGAACAGAAGAAAATACCAAATATGGCTCAAATTCGACAACCTGAGCGTAATTGACGCAGAGATCCAAGGAAAAAGAGATCCCGAAGCAAAGGCAGCAGACAAACGAGTCTGCGAAATGACAGACATTGTAAACCACATAGACGAATGCGTGTCAGAAGTCTACCCCAACCGCGAAACTCCTAGCAGCCCACTATAGAAACGGCGAATAATTCCTCTCAGGAATGCGAGAGCCCGAGACGACAGCTAGGTCGTCTCAAATCCTCGTTTTTTCTAGGCTACCACTTGAGATCTGATGTCTTCAATCATAGAATCATTCGGTTCTGTACACTCGACACATAAGAGCTCTGAATGCATTGTCGCCAGCATAGTCGAACGTCTCTAAGCTGTCAGGAGTTATTGCGTTGATGTTGGAGGTCCATACACCGAAGAGATTGGGGTCTTCTGCAGATTCCTCAGGATACCACCAGAAACCGTCTGCGTGAACGACTCGGGAGTCAATGCCCTCGTCCAGTTCTGCCTTTTGTTTGATTTTGCCTTCAGGAGTTTCGATCCATACCCAGTCGCCTTCGGATATGCCTAGCTCCGCGGCCGTCCTTGGATTGATTTGAATTAAAGGGTCAGGGTAAGTCTTGCGCAGGGGCTTCATGTTTCTAAGCGTGGAATGGACAAACTGGATCACCCGTGATCCCGTTATCAGAATCAACGGGTACTGTTCTGCCAGCGAAGGCTGCCGAACGGGGCTTCTTGGAGGCTCTTCGTATTTCGGCAACGGGTCAATTCCGATTTTCCTAAAAAGACTAGGGACAAGTTCAACTTTTCCTGAGAAGGTCGCGAATCCGTTTTTCTCATGTTTTCTATACTTTGCAGAGGGAAAACTCCATCTTTCTTTGCTCTCCAGAAGCTGTTTGAAGGTCAAGCCGGTGGGTCCTAAGAATTTGTCGAACATTTCGTCAAGTGTATCTGGCCAGCAGCCTTCCTGTCCGAGTCTGTTGCCGAGTTCACGCCACAATTGGTAGTCGTCTCGGCGTTCGTACAGCGGTTCAACGGCTTTCTCACCTGCAACGTAGTAGTCAACGTTTCCCCACTCAAGCAGGAGGTTCGATCGTTCAAGCCAGTCCGCAGCGGGAAAGACGTAGTCAGCAAGTTCAAGAGTCGGGGTCATGAAGAAATCCATGCCTACGTGAAGTTGCAGGTTTTTGCTCTTCAGTGCTCTGTAGATTGTGTTTGCGTTGCCCAACGTCAGCAGTGGGTTGGTTCCTTGCGTGATGACGGCTTTCAGCGGGTAGGGCTTCTCCTCAAGGATAGCGTTCCAAATACACAAGGAACTGTTAACCAGCATGTACATGGCGGCAGAATAGCCGTCTGGATGCTGCTTCTTCATGGCTTCTCTGAACAGTCGGTATCCTCTGATAGAAGCAATCGGAAAGTTTTCTGCACTCACCGTGTCCTTCGTTCGCTCTGGATGCTCCAGCATTTTGTCCCAGAATACATTGCCAAACCAGTTCAGATCTTGGAAGGGTTGTCCAAGGACGTTCCCCCCTTCCACGTCTAGATTGCCGGTCAATGCTCGAAGAATGACTTTTCCCTGAACCGCCGACTTGACGGCACCTCCGCCTATGTGGCAAAGAGCAACACCGCCAGAAATCACTGCAGGCTTCAACGTCGCGTACATTCTTGCAGCTTGTCTTATCTGATCTTGCGGAACCCAAGTGATCTCCTCAACCTTACCAACAGGATACTCCGCTGCAAGTTTCTCAATCTCTGCAAAGCCAGTGCACCATTTGTCAACGAAGTCCTTGTCGTACAGTTCTTCCTGTATGATCACGTTGATCATGCCAAGCCCAAGCGCACCGTCAGTGCCGGGTCTTATCTGAATCCAGAGATCTGCCTTTGACGCTGAGAGAGTTCGTCTCGGGTCTATGACTATGAGTTTGCAGCCCTTTTCTTTTGCTTCAAGAGCAGTTCGCCACGTGCCATGGTCTGACTGTGGCCAGTTCTTTCCCCATATGATTGCGCACTTGGTTACTCCTGGTTTTGGAGCCTTTGAAGTGTGCCAACCGTACGTGGCGCATTCTGCTAGAAGTTCTGCTTCACCGCAGTTTTTTCCTTGATTGAAGACGTTCGGGGAACCAAATAGGTTGCAGAATCGCCAAGCCGCCCAATCTCCAGGTTCGTGGGGCATACCACCCAGAAAGAGCAGGGCTTCTGGACCGTAATCACGTTTTGTCTGGACCAGTTTTTCTGCGATTTCGTCCAGCGCTTCGCTCCATGAAACGCGTCGCCACTTTCCTTCTCCCCTTTCACCAATCCTCTTCAAAGGATAGTTCAAACGGTCAGGATGGTCATGAAATTCGATGGCCGCCGAATTCTTCACACACACCGATCCTCGTCCAAGCGGGTTTCCAATGTCTCCTTCAACTTTGACAGGTTTGCCTTCCTTCACATGGACGCGGACACCGCACTGCCAATGACAGAAGCCGCAGGATGTTTTCTTGATTCCAGAGTATTTCCTCATTGTCATCTCTCTGCACGCTCACGCTTCTACGTGAAAGGCGGAGCCATTATGACGGCCATGACCAGTGTTTCTTTGCCTGTATTGACAACCTGATGTTCAACGACTCCTACAGGAAAGAACATTAGGTCGCCCTCCGCTGCTTGTTCCTGCTTTTCTTCTCCGTCGATTTTCCAGAAAACTAAACACTTCCCTTTCAGAACGAAATAGTATTCCTCGAAATCTTTAGGATATTCGTTCTGGCGTTCACCGTCAAAAAATGGGCCAGAGTGAGTGTGCCAGCTGTGAGGCGTTTCGTTTGGTCCGACGTATGCCATCGAAAACATCAGATTTCTCGCGCCACCCATCTCTCTGGTGATCAGTCTCCTTCTTGCCACTCCCGGCCTGAGTTCATGTAGAGTGATTTCCTTTGAACGGATTATTCTGGGGATTTGACTCATACAGGATCAGAAATGAATCAGCCAAGAACGTCTATATATGTCTAGTCTATTGCGTGCTCACGCTCAAGCCAAGTCTAGTCATAAAGATGACAAGCAACGAAGTGTTCTTTTTCAACTTCGAGGTATTTGGGTTCTTCCTTCTCGCAGATGGGCATTCTCTGCAGACACCTTGTGTGGAACCTGCACCCTAGTGGAGGATTAATGGGGCTCGGAGGGTCACCTTTCAGGATTATTCTTTTCTTCTTCACAGTTGGATCTGGTGATGGATTCGCTGACAAGAGCGCCTGCGTATAGGGATGAAGAGGATTTTCAAAAACTGCTTGGTCTGAACCTGACTCGACGATTTTCCCCAAGTACATTATCGCTATTCTATGACTAATGTGCCTCACAGTGTTGAGATCATGCGAAATAAGCATGTAAGTCAAGCCCAGCTTCCTCTGCAAGCCATCCAAGAGGTTAAGCACCTGCGCCTGAACAGAAACATCTAGGGCCGAAGTTGGTTCGTCCAGAAGTATGAGATCAGGATTAACGGCCAGAGCACGCGCAACAGCGATTCTCTGTTTCTGACCGCCACTGAATTCGTGGGGATATCTGTACATGTGATCCAGTTCAAGCCCTACACTTCGGAGAAGCTCTAGAACCCTTGCATCTCTCTCTTCTCCTTGCGCCAGATTGTGGATCGCAAGAGGTTCACCAACGACGTCAGCGATAGTCATTCTCGGATCGAGTGATGAGGAGGGGTCTTGAAACACTAGAGCGGTTCTTCTTCGGAATTCCTTGAGGTATTGCTTCTTGGAACTCATTAGCTTTCCGTCAAAGTAGATTTTCCCTCCATCTGGCTTGATCAACTGAAGTGTGCATCGTGCAAGCGTGGTTTTTCCGCAACCACTTTCCCCGGCAACTCCAAGAGTCTCGCCTTTGTTAACGAAGAAGCTCACATCGTCAACGGCGTGTACATAGTTCGGTTTCTTAAGAAACTGTTTGATAGGAAAGTACTTCTTCATACCCATGACTTCAACTAGTCTAGAGGGCATTTTTCACATTCCTCACTTTTCATCACAACCCTTCTGACTGTACTTCCAACACGAGATGAAGTGTCCTCGTTCAAGTTCAACCATTGCTGGCTTTTCCTTGCTGCAGATATCTAGCGGCTCACGACATCTTGGATGGAATCGACATCCTGACGGAGGGTTTATCAAGTTGGGAACGGTGCCATGAATAACCGTGAGTTCTCCTTTCTTTTGATTCGCCGTTGGAACACACTCCTTCAACATACGTGTGTAAGGATGTGCGGGTTCACACAGCACAGTCTTGACATCGCCGATTTCAACGATGTTCCCGGCATACATTACTGCAACCCTGTCACACATTTCAGCGATGACTCCCAGATTGTGGGAAATCCAGAGAATTGACGTATCATACTTCTTCTGAAGCTCTTTCATAAGCTCAAGTAGTTGGGCCTGAATGGTTACATCAAGGTTTGTGGTTGGCTCGTCGGCAATGAGCAGGCTCGGATTGCAGGCAAGGGCCATGGCAACCATTATTCTCTGGCGCATACCGCCGCTCAATTCATGCGGGTAATTCCTGGTTCTTCTTTCTGCATCTGGGATTTGCATGCTTTCAAGCAATTCGACTACTGCTTTGTGGACGTCCTCCTTTTTCATATCGCGGTGGTATATGAAAGGTTCAGATATCTGGTAGCCAACTGTGAAAAGAGGGTTCAAGGAGCTCGTAGGATCTTGGAAAATCATCGCGACCGCGCACCCCCTGAGTTTTCTCATTTCGCCTTCGGTCTTCGTAAGCAGGTTTTCACCTTTCAGCTTTATCTCTCCGGCGACAATTCTTCCTGGAGCGGGAACCAGTCTCAATATTGCCAGTGAAGTTACAGACTTGCCGCATCCTGTCTCGCCAACAAGCCCTAACGTTTCGCCTTTTTTCACCTGGAATGTAACTCCGTCAACTGCCTGAACAACTCCCCCATACGTAAAGAATTGGACCTTCAAGTCCTGTACGTCCAATATGTCGTCCATTCTACTTCACCTCGATTACTCTTCTGAGCTTGGGATCAAGAATGTCTCTCAATCCGTCTCCCAACAGATTAAACCCTAGAACAACAAGCAATATGGCAAGTCCAGGGAACGCTGTTATCCACCAAGCTTGAAGAATGTAGATTCGCCCTTCAGCTATCAGTTTTCCCCATTCAGGTGAAGGCGGTTGCGCACCAAAGCCCAGGAAACTCAATCCAGCAGCCCAGATCATAACCATGCCCATTTCGAGTGTCGCACGCACTATGACCGGAGAAATCGAATTAGGCAAAATGTGACGGAAGATTATTCGTGCATTACCAGCTCCTGATGACCTTGCAGCCTCGATGTATGCACTTTCCTTCACTGACAGCGCTTGGCTGCGCACTAGCCTGGCATACGCGGGCCACCACACAACTATCAATGCTAACATAACGTTCTGAAGGCTGGGCCCCAACGCAGCTGAAACGGCCATTGCCAGTATGAGACTCGGAAAGGCAAGAAACACGTCAGTTGTCCGCATTATTGCTTCATCAAATTTCCCGCCGAAATATCCTGCAGATGCTCCGAGCAAACTGCCAAGGGGAACTGCGATAAGTAGGACAACAGCGCCCGTCTGTATGCTATATTTTGCCCCGCTCAGCAATCGACTTAAGACATCTCTCCCAAATTCGTCTGTTCCACAAAGATGAGCAGCGGAAGGAGGTTGGAGTCTGCGTGTGAGTTCTTGAGCATATGGATTGTACGGAGTCAAGAAGTCGCCGAACAATGCAATGAAAATGAAAGCTACGATGATTACGAGACCGACAACTGCTAGTGGACTCTTGCGGATAAGGTATAACGATAAACGTAGCTCCTTTAGCTGGGGTTTCAATCGCGAAACCCAAGTTCTGTATGCCGAAAACAGTCTTCTCCTAACCCCTGACAGTTTCATGCACTCTCCAAAGTTTTGATTCTGGGATCAATAGCGACATACAGCATGTCCGTAACAAGGTTGACAATAACTACAGAAAGACCTGCAACAATCGTGAATCCCATAATTGCAGGGAAATCAAGGAATGTGATAGATCCAGCTGCATAGGTACCCAATCCGGGCCAGTTGAAAACTGTTTCAGTTATGACTGCTCCCTGAAGCAAATTACCAAAGGTATAACCCAACGCAGTCAATGGAGGTATTAGAGCATTCTTGAGGGCGTGTCTAAGGATCACTGCGTTTTCAGGAACACCTTTGGACCTTGCAGTTCTAATATAGTCGGTTCCCAATACCTCTAGCATACTGGATCTTGTTATCCTGACGATAAATCCCACTGACGTAAAGGCTAAGACAGCTGCTGGCAACAAGATGTGTTTCAAGCCATCCGCAAACCCTACAAGATTGCCAGTAATGACCGTGTCAACAAACACGAATCCCGTAATCCGAGTCCATTGTACTGAAATTCGTCCTCCTAACGGAAACCAACCCAATTGGAAGTAGAAAACGAATTGCAGCATAACTGCCAACCAGAATATGGGCATTGCTGTTCCAGTCAGAGAAAAAATCCTTAGTACATGATCGATGGGCTTGTTCCGTTTTACAGCTGAAACTACACCAAGCGGGATGCCTATTCCAATTACCAGGAGTAGAGATAAGAGCGCAAGTTCCAGCGTAGCTGGGAAGAAGTATCCCAAGTCCCATAAGACAGCCCTGTTGGTGACAGGAGATATGCCTAGATTACCCTGCAAGAGATCTTGGAAGTACAGAATGTACTGTATCCATAAAGGCTGATCAAGATGGTATCTTTTCCGAACAATATCCAGAGTCTGAAGAACTGACTTTTCCCCAGCCCATGCACGGACTGGGTCTGCAGGTATGACGTGTGAAACTATGAAGGTGAGTGAGAGTAGACCGAACAGAACGACGAACAACAAGGCTATTCTTCTTGCTATGTATCTGCCTAGGCCCAATGACCAATCGCCCACATATGCTACGCAAAATGATTGTATTTAAGCCTATTGAGCTTAGCAAAAAATGGGAAAAAAGGTTGAACGATCAATTTGACATACGCATCTTAGCCTTTGTATAGGTACCACAGCATTCCATGGTGTATTGGGTTGTAGACGTAGCCTTTGAGCCAGCTTCTGTGTATGAACAATGCGTCTTCCTGAACTAGGTAGATTCTGTTCGGGTTCTCAGCAAGCATTTCAAGAATCGGCTTGTAAAGTTCATAGCGTCTGGTGTTGTTGGGTTCATCGAGTGTCGCAACTATAGCATCGTCAATTTCAGGAACTTTCCAGTAGGAGCCGTATATTCCCCAGACGGAGTACGAGTGGACTATTGAGTACGCGAAGTGGTATGGGTCTGGGTAGTCTGGGAACCATCCGCTGATAGTCAGGTCTGTCTGGTTTTGACGCATTCTTGTCGACAGTTGTTGACCGATGAATTCTCTGACTGAAAGTTCGACGCCTATTTTGGAAAGCTCAGACTGCCAAATGATAGCGGCTTGCTTTCTTGCTTCCTGACCAATGCCTACGTCAAGCTCTAGACGCAGTCTTATGCCGTCTTGGCCTGGCGTGTGACCTGCTTGATCCAGCAATTCCGCTGCCGTAGTCAAGTTTGTTTGGTACTTTGGTGTCCATGCATCGTAGGCACCTGGAACGCCTGCTGGAATAGGACCGATTGCGCGTTGAGCGTAACCTGCCCAAACGTACTGTATTACTGTATCATATGGATAGGAGTAGCATAGAGCCTGCCTTGTTTTGATTCCATTAGCATCCATTCCCAGTGGATCTCTTCCAGAGAACGTTATATAGGCTTGTGTCCAAGATAGTCCGGTTTTATCGATTGTGACGTTTTCAGCGCCAACGAGATCCGCAATTGAAGTTCTTTCGAAGTTCCAAAGCCAGTCTGCGTCACCTGCTTTCAACTTCAGGACTCGAGTAGACACTTCAGTCGTCCAAGAAATATACACATACTTTGTCTTTGGTTGTGGTCCCCAATAGTACGCGTTTGCCTCAAGCTTCACATATCCTCCAGTACCTGGAACAAACTCGATGATTTTGTAAGGACCAGAGTATAGACCGGCGTAGGGCTGGTTTGTAGCAATGTCTGTGTTGACAGTGTCGTTTTGGACGCCACCGTGCGCTTCAATGACGGCGGGGTTGAGCATTCCATGCCACAAGGTCAACAGTGTTGCCCATGGCGGGAATTTGATGTTGGTCTTGATTTCAACCGTTGTTGAATCAACTGCGCGGGCACATCCTTTGGAGATAATGCCTTCGAACAGGTACATCGAGTTTGGAGAGTTCACTGTCAACAACCGGTTTATGTTGTAGACAACTGCGGTTGCATCCAAAGTATCTCCGTTGCTGAATTTGGCATTTGAGCGAATTTTGAAAGTATATGTCATTCCGTCAGCAGCGACCGTCCAGCTCTCTGCAAGACCTGGATTTGGGGTGACTCCTCCTGGTTGGTTATCTCGCATTGAGAGCACGTTGTCAAAGACGTTCCACGCTACGAAGGATTCTGAAGCCAGAGTCAAGGTAATAGGGTCCAGGTTTGCGATTGGGTTGTAGGTTTCGATAATGACAGTATCAGGGTTCTTTACGTTAGAAGTCGGTCCTGATGGGGTAAAGACCCCCGCGTAGTATGCGCCGGCAACAGCAGCAATAATGACCACTAGCACCACTGCAATAATAGCGATCTTCTGCATCTGTGTAATAGCCCGTTTATATGTCATCTTAAACATTTCTTCACCTTTCTATGCCTTATATTCAGCATAGGGTAAAAAAGCTTTTCTCTGAGAATGGCACCGCCATCGGTTCATATACATTTGTTTCTGACATTATAGTCCATGTGTGATTTTTCCAGAGGTCACCTCGTGAAACCGTGTTGTTGAGGCATCAAGGCTATCGGAAAGATGTCGAAACCGTTAAATCAAGAATCAAAGACACATGACTAGCGGGAACTGCTTTGGGCAATTCAAAAGAAGAATCAGAAAGAAATCTTACGTGTGAGCGAGACTTGTGGATAAAGAAAGAACAAGAATATCTGTGCCCCGTTTTCAGGAAGTACAATGACCTCGTTATTTCTGCAGCAGATGGAATTGAGTTGAAGAGTGTAGATGGAAGAAGATTTCTTGATTTTACGGGAGGAGCCCATGTCTGCAACGTAGGGTATTCTCATCCCAAGATATTGAAAGCAACACGAGAGCAGCTTGAGAAGCTTGATTTTGTGGCTCTCTACAACGGGGTTCATCCTGTCAGAGTTCAGCTGGCAGAAAAGTTGCGGAACATAGCCTTTGGCAGTCTGAAAGAAGGGAAGGTTGCCTACTGCAACGATGGATCAGAAGCAACAGAATTCTCGATAAAGCTCGCACGGTATACAACCAGGAGACCGTTCCTTTTCGCGTGTTTCGGTGCGTATCATGGTGGAACAATGGGCGCCCTTTCTCTGACACTGGACAGCTCAGATCTTAGAAAACATTGCGGACCATTCCTGCCTGGCATAATAGGTATACCGTACGCGAACTGTTACAGATGCACGTTCAGACAGGAATATCCCAAATGTGGAATGGCTTGCATAGAACAAGTAGAGTATATCTTCAAGACAGTGGTTGACCCGGAGGAAGTTGCTGCCGTCTTTATTGAACCAATACAGGCACATGGAGGAGTAATAGTACCTCCCAACGAGTACTTCAAAAAACTAAGAAAAGTCTGCTCAGAACACGGAATTCTCATAATGGATGACGAAGTAGTCACAGGATTCGGAAGGACAGGAAAGATGTTTGGCATTCAGCACTTCGGAATGGAGCCTGACGCAATGTATTTTGGTAAACCAATAGCCGCTGGAATGCCTCTGGGAGCAATACTTGCCAGGAAGGAATTGATGGACAATTGGGTTAGCAGCGGTCCAGCTTCAACTCTTGCAGCTAACCTTCTTGCCTGTGCAAGAGCCAGTGCGTTGATCGACATACTGCAGAAGGAAAAGCTACTGGAAAACGCCGCCAACATCGGAACCTTCATCGTGAAGAGGATACGCGAGCTGGCTGACGAATTCCCCATAATTGGCGACGTTCGAGGCAAAGGACTTCTCATCGGAATAGAACTAGTCAAGAACACAAAGACCAAAGAACCCGCTCAAGAAGAGGTAAAACAAATCATGGAAAAAGCATACACCAAAGGATTATTGTTCTCAGTTTCAGGATTATACAAGAATGTCATCAAGTTCTCGCCGCCACTGGTACTCACAAAGGAACAAGCTGACATGGCCGTGAACATAATTGGAGAATCGCTGAAGGAAATCACCACTCAACACAAATAGCACTATGACAGTAAAGCATTTCAAAAAAAGTGAGTGATGAGAGAAAAGAAGCAATTGCGGTCTGCTATGTCGGCAGTTCTGTCACGAGCTCATCTATGTGTTCTTTCATTTCGACGAGGTCATTCATTTCTTTGAGTAGACGCGCAACTTCTGGATCGTTCTTGGCTTCTTTTTCCCGTTCAACAGCATGAAAATCTTCAAAGGTCGTCCAAAGTTGATACCGTCTCGTGTTTGCACCGAAGAAGTAATGACAGTATAGCTTGAAAGGCCCTACTCCTTTAGTCTTAGCTTGTACTGCAACTGCATACTTCCTCACCTTTTCGCCGAATTCTTTGTCACTCACACCATCTTTAAGATTGAAATACATCACAGCATAGAACATCCAATCACCTTCTCAGCACTGACCTCTGAAATCTAATAAGCCTTTCTGAAACTCCGTTCAAGGTCGAGCTCGTGAGTGAACTTTCTGATTCAGAATAGCTTTTTCACTGCAGATTTTCTTGCTTTGTTTGACATGGCATTAGGTGTCAACAGCTCTAACGCCTTTCTGGGGCAGAGTTCAATGCAAAGAGGTTGTCCGTCGCAGAGGTCGCAGAAAGCGACAATCTTCTTGCCAGAGGGAATTGTCACAGCTCTAAATTCGCATGCTTCAATGCACCAACTGCACCCAATACATTTGTCTTCATCGACGCTGATTATGCCAGTTTTTGAGTTCTGTGTTAAAGCTTCTCTTGGGCAGGAGATAACGCAGGGAGCGTCTTCACAAAATTGGCAGGCTACCGCTGCATCAATGAACGGTTCGATTCTTTCCACTCGTATCCGAGATTTCTTTGGGTCAAGGCTCTTGCTTTTCTTGGCAGAACACGCCAATTCGCATAGCCCGCATCCAGTGCATTTTTCCTGATTGCACACAATGACCCTGCGAGTCGTGTTTATTCCTCCTCTGCAAGATCATCTCCCAATCCGAGTCTTTGGAGGCTTTCTTTCCTTGGTATCCCGTTTTCGTCCCATCCTCTCAATTCATAGTATTCATCGAGCATCTTGTCAAATTCAGCTCTGTCAATTGTTTGCCCCTTTGAACCCCCGTCAGGCAGAGGATCGGTATAGAACCTAGCAGGCCAGTAGTCGTCTTTCCTCCCCATTCCCTCTCTCACGTTGAAAGACCTGGCCAAGCTAACGATTCTTTCTCCAATGACTCGCAATTCAGTCTCTTTCAACTGGAACCCAACGAGAAGAGGAAGTACCTGCGCAATAGTCTTCCACGGAGTGACATCTCTTAGGAAACGACAGAAGATCATAGTGTCGCACAGTGCGAACTTGTCTTCCAGCTCTTTCAAAAACGTGGGCTTTCCCTTGTAGACGAGTCGATCTATGCTACCTCTGATTTCGTACGTGTATATTGAGCCTGTCATGTGACATGCTCCACGATCACCGACTGCAAATCCCAAAGCTACGCCTTTCATCCCTCTCGGGTCGTATCCTGCAGGTTCGAGTCCTTTTATGTGTACAGCGAGTTTCTCAGCGCCTTTGCCTATTATTCTTGCAGCCTTTCGAGTGCCTTCTGCCAATACATTTCCAAAACCGTCTCGGTTTCCAATCTTCTCCAGCATCTGGATCAGAGCCTCTTTGTTGCTGAAAGTCAGTTCCAAGTCGTCTGTATCCTTTCGAGTGAGGATGTGTTTGTCATAGCAGTCCATCGCTAGAGCCACTGCATTCCCTGCTGTCATGCTGTCCATTCCTAGTCTGTCGCATACTTCGTTGCCTTTCACTATGACGTTAATGTCGTTGATCTCAGCAAGTCCGCCTAGAGAATATAGAGTCTCATAGTCAGGTCCCTCTAATACAGTTCCAGCGTACCGGCCTTCTTTGACTCTGACCATTTTTGAACAGTTTACGGGGCACGTGTAGCAGGCCTTGTCCTTGACCACTATTTGTCTCCTTATTGTCTCGCCGTTGATCTTCTCGTAGTCTTCAAGCATCCCTTTGTGCCAGTATCTGGTGGGGAAGACGCCCTGCAAGTTGGCACCGTTGATTCCGCCGGGCGTTCCCCACAGGGGATATGTTGTGGAAGTGGCAGGAGTTTCCTCAACTGTTTTGAGAAACTGTTTCATGAATTCGATTAGACCGTCTATGTCTGCGACTTCTATGGCCCCTGTCCCTCGAATTGCTATGGCCTTGAGATTCTTCGAACCCATGACCGCGCCGGGCCCACATCTGCCAGCTATTCGAGAATAGTCGTTGGTTATAGAAGCAAAAGCGATTAGTTTCTCACCTGCGACTCCTATACGGGCAACTTTGACCTCTTCGTCTCCAAGTTCTTCCTTGATCAGGTCATTGGTTTCGAAGGTGTCCCTTCCCCAAAGGTTTTCAGCATTTTTCAGTTGGACATTCTCATCGTCTATCCACAAGTATAGTGGTTTCTCGGCTCGCCCTTCAACAACGAGAACGTCATATCCTGCTCGCTTTAGCTCATCTGCGAAGAATCCTCCAGAACTTGAACTTCCGTATATGCCTGTGAGTGGGGATTTGTAACAGACAATGTATCCTTTGTGTGGCATCATGGTTCCAGTTGCGGGTCCTGTAGAAAAAATCAACTTGTTCTCGGGGCCTAGCGGATCTATGCCTGTTTTCAATTCGTCGAAAAGCAGGCGAGTTCCAATTCCTTTGCCGCCCAAACATTGTTTGATCAAACCGTCGGCTAAGGGCTCTCTTGTGACTTTGCTCGTTGTAAGATTGATTCGCAATATTCTTCCGGCATATGACGTGGGCAATTTGATCATCCTCCCTCGACAACTGGTAGAATAGCCACAACATCATCTTCCTTCAATTTCGTCTCTAAACCTGAAAATGAAGTGATGTTTCCTCCGTTTACGAGGACTGAATATGTGGGCCTGATCTCACCTTCAGAATCAAACAATTCCTGCTTAAGCTGTTGCCCATACTGTCTTGCAAAGGAGAACAGAAGATGACCAATGGTATTGTAATTGCCTCCAATATCAATTCTGCACTCTGATGCTCCGACAATCTTCCTCAGGTTTCCGAACACTTTGACAGTGACCATTGACACTCGCACAGCTGTCAAGTTCTAACCCAGATTTAAACGACGCGGCATAGTGACTGTTCTACAAGAGAGGTTCAGACAGTGCTCTTTTTCTTACTAGTCGCCAGGTTGACTAGGAAGACCCCGGCCAAGATGAGAGCAGATCCGATGACTGATTCAATGCGAATTTCTTCTTTCAAGAGAAGCCATCCGAAGAACAGTGCAAGAACAGGCACCAACAAACTTGAACCTGCAACTACCGTTGCACCTTCTTTCTTGGTCAGATAGAGCCAGACAGTCGACCCAACAGCTGAAACCGCTATCGACTCATAGACCAGTATCCACAAGTACGTGGGATCTGACGGCATAGCGAAAGTGCTGCTGAGCAAGGCGAATACGCTGATGGGTATGGCACCGAGTGAATACTGAAAGTAGCTAGCGACAAAAGAATTAACGTGACTGAGGAATTTCTTGTAGAAAACGATTGTCACAGCCCACATGAAAGCACTAAGCACCATAATTGCCGCAGAGACAAACGTGAATGATGACATGCTTCGGTAGAATAGGACAAATACGCCTCCGAAGCCTACTAGCACTCCTGTGACCTTGAGAACCGAGATCTCCTCCTCTAGAAAGGGTATAGCTAAGCAAAACACGAACAGCGGCTCAGTATAGTTGAGCACCGCCCCCATACCAGAACTTTGCTCAGATAATGCAATATTGGTTGTAACTATTTGAGAGACGTTAATCATGCAAAGGATAACTATCTTGAGAAGAGTATCCCTGTCTCTCGGGATGCGCGCGCGCAGCAGAAAAAGCACGGGAAAGAAACTAATGCTGAAAAAGAGGAATCTTTGCAGAACAAATGTTGTGGGTGAAACGAAGCTCAGTCCGGTCTTTGTAATTGACCAATTGAGGCCCCAGAAGACAGCCATTGACATGAACAGAAGCCAATTCTTTGCCTTCATGATCCAACGCGCTCTTCAGCAGTCTGCTTCCTTCAGCGTCGGTCTGAACTCTCCAATGATTATCACGACGTCGCCAGGCAACACAGAGGCGTGAAACATCAAAAAATCAAACAAACCATCGACAGGGGAAGTGACCTCTTCAGTGACTTCGCCAAATATGTTTCTGACATTTCCAATTACTTCTCCCTTCGTAACAATTTGCCCTAGCTTCTTCAAGGGGCGGAAGAATCCTGCTGACCTCACTCTGATTCTGTGTTGAGTGTGAAAGACCTTTGGTTCACGCATCGCCGGGTGTCCATAAAGCATTTTGAAGTATTTCATGACATTTATTGTCCCATCGTAGAGAAATCGAACCGACTCCTCCTGCACTTTTCCAGAACCTCCAGCTTCTGGAATTACAGTGGGTATCATAGTTCTCTTATGCAAACCGCCATCTTTCCGATTCTCCGATGTTTTGGCCCAGTTACCGTCAGCGTCTTTGATCCATGAAATGTCTGCGTTGTAGAACCACAGGTATTCAGGGCAGAAGCATTTCGCCATGTCCATGGAGACCTTATCGATTTTGGGATTGCCTGTTTCATTCACTATGACAAAGTCAAGGTTCTCTTCTACGCTGTCACCCCCGTGCAGGTTGATCAGCGAATCAGCCTTCGACAATACCTGCTTGAAAAGTACTTCACCCATTACGTAACTGATTGATCCCTCACCGATTCCGCCCTTTTCCAAACCGAACCCGTTCACTCTGTCTATGGGATTCACGTAGGGTGTTCTAGCTTGAAAAGCAGGAATGTTAACCAGAGGGACTGCTACTACTGTTCCGTTTAGGGCTTTAGGGTCAATGTCCGTGAAAATTCTCATCACCGTTTCGATGCCGCAGTATTCCATCGCATGAACTCCAGCTATAAGGCACAAAGTGGGACCTTTGTTTACTCCGTTGACAATCATTAGGGGAAAATGAATGAGATATCCTGTCGGGAACTCGCCAACGTCAAGATATCCATGCTCTTTAGTTCCAGGTTCAGCTTCAATCTTGCCTATTTTGAAGACACTCATTGTGTATTCGACTCATTGTGACATCTTTTCATGATGAGTCTCTATGCTGTGGATTTTAAAGATTTGTGTACTGCCTGTGCTGAAATCCGAGGCTCAGATCCGATAGGGGCGGCAAAAGAAAAGCACAAAGGGATAACATGCGTACAAGTGGCCTGCGTGGTAGACAATTGAGTCAGTAGCATAGCGGCATCAGGCTGCTTCTCGAACCTTGTCAAACGAATTTAGCATAGTTCTTTCAGAACAATGGAGTCCTGCGGAACTGGTTCATTTCCGTCTGCATTCTTTCTGAGCATTGACACGAGTGTGTTGTTTATTATGGCTTCAGGAGTTGTGCCCACTTCATTAGCCAGCCTTACTATTTTGGCGAAGAAATTCTTCTCCATGACTATATGGACAAAATCAGTGTTAGCATAGTCTTTCACCTCTAGTATCTTTGGAAGAATCATGGAAAGAAACCTTGGGTTGCCAGTTGCGGGGCCTGCAACTTTGCCCTTGTCAAGAGGCTCTGTGCCTTCGAAGGATTTCAGCGAAGGTCGCGGACCGCCAATGCCAGGGCGTTCCTTGAGATCATCAGGCAAGTACTCCATCACCCATCTATAACTCATTCCAGTCTCCTCGGCTACGACATGGGGGATTTTCCCGGGGCTAACTCCCTCTTGCACATGGATTTCTCCGAGTTCTCGCAGCATTTGAGTCTTCTCAGTGCGGGGCACATTTCGCCTGCACACATTGCTGACAAGCCTTGCCAGCACCAGTTCCTTCTTTGACTTTATGTGGTCAAGCTTCAGTTTTGGCCAGTTCTTGTCTGCCACGAGGCGATGGTTTCCGTCAATAACGTTTCCATGCTTATCCATAAGTACTGGGTAAAGGTGACCGACGTGCTTGCATGAAAGCTCTAAATCTGCTTCAGCATCTTCCGTTCTCATCAAAACCTCTCCGTACGAAATTGCCTCAGAGCGTAAACATACGGAAAATGGACTCTTAACTATTTCTAATATCTAGTTAACCCAAAATTAAATCCATCGACGAATTTTGAACTGATCTGAATATTTCGCAAACGAAAACACCTCAACGTTGTGGAATCAATGCACCTAGCTAGATGTCTGAGACTGGTCAAGATGTATAGCACGAATCGGCTGCCAATCTGCATGGGTTTCTGCAAATCAGACGTTCTGGATTCTTCCGCCGTCGACTGGAATTGCGAGCCCCGTCAAATACGCAGACTCATCCGAAGCCAAAAAAAGCGCAACCCGAGCAACATCTACAGGCTGCCCCATCCTCCCCAAAGGAATCTTCTTCAAAGTCTCTTGCACCTCACGTTCGGGATCAGGCGAACTATCCAAGAATGCTTGAGTGAGCGGTGTCAATATGGCGCCCGGGCATATACAGTTCACCCGGATATTTTGGCATCCATAGTCAAGAGCCATAGCCTTAGTCAACAGAACGACCCCGCCTTTGGAAGCACAATATGCGGATTCATGATATTGGCCTACAAGCCCTCGGATGGAAGCAGTGTTGATGATGACCCCTCCGCCACCACGAATCATCTCAGGAATCGCATATTTGCTGCAGAGAAAAACGCCTTTCAGGTTAACGTCCATGATTCTGTCCCATTCCTGCTCGCTTGTGTCAGTAACAGCCTTTTCCAAGTTAATGCCTGCATTATTGAATACTATGTCGATTCTCCCAAACTTCTTGAGAGCTGAGCGAACCATTTCCTGAACGTCAGCGGCGTTGGAGATATCAGCTTCAACAAACACCGATTCTCCGCCGATTTTGCTAATCATGTCGACAGTCTTTAGACCGCCTTCACGCACACAATCCACGACCACAACCTTGGCCCCCTCTTTGGCAAATAGGACTGCTGACGCGCGACCGATTCCAGAACCGGAACCTGTGATAACCGCTACTCGACCTTTCAGACGCATCATACTCACCGTCAAACCGAGCTCCTAGTGTAAGCTCTCTCAATATAAACTGCTCGACAAATCTTCCTTTGAGCGGTACATGTGGGAGACTCCGATGAGAGGGAAAAAAAGAGTACCTCAATTGATTTATTTGTGCCCTCAAACATAACTTGGGGATAAAAATGCCTAAAAGTGATCGAGATCTTGACAGTCTTGTAAGGAAATTTGTCAAAGAAATCTACTCCAGTGAGATTCCCGCAGGCGTCGAAATCATGAAAGAGCGATGTCCCGAGTTTCTGAAGAAATGGCTTGAACTCCGAAACATTGCCAGATACGATGGCTATCTTCCGCTGAAGACAAGACATCTGATATGGTTGACTGCCCAAGCGATAAGGATGAATCGATCAGCCTGTGTCGTGCACATCAGAGGTGCCCTTGAAGCAGGGGCAAAAGAAGAAGAGATCGTCGAGACAGCAATGATGATGTACATAACAGCGGGAGGCACTGTTGGCGATCTGGTGCTTGACGCATTGAGAACAGCGAAATCATCTTAGCCGTCCGGAAGCGCGATAGAACCAGAGCAGCCAAGAAAGTTTCTTAAGTCCCGCTTCTGATTCTAGCATGGTTGATCAAAATGACAAAGAATAGTCTTAAAGAAATGTTGAAACAAGGCAAAACCGCCTTGGGAACATGGATAACCATTGGAAGCCAAGACATCGCGGAAACTGCCTCGACTGTAGGATTTGACTATCTCGTTTTTGACACGGAGCACGCTCCCTTGAGCAATGAGACAGTTCAGAAGCTCATGCAGGCATGTGGTGTCAAGGTCGTCCCGTTAGTTCGTGTCGCTTGGAATGATCAGGTTCTCATCAAGCTTGCCCTAGACATCGGAGCACAGGGACTAATTATTCCCTTGGTTAACAGTAAGGAAGATGCCGCAAAAGCAGTGGCCGCTACGAAATACCCACCAGTTGGAATCAGAGGAATCGGACCAAGACGTGCCTCAAACTACTATCAGTCATTCCAAGATTACGTCGCAGCAGCCGACAAGGAAACCATGGTTATCATACAAATTGAGCACACTGATGCGGTCAAGAATATCGACGAAATCCTGCAAGTGAAAGGAATAGACGCCATATTCATAGGACCAGCTGACCTCACTGCCTCGATGGGACTTCTTGGAAAATACGATGACCCCAGAGTAATAGCTACAATCGACAAGGTACTGGAGAAAGCCAAACGCGCAAACGTAATTGTCGGAATTCACACCTTTGGACCGGAAGATGCTACGAAAAGAATTGCACAAGGGTTTCAACTCATCATGGTAGGCACGGACATCGGGTTCTTCATTCAAGGATGCAAGGAAACGATCAAGAGAATAAGAGACTCGGCAAAATAGGGGAAAACTCGATGAAAACGGATAGCGGAGCTCTGGCAATAAAGAATGGAATGCTGATTGACGGAACAGGTGCTGACCCCCTAGACAACGCCGTCATTGTAATTGAAGATTCAAAGATTGCTGCAGTCGGTCAAGCAAGAGACATCAACATTCCTAAGAACGCAAGAATTATCGACGCATCGGGCAAGACAGTGATGCCTGGACTGATAGATGCGCACATGCACTTCAGCGGGTTTCGATCAGACAACTACACAGAAGAAACAATCGTAACACCGCATGGACTCAAACTCTTACGGGCGAGCAGAGACGCGGAAGCTTTGCTGAGAGCAGGATACACGACGGTCAAAGATTGTTCCAGCATGAACGGCGTGGCTCTGAAAAGAGCAATAGCCGAAGGCACGATCCCAGGGCCCAGAGTACTGGCCGCAGGATTCGCACTGAGTCAGACATTTGGCCACGGTGACACCCACTTCTTGCCAGTAGAAATGGCGGACATCAGAACCTCAGGTGGAAGAGGGCCAGAACCAGTACTGCTCTGCGACGGAGTGGAAGAATGCATCAAAGGAGCCCGTTATGCACTGAGGGAAGGCGCCGACTTCATAAAAGTATGCACCACAGGCGGAATGCTGTCGGAGAAAGACAAACCAGAACACACACAATACACTGTCGAAGAGATAAAGGCAATAGTTGACGTCGCCAGAGCTGCAGGAACCTTCGTTACTGCACACTGCCAGGGAACCAGCGGTATGCACAACTCAATAGACGGTGGAATAAAAACCATCGATCATGCAATCTACCCCGATGAGGAAGCCATAGAAAAAGCGAAAAAGAAAGGCGTGGTCTTCGTGACCACGCTCTCAATAATGAAGAGTATAAATGAAGGCGGCGTGGAAGCAGGCTACCCGATATGGGCAGTAGACAAATCTAGAAAGGCTTGGAGCAGCGTCGTCAAGAACATGGCAAAACTCCGTGAGGGAGGCGCAACTGTCGCATCAGGAACAGATTTCTTGGGGTCGAAAATGACGAAAATGGGCACAAACGCACTGGAACTGGAGCTTCTCGCAAAATATTCTGGATTCAGTCCAATGGAAGCCATAGTGACGGCCACCTTGAATGGAGCAAAAGCATGCGCTCTCGAAGCAAACATCGGAAGCATCGAAGAAGGCAAGCTGGCAGACATAATTATCGTTGATGGAAACCCATTGAAGAACATAAAGATATTTCAAGATGTCGAAAGAATAAGAACAGTTATCAAACAAGGCAAGATAGAAGTCAACAGGAACACCTAGTTCCTTTCTCTCTTTCTGATTATGCCAAAGTCAGAATCAGTCCTTTTATTCAGAGTCCGCGTTCACAGTCTCCAATCGGCATAAAAAGGAACTTTCTGCTGATTTCAAAACCGTGTGGCGTCGAACATTATACTTTTAAACAAGTTCCATTTGTAGAATGTCGCCATGCCGGAGTGGAAATAATGAATGACTTGTTCGTAAAACCTGAAGAACACAAAGACCGAATTGGACGACTCAGAAATGAACTACAAAAACAAAATATCGAAGGCATTTTTGTTACGGATCCAACATTCGTGTTCTGGTTAACCGGTTTCGTCCATGTCCCGACTGAAAGACCCTTTGGGCTCTTGATACCTGTCGAAGGAGATCCCGCAGTTATACTTCCGAGACTTGAAACATGGCACTGGGAAGAAAGGGTCCCTTGGATAGAGGACATCACTGACTACCTCGACTACCCGGGTCCTTCTCCTGGAGAGAAACTCAACAGTTATGACACTGTCACAAACATGATCAAAGACCACGGAATCAAAAACGGCAAGCTGGCAATTGATAGCCTCGGAATGGCATACCACGCGCCAAAAGAAATGGACTTTTTCAAAGCACCATATGGCCATGGACCAAGTTTAGAACTCCACCTTAGGAAGACGTTGAAAGACATTAAGCTAGTTGACAAATCAGAGATTCTCACCGAATGGATGCTTGTCTTGTCCGATGCAGAGCAAAAACTTGTCAGAGACGCAAACAAATGGGGTTTTTCAGTGCACAAAATAGCATATGAACTTGTCTCGCCTGGGAAGACCCCGTTTGAAGTCTGCTTTCAGGCAACACTCGAAGCCTACTCGACATTGATTAAACCTCTAGGACCAAGATATGAACCGCTCACAATAGGAGAGGGCTACTGGCCTCCTTACATTGTCTTCTCGGCAGGACCAGCGTCGGCTTACCCACACGGTGGAAGTCTGGGAGACAGGTTCAGAAGCCTCCAGCTGGGAGACAACTGCGTGTCAGCATCCGACCCAAACATAGGAGGCTACGGACCCGAGATAGAGAGAACTTTCTTCGTGGGCAAACCCAACGCCAAACAAGTCAAGTACTGGAACATCATGCGAAAGGCCCAGAATGCTGCTTTCGAAAAAGTCAAACCGGGCAACACATGCGCTGATGTCTGCAACTCAGCCTACAGAGTGTTCAAAGATGAAGGCGTCTGGGACGCAGTTCTGCACCATTGTGGCCACGGCAAACCATGGAAAGTTCATGTTCCACCTTACCTTGATCCAGGAGACAAAACAGTGCTCAGACCAGGCATGCTCTTCAGTCTAGAACCTGGAATATATTTTAGAGAAATAGGCGGCTTCCGGTTTTCGGACACATTCATAGTGACCGAAGATGGAGCCGAATGGGTTACGAACCAACTTCTGACGCTCGAGGAAAACATAACCTGCGTATAGTGATCTCAAATGAACAAACTCGACCGGCGACGTCCGTGTTGTGGTGAGGCTTGCGCGCGCTGCGAATCAAAAAGCTTTAAGAAAAGCACATTTGTAACTGTGTCTAGGTGTTCAACATGAGTTACGGCTCAACATCCGTGGACTTTGAGCTTCGAATCGACTTCGCACGCCTAAGAAAAGACAGACTGAAGAAAAGCAAAGAACAACTTAACAGGTCAGGACTAGGCGCCCTTCTCTGCTTTGACCCCGACAACATTCGCTACATAACAAGCGCAACTATCGGCGAATGGGCAAGGGACAAAATGAACCGCTTCGCAATTCTCTCTTTGAACGATGGCCCGGTGCTGTTTGACGTTGGCAGTAGAGTCATAGTTCAAAACGATCCTCATGGAGCGCCTTGGTTGAAAAGACAGGTAAGACCTGCTGTCTCGTGGGGAAGAGGAGCAGTACCACCTGAAGTCAAAGCGGTTGAAAAGTGCGCCAAGACCATCAAACAAACCCTGAAGGAGAACGGAGCTGAAAAAGAGCCTCTTGGCATCGACATAATGGACTTTCCACTGTACAAAGCGCTCACTTCCGAGGGAATTGAAATTGCAGACGGACAAGCACCTATGCTGCAGGCCAGACTGATCAAAACCGAAGAGGAAATTGAACTCTTAGACATGGCCGCAATGATGGCGGACTGCACTTACTACGAACTCGCAAGGGCAGTCAGACCAGGAATCAGGGAAAACGACCTGGTAGGAATTGCTAATCAAACTTTGTACTCGTATGGTTCAGACAAGGTAGAATGTGTCAACAGTATTTCTGGACCACGCACGAATCCACATCATCATGACTTCACAGACCGAAGACTTCGACCAGGAGACATCGTTTTCTTTGACATCATGCATTCTTACTGCGGATACAGAACCTGCTACTACAGAACCTTTAGTGTTGGCAAACCCACCGGAGAACAAACAGAGCGGTATAAGGAATGCCTTACTTGGCTGCAGGATTCGATAAAGGTAGTCAAACCTGGGGCTACAACAAAACAGATCGCATCCAAATGGCCAGGCCCAGAAGCATTGGGATGTAAACAAGAAAGCGAAGTCCTCGCTTGCCAATGGGGTCACGGGATAGGCATGAGCATATGGGAGTTACCCGTAATCAGCAGAGCATGGTCTCTGGAAAAACCGTATACACTCAGAGAAAACATGGTTATAGCACTTGAAACCTACGCTGGTCCTAAGGATTCAGACTTCGGAATTAGAATAGAGGAAGAAGTAGTCGTCACAAGTTCGGGACATAAAGTCATTACCAGATTCCCCGTTGAAGAACTGATCGCCTGCCCCATCATCTAGTCGACGCCAAAGGACCCACTTCAGCGAACATCTCCCTTTCTCTTTGCACGCATCTTGGACACGAACCTGAATACAATCAAGACTGCGTCAGAATCTGTCAATACCGGCGGAGTTGCTTCTCTCAACACGATTCTTGGGCCAAGTGATTGTAGGGCAACAGATAAAAACGTGAAATAAGATAGACCCCAAGCAGGTTTGTCGTATGCCGATCGATTTCGCAGATTTGTCAAAAGAAGAGCTTGCCGACATCTACACAAAAATGCTCAGAATTAGGAAATTCGAAGAAACTGCTGGCACTTTGTTTGCTCAAGGATTGATCCCTGGCTTGATCCATCTGTACATCGGAGAAGAGGCCGTCGCAGTTGGAGTCTGTTCCAGCTTGAAACAAGATGATTACGTTATGAGCACTCATCGAGGACACGGCCATTGCATTGCCAAGGGTGGCGATGTCAATAAAATCATGGCAGAACTACTAGGAAAAGCAACTGGTTACAGCAAAGGTCGAGGAGGCTCAATGCACATAATTGCCCCAGAAATCGGCGTAATGGGGTCAAGCGGCATAGTTGGAGCAGGTATTCCTATAGCTTCAGGTCTGGGTTTGGCTATAGATGTCAAGAAAACGAAGAGAGTCGTAGCTTGTTTCTTCGGCGACGGTGCATCTAACACAGGCACGTTCCATGAAGGCTTGAATTTGGCAGCAGCGTGGAAGCTTCCTGTCATTTTTGTGTGCGAGAACAATCTCTACGCGATTTCTGTTCCTATGAAGAAGTCAACTCCTGTGGAGAATGTGGCCGATAGGGCAGTTGCATACGGAATGCTGGGTGTAGTAGTTGATGGAATGGATGTAATTGCTGTTCACAAAGCTACGCGAGAAGCAACAGAAAGGGCAAGATCTGGAGATGGACCGACGCTCATAGAGTGCAAGACGTACAGGTTCAGGGGGCATTTTGAAGGTGACCCCAAAGGAGGAGGGGTCTACCGAAGCGAAGCAGAGATGGCCGAATGGCAGAAGAAGTGCCCCATAGAGGCATTCAGAACAAAACTCATCGAGAGCAAGGTCTTTGCAGAAAGCGAGATCGAGGAAATTGAACAGAGATGCGCGAAACAAGTTGAGGAAGCTGCGGAATTTGCCAAGAACAGTCCATATCCTTCTGCTGGTGAAGTATCCAAGTATGTTTTCGCGTCGAACTCGCATGGAGAGAATGGGAAATGAGAACGCTTGACTTTTCTGCTGCAATAAACGAAGCACTTCGACAGGAGATGACAAGAGACGAAAACATTGTAGTATTTGGCGAGGATGTAGGGCACTTTGGAGGTTTGTTTGCTTGCACCAAAAACCTTCAGAAAGAGTTCGGAGAAAACAGAGTCAGGGATACACCGATTTCAGAAGGGGCAATAATCGGTGCAGCAGTCGGTGCAGCACTGGGAGGATTGCGACCCGTAGCTGAACTGCAATTCATTGATTTTGTGGGCTGCAACGGTGCGATGGATCAGATTTTCAACCAGCTTGCCAAGATGCACTACATGTTCGGCGGTGCCGTGAAGGTACCTGTGGTTGTGAGAGCCCCATGCGGTTCGAGATATCCTGTTGCTTCTGGCGCTGCTCAACATTCTCAAAACCTCGAGGCCTGGTTCATGCATGTGCCGGGGTTGAAAATCGCCGTGCCGTCTACACCTTACGATGCTAAGGGACTGCTCATCTCGGCTTTGAGAAGTGATGACCCAGTCTTTTTCATCGAACATAAACTACTGTACTATGCGCAACGCATGCCGAGCTTGCGAGAGAAGTATCCTAGTCTGCTTGGTGATGTTCCTGAAACAGAGTATTCGATTCCGTTTGGACAGGCAAGCATTAGGAAGACCGGCAAAGATGTAAGCATCATTGCAACCATGATGATGGTTCACAAAAGCATCAGAGCAGCTGAAGAATTGAGCAGGAAAGGCATAGACGTGGAAATTGTGGATCCTCGAACGCTCGTTCCGTTGGACAAGCGGACGATAGTAGATTCAGTCAAGAAAACGGGTAGGGCAGTCATAGTCTCTGAGGATTGCAGAACAGGTGGAGTCGCTGCAGAAATTGCCTCAATGATCGTGGAAGAGGCTTTTGACTATTTGGACGCACCAATAAGGCGTGTTTCTGGAATGGACGTTCCGATACCGTACAGCCCAGTTCTTGAGGGTGCCGCAATTCCTCAGGAAGAGGACATCATAGATGCAGTGCGGGGAGTCATTGGAAAATAACTTGGTTAAACGGTGGATGAAATGGTTACATATGTGAAAATGCCGAGGCTCACGTGGACGATGGAAGAAGGCATCGTGGGAGAATGGCACAAGCAGGTCGGCGACCAGATTGAGAAAGGAGACATACTGTGCGAAATTGAAACCGAAAAGTCGGTTGACGAATTGAAAGCTCCTGAGCATGGGATCCTTGGAAAGATTGTCTCTCCTAAGGGCTCAATTGTGAAAGTGAATGGGGTGATAGCAGTAGTAACCGCTCTAGGCGAAGCAGTGCCTGAGGGAATTCCATCCGAAATCACGGAGAGCCCTGTTGAATCAAAGCCTTCTGAGGAAACTGTCAAAATGACAGAAGTTGCGGTATCGGCAGTAGTTGAGGAGTTGAAGGTTTCTCCTGTTGCCAGAAAATTGGCTGAGGAACATGGAATTGACCTTAGAAAGATTCGTGGCACGGGTCCCGAAGGGAGAATCATAAAAGAAGATGTGTTGAAAGCGCTCGAGAAAGTTCCTCAGACCAGGACCGTTTCCTTAAGCCGAATGCGCGAAGTAACAAAGAACAGGCTGTCCCTCAGTATGAAAAACGCGCTTCCTGTTCCGTTGACAATTGAGGTTGACATGACAGAAGCCATCAGGCTAATCGGAAACTCGCGTGCGAAGATGGAGCAAGAGCACAATGTTCATGCAACGGCAACCAGCGTACTAGTCAAGGCTGTTGCCAGAGCACTGGAAGTGCATCCTATCCTTAACGCAAGATTCGTGAATGAGCAGATTGAGATGCCCGAAGAAGTAAATGTAGGCGTCGCCGTGGCTCTTGAAGAGGGTTTGGTAGTTCCCGTGATTCACACGACCAACAAGAAGGCACTTGCAGAAATTGCCAAAGAGATATTAGATTTGGCCGAAAAAGCGAGGACAGGAACCTTGTCAACAGCCGAAAGCTCTGGCGGTACTTTTACTGTCTCCAATCTTGGCATGTTTGGAATAGACTTCTTCGCTCCAATAATCAATCCTCCTGAAAGCGCAATACTTGGAGTTGGTAGAGTAGTCAAGAAACCAATTGTTATAAACGATGAATTAGCTCTGCGGCTGATGATGACCTTGACTCTGGTGTTTGATCACAGAACCATGGACGGAGCTGTAGCGGCAAAATTCCTCCAAACACTAAAAGAGAAACTTGAGAAACCTGCAGACCTCTTTACCTGATAAACTAGTATCTTTCGACCTTTCGACTTCAATAGCCAGCAAACCTCCCTGACACACTATTTTCCTTTTTAGCCAACCAGGCTCTTTTAATTGGCAAGTAAATACACACTAGAGCTAGAATTCATAAAATATACAATACTTGTGGCTAAAAACTGATTATTAGTGCAAAGCCAGCTTATTTCTCAAAAATGACTGCCGCGCGCTTAGTGCAGCTTTTTGTGAGAATCGACTTATATGGCGCGCGCGACCGACGCGGAGATTCTCACACTGGCCAAAGAACGAAAAGGACAGGCTGTAATAGATGATGAAGTAGCCAGGAAGACTGCAAAAATCTATGGGATTTTCTACGTGGGCACCCCCTACATTTTGATGAGAGCTGTCTTGGAAAAGTCTATCACAAAGGAGAGAGCTAAACACGCTGTAAACGACATGGTTTCTTCTGGTTGGCGATGCAGCGTGGAGACCTATGCCAAAATCATAGAAGCTTTCGAGAAAACCTGGGTTCGAACGACGCAAGTTCTGAGTACATTCCAACTTAATGGTCGGGCGGGCAGGATTTGAACCTGCGACACTCCGGTTTCTGCATGTAAGCCTGGTAGGCTGGGTGACACCCACCACAGGTAGGCATCTACAGCGTCTCCGCCAGCTAGAATCATCCGACCTAGGCTGGCTCGGAAGCTCTGCCAGGCTGAGCTACCGCCCGACCGAATTCCTAAGATGAACAAAAAATGATTTATATGTTTCGTACCAGCAATCAGTCTCTCTGCTTCTGTTACTCATAGTTCTTGTCGATAAAACGTTCAATCAAAAACACCGTTTGACGGAAGCAAATCGACGGTCAGACACCCAAGTTTTGAAGAGTGTATGTCAGCTAACAGACTAAAGCTTATCTTTCAGACTTCGGAAAAGTGGACCGTTGAAACACAGAAGCACGATCAATGCAAACAACGTAGCCGTAGGCTAAAGGCTGAACAAAAGACGGCTGGCAGAAAAAAGATGTCCCAAACCTCAGGTTCAGACCAGAACGAGCAGATTCGCAGGTCCTACCGTGGAAACATCGTTACTATAGCTGGTAGCGGTGCCGTCAACGCTCTTGGAGGAGGAATCATAAGCACGTATGTTTCTCTGTATTTTGTCAGTATCGGCGGCGACCCCATAACTCTCGGCATCATGGCTTCAGTCGCAGCAATAGTCCAATGTTTCGTGCTTTTCATCGGCGGATTCATCGCAGATTATTATGGCAGAAAAAGGATAATCGTCATAACAGGTTTCTATGGCATACTGTTTCCTCTGATGTATGCTTTTTTCCGAGACTGGCGCATCTTTGTGATAGCAGCCATAATGGGCTCATTTGGAGCGATATCCAGCCCTGCTTCACACGCCACGGTAGCAGATTCCATACCCCAAAAAAACAGAACCACTGGAATCGCCTCGCTTCAAGTCATATCTTCTTTTCCAATGATTTTCGCGCCGCCAATCGGAGGATGGCTCATTCAGGAATACGGCATCATAGACGGCTTCAGACTAGCATGCATGTTCACTGCAGGAGCCGCACTTGCATCAGCAATTATCCTCATCATATTTCTTCGAGAAACTTTGCCAAAAAGAGAAGGCGCAAACACAGGGACGCCCCGCAAGTCGATGTTCAAGGATTTCGGAAAGTGCATCTCTAACCTGCCAAGCAGTCTGAAAGCTCTGCTCGTCTCCTACGGGCTCGTCGCATTCGCAAATGGACTAGTCAGCCAATTCTTCATCCTCTACGCAACACGCATAATCGGACTCAAACCATTGGATTGGGGCATAATCGTCAGCCTCCAGTTCCTAGTAGCTACCCTTCTCAGAATCCCTGGAGGATGGGCAAGCGACAGGTTCGGAAAGAAAAAAATGATGACCCTTTCAATCCTGACCTGTACACCATGCACGATAATGTTCATCCTGTCAAACTCGTTCATCCAAGCAGCAGTCGCAGCCCTTCTCCTCGTCACCACAGGAATCTACTACGCACCCGCTCACGAAGCATTGCAGGCGGACCTGACACCCAGAGAAGTAAGAGGACAGGTAACGGCCTTCTGGGACATAGACACAGCCGTCTCTACGGCACTAGGAGCGCTAACAGGCGGAATCCTGTTCCAGACCTTGGGACCAGCAACCCCATTCTACCTCTTCACCGCAGTCGAGTTAGCAGCCGCGGCACTAATAATAGCCGCCGTAAAAGAACCAACAAACAAAGAAAACTAAAGGCGGGGAAGAATTCATGGAAGCGTCATTGTTTCAGTCTCCTGAAAAAAGACTTTGAACCCTTACCCTTCTCAGAACCAGGAAAAACCTCATAAATCTCCAAAATGGCCCCACAATACTTGCACTGAACGTAGCTCTTTTCGCGATTGGCCGCAACCCAGAACCCTTCATTGGAACCACATTTTGGGCAGTTCTTAAATGACCTGGCGAAAGCATCGATTTCATCTAGACTCAAGGGCATTCCCGATTTCTGTTAGGTTTGAAGACTCATTTATGCGTTATGTAGCACTCATTCGTGACCCGCGTTTCCCATATTTGAGGCAAACCGCAACTGACAACGTTAACACCCAGACTTGAAACGAAACAAGATAGAACAATGTTCTCCGCGGATGAAAATGAAGGAATACTCTAAGGCACACGCCGAATCAACTACTCTATCTCAGCTGACGCGGTCAGCATGAAGACCGCTAATCAGTTTCTGACTTTTCGCTGAGGACATGCCACAGAGCCAGCAGCAGATACACTGGAAGAGTCAGCACCAACAAGGACACGAAGAACAGCAGTAGTGACATTTGCCATGAACCCAACCCGAAGAAGTATGGGCCTATGGGAGCAAGCACGATGATGAGTGAAATTGCCACTGCAACCATTGTCCATATGAAGGCAATCATCTGTTTGGCATTTATTGTAATCTCCAACAACTTCACCTCCCATTCCAGAATACTGTTGATCTCTCCTTCTCCTTAGTCTGTAACAACATTCTTCATAGATAAACCCTTATGGAAAAGACTTCTATATCTAAGTTACTTCAACAGCGCTGCCGTGACTCAGAGTCGTTCTCCCGTAAAACCAAATCATTACTGTCGACGGGTCTCTTGCAGAAAGAGTATCAGTCATCTCAACTTCTTGACGTAGTGAACCCAGACTATTCCTGCGACAACTATGGAGGCCAACACTGACCAGAATATCACTAGAAGAGACACTGCAGAATCTGAAATTGCATCAACAATCATTTGGGGATCCACATAAACCTTGCATTGCAGGGTTAAAAGGCAAGATTGCTGAAACCGAAATGCGTTGGGAAGCCGACATAACTCTAGACAGGACATATGCCCTGCCGAGCAACAATGGTTTTTAGCTTACTCGTCACATTATCGTATTGGCAAGCAGGGGAGAAGGAGAAGGCTTCTATCACCATGACAATGCTCCAGCTCAACCCAACCATCACGTTCATAATCACAATGCCGAAAGACGAAAAGCTGCCAGTCGAGCAATTGAACACACTTTTCAAGTTCTCAGAGAAAAACGACAGATTCTGTGAGATCCTAGTAGTCACGGACGAACTTGAAGAATCAAGAGTCAGAGTCGTATGGTTAACCCTGAAACTCAACAAGATAACCCACCCGCACGTTAGAACAAGAATGATACGCTGCACCTCACCAGAAGGGCTAGCCGAAACGGTCAAGACAGCCATGAACATCACCACAGGCCAGACAATCATAGTGACCTCGGATACGCAGAAACTTGCTGAAAAAACAGCAGCGCAAAACGGAAAGAAGAGAAAACATTGAAAGACCAAAGCCGCACCGAACATTGTTTAACCGGAGAAAATGTCGGAAAAACTGGAACGTTGTCATGAACGAGGGAAAGACAGTAGTGTGTGCACCATTTTTGGCGAGCCCGCCGGGAATTGAACCCGGGACCCCCGGGTTTCTTCGCAGCTTTCGCTTAAAAGCCCGGTGCTCTGTCCTGACTGAGCTACGGGCCCTCTATGGGCCTTGTCTTTCGTTTCTGTAGTTGCGAGAAAGGTCTTTTTTAGTGTTTCGATTGGATTCAGTCGCCCTCAACCAGCCTCAAGGACTCTTGGAGCTTTGGGGGATTCCGCAATGGCTGCAAAACCTGAAAAGCCACGAAATTCGCTGATATGTTGCATTTTTTGATGCTATGAAATGTTGCCTGTTAACTTCATTTTTTAAAGGTTGGTTTTCTTTTTCTGTGGCACAGCGGGCTCTTCTAAACAGTCTGAGATATATGTGCATGTTAACAAACGTTAACTCTTCCCGCCCCAAACCAGGTGCTTGGTGCAAGAATTGATCTCATGGAAGCATTCATTCAGAAAATTGAACGAAGAATACGAACTGGCGAGGAAGAAAAAGAAGGCTTTGGGCGACTTGCTGACGGCAGGCAAGATTTCGGAGACAACGTACAACCTGTTCGATGGCGAAATCGTAGATGCATTGGCCGAAGTTGAAAACCAGAGAAAAGCATTAGTGGAGAAGATGACTTCAAAGACGAACGAGCTGGAAAAGCAGATAAAGACGCTTGAGATATTCTTTGCGAACTTCGCGATTCAACACGTTACTGGTGAAATAGACGAGGAGACGTACCTCCGCGAAACTGACCTACTTAACATGGGACTTGAGACTACAAGACATGAACTTGACGCTGTCCAAGAAGCAGCAAACCAACTTGCCGAAGGACTCGCACCTCAACAGGCTGAACCACACATAGAAGCCGAACCACTTGCCCCAGAACAGCCTATCGCACAGCCAGAAGTCAAACTTCTGGAAGAGCCTGTCCCCGTTTTGGAAAGTGAACGGGTAGAAACTTCTCAGGAGACAGTGATAGAAGCAGTCTCGCCGTGCACGGATGAAGCCCAGCAGCCCGAAGCAGAAGAGAAGAAGCAAGAAGCCTAGCAAACATTAAATTCCTTCTTTTTTTGTTTGACGTTGTTTTACGCAGAACCTTATATCCGCCTCCGAGTTCTCTCGGTCTGAGAGTGCCTATTGTTGACACAGAGGACACTGGTAAGTTTTCATGAAAAGCTGAAACAGTATGACCTAGGTGAGGAACATCCTTTCAGGGGAGACCGTTTTGTCAACACGATGAACTTCTTCACAGATCACGGCTTGTTTGACAATCCTCAGGTTGTTCTGTTTCAGCCTGAACCAGCCAGCGTTGAAGACTTGCTGAGGGTTCACGACAAAAAATATGTCGACCTGATTTTTCGCCTAGCGCACGAAAACGAACCGTATGACCGTGAAACGCCTGTTTCTGCCGACATTCTCGAAGCGGCACTGCTAATCTCGGGCAGTGCAATAGAATGTGGAAAGGCTGTTGTCGAACGAAGAGCAGGAAGGGCTGTTTCAGTGGGCGGAGGCCATCATCATGCAGGCCGAAATTATGGCGGAGGATTCTGCCTGTTCAATGATGTGGCAGTTCTCGTGGAGTACCTGAGGGACAAGCATGGTCTCGAACGGTTTCTGATCTTGGACTACGATGTGCATTTTGGAAATGGCACGAGCAGCATATACTATGCAGATCCAACGGTGCTCTACGTTTCTCTTCATCAAGACCCACGGACAATTTTCCCAGGAACAGGTTTCACATGGCAGACTGGAGAGGGAAAAGGCGAGGGGTACAACGTGAACATACCTTTGCCGCCTAGAACCGGGGACGACACATACCTTTACGCTTTGAACGAGATTCTCGTTCCCATGGCAGAAGAGTTCAGACCTGACATAATCATTGCAAACGGCGGAAGTGACTCTCACTTTGCAGACATGCTGGGAAGCTTGGGATTAACGGCAAACGGACTGTTCAGAGTCTCTCAGCTGATCAGGAAGACTGCAGACACGGTTTGCGATGGAAGACTCGTTCTTGTGCCCGGCAGCGGGTACAACCCAAAGGTTCTGCCCCTTTGCTGGTACAGTCTAATCGCAGGTGTAGCAGGTTTAGAGCTTAATGAAAAAGAACCCTGTGAACCGCCGACGGAACCAGCTGATTCTCGAGGAATCGTGGAAACCACTGTGGACGAGTTGAAAAAACTGCTGAGGAAACATTGGACCTGCTTCGGGGGCTTTGCAGTTTCAGGCGTCCAGTAACAGCCACAGGTTCAGGCTTCTCTAAGCAAGCAGGGATTGTTCACTCAAAACTCTAGGCTTTAATAGTTGATGCGATTGACTTACAAGCAAAGATTCGGGGTATCGCGTATGGAAAACATGACGCAGATCCGAAGACAATTTCCTATCACCAAGAACAAAGTGTATCTAAACCATGCCGCTCAGTCTCCGCTCCCGAAACCCGTCGCTGAAGTGATCAAGAAACACCTTGACAAAGCCTCCAGATTCGGCGAAGTTTCAGTCGAACCTGAAGATTTGGGGAAGCAGCATTTTGCGAAGCTTGTTGGCGCAAAGCCTGCAGAAATCGCTCTAATCGAAAACACTTCGATGGGGTTAAACATGGCAGCGAACGTGCTTCGGTACCCACCAGGGTCAAAGGTCGTCACCACCGACCTTGAATACCCATCTGTGGTCTATCCATGGTTGCGCAAAGGGTTAGGGGCCAAGATTCACTACGTCAAGAATGTTAATGGAAGAGTCTCGTTGGACGACATGGAAAAGGCAGTTGACGACAAGACGGTTGCGGTGGCCATAAGCCACGTTGAATACGCTAATGGCTTCCGCCACAATCTCCGCGTTCTGGGCGAGTTGGTCCACGAGCATGGAGCCTACTTGGTGGTCGATGCAATTCAGTCAGTCGGCACGATGCCTATCGACGTTGCGCGAGACGACGTTGACTTCTTCATGGCAGCCGGGTACAAGTGGCTCTTGAGTCCTCCTGGAGCAGCTTATCTCTACGTTAAGGATGAACTCATAGGCAAGTTTGAACCATCCTTTGTTGGTTGGGCAAGCGTCGACCAGGGAATGTATGAAACAGCAGACTTCTATGATATTTGGAACTTGAACCTCTCTAAGACTGCAAGTCGTTTCGAAGTGGGCTCGCCCAGCACGATGAGCTTTGTGGGCGCAGCAGAAGCGATGAAGATGCTGCTTGGCGTTGGAACTGACAAGGTCAAGACGAGAATAACCAAGTTGACGGACCATGTGATAGACTCCGCAAAAGACCTGGGACTTGAGCTCCAGACTCCCGAAGAGAAATCGTGCCGTTCAGGAATAGTCAACTTCAGAATAAGCAAGCCTCTCAAACTTGTCGAAAGACTCGGCAGAAAAAAGATCATAGTTTCGGCAAGAGCCCAGGGGATAAGAGTTTCTCCACATTACTACAATACCGAAGAAGAAATCGACAAGCTGATGGAAGAAGTAAGGAAAGCTAAAGCGTGACCCCCATGGCCCTAGCAGTTCTGCTGGACTCGGAGGGCACTTTGGTTCAGACTCCATGGGAAGACCAGAGACACGTTCAAGAGTTCAGGCAACAGACTAGAAAGAAACTGATAGAACTTGGCATCCCCGCCAGCCTGCTGGCAGGAATCGAACAGTCCACGTTGATGCGCAACACGGCAGCAGATTTTGTTGAGAGTAACTTCGGAAAAACGGATGCGCGAAAATTCCATCTGGAAATGGAAAAGTTTCTGAAGCTGTATGAGCTGGATGCAGCGAGAAGGTCAACTCTGTACCCTGAGACTGCGTCGACTCTGGAAAGATTGAAGAGTCTCGGCGTAGGAATTGGATTGGTCACGAACACTTCACGAGAAGCAGTTGACATCGTTTTCAGACGGCATAAAATCGGCAACTATTTTGATGTTGCCGTGACACGGGATGACGTGAAGAAGCTGAAACCAGACCCAGAAGGACTGCGATTAGCTGTTAGGAAGCTAGGCGCAAGAGACTTCATTATGATCGGCGACTTACCACTTGACATTTCCGCCTCGAAGGAAGCGAAAGGAAAAAAGTGTTCGTTCAAAGGGACCAAGATAGCAGTTTGAACGTTGAAGCAGACTACCACGTTCGTTCCCTAGCTGATGTGCCAACAATTGTCCAAAGATACCTTGGAAATCGAAAGTAGTAGCGGGCGGATGGATGATAGAAGTAAAGAAAATTGACAGAACAAATAGAGCTCAAACAATTGATTCCCTCAAGTCAGACGTTATCAGGCATGTTTTTGCCTTCTACGACGTACAATATGACTCAAGACACACAATCATGCATGCCGCTTTCCAGAATGGCAAGTTGAGCGGATACGTTCTTACGTATACGGGCACTGATGTACCGAGTGTAATCCTCGAATGCCCACCAGACATCGCGGCAATGTTGCTAGAAAAGGTGCCTACGAACAATTTCATAATGCACACGTCCCCGCATCTTCTGGAGGCTGTTCAGGAAAAGTTTCCTGAAGAGAAACACTATGTTGAAAGCTGGATGATGGTCAAGAAAGGTGAAGCCGAATACTTCAGGCCTCACTGCGTGAGAAAACTTGAAGGAAAGGATGATGCATCACGTTTGGCCAACCTTCTTTCAAGCCGGAACGATCGTCCGAAAAGAATGTTGAAAAAGTATTCAGAGTGGATTAGCAGGATGCCTCTGTACGGTGTTTCTTTGGATGACGAGTTGGTGTCTTATGCAGGGTCTTTCATCCAGCTGCCTCAAGTCTGGATGATAGGCGGTGTCTATACCGCTACGGAACACAGGAATAAGGGATACGCAACCTCGGCAACCTCCGCCGTGACAGAAGAAGCACTTAAGAACGCGGATGCAGCCGCGCTTTTCGCGAGGTCAGATAATCTCGCAGCCATCAAGGTCTACGAAAGAATTGGGTACAGAAAGATAGGTGAAAAAGTCTGGGTTGACGTCGGAACAGGACTCAAACCGTGAACTAGCCTTCTCTCTCCAAAAGGTCTTGCAGTAGTCTAATCGCAGACCACGCTGCAAGTGCGCTTGTTCCCGGATTTTCAGGATGCGGTTCATTTTCAAACCGCAAGAACATCTCTCCATATTTCCATTTGACGCTTATCTCATGCGTATTCCTTCGCACATCTGGGTCTGCAACAACCTGAACCTTCACCTTAGCAGGCCGAACAGTCAAAGCCAACGTGGCAGCAACGTTCATCTCTCTCGGAAAAAGCTTAACGGCTTCTTCAGCGGTACCCTGATAGACCGTCTCTCTCTGCTTGTGCTCAACGCCCAGGACCCGTGGATTCTTTCGGGTTGTTAGGACCACTTCATGGATGCCGGCCAGTGCGGCGCTTGATATGGCGTCAAGGCCCCCGACCGCGCCCGATGGGACGTGAACGCGCCCTTTCTCTATGTCCAATTCGAGCAGCGCGCCGGTACTCATCACTACAAGTTCAATGTTTTCCTGCAGTATCCTTTCGATGTATTCTTTCGCGGCTTGTTGTGACGCAGCTTCGACGATGATTGCAGGGTGACGTTGGACCATTCCTTCAACGTCATTGACGACTCTGCAAACGAGGGACAGTGACTGTTGAAGCTTCAAGGATTTTTCCATGTTGTAATCGAAAAGAATCAGCTCGTCGCATTTGATCGTGCCATTTTCGAAGGCTTTTGCGATCAAGCTTCCGATTGCCCCACAGCCTATTATGCCAACTCTCTTCACTTTCTACCGCTTCCGAAACCCTTGCTAATACTCGGTCGCCAAATAAACGTCATATGGCTTGACTTGTCGTCCAGTTCCTGCTTCGGCGAGAACCATGATTTCCTGGATTTTGCATGTTCCTGCTATGTCTTCTCGGCCTTGTGTTATCAGTTCTGCCGTTTCTGTGTTCCCGGCATAGATCGTCATTTTCGCTATCTTAGCGTTCAGTGGCAGATGTTTTTCGGCTTTTTCCCTCCGGATTTCCGTTATGATAATCGTCAGTAAGTCGCCTTGTTTCTCAGCGTCTTCGTTAATACGTTTTTCGTCCACTATCGGCCATGAGGACAGGTGTATGCTCTTGAGGTTCTCTTGTTCCGCGTACATTGTATGGAAGATTTCTTCGGTCAAGTGGGGAATTATGGGGGCAAGGAGTTGCAGTATTCTGTGCAGTACTGTGTGAAGGGTGTATTGTGCTGCTTTTTTCTTTTCTTGGCCGTAGACTTCAGGGTTGTACAGTCTGTCTTTGACGGCTTCTAAGTAGCAGTCGCAGAGTGTGTGCCAAGTGAAGTTGCGGGTTTCTTCTAAGGCCGTGTTGAACTGACATTTTTCAAGAGCGTCGGTCACTTTCTCTGTTAACCGTTCGCACTTGCTGATGATCCATTTGTCAAGAGGTTGAAGGGCATAAGTTGCCTCCGCTCCGGGCGTGTAATCCTTCAGGAGGTTGGCAACGAAGTTTGAAGCGTTGTAGAGTTTTACCAGAAAGCGCCACCCGTACTCTACGTCTGGCCAGCGGAAAGGTATATCCGAACCGGTTGCCCCACCGCCTGCAGCCCACTGTCTAGTGGCGTCTGCTCCGTATTTTGCCAGTACGTCTTGGGAAGCGACGTAGTTCCCCAGTGACTTGTGCATTTCGCGACCGTCGCTTCCGAGGACCATTCCGTTGATCAGGCAGCTTTTGTATGGTCTCTCGTTGAACAGTGCTAATTGGCGCACCATAAGGTAGTATGCCCATGTGCGAATGATGTCCACGCCGGAAGGATGAATGTCTGCGGGGAATAGTCTTCTCCAGTCTTTCCTGTCAGGCCATCCGGCATGGACGGCGCATGTGATAGACGAGTCGAACCACGTGTCCAACACGTCCCTTTCCGGCGTGAATTCTTTCGAGCCGCACTTCGGGCATGCCTCAATCTTTGGATTCTCAATGCGTGGGTCGATTGGCACCCAAGTCTCGTCGGCAAGGAGGATGTTACCACATTTTTTGCAGTACCACAGGGGTATCGGTGTTGCGAACACCCTTTGCCGTGATATTACCCAGTCCCATTCGAGCGATTTTGCCCAGTCGATCAGTCTGTGTTTCATGTAGTCAGGATACCATTTGATTTCCAACGCGTTCTTCTCAACTTGGTCAGTTAGGATGCGCGTTTTCATGAACCACTGCTCTCTTTCAAGAATCTCTATCGGCGTCTTGCATCTCCAGCACAGGCTTACTTCCTGACTTGTCGTATCTGCCTTTCCTAGGAAGCCTAGGTTTTTGAGGTCTTGAAGGATGGCTTTTCTTGCTTCTCCGGATTTCAGGTTAGCATATTTTCCAGCGTTTTTGGTCATTCTGCCCCTTTCGTCAATGCACATTATTACTGGAAGCTTGTGTTTCAGAACGGTTTTGACGTCTGCCTTGTCTCCGTAGGTGCAGATCATCACGACCCCTGTTCCGAACTTGGGGTCAACCATGTCATCAGCTATTACCTCAACAGTTCTGTCAGTTCCTGGGACTTGGACTTTCAGGCCGACGTACTTTATGTAGCGTTCATCCTCAGGATGTACGGTTACGGTGACACACGCGTGAATCATCTCGGGCCTGGTGGTGGCAATCTCTAAGAAGCCGCCTTTTTCGAGCTTGAATTGGACGTGATGTAACTCTGCATTTCGTGTTCCATGTTCAACTTCTGCATCGGCAATCGCTGTTTCGCATCTGGGGCACCAGTTAACAGGGTGTTTTCCACGGTATATGAAGCCCTTCTTGTACAGTAGAATGAATGAAAGTTGAGTGCGTCTCCAGTAGTCAGGGTCCATAGTTCTATATTCTGTTGTCCAGTCGATCGAGTAGCCGAGACGCACAGTGGCCTCTTTCATGACTCCTATATACTCGTTAACCAATTCCTCGCAGAGCCTTCTGAACTGGTCAGGAGGCATGTCGGTTTTCTTGATCTTTCTCTTCTTCTCAACCTCTACTTCTACTGGCAGACCGTGACAGTCCCATCCCTGTGGAAAATAGACGTTGTAGCCTTTCATTCGCTTGTACCGGGCTACAATGTCGAAGTATGTCCAGTTGAGAACGCATCCTACGTGGAATTCGCCTGAAGGATAAGGGGGAGGAGTATCTATACTGTAAGTCAAACGCTTCAAGTCGTTTCGGTCGAAGCGGTAGACTCCGAGCTCTTCCCATTTTCTCTGCCATTTCTTCTCGGTTTCCAGAAGGTCGAACTTGGGCAAAGTCTTCATTTTTCTAGGCGCATCCTGCTTGGTCGCTGAGTTGTGTCTAGCAAAAATAAATGTCCCCCTAATTAAGGCGATGTCTCCCGCGCAATTCCCCTTTTTTCTGTTTTCCTAAGGTCTGTAAGGGCATGCTCTCAGCTGCAAAGTTTTCAGTCTACAGACCCCTTACAACTGGGCAACTTCTTCTAGGAAGAAGAAGAGGGAGGGATTTCTTCACTTTCTTCTTCTACTTGAAGTCTTCGCCGCTGCAAAGTTTTCAGCCGGCACCCTTGCAACAGAAGTAGTCGACCCTAGGGGCGCGCGCCTTAGGACTACTACTTCTCTACAGGTATAGCTTGTTGTTCTCGTCAACTGCGAACACGCCGCCAATCGGTCAATGGATTCCGTGGAATGGTACATCAACCCCACTGGGGATGGAAGGCCCATAATTCGTGTTCCATTTGGGGTCCTCTACGCCAAAGGCGTTCTCATATCGGTTGCATGGGGAATAGGTCTTCCACCAGACACCAAGTTTCTCGGACCATGAAACTGATCGTCCACTATGCCACCATTTTCTATCAATTGCTATTTTGCCCGCGTGCGTGGGCGGAGTTGGAGCGCGCACTCAAGAGCGGGCTCGGGCCTTGTGTGCTATCTCCATTATGGATTGCTTTTCGGGATGACGAACAAATATGACGGAACAAGCGTTGTTTTCGCAGCAGTACTTAGCCTTGCGCGTGTTCTTTTTCAATGGCTTCCCACATTCTGGACAATTAACCATGTTCAAATTCCCTCTTGGATAGCTAGCGAAGATGATGTAAAAATGTTGTGAATCTCGGATAGTGACGGGAACTCTGTTTCTGTCAGTCGATCGATCTTAGCAAACGGTTTTGCTCACGCGTAAGAAAGAACCCGTAGAAACATAGAGTATTCTCCGAAAGACTTTTTTACCGACAGATAACAATTAGTCCTCGAAGGTTTTGGGGAGCTGGGACCGTGACCCGGCTGAGAGGACGGTTGAACACCGTCGACCCATACAACCTGATCCAGATAATACTGGCGGAGGGAGAAAACCATGAACAAAAGTGAGAGTAGTTCGAATACCAAAATACTCGTTGAAATAACTATATTTGCTGCACTTTCTGCTGTTCTGTACGCTGTCCGTCCTTTCACGCTTCCTTTCGGAGGGTCAATTACTCTCGGCAGCATGGTTCCTGTGATGTGGCTTTCGCTACGTCGAGGAATGCGAGTTGGGCTAATCGCAGGAGCAATTTTCGGGTTTCTGGCGCTCTTCGAAGACATAATTCTTCTTGGCGCAGCCAATATACTAGCTACTCCATTACAGGCCATCCTGGAATATCCCATAGCCTTTGGGGTCATTGGGTTAACCGGAATGTTTCACAAAAAGTCAGCGGTCTTCGCTGTCGCCGGAGCGGGTTTGGCCGTCTTCATCAGATTTTGGATACACTATTTTGTAGGAGTGTTCGTCTGGGCAAACATCTATGCGTTTCCTGCAGAATATGGCCTGTGGCTCTGGCCCGCCGTCTACAACGGTAGCTTTCTTTCAGTAGAATTCGTCGTAAGTGCCATACTGCTTTTCGCGCTAGTCAAGAAAGGAACACTCGAATACCGCTTCTGAGCATGCAAAACGGGATATCGACATGGGAAAACTGTCAACAGAGAATTTGAAGAGATTGCTAGATTGCATCAGGAACGACCCGACTGTTGTAGTTCCTCCGTTGGCGGGGTTTGACTCTGGCGTTCACATGATCGATGATAAGTACTTGGTCGTATCAACCGATCCTTGCATCGGAGTACCAAAGGAATGGTTCGGGTGGCTTCTGATACACTACGCGGCTTCAGATGTTGCCTTGTTTGGGGCAAAACCACAGTATTGTGCAATAGACCTTCTTGGTCCGCCCACGACAACTCCTGACACCTTCTTAAAAATCATGAAGCAAGCGTGTAGGGCCGCTGACGAGATTGGGGTGACAATAATAACAGGACACACAGGCTCATATCAAGGACTGACAACTGAGATAGGAGTCTGCACTACCTACGGAATCATGAGCAAAGACAGACTCATAACTCCCGGAAAGGCCAAGCCGGGTGACCTGATACTCTGCATCAAGCCGTTGGGTTTGGAAGTGGCTGTCAACTTCGCACTGACCAAGAAAGAATTCGCAAAAGAGATCTTCGGATCCAAGAGAGCAGAGGAACTTCAAGAATTCGTCACCATGCAGAGCTGTGTCAAAGAAGCTTTGATACTTGCGAAAACAGGTTATGTCCATGCTATGCATGATACCACTGAAGGAGGTTTAACAGCAGCACTAAACGAGATGGCTGAAGCTTCCAAGGTCGGCTTCAGGATAGACTTTGAACAAATACCTTTCTGCAAAGAAGCGCTCAACTTGCAGCAACGTTTTCATCTCTCGGATGAGCAACTGCTTTCCATGTCCTCAACTGGAACCATCGTAGCCAGCATCAATCCCAAAACGGATCATCAAATCATGAAAACAATGGAACGAAACAACTTAACCGCCAGCATTCTAGGCTCTTTCGAGAAGACCAAGAACCGAATCCTATTCAAAAAAGGAAAGGCAACTTGTTTCCCAAGTGACGCAGACGATCCTTACGAGATGATCCTTTCAGGGGAGCTGTAGACGTTCATGCGTTTTCCTCGAATGAATCCAACTAACGTGAGGTTGACTTCTTTGGCCAGTTCAATTCCAGAGTCTATTGCGGCAGCTAGGGAGGCGATTATGGGCAACCCGACTTGGGCAGCCTTGAATACCAGGTCGCCGGTCATTCTTCCGCTCAGAGCCAGAAGACACTCATCGAATTTGGTTTTGCGCATGCTGGCAGCGCCAATAGTCTTGTCGACAGCATTGTGACGACCAACATCCTCAGCAAGAACAACCAGGGTTCCATTGCTCTTGTAGATCGCCGCCACATGAACGCCCCCTGTTTTCCTGTAGGTTTCAGCAAGGGAATTCAAACGGCTGACACAGTTCAGTATCGTCTTCGCTTCTACCTTAACATCTGATTTGATTTTTCTTAGGCGAGAAGGCGACGTGTAGGGTCTGGTTCTTCCACAAGCAGAAAGGATTACCCTGGAAAAATGTGTTGAGAGCTTCAATCTCTTGGTTAGATCTACGTCCTCGGCTAGTCTGATGCGGCAGGCTGTCTCTTCTTCGTTGAGTTCGAGTCCTTGGATCTCTTCAACGGATTTCACTATTCCTTCCGTCAACGCATGCCCCACTGCCAGTTCTTTGAGGTTGGCAGGAGAACAGAAAATGGTCGAGTAGTGAGTGCGGTTCAAAAAAATGTGAAGGGGCCTTTCCTGTGCAACAAAGTCGATCGTCTTCCTAGTTTGTGAGGTGGACACATCGATCCTTTTGATGCAAACTTTCATCATTGTTGTCGGGCCTCTATTTCCGAAAGGACAAAGGAGACAATTTCATCCGCAATGTTGAGTTTTGTGACCGACTGCAAACCTCTCCAACCGGGCTGACTGTTCACTTCAACGACTACTGGCCCGTTGGGGCTCTCAAGAATATCGACTCCGGCAATCTTGCAGTCGATCGATCTTGCCGACTTGACTGCAAGCTTTTCAATTTCGTGGTCCAGATCGGACTTTTCAGGTCGAGCCCCCTGACTGTAATTGGTTTTCCAGTTGCATCCAACACGTTTCATCGCTGCAACGACCCGACCGTCAACGACAAAGGCGCGGATATCCGAAAAGCCATGGGGCACGAATTCCTGAAGGTATATCACACCATGGTAAAATCTTATTGACCTAAAAGCCGTGTACGCGATTTCTTTGTCATTCACTCGGGTTGCGCCTACGCCTCGGGAGCCAAAAATGGGTTTCACGATCACGTCACCGCCAAGCTCTTTGAAAGCTGTCATAGCTTCCTCAACGCTTTCGGTGACTGCTGTGCGAGGCACGGGCAAGCCGTTTTCTTCCAAGATAGTCAGTGTGTCATATTTATCTACACAATGCTCTATTGCTTCAGGCGAGTTTATGATACACAATCCTGAACGTTGAAGGCGATAGAGAATATCCATTCTGAAAACAAGTTCCTCAAGTGACCCTCGTCCGACTGGCCGAATTATCAACGCGTCAAATTCCTCTTTGATATTGTACTGCCTTGTTTTCAGCATGGGATCATACGCAACATGGGCCATCAATTGTGGAAAGCTGAAGCATGCATGAGAAATGCTGCGTTTCTCTAGTGCTTCCCGGAGCTGTGTAGAACTGTAGGAATTCCTGTTCTTGGTTACGATGCCTATCTCCAAAAAGTGAACCTTCTGACGCGTATGTCAAAGATGCTGATTAACTGGGTTCTTAAAGTTTCCGTGATGCGTGAACGCTCAGAAACTGCGAACGGAAGGAACGAGTTGTTCTGCATTCTGAACTTTCTGGGATAGATCCACGTCCAAGTATGCCCCGTGCTCGTTGAAATATGGCGGACCTTTTCGAGAGAACAAGGTCAAGACTTTCCCATCGTGATTCAATTTGAAGCCTTCTTGACAAGGCTCATGACCTCTGATTAGCACTTTGAGATTCAATCTGTCCAAAACCTTGGCGGTTGTTCTCTTGCCGAAAAGCTTACCAGCGCCACGCGGAGAAGATTTCGTCTGATCCTCGGTCTCGTCTGGGTCGCTCCAAAGCATGTCTTCGAGCAATCGCTGTTTTGGATGTTTCAGGTGAGCAAACGCCAAATCATCCAAGGTTCGGGCTTGTTCAGGCAAGCCTCCGTGAATCATCAAGTATCTATCCTGAACTGCCGAAGCGCTGTATAGGTGTTGGTGAAGTCCAAGCAGCTGCGTGTACGCATGTGTCCACTTCCGACCGAATTTTATTTGAAGCTGAGCTGGCAAGTCGTGCGGAGAAGCCATTAAGTCCTTTGGGCCTTCATGGTTCCCGCGCATTAAGACCACTTGCCTCGGAAAGTGAAGCTTAAGCTTCATGACGGTGTAGTAGATCTCTGCAGAGAGGGGACCACGGTCCCCGTAGTCTCCAAGGAACACGATGATTTGGTCAGAAGCAGTCTGCATTCTTCTAAGAATCTTGCTTTCTTCCAGGATGTGAATTAGGCTCTCGAGGTCTCCGTGCATGTCACCGATGATCAGGGCGTTTCCCGTAGGTTTCATCTTCACGAGTCTTCCGACAATATGGAAGTTGCCGACCTGACCGTCTTCTGACGACAGAATTGACGTGGTTTCTGCAACTATTCTTTGAAATTCTTCGCAAGATGATTGAAAAGCGTTTTTCACAATCTTGGAGAGGCTGAGCTGCAACGGTTAAGCCTCGGCTATTCTACGTGAACTTTCCTGCTCAGAAATTCCATTATGTTCTTCTCGATCTGACTCTTGTCTGTCCGGATAGTTTTCACGGTCTCGTCACGCTTTCTTTGCAGGGCTTCTCTTTCAGATTCAGCTATTCCTTTCTTCCGTCCCAGATGCTCAAGATGTTCATGAAGTTTGAATAGATCTTGCCGCGTTGCTTCTATTTCTGTCGACGTAGACAGTTGAGTTTTGCGCATTGTTGCTTCTTGGCTCTTCTGATGGAGTGCAACCAGTGTGTCCTTGTTTGTTATGTTGTCTATTGCCTGTTCTGCCTTTCGTATTTTTTCAGGTTTGAGTTTCAGTTTTCCTTCGGAAATGGAGCGGCCAAGCTTCTTCAGCATTTCTTTGAGAATGGGGGTTCCCGATGTTTCCGTGGCAAGAGCTTCAAATGGACTCTGTATGTATTGGTCGAGTTTGTTCAGTTCTTCGGGGGTCAGGCCGCTACCTCCTCCGTGTGTTGCGAGAGACTGAAGCTTCACGAAGGGTTTTTGAAGATGTTGCAGGCTGTGTTTTACCTCCACAGACAGAGTTTCTATTTCGGTGCTTGTCTGGTCAAGCTTTCCCATGTTTCCTTTGCTTCTGAGGTCGCTAATCTTCATTTGGATTTTGGCAATTTCGTCTCCGACTGAGGTTTGTTCAGCCTCGATTCGTGTCTTCTGATTTTCCAGTTTCGCCAGTTCCTGTTCGCTGGCTAATACTTCATCAACAAGTCGAAATGTCTCTTCTAGCGTTCTGGTCTTGACGTATTCTTTGGAAAGAAAATATTCGAGAATTCGCAGAGAGTCTTTGGCTTTTTCGAAAATGGCCGAGAATTTTCTTCTGTCAAGAATAAAGAAGGGGGAGATCCTAGGGAACCAATTCGCAACATCCACATCAGTAACAGCGAAAGCCTTCTGAGTGTCTTGCACGAAATCTTCAAGCGTTTTGTATGAGACCTGCTCTGGGGGTTTGATTGTGCGCATCCTGTCGACGAACAACCGAGCAAGCTTGTTCAGGGCCCTGGCCCTGCCATAGGTCTTCATGTTTCTTTTCTCAATTTCCTTGGCACTGTTGTCCAAGAGCATCTTGGAGGCTTCAGAAAGGCTGTCCAACTTCTTCCGCATCTCATCAAGAAGCTTTCTGGCCTTGGCGTGCACGGGAACAAAAGTCTGTTGAGTCTCCTTCTCTAGCCAAGACCGGGTGTCTTTCGAGGGAAGTTTCACTTCTGACAATTGTGTTCCCATACAAAAATATGCTGAAGGCATATTAATCTTTCAAGACCTGAATACACGTACCCTTTTTTGAGTAGTTACTCTTAAATATCAAGCCCAAACTATCATGACACAACACTTCGAGATGAAAATGAATGGACGCAAAACAAACAGCATTCGTTGCAATGATGAGCTCCATGGGCATCGCACTCTCTTTGATCTCACTGAATATTGGACTAATATCTGTCGCAGTCCCAGGCCAAGGTGCCGCTGCCTTGGACCTTTCTCACATCGCAACCTTCGTAGCCGCCATTTTCGCCGGACCCTACATTGGCGCTGCAGTCGGATTTCTAAGCGGAATCTACGCAGGCTACTACTTTGGCTACGTGGCAGGTGGTCTCGGACTGCTTTCACTCATAGGTGTACCCTTCGGAAAAGCGTTGACTGGGCTACTAGCCGGGTTTCTTTACAAGAAGCTGGAGTTAGGCAGCAGTTCTCGACGCTCAGTCTGGGCCATTCCGATCACACTCTTATCTTACGTTCCCGAGTCCATCTACACGGTCATCTACTTTTTGTACATAGTCACGTTAGTCGGCACTCCAGCAATGTTTTTCATGCTGCCTCTTGTCATTCCAAAGGCGTGGATAGAGATAGGAGTAATGAGTCTCATATTGGCAACGCTCGCTGGAAACACGGGATTCAGGGAATTTATAACGAGATTGTTTCCTTCAAAGGTGGGGAAAACACAGAACAGTGTGAGGTAAACCTGGCTTTTCTCTAGGTGCCGAAAGACTGTTTTAGGGCTTTGTCATTGATTTCCCCGTTCATGTACGTGTTGCCTGTTTTCACGTTGTTGATGATTAGAACAGCAGGTGCAAACAGGTCAGGGTCTATCTTGTAGAAGTCAAAGTTGGCGTCTTTGAAGATGTCTTTGAATGGTCTTCCATACGCCTTAGAGGCTGATGATGGAGCCTTCTTCACGATCTCTCCGAGTTTTTCTTCGTCATCGTATTCTACAGTGTAGTAGGCGGTTCCACCGTAGAGTATGGCATCGTTTGTTCTAGCCATCGCTATTGCAGACTTGGGGGTCGCGGGGGCTATTGGTGCGAATCCAAATGCGTGCAGGATAGTCTTCGGGTCTAAACCTAGTCTTCTCAGTTTGTGAACGCCTGTTTCAACAATTCTGCCCGAGATTTGTGTCGCGCCTGCGATGCTTGACGTGGGAGCAAGAATTAGTGCAAGGTTTTCGAAGGAGACTTTGCAGTCTTTGGCGAGACGTTCTAAGATTCTGTCTGGAGGTGGCTTGTCCGTTTCCAGCACCACGACTGCCTTGTCATAGGTGTCTGAGTATCCGATTTCAGCGAATATCTCCTTAGGTTTTAAAGCCAATGCTCTTCCTGGGCCAGATCCTATTGCGAAGTAGCCTTCTTCGTTGATTCTCCAGCCTGCGTATTGCGAGCCTAGCGTGGCGATGAGGGGATTGTCTGAGTAGACGAGTATTGTAGGAAGCTCAAGGTCTCCGTATCTTTTGGAGGTCATTTCTGCTTTTGCACAGCCGCCCATGCAGATTTCAGTTATGAGCCTTCCTGCCTCGTAACCGCCTCTAGAGTTTATTCCAGCATCAACAATAGTCGTTCCAGCTGCGGTTTCGTCGACTGTAACACCGTACAACTCTCGTTTGTCAAGTAGTTTCTCCAGGATTTCCCATGCGAGGCGGTTTACGCTTATGGATTTTTCCAAAAAGGTTTCCTCAAATGAGTTTTTCATAAGAGCTTAGGTGGGGGTTGTTAGTTTTAGACACATAAAGTTTGCCTTTTCCATTTTCCGCAAGGTCGCCGAGAAAGACGTAGAAAGGTCCTTCAGCATCTTCCCCTTCCTCAATTTTAGCCTTCTTCTTCATGCTGTCAATCGCGAAAGAGGGCAAAACAGATTCAACGGCACCTCCGATGACAATCTTTCCGCCTGACATGCAAGCCCCTGCCCTGCCTTCGCAACCGTTCTTAACATATATAGTTCCTTCACGCATGCGCAGCCCAAGAAATTGACCTGCACTCCCCAGAATCTTTATTACGCCATCTTTCATGTAGGCTCCTGCTTCATTCCCTGCGTTCCCGTGAACCACTATCCTTCCGCCACGCATACCTTTCGTGCTCCCGCGGTACGGTGAAGCCAAGTAATCACCAACGTTGCCATGAATTTCTATGGAACCGTTCTTCACCATTGAGCCAACCCATCCTCCAGCATTGCCGTAAACAGTTATTTTTCCGCCGTGCATCTCAGCACCTAAGTGCATTCCCACGTTTCCTTGGATGACGATTTCGCCGCTCTCCATGTGTGAGCCGATTCCTCGCACTCTGGTCAGGTCGCCATGGACTGTTATCCTGTTGTTTTTTTGCTGAACATCTGTGCTGGATTCAGCAATTTTGAAAATGTCGCTGAGAGTCCTCTGCTTGTTTCCTTCCCAAACCCTGAGTGCTTCAATCTCTGAAAGAGTCTTTTCTTGAAAGACGTTTGGGCTTATGCATTCTGCCGTGATCGGAAACCTGAATTCTCTAGTTGGGACTAGCTCAATCATCTAGACTCGCGCCTTTACAGTCATTGGAAGTGAAGCGGTGAGACAGCCTTCATCTACAGGGTAGTTTTCGTACTCGACGGTCCAATACTCTTTGAACCTTCGTTTCAGGTCATCAGTAATCCTACGCGGTTCAGAAACTTGGACATCGAGCCACATCGTGCGTCCGTCGACATGCTTCAGCACTTCCCCGTTTTCAACCACAACTCTTCCATCTTTGATCGTGAACGCCGCCCTTCTGAAAGCTTTTCTCACGGTCTTGAATTTCTGCGATGAGTCAGTTTTCTCGGGATTTATGTTGTAGATCGCTATATCTGCATCTGCGCCTATGCCTAAATGACCTTTACGCGACAGCCCTAGGGCTTTGGCTTGGCCGGCCCTCGTTACGATAGCTATTTCGTAGAAGTTCATTTCACGGTCGATCGAAGGAAGAAGGCTCTTGCTTTGTGCTCGCGAGTTAAGCCTCTTTAATGCTGCTTGCCTTGCTTTTTTGCTCATAAGCCACGCAATAATTCTTGGATATGACGTGAATGGCCCTCCATTCGGATGGTCTGTGGTCATGAAAATCTTCCAGCTGTCCTTAACCAGAAGAGCCAGTTCCAAGCCTATGGACCATTGAACTGCGTTGACGTAGCTTTTGCGACGATAATGAAAGGGCACAATGCCGGCACTTGTCTCTGTCTCTACGTCATGATTCACCCATTTGTGTCCTGTGAGTCCATAGAGACCGTATTGGAATGGCCCGTCTGCCGTCATTGTTGTCGTGTCTGTAAATACTATTTGACCCATGTCCAAGGTCACGTGTGAGTGGTTGTTGACGTAGTTTGTGATCGGTTCCGTTCCTGACTCCAGGGTCTTCCAGTCGTCTCCCTTGAAAGCGCTGAATTGACAGTGCGTTATGTGAATTGCAGGTTTCGTCCCGGCGGCCAAATCTTCAACGCATTTCATCGTTTCCAAAGCAGTGACGTAGTTTCCGGGTTTCCCCAAGTTGTTCGTGTGAACGTGAATCGTGTGGGGAAGATTCAGAAGCTTGTTCACTCGGCACAGTCCGCGAATTATCTCACGAGGGGTTATGCAGAAATGGGGAACTTGGTCATCTAGGCTGTTGACGTTGTGACCGAATCCCCAGGCTTCTAGCCCACCAGGGTTGACGATCTTTATTGCGTAACCCTTTGTTGCGTTCATCATCCACGCTACGTGCCGTGCACATTCCTCGATGTCTCCGCTCGCCAACTGTTCGAGTACGAACCACCAGTCGCCGAGAAGCGGGTAAGTTGCCTTGTCAACCATAGGAGTGTCATTAAGTTCCTCATGCGTGTGCTTCGCCTCAAGAGGGGACATCGAAGGATTCATTATCGTAGTGTATCCCATTCGCGCGTACCGATAGCCAGTTGTGAAGGTTGAGGGAATGGAACGACCCACTCCGGACCTTGTGGCAGAAGTCTTGCTTTCAGGGTCCCTGAAATGGTCTTCTGGCCTAAGAAGTCTTCCAGTGTTCACCTCTGAACCTGCGATGTGAGTGTGAATGTCGACTCCGCCGGGCATCACGACCATTCCCGACGCATCTATTTTCTTTGCCTTGTGTTCATTCACGCTTTCAACGATTTGTCCGTCTTTGACTGCTATGTCCATCTTTTGTCCGTCAATTCCATTGAGAGGGTCGTAGACGAAGCCGTTCTTGACCAGAAGCTCCACTCACACTGCCTCCTTACTGCGTTCTTTTCGAAGCTTCCTGACTTCTGTCAAGATCTTTCTCAAAATCTGCTCATCCGGGAGTATGCCTTTTGGCGGTTTGACTACTCTCTTAAGTGGAAGAGGAACGTGGTCCATTCGATAAGCCGTTCCGCTTGTCTCTATTCCCACGAAGGCAGACGGGAAAACCACGTCAGCCACTTGGCTTGTTGCGTTGAAATGAGGGTCGATGACGACCAAAGGAGTTCTGACCAAATGCTCAACAGCACGCCTTGGGAAATTTGCGACAGGGTCTGAAGCCACAACCAGAGCCGCATCTGATTCTCTGCGCAGAAGAATATCAACGATCGATGTTTCGCCCGGGTTGTAGCGAGGAAAACCTTGCGAAAAATCGACTGCATAGGGGTAACCTGTCTGCCAAGTGAAGACCGTGTCAGCTCCCGTCACGTTAAAATGGCCGCGCATGGGCATTATCACGAATTTCGTCCGCATATTCAAGTCACGTGTTAAGCAGATTGCAGCGTCTACGTTGCGTGCTTTGCCGCTGCTCATCGTCAGGCCGAGCCCGAAGAAAACAACGCCGAAATTGCAGCTTATCATGGCGTCGGCGACGTCTTCCAAGTCGTCCACAGGAACTCCTGCAACACGGTCCACATCGATCTCCTGGTCACGGATTAGAGCCCTGAGTGCTTGAAAGAGTTCATAGTCTTTGTTCGGCTCGACTTGTATGAAATAGTCTGCAAGCTCGGCAGTTCTTGTTTTTCTGACGTCTACGACTATTAGTCTGCGACCTTCTTTTCGTATTGCAGGGCATGGTCCGGTTCTTGCCGGTGCAGGAGTATCAGTTTTCTGTTTGGGAGCGATTCTCAGGGCACTTTCGACTTTTTTCTTGGTTGTTGAAGACTTGGTTTTGACTATGTAGTCTCTCCATTCGCTCCTCTCGAATCTTCCTTCTGAGAACATCGTGTACCGTTCCACGTGTCTCGGATGGGCGCTCCACGGGTTGCTTCCCCAATAAACGATCAAATCTGCCCTGTGCCTGATCTGTCCAAGAGTGCAGGTTGAGATGCCAACGTCCTGAATACCTAGGACGGAGGGGCCGTGACAAATCGTCGATGTATTGTCGATTACTCCGCCGACTTCTTCGGCCAACTCGATGCCCTCGCGTATTGCTTCACAACTTGTCGAACTCCATCCGTACAAGACAGGGTACGTGGCATCTGTGAGAATTTCAGCCGTCTTTCTCAACGCTTCCTCCATAGTGGCCTCGACAAGCTTGCCCTCTTTCCTGATAAGGGGCTTCAGCAGTCTATGCCCGCTGTAGCTTAGGAATTTTGCTTCACACATGGAGCATCCGTTTTTGACCTTGACTATCTCTCCGCGGTCAACCTGCAGGTCTATGTCGTCGCAGAGGCAACCGCAGACCGGGCAAGTAACGGGTTTACAGGTTCGCATCAGTTTCCTTCCCAAACTGCTTTTCGAGGAGTTCTTTCAAGCTCATGACAGACTTGTCTGGGGCGGGTTCTAGTTCTGCTGGGACCCCTTTGAGGGAAGGCATGCCGATGCTGTCTGTTTCGGGGTCAGCGATTGCGTTCGCCCAAGGTCCGTAGGGGATAAAGATTAGTCGTGGATGTGGACCTCTTCGGGACTTCATGGCCCTGACGACCACTGACCCGTATGGTGTGGTAACTTGGACGGGAGTCTTCTCTTCTATCTTGAGCTGCTTCAAGTCTTTAGGGTCTATGTAGCACACTGCAACATTTTCTAAGTAGTCTTCGGAACCCTTTCCATGTTCTTTCCCGACACCTTGCTTTATCGTTCGCCCAGTCACTAACAACGCAGACAGTTTTGTGGTATGCTCCAAATACTGGTCAATCCTGCTGTGCCTGTGATACTCGGAAGTAGTTTGAAAGTGTGAACGAGCTATTTAGCCTAGCTCCTTTTTTCTCAGAAGGCGACCAACATATTTAAGCTGAAGGCATAATGAGTCTGGGGCTTGTCTGGGATGTCAGTCGGTGCTGGAAGTATGATTATTGAAGTTGAGGGTTTGGTGAAGCATTACGGAAAAGTCACGGCTGTCGACGGCGTCTCGTTCGGAGTTGAACATGGTGAAACGTTTGGGCTCTTGGGTCCCAATGGTGCAGGAAAGACTACACTTATGGAGATTCTTTGTGGCTTGAGGAAGCTGGACCAAGGAAAAGTGACGGTTTCAGGTTTTGACCTGCGCAAAGACTCCCGCAAAGTGCGCAGTGTGATTGGGTTCTGTCCACAGGAAACGTTGTTGTATGATCTTTTGAGTGTTCGAGAGAATTTCTCTTTTTCAGCGTCACTGTATTCACTTGACCGCAGAAGATTCAAAGAAAGGGTGGAGTTTTCGTCGAAAGTGCTCGGAGTAGGCGAATTCTTGGATCGAAGGGTCGGCCAATTGTCTGGAGGTATGAAGAGGAGGGCCAATCTTGCGGCATCAATAATCCACGATCCGCCGATAGTGATTCTTGACGAGCCTACGGTGGGCTTTGACCCTACTATAAAGAGGGAGTTCTGGGAGCTCATCAAGAACCTTAGGAAATCCGGAAAAACCGTGTTGCTCTCCACGCATGACATGTATGAAGCTGACGAGATCTGCGATAGGGTGGCGATAATGGAGAAAGGGAAGATCGCTGCGCTGGACAAGCCGCACATACTCAAGAAGACTATAGGAGGAGAAACGTCGATTCACATAAAGGTGAAAGGCTCACAGGTCAAGAAAGCACTTTCAGTTCTTAAAGAGTACGAGACTGTGTCGAACGATGATGAAATCCAAGTTATCGTCGAGGATCCTTGGAAAGACATGACCAAGTTGTCGGCGAAGCTGAATTCTGAGGGGATTCTCACTGAGAAAATTGAGATTGTCGAGCCGAGTTTGGAGGACGTGTTCGTGAAGCTGAGCGGGAGAAAGCTTACGGAGGGAGAAGATTGAACTCGATTATAGGCATCGCGGTTAAAGACATCAAGATCTTCTTCAGGGAAAGAGGAACGATATTCTGGACTATAGCTTTTCCCATACTGATACTGCTCCTTTTCACAGCCATTTTTGGACGTAGCATACCGTTTAGTGCAAATATCGGGGTCGTCGACAACGATGGCACGGGCGCGGCATTACCGATAATCACGGGGCTTAACAGTACTAGTGGGCCTTTTGCCGTGAGATCTTTTGCTAACGAGACTGAGGCGCTGAGAGAACTGAACGCTACGAACATACGGGCAGTTCTGATATTTCCTGCGCATTTCGGTCAGAGTCTATTCTTCAAGAACGCAACTCTGCAACTGGTGGTTGACAAAACCAATCCTGATGTAGCAGGACTTGTAAATGGCGGTGTCAGAAGTGTTGTTTCGGAATACTACAAACTTGCGTTTAACTACAGTGACCCGATAACCGTTGTTACAGAAGCTGCTCGAGTCGGACAGGAAGTTGGCTACAAAGAGAACATCGTTCCAGGGATGCTGACTTATCCGCTCTTATTCTCAAGCATGGTTGTGTCAACGGGCGCGATTGTGTTTGAACGGGAAAAAGGAACGCTGAAGAAAATAAGAGCATCACCAATCCCCCCGATAAATATGCTAGTGGGCAAAGCACTAGCTGCACTGTTTCAGACCACGATATCGATCGTTATCATGTCCGTTCTTGCGTTCTTCGTGCTCAGCCCGAACTTGAACTGGAACATTCCGTTGCTTATTCCGATACTCTTCCTCGGTTCCATCAACGGAATCGCGTTGGGCCTAATAATCTCCTGCATAGGAAGAGCACCTCAAGAAGCATCGAACGCTGCGACAACTATCGCGATCGTGCTCCAGTTCTTCACGGGCATGTACTTCCCAATAGACTTCCTACCGACGTATATGCAGCAGATCGGCCGGTTCATACCTATGACCTACGCGGCACAGGCGATGAGAGACATTATGATTCGCAACGCGACACTGGGCGACTTGCTTCTGCCGATTGGCACACTTGCAGGGGCGGCAGCGCTGCTGCTAGTCATCGGAATCATCCTGTACAACAGATGGGTTCAGCGCGAAAGAGACTAAGGCCTGTACCCGCCGAGGACGCACAGGGACAAAGCTGCACCTATTATGTCAGCCGTGGTTCCAGGGTTTAGAAGATTGTTCGACCGTCTCAGCTGCTGGTCAAATCTGTGCAGGCTTCTCGTTCCACTGGCGGTTTTCAGTCCGCCGAGGTCCAGCACTCTTCTGGCGTTAGCCGATACCTTTTGAGACCTCTCAAGGCCGACTTTCCTAGCTATGAACGTGTCCGGCACGTTGGCCAGAACTTCCAGAAAAGTGTGAATTATGGCCTCATTCAGGTCGGTGCTGTTTCCAAATTTCTTGGCCAGAGAAGGATAAGCCATATCGAAAGTCACTGGGTAATTGTTAACCCACTCAGAGCAGATGGTATCATATTTCTCAGCGATCTTGAATACCTGAAACAAGGAGACCTTCCCCTTGATAATCTTAGCCTCCGAGGAGGGATCGTTGACGTCCAGGTCAGGTGTTTCCCCAAGACCCCCAGGGCTGGCGATTCTAATGGCCTCATAGAGGTCAACAGTATCCATAGGAGTTGTTGATTCAACGACTACCTTCAAGCTTTTCCTGAGTTTGCGAACTTCAAAATCCTCTGCTGATGTCATGCCGGCTGCAACGGCAATTGGCGAAAGCAGTATTATCGTGCCGAGCAACGTATTCCCGCCGTGTTGCCATGCTGCGACTTCTGTCACACAATCCCTTATCAACCTGCCAAGTCGGATTTCAGCCTTGCCTAGTTTCCCTTCCGCCACGGCCGCTCCCCGCTCAGCTGCGCGCTCAAAAAAAGGAGCCGCTGCCACGGCTGAAGCGAGAAAATGCTCATACCGGGTGTTCTCAAAATTCGTGACCACACTGACGTTCCCAGGCTTGTGAGCACTGGCCTCGAACAGGACTGCCAGCTCCAAACACTGCGAGATGTGCTTGGCTTCGTCAGACTGATCTGGCTGCACCATGGACACCACAAGTATTCTGTCCAAGCAAATTTTATTAATGTTGTGTAAAAGATTACATAGCAATGAACAAGATTACAAGGTAATAGGATGAAAATCAGACTCTCACCCCAAGAAGTAGCATTGGTGGCGACTTTTGCCGCATTGTCAGCCATTGTGATCAAGATCCTGCCAGGAATACCGATAGTTGGAGTGTCCGGTGCAAACATCAAGTTCGATGCTGTGCTGGCTCCAGTTTACGGCATGATTATCGGTCCTTACCTTGGTTTCTTGGCTGCTCTTGTCGGCGGAGTGATCACGGCAGGAAGCCCTTTTGACATCTTGACTTCGTTTGCTCCAGCAGTCTCGGCGTTGGTAGCAGGGTTTCTGACGCAAAGAAGCGTCGGAAGCAACGGAGGCAGAATCAAAGGATGGATGCTTGCATCGGCAGTCCTAGGTCTGTTGATATTTGGGTGGTATCTGACTGACATCGGGCAAAGGGCCCCTTTTTACCCAGTTCTTCATGTTTCGGCTCTTGGCCTAATGATCCTTGCAGGAAACAGAATAGCGTCTGCCTTCAAAGAGAGTGAGACTGCAGAAGAATCTCGGAAGATGAGACCTGCTTTGTACGTTGGTGGCATCATCATTTTTATGGTGGCCGTAGTTTTTGCGATGCCATACTCAAGTAGTGTATGGATACTCCCTCTCCTGCCTTTGCCAATGTTCCTGATGGGCGGGGCGTTGATCGTCTATGGTCTGTTTGGAATTGGCAAGAGCGCCTTTGTCTTTGCGGTCTCCGCTGCAAGCTATTGCGGAATAATGGCCGATCACATGCTCGGCAACTTGGTTTTCATAGGCAGCATAAATGTTTTCATACCGTTATCCATTGTGAACGACTACTTTCTGAAACCAGTCGGTCTGCCAGACGTATCCTCTCTTTTTATGTATATGATACCGGTCTCAGCGGCTGAACGACTAATGTTCACACTAGTCGCGACAATTCTAGGAGTCGGTTTGATTCTTGCGATCCGAAGGGCAAATCTACCAACGCGAAAATCATAGTTTCTCTAGTTCCTGAACGGGTGAACTGATGAAGACCGAAGCCCGGGAAGGCGACATGGTGGAAAATTCTAGAGGAGCAATATTTGACGTAAAGGGATTGGTTCACCCGCAGGGCAAGGTAGTAGCGTTCATCCGCTATTTTCAGAACGCCATGGGAGAGAGGAGAAGAAACAAGGTGACCTATGAGAAGGTCTATTCTCTTGCCAAAAGATTCGAGATACTGAAAGAGATGTTTCCGCAATATGTTGTTCATGATCCCGTGTTTGATGAGATCTTGTGCGAAGTTCCAGTTCAAGACATGAAAAAGCATTACAGACCCTTTGAAAAGTTCAAAAAGCTACGTGAATCCAGTAGGCCAGATGCCCTTGAAGCCAAGGCTTTGCACTTGCTTAACCTGCTCGTGGAAAAAACGAGCATCCCGCTAGATGATATAGGAATCTCTGGCTCGATTCTGGTGAAGCTTCACAAACCAGGTTCGGATATTGATGTCCTCATATACGGTTCAAGGAACTGCTCCAGAGTGTATTCAGCGTTGAGGCAACTGTTGAAGGACAAAAGCTCTCCGTTGAAGAGCTACAACAAGCGGGAATTGGCTAACTTGTTCGATTTCCGTTCGAAAGACACAGCCATGACCTTTGAGGACTTTATTCGAACTGAATCGAAGAAAGTTCTACAGGGAACATTCTTGAAAACTGACTATTTTGTACGCTTTGTGAAAGACTGGAACGAAGTTGATGAAAAATACGGGGATATTCAATACAGGAACATGGGATGCACAAGAATTGAAGCAACAGTCATTGACGACTCGGAGGCAATCTTCACTCCGTGCATTTACCGAATAGCGAATGTGAAATTCCTCGAAGGAACTGGATTTGAAACTGTGAAGGAGATAACATCGTTTCGCGGCAGGTTCTGTGAGCAGGCCAAGCTGGGAGAAAGGGTCGTTGCTCAGGGAAAAATCGAACAGGTCACAGACACAAGAGACAATTCACAGCACTTCAGGCTACTGGTGGGGAACAATCACGAAGACTACATTGTTCCTCAACCAAGCGAACTCTCTTGACCAAAGTAACTTATCTCCTGTTCAACCTCCAACGTAAAACCGGAATTCACAAGGAAATCTTCCACTGTATGAACATAGGAGTCGTGAGCACCATAGGAGATCCCCATAAGCCCATGCCCTGCAGCACATGCAATAATCTCAATTCTTGTCTCAGCACTACTGGCTTCTTCCAAAGTGACCAGCAAGGCTGCATCGTTCTCGACTCTGAAGAAATAGTGTTCTCCCAAGATGACTCCCCTCAAAGATTCTCCAGGTTTCCCGAACTCTCTCGCGTATATGTCCCCGAATTCGGCTTTCAAGGCTTGAAAAACACTCTCGAAAGGACTTTTCACAGTGCACCTCAAGTAATGAGACGTCATAAGGGCGTTCTCCTTCAGGCATGTGTTCTAAGGCTCGTGCGCTTAAGTACTTGTTCGTAGTATCGGGGGCAATAAGTCAAGACTATCTGGAGGAAGTTGTTCCGTGCGGTGATCACTTTTTCCAGGTTTCCTTCCACATAGACGGGCTCGTCTTTGCGAACTTGCATTCGAAATTCTTCCAAGTAGGAGACAAGCCTGTTCACCTCAAGAGTTTCCTTTGCGCCCTCCAGAACTTTCAGGGGCTCGATGCCGTATACTGATGGGATGAAAGGAGCATCTCTATCATCAGTGACCTTGGCCAACAATTTGGTCCAGCCTAGTTGTTCGACCCTTGATTGCGAATCGTACTCATTGCGGACCTCGTCCCACTGTTTGACAGGTTCAAACTCCGTTTTGACATGTCTGCCAGCTTTTTCGTCTACGTACAATGCATAAACGAGTTTTCTGCGTTGATGCCACAAGTATTCTTCTGGTCCGTAGTTTCTGAAGCGCCAAACTTTTCCTCTTACGGGGTGATCTGTCATGAATTCGTTCATGAATGGCGAGGAAATGGTTTCGTAGAGCTGTTCTAGGGATTCACGAAGCCTGGCAAGATTACTGTGCCCATATATGAGTAGGTCGATGTCCGAAAACCGGGGGTCATAAAACCCATGAAGCAGTGAACCGAAGACGCCAAAGTCGTTTACTGATATGTCTGCGTGACTGCAAGTGAAATCTAGGACTTGTTGCATTGCTGAGTGAAGTTTATCTCTTGGCCTTGTCTCGGCGAGTTCTTTGAGTTTGAGTTCGGGCTTCCTTATCTCGGAGATGTCTCCATGCTTGACACCAATGATTCTCTGTTGAAGCATCTCGTTGGCAACAAAGTATTCTCGGCATTGTCTTCTTACAAATTCCCAGCCTTCGTCCCCGTAGAACTTGAAGTAGACGTTTTCTCCACCGTTTCTCAGTGCTCGTGGGTCGTCAGAATGGAATAGTGTCGCAGGGGCATATTCTGGGTCGCAGAAGTAAGCGTTTGTCGGGTGGGCATTGCCTAAAACGCGAAGAATGATGCCTTCTCGTGTGACGATGGCATCTCGGTCTCTTAAACGCGGGACGGCCAAATGTGCTCTTCCTCACTTGTTCCTGTTCCCACGACGACCTGATGGAAACTCCTTCCTGTTACGAGGTTCTTGACATGTTCAAGCATACCTGAAACTCGGATCTGGTCCCCCTTTCTGGCGACGTTTCTGTAGCAACCGACCATAGATACAACACGTTTCGGAATCTTGTCTTTGGCCAAGGTTGAGGCTGCGTCTGCTGGAATGTAGGTTTCAATGCCGTATGTTGCTGGACGAAACATCGATTCGCTGTCGTCTCTAATCTTACATTCAAAGTTGACAGGATTCACTGGCATGTATCTGAACTGGCCGTACTTGAAGGCGATCTTTTCGGCTTTGCGAACCCCGTTGTACATGAATGTCCTGCCAAGATATTTTCCCTTGTACTTGCGAGCTGCATCGAGTCGATTGTTGAATTTGTAACTCAATGTTCCAACGTCAACAAGCCTTTTGATAGTTCGTTCAAGTCTTCGGAAGTTTCGCGCACCATAGACAACCAGGTCGATGTCGGAATTTGCCTTGTGCATGTTGAGCGCCACAGAACCGTGAACACCAAAATCCTGTATGCCTATTTTCGACTCTTTCGAAAACAGGTCTACAAGGTTCAACGTCATTTCCTCCAGAGCGTCTTTGTCTTTCAGACTGGTCAGTTGTTGCAGACGCACATTTGGGACGTAGACCCTTTTCACGGATGTCATAGAAGCACTGATTACATCCTTCGCTCTGAAGGGGCAGAAGTAGACATAGTCTGGGAAATGAACCCTGAAAGTCTCTAAGAACATGTGGTAATTGTTTGCAGTGTAAAGTTTCTCAGCCCTGAAAAGTGTTTTTCTTTCGTATGTCCATGTGCTGTCCAGAAAGTCCACATGAAACAGCTTCTTGAACTGAGCAGGGATGTACTTCAAAAAAGCAAAGACACGTTCTGGCGGATGTTCGTACCCGAAAACATTGAATATGAATCCTTCATCGGTTACGAAGGTGTCGCCATCCCTAGGCATCCATTTTTCAGCGGTCGTCGCAAGCACCTCAGTAAGACTGAGACGATAGGCCAAAAAAACCTATTGTAGCTAGCCATAACGTTTAAAGAGCGAGTCCGACAGAGCATCACGAAGTGAATCTGGTTGGGTACGGATCTACATCCCTATGTGGTTTTCCTTCCTTCGGACCAAAAGGTCAGAGTACTCAGTGCTATTTTCGGCTCAAAGGCTGCTGTTGACATCCTCAAGTTTTCGCTTCGGCAAGGAATCTCGGCAAAAATCTACCAGAAGGACCTCGTTAGGAAGCTGGATTATTCCAACAAGACCGTTATCGGGAATCTGAAGTCGCTTACGAAGCTTGGGGTCTTGACTGAAGACATGGAAAAAGTCAACAGAAACAAACGCATCATCTGGGTCAAAGCGTATCAACTCTCAGACGCTGGAAGATGGTTTGCACTCCTTCTTGCCAGAGAAAGTGACCTCACAGACGGGGAAAAAGCGTCGATTCTGCAGAGTCTTTTCAGAAGTTACGTTAGGTGGGTGAAAGATCTTTCTGAAAAACTACATGTAGACAGGAGAGTCTTAGAGAGGACTTTCGTTGAAGAGATGATGGTTGGAAAGCGGGTATGATGCCAGTAGTCATCCCAGTAGTCGGGGGAAAGAAATCGGGAAAAACGACCACGATAGAATTGCTAGTGAAAGAACTAGCTCACAGAGGCTACAGGGTTGCCGTGGCAAAACATATTCCTGAGCCCGATTTCACGATTGATACAGACGGAAAGGATACGTGGCGTTTTGGCCAGGCAGGAGCGAGAATCGTCGTGGGGGTATCTTCAGGTGAGGTTGCCACGATTGAAAAAGTGCACACAGCCAGCTTCTCGGTCGATGATATCCTACGACCGTGCAGAGACGCTGATATAGTCTTTCTGGAAGGCTTCAGAAGACAAATCGCCGCTGAAAAGCATTTCCAGAAGATCGCAGTAGTGAAGTCTGCCGGAGATGCCAGGGAGGCGGTTGAGACTTTTGAGCCGATTCTGGCTTTCGCAGGGTCGTACAACACAGAGATGGATTACCCCGCGATTCCTTACGTGGACGTTTCACGAAACCAGAAGAAGCTCGCTGACATCATTGAAAATCTTGTTGAAGAATGAGTTGTAACTTGAGTGTGTTGTGGTCGGGCTATTGGGGTTTGGAGACGTTATTTGAGGGGGAGATGGGAGAAAGGAGATAGTGTAAAAGGAGATGATAACTCTCCAAGCCTTTCCACCCCGACGGTCAACAGACTCTTGTTACATCACCTTTCTAGAGGGCCTTGAAGGCGTCAAACCACCTGTTGTACATTGAGAGCATGTCAAGTGATACACTTGGTTTTCTGTCCTCGAGGATTTGTTTGAAATCGTCCATTGTCAAGGGTCTCGGTTTTGCTTGCTTGTCGCTTGCCATTCCAGCCTCGAAGAACTCGCCGATGAGCTTCAGTTGGGCTGACTGAGCTACGTCTCTGATGTCGCTTCCTGAGAACCCTTCTGAAAGCCTGGCAAGTTCATGCAAATCAACATCCTCGGCCAGTTGCAGGTTGGTCGAGTAGAGTTTGAACATCATCAGTCGAGTGTGATGGTCGGGAAGCGGTACCAGTATTCTCTTCTGGAACCTCCTGATGAAGGCCCAGTCCAAGTCCCAAGGCTTGTTTGTGGCTCCGATAACGTAAACGTGCAGGGTTTTGCCCTTGTCTACGATGCCGTCCATTTCCTTCAGGAACTGGTTTCGGACCCGGATTTCGCCGCCGACCTCGTTTGAATGCTTTCCCATCATAGAGTCAAGTTCGTCGATGAAGACTATGGCAGGTCTTCCCCCGGTCGCAGACTTCCGGACAGAAGTGAAAAGTTTGGCGACGTTCTGTTCTGCTTCGCCTAGCCATTTGGACATTATCGACGCGGCGTCGATGGAGATGAATGTCGCGTCGATTTCTGTGGCTACTGCAGCTGCAAGAAGAGTTTTTCCGCAGCCTGGCGGTCCGAAGAGAAGGATGCCTCTTGGCCAACCTAGTGGGAAGAGGTCGGGTCGCTGCACGGGGTAGACGATGGCTTCTTTGACTGCTTTCTTTGCAGTGTCAAGCCCAACGACGGTATCCCATTTCACGTTGGGTTTCTCTGTGAGTATGAGTTCTTCGTAGCTTGATTTTCCTTCTTCCGCCGGCTTACCCTCGGTTTCCATGGTGCCGTTTCTGTATTCTGCGTGAGGTGCGGGCCCAACGGCTCCCTGTATGGCTTTTATTCTTTCTTGATACGCTATGGCTCGTTGGATGTAGACTTTGTTGAGGCCATAGTCAGGGTATAATTGGACGAGTTGTAGGAGGTTTTCGATGGCTTTCTGGTATGTTGTGATGGCCATGCCTCTTGCCCCCTGCCTGTCCAGCCGCACGGCTTCAAGCGCATAGTTCGTTGCGGCTTTCTCGAGTTCTTGGGATGCACTCATGCGACTCATTCTCCAGTTTCCAGTTCAACTTTAATTTTCCCTTTAGACCCCAGAGTTTCCAGGGCTTTTCCAATTTCTTCGTTTGAAGTTGACAAGTCAACCGAACATTTGTCTAGGTCGATTTGTCCGTTACTTCTTCTAAGATAATCCAGAAGAACGTCTTCCAGTTGTTGATTCTCAACTCTTAAGGATATTTCCTTAATTTCTGATTTTTTGTAAGAAATGAGGGTTTGGGAAGAATCTTTTCCGGACTCTTCCGAACTTCTTTGGTTTGACTTTTCTGAAACGTCGGTTGTCAATGCAACCAGTTCTTTCAGCGCAGTTTGCGTAGCTTCTTGAGTTTTGAGAGTAGCTGGCGGTTCGGGAAGAGCTTCAGAAAGTTTTTGTGCAACGACCATTGTGACTTCGTTGAGTATTTCTTCGCCGCCCTCTGTCTTTCTGTCAACAGGAATCAGTGAAGCATCAGCGTTTATTTTGGTCGAGTATAGTGTTTCGCTTATGGTGTCGTTCACTTTGTTCAGCTCGGATGAAACATCTGGCAGGACTTCGAACAGGTCTTGTGATACCCTTTGCAGAAGTCGAAGCGAAGGTTTGAGGTCTACGACAATGTCACTCAGTTCTTTGATTGTTTCAAGCCTTAAAATGACACGTTCGATGGCAAGTTCCACGTCGTACAGAAACTTTATCAGCTTGCGGACTTCTGCGATCTCGTTTGCGCAGATTGCGGCTCTTTCCTTGTTCTTGTTTTTGATTGCTCCTACACAAGTCTGAAAGAGAATGTGGCTCCTTTCTCTTAGTCGATATGATGCTTGCTCGAGCTTGTTGTGCTGAACTTTGAGCACTTGGATAGATCGGGTGGCGGTTTCGCGGAGTGGCGGAGGGTTGGAATGAATGAATCCCCTGATACGCTGTCCCTCCGCCTGTTACTCTCACTTTTTCGTTTCTAGATGCTGGTTTTTCCGATTTCTTTAACGTAAACAATCACTGGCGGTTCGGGCAGTCCTGAAGCAATCGTTAGTGAAGCGCCTTTTGAGCCTTCAAATGTTCTGTTTTTCCCTTCGTCCATCTTGACGGCGTCGCCTAAGAGTACGTTGGAAACTCTGCTTTTTGTTAGTTCAAGGTCGTTCTTTTCCATGTGGACGCGTTTGATGTTTTCCTGTATTATGGCGAATGATGTGTCATAGTATTGGTTGTCCATTTTTCCTATTGCATGTTCGATTTCAAGGTTAACGAGTGCATAGTTCAGGGCTTTGGTTTCTTTTTCGCATCGGGTTATTTCGTCCTCCATCTGTTGCTTGACGGTTTGCGCTTCGTTTTTCAGTTGGGTCAGTGCGCCGTCGAAACTGTTGTGCAGTTCACCGTAGAGTTCTTTGGGGATTTTCTTCTTATCCGACAGGTCCTTGAGAGCCTGGTCTTTTCGCCACAGAAGCGGGATCTGGTCGCAGAGAATGGATGCTGAAGCTTTGATTTCTGACAGGAGAGTGATGCCGGCACCGTCGAATTTGAGGTGTTCGAAACTGCGTTTCATGAATTTTCCGTCGCCGAGTTCAACGAAGACTGCGTCGAATTTTCCGCCGGGGGTTACTGCAAAGGAGGCTATTTTTCCTATTGTGCGTCCGTACTCGTCTTTCACGGGTTTTCCGACTGAAAGAAAAAGGTTGGGGTTTTGTGACATGTTTTTTCATTCCCCCGCGCTTATGAGGTTTCGGTTGAAGATTTCTCGCTTAGGGATGTCGTTGACAGTCCTGGGATTCCTGGTGGCAAGTCTGGGAATTTCTCTTTGACTCTTTGCTCTGCGACTGTGGCTGCTTCGTTGAGGATTTTGCCTGCGTCTTCGTTCACTGAGTCGAAGTTCAACGTCATTCCTGAGCCTGACCCTGCTTCCATCATTATTCCGCTGAGCATGTTGCCTATTTCTCCGAGTTCGTTTTCTGCTTCTGGGAATACGCTTACTAGTCCGGCTCTTACTGACCTTAGGACACCGACTGCTGGGCCGAGTGTGGATACTACGTCTCCTAGCTCTGAGACTGTGCGTAGTCTTAGCACGATCTGTTCTAGTGCCAACCTGGCGTTTATGATAAGCCTCTCCATCTTGCGTATTTCGGAAAGTTCGTTCGCGAAAACGTTTGCTCGTGATGTGTCGTGTTTTGTGTAAGCGTCAACTATTCTTGCAAAGATTGTTTTGTCTCTCTGGCTGAATCGTTCTGTGGCTTGGTCCAGCTTTTGAACCTGCAGGTCGATGCGGCGTACGGCAAAGTCTAATCGTGGCTTCAGTGGACCTGGCGGCTTGACTGCGTCCTTGATGCGGTTGGTGAACGGTTGTTCTTCTTTTCTTGTTTCCCATTTTTTGCTAAACCTTTCTGACAAGTTAGTTACCTCCAGAAGCATCAGAGTCGTCTGGAAGAATCTAATGGTTGTTAATATGGCTGAATTATGCGGGGATATACGTACAGCTATATGGGCCAGCTGAAACGGCTTTGGCCTTTAATTTTCCAACTAAAAGGGAATGTTACTGGTTTTCAGGAAATACACAAAAAAATGTCAGTTAAACTAAAAAGCGGCTTGAATTCAATTGCTATCCAAAAGGGTGACCTGAATGGCAGAAAGGTTCAAGGTTTTCATCATCGTCGCATTGTTGGGATTCCTAGCCGGGATCATAGCTCAGCTAACCGCAGACTACATAATACCAACGCTCATGGTAGTGCTACCACAGCTCGTCCAAGTCAGATTCGTAGTCTCAGGCTTCGCAGGCGCATGTCTAACACTCGTACTCGTCAGTATATGGGCATATGTCAGCGGATCCCCAGAGCGCTAGTTTCCTTCTCTCCCTTTTCTTTTGTTCAGACAATCTTCTAACGAGACAGAAATCAAGACAGACCTGTGGCTGCTGCCTTACGCGCGTGTCTAGACATATTTGGACCATATAATGAACTAGCGGGATGTGAGAGAATGGAAGCAAACCCTCGAAACCATGGAAAACCCTTCGAGGTCGAAAAGAAGCCGGATTCTCAGGATCATACATCGACAACCCCCCGGGGGCGCGCTGAACAGGCTAGCTTCAAAGTGGACTCAGGGGCGGAAAAAGATGTCTTCCGAAAAGCGTATCCGTACCTAGATAGGCTAACGATATAGTGAAGAAATCAGTTTTAGAGTGGACTCAGCAGCGGAAAAAGAGGTCATTCGCATAGCGTACCCGTACCTCGATGTCTTCATAGTCCACTTGAGAGACTGTCAACTTGGGATTTCAATCTTTTGGTTCTCTGGGGCAGTTCTCGTGTGCGTTAGATTTGATTGTTCATGACATGTATTGAGACGAAGAATTTAAGGAAAGGATTTGATAGTGATATCGTGAAGTTGAATGAAAGACGAATCATCCAATCTTCTCGATTTGGACTCTTTGTCAGTGAGATTGACGAAGATTGCTGAGGGACTTGAAAAAGCTGAAGGGGCTGACATAATCCAGCGATTGGTGTCTGTCGTTTTGAACCTAATGGCGCATAGGGAAGAGTACTACTACCAGTTTTCACAGGGGGGATGTGCGACCGGTTTTGGCTTTTTTTCAGCAGAGCTGATGAACGGTTGCACTAAGACAAGAACATTGATAAGGGAAGAGACAGAGAGTGGCGTTGTAGCGGAACAGAAGAAAGGACTAGGTTCTAACATGCGAAAGATTGACAAAGCGATTCACATAGGCTCAAAATTCAGACATGCGCGCAAAGGCACTTGTTACACTTTGCCATTCTTTCAGCATAGGCACAAAGTGCTTGAAAATTAATAATTGTTACAGAAAGCGCGCTTAACCATCTATCGCTCTCAGAATTGGATTAGGGACAAAACTTTACCCTTGTGTGTTGAATTCAACGGTCACGGAAGCTCTGCCTGCTTGCTGAAAAAGTGGTGGGGGTACGCAGGCAGGGGGCAGAAGGCAGACTAGTCTAGTATGTAAGTGGGATTTTTTTTTCTGTGGTTGACTTGTCTTGTGTGCCTGAAAAAAAACCACATACGCTTGCTCTGAATCTGGCATAGCAGTGGGGGGGGGTTTGAATCCAGTCAACTGAATAGGGCAGAGGATGCGAATTTCTAAATAAGGAGAGACCGTTGACTCTATTTGTGGGTATTCTTGGGAAAGCAGAGACTCACACTTTATGTCAAGAGTTCAAGGAACTTCGTGAGTCGCACAGTGGACGTTGAAAAGGTTACAGTTCAGAACTGGGGCTCTACGGGCGGTACTGGTCCATCCTACCGCGCTCCTTTATATGGCTCGCCGTACCATGACACGTTCACAAAGACCAAGACTAATTTTGTTCTTCCTGACGACCAGAAGAGAATCGTTGAAATGGTCAAGGAAATCGCTTCCAACCTTGGCTTGGAAGTCGAAGTCGTAGACGTTGCAAAGGAAAATGCTCTTCACAAAGCAATCAAAAGAGAACCCAAAATAACCACGTATCCAACCTTGATGACGGATTCTGGAGAGAAAATTGAAGGCGAGCTGACAAAAGAGCAGGTCGAGCCCTTTCTCTCTCACGTTCACTGACTGCGCGCACAGTTACTTTGTATGGGGTAAAGTTTTATCCAAACCAAATACGACTTGACGCATGGGGAAAAGGTGTGGCTAGCAGGGCGTACACTGGATTCAGTAACCACATACAGGTAGTAATAGAATCGAGTCATTATGGGGTAGGTAGATAGGTAGTGTCGGAAGCGAGTATCCGCCCTTCAGGTGCAGACAAAAGGACAACGCTTTAGAATGCTTAACACTTCTATTGCCAGTTAAGGTTGATGAGGTTTTGTCAAGAAGAGAAAAGAAAGCTGCAGGTTTAGAGCAGCATAAAAAATCACAGAGAGAGAAAGACCAGAAAAGAAAAGAGAAAAAGCAGGTTTCGCTTCCTGCAAAACATTCGAAAGGTACGAAATAGTTGTGTGTGGGATAAAACTTTACCTTTTTTATCAATTACTCCTCTTCCTCTTCCATCTGAGCCTTTTTTGCATGGTTAACATGGGTTTTCCTGCTTTTTTTGGGGGTTTTTTGAGAGGGAACTGATTTTTTGGGGTTTTTCGGGTGTTTGTGGTTCGTGGAAAAAGAAGCGGAAGAAGTCTCCTTGAGCGCGCATGCCTGTTCCGAAAATGGTCAAAAATGGTTTTAATTCCGGTTTGCTCGTTTCTCCCGTGTTCGAGGAGACAAAATCCCTAAAGAAATGAAGAACGGACATGAAGCCCAAAACTGTCCTTGGATCATGAAGGGCGAATAAAAACCATTTTAGGCCAATTTCGGAACAAACATGTACGCTATTCGTACTAGCCAAGGCCCTTTTTCATACGTTGTAGTAGTGTAGTATGGCCTCGTCTGATCTTCCTTGGATTGCTGGCTACTTCAGGCTTGGTATGTGTGCGCGCGCTTCAGCTTATGCAGGTTCGATCGATCAAGAACGTATATAGTGGACAAAATTTCTCAGTTTTTGGTCTATCTAAATTATCTACTTCCATCTGGTACGAAAAGATATTTAGTACTTGGCGCGTGCTGTATGTTCACAATATCACCTTATGATGCTCGCGCGACAATGTTTAATATAATGGTTGATCTCTTTTTGATCGAGGGGAGAAATTGAAGATGCTAAAAAGCATGATGTTGGCATTTGCTCTTGTTTCCGTGGTTCTAGTCAGGCCGGCCTGGCCTGAAGCTTTGACATTGACCGTTGCACCTAACAAACAAGTGTACAACGCAGGCGAGACGCTTCAGATCGGAGGAAACCTCACAGACAATGGAGTGCCGGTCTCTGACGGGCTTGTGCTCCTGCAGATAGACAACCCTAAGAACAATACTTGGGTGGTCAGAACATTGACGACGGGCCAAATGCCTTCTGGACCATTCCCGATAGAAATCCTGAATGTAACGTCCACTGACTCAAGCGGTCTGCCCAAAGGCTTGTTCAACCGCGGTCAAGATGCTGGGTTCAAGGTTGCGATTAAGAACAACGCTGGTTCGTCTTATCAGGTTCTTGTCATGGTGAATCTTTACTATAGTAACGGTGTCCCCTTCAGGTTGTTCCCGATCTATGACGGCATGATAGATGCAGGCGCTACACTGATAGCAAGTACTTGGCCTGTGACTATTCCTACTGATGCAGTGGCCGGGCAGGCTACCGCATACGCAAGCATCTCCAATGGTCTTCCGAACGGAACAGGTGTGGCCTACGGTCCTGAAAAGAATGGAACGTTCAACATAGTCAGCGGAGGCGGCGTGCCCACACCTCCGACAAATCCGCTAGGTACGTTCAGCCTCACGATTCCTCTGACGTCGATTCCGGTCTGGCTTGGAAACTACAGTGTCTATGCAAGAACCTATTATGGTTTCTCGATTTCATCCAGCACGAATGTGTTCACGGTCGTACTCATAGGGGACCTGAACCACGACGGAAAAATAGATATGAGAGACATTGCCACGGTAGCAAAAGCATTCAGCACACGGCCAGGCGACCCCTTATGGAACCCTGCTGCAGACCTTGACAATAGTGGAAAAGTGGACATGAAAGACGTTGCCATCGTTGCAAGAGCGTTTGGAATTGTTACAATACCCTAGACAAAAAGGTGGACGTAACACATTTGGAAAAAATGTTCATAGCGCACGCAAAATACGACAGAAAAAACCTGAAGAAAGAGTCTAACATGTATGAAACAAGGGTTTTATAGTCAGAAAACTTGGTGTATGGTGTGAGCATGAATAGAAATGCTGCCTTAAGGGTCTTACTCATTGTTTTGGTCCTCCCGACTGCACATTTCATTGTTGGAACTGCGGAATCTGGAGGAAACACTGTGCTTTCAGTTGTGCCATCCCCGCTTTCTGTCAATTTTCCGCAGTCTTTCACTTTGAACATCTCTATAGAGGATGTGACGATGCTTGGAGTGTGGCAGGTCAAGATACTGTTCAATCCGTCTGTGTTGGTCTGTGCAAACGTAACTGAGCCATCGGACAACATCTTGGGCGACCCGAATTATACGCTTGGGCTAGGCGTGACGATAGATAACACTGTTGGAAGTGTTGTGGCTTATGACGGAACGTTAGGCACGGGTGGCGTCAGCGGTTCAGGCACATTGTGCCAGATACTCTTTAACGTTTCACAACCAGGCATTTCTAGTATAGCATTCTCCGACTTCGACATGTACGGGGGGACAATGCTCATTGATTCGGTGACTGGAATAGTTGACATACCCTTCATCCCAGTCAACGGGTGTGTTCAAGTGAACCAAGCGGCTTTCAGTCAAGCGTGTTCCAGGCTGTCAAGAGGGGCGTTACGTACAACGTGACCATATTTGCGAACAGCACGGTCTCGGACTTCAATTACAACCAGACTAGTGACATTATTCGGTTCAACGAGACTGGACCGAACGGGTCAAAAGGCTCATGCGTGACTCTGGTTCCCATGACCTCATGAACGCATCGTATCTTGCGGTCTTGGTGAACGGAACTGCATCCTACTTTGCGCTTTTCCAGGAGGGCACAAGTCGTTTCATTGCGATCACATACAACCACAGCACGGTTGAAATAGGAATTCTGTCGACGGTAGGCGGGGACGTTAATGGAGATCGAAGAGTAAACATGAGAGATATTGCCATCGTTGCGTATTCGTTCAGTAGCACTCCAGTAACTGAAAGATGGAACCCGATCGCTGATGTGAACGGTGACAACAAAGTAGACAGCGCGCTGGCTTGTCCCTGAAATGGTTAAAAGTGGTCTTAAGTCTTCTTTTATCTGTTGGCGTTTGATTTGGGCTTGTTTGGTGGGCAAATCTTGGCCGTGTTGAAAGATGGCAAATCAGGGGTTCCAACAAATCCTGAAGGAAGCAGAGTTTTTCCATAAACCGTTGAGGCTGCATCTAGCCCATTTGGAACGTCACGGCATGCAACAGGGCTAAAAACAGATGCCCACATCAAAACTGTCACCAAACCAGAAAACAAGAATCAAGACCATTCAAGACCAAATTCGGGACAAGGCAGCGCGCGTTGAACTAGGTTGGATTGAAAGCCTTCGCTACTATTGCGATGTCCCTCATGTCAACTCTGCCGTCGCCGTTAAGGTCTGCAATCGGATTCCAATTCTGGTCTTCTGGAACGGTACTAAATGCTTTGGCCACTATGGCGATGTCTCGCATGTCCACTTTTCCGTCACCGTTAATGTCGCCGATGAGGCTCGAGATGGCTATCGTCCGGGTCAAGCTGTCTGTTTTTCCACTGGCATCGATGACCGCCAAGGTGACAGTGTAGTCTCCCTTCTGAGAGTAGGCGTGATGGATCAAAGGTGTAGTTGTGGACGTCGTGTTGCTGTCTCCAAAACTCCAAGTGTAAAGCACAATTGGGGGGTGGATCGTTCCATTCCATCCGAGAACAGAGTTTGACGCATCAAAAGTCAAGGTTTGATTGTACGACGGTGCGGCTGGCGATATTGTGAAATTCGCTTTTGGCCCCCCAGTAGGCATGATCTGTACGAGTTTCGACAGTATGCTCCAGTATCCTACCGTGTTTGTCGCGTTAAGAGTAACCATGAAATTTCCTGCTGTCTGGTAGGTTTGGCGTACAACTGGATCTGCCACGGTGATTATTGTTCCGTTCCCAAAATTCCAAGAATACCCAGTGATTAGGCCGCCTTCAGCTATTGTGCCTGACGCGTCGAAAACGACTTGTTCATAGACTCCTGGCAAGAGTGGCGAGAAAGTGAAATCGACTAGCGGCGACTGCGATGGAACGATGTTCAAAGTTTTGGATGTGGCGTTTGACAGCCCATAATTGTCAGTCACGTTCAGCGTCACAACGTAAACATTCGCGGTGCTGTAGAAGTGAGTAATCGCGGGGACCAAAGCCGTGGTTGTGTTGCCGTCATCGAAACTCCAAGTATAGCTCGTGATTGCGCCGTTTGACGACGATGCTGAAGCATTGAAAGTGATCACATCATAGGCAAAAGGAGAGGCGGGAGTCCAAGTGAAGTCCACTTGGGGTAAGGAGACTACTATCAACTGCTTGGAAGTTGTGCCTATCAATCCGGCAATGTTCTTGACGCTTGATGTTACATTGAATGCTTGTTGCGATGTGTAAGTATGTGAGACAGTCGGACTCATGGTCTGCACCGTGGGAGTGCCGTCGCCGAAACTCCAAGCATAACCTGTAATAACCACGCCGTTGGGTTTGGAGGCCGAAGCATCAAAAGCAATTGGCGAATTAGCTTGAGGGAGGACGGGAGTCCATGTGAAGTCTGCGATAGGCGTGCCGCAGAGACTGACGGTTTTGGCGTTGGAACTCGACAAATTATGACTATTCGTGACCGTCAAGGCAACGTTGTACAGGCCTGAAGCATTAAACATATGAGAGGTTACTGGACTGGTTGTTGTGGATATGTTGCCGTCTCCGAAGTTCCAAACGTATGTGGTGATATTACCGCTTCCAGCCGAGCTTGAAGATGCATTGAAGACCGTTGGCGCAAACACTACAGGGTAGGGATATGGTGACCAAGAGAAGTTAGTGCATGGATAAGCGATTACGTCAACTGCTTCAAAAGCTGATGAGCTATAACCGTCATTGTCTTGCACGGTCAACGTGACGTTGTAGGTTCCCGTAACATTGAAGTTGTGATACACGATGAGGTTCACTCCTGAGACAACGACGCCATCACCGAAGTTCCATACATAGCTTACTATGTAACCGTCTGGATCATAACTATCGATACCGTCAAAAGTTGTCTGTTGCACGACAAGCGGTTTGTCTGGGAAGTGCGTGAATATGGCAATAGGATATACCTTGACAACTTCCACTGTCTTGTTCATCAATGCACTCAAACCCTCGTCATCGTAGACAGTAAGCTTCACTTGAAACATTCCTGCGTTATTGAAAACGTGCTGGACCACAGGATCTCTTGCGACTATGACATTGCCATCGCCGAAATTCCAAGTGTAGTTCGCGACAATGCCACCACGAGGATCGGAGGCAGAAGCATCAAACACTGCTGGACTCCCTCGCCCAACAGGGCTTGGCGAGTAGACAAACGATGCGGTTGGATAGTCTCTTATCCTCGTCACGTTGGACACTGAATTGGACAGTTGGTCGCTGTCAATCACAGTCAAGGTCACAGTGAAGTTGCCAAAGGCGCTGTACACGTGGGACGCAATCGGATTCGAGGTGTTCAGCTGAACTCCGTCGCCGAAATCCCAGGCATATGTGCCTATTGTTCCGCCATTCGGTGACGATGAAGAAGCGTTGAAGATGACAGTATCTCCAGCGATTGGGTAGCTTGGTGACCACGTGAAACGCGCGACGGGACTACCTTTGACATGTACGATCGTGCTATTTGCCCCGTCCAATCCTTTGTTGTCAACGACAACGAGTCGTACCTGATAGTCTCCGCCGAACAAGTATGAGTGGGATATCGTTGAGTTTGTCGCGTTGCCCGTGATTCCGTCACCGAAATCCCAGTTGTAACTGGTTATGGACCCGTCAGGATCGTAGCTTCCGCTAGCGTTGAACGTCACAAGCTGATGATCGTACGGTCCCACAGGTGAGTATGTGAAGCTGGCAAGGGGAGGAAGGCAGATCTGCGCGATCCTCGAAGTGGAATTGCTCAGTTCTTGATTATCCTTAACCTGCAGCGTCACAGTGTAGTTCCCTGGGGTGGAATACACGTGTGTTATCGTCGCTACAGATGTGACTGTTATGTTCCCGTCACCGAAGGTCCAAGTGTAGTTTGCTATTGACCCGTCAGGATCATAACTGCCGCTGGCATTGAATGTTACAGGTCGGTTTGTGGCTTGCGTTGCTGGATAGACGTCGAATACAGCGTAGGGGGGAATACTTTGCACTGTAACATTCTTAGTTGTTGATGCTGATAGCCCTTCACTATTCTGCACGGTGAGCATTACGGTGTAGTTTCCGCCCGTGCTGTAAACGTGAGTTATTATTGGATTCGTCGTCGAAGTGGTGTTGCCGTCACCAAAAATCCAAGTGTAGCCTGTCAGAACCCCACTGTTGGGCTTGGACGCTGAGGCGTTGAATGTAACCGTATCACCTGTGTGTGGACTAAGCGGCACATAGGTGAAGTTGGCCTCTGGCCTCATTGAAACATGTACTATTCTGGAAGTCGTGTTGCTTAGTCCTTCGCTGTCTGATACCATCAGAGTCACGGTGAAGTTCCCGGATGCCGCATATGCGTGAGTGACTGCAGGGCTCGTCACGTTCATGTGACTGCCATCACCAAGAACCCAGAAGTACCACATGATTGTGCCGCCGTTCGGCAAGGATGAAGACGCGTCGAATGTTGCCGTGTCGTTCACGACAAGAATACTGGGTGTTATCGTGAAGCTGGCCGTTGGATAACCCCTGATTCTTACGGTTATTGCTTTGCTGTCAGACAAGCCGTCTTGATCAATCACGGTTAGAATCGCTGTATAGTTTCCATATGAGGCATACGCATGAGTAATTGTGGGATTTGTTGCGATTGTCAAGTTGCCGTCGCCAAAATTCCAGTTGTAGGAAATGATTGAGCCGTCAATGTCATAGCTCTGTGACGCGTTGAAGCTTACATTCTCTCCTATCTTTGGAAAGTCTGGCGAGTAAGAAAAGTCTGCATGTGGAGGATGCGGAGTCACAGTCAGGATTCTCGTTGCTGAATCTGTATAGCCCGAGTTGTCTGATACTACCAGAACAATACTGTAGTTACCAATGATCGCATAGTAATGAGTAGTTATTGGGGTGGTTGTTGTGGTCACGTTTCCGTCGCCAAAATCCCATATGTAGCCTACAACGTAGCCGTTTGGATCGTAGCTTCCTGAAGCGTTGAACGTAATCGGGTCGTATGCTTGTGGCGATGTTGGAGAGATTGTGAAAATGGCTATTGGCGCTTTCATGATTGTGATTGGTTTCGAGGTTGTGCTTGTGAGCCCGTCGTTCCACGTTATCGTCATCGTTGCGGTGAAGTTGCCTGCTCTCCTGTAGGAGTGTACTGTTGTTTGAATCGTTTCATTGTTTAGGGGTGAACCATCACCGAAGTCCCAAACGTAGTTTATGATTGTTCTGTTGCCTGGCATTGACGCGGAAGCGTTGAAGGTTACTGTGTCGCCAACATATGGAGTTGTCGGAACATAAGTGAAGTCAGCAGTTGGCGAGTTCCCCACAGTCACGACTTTAAATGTCGCGTTTATTAGCCCGTCACTATCTGTGACTGTTAATCTCGCCGTGTAGTTACCTATTGTAGCATATTTGTGAGTAATATTAAGATCTGCGATGCTTGTTACGTTGCCGTCTCCGAAGTTCCAGATATAACTGACGACGTATCCATTGGGGTCAAAGCTGCTTGAAGCATCAAATATGACGGTTTGATTAGTCGCAGGAAAAGCTGGCGTGTAAGTGAAGAATGCAACAGGATAACCCTCAAGAACGGACACTCCTTTTGAGAGGGTATTGTTCAGGTTTTCGCTGTCTGTGACGGTTAAAGTTGCTGAGTAGTTTCCTGCAGCCCCGTATGTGTGAGTCACAGCAGGGTTTGTGGTGTTCAGTTGAGATCCGTCGCCGAAGGTCCAGAAATATGACGTGATGACCCCGCCTCTTGGGTCGGATGTGCTGGCGTTGAACGCGATAGCCTGATTCTTGTATTGAGTTGTGGGAGTCAGAGTGAAATCTGCTAATGGATAAGCCCTGACAGTGATCATGTTTGACGTTGATGAGATCGCTGCATCGTTGTCAGTGACTGTCAGTGTCACGTTGCAGATTCCAAATGTCTGGTAAGTGTGAGCAATTACTTGGCTCGCAGTAGTTGTTATGTTGCCGTCTCCGAAGTTCCAGATGTAAGAGACTATTGTGCCATCTTGATCGTGGCTGTTTGAGGAGTCAAAAGTTGCTGCGAAACCAGCGATTGGAGAGTTTGGAGTCACCGTGAACGAAGCAATTGGAGGTCTATTTAGAACCGTTTCGACGAAGTTTGAGGAAGCTTTGGAGCCATCATTGTCCGTAACGTTGAGAACCACTGTGTAGTTGGCGTTTTCAAGATATGCATGGCTGACAGCTGTACCTGTAGCATTTGAGCCGTCACCAAAAGTCCAGAAATAGCTGATGATAGTGCCGTCAGGATCGTAGCTGCCAGAAGCTTCAAAGTACACGTAGGTGTAAGTGTATACTGGATTGGCAGACTGGGTAAAACTGGCGACAGGAGGCCTGTTGAGCACAGTTTCGGTCGCATTGGCTGTTCCAGTTGAACCGTCGTTGTCGGTAACTGTTAGAATGACTGTGCACGAACCATTCTCATTGTATGAGTGATTCGCTGTCATGCCAGTCGCATTGGCTCCGTCTCCGAAGCTCCAGAAGTAACTGACGACTGAGCCGTCAAGATCGTAGCTGCCGGAAGCGTTGAAGTTGACAGTGTCGCCCGTAGAGACCGTCGAGGAAGACTGGGTGAATGACGCTATCGGAGGCCTATTCAAGACGGTTACTGCTGCAGTAGAGGTAGCTGTTGCACCATCGTTGTCGGTGACCCTCAAAGTCACAACAAAAGTCCCGTTATCTGCATACGAATGCGCAGTAGTTACTCCAGTCGCGTTGTTTCCATCACCAAAAGCCCACAAGTAGTTAATGATCGAACCGTCAGGATCGTAACTGCCAGACGCATTAAAGCTGACAACGACACCTGTGAAGACTGGGGTTGCAGATTTTGTGAAGGATGCTACTGGAGGTCGGTTTAGGACAGTTTTTGTTGCATGTGAAGAAGAGGACGCACCGTCGTTGTCCGTCACTGTTAGAGTGACCGTGTATGTTCCGTTGTCAGCATACGCATGACTAATTGTTACGCCCGTGGCATTTGCCCCGTCACCAAAAGACCAGAAGTAACTCGCGATGGATCCATCTGGATCGTTGCTGGCGGAAGCGTTGAAGTATATTATGTCTCCAGTCAGCACGGTGTCCGCCGTTCCAGTGAATGATGCGACAGGCGGTCTATTCAGAACCGCAATGATCGTCGTGATACTGGCTGTTGCGCCGTCGTTATCGATCACTTTCAAAGTCACAACAAAAGTTCCATTATCGACATAAGAATGCGCAGGGGTCACTCCGCTCGCGTTGAACCCATCACCAAAAGTCCACAAATAACCAACAATCACGCCGTCCGGATCGTAGCTTGTTGAACCATCAAAATTGACGACAACACCAGTGTTGACTGTTGTGGGTGAGGCGGTGAAGTTGGCGATTGGCGGCTGGTTCTCAATGTTGATGCTGGTACAGGTTGAAGCTACTGAACCGTCATTATCTGTCACGGTCAGGCTCACTGTGTATGTTCCTGCGTTAGGATAGGAGTGGTCAACAGTTATGCCTGTGGCGTTCGCTCCATTACCGAAAGTCCAGAAATAACTGGCGATTGTGCCATCAGGATCGTAACTGGCAGAGGCATTGAAGTGGACTATGTCGTTCTTGTGAACGTTCGTAGCTGACGCAAGGAAAGACGATACAGGCGACCTATTCAAAATCGTAACAGCAGATGTGGAATTAGCTTGAGAACCATCATTGTCTGTCACTGCTAGAGTGACTGTGTACGTCCCATTGTCAGCATACACATAACTAGCCGTGACGCCCGTGGCATTCACTCCATCACCAAAAGACCAGAAGTAGCCGGTAATAGACCCGTCAGGATCATAGCTGGCCGAAGCATTAAAGGTGATAGGTTGTCCCGTGTTGACGGAGGTTGCTGACTTCGTGAAAATGGCAACAGGCGGCCTGTTTAAAACAGTCCGCGTGGAAACTGACGAAGCAGCAGAACCATCATTATCTTTGAGAGTCAAAATCACGTTGTACACGCCATTCTCAACATACACATAGCCTACACTCAGACCCGTAGCATTGGAGCCGTCCCCAAATGCCCAGAAATACGACACTATAGCACCGTCAGGATCGTAACTGGCCGAAGCATTGAAAGTCGTGACGTCTCCCGTGAAGACCGTTGCAGGCGACTGAGTGAACAACGCTACCGGCGGCCGATTCAAAACCGTGACCGTCGCGGTTGTGGTGGCCGTTGCACCATCATTATCGGTGACTCTCAAAGTCACAACAAAAGTCCCGTTATCTGCATACGAATGCGCAGGGGTTACTCCACTTGCGTTGGTTCCATCACCAAAAGCCCACAAATAACCAACAATCACACCGTCAGGATCATAACTGCCAGACGCGCTAAAGCTGACAAAATCACCAGTATTAACAGTCGCCGGCGACGCGGTGAAATCGGCGATTGGGGGTTGGTTCAGGACAGCTATTACGGTGGAGGTTGAAGCTACTGAGCCGTCATTGTCTATCACGTTCAGATTTACTGTGTAATTTCCAGCGTTTGCGTAAGAGTGGTCAACAGTTATGCCGGTGCCGTTGGTCCCGTCGCCAAACGTCCAGAAATAGCTCACGATCGAACCGTCAGGATCATAGCTCACAGAGGCGTTCAGGTGTAGAATCTCACCTTTGTGCAGTGTGGTGGCAGATGTCGTAAACGATGCTACTGGTGGTCTGTCTAGAATGGTTTTGTTGGATGTGTGACTCGCTTGTGCGCCGTCATTGTCTGTCAAGGTCAACGACATGGTGTAGGTGCCATTCTCCGCATATGCGTGGCTCGTGGTTACACCTGTGGAGTTTGTTCCATCACCAAAAGACCAGAAGTAGCTGGCAATAAATCCGTCGGGATCGTAACTTGCTGAAGCGTTAAGCGTTATGGTTTGGCCCGTGTAGACAGTGCCTCCTGAATCGGTGAAGATGGCGACTGGTGGCCTGTTCAGGATTGTTCTTGTAGTGTTTGCAGATGCGGTCGAAAGGTCGTTGTCGGTAACTGTCAATGTAGCCAAGTATGTTCCGTTTTCGGAATAGGCATGTTGAACGTTCATTCCTGTGGCGTTGGTGCCGTCGCCGAAAGACCAGTAGAAGCTGGTTATTGTGCCGTCAGGATCGTTGCTTGCGGAGGCGTTGAGATAGATGATCACGTTGGTCTGCACGTTGTCAGCCGAGGCGGTGAAGGACGCAACTGGTGGGCGGTTCAAAATTGTCTCCACTGCAATAGCTGTTCCTAGTGAACCATCATCATCGGTGACCGTTAAAGTCACAGTGTATGTTCCGTTGTCAGAGTAGGAGTGTGACGCTGTGACGCCAGTATTGTTGGTTCCGTCGCCGAAGGTCCAATAGTAGCCGACTATCGTGCCGTCAGGATCGTAGCTGTCTGAAGCGTTGAAGGATATGGCTGTGCCCGTGGGGGCAGATGACAAGGAATTTGTGAAGGAAGCAACGGGAGCACGATCCAGCACTGTTGCTTCTTGGGTAGTCGTGTTGGTCAGTGTGTCGTTGTCAGTGACTTTGAGTGTGGCAGTGTATACGCCATTGTTGGCATAAGCGTAAGTGGTGACCGTGCCGGTGGCGTTGGTTCCGTCGCCGAAAGTCCAATAGTAGCTGACTATCGTGCCGTCAGGATCGTAGCTGCTTGAAGCATTGAATGTGACTGTGTCGCCAGTGTTGAGAGTTGAGGGTGAAAATGTGAAGGAAGATATTGGAGGTCTGAGGACTTTAAACGAGAGTATTCCTGTGTCATTCCAATTGTTAGATGTGTCATTGGCCCATACTCTCCATTGCAAGAGACTTGACGTACTGTTCAATGTCTTGGTCACGTTGCTCCAATTGGTAAGGCCACCCATCTGAACCCACGTGTCATTGGCCCATACTCCAGTGTTGTTAGATCCGAAAATTTGGCCGCTGAGTCCAACATTGTCATTCCATTTGGCATAGAAGAGTGCATGTTGCCCAGCAACGTTATTGTTTGTGTCTCCATTCGACCAGAGTGGAGGGGCAGTGTCCAAGAAAGCAAGGTTAATCAAGTCTACTTTGAAGGCGAACTGAATTGTGGTGGACGCCACTCCTTTGATTCTTATCCTCCAATTGCCAGAACCGTTCCGGAACTGCAGAGGATTTGTTGATATTGTTTGGTTTTTGGTTTCGTCCGTATTTGCTGTTGAGCTTGACGTGTAGGTCAAGTATCCGTTTCCGCTTGCAGGATATCCCCCGAGGGTATAGTTGTAGAGCTGTATTGTTACAGAAACGTTGGCTCTTGTCCAAGAGCTATCTACGGCCCAGACGAGTTGAGTCCAGGCATTCGCGTCTGATGAGCCAAGGAACTCAACATCAGACGTGTATTCACTGGGAAGATAGATGTTGGCCGCTCTCGTTTGCTGAGCAGTTCCAAGGGTATTGTCATCTATCCTGAGATAGGCGGTTCTTGACGCACTAGTTGTAACATGAACGTAGTAATCTATTTCCAAGTAATCGGTCTGATTCATTACTGTATACGCTGAGAACGAATATGTTCCTAAAAGAGTCTGCTGTGTCGTTGTCAGACTTGCTGAGGTTGCAACATTAGTAGCTATTGTGGTTCGAATGGTGCCGTTGGACTGCCTTACTATTATGTCAACATCATCATGACAAGTTGATCCTGACCCTGAAACCCAGGTTCTGTAGTAAACAGTCCAAGTGCTGGCGGGAATTGATGATACCCCAAATAGACTGTATGCGAATTGTCCAAACAGTTTTCTACCCGTCGAGCTAACGCTTTTCGACAGACTTGTGCCTGTCGAGTCTGAACTGTTCAGTTTTGAAAGGTAGTACGTTGTACCGCCAATTGTGGTGGTGTCTTGATGTGCATAGAGTGTCTGATTTGACGTCTGACTTTGGTAGCTGCTGAAAATCATGTAGGCACTATTGTCAGACTGTAAATCGGGTAAGTTTCCTGAAGAATACGTTGTTAGGCCGAGCAGGCCGTAGCTAGAAGGGTAGTACACTGTGGGATCTGCTGACATCGCTCCAAAGAAATCGGCAGGGATCATAGCGGAACTTTTCTGCATTTGCGACAAGCAAGCCGCAAGAAAAACGAAAAGAAAAAAGACCATCAACTGTAGCCAAAACTTCTTTTTCATCATCTATCACCTTGTCTGTCGTTCTTGCCAAACTGAAGCTTAGCGCGAGTGCTAATCTCTCGTAAGCGAAACTGGTCTATCTTTTCCCTCTCCCTTTCTCGGCAATAGTATTTGCACTTGAATCCTCGATTTAAACGTTCAGGAATTATGTTCTATTGTCAACAAATGAAGTCTGAGGAGGACATTTAGGGGATATTCCTAACTACAGACTATGCCGCAAAAGGGACCGGGCATTCCTCAGAAAGCTGCATCGGCGCGCGCGGGCTGTCAGAGTCTGTTGAGGAAATCGCCGCTGCCACTGGCGTAGAAAAGACAGAAATTGAATATTCTTACATCCTTCTTCTCAATGAAATGGAGTATCTGATTCCTCTGCTGAACAATAGAAGGGCTCAAAAAATCAGTGAGCGCGCTGCCTTGTCCCTTTATTAGGTGTTGAAGTATGTTGGTGAGACTGCTTTGTCTGGTCTATGATGTTTTCGGCTGCTTCCCTGTTCAGAACCAAGCACAGTAGGCTGTAGAGCGCGTAGGACGCTACGTTCTTCAAGCCTCTGACCTTGTTGACTGCTAGGCTGTACTGCGTCTTCAGGAAACTGTAAACCGCCTCAATGTGCGGCCTCTTATGATACTCGTTTTTCTGGTCTTCTGGTCCATAAGTTCGAAACTTCTTGTCCACCCTAAGGATGTCTCTTACGCCACGTTTCTGGTTTGCCGGATAAGGAATCACCGTCTCACCAACGGCGTTTCTGAGTTTGCCGTCGCTGTATTGACTGTCGGCTATCACGCTTCTCAGTCTGGCTGCAGACCGCTTGAGAATCTGCTTCGTCCTTTCCAGTATGTTTAGTGAGTGTTTCTTCTCGTTCTGGTTGGCAGAAGCAAAAACGCAGGTCAAAGGAAGCATGCTCTCCGAATCGATGGCTAAATGAAGCTTGTAGCCGAGTCCGAAGGTTCTGCCTGCCCTTCCAACCCTCGCGTCACCGTCAGAATAGCCCTTCTGACTGTCCATTTGATGCCGTGTGCTCCAAGCCTTTATGAACGAAGCATCCAACACGGCGTCAACGTCTTTTGCGTCGTTCCGTTTCAAGAGCTTAACAACTTTCTCCTCGATTATCCTCGTGAGGTTGTCTTCTCCGACTTTGCGGATGAACCTGCTGAGAACGCTTCGGGGATACGCGGCTTCACCTTTCTTGATACGGCTCAATTTTCTGAGCCGCTGGTCTGTGTCGAGGAGTCTGGTCATTTCTCTTAGACTGCGAACGCCCTTCATTTTCATAACAATGAAAGTTCTGAAAACCCCTAAGGGATTCCTTGGAGGTCTCCCAGGCCCAACCGTGTGGAAGCACCCTAGTAACGCTGCTCTAGCAAAACTTAAGTCCACGTTTCGGAACAGGGTTTCAAGGGTCTCGTGTTCATCTTGTCCCGCTGGGATTCACCTCCTAAGCTTCGACGCAAGCCACAAAATACGAGACCCCAACTGCACTAATTAATCTAGGGACAAGCCAGCGCGCGCCGAGCCCACGCGTTGAGGTTTGCTACAAAATCATTCTCCCAAATCTCGCGCGGTGGAACCTGAAATATATTTTTCGGTTCAGCCAGATTTTCTTCTTTTCAATCTGTTTTCACGCAGACAAGCGCCCAGGGGGGAGGGGGCCCCCTATGGCACGAGCCCGTCCATCCAACCACCAGACAGTCTTAACTCTCCAAAACAGGGTACTGTCCTAATTCATGTGGTTTAATATAGTTGTTCTGCGCATCAGTGTTTTATGGCAAGGCCAAGAAGTTTTTCGCCTGTCAGCTGCCAGAATCTCAGATGCAAATACTCTTTTAAGGAGCAAGGAAAGGACATAATCAAGAGAGGAAAGAACCACGCGGGACACCAGATCTACAAATGCCTCCACTGCGGCCGCACATTCTCCGAAACCATACTAACCCCACTTTACCGCAAACACCTCTCCGAACAAGAAATCACCAAAATATGCAAACTCCTCGTCGAAAAAAACGGGATCCGCTCCATAGAACGCATCACCGGCCACCACCGAGACACCATCGGCACATTGCTAGAAGACCTAGCTGAGCACGCAGAGCAGGTCAACCAGACTCTGCTTCGCAACCTTAGCCTGTCACAGTACGAAATGGACAAGTTCTGGACGACCATCAAAAAAAACAGAAAAAAGTTAAGCATAACAGCCCAACTGCAGCTACGGAAGGTAGCACCTACGTCTACACAGCCCTAAAAAGGCACTCATACCTGTTCGCCGCGTTCTCCATAGGCAAATGGACCCAGCAGACCTGCAGCCAGATGCTAAGCGACTTCAGCACCAAAGTGGCTGTCCCACAAGAAAAAGAAAAGCTGGAGGTTTTCACCGACGGCAACGACGACTACGTGTATGCTCTTCCAGAATATTTTCGGGTTGAAAACGTGAATTATGGTCAGCTCGCGAAGATAAGGGATGAAAGGAGCAGACTCATCAAGAAAGAGAAGAGAATAATATACGGTGATCCTAGGGTTGAAGACATCGAGACCGTCAACGTTGAGAACTTCAACGGCATACTGCGGGAAAGGCTGGGGCGGCTTGTTCGAAGGACAAAGTGTATTTCGAAGAAAAAGCAGCGTCTGCATTATGCGATAAGCTTCTTCTTGTTTTACTGGAACTTCATTTCGCAGATAAAAAGACACAGAACCCCAGCAATGATTGAAGGCTTGTCCACTCATATCTGGACCTGGCACGAATTCTTCTATACAAGATTAAACTACTTAAATTAGGACAGTACCAAATCCCTTAACACAGACAATGACTCCAGGTCTGGGAAACCAACGGTCGGTCCGAGCAAGAAAAGCATAACCGCTGTTATGCTGGAGCTGGATACTAGCGCAAACATTTTGCGTTCTCTTGCGAATACATATGTGCTCTCCACAGCCGCGATATTGCAGGCATGCGCTAGGTTACCCAACACAAGAAAAAAGAGGATGAAATCGTTTCCGCGACTTGCCATGGAAGCTTCAGTCTGGAACTATCTACTAGGTTCCGAACGCTCTGGCAACTGGAGCAATATCTTTCATGTCTACCTTGCCGCTACCATCAATGTCGGCACGTGGATCCCAGTTGGGCGATCCAGGTGTAGAGCCAAAGGCATGAGCAGCTATGGCCACGTCTATCATGTTTACTTTGCCATTGCCATCCAGGTCGTACGGATTTGTCGCGTTCTTCACTCCTACAATCGCTGAGAATAAGCTGGTTCTTCCTACTAGATCCATAATTGTAAGCTGGACTGAATAGTTTCCAGGTTGTGTGAACTTGTGCGGTGTTGTGTTGTTGGGCGTTGTTTCCAGCGGCGTACTGTCGTTGAAGTTCCAAGTGTAGTTCGCTATTGGAGCATATCCTCCGAGTTGCTTGCTCCATCCTAGCTGTGATTGGGAAGCATTGAATGTCGCTGTCTGATTGTATCCCAGATTGGTGGGAGCCCATGTATAGTTTGCTGTTGGACCAAACTCTGGCAATACTGACAGTGGTTTGGATGTTGTGGACCATAGTCCTTCAGTGTCAGTTACGTTCAGCTGGACGGTGTAAGTGCCATTGTGGGAAAAGGCATGAGACGTGGAGCTAGCCCCGCTTACAACGTGAGTGTAGTTGTATGGATCGTTTATTGTCCATTCGTACTGTGTTATCGAATCGTTGTAGCCTTCCGCTGAGGAAGAGGACCCGTCAAAGGTCACGGTCAAGCCTTCGTAAGCCTTCAAAGGTGTGTAAGTGAACGCGGCCTGCGGAGGGACGGGATAATCGGTCAGACTGAACGAAGTCGTGGCAGTTCTCCTTATTAACGGGTTAACCGACTGCGCTACTACACTGGCCACGTAGTTGCCTGGCAACGTAAATGTGTCAGGGGGCATTCTGAAGTTGACGCCGTACAGTCCTGGGCTGCTTGAATTAGCAGGCGGGATTATCGAGTTAGTTCGGACAAGTTCCCGGCTTCTTGTAACGTAGAATTGATACTGCGCTTCAGACGCGTATGGTGTGCCACCGTTCCTAGGGAGATCGCTGTAGCAGCCCACCGCAACGAAAGCTTTCCCACAATACGCCCATTCTGGAATGTAACTGTACCATATTATCGTCCTAGTATCCAGGGGTTCTATCGTAAAACTCGAGTATTGTGAAAACATTGGAATAAGGTTGCCGTCGAAGATTGTCGCACTCACAACTACAGGATACTGCGACGCCATGGTATTATGTACTGTAACTTTGAGGTTGACTTGTGTGTTAACAACAGCAGCGCTTGTGTCGACAAATGACGAGTCTGTCATCGAAATGTTGGTCACTTGTATTCGGTTGACAGTATCGATATTGCCTATCTGTATGGTTCTGAAAAGCAGAGGATACCCGTTACTGTTATCTACCTGGACGGTCACTAGATAGCCTGTTCCGGGATGTCCGTCTTCAAGAACACTTCCGCCTATTGTGGCTTTTTCTCGTATGTAGTATGAGGCTTCGTCTGATGCTGCTGTAATATCAACAGTGACTGTGTGCAAGGAATAGGAGCTACTCAAGACAAGAGCCTGAATAATGAGTACACTCATCATGGAGAAAATAAGAGTCTCGACCGTTCTTTTGGCTTTACGCATAACTATCACTTTTCATCAATACTCTGACATCTACTTAAGGTTTGAGGAATCTTCTTCTATTACTATAGGATGAAAACAAAAAAAGGGAAGTAAGGTTTGTTTTTTTACCCTATCTAGTATGGTTGTATGGCGATTGTTGGAGGTGGTGTGTATTCTGGGGTCCACGGGGCTCCGCCGAATATCGGCTCCTGGTCAAATATGTTTGCGTGTACCGTGGCGATTCCTGCATATGCATATTTCGGTATCCAGATGCCGCCGCAGAGTGTAGTCATCTTGTATTGACAGAACACTGTTCCGCCAACGTGTGTTGCGATCTCGAAGTGTCCAATTATCACGCCAAGTTCATCGGCGATGTGGACCTTCAACAGGATCGGGTAGTCTTGCTGGGCATGTGATCCGAATGTGACACATACTTCGACGGTTTCGCCGTGGTTGTATTCATACTTGTCCGTGGTCACCTTGAAGATCTGTACGAGGTAGTCATAGTGGAAGTCCATCGTGTCGTTCATGTAGACGTCAGCCACTTGTACTCCTGCTACGACGTGCCAGACGCCGAAGAGGCTTTCTGGGTTCTCGCATGGCCATGGCATCCTGAACTCTACGACTGCTTCACCGAACTCGCCTGTGAAAGCGAACAGGTTTGCGTATAGAGATCCGTCGGGGTAGTTGACTTGGAAGCCGACTAGTTTGTGCTGTACTGGCCAGTAGTTGTATGTGACGTTTGCGTGTAGACAGACCCATGATTGTTCCTCAACGAGGTCCATCGGTGCGTTTGGTCCTTGTCCGCCGTATGGTGCTGGGAACGGATGGCATTTTTCTGCGCCGTAGCCGCTGTTGACTGCTCCGCCGAACAGGTCTATGTTTCTGCCTGGCAGGTTTGTGGTTATGGTGTACAAGCCGTCAACTGGTGGCAGCATTGGTACGTCAACGATGTTTTGGTCAACTAGATTGTCAAGGCCGATCGCCATCTGCTCGACTATGTGGAGTGGTCCGCTCATGTCTGGGTCGCCGAACGATTGGTAAATCACTTTGAAGGTGATTGTAGCTAGGACGCCTGTGCCTTTGGGCTGCGGGTCATGCCAAGTACCATTCTCATCGGGCAGGATCATGTTGCCGACGAGTACGTGGGGTCCGTATAGACCGTCAGGCTCAAAGAACGATACGAAGAAAGTTCCTAGGCTTCCTGGCTGTTGACTTGCATAGTCTGGCAGGAATGGTCCTTCATACACAGCGACTGGTTCAATCAAGGTTGCCGGATACTTTAGTCTGAACTGTACGCCTATCATTTTCAAGAATTCGCTGAGGTCGTTGATCGAGACTGTCACGTTGAATAGTTGTCCGATGCTTGGACCTGGACCCATCGTTGCGCTTGAGACACTGAGGTATGGTGGGACCAGTGTCTGATAGGCATAGATCTTCACTAAACCGTCAACAGCTGCGTTCGTAGTGATTGGAATGTTTGCGGTGCTCCACAAGGCATAAGTGTTCAGGTCTAGTGGCGTGTCGTCAGAGGATCCTGGCGCTGGCGGGAACGGTCTTGGCGGGGCAAAGTCTTGGAAGAGTATCGTGAATTCGACTGTGGCAATTTTGACTGTTCCACTCGGGTTTGAGGTTGCATTCTTTACTTCCAAGTAGAGGTCGCCTGGAACGCTGCCTGCTGTGCTTGTTGTGCCCCAGATCGGGTCAAACGTTACAGATGTGACCGAAATCAACGTGCTGATGTATGCCAAGTGTGTGGTTGCGTTGCCAATATACCATCCAGCGCTCAAGCTTGTAATCACGACATCGCTTGTGAAAGTCGTGCCCACCACGAGAGTTGGCGGTGGAAAACCGAAACTCTGTGAGGCCGGAGTGACTTCCAATCGTGCGGGTCCTGGCGCTGTCCATGTGAACTTGTATGCGGTAGAACCCATACTCACGCCTGGGACACTAACCAGGTCCGGATCCAAGATGAATGTGTTGCCGGCGTTTGAGTCGACTGCTATCTGGCTATTGAGTTCTCCTCCAACGCCTGGTGCAGCCACTACCGTGAATTCGATCCAGAACAGCGAATCAGTTCCAGCTGCACGGCTGTCGGCTCCCAGTAGTGACTCGCCAGTGTCAACTCTTCCCAGTACATTGTCAACGATTGCAACACCTGGGATCACTGTTTTGCCTACAAAGAACTGGCTTTTGATCTCATTGAAGTCGCTGCGCGAAAAGTTAACGTTTGATACTTGAAGCTGTGCAGTGTTGAATAAGACTCTGGCTTGCCATGTGTAGGTGACGCCAATTGTGCTTATCCATATGGTGACGTTGAATTTGTAGCCTATGCTGTGTGAGGCCGTGTTGAGATTAATGCTTGCGGGTTCTGGCCATATTGCAGGTGGCAATTGTGGTATCGCGAATGCGGGTGTGATTGCCATTGTTGATATTATCAGGGCTAATAGAGTAGCTACTATTTTACGGGATTTGTTCATTTTTATTCTCCCTTCTCCTTTCAGCGAAGTATTGTTAAGCTTGTTTGGATTTAAACCTTATGGAATTATCTTCTACTTGCAGTCAGACCATTGAAAACGGAGGAATACTTGCCAGACCGACGCATGATGTTGCAAACTAAACATAATGGGAAGCTGAAGCGTCGCGCGTACCAGTTCTTCAATGAGTGCAAGAGGGCGTGTGCAAAGATGCTGATGATCCTTCTTATCATGGACCTGAGTGTGAAGGCGGCGAAGGTCGTTTGCTTGCCAGTCTTCGTGTCCTCGTCTCTCTCCTCGCCCGCAGGTATCCGCGACTTATTCTGAACGCGTGGTACGCCGCTCCAGCCACAGTAGCGCGCACTACACGAAAGGTGTCCAGTTGGAGTAGTCAAGCACCTGCCCTACAACAATGATTAGCGCGCGCGGAGAGCACGATGAAATCGATTTTCTATCTTGCCGCCCCTCCGGTCGGCGGTCGACCAGATGTCGTCAGCATTTTCTGGCTCTTTAACTCTCTGCGTCTGCGGGCAAAACTCACTGCTCTTCTGATGGCCTGGATCACTATGGCCACGGCGATAATGCCAATTACCGTGTAGATTAAAGGATTCCAGTTGTAGTATGTCAAAACGATCCCGACGAGGACTGTGATGCTGTATGGTCTTGATTTAAGGGGAGGCAAGTCTCTAGCGGGATTTCCATCATCTACCACTGTGAGTGTAACTTCGAATTTACCGGTCCTCGTGAAGACGTGAGTGACGTTTGCACTGGCAGGCGATGTTGCATTGACAACTGTGGTGTTGCCATCTCCGAAATCCCAAATGTATTGCGTTATATGCCCATCAAGGTCTTGTGATGCTGAAGCGTCAAAGACCGTACTGAAGTTCAGGTAGGTGTCTACCCATCTTTGCGCCCCTCCCGGGTTCACGTTAAGCACGAGATGAGTTGCGTTTTCAACTGGCGGGGAAAAGCCTGTGAAGACAGCCACTGGTGCAATATTGGCCACGTCGCCAACTACCGCTGTGCAGCTGACAGTTGCAAACTCTTCGTATGGCACCAAGTCTGGATTTAACACAAACGAGGCCCATGCAGTTCCAGTTGATGTGTGAACTGGACTGTCACTCGTCACCACAGCTATAGCTGTTTCCCCAGTTGCCATCGCGGTAAACGTGGCCTCGCACAGCACACCATTAGAGACTGAGATCGATTCATCGCCTATCAATGAGGCACCAAATATGGTGAAGTTGAGCTTGTCATCGCGGTCTCCTGGTGCCTGAGTTTCAAGCGGCGGCTCTCCAAGAATAACAGAATGGCCCGCGAACACGTTATTTGTCGGAAGTGAAATGTCCGTTAGGCTCACGACCGAACCGTTGTATTTTAGCACGACCTGCCAACAGTACAGGCTCGGGTAGTCAGTCAGAGTTGTGGTCAGCGTGAAATTTTGGCCTATCGTCAATAGTTTGATAGTCTGATCGAGCACAATCTGTGGGACAGAAGCTGCCGAGATCTTTTGTACCTGTATGTTTAACGCAAAAATGGCTAGCACGCAACAGATGGCTGCGCAGATTCTCTTCGATTTTCCTTTCACGCTAATCTTCAGAGGACTCTTTTGCATCCTTTTCACCTTCCTCACGTCTCAGTCGGTGAGCTTACTGCGTGGCAGGCCACGTAGTGCTCCTTCCCTGCATCTAAGAGTTCAGGTTCTTTCTTCTTACAGATGTCCATGGCGATGGGACACCTGGGATGAAAACGGCAACCCACAGGAGGATTGACTGGACTAGGTACCTCGCCGGTCAAGGGCACACTCTTTCTCCTACGCGTCGGATCTGGAATCGGAACAGAGGCGATTAGGGCCTGAGAGTACGGGTGCAATGGGTTGTGAAATATCTCGTCCGTGACGGCGTACTCAACCAGTTTTCCCAAGTACATGATAGCTACCCTATGGCTGATGCACTCGACGATGCTGAGATCATGGCTAATGAACATGTATGTGAGACCGAATTCTCTCTGCAAGTCGGTGAACAGATTCAGCAACTGAGCTCGTACCGAAACGTCGACGGACGACGTGGGCTCATCTAGAATTACAAACTTTGGCCGACTGACCAACGCTCTGGCGATTGCAATTCTCTGCCTTTGGCCTCCGCTAAACTCGTGCGGAAACCTGTACAAAGCCCTATCACTCATGCCCACCCGTTCAAGAATTTCCATGACCATCTTCTTCGCTTCTTCACCCTTCGCTATTCCCTGTACAGTAAGGGGTTCAGCAATTACATCTTTGACGAGCATTCTCGGATCCAGAGATGTCGTCGGATCCTGATAGACGATCGACATCTTTCTCCTCAGAGACTGCAGATCCACGCCGCGGTAAGTAGCAATATCGTACTGTCCCCTCAAAGCTCTGAGTCTTCTTGACCGAGGATCTTTCTGTTTTAACCGAATAATCTCCTCGACGACATCTTCGGGAGCATCAAAGAAAATGCTCCCGCTGTCTGGTTTAAAAAGCCGCAGGATCGTCTTCCCGAGCGTAGTCTTGCCACAACCTGACTCTCCGACCAGCCCGAAACATTCTTCTTTTTGAACAGTCAGCGAAACCCCGTCGACAGCTCTCACACTTGCCACTCTGCGCTGGAAAACTCCCCCACGTATGGGGTAGTGTTTCTTCAAATTGCTCAGTTGTAATAGATTGGTCATTTCAAACCTCCATAGAGATGGCACGCCACATAGTGGCCTGGCTTGACCTCCAAGAAGGGAGGCTTCGTTTTGCCGCATATCTCCATCGCGTATTCACACCTGTCATGGAATCTGCATCCACGTAAGGGATTTACTAAGCTTGGAACAATTCCGGCGATGGACTTGTAGGGTTCTCCCGGTCTCGGGATTGACTTAAGAAGTGCACGTGTGTAGGGGTGGAGAGGGTGGCTGAAAGTCTCAAAGACATCTGCAGTCTCAACTACGTTTCCAGCATACATCACAGCGACCCGCTCGCAAGACTGTGCGACGACGCCTAAGTCATGGGTTATGTATAGTATGGAGGAGCCGAGACTATCCTTAAGGGTCACTATGAGGTTCAAGATTTGAGCCTGCACTGTCACGTCGAGGTTTGTGGTCGGTTCGTCCGCAATCAGCAACGTTGGGTTGCAGGACAAAGCCATAGCAATGACTACCCTTTGAGCCATACCACCGCTCAGTTCATGAGGGTACATGCGTGCTACTCGTTCCGCATCGGGTATCTCCACGCTTCTCAGGACCCGCACGACTTCCTTCCGAAGCTCTTTCTTGAATTGACGTTTTCGGCTGAACCTTGCTTGGAATGCCACACTCCGCGATCTCGGGCTCCTAATAAGTCTTTCATAAATTCCAACCTCGAAATTTGAGGGGGGCTTGACGGTTAGCTTGCTGATCTTTTTTTCAAGCATCGCTCTGCGTTCCTCAAGCTTCACCTTGTCTTTTTCGTTCCCTGCCTTCTGTTTCTCAAGCCGAACTCTTTGTTTTTCAAGAACAATCCGGCGATCCTCGACTATCTTTTTCTCTATGTTGAAGACAGCGTTCTGCAGTATTTCCTTTTTTCTGTGAACCAGAATGACCTCGCCTATCTGATCTTCCACTGAGTACACTGGGTTCAAATAAGCTCTAGGCTCCTGGAAGATCATCGCGATATCCTGTCCTCTCAGCCTTCTAAGAGAGTCGGCGCTCATCGCCAGAATATTGCCCTGCTCCGATCCATGTTTGTAGAGTATTCTTCCTCCAACAATCTTCCCAGGCGGAGGAATCAGCATCATAATTGAGAGGCTCGTGACGCTCTTTCCGCAACCCGTCTCGCCAACAAGCCCCAAAATCTCCCCTCTCTTAATGAACAGATTCACTCCATCAAGCGCTTCCACCACGCCGGCATAGGTGTAGAATTTGACCTCGAGGTCGCGAATGTCCACCATGTTTTCCTGACTCATCCTATCTCCTCCTCAGCATTGGATCCAATACGTCTCTAAGAGCGTCTCCAAGCAGGTTCCAGCCTACGACAAATAATACGATGAACAAGCCTGGTATGACGAAAACGTGGGCGTTTTTTATGATAAGGTCACCGCTTGAAATCCAGCTTTGAGCCCTGCTGATAGCCTGTCCCCAGTCGGCATAATTGACGGGCGCCCCCACACCAATGAAGGCCAGTGCAGCAGTCGTTAGAACTATTGAGCCAATGTCCAGCGTGGCCACGATCAAAATCGAGTACATGCTGTTTGGCAGAATGTGTCTTATTATGGTTCTGACATCTGAAGAACCCGAGGCCCTTGATGCTTCGACATAGTCTTCGTTCTTGACCCTCAAGACCTCCCCCCTGATCACTCTCGCATAGCCTGGCCAACCCACAATCGTGATGGCGAGCAAAACCTTGTCAAGTTGGGACAAGCCAAGTTTTACGTCAAGGGGAAAGCTAAAGACAGAGAATAACGAAAACACGATAATCAGAAGGTCGACCAACATCAAACGACGGTCAGGACGAAAAGCCAGTAGAACAAACATGGCAATAAAAGAACCTGCGAGCATAACCATAGAAATATTCATTGGAATAGTCTGAGGAAAGGCGATGGCGAGAACCATCGCAAGAACCAGACCTGGAAATGCAATGATGATATCTGTAAACCTCATCAACGCTTCATCCAACATACCTCCATAGAATGCAGCCACTGTTCCGATAATTAACCCAATCACTAGAGACGCTCCCACAACAAGGACTCCTACGCGAAAGGCCGTTATCGTCCCCCAAATGCATGCATAGTACAGGTCGTACTGCTCGTCGATTGTGCCGAAAATGTGTGCTGTCGTGGGCGGTGTAGGGGATGGAGTGACCGCTGCAAGTGCCCTGTCCTGCGGAACTATAAACGGGTCAGAGCTGTAGGCAGGAGCCAAAACTGGTGCCAGAACTGCAATGGCGACAAACGCTAGAAGTATAAGCAGGCCAGCGACAGCCAGATAAGATTGCCTTATTCTCTTTAGCATAAATCGCCATTCAGCGATTCTCGGCCTCATTCCGACTCTAAAGTTTTCCCATCTCTTCTTCAAACTCATTCTTATTCCAACCTTATTCGCGGGTCAATATACGCATAGAGTATATCGACTATCAAATTCGCTATGACAAAGACTACAGCTGAAAGTATCGCGTAACCTAAGACCGCAGGCGTGTCGAAGTTTCGTGCTGCATCCGCAGCAAATTGCCCAAGACCTCCGAAACCGAAAACAGTCTCAGTGATAATGAGACCTCCGAGTAGCCCAGCGACGAGCATTCCTGAAAGGGTAGCTACTGGAATCAAGGCGTTCCTTCTCGCATGTTTGTAAATAACAACTTTTTCGTCCAAGCCTTTGGCTCTGGCAGTTATGATGTAGGGCTTACTCATCGATTCAAGCATCGAAGAACGCATGACTCTTATCAGTAAAGCTACATCAATAGTCACGATCGTAACTGCTGGTAGGACACAATGCAGAAGGGCGTCCCAGGATATCCAGGGTACACCATTGAGCAAACCGTCAAAAATGTCCATGCCAGTGTATTTTACATAATGACCTAAACTCACATATAATTTGGAGCTCTCGCTAAGAGATCCTGGCGAAAGTACGTGTAGCCAACCGTAGAAAATTGCCAGAAGGGTCATACCGACCAAAAATGATGGAAGCGACCAGCCTATGACCGCAAAAACCCTCGACATGTGGTCAATTGACGTGTCCCTGTGGATGGCGGATTGCACTCCGATAAAGATTCCTACGAAAATAATGATGGGGGCTGCGAAAATCACTATTTCCATCGTGAGCGGCCATCTTTGTGCAATTGCCTCGGCCACGGGCTGATTGGCGCTAATCGACATTCCCAAGTTTCCCTGTAAGACCTGACCAAGCCAACGTCCATATTGCAGATAGAAAGGATCATTCAACCCGTACGCCTCAATCGTAGGTCCAATCAGTTGCCTCCAGCGCTGCGGATTGTTAATATACAATAATGCCCGAATATTCACGGGAAGCAACATTGTGACCGCAAAAACCAGTATAGTAACTCCTAAAATGACGAACACTAGCAGGATAAGTCTTCTAATTATATAGGCGAGCAGGTTTGCCATGTTAATCGCCCACGAAAAGAATGGTTAGGCCAATATTTAAGTTTGTCGAGCTGGACAGAAATCCTCACTGAGTGCACAGAAAACCATAATTGAATCCAAGTTATTCTTAAACAAAAAAAAGAAGGGGAATTGTTGAATCAACCCATCTACGGAGTTGGAGTCCAAACTGGAGTTTGGACTGTGCCAAAGTTCTTGGCAACGTAGCCGATATCTTTCATGTTGATGACTCTGTCGTTGTTGAAGTCAACCCTGAAGACCCACTTTGAATGTATCGGCGGACCAGCGGATGCACCGAAGCTCCTTGCGGCTACACCGATGTCCATCATGTTAACTTTTCCGTCGTAGTTAGCGTCTGCTGGTAGGCTGAAGCTTATTGGCTGTACGGTAGTGTCTAGCGCTGCGTGTGGCAGGTAGTACCACTTCCACAGGTTGTAATAGTAGTTGCCAGAGTAGACTGGATTATAATACCAGCCCGTGACCCAGTCACGTTCGAAGTGGCGACCCGCAGCTTGGTCAATCGTTGTGCTTGGGCATTCACTGATTGCCCTCTGCTGTATCTGTGTGTATATAGCCTGTCTTAATGGGCCGTCCGGCGTCGCAATACCTTGCTGTAGCAAAGCATCAAAAGTTGCGTCGGAGTATCCCTGGTAGAACGAGAATGATCCGTAGGTTCCGTAGAATGTGTAGGCAAAGTTGTGTGGGTCTGGATAGTCAGCCAGCCAGCCGATGATGAATATCGGCAGTTGGAACGCGTACATTGCGTCCAAGTAGGTGGCCCATGCGATGCTGTTGATGACGACGTGGAACTTCGGGTTCAAGCCCTCAATTGCGGACTTTAACAAGTTGCATGCGGTTGATCTCGGAAGGTTTCCAGTGTTATACAGAACTGTTATAGTGAACCCGGTGTCCCACAATCCTGGAACAGCCTTGAATTCCGCCTCTGCTCTTGCCAAGTCATAGGTCCAGCCTGCGACGCTCACGTCGTAGTAGGGGAGACCTGGGATTACGGCGGTAGCAGGATGCATAGCCTCTCCAAGGTACGCGGTTGACAGGAACGTGTTATAGTCGAAGGCAGAGGAAAATGCCTTTCTCACGTGGACACCCCAAGTCGAGTTGCCGAAGAAGTCTGGTGGAATGTTGTTTTCGTTGAACGCGCCTGGTGAACCGACAGCTGTGTACACTGTAGTGGGATCGAGAGTGAACTCATAGAACATTGCATCCACTGCCAGTGAGGGCAATAGCCCGATGCTCCGTATGCCATCGATCGGGTAGTTCGGCGGGAAATAGGGCGGAGTTGAGCTCTTATACAGTTCAGGAATGTTTGCTCTTGGAACTGCGCAAAAGTCAACATCGCCGAGCAGGAACATAGCCTTCCTGTTCGCCCAAGTATAAGCCCAAGTGACGTGGATAACATTGACGTAGCCCTTCGGTGATGCGCCGGCCATTGTTGGGAAGCTTGCGGGCCAACCAGCCCAGTAGTTCACGTTGCGATCCATGATCCATTCCTTGTTAACGGTGTCAAGTGTTCGCAGTATGAATGGACCCGAACCCATCATAATATAGCCTGGATGACCTACGGTATTGTCTAGCGGTGAAATTGCGCTGCCTTGAACATCCACCCAACCGGTGTGGTCTAAGCCCCAGCCAGCATGTGAAGCAGCCCAGTTTCCATCCCAGTCAGGACGACCTGCTGGAATAACGACGTTGTTGATCCACGTCTTGCTAAGGATGCTTCCCCAACTCTGGCACAGTATCTGCAAGAATGGAGCGTACGATCCTGCGAATCCAATGTTGAACCACACACTCGTAGCGTCAAACTCGACAGCATGGTCGATCATCTTGCCGACAAGCTGAACGTTGGCTGGGTCACTCAAGTTTCCATTACCCAGGTACGCAGCTCCTCCGGCATTGTTCAGCAGAGGCTCATAGAGCATCCACTGTGGACCGCCCACAATGTCCAGAACCATTTCACGCTCAAAGCTGTATGCGACATCTGCGGGTGTGAGGGGTGTGCCATCAGAGAAGTTTATGCCAGTTCTGATCGGAAACACATATTTATAGTACCATGGCATTCCTTCTGGGCTCGAGGTTCCAGTTATATTTAGTAGTGTACCATTGGTTAACGCCACATCTGGTATGTAGCTTTCCGTGTGCTCTGCATCGAATTGTAGCAGGGTATCATACACGTTCGCGATCATTTCAGCACTTGCGGTGTCGTAGGCCTTCGCTGGATCAACAGACCTAGGGTTACCACTTTCAATAGTGGCTGCATATAGTTCCATCGGCCTTTTGATCGTTGGTGGTCCCACGGCATTAGCGGGAGCAACTATCAGAGATCCTAGTAGTAGCAAACTAAAGATAGCGACTGTTGTAACAAACTTATTCATTTTTTTCTCTCCTTTCTCATATTTTCGCAATCAATCCTAGGGAAAAGCAGTATTTAATCCTTGTGGAAGATTGTTTCAGTGGGATCTTCCACTTCAAAACCTCCAAAGAAAACGAGAACTCAGAAGCGAAGAAGGATAGGACATCTTCAGGGCGCTTCTCACGCTCCTGCTCTTTCTTCTTGCCCTCGGTCCAATCCCTGTAACCCTTAAGAAGCAACCAAATAACCACGGTCACCATCAATATCCAAATCAAAACACCAAACAGATTCGAAGCAGGCACTAATCTAACGATCAGGCCAACAATCAAGAAAGGCACGATCAGCACAGCAACTAGCACACCGAAAAGTATCCAAAACCATCTTTCCCTGAGAGGCCAAAACCGTTTCTTTCCAAGAGGCCCTACCAAATCCGAACATCCAAAAAAAGGACACGCCTTTTGAACATATATCCGTTTCTGAACCATAAAAAGAAAATACTCCATGATTTTGACTGAACAATGTCAAAACGTTTATTTCGCCGTCTCTAAAATATAAAAACAAGAGAACAGGTGAAAACATGACCAAAAAAGCCGTGAGACAGGCCAAGTCTAGAAGAAGAAAATGGCCATACGTCTTCGCCATCGTAGTCACTGCAGTACTGATATCGGTTCTTGTGTATACAAACAGTCATCCAAAGCCGCCTAAGGATTCGAGCAAATATTTCGTGATCTCTGACTTGGCAGGAATCTACAGGCCTCTGGCAGGAGGCAACATTACGATAGCGATAACGGATTTCGCCTTCAACTTCACGCCAGTAGGCGGGGATGCCCACAATTTAGTCATATTTACAGCTGGAATGTCTGATCCCCTTGAGAATACCTTTCAATACGTGCCTAACGGAACGTCAACTTTTTCGGGCGAGATACTGCCTCAATTTGGCATACAAAGCCGCCTGACAGCGGGGCAGTACCCGATGAATATCACGATAAACTGTGACGAAGCAATGGGCGATATAACCCTGATCTTTATTCCAGGAGAGAACCTGTATTCTCTAGGGCCAGGCTAGTGTTGAAGGCAACCGTTGAAACATGTCGAGAACCGCTCTTGAAGGAGCCTTGAACCGTCACCTGCCTCGTGAAAGCCCTGCTTCGATAAGACCCAGCAAGGGTCGAGAAGTTTAAGAGCTAGAAAAACCTAGATTCACCATTGGTGCCTTGCATGGAGAAAAGCTGGAGAGGCCTCAATGCCAACCTAGCGGATATCAGACAAAGAATTGTTCAATTTTTTGAGACAGAAGATTTCGGGAACATCGTAGGAGTCGAGACTGAGAGAGGCCATGAAATTATCGTGGGAGACTCAAAACACTACAAGATGCAGAATGATGTATGCATAAAAATCGAAGGAGAACCCAACGATTTCGCGATAAGCCTCCAAACTTGCAAGAAAGAGAAGAGATTCGCGTTTCCAATGATCTTGACCTCAATGTTCGGCGGCGGGTACTTCATGCTGAAAAGCCTGAAGTCCGAAGAGGCAATGCAAGCTCTTGACAGAGACTTCAGAAGAGAGATAGACAATATCGTCGCCAAGTGCGCCAACACGGCGGATTTCCACAGTACAACAGAAGACTGACTTGGCGAACTTGCTGAATCGAACGCAAAATGCGTGCGCGCATACTAGTTTTGCGAACCAAAAAACGCGGCGATGTTCCCTTCAGCGACAGAAATTTATATTGCAGCATGCACATTAATGTTGGGGAACAGGAGAGGTCTAAGTATGGCCAGTTTGATTGTCGAAGCCAGCTGCTCAGAACATGGAATCGAAAGGTACAAGATAAAAATCATAAAAAAATACAACATAAGCCAACAGGAGATCATGCCGAGATTCAGGACGAGACCCAAGTATGAATTGAGCGGCATAGTCATTGGAAAGAACGTAAGTTACGAAGCTGCCAAAGACTACGTGGTGCATTATTTGAACGAGTCATCTCGATTGAACATGATCATGAGTGTCAGACTGCTGAAATAACGCCCGGTTGTGTAGCCAGGAACCGAGGAATCGTAGCGTAGATTTTCGCCAAGGAGAAAGCTTCACAGTTCTAAAGCAGAATAGAATTAGCGTCAAGAACTTTCTGCCACGTTCCAAGTGTGCCCGTACATACGGGTACTGCCAGTTGCGGCTTTGCGGCAAATTTTGGTGCTGTTCATTTGTCTGTTAGAGTTGTGTTGCAGACGCTAGTGAAATGGTGTGTTGTGGCTATAAGCGTTTTTGAATTGTTGGTAAAAGTTTTCGTCTGTGTATCTGGTGAGTACTAAGGCGAGTATGTTTCTTAAGCCTACAGTTGACCAGTGTCGCCAGTGTCCTTTGCACCTTTTAGAAACTTCACCCATTAAGCGTTCCATGCTGTTGTTAGTGTAGGGAATCTCGATGCCGTCTAATGCGAGGTCCGCAAACGTTACCATGAACCCGGCGTTTCTAGTTATGAATGAGGCTGCTTTGGGGTAGCCACGTTGTTCAAGTTGGGCTGCCATTGCGTAGAGTTCTTGGTGAGTTTGGTCTATTCTATCTTTGGGTAGTGTCCTAATTCGTGATAGTTAATGTTTGGTGTAGAAATTCGTGCCATGTCCATACATGATCTGTTAATCCCTCCATCATGCCTGGAGATCTTTTTCTTTCTAACTCGCTGATGAAATTCCAATAAAACTGGAATACAGTAATGGAACATGTGAGTCTACGCTTCAGCTTCGCAAAACATTTTGTTTTCCTCACCAACCTGCCGACCCTTTCTCTGAATATGCCGTTAAAACTTTCGACATCAATCGTCTCAATCTCATCAAGGTCCATACACCCATAGATCATCATCCTCTTTTTGTCCACCACTGTTCCTTTTTCCCTAATTTTTATATGCTGGCCATAATTCACGCATGAAACATCATAAAACGCTAATAAAGCGTAGGTATAATCGTCATTTCCATCAGTGAAAACGGTCATTCTGCAAAGTTCAGAAGGCTACCGTATCCTGCGGGACAGCTGCTCTAGCATTAACGCGCAGGTTTCTTGCGTCCATTTCCCGATTGCGAATGCAGCGAAGAAATAGGTGCCGCGTTTTATGGTTGTGTAAATCCATGCGTCGCCTTCTTCAGACCGAGCTGCGCCATCACGCTTAATCTTCTTCGCTTTTTTTTAACAAATGACCACATTTCGTCGCACTCTAATGCTGTCAAATTCAAGTTTTTTAGGAGATACTCGTTTGTTTCTTCTGCATGCTCGGCCATGTCTTCTAGTAATCTTCCTATCGTGTCACGGTGGTGTCCCGTGATTCGCTCTATGCTGCGTATTCCGTTTTTCTCAACAAGATGCTTACATGCTAATTATCTCTTCTTCTGGCAAGTGTTTTCTATAGAGGGGCTTACCCTTTGTCTCCATAAAGTATACGCCACAGTGAAGACAATAATACCGTTGATGCCCTGTACGGTATTTTCCGCTCTTGATTATGTCTTTTCCTTTCTCTTTAAGATAAAAGCGACACCCGCGATTTTAGCATACCACATTTACCTTACTTCTCGGCCTTGACATTATCCCACGAAAGAGAATATGCAAACAAAACAGATACACTATCTTATATTAGGACACTACCGTATTTTTTGGTGATTTCTTGCGATTTTACTGTTAATAGGAAGTTATCCGTCACAAATGTTGCCCACCAAAAAATAAACGAAATCGAATAGTACACACCCCTATACTCTTTTGGGAAAGTGTGAGCAGAGACGTTCATGCGACTGGATGCCTCTCCGAGACATAAGAACTGGGAAAATCTCTTTCTTTATAGGACACGCTGGGCAAAAAAAGGGGTGGTTAGGGTAGTCGAACAAGTTTCTTTCGGTACACGACCATTGCGCCAGCTAACCCAGTCAGCATCACGATAAGAACTGCTGTCATGAATTCAGGAACCACGTCGTAGTAATACGGTGTAGTGCCACTTTCGTATTTGGTTGCATTGTTTTCAGCACCATCAAACGCTGTGATCTTGTACCAGACTCTTGTGCCGTTCAGTTTGCCTGGGACAGTGCCAGTCCACGTGTTGCCACTAGAATTCATTGCAGCATTTGTCCATGTTGAGTTGTCAATCGTGTATGATAGTGTAGCGTTAGCCACGCCAGAGCCGCCGACATTGTCAGTGATGTTGGCCGCAATTGTGACTGTCTCATTCTCTGGGACGCTACCGGATGGTGTTCTCAGAGGAGCATCTATAGTCGGCGGTGTAGTATCTGGAAGCGGTAATGAATAGCTGTACGTTGCATTGTAAACACTCAACGGGGAAATAATAATAAGGTCCGGGTCAAGCAAGAACGTGTCAGAGGCTGGCGCCCCGCTAAGACTCAGTACTGAGTTGAGTGCGCCTGTGGTCTCGTTTGGCTCCATCATTATCTGGAATTCGAGCCAAATCAACGACCCGTTTCCAGACTTATCCCCGGCAAGTAATGTTTCGCCATGCGTGACACTGTCGGCTGCGATTATAGGAGATACTGGAATAGTGTTCGAGTTTCCGAAGAATTGACTCTTGCCTGTTCCCGTGTATCCTACGTTCGTGCAAGTTAGTAAGGTTGAGTTGAAAGTCAACATTAGCTGCCACGTGAATACTGCTTGGCTAACCGTGCCGTTCTCAGTGTTGACCCAGACTGTGACATTGAACTTGTCATTGATATGGGTGGTCCCACTCGTGAAATTCAATGTCGGCGGATCAATCCATATTGAAACCGGCGGCTGAATATCTACTGCGTATGCTTTGTTTACCGCTGCAATTCCAAAGATAGCTAAAGCAACTGTCATGATCGCGATCGTACTAGTAACTGATTTCTTGAAACTTTTCTTTGCCATGTTTTAACCCTTCGGGTAGTATATCAGGGGCGTTTATTTTTAAGCTTTTCCAACGTTGTCAGAATTATGCTGGCTGAAGGAAAAGAAGAAGGAATGAGTGTTCACATTCCGAAAACATTGTCAAATTCAACTCGTTGCAGGCGTTTACTGATACCTAAAGGTTTTTCGGCAAAAAACCTCCAGTCAAGCTTCCTTGTCTTTGCTCCAGCAATGTAACTCTCGATCGAACAGTGTAGTCCTTGCTTGAAATGTTCAAGAAAAAAAGGAAGAGGGGAGCAGGGGTCAGCAGCCTTGTCCAAAGTTCTTGGCCACGAGGGAAATGTCTCTCATGTCAACTCTGTTGTCAAGAACGAGGTATGTTGGTCCAGTTATGTCCGCGTCAGGATTCCATCTTGGATGACCCGGAGAAGTTCCGAAAGCGGCTGCAACTAATGCAATGTCTTTCATGTCAACTTTGCCGTCGCCGTTTATGTCGCCCACATGTCTTATCTTGACATAACCATCAATGAACACGTTGTTTGTGGTGTTGAATTCGTATGGAACAATCGTGGCTTCAGCAGAGATCGTGTAGTTGTTGCAGGGTGTCAAGCCCAAAGTGTCCCATGTGAAAACCTCAATCGTTTCTGTGTCGCTGGGCAGGTCGACGATCGAACGTGTTGCCAGAAGGTTAGTGTCGTAGTAGACTTTGATGTCGAATGACTCTGGGACGTCTCCCAGATTCTTTGCCGTCACTGTTATGTTGACTGAGACGCCTGGGTACACCCAGTTACGCGAAGCTGTGACGTCAGTTACTGCCACGTCTCTAATGGCAGTGAATATTTGCACTTTGCCATCTGACAGGTAGTTGTTGGTCGTGTCGTACTCGAATGGAACAGTAGTAGCTTCAGCCGAAATCGTATAGTTGCCCTCCGCAACTCCTGTTGTGTCCCAATGGAAAACAACTGCCGTTATACCGTTTGATGGAAGGTTCACGACCGGAATCGAGCCGATCAAGTTACCATCATAGTATGCCTTTACGCTGAACGATTCGCTAATGTTGCCGTTGTTCTTGGCCGTGACCAAAACGTCAACAGGCCATCCCTGGTACACCCAGCTTGTTGAGGGCACGACATCAGTTATCTCGACATCTCGTATTAGAGTCATTATGAAGCCGTCGGCTGTCTCATGGTCCATCGGATTGTGAGCAGGGTCAGAAAGCTCAGTCTCGCTCAGATGCAGGATGCTGGAGCCTGACATGTCGACCTGGAAGTAGACTGTGACAAGCGCCAAAGGATCAACAGTAGTGATAGGCACTGCTGGAGGATGATAATCAACAACTATCCATATGAAGCCTGCACCGTCGTCTATGAGAATCAAAGGCGTGAACGCCGTCTGACCTTGAACCCTGTTTATGATCGCGCCTATGCACGTCAGCATTTCAGTGTTGTAGGTCAATTTGAACTTATAGTCATACATATTTGTAACGTAATTCACAGTCACATTGATCGTTACAATCGCAGGTGGGAACAGTGTTGGATCTATTATTTCAGGCGGATCAATGTATAGCACTGCGGGTCGCCTATCATATACATATACTGGGACTACTTTTGACGTTGACCCATTCAATCCGTTATTGCTAGTGACCGTAAGCGTCACAGTGTAGTTGCCTGGAGATACGTACGTATGAGTCACAATTGGACCGGAAGCAAGCGGAGGTTCTCCGAAATTCCACACCCAGCTCACGATCGAACCATTGGGGTCGTAGCTTGCAGAACCATTGAACGTTGTCACGTTGCCAACAAAGACTGGTTTCGGTAAGTAGTCGAACAAGGCTACTGGCGGCTGAGGTGGACCTTCCATGTTCTTGAAGTATCCGTTGGTAACCATGCTTGGCATGACGTTCAGGTCTGAGTCCAGCAGGAAAGTGTCTGCGCCATATGGTAGGGAATAGTTGAGACTAGAGTTTCCGAGACCCAGTACCATGAATCCTATCTGGATTAGTTTTCCGCTTCCTGTGACACCTCCAGCACCAATCAACGATACTCCAGCAGTTACGGAGCCTCCGACATTATCAATTATTGGATCCACCGGTATACCGGTTTTGCCAGCAAAAATGTTGTCAGCTGGAATTGTGGCACTCGTACAGTTGAGTATGCTGGGCTTGAACATGATTCGGGCTTGCCAAGTGTACAGGTTTGCGACATCTGCAACTGTGAGGTTTATGATGAAAGTGCTGCCCGGGCCTAAAGACGGATCGATGATGCTCGCAGGCGTTACGGCCATGGTTGTGGCTGTGGTTTGTGCCTTGACGTGGTTCGCAGTTGTTATAGTGGCCGTTATGACAATCATAGCAAGTAGCATGAACAGTATATCCTCTATTCTCTTGTGCATTATTTTCTCTCCTTTCTCGTGATCAATTTGGCAACTGCTTTGCTTTTAAGGGTTGTGGAATCAAATTCCATCTGCCAGCAGATCTAGTCTAGTCAGAAAGTTGCCATGAGACAACTGTTGGCCCTTGTTCTGTTAAGGTTTGAAGCATTTGGCTACGAAGCTTATGTCTTTCATGTCTATGACATTGTTTTGTATTACATCGGCGGCAGGGTTCCAGTTGTCAGAGCCTAGGCTGCTTTGGAAAAGGCGTGCCACGATGCCCACGTCTCGCATGTTAACCTTACCGTCGCCTTCGACGTCTGCCGGAATGATCAAGGTCACGTTTAAGTCAACGTTGCCGGTGAACTGCAATGGAATAGTAAGCAGCTTGACCTTGTCTTTTGATGTTAGGGTGTTGTTGACGAAAAAGGCTTGGAAGTCGGCGTATATGTCTGACTGGATACTGTTGACAATCGTGTTGTTTCTAACTGTGATGTTGATCATGGAACCGCTTCCATAGTAGCGGGCTATTCCTACGTCTGACCCTGAGATGTAGTTTTCGATGATGCTAATGTTGTCAGAGCCAACGTCGCCTGGTTGTGTTCCCAAGTAGATACCGTAACTGGTGCAGTTTTCAATTCTGTTGTTTCTTATGACGAGGTCAGAGACGCATCGTGTCGCTATGCCATATGTGCAGTTATACAAGTAGTTGTCCGCGACTGTGCCGTTTGCCGCAAACGCGACACCGATTTTTCCGTTGTTATCGCTCATCATCAACGTGTTGTTGGCCACAAGAAAACCGTTGATTATTCGGACGCTTGGAGAACCGAAAATAAGAAGAGGCGCCCCAGTTGCATGCAGGAAAACGTTGTTCTCAACGAAAAAATCTTGACATTGACCGGTGACATGCAGAGCGTGCCATGCCACGTCCTGAAAAACATTGTCTGCAATGCGAAAGCCTGTACCGTTCACGATCTGGATCCCTGAAGCATCGGTCACGTTTTGACCGTCAAAAGTAATGTTCAACACTGCAAAATTTGCTTGGTTTTGGAAAGTGATGAGTGGGGCAGTAGTGTTCTGAGGCCGTCTAAGCACGGTGCCATTCGTGCCCAAGATTATCGTGTTGGAAATCGCTGAAAGATTGCAGGCTTCCCATGTTCCCTCTGGAATGAAGACTGTAGCGCCCTCGGGGGTAACATCGTTCAACGCTTTCTGGATGCGTTCATAATCCGTTTCTCCCGTGTAGTCGCTCACGTTGATCAGCGCATACGGCGCATTATGATTTGCGAAGAATGTCCCGAGAGTCCCAGCGTACACGCTCAGGCGTTTAGTAATCGTCACTATCGGACAAAGGGTTATGACCAGACAGATCACCAGAGCTGAAGCAATAAAAAGTCTGATAATCGTCATAATCCCCCAACAAGTGATAATGAAGGGCAGTCGAAATAAACGTTATGGATAAAACCTCTATCCCTTCCTTGTCATGGGTCCTTAACGTGTGAAGCAGAAGCTGCACCGATCTGCAATTCCGAAAACATCACAGAAGAAACATGATGAAGGCACATATCCGCGAGAGATTGACCTAACGTCTAGGTTTCTGTTATTTTCTTCAACTGTTTCTGGTACATCCCGAGGATTTCCCGTGTGGCCGTTGCATCTTCTGCAGCCTTGTCAGGCCGGTATTTGCCCGTGAACCTCGGAAACCTTATAGCCAATCCGCTTCCTTTGCGTATGGAATCCATCGCACAAGTGTGAATGGGGCTCAGTGTCACCTCTGCTCCCAGTATTTCTATGGTGATCGAGGGTTCAAACCACACGTCAGCCTCAATCATCGAGTTGACCCTTGAATGCTTCTGCGCAACTGCGTGTTTCTCAAGCATCTTAGGCAGCTTCTTCAAGTCCTCATCCGTGAACCCTGTCCCGCATTTCGTGACCGTTTCAAACGTGTCACTTTCAGGGTTATAAGCTGCAACGAGCAAAGCTCCATAAGCTCCAGCCCTCTTGCCTCGCCCGTGAAAAGCTCCCACGATGACAAGGTCGACTGTGTCGGTCATTTCGCTCTTGTAATCCCTCTTGTACTTGATCCATAACCAGCCTCTGGCTCCAGCTTGATACACAGAATCTTTCGCGATGGACTTGCATACTAGACCTTCGCAGCCGTTTTCAATGGCTTCCTGAAAGAATTTTTCAAGTTCAGCAGCGTTGGACGTGACTACGTATTTGGCTATCTTCAGGTGATCGCTCTCTGTCACAGTCTCCTCAAGCATCTTCCTTCTCGTCAAGTAGGTTTCTTGTGTCAGGTCTTTGCCATCGACGTAGAGTGCTTCAAAAAGAAACAGCGAAACAGGATAGTCTTCAATTGCCTGCTCTATCCCATACTTCCGCCTGCGATGCATCAATTCCTGAAAGGGCCGCATTTCCCCAGTGTCAAGGTCAACTGCAACACATTCACACTCAAGAATGGCTTCCCGCGCCTTGACATACTTCTTGAAAAGCTCCACAGCGTCTGGATACTGGCTTGAAATGTTTTCCAGGCGACGAGAATATAATGTCACGTTTTCGCCGGTCTTATGCGCCTGCAAACGTTCGCCGTCGTACTTATATTCGGCCACACATTTTCCGCCCAGCTTCTCAAGTATTTCGTCTGGAGAAGAGAGTCGCTCTGCAAGCATCGGCCGTATCGGCTCTCTCACAGAGACTCTGAAGTGTCTTATTCCTTCAATGCCTTCCTCGGCAACGGTCTTGGCTACTCTTCCAAGGTCAGACGAAACGTTGTAGGCCCGTTCCACATCTTCCCGAGCGTCCTTTCCGCCGCCATAGGCTATGGCCAAAGCATCAAGAACTGTCATGTCAGCAATGCCCAGTCGAAGACTGCCAGTAACGGTTCTCATCAGGTATTTGGCTTCTTTCGGCGTCGCATCGGCCAGCAACCCAGCCAGTAGCGAAAGCTTCAGGTCAACAGCGCCTGAACCTGAAGTCTGAGCCATCTTATCCAACGTTTCGTACACCTTTTCAACTGACAGGTCCCGTCGAAAGAATGACTGCTGTTTTCTGTTGGCCGTGAATACTTGAGCGGCTTCGCCGATGTCACCTGTCCTGTTCAGTACTTCTTCAACCTCACTCTCTTTTCTGCCCGAGACACGGGCGAGAGCTTTCACCGCCAGCCTCTCAGCGACTCCGATTTCTATTCCTACAAAATCAGGATACAGCTTCCCCTGAGTCAAATAGGCAACCTTGTCTATGACCTCCTTCGACGTGTTCTTAAGCAAGTCAACCAGCAAGTCGGTCATTTCAAGTCTCTTGGTTGTTGATCCAATCTTTTCGTAAGCATCAGCGATTATGCTGTACTTCAACGATTTTTCCTCAGTTTAAGGTGTGAAGGTCAGCATATTAAAACTTCATACAATAAGCTGTTCTGAACTCGCGGACTCTGCTACTGAAACACTGAAGACCAAGAGGTCGGGAGGGACTGTCTCATGTTGAAAAAGCTTAAGTTAGGTCACGCCTATGACTTGTCTCTGGATGATGAAGCTGAGAGTCAATAGAGCTTATGCTGTGACATGACTCGACGGGCGAACTGACACAGTCTCACAGAGATAACTTGTCAACAAAAAATGGTGAAGAAAGCAGGGCTAGGTTGAAAAAGCCCAGTCAACGTACATATGGAAAGTATGAAAGTGGCAAAATCAAGGATCACAACAGTCTTGGATGCTCTGTCGTCGAAAAGAAGCGTCAGGTACCTGATATACTCGGTCGCCGTGCTTGTATTTTTAGCATTAATACTGTTGCCGCCGATCCTGGGCATATTCATAAAATGGAATTCAATGCAGCAGGTGCTGAAGCTACCGACCCTTGTTAACCGCACGCTCACAGCTGTTGAAAACTCATTCAGCATAGCCCTGCTCGTGTCTGCCCTAGACTTGGCCGCTGGAATTCCGATGGCGTGGTTAATTGCTCGAGGCAAGTCAAAATGGCTGAATGTTCTGGACACCTTGTCAGATATTCCTTTGATAATTCCCACGGCGGTTCTGGGATATTCGTTGCTGCTTTTCTGGAGCGATTCTGGAGGAGTGTCGGCGCTTTTTGGAACTTCTCTCATTTCGCCGGGTTGGCTACTTGTCATACTGTTGCACTTTGCTTTTTCCTATCCTGTCGTAGTCAGAGTCGTTGTCGGTGCGCTTCTTGACTACAAAAGGGAATATGAGAATGCCTCAAGAACTCTCGGAGCGCCACCTTTCACAGCATCGAGAACAGTCACGCTTTCAATCATAAAGCCCTCATTGATAGCCGCTTTCATACTTGCGTTCTCAAGGTCAATCTCGGAGACAGGAGCAACCTTCCTAGTCGCAGGAGCTTTCGAGAACGGTCCAGTTTTCATTCAAAACATGAAGAATGATTATCTTGCACACACTATAGACCAAGTCACATATGAAGGCTCGACAGTCTTCGCTTCCTTCATACTCATCGCGGCAGCCCTCGGAATCTTCATAGCAATACGCGCCCTTGGTCCAAGGCTAAAGTTACCCGTTAAGAAGGTCTGGCCTACCTTCGAAAGAAAAATAAGCTATTCAAAAGCCACATCATCCAGAGACACCATCACACTGCTAATCTTCTTCGCAATAGTGCTTATCCCGTCTCTTTTCGTAGCCTTGCCAGCCTTTTCAGCCCTATTCACGAGTACGTTGCCTAGTGCGCTATCAGGCGCAGGCATATGGGCCGGATACTGGCAAAGCCTCACCGTCTCATATGTACTGGCTGCAGTCGTCACCGTCTTGAATGTCGTGATAGGATTACCGATGGCAATTATCGTTGCAAGAAGGAAACTGGGTGCCTTACCGTCCGCGATACTGGACGTCCTCGTCAACATTCCGTTGATTGTGCCGTCAATCGCCTTGGGCGTTTCGCTTGCAGTCTTCTGGAACACGAACTTTCCTCTGATACCCGAGTTTCTACTTCTCATATTTGCCCACATGGCCATCACATACCCATATTTTGTGAGGTCAATGTCGGCGGCCGTTGAACGCGTAGGAGTTGACTTGGAAGAAGCTTCAAGGACTCTGGGAGCCAAACCTCTAGGAGTTTTCAGAACCATAATCTTCCCCCTGACCAAGTATTCGATTCTTTCAGGCGCAATAATGATGTTCACGAGAAGTGTCAGCGAAACCGGCGCAACCGTGGCCGTGGCAACGACACTCAAAACCGCGCCTGTAGTGCTCATGGACTGGGTGAAACATCCTGACCAGTTCACTGCTCTGCAGAGAGGTCTAGGAAGCGGCTTTCTCATCCTGTTTTCATTCATTATCCTTCTGGCATTGAGGTTCATTGTGAAGGGTAAAGGCAGGTACTGATATGCTTAATAGAGAAAAATGGGTCTATGAGTACCTTCGAATTGCAGGGCGAGAAGGTGGAGGCAGACAGATCAATGCCTGACGTAAGGATAGAAAACGTGACAAAAAGTTTCGGCAAGTTTGTCGCCGTCAACAACATAAGCCTCCATATCCGTGACAAAGAATATTTTGCGCTTCTCGGCCCGAGCGGGTGCGGAAAAACAACTCTGCTCAGACTGATAGCCGGTTTGATCAAGCCTGACGAAGGCAACATCTATGTTGGAGACAGACTGGTCAATGATGTTCCTCCTGAAGACCGCGACGTGGGTTTTGTTTTCCAGACTTTTGCTTTGTTTCCGCATATGAACGCGTGGAACAACGTCACTTATGGGCCGAGAGTCAAAGGCTTCAACATGAAAGAAGCCTCAACGATAGGACACGAAGTCCTAGAAATGGTCAAGCTGCATGAAAGGATGGACGCGTTTCCAAGCGAACTGAGCGGCGGAATGATGCAGAGAATAGCTGTCGCGAGAGCCTTGGCAGCAGGTGCCAAGTTGCTGCTTCTCGACGAACCGCTTGGACAATTGGATGCGAAGGTCAGGAACGAGCTTAGATATGACATAAGGAGAATGAGCAAGGACTTGGGACTGACTGCCATACACGTCACTCACGATCAGACTGAAGCCATGGCAATTTCTGACAGGATAGCTGTCATGAAGAGAGGAACAATCAAGCAGATCGGAACACCCAGCGAACTCTATATGGCACCGCAGAGCATTTTCGTGGCCAACTTCATTGGAGAGTCAAACTTCTTGGAGGGCTATGTAGCGGACGTGAACAATAATGAGATGACCGTCGAGCTTCGCGGCGGAGTGAGAGTCCAAACGGTAAACAACAGCGTGAAAAACGGAGAAAGAGTTGTTCTAGCAATAAGGCCTGAGACTTTCACACTTGAGGAAGGAACGAGGAAAAACACGAACACGATGAACGGCGCGGTAGAAAGGGTAACTTTTGAAGGAACGAACATGAAGTACGAGATCATGCTTGAGAATGAGGACACCGTCGTAGTCGTGAAACCCTCCATGATCGGACAATGGTTTAATATGGATGAAAAAGTTACTGTAAGCTTCGCACCTGACAAAGCACACATATTCCCTTACCCGCAAGCAGGATTGAAGGAGGAGATGGCCAGTTGAGTGAACTCATAAAATGGTTTGAAAAAAGGAAGGAAACCAAAACTTTAGAGGCTGTGCAGCGACACTTAGCATTGACAACAGGAATCGTCGAAGACCTAGAAAAAGCCATCCATGCCGCCATCAACGGTGATGACAAGGAGATGCGCACGCGCATCGAAAGAGTAGCAAGCTCCGAAAAAGAAGCAGATTCACTGCGTAGAAAGGTCATGGATGATATCTCAACGGGAGAGCTTTCGCCAACCGACAGGGAAGACCTAATGGGGCTGGTGAAGCGAGTCGACATGGTTGCAGACTGGAACAGAGAATCTACACGAATATTGGGCGCAATACCCATGGAGCATGTGCCCCACCCGATCAAGGACGAGTTTTCAGAGATGGAAAAAGGGGTAAAAGCCTGCGTTCTCTCTCTTCAGAAATGCGTCAACAAAATGATGACAAAATCCGAAGAGGCTCTTCAGGCTGCAGACGAGGTTGAAAGGGAAGAAGAGAAAGTCGATGACATACATGAAAAGGCCAGGATACTAATCGGCAAGGAAAACATCCCCAGAGCAGGAGTAGCCGTGCTGGCAAGCCAGCTTTTCGAAGCATTAGAGATGATTGCCGACTCCTGCGAGGACGTGTGTGACCAAGTCAGAGTCATAATCGTCAGAAAATGAGGTGAAAGAACATGACTGAAACGAAAATTGAGATTTCAGAGCTCAAAACAGAAGACAGCGGCCTCATAAAGGAATTGGCGAAGTACATCGAAGAAAAAACCAATGCCAAAGTTGAGACTGGAACTGCTAACATAACCGTAAAAGGTGAAGATAGAACGGCTTCAAGAGTCTATCTGCGAGTGCTTCTGCGGAAGTTCATACACAGCAAAGACCTTAGAGAACAGTTTAGAATAACAGGCGGCAAAGACAACGCTCTGATCGTCAAAGAAAAGAAAGTCTACGAGGAAGAAGAGTAAGAGTTGCTTCTTTTCAGAAGATCACGCTTCTTCCTTGCAGATTCTCTCTGAATTCTAAGCAGAATATACCGCGCTGCAAATGCACCCTTGTAGGCTTCCAGCCGTTTTCCAGAAATGCCCGATGTCCTAGACTTGGCCACCAACACTTGCGCTTTCTGCAAAAGCTTTGCAGGCGAGTCGCTTCTGTCAGTGGACTCAGTTTTCCATTTTGGGGTAACATCCGAATTCGCGTTTTTCAGCGAAAACAGGAACAATGCATATTCAAGTTCTGCAGCTGCATGCCACACGCTTATGTCATACTCTTCGCTTACACCTTCCACTGCGGCAATCGACTTCTCAAGATAGGCTTGGCAAGAAGTGAGTGCCCTCGTTATCTTTTCACTGTAAGCCGATTCTTCAACTTTCACAGACGACCTGCTGCGGCCATCCTTGCACCTGAGCTTGCTGGTCTTTTCAGCTTTTGCTTTTCCCAATGAACAACACTCCAGCTGAGACCATAGCGGCACCTGCAACAAAAATTGGTCCGGGCACCTCTTGGAACACGATGGCAGCGAGTATTGTTGCGCCGACTGGCTCAAGAAGCGCCATGTTTGCAGTTTCGAAGGGTTTCAGGTTTGAGAGAGAAGAGAATTCAAGTGTATGAGCTATTGCCGTCGGAAGCAGCCCCAAGCCTACGAGCGGAAGAATTAAACCGAGCTCTGCCGGTACGGCCTTGACGATGCTTCCAGCAAGAACACTCACAAGACCGATGACAACCGCGGTTAGGGCATAAGTGGGCAGCATTGTAGAGAGAAGGCTCATTTTGCTGCGCATTTTCTTTCCATAGTTCAGATAGATAGCTATTGTCACGGCCGCCAGAATGGCTTCCAGGTCACCTTTCAATGTTGGAAAATGCGCTGACGAATGCATGGAGGAAGCCGCAGCTTCAGCTAGGCCGATCACGCATACGCCGATCAATGAAAAAACCAAACCCACGATTGCCGTCGCGGAGGGTCTGAGTTTGAAGACGAAGCTTGAGATGAAGACAGAGAAAAGCGGGGCTGCGCTGACCAGAGCTGTTGCGTTCAACACAGTTGTGTCCTTGACGGCAGAGACGAAAAAGATGAAGTGCATCCCAAGCAAGAGGCTGAGGATGAAAAGTTCCCTCAGGTTCTTCTTCACGAGACTAATATTGAAAGACTTCTGAAGGACAAACACTACGATAAGCAGAATCGCACATGCTACTATCATGCGCCAGAATGCGATTGAGAAAGTGTCCAAAACTCCTAGGAGTCTTACGAAAATCGATGCTGTTCCAAACGTTATGCCCGCTATCGTGCCCTCAGCAAATGAGAGTCGTCTGGTCCCCGTCTTCATCTGGACGCCCCTCCTCATCTCTCGACAGAAACCTTGCTTTCTCCAGATTCCTTTTCAAGGCGAATGACGTGTTCGGCTTTTTCTGCAAATGCTTCGCTGTGCGTAACCGCTACGGTCTGCTCGATCGCCTTGAACTTGGATATCGCTTCGGCCAAGCGTTCTATTGAACCGTCTTCGGTTCCCAGGCTTTCGGTCGGTTCATCAAGCAAGAGTAGGCTCAGACCATGCCCTGTCCTAGACTGCATTATCAGTTGGCCTAGACCGAGACGGTATGCGAAGGCAAGCAGTGTGCGTTCTCCACCTGAGAGGTTTGCAACTTCCCTCTCCACGCTGCCCTCGCTCAAGATGTAGGGCGTATAGGTTTCATCGATTACAAGGTTCAGCACAGGTCCTTCACCGGAAGTCAGGTTGTCAAGAACCTGCTGTGCAAAATTCCTCAGAACCTGTACAAACTCGCTTCGCAGCTTAGGCTGTATGCTCCGGTAAGCGTCACGTATTCCTCCGATCAGCTCAACTGCCTTCGCTATTTTTTGCACCCGCTCGACCTTCTGCTGTGCATGGTCAATTCTCTCTTTTATCTCGTCCAAACGGACAGTCAGGTCCCTCTTGCGGTTCTCTTTTGCGCGTATTTCAGAGTCCAAGATGTAGTATTGCCTGAACGCCTGCTCTCTTCGAGTTTTCGCAGTTTCCACCTCAGAAATGTCGTATCTTTTCAGTTCAAACCTCAAGGTATCCAATTGTGCACGGAGATCTTTCTCCAATCTTTGTTTGTCATCCAACTCGTTGGAGAATTCAACGAGAACATCAGTCTCCTCTTTGATGCGGCTTCTAAGTTCCTCGGCTCTAGACGAAAGCATCTGTAGGGTCGAAAAAGCATTGTTGCCGGTGTTTTTCAGCTGCTGTAGACTCTCTATTTTGGTTCGAAGTTGACTTGCTGTCTTTTTGCGTTCGTCATTCTCCGCCTGAATTCTCCCTGCAAGCTCAATCTTGTATTCCTCCGTCAACGGTTGCAGGCAGAGTGGGCAACGATTCTCTGAGGATATTGAACTCGTTCTTCCTTCGTCCAACTGAATGTTCCTCAAGGCAACTCCTTGCTCCCCCTTCAAGCTAGACAGTTGATCATCAAGAGCGGCGATATGCCTCCTCAACGCTTCAAGAGGCTGGTCTGACGGAAAACCCAGTCTCTTCAGCTCGACGCTGCAAGATTCCAGTTGTGCCTCCATGCTGGTCAGGCGCTTTTTCAGGCTTTCAAGGCCCATTTTTTTTCCATTGACCTTTTCAGACAAAGAAGCCGCAGAGTCCTGAACGTTAACGAGGTTGGCATGCGCTCTTGTCTCCTTACGTTTTAGCTCCTCATTCTGTTTTCTCGTTTCCTCCATTTTCTGAATTCTCAGATCCGCCTCTTCTAGAGCTTTCTTGGCAGACAAAAGCCTCTGCACCATGTCTTGCAGTTCGACCCCCACAAGAGAGAAGTCCTCAGCTATCCGGTTGTATTCAAGCCCAAGTTTCTCCATGCTAACGACGTCGGCGTCTTTTTCGTATGCCCTCTTTTCTCCCTCGTAATCACGCTGGTACCCTGCAAGACTGCTCCATGCTGCTTCGTATTCTGCCAATCCGAAGAGTTCGTCAAGCCGCTTTTGCCTCTCCCGTGGCGGTGAGTTCAGAAGTTCCTTCAGATGTTCTTGTCTGACCCAGACTATTTCACGGAAAAGGTCCCTGTCCAGTCCTGTAATTGCCTTGAACTGTTCCGCTACGGCGTCGCCCTTAGCGCTCGATACAAGTTCTTCTTCTTCGAAAAGCCTGAGTTCGTCGAAGTCCTGACTAATGCCTTCACCACGTTTCTTTAGACCGCGGGAGATCTTGTAGGTCTTTCCGTTGTGCACGAATTGAACGGTCACCTTTCCATTGGTAGAGCCTTCTCGCAGCAGATAGTCGAAACTCCTGCCTATGGGGTCACCGAAGAAGGCAAAATCAATCGAGTATAGAATACTGGATTTTCCACAGCCAACTCCGCCTAGCAGACAGTTGAAACCCCTTGCAAAAGGCACGGTTGATTTCACATGCGAACGAATGTTCTCCAGCTGTATGACCTCGATCCTCACTCTAGAAGCGCCTCTATTGTCTGTTTCACCTTTTCTTCCTGCCTCTTGGTCAATGGTTCGATCATACTGATGGCGATTCGTGATATTCTTTCAGCTTCTTCAGGTGTGTGACGCTCCGAGAAAATCTGGATGAAGAATTCGAAAGCCTTCGTTTTCAGATCCTTGACTTGACTTTCGAAGATCGAACGAACTATCTCTTCTGAAACTTCGCTTTCACGTAACAACATTACTGGATGCACTAGCAGCGCCTTTTCAGCTGCCGCTCTTATCCTGGCAACGTCAACTTCCGAACGGTTTGCTTCAGCAGGCAACACTCCCTTCAATATTGGAATGATAACCGCACCTTCTTCATCAGCTCCCCTTACAAGCTGAGCCGCTTGCTCTGTTATCTTCGAAGGTACGATCCCGTCAAAATTCTGGTCCAAGACGATGAATTTGCGGGCTGACCCGAGCTGGATGAATTCAGGATAGATAGCTCCGTTCTCATTCACCTTGACGTGGTAAAATCCTTTGTTGAGCTTCGCTTCTACGTAGTCTGTGGTTTCGGTACACCCCGGGTAAGCAAGCAGTCCTGTTTTGAATTTTTCCATGTAGGGTTTGTGAACGTGTCCGGCAGCGTAGTAATCGAAGCCTTCGGGGATAAGCTCGGGCCGTGCTTCTGCTTCAATATAAGGCGGATTGACGTTGGGAAGGTCAAGGGCCATATGGAAAACGAAGATGTTGAACAAAGACTTTTCGGGGGTTGGCGTGTTCTGTTCTACGAAAGCTGGAAGAAACTCTTCGGTCTTGTGTCGGGTTCTACAGTTGGGTACACCATAAACGTAGCACGCATCTTCTTTCCTCCAGCATGCCCCTTCATGCCTTGGCAGATGATAGATTAGTCCAGCGCTATCCAACGGGTTCAGTATCGTTCCAGTTATGGCATTAGGGCTTGAATCATGCGACCCGTCAACAGTCAAAACAGGAATTCCAGCGTCGCGTAGGAGACGAAAATACTGGATTGCACTCTCCAGAGTCACATTCGACGGCCGAGGCTGCTGAAACAGATCCCCCGCGATAATCATGAAGTCTACTTTCAACTCGATGGTTTTCTCAACGAGTTCTTGAAAGGCCTTGTCGAAGTCTTCACGCCTCGCTTCAAGACCATACTGAGAATACCCCAAATGCAGGTCAGCAGCATGCACAAAGCTGAAAGCTCTCAGACCAGCCACACCTCCTCCCATCTCAAGCTGTGAACGCTAACCTATGCTGACCATCAGCGCTTTAAGCGTTTAGCACTTCCAGAAGTCCATCAGCCCAATACTTCAGGAAAATGTATAAACGATGAAACAGTAGCTCTTTACGCTTTGAAGGCGTACAAAAATGAAATGTCAGAAGTGCGACATGAATACCTTTCTACCCTTTAAATGCCCGTACTGCGGAGGCCATTTCTGTTCAGACCATCGCATGCCCGAAAGGCATAACTGTCCTCGCATTGACCAAGCTCGCTTGCCCATAGAAGAAGCCAAGTTGAGCCCACCGCAGGAACCTTTCAAGTACACGGTGAGCTATCCGTTCTCCAGCCAGCAAAGCAAACGAATACTCTTCAGCATCAGAGAGACAGTGCATCTCGCTGTTGCAGCACTCCTGGCCGTAAGTGTCGGTTTATCACTATTTGGGTTCCAAAAATTGTCCTCCGCCAGCTACCTGCTAGTGCTCATGTTTGCAGGTGTTTTTGCAGTGTCCTTTCTCGCGCACGAGCTAGCACACAAAATAGTGGCGGAGCAACACGGACTCTGGGCTGAATTCCGGCTGAACCTGATGGGCATAATCCTGGCCCTGCTTTCCATAGCCACTCCTTACCTGAAGTTCATTTCTCCAGGGGCAGTCATCGTGGCTGGATCAACTGACAAAAAAACCGCAGGGAAAATTTCAGTCGCAGGTCCTACCATGAACATACTGTTCGCAGCCCTGTTCATGCCAGCCGCGGTCTTCCTTCCCTCCTACAAGATACTGCTCTCATATCTGGTCGTCTTCAACTCTTGGATTGCCGTTTTCAACCTAATTCCCTTCGGAGTACTCGACGGATTCAAGGTCTTCAACTGGAACAAGAAGATATGGGCACCTGCTTTTGCAGCAAGCGCAGTCCTACTGGCGATATCTATCTGGTTTCTCCGATAAAACCAGGCGCGAGTCGGTTGTCTGCCAGCAGAAAAAGCATTATGCTATGCAGTGCCCTTCAAGCATGACTGTCCACGCCCATATCGTTGCAGATTGCTACTCAACGCATGTGCCACAAAGCTCATATAATCTCTAGAAGCAGAATTCATTACAGACACTTTCTAAGTTGGCGTTGTATGGTTAACAGAGACAGGCATGACATCACATTCGAGATACTGAAGAAAGCTTCAGGTGGGAAGAAGAAGACAGAGATGATGAGGGATGTCGGCTTGTCGTACCTGCAGGCAAAGCAGTACTTGGCCAAATTGGGGGGAAATGGACTGCTTGTCATAGACCAGAAGCACAATTACCGAACCACTAAGAAAGGACTGGAACTCTTGGAAAAATGTGCCGAATGCCCGTTGTTCAAGTGGGATTTGGAGAAAACCAGGTCTTCTTAAAAGCTCAAAGAAGTTCTATGGTCACGTGAACCTCTTCTGGCACACGGATTCGCATTATGCGCCGCATGACACGTTCTTCAGCGTCTATGTCGATCAGGCGCTTGTGAATTCGCATCTCCCACTTGTCCCACGTTGCTGTTCCTTCTCCGCATGGGGATTTCAACACGGGAATTTTCAGCCTCTTTGTCGGCAATGGAACCGGACCGTTGACCTTGACTCCTGTTTTTTGGGCGATAACTCTCAGTTCTCCACATACTTCTTCAAGCTTTGTGTAATCCGTGCTCGTCAAACGAATTCGTGCTTTTCTTACCATCGCCCATCATTCCTAACGTTTCTGCTTTTGGACAGGTTTATTGAGTACTTACCTTAGACAACATGCCAGAAATAAAAACCTATCGAAATAGATAGTAGCAAGTAGTACAACATAGGCAGAGATAAAACGTGAAAGAAGCGAGACTAAAGACCAAGTGCATACTCATTGACCTAGACGGCACAATCTTGGATTCAAGCAGTGCTTATCTAGAAGCCGCAAAAACTGCTTTCGAAGCAATGGGACGGAAAAACGTTGACGCGAAAACCGCCAGGGAACTTCCGAAGAGACTTGAGCAGGACCTGCCCTTCGACGACTTACTGGCGGGGCTTGACCCAAGAAAGTTTCTCCAAACTTACCTGAAAGCATTCTACGAGGCTTCAGCTGATAACGCAAGACCTTTTCCGAACGTGGAAGACGCGCTTAGAAGACTCTCAGCAAGAGCAAAGCTGGCTTTGACGACGAGACGCAGTCTCCCCGCTGAGGACGTTTTTCGTGTCTTGGAGAAGTTCGGCCTGGCAAAGTATTTCCAGAAGGTCATCACTTCGTTGGACACACAAAACCCGAAACCTGACCCGGAAGCCTTGATGAAATGCTTGAAGCATTTGGGAGCCAATGCGTACGACTGCATTGCCGTTGGAGACTCCGTGGTCGACATCAGAGCTGGAAAAAACGCGGGAATCAGAACTGTTGCAGTTTTGTCTGGAATTTTCGGGCGCGAAGAGCTGGAAAGGGAGAAACCTGATTTGATTCTGGAAAACATCATCGAACTCCCGCATTTTCTAGAGTAACTCTTGAGAAAAGGCTCACATAATATTTCTAGAGCCGTAATATAGCTGAAACTTATTGAAATTAGTTATAGAAGCCACTACGAATAAAGCTTATTAAAAGCACGCAGGTTTACATTCAGGTTGGAGAAGGCTTCGAGAACGGGAGTACCTATGAACTTCATTGAAATATTGCTGTCAGAGAAACTCAAAGACAAAAACCCGATGCTTGATACGTTGGGTTCTGACCGCAAGGTACTCCAAATAGCCTGCCAAGACTTAACCAACTACCTTAAGGTCCACTGGAAACTCGTAGGAAAAGAGGCAAACGATTGTGACATAGTTGAGAAGCTTGAGAAAATCTTCAACGAAACCCCAACTGAACTATCAGAATTCCTTAATGCCTGGGCTGGAATCTGGCTCAAGAAATGGGCAGAACGCGTAAAACTGCTCATCGGAAACGAGAATTCCAAAAAATGGAGCCGCTCAACGAGGATTCTCAACAACGGCGAAGCCATGTGGGGAAAACTTTCAAAACGTCAGGAAATTGAAGAAGTCATAATATCAACACTAGTCAAGAACGGCGAAATATGCGGAACCTCAATCCTAGCCGAAAACCTGCTCAAAATGGAGCTGGGCGAGGACGAAAAAGAATACACAAGCGACCAAGAGCAATTGGTGAATGTAGTTAACAACACACTGAGAAAAGCTAGAGAGCTGACCCAGAGCAAAGGACCACTAATCTTCGTCAAGGTAGACAAGGGCTACTATCAGACTTGGAAAAGAATCGAAACAGGCTAGCGCGTTCTTTCTCGCAGAAGTGTTTTCGTGCGCCAAGAATAGGTTTTGATTCTAGGAGTCTCCCCATAACCGCAGGCCGCACATCTTTTCTTTGTCACATGGTATGCTCGTCGACCGCACCGTCTGCAGCGAATATGAACCTTTTTTCCCTGACGCTTACCGAAAGAGGGTGTACCCTTTCCCAACTATGTCACCTTGGCGGCGGTGAGATCAGAACAACATTGTCTCCTCGAACGATAATCATCCCAAGCTTCCTCACGTTCTCTGTAGCTGTTGTGTCTTCAGTCTCTTCCAAGACCAAGTTCAAGTGCTGGTCAAAGCCTTTCAGTCTTCCACGCAGGCTCTTTCCGCCCTTCAACCTTACGAGAACGATCTTACTGAGGTTCTGCTCAAGTATTTCAGTGGTCATTTCACTCATTTTGAACCCTCAAAGCTAATTGTCACGTCCTCTATACTTCAAGCTTATGCATTTAAACCTTATCCACCAAAAAACAGGCTAAGCGCGCGCACTTTCTTTCGTCTTTGCCAAGTATTCTGCCAGTTTAGAGAAGGATAACGACTGGAATTGGTTTTTGTCGAACAGGTTACCAATGAAGCTTTTTACTTCATCAACCGCCACAATCTGGCGCTGTCTTATGAGGTTCATGAACTCGCAGTATTCAGCATAGTCTCTGTGAAAGGCGATGACGGCGTGGTCAGCGTTGCAGCCCAATCCGTTTGTCGCAGATATCACTGCCGTAGGACGTTCACTCATGGTCTTTCTGGCGCTTTTCCTCACTTCCTCAAGAGTTTCCTTTGAAATCGGCTCCTTCAACCTCGTGAATGTTATGGACATGAGCTGAAAACCAAGCTGTACATAATCTGGGACCATCGTGTATTCCTTGATTATTCCCTGCTTTTCGAGCCCAGTTCGGGTCCTCGTAACAGTAGGCTGACTCATTCCAATCGCTCTGGCCAGTTCCCTGTCGCTTCTTCTACTGTTCTTCATGAGCTCAACGACCACTTTCAACTCGGTGTCTTTCATGAGCACTCCTTTCCTGAACAGAATCTAGGTTTCTCCAAATGCTTAAAACGTGTGTTGTTCGACGTTGTTTAGAAAACGCAAACAGGAATGCATGAGGCAAACTCTGAGAAGACAAGGCTTCATAACCAAATCTCATACACTCAACACTTGTCGCGCGCCAGCGTGTTGCCAAATTCTGGAAGTCAACACTTACATGTTTAGTCACGTTTGAGTCTAGACAACCTCAATATCAAAGGCAAACTGAAATCGACAAAAAGGAGGTAATTCAGCTACAAGCCTGTGCGCAATCTGATCGCTAACAACCCAGACTCCAATCTCTGACAATAGCAGCGACTATGGCATCGCATGCTGACTCGCTAAGAACAGTGGGATTTTATACTTAGACCACATATATTCCAGTCTGGTCAAGAGAGAAGAGAATGCCTGAAAAACACAGAAGATATTTTCTGAAAGAAAAGGAATCGAAAGACCTTCTGGAAAGAGCTTCTCAAAGAACCAAAATCAGCCTAAAACAGGTTCTCGGGGAGAAAATCAGCATTGAAGTAGTTGAAACTGAATTCGGAAAGATATACCTGATCGATGGAAAACCGATGCTGATCATGACCGAAGCTTCCCTTCACCCAACGCTAGTGTCGAAGGAATTGTTCGATGTGTCGCCAAAGATAATTGTTGACATGGGAGCGGTTCCATTCGTCTGCAAGGGAGCAAACATCATGGCTCCTGGAATAAGGCGCTTTGAAGGGAGTTTTGCCAAAGGGGATCTTGTCTTCGTCATAGATGAAAAACATGGTAAGCCCCTTGCGCTTGGCGAAGCCGCCTACGACGTTGAAGAAGCAAAGAATACCAAGAAAGGAATGGTCGTGAAGAACATCCATTACGTTGGAGACAACATCTGGAAACTCGTCAAAGACCTTGTCGCCATACCTAAATGAACAACAAGTCTGCATTCTAGATTCATAAAACCCTTTAATAGTACAATATATATTACTGATTCATACGTCAAATCTAGAAACGCTTAAACTCTTGAAAAGCAGACTAGGGTTAAAGGAAGGAAAACTTTGCCAGGACTGGGAGGTATACTTCGGAAGTCCAAGAAAGACGAGAAGGAGCCCGAGGTCAAGACCGACACTGGCAAGACCTATTTGAAGGCTATTCCTCTCCGTGACTTAGCAGACTTGGAAGCTGTGAAAGCCGAGGTCAAATCTGGAAACATATTGATTCTACGGATAACTCCTCTCGCTGGAAAGAGCATCGATGATGTTAAACGGGCTGTGAGCGAGCTGACAGAATTCGCAGAATCCCTTGGAGGAGACATTGCCAGGCTGGGAGAAGAACGCGTAGTAATCTGTCCACCAAACGTAAAGATTTGGAGAGACAAGACCCCGGTTTCTAATGAGCCTATTCCTACAGCAGCCTAAATGTTTCCATAAGCGCAGGCGCGATAGCCCGCATGTCACATCTTCTCTCTAGGAAATTGGCTAGTCCGAGGCATTTTGCCCGTTCACCATGGCAAACCACAACTCGTTCAGGTTTAGGCTGCAGATGGGTTAAGTAGTTGAATATTTGTCGTCTGTCAGAGTGTCCCGAGAATCCCTCAATCGATTCTGTTCGAAGCCTCACTTTCACCACGTCCATCTTGCCTTCAGCAGTCATCATGGCAACTTCATTCAAGCCCTTCTGCACTCTTCTTCCCATTGTCCCCTCAATCTGGTAACTTACAAAGAGTATCGAGTTGTTTTCGTCACCCGCCAAGCATTTAAAGTACTCGATGACCGGCCCGCCTTCAAGCATGCCTGAAGTAGCCATAATTATGCATGGTTCGCCTTCGATCACTTCCTGCCTCACGCTCGGATGCTCAACGAGGGTGAAGTAATCCGACTGGAACGGGTTTATGCCATCGTGAAGAATACTGGTTCGAACCTCCCTGCCCAGGTATTCAGGATATGCCGTGTGAATGGCTGTAGCTTCAGAAATCATACCTTCGATGAACACTGGAGATTCCTTCATCAAGCCACGTTTCATGTATCCATCCAGAACTAGCATGATTTCCTGAGCCCTGCCAACAGCTGGGACAGGTATCAAAACTTTGCCTCTACGCTCCAAAGTCTCGTTAACTACGCGGGCAAGCCTTTCTTCAGCCTCCACTCGTGAAGGCATTATGTCATCAGGCCCACCATAGGTGCTTTCAGTTATGACAGTTTCAACCCTCGGAAACTCGGTCGTGGCGGCTTCCAATAACATTGTTCGAGCATACTTGTAATCGCCCGTATAGACCAAATTGTGCAATCCTTCTCCTATGTGTAGGTGAACCATCGACGAACCCAATATGTGGCCAGCATTGTGCAAAGTGAGACGCATATCAGGTGCGATGTCGGTAACCACGCCATACCGCAGAGGAAGCGTGTGCAAGACGCATTCGCGAACGTCTTTCTGATCGTAGAACGGCGTTGTACCCTGCTTGCCAGCTACATCCAAGTAGTCTAGCTGCAACAAGGTCATCATGCTAGACGTGGGAGCTGAACAGTAGATTGGACCATCATAACCGTATTTGAACAGAAATGGCAACAAACCACAATGGTCCAGATGAGCATGACTTATGACAACAGCATCGAGAGACTCGATCTCAAAAGCCGGGTTGTCCAGCCTTGGAAAGGCCTCGAAAGGTCTCGTGCTACCAGGGTTAATCCCACAGTCTAGCAGTACACTGCTTTCGCGAGTCTGAACAAGAAAAGCAGACCGTCCAACTTGTTGTACTCCTCCGAGCGCCGTGACCCTAACATCGCCAACTTCGAATGCTTTAGGCCGAAAAATCCTTTCGCCCACTGTCCTAAGTATCCTTTCCCTCTCTTTGCTTTCAGAATGCAAGTAGTGGCGCATGTGCGTAACAATCTTGGATTTAAGCGGAGGACTCCTCAGGACATGAGGACGCCATTTTGTACGTCTGATCACTTCCTGAAGCACTGCCCCGTTTTTTCCTATGACGAGACCAGGTTTCTTCGCTTCAATAATGATTTCGCCCAGGCTTGGGTCGAAATTTATGTCCGTCACCTCAGCTTCAGCCGTGACTATTTCCCGTGCGATTCTTTCGGCTTCGGCCTCTGGAACCCGGACTGTAGGATCAGACCTGATTACTATCCTCTTTCTGATCACATTGACAATATTCGCGACAACACCGCTTTGATCAACGAGTATCTCAGGTTTCTTTGTGTACACGGCCAGAGTTGAGCCCTCATACTCTATTCTGGTCACTTCAGCTTCTTTCGGGACGTGCTGAAGAATATATTGGCTGATCTCAATTTTGTCTCCGGTAGAGTTCTGCCCCACGACTTAAACTTCCTCAACCCGTAAGGAGCTGCTTCTTCTCCTTTTCACCGAGCTCTCGGTAGCCCTTGTTGTCGATCACAACGATGTTGAAATTATCTCCGCTCGCTGAGTCACGTTTCATGGCGGCATTAACAGCCTTAACAATCACGGGCAGCATCCCCTTGACAGCAACGCCCTCGCGGTACTTGTCTTCCAATATGCCATAAGCCACAGGTGACCCTGAGCCAGTGGAAACGCATTTTTCCTCAGTTAGGCTTCCAAAGGGGTCTATCGAGAACACATGCGGCCCCGTGCCGTCCACACCGCCCACGAGAACCTGTGCCAGTAGAGCACCCCTGACTGAGAACAAAAGGTTGGAAAGTAGCCTCGCAGCAGAGCTTATTGGTAAAGGTCTACCGAGGCTTATTCTGTAGAGATGAGCATTTGTGGTCAGGATGTCCACAGTTTTCTGCGCGTCAGCAACGCTTCCGGCGATCGTCATGGCCAAATGTTCGTCTATCTGGTAAACCTTCTTTCCCTGTTTGTGGGCTACATAGAACCCCATTGTCACACGGCTATCCGAACCGAGGATTACACCGTCTTCACAGACAACGCCTACCGTCGTTGTTCCTTTCAACGTCAACTGATCTACCATGTCATTATTGTTTGCCATCATAGCAACCTCCAAAACCTAAGTGTATAAAGGATTACTTCACAAGGAAGTAGCACTCTCTAATCACAAGCAAGCCATTAATTAATATTACGCTTTGAGGTTGCAGGAAAAAAAAGCATTTGAATATCAACCGATCCTTCGAGTTCGGCTCACAAAAAGCATTATTAGGGTTCAAACACACATCGCTATGAATACAACTCCTCTTACTAGTCAGGTAGTGGTTGATGTACTCTTGAAACACCATCGGATGCAGCTTCCGAGAGAGGTAATTGTGGGCAACGACGCAATTGAACGCGTTGCCGCGATCACAAGGCGACTCGGCTTCACGGAATCTGCGCTCGTAATTGCAGGCTCAAAAACCTATGATGTTGCAGGTAGGAGGGTGAAAGAACTTCTCGAAGAAGCACAGAAAATGAATGTAGACACTTTTCTCGTGGAAACTGCCACAGCAAAAGATGTGAACACTGTTGCTGACAAGATAAGGACTTTGAAACCTCAAATCGTATTCGGCGTTGGAGGCGGCACAAAAATAGATGTTGCCAAATGCAGCTCAGCACGACAAGAAACCCCGTTCATAAGCGTCCCAACAACAGCATCACACGATGGAATTGCCAGTCCGTTCTCATCGATCAAAGGTTTCGAGAAGCCCTACTCAGTCGCAGCCCAAGCCCCGCTGGCTATAATAGCAGACACGAACATCATCATGCAGGCTCCTTGGCGTTTCGCAATAAGCGGTTGCGAAGACGTCATCTCAAAACTCACTTCAGTCAAGGACTGGCAGTTGGCACACGAAGAGAAAGATGAGTACTTCGGCGGGTATGCTGCCAGCTTAGCCCTCATGAGCGCGAAACATGTCATGCAGAACGTAGAGCTGATGCAGAAAGAAAACGAAGAAGGCCTCCGTGTTCTAATGGAAGCTCTGATAAGCTGCGGCGTTTCAATGAGCATAGCCGGAAGCAGTCGCCCATGCAGCGGCGCTGAACATCTGTTCAGCCATGCACTGGACGTGATCAAACCCAACCATGCAATGCATGGAGAACAATGCGGTGTCGGGACCATAATGATGTCCTACCTGCACGGAGCTAACTGGAAACGAATAAGAGACGTGCTCAAAAGGCTAGGAGCACCAACAAACGCACATGAGCTCGGCATTGAAAGAGAGGACATCCTGAAAGCATTAGAGATGGCCGCGTCTATGCGCCCGGAGAGATACACAATTCTCAACAAGCTGAGACTCAGTCTGGATGCTTACAAACATCTGGCTACTACTACCGGAGTCATCTGATTCCTTTGGCCTTAACCAAATACTCTGGAAAACAGAGACTTCGCCAAAGGCCGTAAGGTCGGTTCGAAACGCATGCTCTGACGCAGTGAAGGCAACAGAAAGCAGGAATCTAGGTTTTGGCTTGCGCTTCCTCTTTCGCCTTAGTTCCTTTTTCAGTCTTTGCAGCTTTCTCCTTCTTTGTCTCTTTTTCCTCTTCAGTCTTGTCTTCGGCTTTCTTTGGCTCAGCCCTAAACGTCTCAGTGAAGGTGACCGCGGTAATGTCCTTGAAGAACCTCTGTATATCCATGGCTACCCCTCTTTTTGCCAGTTGGATCCCTTCTAAGTAGTATGCTTCTTCCGGCACGTTTATGCTAACAGCTTTTGCCTTAGCTATGAACTCGAATTTGGCTTGTTCTATGCCTGGAATTCTACGATGGATAAGGGCACCCATCTTTTCCTCCAACGCATCGAGTTTCTTCTTAACGGTTACATCGTAGACGAGTGTTTTTCCAGCCAACGACGGGTTGAAGTCTAGAAGCACTCTGCCAGCGCCTACCGCTCGGATTGTGGCCGTCTTCCCACCGTATTCGATGCGAGCTCCCAGGACGGGAGCTATTTCCTTTGCCAGCAATTGCTTGAGCGGGACCCGCTTGACTTTTTCAGGGTCTCTGTCACCGAAGGCCTTGTCGGGGGGTATCTCGACAACTGAAGGCTTGTCAACTTCCATATCAACAAAGCGCTCGTCCAAAGCCTTGATGACCCATCCTTCACCTATTACGACCAATTTCAACTCATAGATGTCGCCTTCCTTGAAAAGATGCTCTTTCTTGGCGATTTCTTCAGAAGTTGTGTCAAAAACTTCCCCCGTTTCCTTCACTTTGCCGACATAATCAACTAGTATGAAATCACTTTTTTGTAGACTCATGGCACATCATCTTGAGGCAACATTGCCAAATCTAGTTTTGAGCTTCAATAAAAGCTTTCGCTATCGAAACTTTCCTTCCCAGTCGCTCAACAGTTCAGTTGGACTTGTCCTCCTTCACGAACAGCAGCATGGCTACCGAGACGGCCGTCAACACCAGCGAAAAGAGGAAGGGCGCAAAGACTTGGATTTGATCCCAGAGTAAGCCTGCTACGAAGGATGAAGGGAGAGCGCATAAGCCGGTGATGAGTTGAAAAGCACCCAGACCGCTTGCACGGTACTCGGTGGGAGAAAGTTCAGAGACAAAGGATTTCTGCACTGGCTCTAACGCTCCTTTGTGCATTCCGTAGAGCACGAAAGTCAGAATGATCACTGCAAAGCTTTCCGCGAAGATGAAGCTTAGGCAGACAAGCCCCCATAGCAGGTAGGACAACGCCAAGACTGTTTTTCTTCCTACCTTGTCTGAGAGTCTGCCAAATGGAAAAGAGAACAGTGAGGCCGCTGCAGTGAATATCAGGTAGAGCACTGGCAGAAATTCGCCTTGAACATGGAACTGTTTTGCGTACAACAACAGAAAAGAATAGCTGAACGACCCAAGGGCAAACAGGGCACTTAACGAGAGGAATATTTTGAAGTTCCTGTTCAGTTTGCCAGGCGAGAGGCCTCTGTAGAGTCGAGTGTCAGAAGGGCGAGCTTCTCTTATCAGCAGAAGGATCAGCAGAGCTGCTATTGCTGAAGGAACTGCTGCAATCAAGAAGAGCTGCGTGTAGCCAAGCAGTCCCGCTCCGAACAATGCGATGCAGACTATTGTTCCGCATGTTGCGCCGAGGTTGTCCATGGTTCTCAGAACACCAAAATTCTGCCCCCTGTTTTCTTTGGTCGAGAGGTCTGCGACTATAGCATCTCTTGGAGCGCCGCGCATCTTTCCAGACCTGTCAAGTACTCTGAAAGGAACTAGATGCTGCCAAACGGTTGAAAGAGCATACCCGATTCTTGAAGCCGACGCGAAAAGGTAGCCAGTCCACACGAACACGGTCCTCTTCCTAATCTTGTCCGAAGCATAGCCCGACGCAGCCTGTGAAAGTGAAACTATCGCATCACCGACTCCATCAATGAACCCCAGAGTAGTCATGTCCGCTCGCAGGGCAACAGTAACAAACAACGGCCAGATCGGGTAGATCATGTCTGAACCAAAATCATTCAAAAAAGAAGCCGCGGCGAAAGCCCATATTGCCCTTCTATTTTTTGTCTGGCTCACACTGCTAGCCCTCTCAAAACGGATGACAGGAGCATATTTGATTCTGAACTCCGATAATCACAAAGTAAAAGAGCCTAATAAAACCACAATAAGACATCCAGGAAAAAGGCGGAATGCACATTGAATTTGGAAGGCATCACCAATTGGCTAAATCAACAGACGCCGTTGGGGCTCACACTTGCTCAGATACTCTCAATAGCAGTCATATGTTCTGTCGCGATCATGCTTGAAAGACTGATAACTAGACACCTCCGAAGATATGCAAAAAGAGTCCGCTTGGAACGCAACGTTTCCAACAACCTGATTCTCACCTCCAGAATACTCGTTCTTCTCGGCTTATCTGTGGCAATCGTTAGAGTGGGCGGACTGGACACGCAGTGGTTTCTGGCCTTCTCAGCCTTAGGCGGCGCAGCCCTTGGCTTCGCATCAACTCAAACTATAGGCAATTTCATCGCCGGATTGTATTTGCTGGCAACGCGACCATTCAAGAGAGGCGACTATGTTCGCCTAGGAACGCTCGAGGGGATAGTGCAAGAAATCACGATTAACTACACGAAGATTCTGACGATAGGGAACAACATTGTGTCAATTACTAACCTTCAGGTACTCCAGCGAGACATCGTCAACTACTTTTACGAAGATGACCCGAAAAACCTCTACTGCTACACGTTTGAGATAGGCTTCGACCACAGTGTATCAGCTGAAAAAGTTGCAGAAGCATTTGAACACGTTTTCAAGCAGTATGATAAGCTTCCGCAGAAACCGAGCTACATGCTGCTGAGGTCAGGCGCATTTGACAGAGTCTACATGGTTTACCTCTACGTAGAAAATCCTGCGGATATCTTTGCCCTAAGACCACAAATCACTGAAGAAGTATTCAAGCTCTGGGACAGAGAAAAACAGAAACAAACACACAGACCATTTTGAACCGACAGAGCCATAGGCACGGCGGAAACATACGCTATAGAAGGAATTCACATGCCGAGTTCGGGACGCAAACCGGAACAACACAAAACTGCCCACAGGAGGAAGAAGTGCCTGTATCACCCTGCGATGGAATGTCCGACTCCGAATGAACCATGCATTTTCGAAAGAAAAGCCACCGACTAAGCGGTCAGGTTCTTTGGAACTTGCCAGCGTAGTCTATTTGGAACGGCTTGAAAGTTCGGCCGCGGCTACGTACTCTGTGAAAGTGATGTCTTCTCTTTCTGGATAGTACTCAACAATGTCGCCCACTTTCCTGTACAGTTTCTTCATTATCTGGATTTCTAACAGTCTAGCACTGTCTCCAAAAAGTTTCTCAAGAGCATCTGAAAACTCGGCGATCTTTTGGGGTATATCATCCCTTCGAATACGGAAAGCGCTCTCAAGACATCCATAGACTGCCTGCCTTGAAGATTCACCCAAAGCAGAGAGGCCTTCGTCCACTGCTTGCACTAGAAGCTGGCCGAAACTCGAAATGCGTTCAGACGCATCTTCGAACGTGAAGGTTGTCTCGCGTGAAATATTTTTTCCCTCATTTTCTACGAGCGAGGACAAGCACACCTCAGTGATTGTCCAGTTTGTTTTGAAGGTTTTTTTCATTGTTCTCACCTTGTGTATTTGTGTTGAACTGTTTTCGTGTTTTACCCACATACACATCATATCGTACGTCTTAATAAAGCACTTATTTCAAACCCTGACACATATCCAAAACCGATACGTCCCACAACGAACCTAAACCAATAACCCCAAACACACTCACCCGAAAAACAGACAGCCCAAAACGAGCCCAACAAACCTCCTTAATGAATGGTCAAGACCCTGTTTCTGAAAAAAGCTTCCCAGAACAGCCCGAATCAGAGACAGACAGAAACAGCAAAAGAAGAAATCGACTTGCAAACAAAGTTTGTTGACTAGTCGATCGAAAACAAGAACCACAACAGAGAACCACGACATACACGTAGACAGGTGAAAACAGGAAAGCTTGAGGCGTTGATTGAAAACCATAGACAGGACAGAACAACATCACAATGTCTAACCCGTAAATTGAAAGCGCTAGACCCGAAAAAAGCAGGGTCATGTTGGTCTCAGACAGAAGCCCTCTGTTAACCCATGATTTCGATATCCAAGTTCTTAAGACCCATCTCGTTCGCCGTCTTCACTACACCGAAATCAAGGGGCACTGCGGGTACAAGGATCGTCGCTCTAATCCATTTAAGGCTCATCTGCTTCGCCTTGTAAGCCCTAGCATGACCGTCCAGAATGTAAAACCGTTCCCTGCACTCTACGCAGACTATGGGCACAAGCAACTTCTTAATCGCTTCCACCTGCGCCTTGCCCACATATGCCTGCGTGGCAACAAGGTCCTTCAAGAACACGCGCTCCACACTCATAAAGAAAGGAATAGCGTACATGGCCTCATAATGCTTCAAAATGCTCAACGTCCGCTGCCAAGCCCTCACAATTGTGTCATCAATCTCCGCCACTTCCTTGATGGGAAGGTCATCCAACGACCGCTTCACAACGTCCCTGTAGCATGCGCCATCAGGAAAACTCAGCACATTAGCCTTGACACTTTTCCTCAGAAGTTTCCTAGTAATGTAAGAACGATGATGACCGTCGAGCACAAAGAAATCCTCACCGCGCCTCACAGCGATAATCGGTACATCGTAGCCTTCAGTTACCACTTTCATCAGAACAAGCGCAAGCTTATCATTCTCCAAAAAATCCTCAGTTGGAAAAAGCCTATCAATAGGAACATCCTCCAAAACGACACCAAGCTTTACACCATAAATGATCTCAAGACTACACTTCACACTATCAACCCTATCAGGAACATCCTCCAAGCTCGCCAGCTCAATCTTCCTCAACCGCTAACACCATCCACGCTGCACAACGCCAAAACCTCAACATATGCCAAAAGCAAACCCGCCTAATAAGAACGCTAATCCTTCTTTTTGCCCTCAACAAGCTCCTCAAGAATATCATGCGCTGTCCTAATGGCAATCTTACGATTCTTGATCTGGGTCGACTTCTCTATCTCGCCCAGATACCACGACCTCTCCCGGTCATAGTAAACCACAAGTACGAAACCCGCACAGAGCAGGCAAAAACCGACCAGAGTAAGCACCAAACCGAGAACAGTAGAACTGTTCAAAGGCTGAGAAAACATGGAAAACAACAGGGACGCCTGCCCAACCGTGATTATGGTTACGACCAGCCCTCCGACCAGTATGTTAACGCCCAGCACCACCATTAAGAAAGCTAAAATCTCGCTATGAGCATTCTGCTCTGACTTTCGGTAAAGCCAATCCTCGAACGACAACAGACCTCACGTGAAGCTAACCGTGCTCAACCAGAAACATGCCCTACGAAGAGAAGTAAATCTTATGACCCAAGAATAAGGATTCAGAATACTCTCCCAAGCATTAAAACCCACGCATAACTACGCAGAACGTTAGGAAAAAACAGGCAGCATACATGGTTTGAAAACAGGCACCTTATTCATCATGATGTTCTGTGGCCGCATCTAGCTGGACCTTATGACACTCTTGACGACCATCACTATCAAATTTCTCGCAGCGCGCGCACACACTTTCCGACACTGGAAAGCAACCATGGAATACCACAAAACCAAAGACATGTTCCACGTCATGAAAGTCCTCGGCCACAAAAACATCAAGAACACACTCGTCTACACACAACTAATCGACTTCGACGAAGAAGACTACGTCTCAAAAGTCGCCTGGACGCTAGACGAAATCTGCAAGCTAGTTGAGTCAGAATTCCAATACGTGTGCGACTTCGAAAATGGAAAAGTCTTCAGAAAACCAAAGTAACCCCCCACCACGGGGGTTTGTCCGAAACGATGTTGAAGGCGCCGGGGGTGGGATTTGAACCCACGCGGCCCCGAGAGGCCACAAGCTGTAAGGCGCCGTTGTTGTGACGTCTCCAGGCTTGCTCCATACCTGGCTAGGAGACCCCGGCTACTTTTCAGGTGACTCCGTCTGCTTTTGGGCTTCTCACTTGTGTTTCCTTAGGAAGATTAGGCTGCCTTTTTGGCAGACGTATTCAAAGCCTGTTTCAAGCAGTTTTTTGATTTCTTCAACTTTTTCGGCGACTTTGACAGTGAATTCGTCACGTGTAGGTTCAAACATTGTCCGTTCGATATTTATGTATATCTCGGTGCTGCTGAGTGACTTGTGGCCTAAGAAGTCTTTGACGTAGTATGGGTCTTTTGTCTGGTGGTAGAGCATTGCGGCTTTCCAGTGCCTGAAAGTGTGGAAGGTTATTCCCAGGAGCTTTGGCTCTGCAGTTTGGCTGCGAGACTTTTTCTGGCGTTGATGTAAGTCGCTTTCAAAGTGTTCAGGGGACCGTTGCCGAAGACTCTCCCAGCTTTCCGGGGCAGGTTGTTGAGCATGGCGATGAGTTTGGCTGTGACTTTCCAGATTCTCGGGTTTGAGCCTTTCTCAGGTTCGTCTAGTCTTATGAGATGCTTTCCAGAGTCTATGTCTGTCCAAAGGAGTCTTTTTGCTTCGCCGCTTCGCATTTCTGTTTCTTTGAGCACCTGAAGGAAAGTGGCTGTTCGCACGCGCTTTAATGACATGTATGTTCCACAGTATAATGTAGCACCAACAGTAAGGTTGTCAACACTTCAGTAAGGCTTAAGAATTCCGGACTTGGACGCACGGCTGTCGCTGAGGACAGCCTATCTAGACAGAGGAACAAGTGGCTGAATTCAACAATGTATTCTGACCATGGCAGTGAAGCCTGTCAGGTAGATCTGGCTTCCGCATTTGCTGCATTGCAGAACTATCTTTTCCAGAGAGTTGCCTCTCATAACAGGTTCATAGATCGTGTAGGTTTTGTCTGTTCTGTCATCCGGAGAGATTTTCACTCCGCATTTTGGACATCTGAACTTCCCTTTGCCCTTGATCGTAGCCAAATCGACAGTGTAAGACTTTACCGTCTGCACATCTATCCTCTCCACATCTCTATTCTGTGTCAGGAATCTAAAACGTTTACGGAACAATGTTACACAGGTGAGTACGTGATGTTTCTCAATCGCCATTGGGGGGCAGCCTGAAAAGATAGTCAACGGCTAACGGTTCTTTTGAGCTCTTGGATTTCATGAAAATATAAATATGGAGTCAGCTCATCGGTTTTCTGGTGTTGACATGGTTTTGTACTTGTCTCAAGACGACGTTAAGCATGTTTTGGACATGAAGACGACGATTGAAGTCGTCGAGTTCGGGTTCAAAGAAATGGGACTCGGACGAGTTGAGATGCCTACGAGGATTTACCTTCACTTTGAGAAGTACAATGGAGTCTTGATAACGATGCCAGCTTACCTCGAGGCTCTTGGTGCTGCAGGAGTAAAAGTTGTCACGGTACATCCCAATAACCCTGCGAAGCACAGTTTGCCATCGGTGATCGCGCGCATAGTTCTTAACGACCCGGAGAATGGTCAACCGTTGGCCATCATGGACGGAACGTACATTACGATGCTGAGAACTGGAGCGGCCGGCGCTTGTGGTATCAAGTACCTTTCGAGGAAGGATTCCGAAACAGCCGCCATAGTAGGCTTGGGCGTGCAGGGTCAATCTCAACTCATGGGGCTTCTTGAGGTTCGCGACATCAGGGAAATCAGAGCTTTCGACGTCGTTCCTGAAGCCCGCAAGGCATACGCCAGCAGCATGTCGAAGGTCACTGACGTTCCGATTAAGCTTGCCGAGTCTGTTGAGGAAGCAGTTAAGGATGCAGACATAATAGTGACGTGCACGCCTTCGAAGTCTCCAGTGTTGAGGGGCGAAATGGTCAAAGAAGGCACGCATGTTTCGGCCATAGGCACAGACACAAAGGACAAGCGCGAGCTGGACACGAGCGTGCTGATCAAAGCAGCTGGGCAAGGAAAGATAGTCGTCGACTCTGTTAATCAGGCTTTGATCGTGGGTGACTTCGCCAACCCTGTTCAAGAGGGAGCATTCAAGAAGGAAGACATCTACGCCGAGCTGGGCGAAATAGTGACTGGAAAGAAGAAGGGGCGTACGACGGATTCTGAAATCACGCTCTTCAAAGCAACTGGTCTGGCGATGGAGGACATCGTCACTGCTCACAAAGTGTATGAGTTGGCCAAGAGAAAAGGAGTTGGAAAAGAAATTTGACCCGCCTGTCGCTCTTTCATTAGTTGCGTCTCTCCATTTGTCTGTTGCATGTTACCCGAAAAGGTTAAGATATGAAAGAAAATGATGTTCAGGTTCAAGAAGCATGATTGACGGTTTGGTGAACGAGATGTCTGATGAATTGAAGCTTCTGAAGGAATTATCAAACGCTTTCGGACCTTCCGGTGACGAGGGGGACCCGCGGGAACTTCTTCAAAAAGAGTTGGAAAAGTATGCTGATGAGACCCGCGTTGACAAGCTGGGTAACGTTTTCTTCGTTCACCATGGAAAGAAAAAATGTCCGAGAATAATGCTCTCGGCTCACATGGATGAAGTTGGCTTCATAATCACTTATGTGGAGGATGAGGGTTTTGTCCGTTTTGAAACTCTCGGCGGCATTACCAACAGCATATTGCCCGGACAGAGAATTCTTTTGCGGGCGGACAGGAACTACGTCAAAGGGATTATCGGTACGAAGCCGCCGCATATAATGGCTCCTGATGAGCAGAACAAGGTTACTCCAGTAGAGGACCTTTTCATCGATGTAGGTGCGGATAATCTTGGCGCGGCTAACAAGAAGGGTGTGGATGTTGGTGTGCTGGGAGTTTTTGATGTTGAATTTGCTGATTTGGGCGATGGGTACGTCAGGGGAAAAGCTTTCGACGATAGAGCAGGATGTGCTGTGCTCGTGCAGGTATTCAAGTCCCTGAAGAACTCGCCTTACAATGTCGTCGCGGTAGGTTCGGTTCAGGAAGAGCTAGGGTTGAGGGGGGCGCGCACAGCCGCTTGGCAGGTGGATCCTGATTATGCGCTTGCTTTGGAAGGAACCTTCGCCGCAGACGTTCCAGGTACGAGACCTGACAGGAAATCTGCAAAGTTAAAAGGCGGCGCTGTCATCACGATATTGGACCGGACAGTGTTTGCCCATCCGACCGTGCTGAAAACGCTTGTCAAAGGAGCAGCTGAGAAACGTATTCCGTACCAGTTCAAGAAAGTACTGATGGGAGGCACGGATGCAGGTGCAATCCACCTGACAAAAGCTGGTGTTCCAAGCGGGACGGTTGCCGTGCCCTGCAGATACATTCATGGTCCTGCCGCCGTGACGCATGTTGACGATTTGAAGGCTACTGTGGCGATTGTGAAGGAATTCATTGCAGAGATCTCGGTGAAGCGATCATGATCTGATGGGGCTCACGGAGAATCTCGCTAAAATTTAGGGCCAGGTTAAGCTTTCGTCTGAAAGGCAGTTCTTTTTTGTCAGGTGATTAGATTCACGTTGGTTTTTGTTGCATATGCAAGAAGGTGTTTGCATGAGAGACAAGGTTTTATGTTGCAGAGAAGATAGTTGGAGTGTGAGAATGTTGAAGAAGATTGATTATCGAATCTTGGCAGAGTTGATGAAGAATTCCAGGTTGAGCGACAGGCAGCTGGCCAAGAATTTGGGGGTTTCGCAGCCGACGGTTACAAGGAGGAGAACGATGTTTGAGAAGGAAAGGTTAGTTGAGTACACGGCTATTCCTGACTTGAGGAAGTTGGGGTTTGAGATTCTGGCTTTCAATTTTGCCAATTGGAAGTCTGATGCTAGTTCTGAAGAGAATATTCTGGAGGCGAAGGCTTTCGTTTCAAAGCATCCTGACGTCATGTTTGTTTCCACGGGCCGTGGTTTGGGTGCAGACAGAGTGTCGGTGTCAGCTCACAGGAACTATGCAGACTATCATCGCTATATACAGGAGCTGAGGGAGTACTGGGGGGCAAACATCGATAGGGTCGACTCCTTCATAGTCAGCTTGCAGAACGACAACATACTGAGAAATCTTTCCTTCAAGTATTTGGCAGAGATACTGAAGAAAACCGGAGAATGAATATAGAGCAGCCTGAGAAGCCAGACTTTTGTTTTCGGAAAAGGAGACGTGGCCACAAGTGCAGGAGAGTCCAGTCTGCCATGAGGATCAGAGATGTCGGCGTGCTGGGAGGTAGGAAGTTTTTGGTGGAACAGCCAGCGGTCAGGGGTTTGTTCGGCTAGTTTCTTGCCGAGGTCTTCTGCCCACGTTTTTGCGTGCCACAATGGAGTTGAACTGAGCTCATTAGGTACCGACGGACCTGCCGCTCTTCTAAAAAATTTAATTAGCTGATCGAACGGTGTAAGAGTATGGTTGGAAGAGTGAAATGAAGGGCAAAATTGTCGTTCTGATGGGTTCTGAGCGCGACCTTGAATTTTGTAAGGAGATCGCGAAGTGTCTGCAGCGGTTGAAGGTGAATTACGAGTTTCGCGTGTGTTCTGCGCACAAGACTCCTGAGAAAGTTCTCAAGATTCTGAAGGAGGATGAAGAGGAGCGTGTGGTGTACGTGACTGTGGCAGGGAGGTCCAACGCGCTTAGTGCTTTTGTGGATGCGAACACGACGAAGCCTGTGATTGCTTGTCCGCCTTACTCTGAGAAGTATGGAGGTGCTGACGTTTTCTCTTCGCTTCGGGTTCCGAGCGGTGTAGCGTCGCTCGTGACGATCGAGCCTGAGGGTGCGGCGCTTGCGGCTGCGAAGATTCTTGCGGTTGAGGACCGCGAGTTGGAGAGGATGATAAGGGAATATCAGGATGCGAAGAAGAAAGAGATTGAGCAAGCTGATGTGGCTGTTAAGAAGTTGAAGTAGTGCTGAAACATGGGAAGCGTTAAGGACCTTGAAGTGTTGAGGAAGCCGACGAGGACGAAGATGGGCGCCGGAAGGTTCCACTTTTCAGACAGGTACTCAGTGTTCGATTGGGGTGAGATGCCTGACCTGATTGAGGGCAAAGGCGCAGCATTGTGTCTGATGGGCGCGTATTGTTTTGAGAAGCTTGAGGAAAAAGGAGTCAAAACCCATTACAAAGGTTTAGTCAGCAGTGAAGGAAAGACTGTAAAGGTCAGCGAGCTGCGGAAGCCGTCGGATATTATGGAGATCGACCTAGTCAACATTTACAGACCCCAAGCCATCACGAAAAAAGGAAAGCTGCAATATGATTACAGCATGTACACGCCGAGTTTGATGAATTGTCTCGTTCCCCTAGAGATTATTTACAGGAACGGGCTGCCCGAGGGCAGCTCCATATTCAAGAGGCTTACTGAGGGAACGGCCAGTATTCGACAGTTGGGACTTGACCATTATCCCAAGCCAGGGGAGAAGCTGGCGAAGCCGATTTTTGATGTGAGCACGAAACTTGAGGACAAGGACCGGTACTTAACGTGGGATGAGGCGCAGGAGATCGCGGGGTTGACGGCTGAGGAGATTGAGGATGCGAAGGCTCTGCTGTTGCACGTGGACAAGTTGATCACGCAGACCGCGTTCAAAGCGGATTTGGAGAATGAAGATGGAAAAATCGAGTTGGCGTTCAACCCGGAACGCAGGCTGATGGTTGTAGACGTCGTGGGCACTTTGGACGAGTGCAGGTTCACGTACAATGGATTGCACGTGAGCAAGGAAATCGCGAGGCAGTTCTACAGGAAAAGCGTCTGGTACGTTGACGTTGAAGAAGCAAAAAGGACGGCTGAAGAGAAGGGTGTCAGCGACTGGAAAAGCTTATGCAAGTCCCAGCCGCCCAGGCTTGGCCTTGGCCTCAAACGGATAATCAGCCAAATGTACATGGCCACGGCGAACGAGCTGATGGAGCACAGGTTCTTCGAGGTTCCAAGCTTGACTGAGGTAGTTAATGATTATAAGGCTGAAACACACAACTGAAAATGACCACCCTATGAAAGAGATCAAGAATATAGTCAAAGGTTACAACCCGAAGAAAGTGCGGATAGGTGTCCTGGGGTCGCATTCTGCACTCGAGATTGCACACGGAGCGAAGCAGGAAAAGTTTGAAACTGTCGTGGTGTGCCAGAAAGGCCGAGAGAAGACGTATGCGCATTACTACAGGAACCTTTTCGACCACGTACTACTTCTGGATGATTTCGCGAACATGGTTGAAGAGGAATATTTGGAGAAGCTGCGGGAATTGAACACTGTTTTTGTGCCCAACCGTTCATTCTCTGTCTACGTGGGGTACAGGAATATTGAGGAAAAGTTTGCGGTTCCGATGCTGGGAAATAGGTACATTCTGAAGACTGAGGAGCGGAACACGCCTAGGAATCAGCACTACCTGCTGCAGAAGGGCGGTTTGGTGACGCCGAAGGTGTTCAGAAAGCCCGAGGAGATTGACAGGCTTGTCATAGTGAAAGTTGCTGAGAAGGAGCGCAGAATTGAACGCGCGTTTTTCTACGCAGGTTCACCCGGCGAGTTCAGGAAGAAGGCGGAACAACTGATAAAGCAGGGAGTCATAAGCCGAGAGGATTTGAACCGTTCTGTGATCGAGGAATACGTGCTGGGGGCAAAGTTCAACGCGAATTATTTCTGGTCGCCCTTGACGGGTGAGATTGACTTTTTGGGATTTGACAGAAGGATCCAGACCGATTTGGACGGAGTCTTGGATTTGCCCGCTGAGACCCAGCTGGAGTTTCACGTTCCCGTCCAAAACATCGAGATTGGACATATGGGCGTAACGATGCGGGAAAGCCAGCTGGAGAAAATCTTTGAGGCGGGTGAAAAATTCGTGAAAGTCTGTAAACAGGAATATCCGCCTGGAATGGTCGGGCTCTTCTCATTGCAGGGCGCAGTTTCGAAGGACCTGCAGTTCTACGTGTTCGACGTGAGTCCACGTGTGCCAGGATGCCCGTGTGTTGAACCGACTTCACCTTACATGGAATACAAGTACGGTATGCCCGTTGGACCTGGCAGGCGGGTAGCGATGGAGGTTCGGCAGGCGATTAAGGAAGACAAGCTTGAGGAAATCGTAACTTGATAACTCCACAGAAAATAGCCAAGATTCTCTCCGGGTACGATTTGGACAAGTTGACCATTGGCACGTTAGGCTCGCATTCTGCCCTGAACATTTTCAAGGGAGCCAAAGAGGAAGGCTTCAAGACGGTGAGCATATGCAAGAAAGAGGACACGATCGTCTACAAGAAATTCCCCCTGGCCGATGAAATCATAGTTGTTAAGAGCTTCACGGAGCTGTTGGATGAAAAGCTCCAACAGCGGCTTCGCGACTTGAACGTTGTTCTGATTCCGCATGGGTCGTTTACCGCTTATCTGAGCACGGAACAGATGACTAACGATTTGTATGTGCCTATGTTTGGAAACAGGATGCTGCTTCATTGGGAAGCGAGCAGAACGAAGCAGGAGGAGTGGCTGAGAAGCTCCGGCCTTAAACTGCCAAAGACGTTCAAGAAGCCAGGCGAGATCAAGGGGCTTGCGATTGCAAAACTGCCCGGCGCCAAGGGTGGCAGAGGATATTTTCTGGTCAATTCTGCTGAGGCTTTTGACAGGAAAGTCGGTGACATGCTGAAACGGCGGTTGCTCTCAGAGGAGGATGTGAAGCGGATTCACCTGCAGGAGTACGTGCTCGGGCTTAACGTCTACCCCCACTATTTCGCGTCGATTTTGGAGGACGATGTGGAGTTTCTGGGCGTTGATAGGCGTTATGAGTCGGCCGTTGACGCGATCGGACGGATTCCCGCGAGTGAACAGCTTGAGGTGGGGATAAATCCGACTTACACTATCGTGGGGAACATGCCCATCACGCTGCGAGAATCTTTATTGCCTGAACTTATGCGGATGGGTGACAATGTCATGCGGAAGGCCACGGAACTTGCGCCACCGGGGATTATTGGGCCTTTCTGTTTGGAGACGGTGATCACTGACAGTTTGGAGATCTACACTTTTGAGGTTTCTGCACGGATCGTTGCGGGAACGAACGTTGGTATTGGAACTGGGCCGTATGCATATTTGAAATTCGGGCAGAACATGTATACTGGAAGAAGAATTGCGCTGGAAATTAAGAATGGACTCAGAAAGGACCGCATAAGGGAGATTGTTGCCTAGTCTGAGCTTTTGTTTGTCGCAATTCTAGAAGTGTCTTCTCCATTGTTCTTCTATATTATTCCTACTTTGAGGATTATATGGAGGGCTGACTGTGTTTTTTGTGGGAGAAATGGAAAGCTTGTCTGACGCTTATGGCTGGATTTTTGTTGAAAAAGTGCCGTTGCTTTATGACAGAAGGGGCGTTGCCAGGCAGCTACAGGTGGAGACTTGGCTTGACTTGTCTCAGCTTGTGAAAGAGCTAAACATTAGCGATTTGGGCGTGGAGAAATCTAGGCCGAAACTAGCGGACGCTTACGTGGTTTAGAAAGAGTGCCCTTAAGACCTTTTCGAAGTTCTGGCAGGTTCTATCTTTCTTGTAAAGTCGCAGTGTTTCGATCAGCCTTTGTCTGTTCTTTGGGATTTCGAATGTTTTCGGGCGGACACCGCCGAGAAAAAGGTATTGGCTAATTGCGGTGACGTTTGCAGGATGGCGATTTGTGCTTGCAGTCTCAAAGTCCACTATTGTAGGTTTGTCTTTTCTGTTTATTATCACATGTTTGGCGGCGTAGCTGAGTTCTCCGTGGTCTAGTCCAGCTTGGTCCAGGCGCCAGCATTGTTCCAGGATTTCGCGGAGCACTTTCTTTTTTCTAGTTTTTTCTCTGTGATGTTTGAGCCATTCCTCCAGTGTTTGGCCTTGGAGGTACTGCATGATAAGAAAATTTTTGCTTGCGGCCAGAAGTTTCGGTCCGACGTTTGTGCTGTTTGCTTGTTTGAGCATTTGTGCCTCGTGCTGCATGTTTGGGCGGTCCGCGTCGACTCTGCGAATCTTCAGAGCTGCTTTCTTGCCATGCAGCTGGGCAAGGACGACGAGTCCTACGCATCCTTTGCCTAGCATGTGCAGGTTGAGGAGTTGCTTTGGTCCTTGGAAGCTTATGTCGGTGATGTTTAGTTTCTGCAGTTCTTTGACGCGTTTTGTCAGTTCCTTTTTTGTTGGTCTGGGGTAGCATAACACGGTTGCGTAGGGTTGCTCGAGCAGTTTCTGGATTGGAATGGCCGATGCTGCTTTCTGCATATGGTGTCTGTGGTTTCTTTGTTCGTTGAAACTTAAAAGGTGACAGGCAGGTATAGGAATCGGGGTCATGGTCGTGCCGAGGTTCAAGCAAATTGGCGAGATTCTGCGTGTGATGAAGAATAAGCAGCGGATTCGTAACGTGGGCATTGTAGCTCATGTTGACCACGGGAAGACTACTCTGACAGATTCGTTGCTGGTTGAGGCAGGGTTGTTGCCTGCCGAGGTTGCTGGGTCTGCAAGGGTCTTGGATTTCCTAGAGCAGGAGCAGCGGCGCGGGATCACTGTGAAAACAGCGAATATTTCACTGTTGCATAGGGTGGATGGGGACGCTTTCGTGGTTAATGTTGTAGATACGCCTGGGCACGTGGATTTTGCTGGTAAGGTGGCTAGGGCTTTGCGGGCGATTGACGGGGCGGTCGTGGTTGTCGATGCTGTGGAGGAGGTTATGGCGCAGACGGAGACTGTGACTCGCGAGGCTTTGATGGAGAGGGTTAGACCGGTTCTGTTCGTGAACAAGGTGGACAGGTTGTTCAATGAGCTTCGGCTTTCTCCAAAGGAGATGCAGGAGAAGCTCGCTAGGATTGTGCGTGATTTCAACAGTCTGATTGAGGTATATGGTGAAACGGAGTTTAAGGAAAAATGGAAAGTGAACCCGGCGCTGGGAAGCGTGGTGTTTGGGTCAGCTTTGCATCGTTGGGGCTTCTCGCTAGCAGGGGAGGATCCGCATTCGGTTGACAGGACAGTGCAGGATGCTTATGAGACGGGTGCAGTTGAGAAGCTTCCTAGACTGTTTCCTTTGAGCATGGCGATTCTGAACATGGTCATCAAGCATGTTGCGAGCCCGGCTGAATGTCAATCGTATCGTGTGCCCAAGACGTGGAAGGGTCATTTGGAGTCAGAAATTGGCAAGTCGATGCTGGGATGCGATGAGACTGGGCCTCTGGTTGTCTGCGTCACGAACGTGCAGATAGTCGATGGGGGTTCAGTTGCAACTGGAAGGGTTTTCTCGGGTTCTGTCAGGGCGGGGGATCGAGTGTGTCTGGTTGGGACTAAACGGGAAAGCGAGGTTAAGCAGGTGTTTTTGTGCATGGGCGCCTTCCGTGAGACGGTTGATGCGGTGGGTGCGGGGAACGTTGTGGGTTTGGGGGGCATTGAGGGTGTTCGAGCTGGAGAGACGCTTGTTGATGTCCGGTTCAGCAGAGGTGTTGTGGGTTTTGAAAGCGCAGGGTATGTTGTGGAGCCCGTGATGACTGTGGCTCTGGAGCCTCGACACGCTACGGACCTGGAGCGCTTGGCCGAGGTTTTGGAGAGACTTGTTGTTGAGGACCCGAGTTTGATGACGATTGCGGATAGGGAGACGGGTCAGTACTTGCTCGGCGGCATTGGCGAGCTGCATTTAGAGGTGGCGTTGAGTTTTCTGAGGGAATATTCTGGAGACTTGGATGTGTCGGTGTCGAAGCCGATTGTTGCTTATCGCGAGACGATCGTGGGCAATGGGAGAACTGTGTTGGTGAAGAGTCTGAACAAGGCGAACATGTTTCAGATGAGAGTTGAACAGCTTGAGAAGAATGCTGTTGACGCGCTGGATCGTGGCGACGCGCAGAGTGAGGTTGCTCCAGCTCTAGGTGTGAGTGTTGAGAGGGTCTGGGCGGTTGATAGGTTCAGGAACGTTCTGGTTGTTTTGACTGAGGGCTTGGATATTGTGCGTGACGGAGTGATTGGAGGGTTTAGTTGGGTTTGTAAGAGTGGGCCTTTGTGTATGGAGCCTTTGAGGGGTGTTAAGGTGGTCGTTTCTGACGCTGACGTTAGCCAGAATGCCAGTTTGCAGGATGCTGTGCAGGTCATGCGGACTGTGAGTCGCGGGGTTTTGGGTTCATGTTTGTCGACTAGCATGGTGTTGTTGGAACCCGTTTATCGTGTGGATTTGCATGTGCCCGTGGAATGGTTTGGAAAATGTGCGACCAGCATTACGAAGAGGCGTGGCAGGATCAAGAACGCATTGCAGAAGGCTGGGATGACAGTGGTTTCGGGTTTTGTGCCTGTTGCCGAAACATTCGGGTTGGCTGCCGAGTTGCGGTCTGTGTCTTCAGGCCACGCATTTTGGCAGTTTAGTTTTGACCATTGGGAAAGAATACCTGAACACTTGGAAGGCGAGCTCATCAGAAAGCTAAGAGAAGAGAAAGGTTTAGCACCTGAAGTGCCCGATGCCGAAACGTTCGTGGACGAACTATGCTGATGCTTTCGCGCATGTTTCACGGCCTATACCAACCTAGTGCGCACGGAACGGGGATGCCTGACACCATGACTCTAGTCGCCCTCACACCACCTTTTTGCCGAGTCTCAGGACCACACGAAGAATAGCTTTTCAGATTGAAAACCCTTAAGTGAAACAAACGTTTCTTGCGAAGTATGTACCGAGATCTGAAGGGCTTTGCCAAATTCGTTTCAATAGAAAGAGGCTTAATGCTTTTCCTAGTAACAATCGGGGCAACCTTTCTGACCGTTGAGTCTCTTGCTTGGTCAAACGCTATTTTTCTTGGCTTGATCGTTTTTTGTGTATGGAGTGGGGTAGACGCTATAAACAACGTCTTTGACATGGATCTTGATGCCCTATCGGATCCTTCTAGAGCAGAATATACAAGAAAACTTGGGAAGATATGTTTGTTTGTAGCCACAGTTTTCTCTGCGTTATCTTTGGGTTTAGGCGTTATTACAATGAGTCCGTTCGTAATCTTGTTCATAATGATAGGCATCCTCTTTGGCGTGCTATACTCTGTTCCGCCTTTTAGACTGAGAAAAACAGCGTGCAAACCTCTGGTGAATTTCACTGTTGGAGCTGTTCCAGTTCTGATTGTTGCAGCATTCTTTGATGTTTTTTCAGTCAATATTGTGATCCTTGTGCTCACTGTAGGCATAACTACAGCGATAAACAGCTTATGGGAAGACCTGGCAGACTATTCTTCAGACTCCGCCAACGGCGCCAGAACAGTTCCAATCATACTAGGATTCAGAAGAGGCCTCTTTTTCACTCTAGCAATGGGTTACTGCTTGGTTCCGTTAATGATTCTGGTTGGAATGCTTTTCCAACTGCACTTGCTTCACTATTTTGTTCTATTTGCACTTGCAGTTTTTGTTTCTCTTCGTTTACGTCAACAGAGGTCCACATTATTCGGAAGCAAAAAAACTGATACAAAAAAGCTATTAGAAGCAGGTGAAATCTTAGCCAAAGACTTCGTCATTGTTGCAATCATATACACTCTGAGTCTCGTGGTTAGCAGTTACCTGAAGAACAGCCCCTTTCTTTTTTGAAGCCACGCGACACCTTCAAAGCTTCCACAGTCAACCATCATAAGTGCCTCTTGCTGAACACCGCGGGGGAGGCAATTCACTTCTCAGTGCTTCCAGATAGAAGCAATACTTGAGAGTCTGTACAAGGGAGCGTGCGCGTTTTCTTGGAAAAGGTTGAATTAGTCCTGTGCTAACAAGATTCGAAGTGTGAAAGGGATGGATGCTGGTTCAGCAAAGTGTGCTATTGTTAGACCTGTGCCAGATTCATACGACCGTTGTATACGGACGAATTGTGAAAAGATAGAGGTTGCCCTTGCCAAGAGACAGCATGCTGAATATTGTAGAACATTGCAAAAACTTGGGCTGGAACTGATCTGGATAAAAGGCGACAATGCCCTTCCCGACAGCTGTTTTGTTGAGGACACGGCTGCGGTGTTTATGGAAAAAGCGGTCATCTGCAATATGCGCTCGAAGTCGCGAACAAATGAAGTGGCTGAAGTTGCAAAGGTTATGGGAAAACTTAAGGAGACACATCGTATAAAGCCACCCGCTACCATTGACGGCGGAGATATTCTGAGAGTTGAGGACAAAGTCTTTGTTGGAATATCAGCTCGAACAAATTTATATGCCGTAAATCAGCTCAGAAAACTCTTGGAAAACAGCAGACTGAATATTGTTCCAGTGAAGGTTCACAGGGTTCTCCACTTGAAATCTGCATGCACGTATCTTGGAAATGGCTTTGTCATCTTTTCGAAAGGTTGCTTTGACGCGAACGTTCTATCGGGCCTAAGGAAAATCCTTGTTCCCAAGGGAGAGGAGTATGCCGCGGATTGCCTTGCCATAAATGGAACGGTTCTGATGGCAAAAGGCTACGTTAAGACAAGGAAACTCGTAGAAAAAGAAGGATTTCCAGTCGAGGAACTAGAAATATCAGAGTTCCGAAAGGGAGACGGCGCCTTGACTTGTCTATCAATAATGTGGTGACAAGAACACGCGATTCTTTTGAAGCAGAAACGATATGGCAATGTGGGATTTGCACTCAGCTCCAAGTCGAGACGTCTCCCGCAAACCATTTCTTTCGCTTTCTTGAGAGAAAGCTGCTAAGGATTTAGACCCGTGGTTTCCTAAACGTCGGTATGGTGAGTATGTGCATGCTTACTCCGCCTGCTATGACCAACAGGACTATCTGCAAAGCAGCCATGTTGACTACGAAAAAGCCGAATAGCAAATCGTTATCCAGAGTAAACACAAGGTAATCACTTTTGCTTTCAACGCTATGCCTCTCCCCTCTCTGTAGTTTCTTATGTAGCTTCCAAAGAGCTTGTTGTTTAGCAACCACCTATGCATTCGTTCAGAGCCTTTGTAGTAGCATGCAGCTGCCAGCAAGAGAAAAGGAGTAGTTGGCAAAACAGGCAGAAACAGTCCCACCGCTCCAAGCCCCAAAGAAATAGTTCCAACGACTATGAAAAAGCCTTTTCTCACTGTATTTGCTTTAGGATTCCCCGACAAAACGCCTTCACTAGGCTATTCTTCTCTTTTCAACGCCATGACTTAAAACTTTAACCGTCCGAATGACTTGCGCGCGCTTTCCCCCTAATGTGGTTCCTGTATGCCTAGCAAGGTTAGCCTTTCTTTGCTTCTTATGCCTCGCGCTACATTTGCTGGAGCGAGAACCATGCTGCCGCGAGACAAGTCAACTTGCTCGTTGCCTATCGTGAACGTGCCCCTGCCGTCTACAACGTAGAAGCATACTTCGTGAGGCTCTGGACGAGAGGGAATCTCTTGACCACTTTCAAGACACACAAGGACAATATTAAACCACTTTGTCTTGCAAACGTCTTTCCTGACTCTCTGAGTCTTCGAAAACTCCGCCAGTTTAGCTAAATCCCATGCATTCAACTCCAATACACCTCCTACATACTACTCCTTACGCTGGTTCATGATGTGGAAACGAATGCCCATGAAGAGGAAAGTTGCAGCATATATGGTCAGGATTGCTATGTTGAGGATTGGTCCGAAGAAAGTCTCTCCGCCCGTGGCGTATCTTGCGAGTTCAACGGTGTGAGTTAAAGGTGAAAGCATAGACACCACCTGCATCAGGGCTGGCAATTCTCGAATGGGCGTGTAGACACCGCTGATGAAGAGCAGGGGTATTCGAACGAAGTTTAGGGGCATCATTACCTGTCCTGGAGTCTGACCTGGAATCGAAGCGAACATGATTCCTAAGGCAGAAAAGGCGAGAGAGGACAGCACAAAGCAGGCCAACAAAATTCCCAGGTTGGTTATCTGAGAACCGAAGAAAGCTATGCCAACCAAGACGGGAATTACTGAAATTCCGGCACCGTAGATGATTCCTGCTAGAGTTTTGCCGATGAGGATTGAGAGAAGAGAGACTGGTGAGGTTAAGAACCTGTCGAAGGTTTGATTAGCGCGTTCCGTCGGTATTACAACTGGGCCTATGGAAGAGGAAGCAAAGAAGAGCGTCTGGGAGATTAGGATCGGAATCTGGGTAGCCAACGGGGCTTTCGTTCCTATGCTGAATGAGAGGAAAAGACTGAAGGGAAAGAGTATTCCAAACATAAGAGATGGCGGTTTCGTGTAATAGGTACGCATGTCCTTGACAGCGATTGCCCAAGCTACTCGCAGCTCTCTACCATAATGGCTTGAATGCTTTTCAATCATTGCTTCCCCCCCGCCGAGCCATTCCCTTTGCTTTGTTTTCACCAGTTTTTTCCGGCCTTTCCCCTGCTGTCGCAGGCTTGATGCCTGTCAAATTCACGAACACGTCTTCCAAACTCGGACCGAGAGTATTGACGGTTTCGAGTTTCAGGTTGTTGCTCAGGGAATATTCCCACAGTGACGCTAGAACTTTGGATGGATCGTCGGTAAAAAGTTGAAATTTGTCGCCTTTCTTAACCACTTCGCTTACCTCAGGGAGTTTTGCCAACTCTTTCAAAACGTCAACGGGTGGGGCGTCGAAGGCGACTTCTACTGATTGGAGGCTATTCAATGTTCTCTTGAGTCTTTCAGGGGTATCGATAGCCACGATTTTGCCGTGGTTAATGATCGCTACGCGATCACACATCTGACTGGCCTCATCAATGTTGTGAGTCGTGAGAAAAATTGTCAGGCCCTGCTGGTTCAGCTTCCGCATCAAATCTCGGATTATCAAGACGCTTTGAACGTCCAACCCTGAAGTTGGTTCGTCGAGGAACAGGATGCCAGACCGGTTCATAAGGGCCATCGCGATGCAGACACGCCTCTTCATGCCTCTAGAAAAACCCTGAACTTTTTCTTTGCGTCTCTCATAGAGGCCAAACATCTTCAGGAGTTCCTCGGCTCGGTTCTCCCGATTCGTCTTTGGCATATCATAGAGTTTTCCAGTGAAAATGAGGTTGTCCCAAGCGGAAAGTTCATTATAGACGTTGCTGACGTCGGGAACGATTCCCATCTGCTCCTTGGCCGTTACTGGATGGCGCTGAATATCATATCCCATAATAGTAGCCGTCCCTTCGGCAGGTAAGGAAATGCCAGTAAGCATTCGTATCGTGGTCGTCTTCCCCGCACCGTTGGGGCCTAAGAAGCCGAAGACCTCTCCCTTTCTTACCTCGAAGTTTATGTGGTTCACTGCACAAAGGTCACCGTAATATTTCGTCAGATCGGAGGCTTCGATTGCATTTTCTGGCATAATCCAATTTTCATCTCTGCAGATTTCTAGGCTTGCATTTCCTTGATTTTTTCTTCAACGGCTTTGAGTTCTTTCTTCAACTCATCAGCATAGTTCTTCAGCTTCTCAATTTTCTCAGCTTTCGAAAAGAAGCGTCTCCTATGCTCGTGCCCATGCCCATGCATGCCACATCCACAGTGGTCCTCATGCCTCTGGTGATGTCCACCGCAGCCACATTCTTCATCCATATCTTGTTTCACCTCGATTTCATCTTAATACTATTAGAAGTAAAGCATTTAAGCTATTAAGTTTATAGCGAGATAGTTGCTACTAGCAACTGAAGTGGTTGTACGTGTATAACCGAAAGGATCCCGTCTGCCTCTGTCCTCTTGAAGGAGTCATAGATGTCATAGGCAAGAAATGGACGCTTTTGATCGTCAACGTCATCGGAAATCATGGTCGGGCACGGTTCAACAAGCTCATGCAAGAACTGCGCGGAATCAGTCCGAAGACTCTTGCAGACACGTTGAAGCAACTTCAAGAAGAAGGATTAATCAAGAGAGAAGCCTTTGCCGAGATACCTCCGCGTGTAGAATACTCGTTGACTGGGGACGGGAAGCGGCTGAGAGAGGCGATAATGCCTATTTTGACATGGGCTGCGACGAGGAAAAACTCAAGGAGCAAATGTTCCAAGGCATACTGCAAGATGCCTGGACACCGAATAGGAAACAGAGCTTCATTGAAAAAAGAGAACACGTGATTCTTGAAGAACAGAACTTCTGCACTTGAACAAGCCTCTTACACCATAATCTGAAGGAATTCCCAGCGTAGGACCTCGACAATCATGAGGGATGATATGCGAATGATTACATCTTCTTTTCCATCTCGAACCTGCAGATTCATCAAACCAACACATGGCCGCACGCCTAGGGGGAAAGCAGTGGTGGGCGAGGGTAGAATTTGCAACCCGCGCTCAGTTGGGAAGCCTCCGGCAAATGTCTTATTCTGTCAAAATGTCAAAACACGGGGGCACGCTACTGCACGGTCTCGTCAAGCAGCGTTCTTACTCTTTTTTCAATTTCGTCCCTGATTCCTCTTACCTTCTCTATTGGCTTACCTTTTGGGTCTTCAATTCCCCAGTCAATCACTTTGTTCAGCAGAGGGGCAGGGCAGAATCCTTCGGCACTGCAACCCATCACAATTATCGTGTCTGCTCTCTGAACCATCTGGTTAGCAATCAGTTTTGGCCTGTTGGCTGATATGTCTAATCCTTTTTCTCGCATGACTTGAACAACAACGGGGCTGACTTCCTTCGCGGGCATAGTGCCAGCACTGACAGCCTCAACCTTGCCCTTTCCATAGGCTCTAGCAAAAGCCTCTGCCATCTGGCTTCTGCCAGCATTCTCAACGCATACAAACAGAATTTTTCTCATAGCTTCAACCTAGCGCGCGTTTGATCTCCTCACTACGTCTTGTTTGGAGCATGTTTTCCCTTCAGTTGTTCATGCTCCTTCTCAACTTTTTTCTTCATGACCTCGAAGTAGCCTTCAGTATCAATAAGGTTCTCCTTGTCTGACTCAAAGTCTGACAGCTCGATTTTGAGAAACCAGCCTTTGCCGTACGGATCTGAATTAGCCAGATCAGGCGAATTCACCAATTCATCGTTGACTTTCACTACTGAACCTGAAACGGGCGATATGACGTCGAGAGCAGCCTTTACTGATTCAAAAGATCCTGCTTCACCGAACTGTTCAATCTTGGTGCCGACTTGCGGGAGGGAAACAAAGATTATGTCACTCAACTTACTTTGTAAGTAGGACGTTATGCCGACTGTGGCAATCTTACCGTCGATTCTGGCCCAGAAATCATTTTCATTGTAGAAAAACCCTTTGGGAACTGGGAACGTCCATTTGTCAACTTTTAGCTCTAAGTATTCCATGCACTTCACCTTGAAAGCTGATCGACCAGCGCTGCGACTTCTTCCGCGATCTTGGCAACGAGCTTCTCTCCTTCGTCTCCAAGGTTGGTTCGTGACTGTGGCTTCAACCCGTACTTCGCGATCATTTGAGGCAGGAATACCTTGGCTCTCATCATGCCATGGTTCTTTGACATAATCTTGGTGGCGCATCTTTCCACACAGCCGTCGAGTATGATGGAAGGATATTTTTGCAGCAGACTCTTGCATTCCCCGACTCCTGCGGTCAGAGATGGAATGCATATTAAGACTGCCTGTCCAGGTCTCAGTTCGTCAACTACCTTGTATGCGACTTGTCTAGCTACTGTTCCAAGGGCTTTGCCCATGCCGGTACAGGCGACTATGGCAACTTTCTTATCGTCCACGCTTGTCCACCTCTGTAAGTATTTCGTCAATCTTCTTCGCGGCCAGCTCTCCCACTATTTCTGCAAGTTTCATTCCTTTTGGTCCTAGCTTAGCTCTCGATTCAGGCTGAAGGTCTTTGTGTTCTTTCAGAACATCTTCAACGTTGATGATGGCTTTGATCTGCCCTTTCGCTTCATTGACTATCTTTTCGCAGCATTTTTCTCCGCAACCATCGATGACTAAGACTGGGTTCTCTTTGGCAAAGGTCACGTCCTCTTGAACACCGCCTATCAGGGCTGGAGTGCAAAGCAAGACAGTCCTATCTGGTCTTAGTTTTTCCAGAACATAGTATCCTGCATATCGGGACACTGTTGCAAGCGGCCGGTCCATGCCTGTGCATACAGCGACTGCAACCTTCCTTTCAATTGACATGCTACTCTTTTTCCTCCTTCACTTTATCCATTTCTTTAGTGATGATCTTTATGGTATCTTGGACAAGCTTTTCGTCGTCTGGTTCTATTTTGCTTTTCGACTTAGGTTTCATGTGCCTGTCCTTTTCTATTATATCTGAGATGACTACTGAGGATTTAGGATGGACTTTTCCATATATTTTGACGCCTTTAGCGGCGCACATTTTCCTGCAGCCGTCAACAGTTATACAAGGACTATTCTTAGCGAAGTCCCTCTCTTCTTGTCCACCTGCCAGAAAGAGCGGTAGACAGATTGTCACTACATCGTCCCGTTCTTCTAGTATTCTTCGCGTCGCCACACGCGATACCATTCCTTCAGATAGTCCTTCCCCACTGCAGGAGATTAAGCCGATTTTGGGTTTTTTCTTCAACTCTTATCACCCACAATTTTTACGAGTTTTTCAGCTGCCTTTCTTGCCAGTTTCTCACCGTCAGGTCCAATGTCAAGCACGGTTCCAGGCTTCAGCTTTGGGTTCTCTTTTATCACATCCAAGATCTTGATGCTGCCTTTCAGTTTTCCTTGATGATGCTCAACGTTTTTTTTTGCGCATTGGGCGACGCAGCCGTCGACGGTTATGCAAGGGTTCTGCCTTATTTTCCGCACGGTCTCCTCATCTTTGATGGTGAGTAGGGGAAGACAAATAGAATCAGTATCATTTGGCAACATCTCTTCGGTCACGATGTACGTAGCCCTCCGCGTTATCGTTCCCAAAGCCTTTCCGATTCCGCTACACGGAATAATTATGTACTTACTTCTTTTCTTCTCGGACACTCTTTATCAGCCTCAAGATTTCTTTCTTTTCTGGAAAACTCGGTGCATCGGCTGCACAGACTTTCTGGCATGCCCTGCAAAAGACGACGCAATTATCCGGGTTTTTGACGATAAATTCTTTCTTTTCCTTGTTGTACTCGAATACGCCATGGGGACAAAATCTGAGGCATTGAGGATCTCCATCGCACTGATTGCATTTTTGTTTGTCGATTCTGGGATACCAAGGAATCTTGCTACGTGGCACTCCCATGTACGTTTCTTCTGTCATGCTTAGCCAGCGGCCTCCAGCGCTTTCTTCACAGTTTCTAAAGCCTTTTCGGTAGTCATGTTTCTGACGTCAAGAGAAACCAGGTCTTTGCTTATGTCAAGCCCAGCCTTCGCAAATGCATCTCGAAACAGCTTCTTCTGCATCACCGGAGCACATCCACCTATAACGTACAGTCTGTCTTTACGCAGAAAGTCTGCAAAGAAACGTTCCCCATCCTCATCGCAGAGCATGGGGTGTATGAACGCATATTCGACTGGATATTCGGCTCTTATGATGTTAATGAAGTCCCACATGTCCAAATCCTTGAATCCAGGGCACTTGCCAGTGCAGACACAGAATATGAAACTTGCCTTCTTTTTCTCCACGGATTACCCTCCATTCATGCTTTTTTGTTGCTTTCGCATGTTGATAGAGGTTTGTTCATAGCAATATTTAAATATTGTCATGAATACTGCCTTAAACATGCATTCCAAGACAGACAAGCGAATCAGGCTGAAGGCAAAAATCTTCAATGCTCTTTCTGACTCGACAAGGCTTGAAATCCTCGAATTCCTGCGTGCAGACAAGAAGTGTGTATGTGAAATAATTCCCCACGTTAGATTGATTCAACCTGTCGTGTCCCGCCATCTGAAGATCCTAAAAGACTGTGGACTGGTTAGAGACCGAAAAGACGGCACAAGGAGACTCTACTCAATTACAGAGCCCAAGATGTTTGAGATAATTGACGCGGCAACTCCAGAACTGCTCGATCTACTCTCGAAACGCATCATTGAACAAATAGCTTGTTAGGAGACCAGAATTTGGAAAACTCCGAGGAACACACGAAAAAGGAATTGTCTCTTGGTCTATGGGAGAAATACTTGACACTGTGGATAGCTATCTGCATAGTCATTGGGCTGTTGGTTGGAAGATTTCTGCCGCAGTTCGGCGAGTTTATGGATTCACTGAAGTTTGGCAAGTTGTCGATTCCGATAGGCATTCTACTATTCTTCATGATGTACCCAACGGTCGTGGGAATACGATTTAGTGACATAAGAAAGGCAGCAGCTAGACCTAAACCGTTGCTTGTGACAATCATTGCGAACTGGGTGATAGCTCCGCTTTTGATGACGCTTTACGCGAACACTATGCTAGCTGGGAACCCGCAGTACATTGCAGGGGTCATACTTTTGGGTCTTTCTCCTTGCACAGCTATGGTTATGTGGTGGATGTTTCTGGCAAAGGGTGACATGGCACAGGGCCTCATTAACACTGCAGTTAATGCTTTGTTAATGCTCGTTCTGTACGCTCCGCTCGCGGGCTTGTACTTAGGCGTAAGTAGCATACCCGTGCCGTGGGACCTTATCGCAATCAGTGTTATGGTTTTCATAGCACTGCCCGTGGCAGCAGGCGCGATTTCTCGAAAGCTAATATTAACCAAAAAAGGCGAGGGTTGGTTCAACAACACTTACAATCCCATTGTAGGCAAGATATCCATCGTTGCATTGTTGACAACATTGATAGTCTTGTTCTCCTTTGCAGGGCAAACAATTCTCAACGATCCTCTCCTGGTTGCTTATCTTGCGGCCCCCAATCTGTTACACTATGCAACTATGATTACTTGGACCTATCTCCTCGGATATTTTGCGGGGTGGAAATATGAAACCGCGATAGACACAACCCTCATAGGAAGCAGTAGCCACTTTGAGGTTGCCATAGCTGTCGCCACAACTCTCTATGGTATTGGATCACCTGCAGCCTTGGCAACGGTCATCGGACCTTTAATGGAAGTTCCCCTAATGCTTTCACTGGTGAAACTTGGCCTTCATACCAGAAAATACTTCCCGCGAAAAAGATAGCAAGGGCAAGTTCATGGTTTTCACGTGCCGTTGGGACTATGGAAGCCGGATTTCGCCTTGATTTACTGTAAACGAGACGTTGTCCACTGCAACGTGGCTGTTGTAGCACGGCTCTATTCTGCCTCGGTTTTTCATAAGCCGACTTTCAGGGTCAGCCAGGCTTACCTCGTTTTGCTTGGACTCCTTCAGTTTCCTTAAGAGCTCGGCATATTCCTCTTTGCACCTCATCATGTTCTTGATCTTCCACTCAAGACCGCCTGCAGCTTCGTTTTCTGCCTCTTCCCTGTCGCATTTTTACAGTTCTCTGATGTATCTTGACACTTTCTCATCGATCATTCTTAGCCTGTAACAAAGGTTTTTCTGGTTGAAGTTTCTGTCTGTGGAGTTCACGGCTTTGAGTTTAACTCCGTCTATGGCAATGTATTTGGCGCCGTAGAGGTCAAGACCCATGCAGAGCTTGACGAACTCTTTGAACACGCCCTTTATGCAGTCCACGTTGTCTTTTCTGAAGTCGGCTATGGTTTTGAAGTCCGGAGTTAGCTTCTTCATCAGCCAGATGACTTCGAGGTTCCTGCAGCATTCCCTCTCCAGCTTCCTGCTGGAGCTTGTCTGGTTCAGGTACCCCAGATGAAGAACTTGAGCATGTCCGCTGGATCGTAGGGTGGCCTGCCCTCTTCGTTTAGCTGGGAATGCGTGAACCCAAGCTCGTTCAGGTTTAGGCTGTCAACGAAGGCGTCTATGAAGCGTGCCTCGTTTTTCTCGGCAACGTATTTGTCGAGAACCTTGGCTCCGGAGCAGAAACGAAACGTCCGCACGGCAAGTGCTGATGATGCATGCTAAGTTGCTGAGAATGCCGAGCGCGAAACGGTGAAACGGCCGCCCTGCAAGTAGAAAGGGCAAACAGACGCTGATGACGCCTCTACCAGAAGCGCGGATAGCCCGATTAGCCGAATGCCACAGTCAACAAAAGGCGGGTTACGGCCAACACGCCAGCCACTTTTGACTGTACTCCGACCACTTTTGAACGTACTCCGAAACAAGCTCTATTTCTGAACGTACTCATAGAAATGAAGGACAACAACGCCAGCGAATACACAATACACTTCACTTCAAAAGCCCTCAGTTTTCTGAGCAAACATGTCAACCTAGAAAAACCCGACGAAGTAAAACATTTCATAGCCAATCTTCAAAGTCGAAACGGATACAAGAGAAACCTATGCATAGCCTACAACAAATTCTGCAAACACTACGGAAAACAATGGCAAATGCCATTCTATAACCCCGAAGCCCAAAATGTCAAATTGCCAACCAAAGAAAAGTTAAATATGCTCATAGCCAACGCAAGCAGATCGTTAGCCCTAAGACTGTCTATAAGCATGGAAACAGGCTTAAGACCTGTGGAACTGTGCCGACTCAAAGTAAAGGACGTAGACACAGACCACAAAGTCATCAACCCGATAACCGCTAAACATGGAGCACCAAGGACTCTAAAAATATCAGAGAACCTGAACCAAAGAATACAGGAACACATCGCACAGAACAAACTCCAACCAAGTGACAACTTGTTCAAAGGAAACGCCGACTACTATGGTAAACTTTACCGAGCAATGAGAAACAATTTAGCCAAGAAACTAAACGACCCATCGATACATGCAATTCGACTATACGACTTTAGGCACTACTTTTGCACAATGACCTTGCACAAAACCAAAGACGCATTTTTCACTATGAATCAAATGGGTCATAAGAAACTCACAACGACACAGAAGTATATGCATTTGTTAGACCTTGACAGCGACGAATGGATATGCAAAGGAGCAAACACCGTCAAAGATGCGATAGCATTGATCGAAGCAGGATTCGAGTACGTGACAGAAATAGACGGAACAAAGCTATTCAAAAAACCCAAATAACCCCTCTTTTTTCTTTGCGTCCATTCGTCAAGTGTTCGCGCTCACGCGCTCACACCCTCGCGCACAACCAACAAGGACTCAACGAAAATAGCGCGCTCTTTTATCTCAAACAGACAACATTCTTCCAGCATTCAACTCTCATTTAAGAGGAACTGCAAGCTTGGAGTTTCTTAGTCTTAACAAGTAAGCTAAGACACTAAAAATTGCAAATAGTACTGCCATAGCGACAGAAACATATCCCAAAAAGGTCCATGTGATGAATCCGAAGATACTTTCAGGATAACCCCATGGTGTCCATAGGTTCAATTGGGCGTATAATGAAATCACAAGCTGAACCAATGAAAAACACAGAATAGCTCCTACTAGCAGATTGAAGATGACTCTAATTCTCTTTCTAAAATAAAGCATGATCCCTTCTGATACCGCAGTAATACTAGACAGAGAAAGACTCACTTGGAACATCAAATTAACAAAATCGTTTCGAACGTAGTGTTCAGCCCGTTGAGTAAGGGCATATATGTCGCTCTTGTCTTCTCCAGAAACCGCCCAAAAAGATATGTCGCTATATTCTGCCAAAAACTGGAACTTTGTTTGTCCTTCTTCATCCGTGACAGTGCTATAAACCTTAGTCTGGTTTCCTATTCTGATTGCAACGTAAATTGTGGCATTTGGCAAAGGCGAATAGTAGGGTGTTCCATCAGAGCTATTGGTCTCATAATAGGTCGATAATTCCCAGAATTGACCCACCACAGGGAATGCCAACGGAACAACGTTCAAAATAAGTTGGGGGTTAGGTTGTACGTGCGTTATGATAACGCCCCCCGATGTGGTAGTTTGTGTCGCAAAAGTTGACACGCTGACATTTATGGCTACACTTACAAAGACAAAGAAATTGATTCCATAAGAAAGGGTTACGTTCACATCCCCTGATTGGTACTTGTTCACAAAATGCATTACGTATGTTCCATTTTCATTAGCGGTAAAGTTGAAACTGTTGAAAGATGTTTTTAGACTCTGATAAACAATGTCATGGGAAGGATTTGTTACGAAGAAGTCTACAAATCCTCCACTAACAGACATGTTCCCAAACACGCTATCTGGCGGCGAAAGCTGCACTTTCTCTATTGCTTCAGCACCAGAACTTATGACAAAAGTGCCACCTCTCGCTTCAACTAGACCAACAAACATACTTGCAAACAACAGCGCAATCAAAACATAAAACAGCTTCATATTTGACCATTCAGCACCCTACGAGATGCTTGTCCCTAAAATCATTGACGCTTGATATATAAGGATAAGCAATTTGGCACGCAAGCTAGCTAGCTAAGCATCTCTCTTTGGCTCGTGAGCCGTTCGGCTCACTCGCACGTTCCAGACGATACGCCAAATATCACGCTATTGAGACCCTCTTCGTTTGTGCCCAATCTGCTTCATTCTAATTCGTGTTTTTCTCCGTTGACAAGATGTCTCAAGCTCGCTAGAATGGTCGAACCGAAAAGCCATATACAAGTTTCAGAATAGGTATAACCAGTCGAGCGCTTGAGAGACGATCGAAATGAGTGATGATCTAATCAGGATTGGACAAAAGACAAGATACTTGAGCGCTAATAGAACTCGTGTTTTAAGGTATGTTGTAGAAATGTCTCATGCAGGACTGAATGAACACAAAGTAATTTCTGCTCCTGATGAATTCATGCTCAATAACAAGATCGAATTACAAAAGCGCAAATGGATGGAGAAATGGACGACAATCTCTTCACGACGCAAGATCAGTGCAGAAAAAGAAGCTAACATAGAAGAAGCAAATAGAAGAACAGAAGATGCGATTAACGCTTTAAGAAATATAGAGAATATTGTTGGAGATTCATTATCCGTAAACAATGCGATAGACTGGGAAAACTCCAAAAAGAAAGGAAATTATCCCGAAACAAAACCTACGAGACCCGTTCCTAACATCAAAGTGAATTACCCACCTAAGCCTATGAAGGAAGAACCAACATTTTCATTTACTGAAAGTATATTTAAGTCAAAGAAAGAAAGGAAAATCAAGGAATACGAGGATAGATATGCAGCTGCTTTGTCGAGCTGGGAAAAGGAAAAAGCAGCTATAGATCAACACAATAGAAAATCAGACTTGGATTTTGAAAGAGAATTAAAAAGATGGGAAAACGACGTCTCTAATTGGGAAGAAAGGAAGAAAGCATTTTTCAAACAGCAAGAGGAATTCAATGCCAATATCGAACAAATGAAACAGAAATATCTGTCGAAAAATGTCGATTCAATTGTAGAATATTGCGACATGGTCCTGAACAACTCCAAATACCTTGAATCTTTCCCAAACAATTTCGAGATTGAATATAATCCCGAAAACAAAATTCTAATAATAGAATATGAGCTTCCCTCGCAAAAAGACATTCCAACAGTAAAAGAAGTAACATATGTTGCCTCTAGAAAACAGCTGAAAGAAGTTCATATCCCCGAGTCCCAGATGAATAAAACGTATGATGACATCCTCTACAAAATCACACTCAGAACACTTCATGAAATCACAGAGTCAGATGTAGTCGACGCAATCGACACTATTTCCTTCAATGGTTGGGTCAGGTCGATAAACAAAGCCACTGGCAAAGAGGAAAATAACTGTATATTGAGCATCCAAGTCAAGAAGACCGAGTTTGCAAATACAGATTTGTCAAGAGTTGATCCAAGAACATGCTTTAAAGCTCTAAAAGGAGTTGCAAGTAGTAGATTAAGTACGTTAACCCCGATTCAACCTATTCTGCAAATGAATCGTTACGATAAGAGATTCGTCGATAGCTATAAAGTGGTGGATGGAATGGATGCTTCAACAAACCTTGCTGCAATGGATTGGTATGATTTTGAGAATCTGATTAGAGAACTATTCGAAAAGGAATTTACACCCCATGGGGGAGAAGTGAAGATAACCCAAGCGAGTAGAGATGGTGGCGTTGATGCTATAGCTTTTGATCCTGATCCAATAAGAGGCGGCAAGATCGTCATTCAAGCGAAAAGATATACCAATACTGTTGGCGTATCCGCAGTAAGAGACCTATACGGCACTGTAATAAACGAAGGTGCGACAAAGGGCATTCTTGTTACAACTGCAGATTATGGTTCAGATGCATATAATTTCGCAAAAGACAAACCACTGACTTTGCTAAATGGGTCAAATCTCTTACATCTCCTAGAAAAACATGGTCATCATGCCAAAATTGACCTAAGAGAAGCGAAAAGAATGTTGAACGAATGAGCGCGTGCGCAGTCAGTCACTAGGCTCGTTCACTCCCCTCAATATTCTGCCGCTCAAACATCTCAACGATGTGTTCTAACTTCTCAACGAGTCCAGCTTCATCATCAAAGCTGACCCCATAATGCTTTTCAAAGTACTGTGTTCCAAGCCGAAAAGCACAGTATTCCTCAAGACGACGCTTCAGCGAGCAACGCTCCTTACATTTACGCTTCAGCAACGATATCATTTTATCAAAGTGGCGCACGACATTATGCAGATCAATAGTTGCACTTCCACGCTCAGTCAAACCTACCACCTCCTTTGCAAATATAGTTGGGGTCGCCAGCATCATCAAACTCGTCATCTAAGAACAAACTAGCATAAGCTTCGTCACTGACATTCTTAGGAATACGTTTCTTGCCCACATGAACAGCTTTCTCCATATTGTAACCACAGGCAGGACAAGGAACCTCGGGCTTCGCCTTCAAAGCCTTCAACGCTGCGCTTAAGACTTTGAGTTCGTCCTCAACAGTCGGTAGCTCTAGGGGCAAAATCAACTCAGTAGTTGTTGTTCGCTGCGATTCAGGCTGAACAACAACTTCTAATCGCGCGATTTTCATGCGCACGCAATCCCGCGTCTTCCCAAAAGATTTGGCGATAGCCCTGACAGACTTTCCTTCCTGCAGCAACTGCCTAAGCCGCTTTTCTTCTTCAGGAACCCACCGTTTGCCCTTGGTCACGATATTCCCCCTTCAAAATGAAAAACGCCTTGCGCCCCCTTCTTTCCTTCAGAACCATATCCCGACGGTGAAGTCCATTGAGATACATGCTCTCAACAGCGCGAGCACGATGAGTCATTGACGCAACTTCATCAGCCGCAACCGGCTCTCTCAAACCCTTCAAAACTTCCAACGTTTTTTGTTCTGCAACACTCAGCAGAACCAAGGATGGCATGAAATCCACAGCCTTGAAACTCAAATCTTTGATCTCCTCATACAAAGCTTCACTCATTACGCTTGGCATGTTGTCGATTTTGGTTTCGAGTGCCTGCAGTCTCCTGATGATTTGATTGAGACTTCTGAAAAGGTCATAATTGCTGACCATGTCAACCTGCCTTCTGCCCCACAAAAATACCCGTGATTGTTCCAATGAGACCAGTAATCGCTGCGAAGATCTCGGCGTTCCAGACATGCATGAAGGCCATATAGGCAATCTCAAGACCGGTGAGGCAGACAGTCATCCCGATTGAGAACTTCACAAGGTAGACGAGTTTCTCGTCTGGTTCGACAATGACGACGCGAGCACGGCTAGTGCCCCTTCCGCGCACGGGTTGACGATGAAGTTTCTTTGTCAGGGCTCTTCTAAAAAAGTCACCCGTGATTCTTCACCCTCTGCTGAAAAGTGCGATGACCAAAGGCTCTCCTGCCGCCCATCAGAAAACTCTTCACGAGCTCACTGGCCAACTGCTGTGGAACTAGATCCTTGGCTATGACACTTATGCTCTCGGTCCACGTCAGCGGTATCGCAGTGTAGTCGATGTCAAATAGAGAACTAGAATAGCGGAAACTATTTTGTGCAAGAACAATGTGCTTGTTCTTCTCACCAAGAACACCTATGAAGACACCCCAACTTCTCACAGGAACATCAACAGCAACACCGCTGCCAAGGGATTTTCCAACACTCGCGTCCGACCATTCCACACAGACCAGACACCCTGGCAACAGATCAGCGAGCTGTTTCAAAACGTGTTTTTTCAAGCTCCAACCCCCTGCTTTTTCCGTGTCTCTTCAACCTGCATGTTTGGCTCAATCGGCCGAGAATTCGCAGGTTCCCCTTGCCATCCAGAACCATGAGAATCTTGCCTCTCGGACCCAGAAAGGCCAGACCTTTCGGAAACCCAAGTTTCTCAGCTTCCGTAATGCGAAAATCATTCTCAAACACGACATCAGTCGCCGAGAAATTGGCACAGTTCACGCTGTTTGTTACTATGCCACCGTTGAAGTGTACCTGGCCAGAGTAGACGTTTGGACATCGAGCCTCATCCAAGACCCCGCTTGTAATGTTTCCCGCCGCATGATTGTGACCTGCAGGCGTATACCGACCATTAGGGTCAACATACATAGGGTCAAAACCAGCACCCTGCGCTTCCAGAACGTGCACTGCCGTGCCACGTGGCATACGACCCAACCCGAATTGGCCACTCGTGATTATGCCTGCGTCGGCAGTCACATTCTGCAGAACCGGCGAATTCGAGACGACGAGCGTACCGCCTATGTTAAGCCAACCGATCTCTCCAAGACCCGCAAGATACAAGTTCCCCCATTTCTTGTCGAGAGCTCCCATATTGTGAGTGTCATCAGCGTTAGGGAGAAAATGAACCGCAACACCATCACCCAAGGCTTTGATTGCGCCGGCAACATAGAGATCCCGCCACCTCTTCGGCGTCACACCGTCGCCAAGATCGTAAGCATCATCTGCGTCGGGAATCAGATTTTCAAAATGATAATTCGTAGCGTAAACGTGCCCAAACCGCTTCTCAGCTGATCCCAAATTGCCACTGTTATCCGTGATAGGCAAGATGTCTGTTTTGAGTTCCAACTGGCCTGCTCCCACCCGCTTCAGCCAAGTATCAAGCGCTGAATCCGCTCCTGAACCAAGCCTTCTATCCTATTTGCCGGAAAAGGCAGAGAAGAAGTAACGCGCATGCGTGTTCCTAATTTGGCCTAAAATGGTTTTTTTATTTGTTTTTCGGGATTTGAGGGCAACTTCCTGCGTCACACTTGTTTCTGATTTGTTTGCAGTGTCCGCCCTTCTTGAACCTGCAGAGGTGCCTTAGGCGGCTGAACGGCAAGGTCACAATCGTTATCGACGGGTCTGATAGTGCAGCGGATACTTGTTGTTTTACTCTGGGCGACAGGAAATAGGCGTATTTCGGCCTTCCCAGTCCATTCGAGAGCGTTTTTTCCTTCACCACCAGACTCTGAGCTGTCAGGCGCTTAAGATGCAGCTTCAACGTGTTGCGACCAAAACCCACCTCGCCCAGAAGCTGGACGAAAACCTTAGGCTTGCCATCGCTGAGCACAGCCAAAACACGCTCATCAAACAAGTCCATAATTCAACCATACAAAACGGATCTAAAACCATTATTGGTCATTTCCGGAAAAGCCATACGCGCCTAAACAGCAACGCTTGGTCAGTTCCTCAAAGATTCTGCTGTCCAAGGTACGCTTGGCAAAATGTTTTAGAACAAAGAATCGAAGAACACTAGCATTCGAGGATGTTGGATGTTGAAGACAAAGACTAGACTGAGTAAGGAAGAGTTCGAGCTGATTAAGATAGCAGAAGCCGCTGCTGACCGGTTGCATGTTGATAATGTTCACGAAGTAGCTGCAGCCCTTAGAACGACGGACAAGAGAGTATTCACTGGAATCCACATTAACGCTAGTGTCGGCTTTGCAGACGTGTGCGGTGAAGTTGCAGCAATTTGCACAGCCATTTCACAGGGTTACAGAGATTTCGAAGCCATTGTTGCCATATGGGGAAATGGGAAAGGCAAATATGAGCTGCTCAGCCCTTGTGGACGATGTCGCGAGTTAATCAGTGATTTCAACGAAAACATATGGGTAATCGTTGGTTCCTTAGAAAACCCGTACAAAGTCAGAGTGTCAGAGTTGCTTCCTTTGAAATACAAGAGAACACACACGAATCCAAACTAGCCGAGACTTTCACCCGCTCAAAGCCATGCAAAAAAGAGCACGTTGCCCCATACCCCAAGCACTTCGCCAAACAAGGTCAGCTCGCACTCCTCCAACTATTCTCGACGCGATGCTAAAAGCATTCGCTTGCCATCGCGCCTCAAGATTTCATGAACAAACGCGTCTCCCTACAAATGAAAGTCTTCCTGACGCGGGTGGGTGCTTGGGTTTACGTTAATCAGTGAACTGTTCGCAGAGTTGTGAGGCGCGCACATTTCAACCTGCACGAGCTGGGTGTTTCATCTGGTTTTGTTGATCTCGGTTCTCAGACTTTCAGCTGCTGTTTCTGGAGTCATCGTGTTTATGTATGCTCCGGTGCTTTTCTCGTAGCCCGCCCAGATTGCGAGTCTAGGGTAGACTTCCAGGTGCCAGTGATAGTAGTCAGCTACTTCTGGCTTTGTGGTTAGGTGGAAACCGAAGTTGTAGGGTGGGTCGTCCACGAGAATTTTCAGTCCGTTCAAGCATGTTTTCATTGTTTCGGCAAGGGTTTTGACTTCGTTTGGAGACATTTCGAGCAGTGAGGTTTCGTGTTTTCTTGGGGCAATCCAGAATTCCATTGGGTTGATGCTTGCATACGGCGCGAAAGCCGTGAAACTTGGGTTTTCGAGGATGAACCGTGGACCATGGCGTTCTTTTCTTATTATGTCGCAGAAGGCGCATCTTCCGTTTTTCTTCCAGTATGTCCTGCTGGCGTGTATTTCTTCTTTCACCGTTCTCGGGAAGTGTGGCATTGCTATTATTTGGCTGTGAGCATGTGAAAGTGAGGCTCCGGCTTCTAGGCCGTGGTTACGGAAAACAGAGACATACTGCACGTAGGGCTTCGCTGAAAGTTCACGCAACCTATCAATGTAGCCGTTGATAACATGTGTGAGCTGGGGGATGCTGGCGTTTGCAGGATGAGCATCATGAATTGGTGCTTCGACGAGAACTTCGTGATGACCGACTGCCAAGCATAGGTTCTCGTTCTTCTCAATCTGTTTTTTGCTGATTCTGTCCTTTGGGGGGAGGAAGGCAGGATACAGATTCGGTATTACACGGATAACCCAACTCTTATGCCGTTGATCGTTCGAGTCTCTGACTTTCTTGATTCCTTTGCCTGATTGAAGATATGCCAAGACGGCGGGAGGCGTCATATGCTCGTTGCCTGGGCACATTGGGCAGACTCCCGTCTTGGCCTGTTGTCGTTCTTGTTTGACAAAGTCGGTGGGTCTGCGGCCGCGTTCAATCGCGATGACGACCCACCTGTCAAGCAGATAGTCCTTTCGCAGTTCATTGTAAGACATGAATTGGCCTCAGACAAACATTAGAGTAGAGGTCAACAGCATTTAGCGTTTTCCAACAGAGTCCTTTCTAAGGCGTACGTGTGTTCGTTGCTGTGTGCTTGGGTATTGTGGGTCTTGGCGTGCGCACGACAACATTGACAAGAAGAACGGGCAGATTCGGGTGTTTGATTGAAAATGGTGGGCCACGGAGGTTCGACGTCCAGAATCCGCCGCACCTTCAAACCCTACACTCGTACCCGCACCCCCCTGAGCGCTAAGCGTCCAGACTTAGGTTGCTCCCTCCCGGGCCTGGCCGAGTTTGCCTGGTCGACATCAAAGACAGCTTCCCTACGGAAGCAGCTTGACGACCGCCAGCCCCAAGGGACGGATAGTCTTCGCTTCGGAAGTAAAGGTCTCGGCAGCCTTTGACGCCTCACCCTCCGCTGTCAGCCCGTCCTATAGAGGGTTTACGATACAGGGGACCCCTAGCCCCCCGCCTAAGACCCACCGCATCAGAGTTGAGTGGACATAACTATAAAACTTTGCTTAGAGCCGCACAGCAAGCTCTATTAGTTGTTGTTGGGAACAAGTTACGCTGTGGGCGGGTGGTGTTCGTGAAGACTGTTGGTGTGGTTACGAGCGGTGGGGATGCGCCGGGCATGAACGCGGCGATTCGGGGTGTCGTGCGGATTGGGCATGCGAAGGGTCTTCAGTTTTTGGGGTTTGAGAAAGGCTGGGAAGGCCTGATAACTGGGACGTTTAGGCCTTTGATTCCACGTTCCGTGGGCGGTATCATACAGTTGGGCGGGACCATTCTGCTTACTTCAAGATGTCCCGAGTTTAAGACGCTTAAGGGGATTAGGAAGGCAGCCGAGACTCTTGGTGCGAACGATGTTGACGGTCTCGTGGTTATCGGCGGCAACGGCTCAATAAATGGAGCGTACGAACTGAGCAAGGAGACTGGAACGCAGATTGTTGCGATTCCAGCATCGATCGACAACGACGTTTTTGGAACGGATGAAACGATCGGGTTTGATACTGCTGTGAACACGGCTGTTGTAGAGATTGACAAGATCCGGGACACAGCGATTTCTCTTGAAAGGGTCTTTATCGTTGAAGTGATGGGGCGGACCAGAGGCTTCCTAGCCTCAACAGTCGGGATTACTGTTGGAGCAGAGGTCATATTGGTTCCAGAAGTCAAGATTGACAAGGAGAAAATGTTCAAGGTCATCAAGGAGAACAGTGCGAAAGGAAAGAAGTCGGGGATCATCGTTGCTGCAGAAGGCATCGGTGACACGCGAAAACTTGCGATGGAGATTGAAAGGGAAACTGGCAAAGAAGTGAGATTGAGCATTCTTGGTTACGCACAGCGAGGAGGCAGTCCAACAGCAAGAAGCCGTCTGTTGGCAAGTCTATTTGCGAATAAGGCCATCGAAATTCTCCTGCAGAACCATGGCAACAGAGTTGTTGGACTTCAGAATGGCGAGATATCCAGCATTGACCTGAAGAAATCATGCGAAAACGAGAAAAAACTGGACTTTGGTCTGCTGGATTTAGCCTACGAGTTGGCAACGTAGAACCTGGAATTCGCACCATGATTTTCCGAGGTTATGCCCATCTTTTGGTTTTCCGAACAGGATAATGCTGCCAGATACCGCGTAGACGCAGTCAAAGCCAGCGTCAACAAGTTTTCTTGTGCGCACCATCTCCGCAAAACTCTTTTTTCAGATTGCTCAGAGCAGCAAGAAATGAAAGTGTTCTTCCGATATGATTAATTCGCGTGTTACCTTCCAGACATGAAACCCTCGCCAATGTTCATCGATCTTCGGCTGGGCTCGAATCTGGTCCGAGTGTATGCTGTTAGGAAAAGCGAAAATTCCAGCGAGGAAGTGTTTTCAAGTGAAGTGGGCCCGGGGCGATTCGAACGCCCGACCAACAGGTTATGAGCCTGGCGCTCTACCTGGCTGAGCTACGGGCCCAATGTTCAGTTATGCCTTTTAATATGCTGTTTCAAAGTTGATTTAAACGTTTTCAGCGTCGAGAACAGTCAGTCCTGAAGTGTCAAAGGCGTTTTGTTCCTACGCCTTTCCTGAAGCATTCTTTCATAATGATACAGGTATTCCTGAGCGTACCCTGCATGTTTGCCGAAGTAGGTTCTGCCGAAAAGGCTCAGTCTCGAATATTCTGAATTGCTTGGCGATTTCTCTTCAGTGATTCGGGTGATGAATTTTTCGGGGAAATGCTTTGCGTAGTGTCTGAGTATCACTCGTTTGACCCAAACATCTACTGGAAAAGCTTCGGTTTTTCCCAGAGAAAAAAGCAAAACACAGTCCGCCACCTTAGGTCCTACCCCTGGCAAATTCAAGAGCTCCTTCTTTGCTTCTGCATAGTCTGTTTCTCTGAGTCTGCCAAAATCAAGGGTTTTCTCATGCACGATTTTCGCTGTTTCTTTGAGGTACTTGGCGCGGTAGCCCAATCCGCAATCGGTCAACATGCTCATCGAAGCCTTCGCCAATTTTTCTGCAGTTGGAAACGCATAGAACTCTTGCCCTTCGAACATGATTTTCCCGCCGAACTTCATCGAAAGCTCATCGAGCATTCGCTTGATGGCTGGTATGCTCTTGCAGGTCGCGCAGATGTACGATATCAAGCATTCCCACGGGTCCTGCCGCAATAGGCGAAGCCCTCTGAACGCTTTCACCGCCCTTCTTGAGCATTCGTCCTTCCCGATCTCTTCCAATATCCGTGGCAAATCATCCTTCAGACCGAAATACTCTTGCACTTTCTTCTCTTCCGCATTCTCATACTCCAACACATCGCCAATCTGCCGCACCTTCCAAACCTTACCATCAACGACACCATACCAAAACTCGCGCCGTAACTCCCACCTGAAAACCTGCCCACAACGCAGACTACCCTCCAAATCAAAAGGACGTTCCGTGTCTAACCTCAACGCGCCCATGGCATCGACCTCTCAAGAACAACCCGCCCGCAGAGCATTAAAGATTTACCCCACGCCGCGCAAAACTCGACAACTGTCCAAGTAGCGCGCATGCCTTTTCCTAATTCATTTGTGAAGTCAGTTGGGCTTCTGTTTCAGCTCCGTTCACGAATGGTGACGCGCCTAGGGATACGACAAACATCACTCAGAGGGCGCGACCCAAGTCTCTGGCGCGCACGAGTTATGCGGCGTCACCTAGGAATCTTTTTTATATGTATAGCCTGAATAACAGGGGTAGGGAAAGAAAAATGGTTGAAATATCTTGGGGAAAGGCTTTCGGCTACGGTTTAAGGTTCGTCGTGTTCATAATTCTGTGGGCGATCGTCGGCGTGATCATAGCTGCTGCAGGAGGACTGACCATCGCAGCATCGGCCAACATCAAGTACAACGCGGACACTCAGCAATTTGATCTCACTGGCGTTAACATGGGCGGAGTAGTAGGAGGCGTAATCATCATAGCCATCGGAGCAGCAGTAGTAATCCTCGGTGCAATCTCATCATACTTCAAACTCATGTCGAAGCTGGTAACCGAAACTGTCAGTCAACAACAACTACCGCCCCCACGATAAGACACTGAAAAAAGGCGAGTTTCCCCCTTTTTATGTTTGAGCACATGAGCTGTAAATATTGAATAGTACCTGCACGCGCGCCCCATCAGAAACTTCACCAGTCTGAGTGACTCGGCAAAACTTTTTTGACCACACCTTCTGCAACAATCCGAATTCTGGAGACCGCTTCAAACAATGCTGAAAACAACAGCGATTATTATAGATATGATTTAGAGCGCGCGTTTGGATAGTACTTGGCCACATGTACTCCTTCAAGGTTCTGGGGCGGCGTCGTGCAAGAAGTGTTTCGACTGGTCCTGTTGCGCAGTTATGCTGACTTCGGGCATTGTCTCTAAGAACCATTCACTTGCTTCAAGATACTTTGTTTGAAGGTCTTTCAGGTCTTTGACAAAGCAGAGGTGTTCAAGCTTCTTGATTATCTCGTGTGGGAGTTCATGGTGTACGTAGCTCAGTCTAAAATCATGATGAAGGGGATCATGCTTAATGCGCAGAGCCTCCACGAGGCAGGCAAGCGTGAAGTTGTACTAGAAGTGAAAGGCCTCAAGAGTGTTCCCTCTGTTGATTTCTTTCTGTATGAAAACGTTGAACATGTCAAAGCGGGCCTGAAGTTCTTCGAGTCTGTGATGCAGTTTCTCGGCAAACACTTTCGTGTCCAATGGAACGCTTTTGATCTTGTCGGATTTGTTGAAGTGGAACACGTTGTTGCCATGTATTTCAGGTTCCAGGAACTTGTCGGGACTGCTGAGCTTCAGGACGGCAAGGTCGATCAGGAGATACTTGTCCGCACGTTCAAGCCTGTAGAAAGCCTGTGTAACTCCCGGCCATGGAAGTTGTGGAGTCCTATACTTCTGTGTGATGGAAGACAGTGATCTCAGCGCCTTTTCGACTGCTAGAAACGCCTGATCAGTTTTGTCGTCATCCGCGACCAGGTACAGATCAATGTCTGACCATTCGTCAATCCGCCTGAAAGCTGCGGCGCCTCCTTCCCAAAGGGCATGAACGTAGTCTAAAGGTTTCACGCTGTCGACAATTGCTCGAACGATAGTATTCCGATCCAACTTGGCTTCGCGCGTCATCCAGACACCTACGAATTACTGGAAACTTTGCTCATAAAGGTCTCCCATCGAAGCGCGTGTGTGACATAGGCACGCCTTTATTAACTGTTACATCCAAGCTACTTAGGAAGGATGAAGCCAAGATGAAGACCTTTGACGCTGGTTCAGTATATCATTTCATGGAGAGTCTCGTCAAAGACGTCGGAAACCGAGAGTCAGGAACTGATTCAGAGTTTCGGGCAGCAGGAAAAGTGCGGAAATGGTTTGAAGAGTTCGGACTCGAGAACGTAAAAGTTGAAGAGTTCGAAGTTCAGACAAGCCGTATTCTGCGCGAAGACGCTTCATTGCCGGATGGCTCAAGACTCGAGTGTGCAGCTGTTGGAAACTCCCTGTCAACTCCACCAGAAGGCATTGAAGGCGAAGTAGTCGCTTTGGAATCAACCTCGCCAGAAGCCTTACGGAAAATCGAGAACAAGATAGCCGTCTTGACCATGTACACTCTCAACATGAAAGACTTTCACAAAGTGCTGAGCGCTAAACCTCTGGCCCTAGTTTATCCGACTCGAACTCCGTTGGCACCTAAGAGCTACCGGTCCATCAGAGCTGAGTACGTTGAGAAGCAGAGTATTCCTGCCGTCTCGGTTGCCCACGACGACGTGCTTAACGTGTTGAAGGGTCCAAGAAGGCTCAGAATAGTCACAGAAGTTGAGAGAATGACTGCCAAAAGCCAAAACATCATAGGTGAAGTGCCTGGAAGTCTCGGTGATGAGGACATACTTGTGGGCGGTCATTACGACACGGTCAGAAGCGTGATGGGAGCACATGACAACGCTGCGGGAACAGCAGTCGTGCTTGAATTGGCTAGAATTTTTGCGCATGAGAAAATAAACAGAACATTGAGGCTCGTAGCCTTTGGGTCTGAAGAACTTGGGCTGCGCGGTTCCTTCTATCATGCAAAGAACCCGGAGAACACGAAAAATCTCAAGCTGTGTCTCGACTATGATGTTCAGGGAATACTCCTAGGAAACCTGGACGCTGTGGTTCTAGGGCCGGAAGAGTTGAAGTTGCTGTTGTCTTTCACTGCTAAGGAGCTAGGGATACCCCTTCAAGTCACCAACGAAATGGGATTAGGCGGCTCAGACCACATGCCCCTCGCGTTCTACGGCGTTCCTTCCATCATGCTGTCGCGTGGCGGAGGCGCAGCGCATATAATGCACACGGACCTCGAAGACCTGCGCTGGTGCGGCCCAGATGCGTTCGTCTCAGTGGGCAAGTTGAGCCAAAAGCTTTTGAAACGTCTGCTCAAAGCTGAGGAATTGCCCTTTGAGAAAAAGATTCCAGAAACGATTGCCAAAGCAGTTGAGAAGAGATTCGAAGACTTAGGAGTCAAAAAAGAATAAACATTCAAAATGCTCGGCGGCGCGCGCCATTTCCCGCTATTCTCAAGAATCTGTGAAGTGACCTATTGCCGCGAATGCTAATGCAGTTTTGCATTCTTTCATTATCGCAAGCCAGTTCTGTCAGCTTCTTTTCATGTAAGCAACGGTTTTCTCGTACAGTTTCTGGAAATGCTCACCGAATGTTTTGTCCTCTCTTTCCTTCCTTGAAGCAAGTATCCAAGGCTCGAGCTTCTTCCAGTTCGTGACTATGTACGCGCCCAGGCGGTCAACAATCACGTCAATGTCTACAAATCCTTTGTTCACGAGAAACCCCACCTCTTCAAAGAAGGCCTCGACCCGGTAGGAATAATCGCTGACTTCGAAATTCTCTTTCATTTCAGCCTTGTACTTTTCATAATCCTCAAACTGGAACTCTCTTTCAACCCACCTGAAGGCTTTGCGAAGTCCCTCGGTCTCCGCCCAATCAAACAACTTCATAGAAATCTCGAGGTCTCTATGCTTGTCCATATGTCTCAACTGAAGAAGAATAAACACCGTTGCAGCAATACCTGCCAAGGCAGAAAGAATAGCCGCCCACTCGATCAGAGTCACCATGCCAGACCCAGCCCACTCAAACTTGACAACAAGCCCTATATTAAAACGTCACACCTACACGCACTTGAAAGCCCAAAGGGCTAGCCCTTTTACTGTATTCGTTCAGCGCGTTTTTCACGCTTCATTTCTTGTCGCTTGACGTGCGGAGTGTCTTTTCAAGAAGTTCGACGGCTGTTCCGTAGCTGAAATCCAAGCGCCTTCTTCGAACATTGATGTATCCCCACGTTGTCCCACGCTCCAAGAGCCAGCTCTCCCAGCATGAGATGAGCGCCTTTGACGTGGCCTTGCTCTGCAAACTTGATCAGGGATCCTCGCATGCCCGACCATGCACATACGGCATTGCGATGCGCCGCGCGCGCTGGACTTGTTCCGCTTTCTAATCTTCAGATGAAAAAGCGTTTCTCGGGATAACAAACAATTTCGATATTTTAGTAAAAATCGGCAGCTCTTTTCTGGAAAAGAACGCGGAACAACCATCCAAGTTACCAAGCAATCCTTTTCTATGCCAAGCCACTGAAGTAAAGAGCAGCTTGGAAGTGGCAACGATCGGAACCAAAGAAGCACAGACGACTGCTAAGACACTGAACGAATTGTCCGAAAGCTACAGAGATTTGCAGGCAACGATGAAAAACACGTCGACGCAAGTCGGAGCAACCAGGAAACTCTGGCGCAGCAAGAACAGGTCAATGCTGATCAAAGTCGGTCTGGCATTGATTGCGTTTCCAGACCCAACCATAAGCGATGTCGTCGGGGGAATCTTGGTTGCGGCCGGAACGGTTCAAGAAGGAATCCGTCGCCAGTCGCTTCACATGGAAGATGTTCCGAAGACATTTCAGGAAACTCTTAAAGTGATCCAGTCAACAAAGGAGAACCTCTGACATGTTTTCACCCTGCTAAGTATTGTGCGAAAGCATAAGACACAAGCCCATGGACTTGTCACAAACCCAAATACGCGGCAAACATCAAAGCATTTTAGGCAAGTCCTATGACAATAATCCGTTGACCGTTTCGTCAATTCACAAGGAATAAAGAGAGACAACCCTTGAAAGTAAGTATAATCTCGTTAACCTGCTGCGCTGGCTGCGTTTCTTCATTCTTGAACGCTGGAGAAACCTTGGTAGACTTCTTCTCCGCCGATTTTGACATAGTCTACTCGCCCACATTCATCGACGTGAGAGAAATACCTGAAGTCGACCTGGCCATAGTTGAGGGCGGCGTAAGAACCGAAGCAGATGAAAACCTGATCAGGCAAGTACGTGCCAAGTCAAAGACGCTAGTTGCACTGGGAATCTGCGCTACGCACGGCGGAATAACCAGTTTGGGCAACCTCACCGCGGTCAAAAAAATACTGGAGAAGAAGTACTCGCTTCTAGCGTCAACCAAGCTTCCAGAACTCACAGACCTGATGTATCCAATATGCAACTTCGTTGACGTCGACTACTATTTGCCCGGATGCCCACCCATGCCCATGCTCATAGTCCACACACTCAAGAGCATAACAAGCGGAAAACAGCCTGAACGCCACGACAGGGTAGTATGCATCGAATGCCGCCGCAAAATAATCCCCCGAAAAGTCGACAGACTCTACGGAATCTACGAAAAAGAATCAGACCCAGAACTCTGCCTCGTAAGCCAAGGCTTCGTCTGCTTGGGCTCAGTAACACGTGAAGGATGCGGAGCACCGTGCCCCAGAGCAGGCTTTACATGCTTCGGCTGCCGAGGTCCAGCAGATTCGCTACTCTACCGTGAAAAAGACATCTACACGCTCCTCGTCAAAGTGATATCAGCCAGAACGGGCATTCCAGAAGCAACAGTTAAAGAAGAATTGTACCGCAACCCGTTCATCTTCCACACTTTCATATTCTCCAAAATTGAACGAACCAAAGCAAGGGAGAGAGTCATTTGAAGGCAACACGAGAAATCACGATTTCACCCACGACTCGCATCGAAGGCCACGGAAAAGTCACGATAACCCTTGACAGTTCAGGAAACGTGTCAAACGCGCACTTCTACGCCACAGAAATCCGGGGGTTCGACTACTTTCTACAAGGAATGGAAGCAGAGAGACTGCCATTCATCATCAGCCGCATCTGCGGCGTATGCTCAACCGCGCATGTAATGGCATCAGTGAAGGCCATAGAAACCGTCTACAACACAGAAATAACCGAAACAGCCCGAAAACTCCGCGAACTTCTGCTCATGGGACAAATAATCAACAATCACGCCCTCGTCTTCTTCTTCCTCACACTCCCCGACTTCTACTACACGCCAGAAGAAGACCCTAAGAAACGAAATGTTTTCCAAATCATGCGCGAAAAACCAGACATAGGGAGAAAAGCCATGACCCTCAGACACTTCGGAGCCCAACTCTTTGACACTATAGGAAAACGTGAAGTCCACATCGTCTCAGTAGTACCCGGCGGCCTCATCAATCCACTGAAAGAAAAAGAACGCCAAGAGCTTCTCAAACTGGCAGAAAACGCATGTGCAATCACACATGAAGCTGTAGACCTCGGAAAAGAACTGTTCGAGAAGAACTGGCAGGAATTCAAGAAAGCAGGAGACTGCAAAACACATTACATGGCAATGACCAAGAATGGCGCAGTCGAATTCTACGACGGCAACCTGCGCACGATAAACCCTGAAGGCGTCATTTTGTCCGAGTTCACACCACAAAACTATGCAAAACACATAGAAGAACAAACCTCAGAATGGACCTACGCAAAGTTCGCCTACCTCCGGACCGCAGGACTGCATAAGACAACCTTTCAAGTCGGCCCGACCGCAAGAATGAACACGGCCGACAGAATCACAACCTCTTCTGCTGACGAAGAGCTCAAAGAGTTCAAGAGAAAATTCGGAAGCCCCGTACATGCAACTCTGCTCCTTGACTACGCCCGAATGATAGACCTGCTCTATGCATGCGAAAAGACACAAGAGCTACTCGGAGACCCGACCATAACACGAGATGACACACGCGTCAGAATCCAGCCGAAACCTGGCACAGGCGTCGGGATTGTTGAAGCCCCACGAGGCATACTCGCCCACGAATACACACTTACAAAAGAAGGCCGCCTCAAAAAAATGAAACTCATCATACCTACACAGATAAACAACGCAGCCATAAACCTAAACGTCAAGGACGCAGCAGCAGAGTTCATACAAAACGGCGACATCAAACCAGGACTCCTGAACCGAATAGAGATGTTGATACGTGCATACGACCCATGCATAAAATGTGCCACACGAACCACAAACAGTCACCTCACAGTAGAAATAAGAACCCACAAAAAGGAATTGCTGCAAGTTCTGGAATGAAACCTCAACAGCCTAACCAGGACAAATCACACATCAAGCACGCTTCCCAAAATCAGCAACCTCAGAATTTGCTGCACTGTCAAACTGGATAAAGAGGTCTCTCAGCCTCTCTAAGCTGGCGGAGTGTTTACAGAACATGTCTCGGCCTTACTCGCATTGCGTCCTCAACAAATGCTCGCAATGGTTCTGCGATGCTCCAAGCCTGAGCAACGCATCCGCGAGGCTTGTGAGGTGAGTCGCCATCGAAGATTTCGCTCAGAGTGCCAAGTCCAGATTCAAAAACTTGCTTCATAAAAAAGGGCATGAGGAAATTCTTCAACACGTTACCACGTGCAAGTTCCGTGCAGTCTTTGACTCGTAGGAACGCGGTTGTGAAGGGGCCGAGCAGCCATGGCCAGACTGTGCCATTATGGTAAGCCCTGTCTCTGCTCCGCCTAACACCTGCGTAGACTCCGACGTATCTGGGATCACTTCGGGCAAGTGTTCTTAGGCCGAAAGGAGTCAGAAGCTCGCGCTCGACAACTTCAACGACTTTTTCAGCTTTTTCTCGGTCGAGTGCCATGAAATCCAAAGCACAAGTGACTATCTGGTTCGGCCTCAAAGAGGCATCATTGCCATCTTGCGCAATGACATCATACAGACAATTTTTTTCAGCATTCCAGAACTTCTCAAGAAAGCTTCGCTTTGCCCTATCAGCCATGACCGCAATGCTTTCTGCACGATCCCTCTCCCCGAACTTCTCGGCCAACAACGCTAAAATCTTCAGGCCATTATGCCACAGGGCTTGAATTTCCACGGCTTTTCCAGCCCTCGGGTTCACTGGTTTTCCTTCAACGCTGGAGTCCACCCAAGTCAACTGCGGACCATGCAGAAGCAGCCCATCAGAGTCGACGTGAATACCATAACTCGTACCATGCACATGATTGTCGAGTATCTCCTTCAAAGTATCCCAAAGATGGTCATGAACAAAATCAAAGTCCCCAGTGTACTTCAGGTATTGGAAAACAGCGTTCACGTACCATAAAGTCGCGTCAACAGTGTTGTAGCTCGCCTGTTCGCCCCGGTCTGGAATGAAATTCGGAATCAGGCCACTCTTGCAGTATTGAGCATAACTCAGGAAGACTTTTCTAGCGTCTTTAAATCTTCCAGTTACAAGCAACAGTCCGGGCAAAGAGACGAAAGTGTCCCTTCCCCAACTTTCAAACCAATGATATCCAGCGATGACAAGCCTTTCTTCCTCGCTCTTTCCCCTGACCACAAAGGAGTCCGCAGTCAGAATGAGCCAGCTCAACCAGTCGCTCACGCGAATGCTCCTGCGGGCAATATAGAAATCCGTCACTAGACTCTCGCAACGTTTGACCTCAGAGTCAAACAATGACCTCAAGCCATGCAAAGACGAAGGCAACTGACCCAGTACATTGCTCGCGCCGATCAGGCTCTCGTCTGCAACAGCAATTATGGCAAAGTTCTGCTCTTCCCCGGCCTTCACGTTGAACTCGAAAAAGCCAGGTTGAAAACAATCGTCAAAACAGCTTTCTCCGCGGTCTGCTTCTTCACGAAGATAGACGTGTTCAACCCACTTTCCCTGAACAACATAACGACCACTCGTCGATTTCAGAAGCAACGCAGACTCGGGAGAACTGAAGACAAGCTTGGCTTCTCTTTCGCTGCTTTCCTGTCTGAAGCCTCCTGAGACTCTTGACCTTTCAGTCGTCTGATGAAACGGCCTCCAGTTAACAATCGGAAAAACCTTGACCTTAACATCAGATTCTCCCCTGCTCTTTATCGCATAGTCGGTTACAGCAGCATTCTTTCCGTAGGGCATGAAAACCGTCTTCGTAACCTGCACATCCTTCACTGAATAGACGAATCGGGGAAAGGGCGAAACAGAAAACTCTTCAAGAAAGGAGTATCCCTGCGGAAAGAAGCCGTTCTGAAACTCGTTGGCCCCAAGACGACTTATGCTGTTGCCTATGATGAGGTCCTCGTCGAGCTTCGTCAGGAACACTCTGCGGTCTTTTGGCGGGTGAACAGCCGCGACGAGAAGACCATGATATTTCCTCGTGTTTACCCCAAGAACGGTGGATGAAGAATAGCCGCCCAGCCCGTTTGTCACGAGCCACTCTTTCCCGACCATACCGTCAAAATGTGAAAGCGCTTCACGCTCGTAGCTTATTTGTGGCAGTTTCATTATGGCATCAACTTTGCCACATTCTTCTCGCGGACCACACCGAAATAGTTTGCCACCGGATTGCATTTGCTCCTGAAAAGCAGAGCATGCGGTTTGCGCATCTTGTATTCTGTCAACGTCTCAGCGTAACCCATTCCCTTAGCAATAATCAAATCGGCTGAATTGTAAGCATCAAGGAACTCCTTAGAAACCTCTTTCGCAGCAAACCCAACCGCATCCGTGCCTGTGGTGATTACCTTACTGGCGACTGTGCTCATTCCAGAAGCCTCAGCATCTTCCAAAGTGGCATCGTTAATCACAGGCCCGCTCTTGACAACTACGACTACGCTAGCGCCTGTCTCCTTCAACTCCTCTACAAGCAGAGTGTCAAACACGATTTCGCCCGCGTTGTCGGCCAAGTAGAGGATCGTGCGCGCTTTCTTTGCGAGGTCAAAAATCTTGCCAATATCGTCGACGGCGAGGTCTTTGGCAGCTTCTCTGAAGCTTTTCCTCAGACTACTGAAACTGGCCTTGTGGCCTGGAATGTCGAACTCGATAATGTTGCCGACAATGGCAACTAATGCAGCTCTCTTGAAACGGTCCTGCTGTGTGTAGCCCTCCTCAACGAGCTTTCTCGCGTACGGCAGAAGTTTCAACGCCTTCTCGTTGCTTATTCTCTTGCTCCTCTTGTAGGGGTCAGCGCTGCCCGTGATTCTTCTCAGCAGGCGATCTCTCTCAGTGCCTAAGTCTGCCGGGACCGACGTAGGCCTGAACTCTTTCGCGAGCATTCGTAGCAGTTCGCACATAGCCCTAAAACGCAAGGCAGGGTTAGGTGTGGCTTCTTTTGCTTCAGCTGCCGCCCTGCTGAGTATACAGGATGCGCATTCATGTTCAACTTTCAAAGTTTTCTGAACTCACCGTTCACTTTAGGGAAGCATCCGCAAACTCGCGGATAATCGCGTAAGGGTCTTTAGCCTTCACGATGCCGCTGGCAACCAGAACACCCTGCGTTCCAAGCTTCAACGCCGCTGCAACATCCTCACCGTGACTTATTCCTGCACCGCACAGGATGACAACTTTCTTGTTAACTTCTCTTACAAGCTTGATCGTTCCGGTAATGACTTCAGGCTGAGCCTTCGAAACTGGAATCCCTGAACCGATCAGTTCAGGCGGTTCAATAGCTATCATGTCCGGCTCAAGAGCCGCTACAGCCACACTCACACGCGGGTTGTTGGCACAGACAACTGAAACCATGTCGTGTTCCCGTGCTATCTTGACTATTTGTTCAATATCCGAAAGTTTAAGCTGCCGCTCAGAATGATTAACCAACGTGCCTATGGCACCGGCCGCTTTCACCGAGTCTGCGAGCACATGTCCAGTGTAGCCTCCGGGCTTCATCGGGTCGACGTGTTGGGCAAAAACTGGGATCGCGACTGACTTGGCCACTTCAGCCAATTCTGCAAGTTGAGGAGCTACTCCCACGTACACGTTCGTCTCTTTGTAAACTTTCTCTGCCTTTTTCGCCAGTTCCACGGCGTTCTTGCCTGTTGATTCCAAGTAAGTCTTGTAGTTGACGATGATTATCGGTCCTTTTGTCTTCTCCAGCATCTTCTTCTGCACCGCTCTGTAGTTCTAGATCTAACCGTTAGTTATTGTTTTCTGCCTTAGCATTTCAAACGGATCGCTCACAGCCTAGACTCACCAGCCTGACGGGTAAGACTCCTGTCTTGTACGATATCGCATGGTTTTGACCCACCACCGACAACTAACCACCCTAAGAAGACCCCTCCAGAAAAGAACACGAACACCCCACCAAAGAACCTCTTAGAATATGCGGCAACTCAGGCGTGCTTCATGATTCTTTCAAAACTCGCTCATTATTCCTCTGTCTTTCCAGCGTTGACAGTGGATGTTCTGGAATAGACATGAAGATTTCGGAATCTTCTTGCTTGATTCTTAGATTGCTTGGCACGCGCGAAAAAGAGCACTATCCAAAGTATGACAAGCTCGTCGGGAACGCATATAGTCTCTTTGAACTGCTCCCAAGGATATCTGGTCAAGGCGGGCATCACCATTGTCTTGGAAACAAGAAAGTCTGAAACATCATGCGAACTGCGTTTCTAATGTTTTACCATGTTCTTTCCGGGCACAAAGACTGCTGCTGCAATGGATGTTGTCCACAGGCCTGTTTTGTCTCCTGTTGCAGACTGTGTGACGTTTGCGGTTTTGATTATCATTCCGCTGGTCTTGAACTGTTGCTCTTTTTCTTGCCATGCACTCTCTGGGTCAAACTGGACGCCCATCGTCGTAGCCAACATAGTCGCGGCCAAGTCCTCCGCGTAGTCTCCGGCCTTGTCATCTGGCTGCCCGAATGAGTGATGCTCAGAAAGATAACCGTAGTTCTCTTTGCCTGAAGGAATTGCGACGCCTATGGATGATGCTATGAGTCTGTGCGGCTCGTTGGTGGAGTTCCTTGCGAGCACCATGAAAGTGATTTCTCCAGGTCTTATTAGCTTCAACCCGTTTTCTCTGGAAATCATTTTGCATCCGGGGGGCACAATGCTGGATACGCTGACTATGTTACAGTGTTGTATGCCGGCTTCTCTGAGGGCCAGTTCGAAAGATTGCAGTTGTTCCCTGTGCTTGCCCACGCCTTTTGTCAGGAAGAAATATTTCGGAATCATTTTGCATCTACAATAACACAATGCATTTATTAGTCTTTTGTTTCTACGAGCAAACTGAAGGCTTAACAAGAGAAAAGGATAACAAACCTGTATGCATAGTTGAATTGAGGCTCTACTGAGTGTCACATTACCGAAGGGTGTTCAAAGACGAGACAAAACTCGACATCAACTACGTTCCATACACTCTTCCACACAGAGAATCAGAACTGCGTTTGCTCACGGAATTCTTCAGCTTCGCACTGCAGTCCCCTGGAAAAATGACCCAGCGAGTCATGATAACAGGTGATGTTGGAACAGGCAAGACTGCACTGTCTCAACGCTTCGGAGCAAGCATAATACATGAAGCGACCAAAAAAGGAATCAACCTCCGCTACGTTCACGTGAACTGCCGCGAATACCGCGGAAGCCTCTTTCTCATTCTGCAGCATGCAGTCTCAGTTTTTCACCCGAACTTCCCCAAGCGCGGTTACGCCGCTGAGGAACTCTTAAGCATGCTCATGCAGATGCTGGACGAAGAAGAAGCCCACGTGATACTGACACTGGACGAGTTTGAAAGCCTCGTCGAGAACGAAGGCAGTGAAGCCGTCTACAAGCTCACGAGACTGCAGGAGACAAGACCGAACAAGCCTCAGAGGCTCTCACTCTTATGCATACTCAGAGACCTGAAGACAACCGAGCGACTAGACCCCAGCACAAGAAGTTCACTCCAATCCAACATAGTAAACCTGCAAAAATACTCAAAAAAGCAACTTATTGACATCCTATCAGCCCGCGTAACCCTCGCCTTCAAACCATCAGCCGTGCCAGAAGACACACTGGACATGATTGCTGAAGATGCCTTCTCAGAAAACGGCAACGCCCGCTTCGGAATCGAACTGCTCTGGCGCGCCGGAAAATACGCAGACGCTGAGGAACAAGACACGGTCACGGCAGAATGCGTCCGAAAAGCCGCGTCGAGCATAGTTCCAGCAATGCGCAGAAGCGACTTGAAAACTTTGAGCTTGCATGAAAAACTGTTCCTCCTCGGAGTAGCCATGATCTTTAAGCAGAACAAGAACGCTTTCGTGACTCTGGCGGAGGCTGAGCAGACATACGCGGTTGTCTGTGAGGAATTCAACACGTCTCCCGTCAGCCACACACAACTGTGGAAGTACCTGCGCAACCTTTCAGCAGTCGGCATTCTAAAAGCCGAAGTAATAGCAACCGGAACAAGGGGCAGGTCAACGAACGTGAGTCTTCCCAGAATCCCCGCATCTGAGCTTGAGAAAGAACTGAAAAACCTCCTTGAAAAGGAAGAAACGTGAAAACGATGGACTTGGAAGACGTCTTCTCCTCCAAACTGCGGATGAAAATCCTCAAACTGCTGGACAAGATGCATGAACTGAACGTCTCCGAAATCGCCCACAGACTGGGCGTAAACTATGGATTAGCCACCAAACACTTGAAGGTCCTAGAGGAAGAAGGCATAATACAACACAAAATGTTCGGCAGAATCCGTCTATACAGACTCAACGAAAACTCGGTCAAGACGAAAGCCGTACAAAACATTATTGAAGCATGGGAACACGCAAATAAGCGGTAGATCGCAATATCTACGTGCAGGTTCACAACTTGATTCCAAAACAACTCAACAGCGAACTGCGAGACGGGAACGCCCTGTTGAGACAACTTGAACAATCAAGAGTGCTGAATACAAGGCAGAAAACAGACAACTTCCCATCTCGAACCTTAAGACCGACCAGAATTAAGGAGAACCATCATGATTATGGTTGACGTGACAGCTAAACCTGAAATCTTCCGCCAAGCTACGGCAGAAGGCAGTATCCGACTCAGACCTGAGACCATCAAGCTCATCAGAACAGGAAAGGTAGCGAAAGGAGACCCCATTCAAACAGCGAAAACCGCGGGGATACTAGCAGCCAAGAGAACAAGCGACACGATTCCTCTCTGTCACCCCCTGCCGCTGACAAACGTGGAAATATCAACAAGAATAACCAACAAGACAACAGTCCAAGTCACAGCCACCGTTAAGACAAAAGCCCAAACAGGAGTTGAGATGGAAGCCCTCACAGCAACTGCCGTCAGCCTGCTTACAATATGGGACATGGTAAAACAGTACGAAAAAGACGCTGGAGGCCAATACCCAACGACAAGAATAGATAACATCCGCGTCATCAAGAAACTGAAGAAAGTTCCTGAGAAGGCTTCAAAGAAATGAGCGAAACAGCAAGAGGACACAAATCAGGAGCACCTGAGAAGCTTCAGTTCGGCATCTACGTCTGCAGCACATCCCGCTATGAACAAATGAAGAAATGCCAGAAAGTAGACGACCCTTCGGGGAACCTGATCGAATTTCTTCTTGAAAGCGCCGGTCACACTATTTTGTTTCGCAAAATAATCTCAGACGATCCAGACTTGATCACGCAAAGCATTCAATACGTCCTAGGCTGCGCTGACGTTGACGCAGCTATCTTCTGCGGAGGAACAGGGATAACCCATTCCGACGTCACGATCGAAACAGTAACGCCCTTCCTGGAAAAAACACTGCCGGGCTTCGGAGAAATCTTCAGACAACTCAGCTATCATGAGATAGGCTCGGCTGCCGTAATGTCACGGGCCATCGCCGGCATTTCAGAGGGCAAATCAATCTTCTGCATCCCAGGATCACCGAACGCCGTCAGACTTTGCCTTGAAAAACTGATACTGCCCGAAGCGGGCCACATTTCAAAGCATGCACAAGAGTAGAGAAGGCCAGTCCTTTTCTTGCAAGCAATAAACCAGGCATATTCAGAAGTATTCGAAAGGCGAGGTATCCTTATATTTCTGGAATCTGGAGACAACGTTAGGCACGCACGGGAATAACGATGATTCTGAAAGACAAATGCGGACGACCTCTTCTTAATCTGCGCATAGCAGTGACCAAGAAATGCAACTTGAACTGCTCCTATTGCCATGGAGAAGGAGAAATGAACCGTGCAAGAAGCCCCGAAACTGAGATGACGCCTCCGGAAATATCTCGGATCGTCAAGATCGCCGTCAGCGTAGGCATATGCAGGGTCAAACTGACCGGAGGAGAACCGTTGATGCGTAAGGACATACTGGAAACAGTTAGAGAGATAAGCAGTGTGCCCGGCTTGAAGGATCTGTCGATGACGACCAACGGGACGCTTCTCGCATCTTTAGCCCGAGAACTACATTCGAACGGACTCAGACGGGTCAACATAAGCATTCCAACACTCAACGCATGGGAATTTTCCAATTTGACAGGCGGAAACGTGGAAGACACACTGGAAGGCGTTAGAGCCGCGGTTGAGGCAGGTTTCTGTCCTGTCAAACTCAACATGCTTGTCCTGAAGGGCATAAACGACGAAGCCGTACCTGTGATGGTCGAGTTTTCCTCAAAAACGGGCACTATACTGCAGCTGATAGAACTTGAACCCGTGAACATTAGCAGTCGATACTATGCACTTCGGCACAAGCCACTCGATGAATATGAGAAAATGCTGGAACAGAAGGCCACGAAAGCGGAGACCAGAGAATTCATGCAAAACCGCCGAATCTACCATCTTCCTGATGCAACAGTAGAAGTCGTAAAACCCACAGAGAACACTGAATTTTGCCTGCACTGCACCCGCCTTCGCGTAACCAGTAATGGCAAGCTGAAACCCTGCCTTATGAGAAACGACAACACAATCGACATTTTGACTCCGATGAGAAAAGGTGCGAGTGATACAGAACTTGCAGAACTCTTCAAGCAAGCAAACATGGAAAGACAACCTTACAGCAGAAACTGAAACTGCACTTAACACTTAACGTTTTTATTCTGCACCCGATCAGAAACTCGAAGAGGAGAGACTCCTGCTTGAATGTCCTAACATACCGAGAACTGGAGTCGAAAGACGGTCTCCTTCCCCTGCTGGACCATGCGTTCAACTGGGTTTTCGACGAGCGCCAATTCAACGATTTTGCGCGGGTCGACCCGCGACTCAAGAACGGCCCGATAGGCTTCTGTGCACTCGAAGGTAGCAGGATAATAGGTTACGTGGGCGTGATGGACATAGCTACCAGAACCTTGGAAGGAACAACAGAGCGAGTCGGCGGACTTTATGGAGTAACAACGTTGCCAGGGTTCACACGAAGAGGCGTCTTCACCACGCTAATGGCGGCGGCTCACGAATACTTCAAGCAAAAAGATTATCGGTTCAGCCTTCTCGGAACGAGCCCAACCCTCATAGCGCACGGCCTGTACGAGAAGCTAGGCTACAAAGACGCGGTCGAGTACCCGAGCGCCTATAAAGTCGTCCGGGACAAGTCAAGCAACACGGGCCTTGGAGGTTTAGTCTCGACTTTTGACCCTCAGAGAATGCTGAGCATCTACCGCAAGGCAACAAAGACAAGAACAGGCTTGGTTATCCGCGATATCGCTTACTTGAAGATGCTTAGAAAAGTTGAGGGAATAAAGCCGAAACAATGTCTAGTCGGCGGTGAGGGTTACGTCATCTTCAAAGAAGACAAGTCAACGATGTGGGTTCGGGAACTCATAGCCATAAACAAGAAAGAAACTGAAAGACTCGTGGCAGTTACAGAGCAGAGAGCCAAAGCCGTAGTCTACAACAGGGCGGTCATGGACGAGCAGCTGCTTGAGACCTACAGGTCCAGAGGGTACCTCGTACAGGAGAAGGGCTACTCAGTTATGATGTGCAAGCCTTTGAAAGCAGAAGGCTCATTCACACAGGTTTACGGAGACAAGTTCTTCCTAACGCGTCTCGACTCCTTCTAGCAGGCTCTACAGTTCCACTTGTCTTGCTTCACGCTTTGCCGTGTCAAACAGGCTAATCGTAGGCTTACCTGTTAGGTATCCGCAGACCTCGCCAGGGTTTATCACCAGAGTCTTGCCTTTCTTGTAGGCTTCGGCAAGGTGGCTGTGTCCATGGACTACAACATCGAAGCTTTGGCTCTCGATCAATGCCTTCAGCAGTTCCCTGTCGCTTCCGTGCAGTAGTGCGATTCTCACGCCGTCTACCGTTACGTCTGCAAAGTTCCCATGCATGTCCAGGTTAGGGTTCTCGCTGAATCGTTTCTTTAGCAGCTCGTGGTCACCGTCGTTGTTGCCGAAAACGCCGATGAGCTTCGCATGCAGTTCTTTGAACTTGAGAATCACGAAGCCTGCAACATAGTCTCCCGCATGGAGCACAAGGCCAACATTCTCTTCGTTCAATTTCTGAACGGCTTTCTCCACAAGAGGAAGATTGTCATGCGTGTCCGCCATGATTCCGATAAGCATGTTTCTCGCCTAAGCCATGATCTTCTTGTCAAAGCCGATATAACGTTTGCCAGAGTTGCCTTGGCTTCTAGAAGCGTGCTCTAGAATATTCCCATTGTGGACATACTTACACCGTGGAAACACGCCTTAAAAAAACCGCTGCTTCCTTTGTCCTATAGAAAACAGTTCTGAAAGAGGAATATAGAAAATGAATCCGTGGGGTTCCAATCCGACAACGAAGAGGCGCGACAAACTGTTTATAATAGCGGAGATACTGGAAATTTCCAGAGAAGGAAGCCTCAAAACCCAGATCATGTACCGTGCCAACTTGAGTTTCACCCAGTTGAACGATTACCTCAAGTTCACGCTTAGAATCGGCCTTCTAGAAAAGGTACTTGTGAACGGCAAAGACACATACAGAGCATCAATCAAAGGTCTTGACTTTCTACAACGCTACAACGAGATAACCGAGCTAATCAAGGGTGATGATGAAAACAACGGCAAGAACGGCATCAAGATTCCGCCCCAGCACCTTCTCAAAAGAACCCAAAACGCACCTTGAAACAACCACGCTTTCTCACGTTCTACCTCAGAAAACACATGCTAGATGCATGTTTGTCGAAAGAAGACAAGCTGGAAACCGGTTGTCGGGCAACTGTTGCAACGTACTTCTTAGCTCTTTCCTCAGCTCCGGAAACTCGTCAAGCATCGCCTTGATGACCAGCCATCAGATCTCCTTGATTTCAGCCTTGCCGCGCATCACAAGCCGCCTCACGGCATATAGTAGTATCCCCCTAATTGTGGCGATGTCTCCCGCGCAACTCCCCTTTCTGTTTTCTCAAAGTCTGTAAGGCCATGCTCTCAGTTGCAGTCAACTTTTCAGCCTACAGACCCCCTTGCAACAGAAGTAGTTGACCATAAGGGCCTTTAGGACAACTACTTCTCTACAGGTAGCGCGCTAAAACGTTCAGCCATACTGCGAGCGTTCATGACCGAAACAGTGTCTCGCATCGGGAAATGGCAAGAGGAAACCCTGAAGTTCTTCGAACATTTAACGTGTTCACTGACCAAACATGACGTGACATCGAAACTCGGAGTCTCAACCAAAACCGCCACACGGGTCTTGAAAACGCTTGCACAAGCCGGCTACCTGAAAGAAGACACCGGCAACAAAACCTACCGTTATGGACTATTGCAAAAGGAGCCGAATCATCTGGACCTTCTCGAAAATATCCGATGTCTCAGCCTTTTCCACCGAAACAGCCTCAGAAAATGGCAGAACACCATCGAGACAACTGGACACGCGAGACATACCCTGTGGCGTTCTTGAACCCCAATGATGGTTCATGGTCCCAAACACCACGATCAACGAATGATGAAGACCTAGACAAGGACGAAAACTCGGATGAAGACCTAGCGCATACCACCGTCCCACCGCCACCCCCTACCTCCACGGGTCCACTTGTCCCGATGCCATCCACGCCAGAATTAGGCCTGAACCCGGAAACTGGGCCAGTCTATCGGGACAACTCTGAAAGATCCACATGCCCTGAGGTTAAAGCCGAAAACAGGCTATTCCTGCGCAGTAAATCTTTTGACAATTTTAAGGCGCTCCACTGGAGCAACAACGGTTGCGGCTGGCACCCATGCGCCGTCTGCGGCGACACGAAACTCACCTGCTGGCAAGCTGAAACCTTCAAAGACGAGAAACTGTGGCTATGCGAAGACTGCAAAACAACGTGGAAAAAAGAAAGGATGGTAACTGGATGAAGAAAACGAAATCATCTGAGACGGACAGGATCGTCATCGGAGGCCTGCACAGGAACGATTTCATGTGGGCCTCAAACCAATGTGAAGAGACCGACCTCATCTTCTGCGGGTTTATGTTGGACGTCGACGGCTACCATTGGAAGGCAATCTACGTCAAAGCCGACCAACTTGAAAAAACAGTGGAGGAACGGTAGAATATGACCAAAGGCAAGCCTTGGACCCATGAAGAAGCAAAACGGTTGCTCAGGCTTGTGGCTGAAGGCAAAACCATAGAAATTATTGCGGCTGACCTGAAAAAGTCCAGGGATGCGGTTTACCACAAGTGCAGGCGTCTTGGCCTTGTTGTGGAAGAAGAAGGCGCTAAGGGCCGTACGACTTCTTCAATCAGGCTGCCAAAAGAGTTGCCAAGCATAGAAGAAGCGTTGAAAATTTTGGCCGTCGCCTTGCAGGCTGCTTCTCAGGCTGGACTAGACAAGGTGGAGGTGCAAAAGCTTCAGACAATAGGAAGCCCAAGAAATTCTCAGCCCATATTATTGGCATAAAGACAGGAATATTGGGAAAAACAAATATGCCACAGGTTTTTCCCATGAAACAAACCTCAAGGACAAAAACCAAGCGAAACAACACAGCTCAGAATGGACTGGTCAAAGAGAAGTTTAGTGACTTGTCACTTGAAAATAACTTGGTACGGAAAAAGAGCACATGCAACAATGGTTTTAACTCTCACACGCCAACTATATGCGGTAGCAGGTGCTTAGGCATGCCTATTGAAGCCGTACTCTTCGACCTCTTCAACACGTTAATCATGGTCAGAGGCGGCGACGCGTTCTACAAGCCAGCCCTTAAGCAACTCCACAAAACCCTCACAAAGAGCAACATAGACATCCCATTTGACGCCTTCAGACGTGAATACTTCCAGGTCCGCGACGAACTCTACGAAGAGGCCGAAACAAACCTCGAAGAACCCCACTTCAACATAAGAATCAGCCAAACACTCCGAAACTTCAACATCCACTTGCCCCCAGAACATCCAACAGTTACCAAAGCAACAAACACTTTCTGCAAAGAATTCACAAAACACACAAGCAGAGATCCAGACGCAAAAACCATACTGCCCAAACTATGCAAAAAGTACAGGCTGGGCATAGTTTCCAATTTTGCCATCCCCGAATGTGCATGTACGCTGCTAAAACAGGCCAGAATTAGTCAGTACTTTCAAACAGTAATAATTTCAGCAGCCATAAACAAACGCAAACCCAGTCCCGAAATCTTTCAGAAAGCCCTCCAAACCCTCAACACACAACCGTCAAAAGCCATATTCGTCGGCGACACACCCAACGCGGACATCCAAGGCGCAAAAAACACGGGAATGAGAGCCGTCCTCATCAAAAGACCACCCCTTCTCGAAGACTCTCCACAGCCAACCAGTCAGAACTTGGAACAAAACCCAAGAATCTGGCCCGACCATACAATACACCGCCTGACAGAACTCCCCAACATACTCCAACAATACTAGGACACGTATGAACGGGCCACAACGACCATGAAAGAAACGTTTATATCTACATGAAGACCTTCTCATACATTTTAGCGATAAACTAGCCTCCGCAATTTTACCGGCGGCGGCTCAACCCCGACCCTAAGGGCGCATGACGCCACAAGAATGACGCGGTTGGCCTCCAGTTGCGGAGACAAAAATGAGGACCTGACAAAGGGTTTAGATTAGGTCTGAAATGGGCTTTGGCGTAAAGTGGTAATTTCCCCTCCAAATCCAGTCGAAATTGCGGCAAGTACAGAGCCAAAAACAACATTCTGGCACAAATCAACAAGGAAACAACTCCGGTTGATCCTGCCGGACCCTACTGCTATCGGGATGGGACTAAGACATGCTAGTCGAGCGCCTCCTAGCTATGCTGGAGGCGCGGCGCACAGCTCAGTAACACGTGGCTAACCTGCCCTTGGGACGGAAATATCCCCGGGAAACTGGGGTCAATTTCCGATAGGCGAAGAACTCTGGAACGAGTCTTCACCCAAAAGACGTTTAGGGCATGCTCCTAGACGTTGCCCAAGGATGGGGCCGCGGCCGATCAGGTTGTTGGTGAGGTAACGGCTCACCAAGCCTATTACCGGTACGGGCCGTGGGAGCGGTAGCCCGGAGATGGGCACTGAGACAAGGGCCCAGGCCCTACGGGGCGCAGCAGTCGCGAAAACTTCGCAATAAGCGAAAGCTTGACGGGGCCATCCCGAGTGCCATCTGCTGAGGATGGCTTTTACCCAGTATAGATAGCTGGGGGAATAAGGAGAGGGCAAGTCTGGTGTCAGCCGCCGCGGTAATACCAGCTCTCCGAGTTGTGGGGACGTTTATTGAGCCTGAAGCATCCGTAGCCGGCTGGGCAAGTCCCCTGTTAAATCCAGCGATAAATCGTTGGCGTGCGGGGGATACTGCTCGGCTAGGGGGCGGGAGAGGCCGTCGGTATTCTTGGGGTAGGGGTGAAATCCTATAATCCCAGGAGGACCACCAGTGGCGAAGGCTGTCGGCTAGAACGCGCCCGACGGTGAGGGATGAAAGCTGGGGGAGCGAACCGGATTAGATACCCGGGTAGTCCCAGCTGTAAACGATGCAGGCTAGGTGTTAGGGCGGCTACGTGCCGCTCTAGTGCCGCAGGGAAGCTGTTAAGCCTGCCGCCTGGGGAGTACGATCGCAAGATTGAAACTTAAAGGAATTGGCGGGGGAGCACCACAAGGGGTGAAGCTTGCGGTTTAATTGGAGTCAACTCCGGGAACCTTACCAAGGGCGACAGCTGGATGAAG
>JBGQMW010000002.1:0-252215 GCA_041500785.1 Bathyarchaeia archaeon
TCTCAGAGGGAGGAGACTGACAAGATTTCGCGAGAGCAGAGTCTTCACTTACGTGCTTTATGGCGGGGCTTTGGTTCTAGGTCTGGTGGTCGGCGCACTTGCGGGAATGTTTTACGTTTCAGCCTCGGCATCCGATCCGAATTTTGCCGCTCTGGTTAACCAAGGGATGTTGAGCCTCTTTCTTGGCCTGCCAACTCTGGTGCTGATTTATAGTTTAGTTTTGACTATGATGCAGCAGATTCAGCGTAGCGGCGTAAAGTTTTCCACTCAGGCGCCTTATTGGCTGCCCATCACTTGGGGGGAGCACACTCTTGCATCCATTCTGGCCAATCTTTTTGGTTTTCCGCTTGTTTCACTAGTGTTCATTGCGCCGGCCATAATCCTGTTTTCTATGTTCACTGGCCATGTCGTCGCCGCCGCAGCAACGGTTCTCACAGTATGTGCCGCTGCTTTCATGGCCAGTGCAGTGACTGAGGTTTTCAGAGTCCTGCAGGTCAGATTCATAGGCGCAGTCTACAAGTCCACGGGTCGAGCCGCGGTTTGGGTGAGGTTCGTCGGCTCTCTGCTTCTTTTCCTGGTGTTCTATATCGTATATTTCTACGTGGTTTCGGGCACAGGGGGAATTTATCTGGTACAGACGATTGCGTCAGCGCAGAGCGCGATTTGGTTTATACCCTTTGTGTGGCTGGGTATGACGCTGTACTCTTTCCTGAACGGGTTGATATTGCAGGGCATCGCTTTCGTGGTTCTTTCCCTCGGATTTATAGCTGCATTGTTCTACCTTGCTACTTCGCTCAACGGAAGGTACGGACTATACGAGCCTCCTGCTATCACGGTATCCCGGAGCGCTTACGCCCCCAAAACAGGCCTACTCGGCAGACTGGGGTTTTCTACGACAGAAGGGGCACTGATCAGAAAGGACCTGAAGGCGTTTACACGTCGTCGAGAGTTGATGGTTGTTTTCATAATACCAATAGTCATCACCCTAGCGCCAATCATGCAGGCTCTAGGCCAAATGGGGAGATCAGTTCCGACCGAAGCGTCATTGTATTTAGTTGCCCTAGTTTTCCTTTTTCCAAGCGCTGTCATGGCGATCATGCTGGGCACGTTCATGATAGGTGAAGAAGGAACGACAATCTGGCGGATCTACTCGTCTCCGATTTCCCCCAAGAGTCTTGTGAAGAGCAAGTACTTTTTCGTGGTCTTCTTCTCACTCGCAATTTTGGCTGTCACAGGAACCGTCGGATTCATAGCCTTTCACCCTTCCCTAAGAGCCGTGTTTGTGGCACTGCTTGAATCGGTCTTTTTGGTGTTCGCATTAGGAGCTACTTCATTGTCGAACGGCACAAGGGGAGCCGACTTTACTGAAGTGCCTCGACCGAGGATGATCCGAACTTTGTGGAGCTTCATCAACTTGATTGTGTGTTTCCTCGTGGCAATAGCAATACTGATTCCTTTCGTGCCATATCTACTCTCATCTTTTGTCCCAAGTCTGGCTCAACCTTTCATGGACCTCTATGTAGAGGTTATTTTGAGCTCATTAATCGCTACCGTTATAACCTTGATCTTCTATCGAATCTCAGTCAAGAACGCTGAAGAACTATTGAGAAAAGCAGAAACATAGACATCTCGCTTTTCGCGGAACCTCCCTGAGTCGCATTAATTGCGCGCGCAAGTTGCAGGATCGACCTGCCTATTTAGCAAGAACCGATGAATGGAGCGTGCACATGCCTTAGCTGCACGAAACAAGAAAACAGAAACAAGCAAACACACCGCATATTGTGTTTGGATCCCTGGTGATGGATTTGGGGCTAAATCAGTTTCTTCCTGCAAAGGACATTTTGATAGATGATTCTGGATGGGGAGATCTCTTGTTAGGCGTAGTGATAGGTGCTCTTAAACCTCCAGACCGCAGGTACATGGAACGTAGGATCTCAGTCTTATCCTTCCAACCGCCAGACTTCGAGAATAGAAAATATTTGGATGACGCAGTGAAAATTGCCGATGAAATCGTTGAGGTTATGCGGCCAGACGTGGAAACCACTTTCAAAGTATGCTCCGGCTATGTTCTCTCCAGCATACGTAAACGCTTGACAGAACGAGGATTCAAAGTTGAAGAAGTCGAAATCGTAGGCGAACTTCAGGAAATGGTTGAGAAGAGCTATGTCAGATGGTGCATTGAAGTAGGAGTGCCAGGTGAAAGACTAGAAGGCAAGAGGCGCTTTTGGACGCTGCTAGAGTGGGTAGCAGAAAGGCCTGAATTGAGAGAAAGACTCGTAAAGACGGGATGGAAAAGCTGGAAACGAAAGTGGAGAAAGAAGATATTTGTTGAGTCCCAAGAAAAACGTGTACAATAGCGTGCGTGCTTGCACTTTCGATGTTCATGATTACGATTCTATCGTTACAACGTACAGACCTTCCAAATCCAGACACAAAAGGCAGGGTCCACGCATTCAATAACGCGCGCTCACGACGTATTCGTGTGTGTTGAATGGGTAGGTATAGGTCTAGTTGAGTTGGGTTGGTTGGGGTAAAGTCTTATCCCAAACCCAACCCGTTGACGCGTGCTATCGAACGACGACGCTAGTTGGCAAATTCCTCGCGCTAGATGCTAGAGTAGTGCACTTTCTTCATTTTCGAATTGAATCAAAGAAAGACTTATCCTGTTATGAGGTGATGTTATACAATGATTCATAATTGAGTGGAATAAAAAAGGCTCTCTTTGTTATTCTCTCAATCGCTCTGTGTATAGCTGCGTTATTGACTTATGGATACTACCTAAATTCTCGCGTATCCACCTTTGAGTCCGGAGATACCACAATTAGCTTTGAGAACATCGAATATAGCCCAGGAGATGTCGCCCATATAGAGGTCAAAGTGACAAGGGGAATAGCTGTTCGGATTGAAATAATCAACCTTACTTCGTCCACGATCGAGGGATTGGAAAATCTGACACTAGTTGATAAAGGGTATACATCATTTCCGGATACGATGACCTATGAGCACGGAAAGATAGCCTCAACACGGGAACATGTGGACATAGTAATACCATATGGGGCGTCTATGGATGAAGTTATCAAGGCTGAGATTGAGGTGCGTTACGTATATGCGTTCGAGATGTATTATCCCCACTATTCCATAAATCGGAAAACGGATACCGTTATGATTGAAATAAAGATCAAGAAGTAAGAACCTAGCACGATAGCGCGCGCTTATTCTGACAAGCATCGGATAGGTTCCGTCCCTGAGATATTGTGAAAGAGACACTCGAAGACGGTTCCTAGATAGAAGATCTAGTCAACTTCAAGACTAGGAAAAACTTATTCCTGCAACCAGACTTCTAAACAGTGGTATCTATGGTTTCTAAACTGTTACTTGTTTTCAGAATCGCTGTTATCCTATTTCCTACTGTAACTGGTGTTATGCTGACTAATTTTGGAGCAAGCAAGCTGAATGAGGCCTACATAGTTCCATCTGAGCCAAAAGTGAACCCCTACGGGTTCGTGGTATTCAGCACAATGAATCTCTCCAAGGGAAGCACGGAAGCACACTTCTGGATAAACCAGATATCCCTAGATGAAAGAGCTGCCCAAGGCCTTGTGTACTGCGAATTCCGTGTGAATCCTACTTCGACTGGTGAGCAAGTGGTAGGTTTCCAAATCCCGCATTTCTGTGATTTCAAAAAGCTCTCAGTAACGAGTGAAAACGGAAGTCTTGAAGTGTCGGACGTCAGCACAGTTCATCTGGAGGACGCAGACCCGAAAGAACCGACCTCCGAAAAGACTAATACCACTCTAGTCTACGCCAGGTTTTCCTCGTCCCAGCTGATCGAGAAATACCAAGTACAGTTCGAATTCAATTGGGAGGGGCTAATGAGAAAGAAAAGCTTCTCGAACTACATGATTTCTATCCCATTGGTTGATTCTGAAGGTGATACCCACGAGGAAGTGTTCAGGCGTTTGCCAAACGCATCAGCCTACTGGGAAGACATCAGAGTGAAAATCATGATCCAGATGCCTGAAGAATGTGAATACACAGGAAGCATCATCCCTCCTGTCCAAAGTCTGGCACAGACACTTCAGACCAGAAGCAGCATCGTTTGGGACATAACTAACCCTAGCATAATGGCGACCCCTGGAACTGCTTATCAGTTCACAATGAGCTTTGAGAACACGGTTGAGTCGGAACAGAGAGACCATTTGCTGTTTGATTCAGGCCTGTATATGGGTCTAGGCGTCAGCCTGATTTTTGGTGGCTTGTTTGAAGCCATAAAGATTGGCACAGACATTGCGAGGGATAGAAGGAAAGTCTGAGCTCTATTTGTGTTCATGTTGTAGTTGTTGCTGGCTTTGTTGCTTGCATTTTAGGTTTCCATGAAAGTGCTGATTTTCCACCTATCATGCCCAATATGAAGCCTATTATGAATCCTCCACCCGTGACTACGCTGGGTATCGAGAACACTACTATTATTGTGCCCCACGCTTTCTTGTTTACAGATTGTTTACAGGTTTAATGTGTAGCATTATGGCTCCAAGTAATACTAGAACGCCAAATATGAGCCCAACAGCTGTGAGACCATATAGAACCGTTGTATCATTGGCTGATCCTGGAAGCGTAGCAAGCGCGCGCGGGTAAAGTTTTATCCCAAACACACACACAAAAAAAGGGAAAGAAGTGTTAGTTGTTTCCCCTATTTCAGCAATTTCATAGACTCTTCCAGAGTCATTGCTACTTTGAATTCACATGTGTCTTGTGAAGCAATCCATTTCATGATTAGTGGTTCCATCAAGTATTTCTGAAAAGTGTCCAGAGTTGGGACGTCATACACCATGACCATCAGGTGCTCGTTTGGCACGAGCCAGCTGCCGAGTACTTTGACTCCGTATTTTTTGCATAGCTCTCCGAGTTTAATTGTGACTTCTGAATCCAATTTCTTCTGTGCCTCATTGTTCAATGGACAGCGTTCAGGGGAATGCCGAGCAATCTTCAATATTGTAGGCATACAAAAGCCCTCAATCATGTGCAATCATGTGAGAATTTAAAGCTTGGCCTAGCGCGGTAGATAAGCGATTCTCGGTTTCCATGATTGTCTTTCGCCTCTCAAGAACATCGCAAAGAGCAGAGCTTCTTCTTAAATCAAAGTTTCCAGTCCTTGCTCTGCTCCGCGCGCGCTAGTTTTCGAATCTTTTTACCCCTCGTAGATTAGTCTTGGGTTCGTTATGAGGGGTAATTTTTCGTGCATTTCTGACCCCTCGTACTATTAACTTTCTTATTGATGTTAACTGTATACTCGATTTCGATAACAGCTATCTATAGTAGATTCTGATAGATCCTTCCTGTTCCATTAATGTCCATAGATGTATCCTGAATCGGGTATACAGTATGTGGAAACCTATAGTTCGTTGTCCTTTAACCGTCGTCCGTCGTGGTCGTCGTGGTTCGTGGTCGTTGTCGTGGTTAATGGTCGTCCGTCGTCGTCCTTGGTTGGTTGGATAAAACTTTACCCCATACAAACCAACTGTGCGCGCTAGGCCGTTGCCAAATTCGGACAAAAATGGGTTTTAATGAGTCGGGGTTTCGTCTTGTCATGTGTCTCGATGTTTTGACGAAAGGATAATTGTCGAATAAAATCTGTTAAAGTCCGAATTTAGCAACGAGCTGGCGCGCAATTAAATGCAAGAATTTATAAACTTTCGTGCATTATAAAATAATGAGTGCAGGGGTGCAATGATGATGATTAGAGATGTTCTGTTAATTCAGAAAAGGGAGCTAGAAAGTAGGTTCAAAGAAAAATATGTGGAGAGAGACATAGACCTGAGGAGAATGAACAATAATCTAATAAACGTTATAATTGGTCCAAGGAGATCTGGAAAATCCTTTTTTGCTATTCACGTGCTGAACAAGATGGGTAGTTTCGGGTATGCAAATTTTGATGACGAAAGACTCGTCGAGGTAAAGGACTATGACGAAATAGTCAACACAATAGACTCCATCTATAACAACCCAAAATATTTGTTGTTCGACGAAATCCAGAATTTGGAGAAATGGGAGTTGTTTGTGAACAGACTACAGAGACAAGGTCATAATCTGGTGATTACAGGGAGCAATTCTAAATTGTTAAGCAAGGAATTGGCGACACATTTAACTGGGAGACATTCACTCACAAACGTATCTCCATTCTCTTTCCATGAATATTTGAGACTTGAGAACAAAGAATTAACAGGGAACGAGATAAAAACAAAATTGTTTTCTTACGTAACTCAGGGAGGCTACCCAGAACCTCTGATCAAAAAATTGGATCACAAGGATTATCTGTCAACACTGTTTGCTTCCATAATATACAAGGATATAGTAAAAAGATTCAGAGTAAGGTCTGTTCAGGCAATTGAAGACTTGGCAACCTACATGATTTCAAACATTGCCAAAGAATTTTCCTATAATACTTTGACCAAAGTGACCAAGTGCAAAAGCGTCCATACTGTTGAGAAATACTTGAACTACCTTGAAGAGGCCTTTATTTTTTTCAAATTAAACAGGTTTTCATTCAAGGTCAAAGAGCAAATGGCCTCTAATAAGAAAATATACTGTGTTGATAACGGCTTTATCTCTGCCAAAGCTTTCAAATTCAGTCCCGACATGGGACAGTTGTACGAAAACGTTGTAGCCATCGAACTTAAGAAGTTGGAAAGGGATGGTGTTGCAAACATTTACTTCTGGAAATCGAAGCAACAGGAAGAAGTAGATTTCGTCGTTAAACAAGGGTTAAAAGTCACACACTTAATTCAAGTCTGCTTTGATGTTAGCGATGTTAAGACTAAAGAAAGAGAGATTAGAGCATTAATAAAGGCGGGGAAGGAGTTGAAATGCAAAAACTTGGTGGCTATCACAGAAGACTATGAGGCAAAAGAAAAGATCAGCTGGTTTGGAGTTGAAGGAAACATCAGATTTATACCTTTATGGAAGTTGTTGTTTGAGCAATCCATCATACCTACATGACGCGTACTATCTTGACGCGCGCTCAGTCACGTCAAGACATATTGTTTTCCTTGTTCAATGCCTTGGATGTTGCTGCAGTAAGATTTGAACAATTCTTGGTTTTCTGTATGAACCGGAAACGCCCGCTTAGGCTGAACATACTTCACCATTTCGACCAGTTGATCTTTGGACATGTGCCCCGACGCGTGGAGTTGATGAAAGTGCATTTTGAAGTGGTCTATCCAGTTATGCATTACCTGGTCCTCAAGGTCTTCTTCGCTGAAGGGCTCGCTCAGGCTGTGCACGAAGTGGCTGCGCGGTTCGGGACTAATGTCTATTAATTCTGCAAACTGCGTGAAATCCAGGTCCATAATGAGGTTCTTCTGGTTCTTGCTGATGTATTCGTGTGTTACGATTTTGTCCATGAATTTTCTTTCCCAGACAAAATAGTCAGTTTCATCAAAAACGCCAGACTTCTTCCTCTTAAAATAGACTGCAATATTGTCGTCCTTAAGCGGGTCTGGCAAATCGAGGTGTTCATCATCATGGAGCTTAGTTAGCAGATGTGCCGTCTTTGGAGTTATGACAAGTTTTCTGTTGTTCTTCTTTGCCACTTTGTAGAAACTGTTGAACCGGTCGATGTCTCGACTGGCTCGCATTGCAAACACTGCTTTGTCCGTTGAACAGACAATTTTGTCACATTCGTGTTTGACCTGAGGTTCTGAAAAGTTTTGTCGTTTCTCTTCCACAGCCATCCTTGTTCCTTCGCAGATAAGGGCGATTGGTTCAGCACTTTTTGCCTTCTCAATGAATTCTTCCGTAAGATCTTTTCGTGGTCCGTGCCTTCTCAGGTCTCCAGTGTAAACAACTGCTCCTTCGGAAGTATGAATAATGAAGCCGTATGCTGCCGGGATAGAATGATCTACGTGAACCGGTTCGACTGTTATACCGTCGATTTTGATTTTATCCCCCGTTCGGAACTTGTTGCAAGCGTGTTCGCCATATTTGCAGAAGGGGCTTGTCTCTTCCATAGATTCCATAAAAAGTTTGGTTCCCACGCCTAGGAACACGGGAATTTGTTGGTCCAAAAACTGAATGTGAGCCACATGATCAAAGTGGGCATGCGACAGAAAAACGGCGTCGACTTCAGGCTCTCTATACGGGAGACCGGTTGAAGCGAGCATTTCCTTAGAATACAAACCATCTATCCGTGGCAACAAGCCAAACGCAAAATAGTCTCCTAAACCATTGATTGACCTCGGCGTAAGCCAACCCGTGAAATAGTCTGAGCCGAAAGTGAAGGATTGGCCGAAATCAAGCAGGATTCGGGTTCTCTTGTCTTCCAAAAGTATCTTGTTACCGCCAATCTCATTCACTCCCCCGTAAAAAGTCAACTTTACCATAGGACCCGCTTCTTACTACCCACATTAGGTGAGTCGCCAATTAGAATCTTCTGAACTTCACGCGCGCGTTAAGAACGCGCGCGCATACAGAAAATAAAAATAGTCGAGAAATTACAGTCTATTGTTATTCTATGAAAAATCAGAAAGCTCTTGTAGAACAAGAATAGGGATATCTTTGCGGGGTTGCCCTAGCCTGGTAGGGGGCAGGCCTGCTAAGTCTGTGGCTGGTAACGGCCGCGTGGGTTCAAATCCCACACCCCGCGCCAACTAAAACTTCAAATCTGGAAGGCCCTTCCACATGTTTTAAGGAGAAAACTTTGGGAATCTACCGCTACGAAAGACGCCTATGGCTGGCCGTTGAAGGAAAAGAGGGAATCAAGAAATCAAAGAAGATCATGCCAGAGAACAAAGGGAAGCTGCTTGACTATGCTGAATATCTCAAGGCCACCGGAAAGAGCGCGCGCGCGCGCGCGCTAAGCGCTAAATAGCTACCCAAACAGAGATTACGTTGTGAACATAAAGATACGTGAATTCACTTGCCTTTGTCCTCTCACCGAGCAACCGGATTTCGCCACAATATATGTGACTTACATTCCTGATCAAAAATGCATCGAGTCAAAATCTCTAAAACTTTACATCTTCTCTTTCCGAAACTTTGGAGTGTTCCATGAAGACTGTGTGAACCAGATTCTGGATGACTGCGTAGGCGCATCAGACCCAAGATGGATGCAGGTCGCAGGCAAATTCAGCGCTCGTGGAGGAATTTCTCTCACGCCAATCGTCGAATACGCAAAGCCAGGATTTGCACTATCTTCACGTCTCAACGGATTGAATTCTTGGAAAAAGCGCTACTAAGAGGTTGAAAAAGAGAAAGAATTGTGAAAGGAGGGTAGAATGTTTTTCAAGGAAAACGCCAATTAACAATTGTGAACAAAGGAATCAGAAGAATCTCGCTTTTGCTTAAGCATCACAAAGAAGATCTCAAATGGCACAATAAAAGTGTTGATAGTTGGATTGAAGCCTGGTATGAATTAATCTACTGTGTACTTGCAGGTTCAAAGGTTCACACAAGAACCGTGGAAAAATCTTATGAGAATCTAATAACACAAAATCCGAAGAAGATTCTATTCACAAATTTTGTGTTGAAGCAAAAAGAAAGCATAATCTATGTTAGGAGAATCCTAAAGGATAGTGGCTACAGATTCTATAACTCTAAATCTGAGACTATTTTGAACGCAGCCCTTTTTTACATCAGCATTTACAACGAATTAGAATCAAACAAAATTGATGCCAAGTCACTGAGAGCAAAACTGGTTGATAATGTTAATGGTATAGGCATAAAAACCGCCACTCACTGGCTGCGCAACATTGGATTCGATTTTCCAGTTGTCGATGTACACACAAGAAACATCTTGGTTAGGACCCGATTGATTGATAAGAAATTCAAAAAGGATAGCCTGAGCACTACTGAATATCTGTACATTGAGAATGTCCTCTTTGGACTCTCAAGGAAACTATCGAAACGTGCAAGCAGTATAGATTATGCTCTGTGGAAGCACGGAATGGAAAACTGTCAATGTTGCACAGTTTTATATAAATGATTCAAAATAACTTCTTAGTCATATGGAGAAAGTTGTTCTGCTGCTGTCCGGGGGATTGGATTCTTCAGTATTGTTCGCCTTGTTGAATAGGCAAAATGTGAAGGTACTCCCTCTTTTCGTCGATTATGGACAAAGAAACAAGAAACGAGAGCTAAAAGCGGCAACTTACATTAGTAAGCTATTTGATTGTAGATTGAACAAAATCAAAATTACACTTCCGTTCAAAGACAGTCTTTTGATTAGAGGCAGCAGCAGCCGATCTGCTTTTTTGCCTCACAGAAATTTACTGTTTCTGATTATTGCGGCAATCTACGCCTTCAACAACAGATGCAACGCTATAGCAATTGCCATTCATGCCGGAACCGATTACCCGGATTCCACCGAATCCTTTGTCCAAGAAGCATCGAAAAGCGTGACGGAAAGCATAGGTGAAAAAATAATCGTATACGCTCCCTTCATAACAAAAAACAAAGTTGACATTGCAATGTTGGCACACTTGCTGAAATTGCCCGTTGGCAAAACGTATTCTTGTTACATGGGGAAGCGGAATCACTGTGGAAGATGCGGGGCCTGCATACAAAGACTAGATTCTTTGAAAGAGGTTGAAAAACTTGTTCAAAATCACATATGAGGGAGAAGGTAAGTCAAGAATCTTTGAAGAAGTTATCAGAAACGTGAAATTGACTTCACCCTTCTTCGTTCCATCAATAAGTAGCGTAAGAAGAGTCAATTTGGATCTGATGGCAAAAGCGCTCACAGAAATTCCATTGCCTCAAAGAATTTTCATGCTTTCTGCATATGATTTGAAAAAACTAGACCAGCAATCTATTGACAAATTCGACGCTTGCGTGGAGAATAACGTGCTCTATTTAGACAGTGGAGGTTACGAAGCTCATCATTATGAAGATTCGTCTTGGGACATTTCAGGCTTTTTTGAAGGCGTTAATAAAATCAGATTCGACATTCTGACAGTTTTTGACCGAATACCATCAGCTCAGGAAACTGACACCATTACTGAGATGAGAGACTCACTATTAGCGACAAACAAACTCATCAAAGGTAGCGGGAAAACGTTAGTCCTCCAAAAAACGAATCATACTGGATTGGTTGATTTGGAAAAGTTCTTGGTAGAGGTTAAGAATGAATTCGATATCTTGGGCATCCCAAAAAAACAATGTGGTCGGGGAGTCGAGAGCGTAAATTTCATAAGAAGTCTTCGCCAATTCATGGACAGAGAGAAAATAACAAAACCAATACATATCTTCGGATGTGGCCAGTTGAATCTCATTCCAAAACTTGTCGAAGCTGGCGCAGACATTTTTGATGCGAATTCGTGGATTTGGAATAATTACAACCGTTCATCTCTATTTTCAAAAAACATACCTGATGTCGAACTTCTCAAATGTAGATGTGAATCTTGTAAACGATCAGAGCGATTATCCCCGGACATACGGATAAGAAGATATTCTCATAACTTGTCAGCATTAAGCGAAGCAATGAACCTAGTCCGACAAAGCATAATAGATCGTAAATTGATAAGCCTAACGAGCAGTATCAACACGTAGAGGTAGTTTGTAACGGGCAGTTCCAGTTCGTCACCTAGAAGAGGCAGGGGCGAAGCAGGTCCTTCATCCGGCCCGGTTGATGGTCCGCCAAGTCGAAAGAAATTGGAAGACATTTTGAAAGACAACCTGTCTCCTGAAATAGTAAAGGCGAAGAAAAAATCGGAAGGAAATATACTATCTCAATTTGTTAAAAAGGTTGGAGAATCTGTTATAACCGGGATTTTGATCGGTGCTCTGTCGGCTGTCCCTGGTGTCGGTTCTTTTGTCATTCCATTGTATAATGCCTACAAATTTGGAAGGTCCGGAAAAAAGGTGTTAGATGCTTATAGAGAGGCCAAGAAAGACAAAGAGGGGGAGGCCTTGAAAGCAGGAGAAAAAGAAGTGATAAAATTCGTCGCTGGGAAGATTACTGGTGCGGCAGTCGAGCAGGCAGCTGGATTCGTGGGCGAAGGAGTGAAGACCATGGCTGAGAAATCCGGCGCTATAGATGAAATAGCTAAAGATACACATGTCGACAGTGAAATACTAGCAGAAATGCTTCAAGGATCAATAGAGAACGGGATAAAGGAAGGGTTCGTTGCAATTTCAGATTTTATTGTTGAAAAGAGCGTGTAACCATGGAAAGAAATAGAGAAGAAAAGTTTGAAAATTTCACAGAAATCATGACGGTTGTCGCACTGAGAAAAACAGAATTTTTCAACAAAGTGTGGGCGGGATTGTCCCAGAAGATTCCAGAAGATTTTACGGAGTATAATAAAACATTATTGAAAGATTCGATAATGAGAATCATTTCGCATATGAGTAACAGGCTATTCATTAGTGAAGAAGAAACCAAAAGGAAACAAATTAACCCCAAATTGAAGACTCCTGAAATCGGAGTTGACGAGAAAAAACTAGTCGATGATTTTTATGACTCATTAAGGAAAGAATACCCAGATTTGAAGATTTAGGTGGGCTTTGAATCATCTCTTTGTGCTTGAAATGGCACTTGCAGACATAATATGGAAGTGCAGCGTTTCATGAAGATGCTCGACGGCAAAAGCATCCAAGACACGCTTCTGTGCACTCAGCTAGTGAAATTTGAAAACGGCGGATTATATTCAGCTACTGCAAAAACCGTTGAGTGAGCTCATAAACTAGTTGAGGCTGGATTTGAGTTTCTCTGCAACTTTGACCGTTTTGTCCCTCTTCCAGTTGTTCCTCAGATGCTCTCGAGTCTCGCTTTCGCCTAGTCTAGACTTGTCCTTTGATTCTGCCAATTGTCAGACTAGGAAGCCCAGTTACTTCCACGAGCTTCTTGATGTCAGCATTGTGGTTTGACTCGAATATCTCTCTGATTATCTCCTCACCCTCCTTTCCTTCATCTCGAGGCATCTCGAAAAACCCTTTAAACTCATCTGGTTCATCTGGCGTCTTCTCGAGACTGTTCTCTTCTTCAGTCTCGAGATACGAATATTTTGCCATCTCGAGTCGAACAACTTGTCTGCCAGACAAATCTCAATCATAGGAGGAAGCATATCTGGACTTGGAACAGCTCTCGAGATTCCACAAAAGACGGTTCCGTAGACGTGACCGTCTGCGAAAAGAAGACGATCTGTTCCGATTACACGTGCGCAGGCGGCGTCTCCTCCCTCTTGCTAAAACAGGCCAAGATGGGAATCCTAGACTATGTGATCGTTTCCAATGTAACTTCTCTTAATATCTTCTCCGTTGCACGTATCCTTGACAAGTATGCTGAACATACTTGGAAGGAGCTTTCATGCGGATACTTGTCCTTAGATTCGGGTTCCTATCACATGTTGACCCTCAGAATGCAGCCATTACACTTGTTTAGCCTAGTTTGCCTTATCCTTTTTACGTTCTAAGGTCATGTGATGTCGGAATAATGTAAATATGGCAGAATTAGAGATTTTATCACAAAGATATATCTTTCTCATGTTCGTTTTATGCTTATAAAACGCAAATCAATTATACACTAATCTTACAAAGGACAGTTTGATGAAAAGAGAAAAGGATTTCAGCGAAAATATCAAGCTCAGATGCTTGCTTTGGAGCGATAGACATTGTTGTGTCTGTGGAAAGGCCTGCGGTCTTGACATTGAGGTTGCTCACATAGATCCGAAGGGACCCATCACGATAGAGAACGCAATTCCTGCGTGCTACAATTGCCACGCAGCTCTGGGAAGGTATTTCAAGGGGCATCCTCGGGGCAATAAGTACAGATTTGAGGAACTTCGAAAACGAAGGAACCAGATTTACGAAAGATACACCCGCCATCTCGTTCCTGAGATTTTGCCTAACATGCATCCGAGAATAAATGAGATTGGACAGATTCACCTGCCGACAGTCGGATTTAGCATAACCCCCTTGGGACACTTCATTCCGGCCAGAGCAAAAATCATCGTAAGAGTCTTCCTCGGAGGAAGAGATTTAGGAGTCATTCCTAATCCAGAAAAGCCGTACTACTGTGGTGGTATCCGATGGAGCGTGAATCCCGGCTACACCTTCGGCGGAAATTTTAGCGTTCCCCAGAAGTGTGTTGACAGCAAAGAAAATCTCATACTGGAACTGAGGGTCACAGTAATCGACCCATATGATAGGGAGCACGATCTGCTCCCAGTGTGCTTCACATACGTGAGACAAAAAGGATACTGGTTTATGGAACCCACGGCTTTCAGTGAACTCAAACGTTTTGCTAGAAGGAGAGTAGGTCGCGAACGAGGGGCAGATCGTGTGCCCACTATCGACAGAAAAACAAGCTGAAGAGGCCCAAGAAAGGGGATTTGAAACCTGGACGAAATCTCACCCTCCGAGCTAGGAAACAGTCTTTTCATGATTTGGCCTAAATATGTTGTGCTAAGAATTGATTTTTCGCTCCAACTGTCTGTTTGAAGAACTAAGAAGGCATGAAAGAATTCAAAACGTCAACAAGTTTCTCTTTCAGTTCCTCATAGAATTCGGTATCGAGTTTTATCTCATTGAGTGTTATCAAGCTCGCAACCGATTTGGCCAATGAGAGCTTGGAGACATTGCGCCCGTTTTCCCGCAATTTCGTGATAACATCGTCGTAAGGGTTCACCTGAAAGGTATCGTCTGGAATACGTAGGGTCTCTCTCAAGACCTTCTTAGGTATATAGTTCTCGATCTCTCTTCTCCGTGTAATCCAGCAGGGGATTCCTGCTTCGCTGCACTTTTCTGCAAATGCTGTCATCCAGCCTTTCATAGGATCCTGTTCATCATTCTTGTCCGAATCAATTATGAAGGTTGATTTTCGGGCGATTTTCTTGATGGTCTCAGGATCAAGGTGTTCTAGGTTCCCCTTTCCTCCAAAATGGATCAAGCCGATATCAGAAAGTTGTATCTCAATTTCGCCAGCGAGAAGGTGTAGCCATCTCTCTATGTACTCTTTGTCCGATGGTCCTTCATACCAGACCACTACGTCATATAAAATCGCGTCTAGGCCGCTACTTCCCAACTCCATCAATGCAGAATCGATGTCTTTCGATGGGAGCACTCTTGGAGCCTCGTTTATTCTGTGAAGCATGATTGTATCGGCATATGAAGGATCGATGAAGATAGGCGAATGTGTAGCACAAATGGTTTGAATCTCAGATTTCTTGCTGAGCAATGTTGCTCTCAGACTTCTCGCTGCCCCTGGATGTAGATGCAATTCAGGTTCATCGATCATCAGGATATCGCCATTGCGGCACGATCTTAGCTGCAAAAGAATCCGCAACGTATGAAACATACCATCCGAAAATTTCTCTAGGGGGAACCAGTCATCTACGTCACCAAGTCCAACAACCATTTTGGTTTCGTCTGAATAAGTTCCTGGTACAGTTTTTTTGATTTTGATGTTTCGTCTGAAAATTCTCTTGAAATCATCACTTACAGCAGCAATTTTGTCACTGTCGTGCCCCAAACAATATTCAATAAATTCTTCCAAATTCGAACCGTCTGAGGCCAGAATTGAAGGCGGAATATCACCTTCTTCTTTGTGAAAAGGAGGATTGGCTACGCTTTTCACAAAAACAGCTCCGATTATGAACGCGAAGAATATTGGATCCAATGAATGAGTGTTCTGCAACCAGTGATAAAACAGGTCGTCCGACACTATTGACTGTTTTTCTTGGTTTAAGAGGGAAAAGCTGTGCTGAGGTCCTCCAGCAACACTCAATTCCATTTCAATGTTGAGGTATTTCGCTTCATTAAGAACGCTTTCAATTGATTTCACACGGGCACCACCAGAGTCCAAAAATGCCTGATACAAACTTGGATTGCCTGGATATTTCGCCCTGAAGTCCTTTATTGCACTGTATAGCGCATCAACCAGAATCTCTTTTAGCGGTTTAGACTTTATTGTATGCAATTCCCTTTCAAGGGAATTTCTGTAATCATCGTTTTGGGTTTTTGACGTTTTTCTCAAAATGTCTTCATAGGACAGAATTAGAGATTCCACAATTCTTTGGTCAGACATCAGATCCAGAAAATTGGAGGTTAGCCTGAACAAAAACGATACTTTGACAGAAATCTCAGATCGTGCGACCCTTGTTGGTCTATAGCTAGCTGGTATGTCAGAGACTTCATGCATTTTGTTAGAACCTAGAAGGGATACGGCATTAATCAGTGTGGATTTGCCAGTCGAATTTGACCCAGTTATGGACGTTGAACTCAAAAAGCCTTCAATCGAGTATTTCCCGAGCCCTCTATAGTTTTCAATTTCAATTTTCTCCAAGAATATGCCCATAGGTTCCTCACATTCACGAATGTTATGAACTGATTTTGTTCTTTTAAGCTTGATAGTGCCCGTATGAACTGAGTCTCGCGTTCATGCTTCTTTGTCTTCACCCATGCTATTCTCTTGTAGAGTGGGCTAGGTTTTTGACATGTTATATTATTCCTTTCTTCTCTGCACTATACAGATATGAAAAGGGTGATTCCCTGACTTTCACTGTCTTTTCATTCCTGATGTCAATCCATGAATAACCAATCTGGATGATTGCTGTGCCTACGACTATTGGAATAGTGATGCTTGGTGAAACATTTGCTAAGGAGAAGCCTATTGTCTCTGCGAGAGCTGGTGACTTGATATCAATAAGAGAGCTGAAAGCTGCAAACACAGTCTTGATGCCGAAATTTTTCATAGATTCCTTCAGTTTTTCTCGTTCTTTCTCAATCTTTTCTTTGTGCTGCAATGACGTCTGTTTGATCTCATTTTCATCTCTAGAGGAGGATACTTCCTTCTGAAATTCATCAATTATTTCTCTAAAATCAAGAAGTTCAGTTCTTCTTTCTTTTCTGAACTTCACAATTTCTTTGATGGGCACATCATCTCTTGGAACGGGTAAGATGTCAAAAAAATCTGTTCTCAGTGCTCCAAAGCCACTGTTTTTATCCTTTGACTGAAACACCATGTCCTCATACGCAGCCCAGTCTGTGCTTGACACAGTGTAATCAGCATCTATGTCTGCCAAATTCTTTGCAAGCAGAGCCATGTAAAGGAGATACGTGTTCTTTTCCACATCAAACCACACAAAATCTAAATCTCGCTGTTCTCTTACGGCTAGCTTCGATTTCTCCAAAACTTCGAGAGTCTCATATGACATCTTGTCTCTATGTATTCTGTACATTGGGTTCTTCGTCCAGTTTCGTCGGATATTATTCATGAAACTTGGGAATTTCAAGAACTCTTCAAGCTCGTTCAACAGTTTTTCATGTGCTTGCTTTTTCTTCCCTCTATTGTCAGGATAAGAATATTCAGGTCTCGTCGGTTCGAATAGCCCTTCTTCTCTTAAGTAAGTCATGTTCTCGTAGCATTTCTCGTCATAAGCATTTTTCAATACCGGTTTCTCTTCCCATTTTGTGGGTATGATCGAACTAGCTTTGTCCCAGTAAAATATCGCCCATTTCAACCATCTGGAAGGCACAAGTATGTTAGGATAATACAGTATTCTCCTTTGAACCATCAAGATTCTCCAACCAGAGTTACATGTACTATTAGTATAAATTGTGTTCCCTAGGCCAACTTAGACGAGACCAAAAAAGACAAGAAGCACAAAACTACGAGTACGTGAAAAGAGTCCAGGGCGTGCTAGGGCATAAGTGCCCGAGAAGAACCAAGGTTATTCAAACCGAACTCAACTATTCTCTGCAGTTCCTTCACAAATGGATATCCCAAGCGACGTGTCTTAACATAAGAAATCTCTCTTGAAATGGAAAAAAGCCAGTAGAAGAGATTTCTCCTGATCTCAAAATGAGCCAAATTGACAAAGACCGCTCCTTCTTCAGCTTGCTTTATGTACCTTGCGTCGGTACTCGGATTAACGTACGCAATCTTCAGGAAGCCCGCGGGAAGATCCAAAAGTCCTGCTATCTGTTTCATCAGTTTTGAAAAACTCACATATTGCAGATCGATTTGGTGTCTGAACGGTTCGAGTTCTTTGTCAGAGAAGATAGTCGCAGTTTCTTCTCCGATGTTAAGTGATATGGGTCTCAAATCGTATTCCAAAGCGGTTCTTCTGACTATGACTTGATCATTTCTGCCTGGAAGGTGCGCTTTCTTCAAATTGTCAAACGTCTTCAAAGACGAAAGGAAGATCCCGATTCTCCGCATGTCTTCAGAATCAGATCGTGGATAGCTTTCATCAGATTCCACAAGAATACTGGTCTTAAAAACACCCTCTTTTGGGCTGGGTTGAGTAATAGCCTCGTTGCCTGAAGCTAGGGCATAGATGTTGTATAGATCTCTGAATATGTTGAATATCTCAGTGGCTATTTTCCCACTCCTCAGTATTGAGTCTGTCTTCTTGAAAGTTGCATTGATCCAGAACAGTCGGGGTTTCAGCAACTCTCCTCTGAGTTCCTCAGTTGTAAAACGCCTGGGAACCTTTTTCTCCCAATTGCCGTCATCTGTAATAATCCACTCTCTTCCGCTTAACCCACAAAGAATTTGTTCAAAAAGTAGAGGGTTCTCGTCAATTCTTTTTTTGTAGGCTGAATACTCACTGCTGGTCCTTACAGTCACTCCTGCAAAGAGCGCTGAGGGACTCATATTCACAGTTAGTTGAGAAAACCGGAAAGCGTCTCTTCCTATCGTGCTGAAATAAAGCCACGCCCAATCATTGTATTCATTAGTACCCATTACTTTTGTTCTACTTACATGGCCAGTTATCGCTGGGTTTAGCTTCTCCATCTCAGGCTGCAGAACAGCCTTTAGTTCTTTCAGTTTAGCAATGGGTTTCCTTATTTTGTATGAACGTTCACAGTAGCTGAAAAGCTCTTCTGGAATTCCACCGAAAGACGACATCTGGCTTTCCTCATTCTCTTTTTGGTTTCTGACAAAGATATATCTTTGTTATGTTCGTTTTACTCCTCTAAAACGAAAACGCTATAACTACTGATCGGCGACAAGAATCGTTTTCACGGAAGAAAATCTAGATTTGGAGATTGGACAAAATCTCACACACCGCGCCATTGAAGTGGACCTTGAAAAGACTGTTGTTTGCTTTTCCAGGAATACGTGAAGTTGCCCTCTGACCATGCAGAAGACCGTAATGTCAGGAGAAACGGTGAGACATATGAGTGAATTTTGAAGTGGAAAGGGTGCACACGTACCCATGGGCAAAGCTGGGCCGCACCTCATTTTGGTGCTAGCGCGCGCCACGGGCGCCCGTTGCTGTTTATCCGATATCCAGAATCTTATTATATGCGATAATGGGAAATTGTATTGGTAAACGAAATGCAAAAGACCGAGAGAGCCTGCAGGTCAGAGGTCTTCCATTGTCCACATTGTGGAGTCTACGCCAAGCAAGAATGGCATGATGTTGCCAAAGGACACCAGCTTGAAGGGGACGTAGGCTACTACGAGGGGTTCATGGCAGGCTTGTCTCTAAGCTTCTGTTCAAAGTGTTGGGAATACGCGTTGTGGCATGACAACAAAATGATATATCCCGTTCTATCTGCTGCTCCTCCGCCGGTTGGAACCATGCCACCGGACGTTAGAGAGCATTTCCTCGAAGCGAGAGACGTGTTCAACGCCTCACCGCGGGCAGCTGCCGCGTTATTAAGACTGGCACTACAAAAGCTCATGGTTCACCTTGGAGAACGGGGTAAGAACCTGGACCATGACATAGCCGACTTGAGAGAAAAGGGTTTACCCCCAATAATCCAGGATGCTCTTGGGTCTGTTCGCTTCATCGGCGATGATGCAGCGCGTCCGGGACAGATCAGTTCAGAAGACAGTGCGTGCGTTGCAGCCACTCTATTCGATCTGGTGAACATGATAGTGGAGATCATGCTATCACATCCAGAGAAGGTCAACGGAACATGCGAAGAACTCAGGCAAGCAAAGCTGGCTGACAAACGTAAGAAGAGCCCGACCCATAGAAAACGGAAGAGAGAACAGAAGGAAAGAAAGTGGAACCCTATCTTCTATAGATGACCCATGCACGCGACCGTTTTGTGGCGTTGAACGTTAGTGGCTGTTTACTTGCCGTGCAAAGCACACTAGGCCGCCGAGTTGTGTGAGCCGTTTTCCTGCTGTCGATTCGGCGCTGACTACTCTTGTCTGGACGCCTTTGTTACCAGCGACTTGCATAAGCCTGTGTATCCTGTTTTTTCCGCGGCTGTTTGAGAGGTACTCGTCGGTCAGAATGAGGTATTCAGGCTTGGGTTTGCCTGGTTTCCACGGAGTACAGATCAGGTCTTCTGTTTCCTTGAGTGAATACAGGACAGCCGTGCTTCCGTTCGAAGTGTTGAGACGTTTCTCGAGCATGTCTACCAGATGCTGGGTCTCCTCTGAAGTAGTCTCGCTGACTAGTCTGCGAAATTGGGGTGTTCGAACCAGAGCGGCCACTTCTGGAAGGGTGCCAGCTGAACCGACTGTTTCAGAAAACGTCGCCTTGTTTGGACCTTGAACGAGCCACGCGTGATGTTCACGGACATGCCTGATGAATGCTTGACCGTAACTACTCCTCGGCGGGTATGCAAGGATAATGCTTCTAACGCCTTCCTTGAGCGTCAGCTTCAGCACATTGATGATGGATTCGTGGAAGTTATACAGGTCCCTCAAGTTCTCTCGGGCTCCACCTAGCCACGTGGTCCTTTCAGGCTTGACAACATTGCTGAAAACCTTCCACACGAATGCTCGGTCGTCTTCCAGTCCTACTAGAACTGCGACGGGATAACCGCGCCTATAACCCCGATTCGGCGCCAAATCTGCTCATCTCCATGTCAGGAACAGCCCCTGAAATACACGTGTATCTTCACTGGAAGAATCCTTCTTCTCACAAATACTCTTCGGTTCAGCATGTTCTTTGTCAAGGCGAGAGGCACGGGTGATTCGAACCTGAAGGTTTCCTGGCGCCTGCTGTGACGGCGGGCATGAACTGGTGGATGGCGCGTGTCCGGGAGGAAGCCTCTGCTCTGAGCGTCGTGCAGCTGGCGCATTGTTCCTCCATGTTTTGGCTTGGGCGCGGATGTTCTTTTCAGACACGGTTCGTTTCTGCCGCAACGAGTCCGAAACCCCCAAAAAAGAGCATTTCCAAATGCTTAACTGCAACAAAACGACCCACACGTTTCTGGCCGTTCGATGCTTGGGGAGGTGATTTATAGTTGGTTTTACTATACTGTTTTGCTTCTGTGTTTCGGGTGGTGCGGGTGTTTGAGGGTTAGGTTGTTGCGCTACACGATGGACCCGGAGCTTGTGTGCGGAGCTGCGGCGTTGACGAGTTCTAAGAGTGGGACGCCCTCTGAGATTTTTGATGGGATGGATTTGGAGACGGCGAGGCGTAAGATTCGGCAGGTTACGGGTTACGGTCATGTTTCTGTTATTGAGCATTCTTCGTTCACGTTTAGTGTTGAGGGTGTTTCTCGTGCGATGACTCACCAGCTTGTGAGGCATCGGGTGGCCTCGTACACGCAGCAGAGCCAGAGGTACGTGTCGTATGACGCGCTGGAAGAATATGTTACCCCGAAGTCGATTGAGGAGAATCGTGAGACAAAAAGGGTTTATGATGAAGCCCTTTCAAAGGTCTCTGAAGCATACCGCAAGCTTCTGGAGAAAGGCATATCCAAAGAGGACGCAAGATTTGTTCTTCCGAACGCGGCAAAAACCAACATTATGGTAACGATGAACGCCAGGGAACTCAGACACTTCTTCAATCTGCGATGCTGCTCACGCGCACAGTGGGAGATAAGGGAAGTGGCAACTGAAATGCTCAAACAAGCAAGAGAGGCTGCGCCAGCACTTTTCGGCGCCTCAGGACCAACGTGCGTGGAATATGGGTATTGCCCCGAAGGAAAAATGAAACCTGAAGAATGCAACATAGCGGAGAAAAGGGAGAAGTTCGGCAAAGTGTAACACGTGCAAGAGAACCTTGGAAACGGGAAAGCGTCCATCGTTCTGCAGACGGCGCGTATCCTCTGCACGTGTGACAGATTTCTGTCTCTGCAAAAGCATATTTCCTTAGGAGTGTCTGAAAGAATGACGGAGTGTGTGCACAGTTCTCAATGCGAGGCGTATCTATGACTAAGGTTCTGGCCGTTTCCACAGACTTGTGGAAGCCAGGGCAAGACTATTTGCAGTCGATTGCGCAGGCAGTTGAAGGAAAACTAGACAAGGGAGATTTCATTGTAGTTTCCGAGAAGGCTCTTTCGACAGTCTTGAACAACATAGTTGACGAAAGTCTGGCAAAGCCAAGCTTGGCCGCAAAAGTTGTCGCTGGACCTTGGATGCGGTTAGCATGGGGTTATTGCTTGGCTTTCCTGTGCGATTTCAATGGGAAGCTGACTCAAATCCTGCGCAAATACCCGTATGAGATGGGCAGTCGGCACAAGCAGACAGTCTTAGAGCATGCAGGTCTGTTGGCGGCTTTAATGTTTGGCTCTGAGGGCGGAATTGACGGAAGTAATCTCCCCTATTCATATGTGAGTCTGCCTTTGAGGAATGGGGAGGAAATCGCGAAGAGCATTCGAGAACATGTTATGTCCGCTTTGGGCAAGAAAGCCTTCGTTATGATCGTGGATACTGACAAGACGTATTCAGTTGGGAGCTTTCACTTCACGCCTCGACCAACCTCTGTCAAGGGTATCCATTCTTTTGGAGGCGTTGCATCATATGTTCTCGGAAGATTCTTAAACTTGAGAAAGAGGGCGACGCCTGTAGCAGTCGCAGGCTGCAAAATCATGGCTGAACAAGCCCTGAAGATCGCTGAAGCTGCCAATCGCGCCCGGGGACACGGAGCGGGGAAGACTGTTTGGGCTATGGCCGAAAGGTTTGGTGTCGGGCTTGACTGTGTTAGCTGGGAGATGCTTGAGACAGTAAAGCATAAACCTATAGTGATCGTTAGATTTTGAACGTGAAAACGGATGGAAGCTTCAATCAGGCGTCTGAGTACGTTTTTCAAGCCTCGTTCGGTTGCTGTGGTTGGAGCAACTAAGAGAATTAACAAAGCTGGACATGTTATCTTCAAGAATTTCGTTGAGAACAAAACGCGTGGCGTCTTCAAAGGGGAGATCTACGCTGTTAACCCAACTGAAGACTCGATTCTCGGCGTCAAGTGCTATCCGACGCTCAGGAAGATACCTAGCGAAGTTGAGCTTGTTGTCATAGTTGTGCCTGCCAACGTGGTACCAGATATCATGGAGGACGCGGCGGCGAAGAAAGTCAGAACCGCCGTGATTGTCAGTTCTGGCTTCAGCGAGATCGGCAATCATGAACTTGAGGAACAAGTGGTCAAGATTGCACGAAAAGCAGGAATTCGCATCCTTGGACCGAATTGTTTGGGCGTCTACGACTCGAAGACTGGCGTAGACATGCTGTTCCTGCCCGAAACCAAGGTCTTGTCCACAGGAGACGAAGTCATCGCCACTCCAAGGCCGATTCCAGGAAACATTGCAATCGTGACCCAAAGTGGCGCGTTCGGAGTAGCGGCACTAGACTACTTGACCGGACGGCAGATCGGCGTGAGCAAGTTTGTGAGTTTCGGCAACAAATGCGACATCCAAGAGGCCGAAGTACTGCATTATCTCCTGCATGATAACGAAACGAAAACCATTCTGATGTATGTTGAAGACATCAAGAGCGGACGAGACTTCATGAAGGTCGCAGAGAAAGTCACGCAGAAAAAGCCTATTGTCGCATTCAAATCGGGAAGAACAGCAGCAGGCGCAAGAGCCGCAGCCTCTCACACCGGAGCTCTAGCCGGTTCGGATAAGATCTATGACGCTGTTTTCAAACAGACCGGTGTCATAAGGGCAAGAGACATGGAGGAATTCTTCGACATGGGCAAAGCCTTGGCAATGCAACCTCCTGCAAAAAGCCAGAATGTAGGAATAATCACCGATGCGGGGGGCCCAGGAATAATGGCTGTTGACGAATGCGAGTCAATAGGCTTGAACGTGATGCGGTTTTCTGAAAAGACGATGCAGAAATTTGAGAAAATGAAAACTGAGGGCAAACTCCCAAAGTTTGCCTCTGGACTTAATCCAGTGGACATCACTGGGTCTGGAACGGACGCGATGTTTGAATCCGTGACAAAGATACTTTTTGAAGACCCAGAAGTCAGCGGGATAATCCTGCTTGGACTGCATCATACTCCAGCCGTGCAAGAGGAATACATTGACAACGTCGCTGGCTTCGCATGCCAGTGCGACAAGCCGATCGTTGCTTGCGACATCGGAGAAACCGAAATGGCCATACGCACAAGGTCCAGATTTGACAGGCAAGGTATCCCAGCGTACTCTTCGCCTGAAGACGCCGCAAGAGCTATGAGTGCCCTAGTAAGGTACGGACATTACCTGCAGAAGAAAGGAGCATTGCAGGGATACATGGAGACTTTTCAGCAGAACAGAAAGAAGAACTACTGCGTCACAAAATGATTCCTAATTCGACCGTGTCGCCATCGTTGAGCTTCAACTTTTTCCTCAGATTCTCTGAGGAGACAACCTCCAGAACGTTCTCAGGATAGTCAGGAACTTCAGGAATAACAACTGCGGCCTCCACGCCGCCGCTCAGAAGTGCTTTATACAGCTTCCCGCGGCAATAGCCAGCAGCTGGGACGATTTGTAGAGATGACCCCTTAATCGAAAGTCTCTTCTTCAGGATACTCTCGTCGGTCAGTCTGATATTCAGTGTCCCAACGTACGGAGTGAACCCAACTTTTTGTTCAATCTGTTTTTTGACCCATGCAAGGCGGACATACTCTTTTCCCTCACCCGTTCCTGAAAAGACTTTTCCCTTTAAGCTGACAACGTTCAATTTCCTGGCTCTTCCGACATTACGCTTGCTTCTGCGTCTTAAGCCACAAAGCAACTTCTTTGATCAATTCGTTGGAGGCCATGTCGACAACTGGGACGATCATTTTCTCTTTTGTTTCGATGACAGCTTGATACTTAGGCATAAAAGAGTATCCAAGAAAGGTCCAGTAGACCCGACCGCGTTCCACAAGCAGTTTTGCTGTGGTTTCTGTGGATGCTGGAAGAGGGAAGTAGAGAAAGACTACGCCTTCAGCCCAATAGAGACCCAATGCTTTGCCACCGGCTACTATGGAGGCGAACCTTGCTATGTCGTCAGGTGTGGCGAAGTAATCCTTTTCCATGACGATGATTTCTTTGAACGGTTCATATTTCACTACAAGTTCATTTTCACCCATTACATTCACCGCTTGTATGTAGATTGCGCTGCCTTTTAATTTTGTCATGCTTCAGGAAAAAGTTATAGAGTGGAGCAAGCGTTAAAGGGTTGCATCAGACCATTTAGAAAAAGGAGACGTTTAGAGTTTGCCTGAGATACGTGTCGCCCTCGTTGGTGTAGGTAATTCCGCGTCAGCGTTGGTTCAGGGCATCGAGTACTACAAGGATGCTAAGGAAGATCAGTTCGTGCCGGGTCTCATGCACGTAACTTTTGGTGATTATCACGTCAGAGACGTGAAGTTTGTTGCTGCTTTTGAAGCAAATAGAGACAAGATTGGCAAGGATTTGAGTGAAGCCATTTTTACGGCGCCAAATTGCTGCACAAAATTCGCCAATGTACCACACTTAGGAGTGAAGGTTTCACCTGCGCCAATTCTCGACGGCGTAGCAGACCACATGAAGGGCCCGTTCAACGTCTACAAGGACGGTGAAATGAAACCAGTTGACGTAGTCGAAGTGCTAAAAGAATCGAAAACTGACATTCTGGTAAACTATCTACCAGTTGGCAGCAAGAACGCAACGCGGTTCTATGCTCAGGCAGCTCTGGATGCAGGATGTGCCTTCATCAATTGCATGCCAGAATTCATAGGCTCAGACTCCCAATGGGGCAAAAAGTTTGAAGAAAAGGGATTACCTGTCGCTGGAGATGACATCAAGAGTCAATTGGGCGCAACGATACTGCATCGTAACATTGCTAGGCTCTGCGTGGACAGAGGCGTGATCATTGATGAGACTTATCAGCTGAACCTCGGCGGCGACACAGATTTTCTCAACATGACAGTAGAAGAGCGGCTGAAGACTAAGCGGATAAGCAAGACAGAAGCAGTCACTAGCCAAGTGCCCTACGAACTGCCCACACGAATAGGACCTTCGGACTATGTACCATTCTTGGGCAACAAGAAGATATGTTACTTGTGGTTGAAGGGCAGGAAGTTTGGTGACCGTCCATTAACCATGACTGTCAAGCTTGAAGTTGAAGACTCTCCCAACAGCGCAGGAGTTGTAATAGACATAATTCGTGCCGTGAAGATAGCACTGGATAGAAAGATCTCTGGGCAATTGCTCAGCATATCTTCATACGCCTTCAAACATCCCCCGATCCAAGTACCCGACTCGAGCGCAAAGCAGTCGGTGGAAGAATTCATACTGGGACAAAGACAACGCTAGAAACGACCCATGCAAAGAACACTCGTCAACAGTTAGTTTTAAAGGTCACGATATTGAAGATAAAACGAAACAAAAGGTGAGCATACATGGTGAACGTAAACGGAAGTGAAGTCCACGAAGGTTTGTACTACACAAAGGAGTTTGAATGGGCAAGAGTCGAGGGTGACAAGATCCGTATAGGAATTACGGATCATGCACAGAAACAACTGCGGGAAATCGTCTACGCTGAATTGCCTAGCGCTGGAACAACCCTAGCGCAGAACACGCCGTACGGCACTGTGGAATCAGTCAAAGCCGTATCTGACCTTGTGGCTCCTATCAGCGGAGAGATACTGGAAGTAAACCAAGAAGTACAGTCAAAACCCGAGCTGCTTAACGAAGACCCATACGGAAAAGCATGGTTGCTTGTGGTCAAACCCTCCAATCTGCAAGATGAACTTGTCAAGCTAATGGATTTCAACAAATCAGTGGAATGGCACAAAACCCTAAAGTAGACAAGAAGGTCGACAATTGCCTAAACGCATCGTCATCATCGGCGCGCACGCTGCAGGTGTAGACGCCGCCTCAGCCGCAAGAAAAAAAGACCGCACAGCAGAAATCACGCTGATAACGGATGAGGAACACGCAGGCTACAGCCGCTGCGGACTACCATTCGTGTTAGGCGGACAGATTCCAAGCTTCAAGAGCCTCATCGTTTTTCCGCAGACCTATTTTCAGATGATGAAGCTCAACCTCAAAACCGAAACCAAAGCAACCAGCATTGACACAGCCAAGAAAACCGTTGAAACAGTCGATAAACAGGGCAAGACTGAAACGATCCCGTACGACAGCCTGATCATCAGCACAGGAGCCAGCAGCTTCATCCCGCCAATTAAGGGTAAGGAAAAGCAGGGCATACTGTCGCTTCGCACTCTGGATGACGGTGAAAGGATAGACCGAGCAATAAGGAAAGGAGCAAAGACGGCAGTAATCATGGGTGCTGGGCTTATAGGCCTCGAAACTGCCGTAGCACTCCACGAAAGAGGTCTCAAGGTGACTGTTGTAGAGATGCTACCCCAAGTTCTTCCGCAGATGTTTGACCCTGAAATGGCAAAGAACGTTCAGGAAATGCTGGAGCAGAAAGGCATAACGATTCTCACGGAGAAGTGCGTTGAAGAGTTTCTTGGAAAAGACGAAGCTACGGGCATAATCGCCAGCGGCGAACAAATCAATGCCGACGTGCTAATGAGCGCTTTCGGCGTACGTGCAAACACACAACTTGCGGCAAGTGCTGGAATAGCACTTGGCGAAACCAAGGGAATCAAGACAAACGCTCGGATGGAGACGAACGTCAAAGACGTCTACGCAGTGGGTGACTGTACGGAGACGATGGGCATCATAACTCAGAAGCCGGCGCTCCCGCAACTGGGCACAGTGGCCGTAAGAGAAGGCAAAGTTGCAGGTATCAACGCTGCAGGAAGCTACGCGTTGTTCACCGGCAGTCTGGGATCGGCTGTCACTAGACTTTTCAACACGGACTGCGGAGTAACTGGTCTCACGGAAGCCGCGGCTCAACGCTTCAAGTTTGAGACGGTTTCGGGAACTATCTCTTCCAAGACGAAAGCGGAGTACTATCCTGGCGCCCTACCGATCAAGGTTAAGCTTGTGGTTGAAAAAGAATCACAGAGGATTATTGGATCACAAATCATCGGCGGAGAAGAAGTAACCCAACGTATCAACGCCATATCTTTGGCTATACAGAATCAGATGGGCGCACGAGAACTTTCCAAAGCTGACACAGCTTACGCGCCGCCAGTGTGCGAAACGTGGGAACCGATTGTGCTGGCCGCTGAAATGGTGCTCATGAAACTCCGCTGAACAGTCCTTCTTTTTCAATGTCTTCTACAGAAAGTTAATTAGAGCAGCCTTCAGACTATTTTTCACTGTAAATGTTGGTGAATGTAGAATGACAGTTAAAGTGGCGATTAACGGTTTTGGAAGAATCGGACGTCTTTTGTACCGCGCAGCCATCGAAAGGAAAGCGAAAATTGATTTTGTAGCCGTCAACGACATCACTGACGCGAAAACACTTGCACATTTGCTCAAGTATGATTCAGTGCACGGCAGATTCAACGCTGATGTGCAAGTGAAAGGCAACAACCTCGCTGTCAATGGCAAAGAACTGAAGATCCTTTCGCAAAGAGACCCGGCACAGTTGCCATGGAAAGACATGGGCGTTTATCTTGCCGTGGAATCCACAGGCTTGTTCACAGACCGCGACGGAGCTACGAAACACATCACGGCCGGAGCCAAGAAAGTCCTCATCAGTGCACCAGCTAAGAACCCTGACGCAACGATCGTCCTGGGCGTAAACCAAAATGTCTATGACCACAAGAAACACAACCTTATCTCCAACGCTTCCTGCACGACCAACTGTGTGGCGCCAGTCACGAAAGTCCTTCACGAAAGCTTCGGAGTCGAAAGAGCCTTCATGATGACTGCCCACGCTTATACAAACGACCAAAGAGTAACAGACCTTGTGCACAAGGACCTGCGACGCGCAAGAGCCGCAGCACTCAACATAATCCCGACAACGACAGGCGCGGCAGCCGCCATCGGCCTTGTGATACCTGAACTAGCAGGAAAAATGGACGGCATCTCTCTACGGGTTCCAGTTCCAGACGTTTCCATCGTCGACCTGACAGCAGACCTCAAGAAAGAGGTAACAAAAGAAACAGTGAATGCAGCGTTCAAAAAAGCCGCAGACGGTTCACTTAAAGGCATACTTGAGTACACTGAAGAGCCAATAGTGTCAACCGATGTGCTCCATTCCCCGTACTCAGCGGTCTTCGATGCATTGTCAACGATGGTCGTGGACAAGACCTTCGTTAAAGTGTTGGCATGGTACGACAACGAGTGGGGCTTTAGCTGCAGAATGGTCGAACAGATAGAGATGATAGGCAAAAAAGAAGGTCTAATCTAAACACTGCGTCCGAACCGATCGTTCTTCCCTATTTTCTTTTCAGTCAAGGAGAGGAGTGAAAAAACATGGCAAAGTTTCTGACTTTAGATGACGTCAAGGTCAAGGACAAAACCGTGCTTGTGAGAGTGGACTTCAACTCGCCAATTGACCCGGAAACGAAGAAGGTCTTGGAAGACGCGAGAATCCGTGCTCACGGTGAGACAACGATCAAGGAGCTTGCCGACAAGGGAGCGAAGGTTGTCATCCTGGCGCATCAGGGGCGAAAGGGCGACGCTGACTTTGTTCCGTTGAAGCAGCACGCAGAAATTCTCGGCAAGATCCTCCGCAGACCCGTAAAGTACGTGGATGATCTTTACGGGGAAAAAGCCAAAGCCGCGATCAGGAGCTTGAACAGTGGCGAGATATTGGTTCTTGAGAACGTCAGAACTTTCCCGGCTGAAACTAAGGATGGAACGCCTGAGGAGCAGGCCAAGACGGAATTGGTCAAGAATCTTGCTCCGTTGGCGGATTTGTTTGTGAACGATGCTTTTGCGGCGGCACACAGGGCACACGTGTCTATGGTGGGTTTTACGGCGGTGTTGCCGAGTGTGGCAGGAAGAATAATGGAACGGGAGCTCAAGTCGCTCGGTAGAGTGCTTGAAAAGCCTGAAAAACCGTGTGTATTCATTTTTGGCGGTGCTAAGGCGGATGACTCGCTGGAGATCAGCAAGTACGTACTCGACAAGAAGATAGCAACCTGCGTTCTCACTGGCGGGGTTGTTGCGCAGGTGTTTTTGGCGGCAAAGAATGTTAACCTTGGAAACCCCAATATGGACTTTCTTGAAAAGAAAAAACTGATGGGATTCATTCCAGGCATAAAGGAGCTTATCAGGAAATACCCCGAGGAAATCATGACGCCAGAAGATTTGGCTGTCGATGCTAGTGGAAAAAGAAAAGAGGTCAGTCTGAACGAGTTGCCAACAAGCTATTCGATATGTGACATCGGCACCAAGACGGTTGAAGATTACGCACGAACGATCCGTGCGGCAAAGTCAATCGTGATAAGCGGACCTATGGGAATGTACGAGAACAGCCAGTTCAAGCTGGGTACAAGAAGAATACTGGAAGAGGTCGCAGACTCGAAGGCATTCAGCCTTGCAGGAGGAGGACACACTATATCCGCGATGGAGGAATTCGGTCTGACGAAGAAAATCAGCTACGTAAGCACGGCAGGTGGCGCTCTCATAGAATTCCTCATGGGCAAAAAACTGCCCGGCGTAGCCGCGTTGGAGCAAGCTGCGGCCAGAAAGATCTAGACCAGCAGAAGAATGTACGAGTGAAGACTGGACGCCTCATTTCAGAAGACGAAGCGCCGCGCGCGCGAGTTTCTGCGTGAGCTGGCGTGTTGGTTGTGAGGTACTTGGATGTTCTTGAACTCTGAAATAGAAAATCAAAAATAAACAATTCGTGCATAATGAAAGCGTAGAGGACAGAGCAGTGACAGACGTAGTTTTCGTGTTTGAGGTTCATCAGCCTCACAGAATCAAGAAGAGCTTCTTCTGGGAAGACAAGATCTTCAAACGCGTTAGCAAAGAAGAGTTCTTTGATTACTATTTTGACGATGTGGCAAACCGCGAGGTTTTCGAGAGAGCGGGAAAGAAATGCTATTTTCCATCAAACAGCATACTGCTCGAGACAATCGACAAGCACAAGCATGAGAAGAAAAGAGTCAAGGTTTCATTCAGTATCTCAGGTGTTTTTCTGGAGCAGTGCGAGAGATACAGCAGAGACCTGCTTGAAACCTTTAAGCAGCTAGCCGAAACAGACTGTGTAGAATTCCTCAGCCAAACCTACTTCCACTCCCTCGCAAGTCTTTACTCGGAAAAAGACGAATTCATCGAACAAGTCAAGCTGCACCAACAAATAATGCGCGACCTACTAGGCTACACACCGCAAGTGTTCGAAAACACAGAGCTCCTGTACAACAACGCTGTCGCAAAAGCAGTTGAAAAGCTCGGTTACAGGGGAATCTACACCGAGGGCGTCGAAAGAATATTGCACGGAAAATCCCCAAACTACGTCTACAGCCCCAAAGACTCCAAGAAACTCAAGGTCCTCCTGCGCAACTACAAACTCACGGATGACATTGGCTTCAGGTTCTCAGCCAGATGGTGGAACGAATGGCCATTGACCGCTGACAAGTACGCGACCTGGCTCGCTTCGACACTTGGCAACTGTATCAGTATCTTTCCAGACTACGAAACCTTCGGAGAACACCACTGGCCAGAGACAGGCATACACGACTTCCTCAAACACCTTCCAAGCGAGATCCTGAAATGGTGGAACCTGCACATGGCTACGCCATCTGAAGTGATAGAAAAATATTCCTCACAAGGCGAAATAGACGTCCCAGAACTAGGCGGCACAGTATCATGGGCAGACCTTGAAAGAGATGCAAGCGGCTGGCTCGGAAACACGATGCAATGGGCGTACTACACAAATCTCAGACGCCTGGAACCTCTAGTCAAAGAAACAGAGGATAAGCAATTCATGAGAATATGGCGTTACTTCCAAACAAGCGACCACCTCTACTACATGTTCACAAAAGGCGGAGCACCAGGCGAAGTACACTCATATTTCAGCCCCTTCGGGACACCTACTGACGCCTTTGTGACATCTCAGGCGGCAATTCTCGACTTTGAAAACCGAGTAAGACTTGCAGCCGTCGCCGCAGATGAACCATTCCTTTTCTACACAGGAGTCGGCGAAAAATACTACACCGGAAAAACAGCGCAGAGCCTGAAAGGATTCACAAAAAACCTACAGGAAATAAACGCCAAGTCACTCGAATTCCACAGCCGCCGAGGAGACTTCGAAAAATGGGCAGAAAAGTCACTTCGCGACAAAAAACTCGCCGCCCAACTGAAGAAAGTAGAATCCTCCAAGCTTGAGGGAGAACCATTGAGAAAAGCAATGGTCACCGTGCTAACGAAGAGGTTCGCAGAAATTCGTCTCCAAACGTTGTCCATAATCAGAGCTTTCTAACGCAGATACACGCACATGCTTTTATAAGAAAAGCCGAGTAAGAATAGGAGCTGGACTATCTACTGGGTGTGAAAATAATGAGCGAAGAGCTTCCTCTCTCGGAGAAAATCCTTCAAACCCTGCACAACCTGTGCGGTACAGCGCCCGACCTAGCGCGCAGGAGTGAAGAACTTTCTCAGGTTTTGCAGGTCGACTTGGGAGAGCTAGAGAGAATAATGGACAATTACAAGCTGCAAGGTTTTGCAGAGAGCTTTGTCGACAACGAAGGAAAGAAACGCTACTACCTGACTGGAAGCGGGATAATCAAGGTGTGCGGGCTCTTCACGTAGTGAGAAGTCAATGCAGGTCATAATCCTCTCATGGGAGTACCCACCAAGAATCGTAGGTCAACTCGCAACTTACGTCAAGAACCTTGCAGTACGCCTTGTCAAGAACCAAACAAAGACCTGCGTCATCACATACGATGACTACCTAACGGGCGAATACGACGAACCCGAAGGCATCAAGACCGTAAAAGTCACAAACCCCGTTCGCACGCACATTGGCGTCCTGACATGGGTTCTCACCCTGAACCAGGAAGTTGAGAGAGCAGCCGCAAACATATACTACAGCACTGACAAGCAAGTCGACATCATAGACGCGCAGGACTGGCACTTCATACCTGCCGCAGTCACGTTAAAGAAAGGTCTGGGCATACCGTTCATCTACTCAGTCGAAAGCCTGGAGGACCACCGTTCACGTGGCGCAAACTCCCCCTTCAACATGGCCATCAAAAGCATCGAATGGCTAGGCATGTACGAAGCAGAAAGAATCCTTGTCAAATCCGAATGGATGCGAGATGAAACAGCCAGACTGTACAAGGTTCCACTGGAAAAGGTCAAGATAATCCCGTCCAAGTCATCTAAGCTGGCAGAAGAGGTTTTGGACAATTACGGAGCAGTTCTGGGGAAAAATGAATGAGCCGCGACCTTTCTGTCATGATGCTAAGCTGGGAGTATCCTCCAAGAATCATTGGAGGCATTTCCCCCCACATCTACTACCTGAGCAAAAGCTTGGCAAGAAACGGAATCAAAGTATACGTGGTCACATGCGATTTCCCCGGAGCACCTGCGCACGAGGTTGTTGACGGAGTCGAAGTCTACCGCATAGACAGCTACAAGAACCCTTCACCAGACTTCGCAACATGGGTATACCTCATGAACATGAACATGCAGAAAGAAGCCGCCACGATCACACGGCAACTAGGAGGAAAAATCGACGTTTTCCACGCGCACGACTGGCTCGTCGCCACCGCAGGAATCGGACTCAAACACGTCTTCAGAAAACCCTTCTTCGCCACAATGCACTCAACAGAAATTGGCCGCAGAAACGGCATCCATTCTGGCTACGAAAGAATGATCCATGAAACTGAAGCATGGCTAACATACGAAGCCTGGAAGGTAATCTGCTGCAGCGACTACATGGTTCACCACGTACAATGGGCTTTTGGACTGCCGACAGACAAGCTCGTCATGATCCCCAACGGCGTCAAAGCCGAAGTCTACACGAAAAACGACAAAGACTTAGCCCAGTTCAGGAACAAATACGCATTACCTCAAGAAAAGATCGTGCTTTTCGTAGGAAGAATGGTATACGAGAAAGGCGTGCACGTTCTCGTCAACGCCGCGCCGAAAGTCCTCGAAAAAGCCAACGCCAAATTCATCATCGTTGGAAACGGTTACATGAAAGACCAACTGTCCACCATCGTAAACAATACAGGCCTCGCCCACAAAGTAATGTTCACAGGCTTCGTCGACGATGAAACCCTGCGAAAACTCCAGAAATGCGCCGATGTCTCAGTCGTACCCTCCCTCTTCGAACCCTTCGGCATAGTAGCCCTTGAAGCTATGGCCGCGAAGAGTCCAGTCGTGGTTTCAGACACCGGCGGATTATCCGAGATCGTCAACCATGACGTTGACGGCGTGAAAGCCTACACAGGCAACCCCGATTCACTTGCTTGGGGCATAAACAGGGTTCTCACAGACGAAGCATACGCCAACACACTACGAACAAACGCGTATCGCAAAATCCAGGAAAAGTACAATTGGGACAAGATTGCCCAGCAAACGATGACTATGTATGAGAATATCCTAAACGAATACTCACAGAGTTTCTGGGCTCAAAAAACCCAGTAGGTTCACAACAGAATATTAAGGGTAGGTTAGCTTGAGGGCTTTGTGCTCACAAGCGTCCACACATTTCATGCAGTAGATGCACTCGGGATGACTGAATTTTTCCCATGGCAGATCCAGTATGGGCACACGCGTGGGGCATGCCTGAACACATTTGCCGCAGCCGACTTTTTCACATTTGAAGGGTTCTCTTCGTAATCCTATGAAACTGAACCTGTTCATAATCGCCAGGATAGCTCCATGTGGACAGAAGTACCTGCACCAACTGCGCGGCACGTAGACAGCGAAGGCCAATACGGCGACCAAGACGGCAAATTGAACCCAAAAAAGCGGAGACAACGTTGTGAATCCTAACAGGGCGTCTTGAAGTGGATGCTGGAAAACTGCAAAACGGAAATCGTACATCATCTGCGGTATGGCGCCGAACAAAGTTTCAGAAGGACTCAGCACAGTGAAAGGAGCTTGCGCGAATATACCTAGACCCTGTTGGTAGATACTACTCACTCCCATAAGTTTGGAAGTAGCAAAAGCCGTACTGATCAACAGTGTTATGGCCAAGATGGCATATTTCACGTAGACCAAATTGGAATGTGTCCTCAGCGAAACGTCGGTCTGTTTCCGCTTTGTACACCCGGCGAGGTCTTGTACGAAGCCGAAAGGACAAACCCACCCGCACATTGACTTGCCAATAAGCACGCCGACTATCAGGAATGAGGCTACTGCCACCCATGGAAAAACAACGCTGGCGTTCCAACCGCTGAGCATCAGCTGTATGGCTGTAAAAGCGTCGCCGACTGTGTTTGTTCCCAATTTCCATGTCCATAGCACAGGAAACGCTAGTGCCAAGGTACCTAGGTTGAACACTATTGCACTGAAGAAAATGAAGGACAGTAGCTGTACTATTCGACGTGGCGTGTTGAACTTTAGCAGTCTGCGTCTAAGTCTGGTTTCACCCAAGTATTTCGCCTTCTGGAACCGTTTAACTAATGCCTAAGTTATTTATTTTCCTATGACTTTAACGTTTTCCACAGCCACCCACGGTGCCACCAGCTGACCGACCTTTCTGCTATTGTCAGCAACTTCAGTTACATTCTTCAGGATTTCAAAGATGTTCCCTGCCAACATCACCGCTCTAACAGCATGGGAAACCTCGCCGCCCTTAACCAGCCAAGCCGGCGTAGCCACCACAGAGAAATCACAGCTCACCGGATTGCTTGTATGCGCACCCTGCACAGAGTAGACCAAAAGTCCATTATCCAAACCGCTAACAAGCTGGTCAGCGGATCTCCTCCCGTTGAGAACATGGAAGTTCGTTGTGTCCACACCCGGCGTTGACAGATATCCAGCTCTCGAACCGTTCCCAGTGCTCTCTTTTCCCTCTTTGCCTGCCGTGTAGTTGTCGTATACAAACCCGCGTAAGACTCCTTTCTCTATGAGCACGGTGTTCTGTTGAGGAACACCTTCACCGTCAAATTTTCCAGTGCGGATCCCACCTTCCAGCAGCCCATCGTCATAGACTGTAACACAGTCAGAGCCGATTTTTTCGCCTACACGGCCTTTTAGAGCTGACTGATTCCTCTGCACATAGTCTGCACTGACTGCTCTCATCAGAGTGTAATAGAGCAGCTGTTGCAGTGCAAATTGGGTGAAAATCACTGTCATCGTTCCTGTTTCTATCCGTTTTGCCCTCAACGCTGACGCAGCAAGTCTCGCAGCTTCACGGCCGACCCATTCAGGGTCTATACAGTATTCCCTCTCAAAATTGAACTCCACACACTCGGGAGTCACTTCTCCGCCTTCTCTACCGATCGTGGCCAAGCTGCACTCAATCACAGTTCCCTCGTCAGTTGCGGCAACACCTCTGGAGTTTGCGATCGCCGCTGACAGGCAGCCAGTTCCTGCTCCGCCTTCAATAGGAAAGGCATGCTTGCTAGTGTTTTCGGCAGCGTCCAACATCAGCGAGGCAATCTTCACCAAGTCCTCAGAGTGCAGATCTGCGATTCTGCGGTCGTACGTACCTTTCACTGATGCAAACGTTTTCTCAGTGGGAAGACCAGTCCAGTCTTCATCAGGTTTGCTCGCCTTGGCAAAACTAAGTGCCCTATTGACCGTTTCCTCGATTGCAGCGTCTTCCAGCACGTTAGTATATGAAAATCCTATCGCCTTCTTCACTATAGCTCGTAATCCCAAGCCTCTATCTATGATGCGGGCGGTCTTTGAGATTTGTCCAATTTCGATCATAACGCTGTTGGTTGAACTCCGATTCACAAAGGCTTCAGCCTCATCGGCTCCTCTTCTGAGCGCAAGCTTGACAGCTTTCTCGGCTAAGCTCAGCATGTCTTGTTCTTCAAGCGCTACCACCGACCAGAACCTCCTTCACTCTTGTGTGCGCACCGCCGGAACTCACAAATGCCGACTGACCTTTGCCGCATACGCCAGGCCACAGCTCAAACTCCTTTCCCACAGCGTCCACCTTAAGCAATGTCTCAAGCGTGTTCCCGCTTATCGAGACATCACGCATGGTTTCACCCACTTCGCCCTCAACTATCTCGCAAGCTTCTTGAATTCCCACTTGAAATGTGCCGTCCAAGTTTGCTTGTCCGCCTCTGAAGCTCTTGAGGTAGTAGCCGAATTTTACGTCCTCGACCAGCTCATCAAAAGAGTAGTCTCGCGGTTGAATGTACGTGTTGCGCATACGAATGATAGGTTCGACCCTGAAATCTTCAGCTCTAGCATTGCCTGTAGGTTCGGCATCAAATTGATGCGCCGTCTCACGATTATGCATTAAACCCACTATAACTCCGTCTTTGACAAGCAGAGTCTTCTGTGCTGGCACGCCCTCATCGTCATACCTGAAAGAGCCAAAAGCGCCGTTCACAGTTCCATCATCATAGAGGGTGACAACACTCGATGCAACCTTTTTCCTTAACTTGCCAGAAATAATCGAACCCGACAGGGTCAGATCTGCTTCAGCGAGATGGCCGAAAGCCTCATGTACGAGTGTACCGATCACGTTTGGCCCAAGAATCACTGGAAAAGTTCCTCCCTTCGGAGGCTTCGCTTCCAGTTGGCCGACTGCACGTTTCGCTACCATTTCGCCTACCTTCTGAGGAGTTTCAACATCGAAGACTTCATAGCCAAGCGTCGAACCAACCGCTTCTCTGCTGTGGGTAAAAACGCCCTTCTCTTTTGCCGTGACGCCTACTCCCAGCCACATGTACAACCCATCCTGCGTGATGGAAGTCCCATCGGAGTTGACGAAGTGGGTTTTTCCTGTCAAATCCAAATAATTCACTGTGCAACTCTTCACTCTTCTGTCCGACGCAAAAGCTACATCATTCACATTCAGTGCCAGACTGATCTTTTCCTCGACTGCTATATCCGACGGGTCCTTCTTCGGCTTCAGAATGACAGTGTCCTCAATAACTTTGGTGTGCGTAAGCTTTATTCGCTTCTTGAGCTTCGGCACCGCACAACTGGCCATCTTGCATGCATCCGAAACCGTCTCTGTTAGCACTTCAGCATCAAAAGACCCCACAGACGCAAAACCCCACGCTCCCTTGACCAATACCCGCAATGCTGCACCCTTCTCAATTCCCTGCTTGGCAGCTTCAACACGACCTTCTTTAAGCGTAACCGAAGTTCTGCGCAGTTCTTGAGCCCGAATCTCAGCATACTCAGCACCAAACCTTTGCGACGCAGCGTCGACGATTTTGTCAAGAATTTCTCGCAATCAAGTCCCTTCCAGCATCTAGCCTTTGGAAGGGCTAGATCCAACTGGGCTTATAAGACTATCACGAATCCGCCAACAGAAAAAGTAGGAACGAGAAAGAGAAAAAACACTGAGAAACGGATATACTCTACGCTCTATGTGACAGCGTCTTCATCTGACTAACGAAGTCGCGTCCGTCACCGACATTCTCCAGTTCCCATCGTTTGATCAAACCTGAACTTTGGCAGATGTCCTCAAGAATCTTCCGTTCGACGACTATGGCTCCGCTTCTAAGGAAATCCTCAAGACCCTGAGCGAACAACTCGATTTTCTGGCCTATGTCCTCGCGTTCAACCGAATAGTGGCGTTCCAGGTGCCTGTAGATCAGAAGAGTGGCTTCTTCTCCAAACACCTGTCTCAGGACCTTATCAATCACGTTTGAAACCTGTGCGTCGTACCTGTTTTTGTGGAGTAGAGTTTCCATTTCCCAGCCCTAATACCTACGTCGTCTTACGACTTAATAAGCGTAGTTGTAGACTTTACCTACACATCTACACAAAAAGCATGGAAAAAAGCCCCTCAAGTGAAGTCTGCAAGATTCAACTGTTGAACTTTTCCAGGCCGAGTCTTCTCAGCTCCCACAACCTCTTCAGAAAGGACGAGCTTGCCATAGACTCCATCATATCCAGGCACAACCCTTGCACGCCCCTGTCTAACTCTTACAATCGCGTCCGCAACGGCTTCGCCGGCAACAGAAGCCAATGCCTCTTTAGAAGCATCAATAAGAACAGTGTACTCATCGCCGAACCTTTCAATAAGCGGAGTGTAGATTCCCCAGATCTTCTGCGCGGCCGGAGAATCAACCCCTAGAACAGTTGTGATAATCTCATGAAGTGGAAGGAGACGCATGAACCCCACGGCGTTCTCAGGTTTGAAGCCCGCTGGGCGGTCAGACAGTTCCTGCACTCGCTGCTCAACGCCTTTAGTAAGCTTTCTTCGGCAGACTGGACAAATGTCGGCGAACTTTGAGGCTTCCTTCGGCGAGAGGGACACATTGCAGGCTCTGTGCCCGGTCCAATGGTACTTGCCGTAGGCAGGGTCCGTCTCTATAGTATATTTGAACCGGTGCGCATCCTTCAGACGAACAATTTCAATCACTTCCCGATAGTCGAATCTTTCCAGTTCGAACACGTTAGCTTCTCTACCCATTCGCCAAGGCCAATAACTGTGGCTGTCACTATTTGAAAGCAACGTGAACTTATCAAGGATGCTCAGACGCCAGTTCATAGGGGGATCAGACGAAAGACCCGTCTCCAAAGCATGAATATGCCGAGTTTTGTCCTCGTAGCATTCTTCAACGCTATTGAACCCGCTGAATGCGCCGAAAATGCTGAACCAAGGTGTCCAAGCGTGAGCTGGAAAAACCATGTTCCAATCGGAAATTTCCATTACTTCTTCAACAAGGTGCGCCGCGCTCATGCTCAAGGTCGGTCGCCCATCCGACGTCAAGCTTCCGTATTTTGCCAACCTGTCATTGGTTTGAATTGCAGTTTCCAAGCTTGGCGTAACGATGACGTGATGCACCTTCTTGGTCTGATCGTGCACTGTCCACATTGTACAGACTTCAGTTGTCACGACAAAACGCACATGCGAGACAGGGCCTTTCTCAACATGGTAGAATCCTGAATCAGCATCCTTAACAAGGACCTCTTTCAGTTCTTGGAGCCACTTGGGATGAGTGAAATCTCCTGTTCCTACAAGGTTGAGCCCTTTGATCTTTGCGTATCTAGCTATCTCTTTGATGCCCATGCTTTCACTGGTCGCCCTACTGTAGCGACTGTGCAGATGCAGGTCAGCTACTGCTTTCAGTTTTCGCACTCTCCTCTCCCGACGCCAAATACTTCTCCAGATAATTCTCCCAGTCCACTTTAAGCATTATGACAAGAACAACAACAAGCAGAACAACCGCGACAACAGTGCCGATGAACGCTGAAGCCAAAGTGCCTTCCACACCGAAGAACCCGCTTATGGCCTGAAATGAAAAACGTCCGGCATAGGCCACAATCAGATTCATCAGAAACTTCCCTGATATCGCAGCAACAAGGATTTTGGAAACACTGTAACGCATAACGCCTAACGGGACAAACACCAAGTCATCGGGCAAAGGCGTGAGAGCAAAAATGAAGACAACGAGCACACCCCACTTCTTAAGAACCCTCGCAAGAACATCCATCTTCTTCTTGTACCGCTCACCTATCGCCTTCCTTCCTCCGAGCCCAATCAAGTATGCTGAAAACTCTCCGACCGAGGAGCCAAGGCCAGCGGCAACAGCAATAAATACGGGCTCAAAAAGCCATCCGCCACCGGACTTTAGTCCGCCCAGAGTGAAAGTTACAACTGTAACAGGAACTGGAACAAAGACTGACATAGCACCGACTATACTGATTAGGAAGATGCCCAGATACCCATACTGTGTTGAAAGACTAAGCATCCAGTTGACTATGTCCTGAAATTCCACAGCAAGCTTTTTCTCCGTCAGTGTACTCTGAAACGCTGGGCTTAAAGAGGTTGCCATCACCAGCCATCACGCTTAAATCAAACAAGAACCTTACAAAAAAGTCGCGACACTTCTGAGAGGTCCAACTCTTGAAACAGAAAAAAGAACCGATCTGGATAGCCCGAGAGCTTTCAAAGTGCAGTGGATGCAGAAAGTGCGAAATAGCATGCTCATTGTACCATGAAAACCGCATCTGGCCAACAGCATCAAGAATAACCATTTTCATGCTTGTTCCAGGCCTCGAATTCCCGCATTTCTGCGTCCAATGCGAAGACTATCCATGTGTCAACTCATGTCCAGTAAATGCTCTTTCAGTAAGCAAGGAAACAAGTGCCGTCCTCGTTGATGGGAAAGCTTGCATCGCCTGCGGCAAATGCATCGACGCTTGCCCAGGCAGAATACCCCATATGCATCCGAAAGAAAAACGCATAGTAATCTGTGATCTGTGCAACGGAAACCCTCAATGCGTAAAAGTCTGTCGAGAAGGAAACTGGAACGTCCTAAAAACAGTTCCGAGAAGAGAAAGGGCTTACAAGCTCTATGCAAGGAAACCGGATGAAATAACACGTGATCTTTCAACCAAAATCTACGGAGAAATCGGCGAGGAATATCTATGATACAAGGATACGCAGGTAAACATCTTGAAATTGACCTTTCTAATGGCAAGATACGAGAATCGGAGTTCGGCGACGATGTCCTCAGAGACTACGTAGGCGGCAGAGGCTTAGCCGCCAAGATCCTGTGGGACAGACTCGGCCGCAAATGGGAAAAAGTGGATCCGCTCGGACCTGAAAACTTGCTCCTATTCTTGACAGGACCGCTCACAGGATATTTTCCAGGTGGAAGAACCTGCGTCTCAGGCAAGAGTCCACAGAGCAACGGCACAGTAGGCTCCACACTGTCCGGCGAATTCGGAGTCGAACTGAGATGCGCAGGCTACGACGGCATAATCGTGACAGGCCAGTCTGACAAGCCAGTCTACCTGTTCGTCAAAGACTCAGACATCGAACTTAGAGATGCAGAATACCTATGGAGCAAAGACGGAAAGCAGACCGTTGCAGCACTCACAAAAGAATGCCGAAACCTGCTAAAAACACGATATCCCAAGTTCGGCGAATGGAAAGAACCCTCAATCCTGTACGTCGGACCGGCCGGAGAAAACAAGGTGCGCACTGCAGTCGTCAGCTCAAAATGGGCACATGCAGCTGGGTACGGAGGCTACGGAGCAGTCATGGGTTCAAAACGCTTAAAAGCCGTCGTCGTCAGGGGCACCGGACCCTTGCCAGAAGCAGCGGACATCAAGAAAGTGAAACGTCTAATCAACATTGTTTGCACAAACGTTTACGAGAATGAACTTTGGAGACGATGGGGAACGGGTTCAGCGGGCTATGAAGTAGGCGCAAAAACAAGCTCCGAACCAGTACGTAACTGGCAGGAAGAATGGCACGACGAAAAAAGCTTCGGCGTTGACAAATTCGAAAACCGACTCTGGATGAAACAGTATTGGGGCGACTTCGGCTGTCCAACCACCTGTCTGAAGCTTTCATGTGTCAAAGACGGAAAATACAAGGGAGCAATAACAGACAACCCAGACTATGAAATGCAGGCGTACCTAGGCCCGAACCTAGGCATATTTTCTCCCGAAGAAAACGTGTTTCTAGTGTCTCTTCTCGACGACCTCGGATTGTGTGGAATACAAACAGGAAACGTCATGGGCTTTGCAGCTGAACTTCACCAGAGAAGAGTGCTGACTTGTAGCGACTTGGATGGACTCGAACTCAAATGGGGTGATACCCAAACCTTCGCGGCATTGGCTAAAAAAATCGCTCACAGAGAAGGCATAGGCGACATACTGGCTGAAGGCACCTACCGCGCAGCAGTCAAGATCGGAAAAATGAAGAAGAAAAACCTGTTGCCCTACGCCGTGCAGTCCAAGGGCATCAGCATAGGCGCCCACGGAATCCGCAGCGGAAAAGACTACCCTGAAATCATAAGCTACGCTTGCTCAGTGCAGGGCGGAGATCACACCTCCACAGCCGGTCTGCCCCTGGACGGTGGCGGCAGCGAACTTATGGAAATCTTCAACGACTCAGGAGTGTACTGCAACTTCAACAGTTTCGGTGTCCCCCGCAACACAAGATTCGAGTTCTACACAGCAGTCACAGGCATCAAGCTCACAAGAAGGGAATGGGTAAGGACAAAGGCGCTCAAGATACTTCAACTACAAAGAGCCATGCTCCTACTCGGCGGCCCAGACCTGAAATGGACACCTAAAACACACGATGACAACCCACCTAGATTCTACGAGCCACTGCCCTCAGGACCATACAAAGGAAAAACAACAGACAAGCAAGACGTTGAACAGTACAAGAGAAGGTACTACAAAGCCGTAGGATGGGACCGAAACGGCATACCAGAACAGAAAACACTCAATAAATTAGGATTAGAAGACGTGGACGAAGTCTTGGAGAGAATTCGATGAGAACCCTTCCGTCCTCCAGCATGGAAGCCTGAAAGGCACACTAGTTCTCAACTACAAAAAATGTGGAAAGAACTTATATTATGTGCATCTCTTTTCCAATCTTTTCGAATGCACCTATGGCAAAGTCCAAGTCTTTTCTTGTCAGCGCAGCGTTCATGATCGTCCTTATTCGCGCTTTGTCTCTAGCAACCATCGGGAACACGATGGGCAGCGCAAACACGGCCTCCTCGAACAGTCGGGCACTCAGCTTCTTAGCCACACTACTCTCGCCTACGATCACAGGCGTAATCGGAGTCTCACTGTTGCCTATGTTGAAGCCCAAGTCTTTCATTGCCTTCTTGAAGTACCGCGTGTGATCCCACAGTGTTCGAACATGCTGCGGCTCGCTCTCAAGCACATCTATGGCTGCGATGCATGCTGCTGCAACCGCAGGCGGGTGTGAACCGCTCAGAAGCCATGTTCGCGACTTGTTATAAGCAAAGTTAGACAGGTCCCTTGAGCCTGAAACGTGCCCACCGACAACCCCGAAAGCCTTTGAAAAAGTTCCCATTTCCACATGAACCTTATCTCTGCCCAGCTTGAAATACGAGACGATACCTCTTCCACCTTCGCCAAGCACGCCTTCTCCATGGGCATCGTCCACGTATACCATCGCGCCGTGCTCTGACGCTACCTTCGCGACCCTATCAAGAGGCGCAATATCACCGTCCATCGAGAAGACACCGTCAGTGATCACTAGAATTCTCCTATAAGCAGGCGAATGTTTATCCGCCTCATCCAGCACTCTGCCCAAATCCTCAGCATCAGAATGCTTGTAAACGCCCCGCTCACCATGCGACAAGCGCACACCGTCGATGATGCTACCGTGATTTAGCTCGTCACTGACTATCAAGTCACCCTTGCCCGCAAGCTGAGGAATCAAACCTGCGTTAGCAGCAAAACCTGTTTGATAGACAAGTGAAGCTTCTGCGTGCTTAAACTTTGCCAAACGCTTCTCAAGCTCGATATGTATATCCATAGTTCCCGCGATAGGCCTGACAGAACCTGACCCCGCACCATGAGTCTGAACAGCTTTTATCGCAGCTTCCTTCAACAGTGGATGATTGCTCAGGCCTAGATAGTTGTTCGAACAGAACATCAAAACCTTCTTTCCATCAACGTCGCACCATGGAGTGCTCGGCCCCTGCAGAATTCGCAGCTTCCAGTCAAGCTCACTCTTCACTAAGTCTTGATATTCTTCACGCAAGAATGAAGTGGGATTTCGCATTTCCATTATACCTCTTTTTTCGTCTATTGCGACACACTTTCTCTTAACTCTTTCTCGACCGCAAACAGGTTTTACAGCTTGCCTTCCTTGAAACGCTTCGAAAGCTTCTGAAGCATGTCCTTGGTCATCGTGACCAAGTCGTACGTGGGTTTCCAGCCCCAATCTATGTGTGCCGCGCTGTCATCTATTGACATCGGCCACGAATCAGCAATCTTCTGCCTGAAATCAGGCTCATACTCGCATCGGAACTCAGGAATGTGCTTCTTGATCTCAGCCGCCAACTGCCCAGCAGAGAAGCTCATCCCCGCAAGGTTGTAACTATCATGACGCTTCACACGGGCAAGCTCAGCATCCATCAAATCCAAAGTTGCCTTGATACAGTCAGGCATATACATCATGGGCAAAACAGTGTCTTCGCGAACAAAACACACATAATGCTTCATCTTTATCGCCTCATAGAAAATGGCAACAGCATAATCAGTTGTACCGCCGCCAGGAAGAACCTCACTGCTTATGATTCCGGGATAACGGAGACCCCTAATATCCACGCCGAACTTGACAAAATAATAGTTGCACAAAAGCTCCCCCGCAACTTTCGTAACACCGTACATAGTGTTAGGAACCAAAACCGTTTCCTGAGGCGTGTTCACGCGCGGGCTTGTTGGACCGAAAGCAGCGATCGAGCTCGGCCAGAATACTCTGTCCAACTTCTTCTCTCTCGCAATCTCCAAAACGTTGTAGAGACTTCCCATATTCAAGTTCCAAGCAACCTGCGGATTCTGCTCACCCGTAGCAGAGAGAACAGCCGCCAAGTGATAAATCGTGTCGACACCATACTTCTTGACCACCTTCTCAAGACTCTGACGGTCACCAACATCCAAAGACTCAAACGGACCTGAATTCAACAACGCATCGCTCGGCTTCCTGCTATGCCCCACAGCGACAACATTGTCACCTCCGTATTTCTTCCTCAATTCCACCGTCAATTCAGAACCAATCTGGCCCGTGGCACCAGTCACAAGCACCTTTCTCGGCTTCCTCGCAGGCATCAAACAACCCTTCTTTCTGCAAGCAACCTTTAAGCCTTCCAAATATAAGAATTTCCAGAAACTTGACCGGCTTTCACATGATCATCTAAGGACAGACACTTCAAAGCCCAAGACACACTCAAAGGCAGCAGTCCTCGAGGGAAACCGTTTATACCCTGTTCCGCGAACACAACGGATGATAAAACTTGAAGATGGGCTTCATCGTCAACCCCATAGCGGGTATGGGAGGAAAAGTAGGCCTCAAAGGAACAGACAATGTCATCAAAGAAGCACTTGCCCGTGGAGCTGAACCTGTATCACCATCAAGAGCCACAGAATTCCTCAGAAAACTGCAGGCAAACACCGATGACACGCCAATAGAGATTCTAACGTGCCCAGGAATAATGGGTGAGGACGAAGCAAGAGAAACTGGCTGGCATGCGAAAATACTCCGTATGAAAGTCTCCCGAGAAACATCAGCTGACGATACAAAAACCGCCGTCAAACTCCTCACAGCGGCAAAAGTAGACTTGACAGTCTTCGTCGGTGGCGACGGCACAGCAAAAGACATTCTGGACGCGCTGCACGGCAACGATGAAGCGCCAGTATTGGGCATCCCATCAGGCGTCAAAATGTACAGCGGCATCTTCGCAGTAAACCCTTCAGACGCTGTTGAAGTAGTATTGGCGTATGCGCAGAAACGAGCAGACACAGCAGAGTTTGAAGTCATGGACGCCGATGAAAACGCTATACGCAACGACGTTTTCTCAGTCAAACTGCACGGATACTTGAAAGCTCCCCTGCTTCCAGGCCATGTTCAAGGCAGCAAACAAGTAAGCCTAGAAACGGAGGACGAAAAAGACAACCAAACAGCAATAGCGAGATTCATAACAGAAGAAATCCCCAAAACTGCCACATTCATTCTTGGCCCAGGAACAACAGTGAAACACCTTGCAGAACTTCTAGGCGTGAAGAAGACTGTGCTGGGCGTTGACATTTACGCGAACGGTGAAGTTACACTTGACGTGGACGAGAAAACGATCTTTAAAATAGTAAAGGATTGGCAGAACACGTGGATCGTGCTTTCACCCATCGGTCATCAGGGGATCCTTCTGGGAAGAGGCAACCAGCAGATCAGTCCAAGAATCATAAGGCTTGTTGGAAAACAGCGGATAATCGTTGCAGCCACAAAGAACAAACTTAAGAACATCGACGGCGGCCTGCTTCGAGTCGACACGGGCGACGCGGAATTGGACACGATGCTAAGGGGCTATATGCGAGTTATGACCGACTACAAAGAATGGAGACTCATGCCCGTCCGCTAGAACCTAGGAACCGAACTTCTTTGTCCGCCCGAGAAAGCTCATCAGGATACGCATGAGGTCGGTACCCCTTATCCTGTTCAACCCGCCCTCAGCGCATGCTCTTTCACTGTACTCTCGGACACTGTCACGGCGGACATAAGGACCAATGATCGCAATCGGAACTGGGTCGCCTTCATGATTCCTGGTAACGCATGAGGTCGTATGGTCCGCCGTCAAGGCCAGATGCGTCGCATCTAAGTCGATGTTCTTCAAGACATGGTCCAACATTCCGTCGATCTTCCCGATTGTTTCCACCTTCAACCGGGCGTTCCCATCATGGCTTGCAACATCCGTTGCCTTGACATGCAAAAGCACAAAATCATGGGTCTTCAGCGCTTTCACCGTTGCTTTTGCTTTTGCCATGTAATCTGTCTTAGGCGTCCCAGTAGCGCCCTTGACGCTGATCAGGTCCATGCCTGCGACCTTGCAGACTCCTTTGATCAAAGAAACTGCAGCTATGCAAGCTGACTTAATGTTGTAGAGTTCTGGAAGCGGTATGATCTTTGGAATTGTGCCAGCGCCCCTGCAAAGGACGAAGTTCGCTGGAGACTGTTTGCGTCTGGCTCTTTCTTTGTTAACGGGATGCTCAGCAAGAACATTTCGGAACTCGCTCATAAGCCTGCTGACGATTGCAGCCGTGCGCGCGGATTCTGAGCGTCTGTCAAGAGGCTCTATTTCCAGGACTTCTTTCCCGTTCTGTTCTGGGTCAGAATCGCTGATCGCGGTTGAAAGCTTCGGTCCACGGATAACCAAAGTCGCTCTATGTTGAACGGTATTCTTGAACACAAAACTAGCGTCAAACGACTTCTTGAGCTTGATTCTTTGCAGGCTCCGAGTTAGCCGTGACGCATCTTCATTCGAAATGCGACCCGCACGTCTATCTAGAACAACAAGATCTTTGTCCACACTCGCAAAGTTGCACCTGAAGGCAACGTCACCTCGCAAAACTTCAACACCAGACCCTACAGCTTCCAGCGCCCCCCTTCCAGAATAAACCTCCATCGGAGAGTAACCGAGGAAAGCAATCGTAGCCGTATCACTCCCCGGCGGTGTTCCAGGAGAGATCGGGTCAACGATTCCGCACACTCCATCCCTGGCTATCCGATTCATTGTAGGCTTGACAGCCACCTCCAGCGGGGTCTTTCCATCCAATTCCTTCAGCGGCCAATCAGCCATGCCATCCGCAATAACAAGAATCGCCTTCAACACTCACATCACCTGAGGATCAAGATCAAGGTGGGCAGGAAGCAGTTAAAACACTTACGCATTTGCAGCAACCCGCGCGCGGAAGATACCTGAGAATAACGTTTAAATGGTGCTTTCTGCAATGTCATCGGAAGTGGTTGAAATGGGCGATCGCGTTCCACATTGCTAGATTCTCGTTGAACTTTGCCACTGTGAAGACGGTTTGCACTAACATTATATTCAGCCATTGTAGAACAAGGTGAGAGATGAGAATGTCAGATACAGGAGTGACTGTAAAAAAGTCTGAAGACCTCTCAGAATGGTACACGCAAGTTGTATTGAAAAGTGGAATGGCAGACTATGCCCCCGTGAAAGGCTGCATGATATTCCGTGAACTTTCGTATGCTCTCTGGGAAAGAATCCAGGAAATCTTCAACAAAAGAATAAAGTCGACAGGACACAGGAACGTGTATTTCCCGCTGTTCATTCCGGAAAGCTTCCTAAAAAAGGAGGCAGAACACTTCGAGGGCTTCGTTCCGGAAGTTGCCTGGGTCACAGTCGGCGGCGACACTCCGCTTGAGGAAAGGCTCGCAATAAGGCCCACTTCAGAAACAATAATGTACGCCGCATTTTCAAAGTGGATTCGCAGTTGGAGAGATCTCCCTCTGAAATTGAACCAATGGTGCAGTGTCGTCAGATGGGAAACAAAAGCCACAAGACTTTTTCTCAGAACACGAGAGTTTCTATGGCAAGAAGGACACACAGCACACGCGACAAAAGAAGAAGCAGACAAAGAGGTCATGGAGATCCTGGGCTTCTACAGAGAAGTAATGGAAGACTACTTAGCTGTTCCAGTGCTCGTGGGGAAGAAGACTGAAAACGAAAAATTCGCAGGAGCACTGTACACGATGACGTTGGAAGCTTTGATGCCAGATGGCAAAGCATTGCAGATGGGGACATCACACAATCTAGGACAACATTTCTCAAGAGTCTTCGACATCAAATTCCTCGACGAGAAAGAAAAGGAAAGCCTCGTTTGGCAAACTTCCTGGGGAATATCCACGCGCATGATAGGCGCCCTCGTAATGGTTCACGGTGACGACAAAGGACTCGTGTTGCCACCGAAAGTCGCTCCAGTACAAGTTGTCATAGTGCCGATACCCTACAAAAATGCAGACTCAGAAGCAATATCATCCAAAGCCAAAGAAATCTTCCAGAACCTGCAAGACAGAGGAATCACGGTAGTTTTGGATGACAGGACAGAGTACACCCCCGGCTGGAAGTTCAACGAATGGGAACTGAAAGGCGTCCCGATAAGGATAGAAATAGGTCCCAGAGACGTGAACCAAAAACAAGTAATGTTTGCCAGGCGTGACACTCATGCCAAAAACGCTGTGAAAGAAGAAGAAATAGTCAAGACTACAGAAAAAATGCTCGACGAAATCCAAACCTGCCTTTTCAGCAGAGCAAAGAAGTCATTAGAAGACGGCATATCCACGGTGAAGACCTACAACGAATTTCGAAAGTTTTTGAACGAGAAAGGAGGATTCATCAAAGCTTCATGGTGCGGCGACTCTGACTGTGAAGCAAAAGCGAAAGAAGAAACCGGTGCAACGATCAGACTGATTTCGTCTGAAAAGGAAAAACCTTTCTCAAAATGTGTGCACTGCGGACGAGAAGCAAAAGAAGTCGTCTACTTCGCAAGGTCCTACTAGAAAGGGAAAAGCTACATTTTCAGGCTTCGGGCAGACATATTGACACAATGCTCAAGCGGGCCTACGACATCCTTCAGCCCAAAAGTCTTCAGCTTTGATTTCCTGGATACTCCCTGCTCGTTCTATCCTCTTTTTCGGGAGTAAATTTGCAGCATCCTATCGTATTTCACCCTACTGAGCTTTGCCCTTGCTCAGGTTTACGTGAAGGAATCTAGCAGTCCAACCGAACATGGTCTTACCGCTCCTAGAGTAGGGAACACAAGGGATATGGATTTTAGATAAGATAAACCTGCTTATGCCCTTGCTCTCAGATCACTAATTTTTCGGGCTCGACACTTCTGTGCTTCAGTCCGAGCTCGCTGACCCTGAACTTTTTGTCTCCGTAAAGAAGAGCATACTCTTCATCATTGTACAGCGCCGCTGCAATTCTTCCCACAGCATCGGCCTTCAGTATTCCGCTTCCGCTTGCACCACCAACGACCATCATGCCGTTTTCTTCAAAAATCAGGGGCTGCCCGTCGATACTGTTGATTTCATACAATCCTGCGAAGGCTGAAAATGGTTGACAGTTTGTGAACTGCGGGAAATACTTGGACATAACCTGGTACAGACCGTACGTGTAATAGTTTTCTTCAGGCTGAGGGTCATCTTCAATCTTGAAGGCTCTCGGAAACTCGTCGGCATAAGCAAGCCACAATGCGTCTTCTTCTGGTGCAGGTCTTATGTAAGCAGATGGTTTTGGAAGAATCGTGAAGGGCAGGCATCCTGCATCTGTGAACTCTCGTGAAAACAGGAGCTTTTTCAATGCTTCTGTTTTCGCTTTGACCGAGAAAACCTGTCTCTTCTTGGCTTTAACGAAGGATTCAATCCCTATAGGGTCTAGAAGCTGAGAAACCCAGGGTCCAGCGGCGATTATGGTCTTCTTTGCTTTCAGCAGACCCTTATTGGTTTTCACTCCTGTCACTGTTGAATCTTGCCAGAAGTAGGGTTCGCCTGGCATCCCAAGAGGCTGGCGCGGTTCCACGACCACTTCTTTCGCTTCAGTGTTGTACTGTATCTTCCCACCGAGCCGCAGGAATTCTGACTCATAGAACTTGACAAGAGAGTCAACGTCTATCAAGCCGGCTTTTGGAATCAGGATTCCTTTGTTTACATCTCCCAGCCCCATCATCTTTGCTTCGGGGTCTTCTGCAAACCCCGTCTTCATGTCAAGCTTCTTGGCAAGCTCGTTTTCGTCGTACTCCTTGTACTTGAACCCTTTGCTAGCGAGGTCTCTCAGAACAGGAAGCATTCTGCGATAGCCATCCTCATCGAAGAACCATAAGTAACCAGCCCATCTGAGCTTCAGGTCCCTGTGAAGCTCCTCTTGAACGTGCCTATAGAACTCTGCAGAAGAATCAGCCAACGCGAAGTTTGTGCGAGATGCAAAGAGGCAACGAAACGCAGCTGCGCTCTTTGCCGTACTACCTTGACCAGCAGCGCCCAGCTTGTCTATGACGACAATATCCCTGTTGGGGTTTCTGATTTTGAGATGATAAGCAGTTGATAAACCCATGATTCCAGCGCCAACTACGACTGCGTCATGATCTGTCATGTTGAACTCCCTCGGAATTGGACGCAGCTATCTAACCCTACAGGATTTAAACTTTGTCGAGGTGTCCTTGGACTAGAATCATAAGATAACGCTTATCTACCACTATAAATATGATTTACACCAATCGAACAAAACCGGGGGAAAAACTTGCATCCTAGAAAATCGAACATGGCAATTTCGAATCTGTTCATGGTCCTGCTCATACTGGCTTCTCTGATAGTCGGAGCCCTCTTGTCGTACATGTGGGTTATGGGAAGCTTCTGGAACATGCCGCAAAATGTGACGACACTTGCCGTTGAGGACGTAGTATTCCCATCAGGCGATTTCACGTATTTCAACGTGACGGTTATCAACCCTTCAAACTCGGTTGCAGACTTGAGCTTGACGGCCTTCAAAGTAGTTGATGAAGCAGCGAATCAAACGTACGACGTTCCAGCCACGAATCCCGCAGTTCCTTTCAACATGACGATAGGTACAAGACAAACTTTCACGTGTACCATGAATTGGGGTGATCTCGCTGGAGAAAGTGTGAGAATCGAACCAGTTGCTGGAAATACTTCCATCCTAAGCAGAGAGTACACACCGCCGGAGGCCAAACTGGTGATCTCGAGCTTCGACGCCTCCGAAAACATTCAGCACTTCAATTTTACAGTGCAGAGCTATCTATTGTCAACAATGAACCTGACAATCTCAGAGATAACGGTGGGAGGAGAGCCTGTAACCGCGCGTACTACACCCGGGCTCCCATTCATCCTGTCGAAGGGTCAGAGCCAAGCGTTCCAAGTTGAACGGAATTGGGGAACCCTCACAGGACAGAACGTGACTATTGTTGTGAAAACAGCTGAGGGCCTTGAACAGACTTATGTAACACCCACTATCCTAGGTGCTTACGTTTACGTGGACGAAGCTAACTTTGACTACACCAACTCGACATACTTCAATGCCACAGTCAGAAGCGCGCCTGAGTCGACAGCTGAAACGACGCTTAGCGTTTTGAACCTGACACTGTCAAATGGCACAACCATCACCCCCATGACGAACCCACTCTTAAGTGCTCTCCCAATAAAGCTCCCCCCAAACAGCTCGCTACTCATCAAGTGCTTCTGGGACTGGACGGCTTTCCGCAATCAATCATTCACTGTGCAAGTCTTCACAAAAGAAGGCTTCAGCGTGCAGAACAAGACGACCACAACTCCTCATGCGATCCTCTGGAACGTCGGAAACATGGGGTTTGATGTAGGCGACCTCCAGCACTTCAACGTCAACGTGACAAACATGCTTGCCTCAGTTCAAGCAATCGACATCACAGGGGTAGATTTCAACCAGACAAGCACGACCATAACCCCGATAGTCATTGCGCCTGGAAGTCAGAACATAGTCCAATGCGCGTATAACTGGACAGACTTTATAGGAAGCAGCATCAACATTACTGTGCACGCGACCTACGACGCAGGGGAAATTTCAATTTCGCAAACAACAAAACTTCCATACTTCGGCATAGCCAACGCTTCATTCTCGAACTTCACAACGGGCAACCCATACCTCAACATCACAGTCTACAACAGTCAATACTCTAAGACGAATGCGACCATAGTTCAGATTTCTGTCAACACGGGAAATACCACGTTCGTGCTTGACGGAACAATCACGAGCCCCAAGATAGGCACCCAAGGATACATGATTACCCCCGCAGGGGAAGTGACGTTCACGTGCCCATGGGACTGGAGCCCCTACCAAGGCCAAGACGTGACTGTCTTCGTGACGGCATCCGACGGTTCCCAGGTTTCGAGAACGTTGAAAGTTGAGTAGTATCTCCACAATCTTTATTTCATTTCTGAACAGACCTTGGTCTCTAGAAGGTGGAGGTCTTGACAGACGTCAAAGTCACTGACAGAGTCCGCACGATTGAATACGCAATCCGCGACGTTATTCCATACGCAAAGCAAGTTGCAAAAACAGGAAAGAAAATCTACTACCTGAACATCGGAGACCCAAACGCGTTCGATTTCGATACTCCTCAGCACGTTAAACAAGCTCTGACAGAGGCTGTCGAGGAACATGCTAACCTCTATTCCCCATCTGAAGGAGTACTAGAACTCAGAGAGGCAATCAGCCGCAAGGAAAAAAGACTGAACAATGTCGAGATGTCTGCTGACGACGTCATCGTCACCTCAGGAATCTCCGAAGGCATTCAGATGGTTATGGCGGCTCTTATGGATGCAGGAGATGAAATACTTCTTCCAGGACCAACATACCCTCCTTACATTTCCTACGCCAGATTTTTCGGTGGAAAGCCAGTCACCTACCAAACCGTCGAAGAGAACGGTTGGCAACCAAACATAGATGACCTCAGAAAAAAGATTTCAGAGAAAACGCGTGGAATCGCAGTCATCAACCCTAACAATCCTTGCGGTGCACTCTACGAGGAAAAGGTGGTGAAGCAAATCGTTGAGTTGGCAGGAGAGAATGACTTACCAGTCATTTCAGATGAAATCTATGACCAGATCGTCTTCGAAAAGAAGTTCACCAGCACAGCTTCCCTGGCCAAAGATGTCCCCGTCATAGGACTGAATGGCTTTTCAAAAGCATATCTGATGACCGGGTGGAGACTCGGTTATGTATACTTCCATGATGACGACGGTCAGCTTCAGAACATGAAGCAGGGCATAGAGAAAGAGGCAAGGATAAGACTATGTGCAAACACGCCTGTTCAGAAGGCAGGCGTGGCAGCGTTGGAAGGACCGCAAGACCATGTCAAGGAAACTGTCAAGAAACTTCGTGAAAGAAGCACGTACGCGTGGCACAGACTGAACGAAATGGAAGGCGTAAGCTGTGCTAAGCCAGAAGCAGCTTTCTACGTTTTTCCCAAAATTCACAAGGTTGGGCAGAAGTGGAAGACAGACATGGATTTCGCATTGGACCTCTTGAGGGAAACGGGAGTGCTTTTTGTTCACGGTTCCGGGTTTGACCCAGTCTACGGTGCAGGTCATGTTAGAGGGGTAATACTGCCGCCGATTGAGACACTCGAACAAGCGTTTGATGAAATGGAAAGATTCATGAAGAAATCCGAGTAAACCTGACTAGACGGTCGATCCAAGATCCCAGATCGCAAACGTTGAGAATCAGTGTTTTCCTATGCAGTAGGTGCATCCTGCATCCGTTTCTCTGCGATCATCGCTGCTTCTTTCAAAATCTCCTGCACTTCTGATCTTGATGCAAAAGAGGTCCCAGTGTCGACCGTATCATTCAGTGCTTCTGGACGGATTTGCACTTCAAATGTAATGTACACTCTGGGAGGGTCCAGTTTGTCATGAACGAGGCGATAAATCTGACCATTTATAACCATGCGGTGAAGGATCTTCTTTGTCTTGCCTGATGAACAGTGGAAGTTGTGAACCAGATAGTCGACAAGGTCCTCTTCCCTCGTGTTTCCATACTCCCCCAGATACGAGATTGCCTCTTTCTCCAGATCCATAAGATCTCCAGCTCCAACGATCTTGAATCTGCTATAGTATCTCGTCTCGAATTTCTATAGCTGTCTATCCGTTCTCATCTTCTGGCAAGAACAACTCACACAAAGGATCAGAAGTTGAGAATGCGCTGCCAGAAATCACGTTGGAGCCTGCAGCCTCAGTCGCAGTTGTACAGACCCAGTCTAGAATGAAATCTTTGCACTTAGAAATAGAATCAAAAAGAGAAAGTGGGGGGATTGCTCTAGTCTTCGCCTTCCGGCGGGCTCGGCATCTTTCCTGAGTCCTTCGGCTTCGTCGATGCAATCACGTCGTCTATGCGAAGTATCATTGCCGCCGATTCTGTCGCTGAATTTATTGCCTGTTCTTTGACTACGACTGGCTCGATGACGCCCTTCTCTCGCATGTTCTCAATCTTTCCCGTGAAGACATTCACGCCCTTGTATTTTCCTTCAGCCTTTTCGTGTGCAGACCTCAATTCCACGAGTATGTCTATTGGTTCTAAGCCAGCATTTTCAGCCAAGGCTTTGGGTATTACCTCCATCGCGTCTGCGAATGCTTCGATAGCAAGCTGTTCTCTTCCTCCGACGCTTGTAGCGTAGTCCCGGAGTTCCTTTGCGACTTCAACTTCTACGGCACCGCCGCCTGCGACTACTTTGTTCGTTTCCACCACGTCTGAGACAACCGACAAAGCGTCCGTCATTGCCCTTTCCGCTTCGTCAACCATTCTCTCGAGACCAGCGCGGATGATTATTGCGACTGAGCGGGGGTCCTTGCACTTCTCTACAAAGACCATTTTGTCTTCGCCCAATTTGCGCTCTTCCACGATACCTGCGAGACCCAAGTCCTGTGCTCTAAGATCAGCCAAGTTTGTCACAATTCTGCCGCTTGTTGCCCTTGCCAGTTTCTCCATGTCAGACTGTTTTACTCTTCTCGCCGCTAGTATTCCCTCTTTTGCCAAGAAGTGCTGGGCCATGTCGTCTATGCCTTTTTGGCAGAAGACAACGTTTGCTCCTGAAGATTTAACTTTGTTTACCATATCCTGCAGCATCTTGTTCTCTTGGTCTAAGAACGCTTTCATCTGAGCGGGGTCGTGTATCCTTATTTCAGCGCTTATTTCTGTCTTCTCTATCTCTAGGGCGCAGTCGATCAGTGCTATTTTCGCCTTTTCAACAAGCTTTGGCATGCCTGGATGAACAACTTCCTTGTCAATTACAAGGCCATTAACAAGCTGGGATTCCAACAAGCTTTTTCCGGTTTTCTTTATGGTTTGGATGTTGTCTATGTCTGCGACTGTTCTGTCACCGCGTTTTTCAACTATCTGCCGAATGGCGTCGACCGCGATGTCAGCCAGATGGTCTTTAGCTGCGCCAATAGCTTTGCTGGCCATAGAGGTCACGGCAACTTTCTTCAGTGTTGCGCGGTCAGTGAGTTCCACTTGAATTCCAAGATTGTTTATGGTTTCTACTGCTTTCAATGCTGCTTTGCGGTATCCGCTCACCATAATTGTCGGATGGATGTTCTGCTCCAATAGTTCTTCTGCTTTCTTCAGCAGTTCGCCTGCCAAAACGACAGCCGTTGTTGTTCCATCGCCTACCATGTCATCCTGTGTCTTGGCGATTTCTACCATCATCTTTGCTGCTGGATGTTCGACTTCGATCTCGTTGAGTACAGTTGCTCCGTCATTCGTTATAGTTATGTCTCCCAAACTATCGATGAGCATTTTGTCCATGCCTCGAGGTCCTAGAGTTGTCCTCAGAACCTCGCCAACTACGCGAGCCGCCATGATGTTGTTTCTACGTGCTTCCTTTCCCCTGTTGCGCGATGTTCCTTCTTTCAGAATCAAGACTGGTTGTCCCGACGCTGTGGTCGTCAAATAAGCCATACAAATCCTCCATTCAAACCTAAAACTTTACTATCCCAAATAAGCAAAAATGCTCACAGATATAAATCTTACCTTAGCATGTTCGCATTTCGAAATGTATTCACGAGAAAGTCCATTCTCTTGATTCTTTGTTCCACGTAATAGCTTAAATTTCAGTCCGTATGTTGTATTGTCGGTGATAGGTACTTGCGTGTTTCTGCGCGGTTTTTCACGATCCTAAGAGAAGTCACGCACAAAAAGGAAGAGGTTCTCGAGTTTCCAGAAGAAGAAAACGTTACGATTGCAGTTGTGCTGGGAAAACTTTCCGAGCAATATGGCAGGAGATTTTCAGAGTATGTCTATGAAAAAAAGACTGGAGAGGTGAAAGGGTTCCTCCAGTTTCTAGTGAACGGCAGAAGTGTGGCCTCATTTAACGGATTAGAAACGGTTCTTGCCGACGGCGATGTCCTCGCAATAATACCCCCAGTCGGCGGAGGGTGACGCGGCAAGTGTGGCTCAAGCCGTACAACCTGCGCTTCACTAATCTTTTTGCCTATGTTTCAAACGTGATTGGGGGATCACCCTGAGTTCTATAGGTGATGTTCTTTACCTTTCGCGGCTTGACGTTGAGAACCTAGAAATTTCGGTCCGGGACGTGTTACACGTCGTGGAGGAAGCGTTTCGCCAGAAATGGCAGGGTCATGCAGAGGTCCCTCCGAAGCCAGGTATACATCCCAGGAAAGACGCTTTCATTCATGCGATGCCCGCGTATTTGTCGAAGATGAATGCGGCGGGTGTCAAATGGGTAAGCGGCTTTCCAGAAAACGCAGCTAGGGGACTGCCATGCATTTCTGGCTTGGTTATCCTGAATGATTCCTCGACTGGTTTCCCAATTTGTATCATGGACTGCACATGGTTGACAGCTAAACGTACCGGTGCAGCAACTGCCTTAGCAGCCAAATATCTCGCCAGAGAAGACTCGAAGGTCTTAGGAATTCTTGGCTGTGGTGTTCAAGGCAGAAGCAATCTCGAGGCTTTAGTCGAGATCTGTCAGAACATAGAAGAAGTGAAAGCCTACGATATCAACAAGGCAAACGAAGAGAAATATGTTCAAGAAATGGCAAGAAAGCACGAGTTGAAGATAACCTCAGCGGGCTCGCCCAAGAGAGCGGTTCAGGGCTGTGACATAGTAGTCACCTCCGGACCGATCCTCAAAAAGCCAGAACCCCTCATCGTGAAGTCTTGGTTCAGGGACGGAGGTCTTGCATGTCCACTGGATTTTGACTCCTACTGGAAGACAGAAGCAATGCATTCGATGGACAAGTTCTGTACAGACGACGGAGAGCAACTTGCGTACTACAGGTCTCAAGGATATTTCGCGGACATTCCAAGCGTCTACGCAGATCTAGGAGAAATAGTGACATTGAAGAAAGCTGGTCGAGAAAGCAACCGGGAGAGAATAATGACCATGAATTTGGGTCTGGCCATCGAGGATGTGGCCACTGCAAATCTCATCTACCAGAAAGCTGTCAAGAAAAAGATTGGGATGAAGCTTCCGCTTTAGAATCTAGGCTAAGCTCCCCAGAACGGCACTTTCTTTCTCATAATTTTCACGTATTCGTTGAGGGCGTCTTGTTCTTCTTTTACGAGTCTTTCCATGAACGTCGTTGACAACATTCTTACGTGCGCTTCAGGGATTTTCGCGTATAGAACGTCTTTTTCGAAAACATGTCTCCCGAAGATTGGCCGTTCCATTGAAACCGCTACCTGCATTCCCTGCTGAGCTTCTGATAAGGCCTTGCCCTTGTCTTGGATTTGCTGAATCTCTCCTACTTCTTCACCGTCTTCGGCCCTGACAACCGCAGTTTTTGGCTTTATTGTTCCTGCAAGGATTTCTACTCCGAAGATGGCGGGTCTTGCTCTTCTGAAGACGTAACCCTCCATGATCCGAAGCTTGGCAGGTCTAACGAGCGTTTCATAATTCTGTTCAAGCCCAGCGTCACGTTTTCCTTTGAACCATGCCAGGTAGTTTTCCAGCAGGCGGTAAACTACTTTCTCTCGGAAAATCTGGACCCCTTTGGCTGTAGCTTCTTCTTCAGCGTCCGGCAAAATCTTTACGTTGAACCCCAAGATCGCGCCGTAGAGCGGTTCGTGTTCTTTCACAATGGAGGATTCGACTACTTCTCTTTTTGAAATGTCACCTACATCTGCGAGTCTTATCGGTATGTTGTTCTGCTTCAGAATGTCCGCTATTGCTTCCAGTGAACCTAGAGCGTCTGCCTTGACGATAATTCCCTCAATATCCGTGACTATCCTGATTTTCTCTATTTCTTCCGAGATGAGGCGTGCGTATTTCTCCGGGTCATCATTCTTAGGGACAGCATAAAGGCTTGCTCCTGCCAAGACCCCTTCTAGGTCGGGCGCTACTATCTTCACTCCCGCAGCGGCATAGACAGATTCTACTGAAGAGAATTTGTCTCGCGGGTCTCTGATTTCGTCCAGCGGTTTTGGAACCAGAATTGCACGTATCCTGGTCACGATAGGTTTTTCCTTGCCTCCGACAACTATCAATTCGTTTTTTTGAAGAGTCCCATCATAAATTATCGTATTTAGTGTGAGACCAAGACCTGGGTCTTCCTTCACCTCCAAAACTGTTCCCTTGGCTGGACCTTCCGTTGTTTGCAAACGCTTCTTCAAGTGCTGCTGCGTCAAGCCGATGAGAACCATGAGGAGTTCATGGATCCCCTCGCCCGTCTTTGCACTCATAGGCACAACTGCAACTGTCGAGGCAAACTCTCTTACTTTGTCAAAACGGTCTATCTTGAAACCAAGGCGAGAAAAAGCGCCTATGACATCGTATATTCTGTTGTCCAGGTCCTCCCTTACATACGGATCTTGCAACGGGTAGGACTTCGAAAAAGGAGTATCTGGGTACGAGTTCCAACCAGGTACACGGTCTATCATGTTTGCGGCTACGAGAAAAGGGGTCTTGCGAGCTTTTAGGATCTCAACACACTCAAAAGTTTGGGCTTCAAAACCACGCAGTACGTTGATGACGAGAATTGCGATGTCAGCGACGCTGCCTCCTCTCTTGCGTAGGTTAGTGAACGCTTCATGCCCAGGCGTATCGATTATGAGCAGGCCGGGGATTTCTATCTCGCCTTTGACTTTTGAAAGCAGAGGACCAATAAGCTGGCTTAATGTTTCAACTGGGAAAAAGCTTGCGCCGATGTGTTGCGTGATCCCTCCTGCCTCTCTCGCACCGACACTTGTTTTCCGGATCTTATCCAGAAGTAGAGTTTTTCCAGTGTCAACATGACCAAGAACGCACACAATTGGTTGACGGGTTGGCAACAGGGCACATCTCCATCAGCGAAAGGTGAATAGGCCGATAGTCCATCGGTCAAAACTAATAAGCTATTGTCCTAATAAACACTCGGTTGAAGGGTGAGACAGAGTGGCTTACTGTTCAAAGTGCGGAACAAAGTTGAATGATGAGGCTAAGTTCTGTACTGTATGTGGCACTTCCGTCACAAGAGCGGTCAGAGAAGAATTCTCGGTGTCTTCTGATGATTTGATCGAGAAAGTGAAGCAATTACTTCACGAGGGAAACATAACCAGAATAACCGTCAAGGACGAAAAGGGAAGGACTCTGCTTGAAATCCCTGCAACGGTCGGCGTGATCGGCACGGTACTTGCTCCGTGGCTGGCCGCTTTGGGCGTGATAACTGCCTTCGCCACAAACTGCAGAATCATTGTTGAAAGGAAAGAGTGAGGCTACTCCGTTTTGGCAGTCAGCAGAACAGCGCCGAGCGCTATCAGGACTATTAGTAGGAACGCAAAAAGGCCCGTGACTGAAAACAAAACTGCTGAACTGGCCACTGTGTAATACAGACCAATCGCGCCTATAACTACCAGAATAAGTCCGAAGAGTTTTTCAGCCAGATTAAGTCCGAAACTACCTTCCTCGCTCATGTAACTACTTTCCTTTTCAATATGCTATCTACATAGAAATATGAAACGGTTATTTTACACTTTCCCCACTTTTACTTTGTTTCTTCCAGTTTCTGCGGCAAGTACTCATCTACTATGTATGTAAGACCGTATCTACTGAACGCCTCCTGTTCAGCCTTTCTTTTTATCTTCATGAACGTCTTGATTTCTCTTCTCCAAAGTGGAGCCTTGTAACGTGGGTCCTTCTGCAGCTCGTAAAGCCTTTTCATGTCGACATCATCAAGGGGGTCTGTGGGCAGCTTATAGTTGACTATGTCTGTGGCCCATACTCCACTCCATTTTGCGTCAGGCGTGTTCAGCTCCCTAAGATGCGCAGCATTTGCTGAACCCGAGATTATGACCATCGCTATGTGCATTCCCCACGGGTCGCCATCCGTAAAAACAAAAACTGGAAGGTTGAGTTCTTCACTTAGTCTCCTTATGAAGTGCCTGGTCGCTCTCGGCGCTTGCCCGGATGTCAAGACGAGTAGCGAGTTGTATTTCTTGTGTACGTTCTCTTCTATAAACCTAGTAAAAAGCCCGCCCTTCTCTATTGCTATAACTTTGTCCGCTGAGGTCCTCACGAACTCGGATGAAGTCAGTGCTGGTCCGATCAGCACACCGTCTGGGTGCGAGGTCAAATCGAGCGTTCTGCCTTCGTAACCCGGCACCGTGTATTCGATCGTCAAGTCTCCGAAAACTGCAGAACGTTCTTCTGGAAATATGTTGAAGTCTTCACGAGAGAAACCCAGTATTGTCTCCAAGTCCGTTATGATATTGTTTGATTCTTGTTGGTCTTTGAAAGTCATTTCATAGGCTTGCGCTGAATAATAGACATCCCTCAGCGTTGAAGTCTTGCGCTGAGAGGTCAACTCATTAGAAAAGAGCGCAGCCCATATCAACTGCGTGAAAGGCTTCACATGTCCGATGTTGCGGGCACTTCGCTTGACTCTCCTTTCGCCAAGGATGAACTGCCTTAGTTCCTCGTCGTACATGATGTTGTCTGTTGAACGGCTCGGCATGTCTATTGATGGGAAATTGCCCGTGTCGAGCTGGTCATAGATCCCGCTACCAAGATGCCCAAGTCTTTCCAAGACTTCCTTTCTTCTTTCCAACATACTGCTCTTATGCTTCTTCTGAACCATATTGCCTCACACTTACAAGAAGTTTCTCAATATCCGGAAGATTCTCTTTGCCGGCCAATTTCGTTGAGAATTGCGCTATCTTGGGCAGGTATTTGCTAAACACGCTCAGACGCTTACGCTCTCTGTCAACGTGCTCCTGCTTAGACATAAAATGTTGAATCTGACGAGCGACTTCACGAAGACCGTTAGCTATTTCCCTGCGAATTTCAGGGCGGTCAGCAATAAACTCTTTCCCAACGGTTTTGTAAGGCACTTTAGTGCTGCAAATGTGAACGAGAAGTACAATGGGCATGTCAGGAGTGACCTTGTATCTCCTCCAGTTCATAGCACTGATTACCCTGACCGAAACATCACTTGCCTCATCATACAACAAAGGGATTCTGTTGGCAAAACGATAGACCGTAAAAACACCTTTCCTAGGAATTTCTCCGCCGTAGGCGATTCCTGTCTCGACTATGAAAGGGTGACCGGAGTATGTTGCTGGTTTGCGTTGGTGGACGACCACAAACTCCGGTTTCAACTCCTTCAGAATCCCAGCCTTCAGCAAGTCTTCTCCAAGAGGAGACAGACAGCTTGCGTCCGGCGGCAGAAATTCCGTGTATCTCTTCAGATTGTGCATTAGTCTAACTATCTCATCATGCGACAGTTTTTTCGGGTTCTTGGCGGGGCTTATGTCACTAAATCCCAAGAATTTGTTGGCCGTAATCTCTCCTACTCTGTGAAAGTGATTCTTCAAAAACTCAAGCATGTTGTGGTAGGGAGTCACTTGTATCAATCGCTGGAGCAGCTCCACATCCACACCATAAGGATGTGGTTTCGTTTCTTTCGGCGGCACAGGCATTTCCTTAGTGATCCTGGAAAACTTGTAGAGTCTTCCTTTTGGGTCAACGAAGGTCAGGTTCGCACAGGAATTGACCATGGCCGTCTGCTTGAAATAATCCAGAATCTTCGGCATAGCCCGAAGATAGTCGCCTTCCAGCATGAATTCTACTATTGTTCCTCGCCACTCATCCTTGTTGATGAGCACTTTCCTGTCAACGATAAGAGGCCGGTTCTTCTGAATGTCAATCATGAGCTTGTAAAAATACGTCTTCGCAATCCCAGTGCTTGAGATTATTGTAGCGGGCTGGTGAGTCGTGATCTGCCCGTAAAGGATTGCCATTTTTCCGCCAAGCCCGAATGTTCCCCTCTGCTGTTTCAAGTTGTATTTTGAACCGAAGAGTATCTGGCCGAAAGCAGAAGGTATGTGCTTTGGCTGTACTCCTATGCCGTTGTCTTCCACTCGCAGCGTGTAGATCTGAGTGTTCTTGCTGGCTTCACCCTCGTAGGAAAGGCGAACATAAATGTCTGGAGGAATTCTATGGCTCTCAGCTGCGTCTAGAGAGTTTTCTACAAGTTCCCGTATGGCAACGAAAATTGCTCTGGAAGGGTTCGTGAATCCGGCAATGTCCCGATTTCGGTAGAAGAAATCGGCAGCGCTGATTTCTTCGAAAGTTGTTTGAGCCACCTGTTTCTCCCCAACCCGTCTCCAGAACAGATCGTTTCTACGATATGTTCTGCCCATTTTTTAAGTTAACTGCAGTTTTCAGGCAGTTTTTCGACTTGTAGGAAGATGGAAAAAACTCTTTAAGAGTTTTCATCTCAACGGTGTCGAAAAATACATTCCCGCCAAGAGTTCTTGCTGTCACGAGCTTCGTTTTGGGACTCGAAGCAAAATCAGGGATATACTGCAGACAGACACGACAGATACTTGGCTTTCCACGCTTTTTCGCACCCATGACCCTGGCAACTTCCTTGATAGTATGATTTCCATGAAGAATAGCATGGTTGATTATGCATCTTTCAGTGTATTTGTCGAGCTCAGAGACTGCGCTTTCAACATTGCAGTCTTCAGATTTTTCTATCTTCTTTTAGCATGGAGGCGTCCACGCTGTAGTCTCAAACTACATACGCGCTTTTGTTCGCATTTTTAGCGGCTTCCGGCAATCGTTCTTCATTCTTTCCTAATTCCATGGCTCGCTTTGCGCTCCTATTTCTTCAATGTGCGAACGTAGTAGTATTCCCCGGCTTCCTTCTGGAACTTGTCGAGTTTTGAGCCTTCCTTGTTCACTCTGGGTCGTTTGGTAGCGGGGTCTCTTCTGAATGTCACTTGCATTTCTTTCAGGAAGAGGTTCATGCCTTTGCGAAGGCTCGTGGGGGGGTTGGCTTCGCCATCTCTGCCGGGTATCCCAGCGAAGACCATCAGCCGGTCAGATATGAAATCCTGAGTCACAACATCATGCTCTACGACAAAGGCCGTTACGTTGTGGTTTTCAACAACTCTCCTAATTGCCCTGGCCATGTTCAGTCTCTCTTCAACGTCTAAGTATGCGCTCGGCTCGTCGAGCAAATACAAATCAGCAGTACGTGAGAGGCATGCTGCAATCGCGACCTTCTGCAGTTCTCCGCCGCTGAGTTCATTCACATCCCGGTCAAGTAGCAAGTTGATTTTCATTGGCTGAAGAATCTCGGTTCGATACCATCCTGACTCAAAGTTTTCCTTGGCCACACTTGTGAGAAGCTGTTCGACGTTGCCTTCATATTCCCCAGAAATGTACTGGGGTTTGTAGCTTACTTTGAGTTCTCCAAATTCTTCCCCACCATCAGATTTTTCGACGCCTGCAAGGATCTTCACAAATGTCGTTTTGCCTATACCGTTGGCGCCAAGGATCCCTACTACTTGTCCTCTCTTGATTTCGCCAGGATGAGCCGTGAGCTTGAAACCTTTGTAAGTCTTCTGCATCTGCTCCCACTTGAGCAGCGTTTCTCCAGCTGCAGTGCTTGTTGTTGGAGGTTTTTCGTGGAATCTTATAGCTTCCTTCCTGAAGCGCACGTTCTCATCTGGAATATAGCCTTGCAGATAGATGTTTATGCCCGTTCTGACGCCGTGCACGTTGGAAACCACACCGTACACGGCGGGTTTCCCGTAGAAGATGCAGATTTGGTCGGATAGATAGTCGATTATTGCCAGGTCATGCTCTGCAACTATCACGGTTTTCTGGTCGTCTTTCAAGCTTCTGATGGCCTTGGCAACTTCGAGTCTTTGTTTCACGTCTAAGTAGCTGGAAGGTTCATCAAAAAGGTAGACATCAGCCTCGCGACATATTGCCGCGGCAACGGCCACACGCTGCAACTCTCCTCCGCTTAGAACATCCAGTGGTCGGTCGAAAAGTTGTTTGAGCTCAAGCTGCGTTGCGATTCTGTCCAAGTTCTTTTTCTCATCAACCTTTTCAAGGATTCCTCCGACTTTTCCAGAAATTATCTTCGGAATTTTGTCCACGTACTGGGGTTTATGAGAGACTTTCAGTTTACCTTCGCCCATTCTCTGAAAGTAATCCTGCAGAGTTGAGCCCCTGAAGTGTTGGACTATTTCGCTCCATTCAGGAGGGTTCAGGTAGTTTCCAAGGTTCAGTTTGACTTCGCCTGAGAGTATTCGAAGTGTAGTGGACTTCCCTATGCCGTTCTGGCCTATCAGGCCTAGGACGATGCCTGATGACGGTGTTGGAAGCCTGAAAAGTTTGAACGTGTTCTCTCCGAAACGATGGCTGCATTCCTTTTCAAGTTCGTCAGGCAAGTTGACTATTGAGATAGCTTTGAACGGACATTTCTTGACGCATATGCCACATCCAGTACACAGGGACTCAACAATCACTGCTTTGCCTTTTTCAAAACGTATCGCTTCTATCTTGCTTCGGACAATCGGACAGAAACGATAACACATAGTGTTGCAGCGTTTTGTCTTGCACTTGTCAGCATCGAGAACTGCAACCCGCGTCATGTCGAACCCGACAATGGAATCACACAACTAGTGGGTTATAAACATAAACCTTTGAGTTCTTCTGCCTGCTCACTACACGAACAGACAAAGCATGTCACAACAAAATCTCCTTTAGGAGGATGTAGACTGGAGGCAGACAAGATATTGACTGCCGACTACTTCCAAATTAAGTGTTAGAACAGGAAAAACCAGAAAATAGCTATTCTAGTTAAAGAAAGAACACAAGAGTGTTCCACTGTGTGTGAATGCTTACCAGTCTTCTTCCTCGAAGTCTTCTTCTTCGTCCCAGTCTTCATCTTCAGAATCTTCGTCTTCATCTATCATTCTTTTCCACCTCCTTGCTTTTCCAGTGCGTAGTGAGATCATGGTTGAAATCTTTAAAGATTATCATACGTCAGTTGTCGAGAATAGAATCAAAATCCTCTGACAATGATGTTTGCTGTGGTTGTTATTTCACAAATTTCGCCGTCAGAGAGGCAACAGGATCCTTCAGGTCAGGAGTGAAGTATGCCCAACACATGTTTGGCGAATTGTGGGCAGCGCCGAATCTTCCTTGAGTGTCGACAACGATCAATCCCATCGAATTGTAGGAAGTCGAAATCCTCTTGTTCACAAGCGTTATTGCATTTTCAACAGCTTCTTCAGCAGACTTGCCGCTTTCCATATAGTTGCAGACGGTCTTTGCCAGTACCAGCCGGATGGCAATTTCCCCGACGCCAGTAGCCGAACAGGCCCCCGACAAATTGTCCGCATAAGTGCCGCATCCGATTAGCGGCGAATCTCCAATTCTTCCTGGAAGCTTCAGGGGGAACCCTCCCGTAGAAGTTGCAGCGGCAACGCTTCCATCCTTGTCAATCGCGACTGCCCCCACAGTATCAAGGCTGAAGAGCTCCGGATGATGTTTCACCAAATCATAGAGCTTTGGAAGCTCAGACTTTCTTGCCAGCAACTGCTTCTTCTGGGCTTCATAGTACCTGAGTCTAAGTTCTGTCACAGGGTTCCTTCTCTCAAAGTGATAAAGCTCGGCAAGCTTCTCCGCGCCGTCACCTACCACAAACACATGGTCCGTCTTCTCCATCACAATCTTTGCCAAGCGTATAGGATTCCTGATGTCATGCAGAAGAGCCGTTGCGCCGGCTTCAAGTGTTCTTCCGTCCATGATTGACGCCTCCATCTCCACCTTCTTTTCGATAGTTAGACTGGAGCCGTAACCGGCATTGAATGCACCCTTGTCTTCCATCACGGCGACAGCCTCGACAACGCTGTCAACGGCACTTCCACCATTCTTCAAAATGTCAAACCCTGTCTTCGCCGCCTCTTTCACTCCTCTCAGGCCGTCCTGGCTACGTTCAGGCTGCCAAGATCCTGCCCCGCCATGGACCACTATCGTGGGTTTTTTCCCTCTCATTAACCTGCCCTTCCTTTGTCAGGACCTGCTAGTTCTGATTGAACGGATTTAAGCCTGACGTTCCGCAAGTATCAAAACGGATAAATCTGTGCAGTTAAACATTATCTATGGGATGATGTGAGGCGACGGCTAAGAGCAGAAAGCGATGAAAAAGCCATTTACCTACACTGACCGCTAATGCTGAAGGGTATTTGCTGTTCTTAACTGGCACCAACAATTGATGTAAAAGAAACTGCGGCGTGCTTCATGTTGAAAGACTTTAGCCTTCTCGTTACGACTTGGCGGGGAAATGAGAACAACGCCCGCTCCGAACTGAAACGCTTACTTGAGGCAATCGGGGAAACTTCGCCTAGCGTTGACAAAACCGGCGTTTCAGGACTGATAGTTGCCAAAACCATCTCAGACCCTTTTGAAGTGATAGGCCAATTCCGCACTATTCTGCACGGACGTCCCTACGAGTTTCGGCATGCGCTCAGACTTATGCCAATAGAAAAAGTGGTTCACACCGACCTCGATCAGATCAAGGAAGCAGTTGCACAGCTTAGCTCAAGAATCGGAGAGGACGAAACGTTTCGAGTTACAGTTGAAAAACGATTCACAACAATACACACGCATGACATCGTCGAAGCTGCTGCCACAATCATAAAAAGAAAAGTCAACTTGAAGAACCCAGACCGCATACTGCTGATCGAAGTTGTCGGCGGTTTCACAGGCCTTTCACTCATGAAGCCGAATGACGCCATCTCCGTGCTGAAAGAGAAGATGCTCTAGCCTAACTCTGCACGGCCACCAGGGCCATCTGCTCTATGACGAGATCAACCAAAGCCCTCTCAAAGCTTTCCCCATGTCTTACGGCTAGAAGCTGGTTCTCAGAAATCCCGAAAAATCTTTGAATAGATTCGGATTTTTCCTCTGAAAGCTCAAGAATTCCATCATCACGCTCTCCACCAACATTCTTGGAGATAGTCAACAAGACTGAACGAATGAGCTCAGACTGTCCTCCAACAATCAGAACAGCTATGTCTGACGAACTCGGTTTGACACCGAGAAGCTGTGTAGCCTTACGGATCTGACTTTGCGCCGAAGCATGGAGAAGGGCCTCAACAGCAACACTCTTTGAAATGTTGCGCTTGCTCCTGAAGGCCACGAGGGCATTAAGAACCGCAAAGTAAAGATGCTCCCAGGTAGCGATAAGCGCGGCGTCAAAGAATTGGATGTCCACTTGCGCAGGTTCGTCGCCTAGCATCTTCAAGAGACATTTCAAGTCTCTGATCTTAACGTTTCTGAAACCAGCTATCTCGACATATTTGCCGAACTCCTCAAGACGTTTCAACATGCCTCGTCACCCAGAACCATAAGGAAGCTATTCTTCAGACTCTTACAACGATATGCTTATCCTATTCTGGCTTTTGCCCAAAAACTATGGAGATTCATGATGATTGAACACTTCAGTGTGTCGGCGCGGGAAAACTGAATGGAACCTCGAACCCGCAGCGTTCATGGCTTCACTTCCTTTCGCGGTAGCCCTTGATATTATGGAAACGAAGTTATGCATGACCCTTCGCTGATGTGGTTAACCTGGCCTACAACGCGCGTGCTTTCACACAACATGCTGCTTTCTTGGGCGCGCTTACCGCAAACGAAGCGAAGACGCCCCTAATGTATTCGTCTTCCTTTCTCTGCCACCAATTTTCCATTCTTGAAAACTTTTTCGGCCAGATTTATGCCATAGTGGTATGAGAGATACTTATGGTTTGGGGCGTCAAAAACGACGATGTCCGCTTTTTTTCCTTCTTCCAAGCTTCCTATTTCATGAGCTCTATCTATTGAATTGGCGGCGTTGATTGTTGATGCAGTAAGAGCCTCTTCAGTGGTCATTCTCATCTGCAGGACTGCAATGTTCATCATCATCTGCATTGATTCGCATATATCTGCTGCACTCAAGTCAGTTGCTAATGCGACGGGCAGTCCTTTGTTGATAATGTCCCTTGCTTTTGCGTACGTGCCCAGGTAACAGAACGGAGTGGTTGGCAGAAATGTCCCGATTGTGCCTTTTCTTACGAGGGCTTCGATCTCTTCGGGTGTTGTGAAGATTAGGTGGTCAGCGGAGACGACTCCCAACTCTCCGCCTAGTTTTGCTCCTCCACTGTGTGCAAGCCAGTCAGCGTGAATCCTCAATTTCAGGCCACCCTTTCTGCCTGCTTCAAGTATTCGCCTCGACTGTTCTACGTTGAAGTATCCTTTCTCGCAGAACACGTCGCAGTATTCAGCCAGCTTCCTCTTCGCAACTTCGGGAATCCATTCCTTGACTATTTCATCTGTCAGTCTGTCAACTTTGTTTTCGTATTCGAAGGGAATCCCTTGGGCCATAAAAGTGGGGACTATGTCGATTGGATGCGTTTTGCTGAGGGTCTTGATTATGTCCATTTGTCTCATTTCGCCGTGAAAGGTCATTTCATATCCGCTTTTTGCTTCTATCGTCGTTGTCCCATGTATCAGCATCGTATCAAGTATCTGCGTGGTTCGTTTGAGCAGTTCTCCTGTGGATGCTTCACCTGTTTTTCTGAGGGTTGTCGGCATTCCTCCCCCCTTGGCTTTGATTTCAAGGTAGGGAACACCTCTTACAGCCATTGCCTCAAGCTCGTCCTCTCTTGAACCAGCGAAGACCAAATGAACATGCGGGTCGACAAGCCCAGGCGTTACAAGTTTCCCGCTTGCATCTATGACTTCATATCCCCTTTCAAGCTTACTTAGAACCTGTTTTGTTGTTCCGACAACCACTATTTTTCCATCTTTGACCGCGACTGCCCCGTCTTCTACTATACAAAGATCATTCAGTTCTTCTTTGATTCGAGGCCTATCGCTTTTTCCCCTCAGAGTTGCAAGTTCATTTGCGTTGATTACCGCAAAATCGGCCTTTATTGCCATATTATGTCACTCTCCGTTCCGCTGCTAAACGTCCAAGTACTTCTTTCTTTCCCATTCATGTACTGTGAAATTGAAATCCTTCCACTCTTTGGTCTTAAGTTGCAGGAATTTCTCGCAGAATTCGCGTCCCAAAGCATCTTGAAGGTACTTGTCTTCAGAGAACTCGCTCAACGCGTCTCCTAGATTTCCCGGAAGCACCTCTATCCCTCTTTCAACTCTTCGTTTCTCACTCATCTGATAGATGTCCTCTTCTACAGGTTGTGGAACCGCGATTTTTCTTCGGATACCGTCAAGTCCAGCGGTTAGAATACCAGCAAACGCAACATAGAAGTTGCACGATCCATCAGTGGGTCTGTACTCCACTCTAGTCTTCATCTCTTTTCCAGGTGGAACCCTGATAAGGGCTGACCGATTATACCTTGCCCAGGATATGTAAACGGGCGCCTCCCATCCTGGAACAAGCCTCTTGTAGGAATTGACAGAAGGGTTCGTGATAGCCGCCAAGGCTTTTGCATGATCCAAGACCCCAGCTATGAAACTCAAGCCTGTTTTGCTTAGACCAAGACTTCCATCTGGATCACTGAAAAGGTTTCGAGTTTTTTTGTCATCTATTAGAGTAGTGTGAGTGTGCAATCCAGCTCCATATTGACCGTGAAAAGGCTTCGGCATAAAAGATGCGACAAGTCCTTTTCTTGCGGCCATCAACTTGACCAGGAATTTGACCAGGTAAAGCGTATCCGCCATCCCTAATGCATCTAGATTGCTGAGCCCCATTCCCCATTCCAAACCCAGTTCTAACTCATATTTGCCCGGAGGTACTTCATGGTGGTGTTTTTCAACCAGCACACCCATATTCCGTAGATCCCTCACGATTTCAAGTCTTAAGTCAGCGCCGAGGTCTGCTGGAGGAGTAGCCAAGTATCCACCTTCGTCGAGCAGCCGGATTTCGCCGTTTTCAGCCTTCGTGAACAGAAAGTACTCCATTTCGCTGGATGCGTAACACTTGACAGAGTCTCCCAAGCTCTTCTTGACATCGCACATGACTTTCTTGAGGATAGATCGGGGGTCAAGAGCCAGGGGGGTATCTGAGTCCGGTTCACAAATGCTGCAAGCTACTCGTCCAACTTTCTCAGGGAAAAGCTCAGAGGGCAGAACGACAAATGTATTGCTATCTGGCATCAGCTTCACGTCGCTTCTACTTATCTCGACCATGCCGATAGATGAACCATCTATGTGTATGCCTCCCTCGACTATCTTGGGGAAAAGCTCAGAGGGTATCCAAAGAGAGTGCAAGACGCCAGAGATGTCTGTAAACTGTAAGGCTATCTCTTTCACATTCTCCTTTTGAACTATCTTCTCAACTTCTGATATGCTCACCAAGATCCCTCAGAAAACATCGCTTCTTCTTGTTATATTGTTTTCCTCAGCATGCGCAAACAGCCCAGAACCGCATGCAATGAAGTTTATATTCAGCGAGAACAAAGCCCTTAAGGGGATCGGAGATCACAAAATGGAGTTTAGGATCAATGGAGTACCCATTGAAGATACTTTTTGTGAGACCTTCACTGTGCGCATCGCGAGGATACTTGTAACGTCGGTGAACAGAGAATGGGCCTTGGAATCAGCTTTGGAAGCCAAAGGGCTGGGCAGATCGGCTACTATTCCTCCCTCAGAAGCGTCAATGGAGAGGGAAGTCAAACCTGAGGAGACTCCTGACGGCAGGCCAGGTTTCAAGATTCTATTCATTGACAGAAAGCTAGAACCGCTCAGAGAATGGTTCATAGTTAGAATAAGGAAAGGAGTCATGCCGTACCCCAAAACCAGCGTATTTGATGCTTTGCCAGAAGAAATGGCTGAAGAAGCCGTGGATATCAAGGGCACGATCATTCAGACCTTTGGAGATGGGTTTGAACAGGAAACCGAAGCGTTTGGAAGGAAAGTCTTCAGAATTCCGAGGATGGACGGGGATTTTCTTATTGAGAGAAGATTCGGAATTACAAAAGGGGTAGCTGGTGGCATGTTCCTGATTCTAGCGAAGTCGGATGAAGCAGCCTTGGAGGCCGCCGAACGCGCAGTTGAAGCCACAAAATCTGTTCCCTTTGCAGTCGGAAAGTTTGCTGCTTCCGGAACCAAAGTCGGGGGAAAAACCTACCGGGATGCAATAGCCACGACTAACGATGCGTACTGCCCGAGTCTAGTTCGAAACGAAGGGAGCAAGATCTCTGAGAACGTGAAATGCGTTTACGAAGTCATAGTGAGCGGACTGAGGCTAGAGTATGTGAACAGAGCAATGAAGGTAGGCATAGAAAGCGCTACAAAGGTTCATGGAGTGTTAAGAATAACCTCGGCAAATTACGGCGGGACCCTAGGCAAAGGGAAAATCCTTCTTCAGAGGCTGTTTGACATCAAAAGTTGAAGCGCACGTGGGATCTTACCTGAATTGACAACCTAACCTGAGACTGCATGTTCTGAATGCCCGCACAGAGCGCCACAGAGAAAGGCGGTATGTTTGAACAAACCTGTCAAAGCTAGAGCACGCGAAAAAGTTGACTTACTAATCGTGAATGCCGACGAACTAATCACACTAGCCGGCAGCAACGACAAGCCTCGTACCAGAGAAAGAATGCAGGAGATCGGTATAATCCGCAACGGCGGTCTGGCCATCAAAGACGGCACAATTGTCTCAGTCGGAAAGACTCCTGACATAACAAGAGACTTCAAGGCTGAGGACGTGGCAAACGCAAACGGAAAGATTGTGATGCCAGGCTTTGTCGATCCTCATACGCACCTTGTCTTCGCAGGTTCACGAGAAGAAGAATTCCAACTACGCATTGAAGGCGTTTCATACGTGGAGATCTTAAGAGCAGGCGGCGACATAATGCGCACCGTTCGCGAAACGCGAAGAGCAAGCATTGAGAAACTCGTAGACTATGGTACTGAAACATTGGACTCCATGCTTGAGCACGGCACAACGACTGTTGAAGCAAAAAGCGGTTACGGCTTGGCGACTAAGGACGAGATGAAAATGCTGGAAGCAATGCAACGCTTGAACCAATTACATAGTGTAGATCTGGTCCCGACCTTTCTAGGGGCCAATGCCATCCCACCCGAATTCGTTGACAACCCAGAGGATTATGTCAAACTGGTCACAGAAGAAATGATTCCAAAAGTGACTGAAAAAAGACTCGCCGAATTCTGTGACGTCTCCTGCGAAAAAGGCGCCTTCTCTTTGGAACAAACCAGACGGATCCTGACAGCAGGGAAAAACCACGGCCTGAAACCGCGACTCCACGCTGACGAAATGAGCCAACTTGGCGGAGCAGAACTTGCAGCCGGCATAGGCGCCACTTCGGCAGACCACCTGCTTTTTGCCTCCGACGAGGGCATGAAAGCCATGGCAGAAAAAGGAGTTGTAGCAACATTGCTTCCAGCAGCTGCCTTCAGCTTAATGCGCGGCAGGTATGCAGACGCCAGAACAATGATCAACCTCGGAGTGCCAGTCGCTTTGGGCACAGACTTCAACCCGAACTGCTGGGTCGAGAACCAACAATGCGTGATTGCACTCGCCTGCCACCTGATGAAACTAACACCTTCCGAAGCGATAACCGCGACGACGATCAACGCTGCACACGCTATCAGTCGAGCAAAGGAGATAGGCAGCCTGGAAGTTGGAAAGAAGGCAGATGTTATAGTTCTGGACGTACCCAACCACAAGTTCCTAGGATACAGATTCGGAGTGAATCTGGTGGACAAAGTGGTGAAAAACGGACGAATCGTCTTCGACAGGGATGCCGTTCGCAGTCAGGTCCGCCTTCTCGAAGACCACGAGATGTAAACCACGCCGCAAAACTCCAAGACTCTGGGGGCTACAAACAAGCGCAAATACTGTCAAATCTCCCAAGATGGGCAAAGAATTAATGTTCGTTGCCTTCTATTCTCGTTCGTGGTGAAGTGGTTTGGTGAAGCTTGAACGGCCTGTCCACTGCTTGACGGGACAGGAATTGCACTGCAAGAACTGGCAGATAGAAGGGATACTGCGCATGCTCTGCAATGTCATTGACCCTGAGGTCGCAAAAGACCAAGACAAGCTCATCGTTTATGGCGGAACCGGAAAAGCCTGCCGCAACTGGGAGTGCTTCGACCGAATTGTTGAGACTTTGACCGATCTTGAACCTGATGAAACGATGTTAATACAGAGCGGAAAACCTGTTGCTGTCTTCAAGACACACGAATGGGCTCCACGGGCTCTAATCGTTAATGCGATGCTTGTGCCAAAGTGGGCCACGTGGGACTATTTCTACGAGCTGGAACAAAAAGGTCTCATTATGTACGGGCAGATGACTGCTGGCTCTTGGGCGTACATTGGCACGCAGGGCATTCTGCAGGGTACTTACGAAACGTTGGCCGAAGTGGCAAAGGAACACTTCGGCGGAAGCCTAAGAGGAAGAATTGTTCTCACGGCAGGTCTAGGCGAGATGGGTGGCGCCCAACCCCTAGCCGTCACAATGAATGATGGCGTCGCCTTGATAGTTGAAATTGACAAGTGGGCGATCGAACGCAGGTTGAAACACAAGTATCTGGAGATGTGGACCGACAACCTAGATGAAGCCATGAAATGGGCGCTGGAAGCAAAACGCGAACGAATCCCCAGAAGCGTAGGATTGCTTGGCAACGCCGCAGAAGTTTATCCTGAACTCTTGAAGCGAGGCTTCATTCCGGATGTCTTGACCGATCAGACAAGCGCTCACGACCCTTTGAACGGCTACTACCCGGCAGGTCTGAGCAAAGAGCAGGCCGACGCGCTGAGAAAGAATGACCCAAAAGAGTATTGCCGTCGTGCTTTCGAAAGCATGCGTCTGCAAGTCGAAACCATGGTCAAAATGATGCAGAAAGGCGCAGTCACGTTTGACTACGGAAACAACCTCAGAGAACAAGCACATAAGGCAGGCTTCAAAGAAGCGTTTGCCTATCCAGGTTTCGTGCTGCGTTACATTAGGCCCATGTTCTGCGAGGGAAAAGGACCTTTCCGTTGGACTTCACTGGTAGGAAACGAGGAAGACATATTCAAGCTTGACGATGCCATTTTGCGTAACTTCGCTTACAACAAAGAACTGTGCCGTTGGATAAAGAAAGCCAAAGAACAAGTCAAGTTTCAAGGATTACCCGCAAGAGTCTGCTGGCTCGGTTTCGGCGAAAGAGCAAGACTCGGCAAAATAATCAATGATATGGTTAGAGACGGCAGCCTCTCTGGACCAGTTTGGATCGGTAGAGACCATTTGGACGGCGGCAGCGTTGCCTCACCTTACCGCGAGACTGAATCAATGAAAGACGGAAGCGACGCAGTTGCGGACTGGCCGATACTGAACGCTTTGGTGAACGCTATAGCAGGAGCTACATGGGTAAGCGTCCACCATGGTGGAGGTGTCGGCATCGGTTACAGCATCCATGCGGGCATGTGCCTAGTGGCAGACGGAACCGAACAGATGGAAAAAAGAATCGCAACTGTCTTGACCACAGACCCTGGAATGGCCATAGTGCGGCATGCAGACGCTGGTTACGACAAGGCTCAGAGAATAGCAAAAGAGAAAAACGTCAAGATGCCAATGTTGAAGTAGGTGACCTGGTCTTGGAACACGTAGCTGCCTGCGGAATTTGCTGCGATGCATGTGGACTCCATAAGAAACTGGGTTGTGTTTGCAGCTCCGGAATAGAAGAAACCGCCATGGAAAAAGTGTCAACGCGATGGGGAGGAAAAGGAACACTATGCCTAGTGCTGGACTGCGCAGTCAAACGCGGAGTAGCTTACTGCATGCGCGACTGCGAGGAATTCCCCTGCAAGAACTACTTTGAATGGTGCTTCCCGTACGGGAAGGACTATCTCCAGATGCACATTGACAGAAGCAAGAACATGAGAAAAAGATGACGTGCCCCTATTACCACAATGTTTTGGTCTTGCCAGGTTGAACGCGATGGAAGTGAGCGTTAGAGGGTATTGGCTGTCTGTTAGAACTCGCAGGGTCAAGTGCATTGAAAAATCGCGGACTTGTTCTCCATAGATAACATGAGGTGATGACCAGCCGTCTATTCAGTCTGCGTGCGCGCTGGAAGTTCCGCGCGGACTATTTTGTATCCTGCAGCTTTTCTCAGTCTGTTCATTACCGCCAAGCCTAATCCTTCAGCCGGAACTGCTTCAGCGATGATAATGTCAACTCCAGCGTTGTCAAAATCTCTGAGAAGTCTGAACAAGTTCCTAGCTACACTAGCCAGATCATCTCTGCTGCCCAAACTCTTCACAATATCCGCCGTGTACTCTTGCTTTGTTTCATCAGTGCTCAGAACACCCACTTTTCTGCCCCTAAATCTGTAGTTTCTTGCTAGGGCATTCACTTTTGCGACGACCGCAGGCAGCCTGCCCTCTACCACGACTACATCAGCATCAGGAGCGTAATGCTTGTGTTTCAACCCGGGCGACTTGACCTTTTCAAGCGACAAAGACTTGTCGGCCACTGCAATCGGATTCAGCTTGACTTCACCGAGAAAACTCTCCAACAATTCATATGTTGTTCCGCCGGGACGCAGGACCTCTGGTGGGTCAACCGTCATATCTAGAACAGTGGATTCTACGCCGACAACTGTAGAACCTGCATCTAGGACAGCGTCAATTCTTCCATCCAGATCAGCTGACACGTGCTCCGCTGAGGTAGGACTGGGTTTTCCAGCTAGGTTTGCGCTTGGAGCTGCAACGGGACAACCGCTCTCTCTGATTAAGGCTAAGGCAACATTGTGCCTGGGCATTCTAACGGCAATCGTGTCCAGACCTGCAACGGTCATGTCTGGCACGAGTTCAGAGCGCTTAAGAATCAGTGTCAGCGGTCCTGGCCAGAACTGTTCCATTAACCTCTGCGCTGAAGGAGACACTTCTTTGGCCAATGGGCACACGCTTTCTGAGTCAGCTACATGCACTATCGGTGGGTTATCCAAGGGACGTCTCTTCGCCTTGAAAAGCTTCAGAACCGCATTTGGATTGAAGGCATCAGCTCCAAGACCGTAGACAGTCTCGGTCGGAAAGGCCACTAGGCCGCCTTTTCTGATGAGACTTGCAGCTAATCGAATCTTGTCTAGTTCAGGCCGCTGAGGGTCAACCTTTAGCACTAGTGTTTTCTTCATCATTCAGGGATAGAAACAGGTCTGAACATTTAAGCTTCCTGAAGAAGGAAAGAAGGACTGATTAGACTACATAGCGGTCAATGACTTTCTGCATGCTTTTCGGTGCAGTCTGTTTCGCAGCAAGCTGTCTGACAATGGTCATCATCTGCGGCTGAAATCTAGCGATGTCTGTCAGGCTTACGAGCCCAATCAAACGAGTTCCCTCGACAACGGGCAACTTCTTGATTTTCATCTGAAACATCAGTTTGACTGCTTCCGCAAGGTCCATTTTGGGTTCGGCCACAACCAGAGGAGCGGTCATAACTTCCTTCACCTTGATTTTTGTGGCTTCTTTTCCTTCTGCAACAACCCGCTTCAGCATGTCCCTCTCCGTCAAGATCCCAGAAGCTTTCCCTTTGCCTACAGCGATCAAGCAACCAATCTCGAACTTGTTCATCACATCGGCAGCTTCTTTAACCGTCATGTTCTCGTCTATCGTTATGACTTCTTTCACCATTACGTCTCCGACCCTGAGCATAATGTCGACTTCACTCTCAGGTTCCTTCGCAACTGATTTCTGTTTCTTTTCCGACAACAAGAACCCACCAAACCTTCTATGTTACATATTTCAAACTACTTAAACCAATGTGCACAGCTCTATGCTCACACACTTTTCAGCTTTTGAACAAGCGCTTCAACGCGTTTGCTGGATGGAATCTTGCCTTTTTCGAACTTTTCCCTGGGTTTCCCGAAGGGTCTCGTGGCATCCACACCGACTTTAGTCGTCTTGCCTGTCTCTTGGTCCGCCGAAGAATCCAAGGTCGAACCTCGAGCATTCTTGACAACCACCAGGTCTTCACCAGCCTGAAATCGGGTTGCTATCGCCCATTCAACCTCTGAAGCATCGTATACGTTTATGTCAGAGTCAACAACGACTGCATGTTTCAGACTTGGATGAGCTGCGAACGCTGCGAGCAAGGCGTTCTTTCCATCGCCATCGAGCTGTTTCTCAACCGATACTACTGCGTGCAGCCAGCCACAGCCGCCTTTTGAAAGGTTCACTGCATACACTTTGGGCAGAACCTTCGATACGGCTTCCCATATCATGACTTCATGCGGCAAGCCCATCATGATCCTGTGCTCGGCACCTGAAGGCAGCAAACCATGATAGACGTAGTCATTCCGGTGTATGATACCTACAACTTCTACTACTGGCTGTTTCCTTCTCACATCATAGGTCCCAGTAATGTCCACGAAAGGACCTTCTTCAACCTCCTTCTCCGTGGAAACCTTGCATTCCAACACCAATTCTGAGTCGGCAGGGGCAAGCGCATTCACGTGTTCACATTCAATCAGGCGAAGACTTCCATTCAACAAGCTGTTGGCAACATCGAATTCTGACACACCGAAAGGCACAGGAGAAGAGGCAGCCAGCAGAATTGCAGGGTGAACACCAACAGAAACTGCCACATCCAGGTCCTTGCCAGCTGCCTTGGCCATTTGCCACAGCTTGCTCAAGTGCCTGGGCACAAGTCTTATTGCCAGATGCTTCCTGTCCAGAACTTGCAGGCGGTGGACTGAAACGTTTTCAACTTTGCCGTCCAGACTCCTCGCATGAACAACCCCTGAAGTAACATACGCTCCAGCGTCCTTCTCGAAATGCTTCAGGAATGGAATTGATGACAAGTCAACATTCTTGCTTGCATTCTCTTCCACAAGACCGCCGCTTGCAACCTTCGTCTTCCTCGGCGAACGCCATGCATCAATCACTCGGGGGTAGAGGCATTCTGGGTCGACTTCAAGACCGGCGCAGATTCTCTTCCGTGTTCCGCTAACGCTAGCAGCAACGTTCGTTCCGAAACCTTTCACGTTCTCAAAGAGCAGAAGCGGCCCCTCGTCGTCAAAGTCCTTCATCACTTGCGAGATTTCAAACCTTGCAGAAACCTGCTCTTTGACATGCAAAACTTGTTTCTGCTCGTCCATCTTCTTGATGAAATCCCTAAAACTCATGCTGTAACACCCTCTTTTTGAGGTTCAGTGCCGGTGACCTTGTCTATCAACATCTTGAACGCAGACTGCGCTTGAAGCTCATCCATCTTCTCCAAGTAGATAGACACCAGAGCAATCTTGCCTTTCATGGTCGCAATGTGTTCTGCAAACATACGGGCAGAAATCGAGTATCTGTCTCCCACAAGAATTGATGAGGTCGACGGCCCTAACATGTCCTTGGGTCTCGGAACTGCCACAGCCAACGTTCCAAGTTTGTCCTCCCTCTCGCTCAACAGAACCAAACAGGAATTAGTCATCTCCATGTACACAGCCAGAAAATGCTGATTGTTCTCCACGATTTCGCCCTTGACAACCTTTGCCCGTTCCATCCTTCAATCTCCATCGACTTATTAATAGCTTCATGTATTCACTATTTATCATTTTCAAGAAACAGGGCATGCAAACGGTTGACACTCGTCCCCAGAAGGTCTTAAACCTGCTGCGAAAGACCTACACATTACAAAGTCTTCTGCAAAGCGCGAAAACTCGTTTGAGACGCTCATCATAGCAATAATATCTCAGAATATGATCGACAAGAACACTTGAAGACAGGGGAGCCATGTTCTTCCTGGATTTTCGGTTCTAGCTACCTTATTGCAGACAATTCTTTCCATCTTGGATACGCGACAACATGAGAATGTTGCCGAACCACAAGGGATCGATTGCGAATGAGCTGCAGGGGTTCTTCAGAAAAGCTTCTTGAAAGAAGCAAAATCGACAGCATTCTCACCAGCAACAGTCGGCAGTTCTCTCATGTTTCGGTCTAGCTTGACATTCCCCATTGTGAGTATACCGATTTCTCTGGAGACAGGAGTGTTGACCTTCATGGCGTTCCTGAGGTAGTCGATTTCCTGTATGACGCCTACTCCCAGGAATTTTCTCTCGGTGTTGTACAGCCCGACAAACACTCCTTCTTCCTCCCCCTTCCTTGTCACAACGACTCTTTTCTTAGTGAATTCTTCAACTTTCTTTATACGATCTCCATCAATCCAACGTCTTCTGCCAATGATTACCCAAAGTCGGTCACTGAACTCAGCAACACGTAGAGGTTTCATTCCCAAAAGGCCGTAAATCCTACTTGCCTGTCTGGCGCCCAAATGTGTCTTGCACAAACCGAAAAGTTGACTGCCTTCAACCTTGACCCACCCCAAGGAGAGCGACTGTACCTTCGCGCCCCTCAGGTATTTGATGTACCCCAACTCTCTCAGGTTCTTACGTTTTTCGGTGTCTCGTTGCCTGACAGTCTGAGGGGATTCAACCACGACTTTCTGAACGTCTCCAAGCGCGTTGCACATAGGGACCAATTCGTCCTTCTGCTGAATGCAGAAGACCATATGCGGTCCAAGCGCTCTCACAAGTTCAAGCTTGTAGCTCACAGCACATTCTCCTTCTATCCAGCCGTCAGTATTCACTATCATAAGGTCAGGGTTTCTAGCACATGTTTCCTTCTCCAGTGCAAGCAGTCCTTCGATGACCCCGCTCGTGACCCTGCTGGGTGACGTATCTCCGACGAAGATGGCGTTCTTTGCCTGAAGGTTGAACAGGTCAGTGATCGGTTTCGCAACCGGGCTGTACGCCACAGTGCAAGGAGGGCCAATGTCAGACTGACCCAAGTCTCCGTCAAGAATGACGACTTTACGTTTTTCTGTTAGCGCCTTGTTCGTTAGATACGTACAGAAGCTCGATTTCCCAGAGTCAACCGTTCCCAGCACCAGTGCAATGGCAGGTTTTGAGGTAATCCTCATGAGTTCCTCACAAGAGGCTGTCCATGATGGGGGAATCGTGTCTCCGTCCACTTCCTCGGCTGCGGCATCTTCTCCTAATGAAATGTCAAACGTAGCTGTTTCCCGCACTGCAAAAGGCAGTCTTTTTCCTTCACGTATGACTACTCTACCAGCAGTATTCATTGCAGCACCAAAGGTTTCTGCCTTCCCTGAGACCAGCATCACGGACGCTGGTCCGTCAACTAGCAGAGTCTTGTTCTTTTCAACGATTCGATTCACTTGCTTTCCTCCGTGGAAATTTCTGACCGCTCCTTCCGGCTATTTGTATGGCTGAAACGATATCTCTCAAGCCTCTTCTATGTTTCGCTTCGTTTGGACAACGACTTGTTCCGGCTTCACTTACGGTTTCTAACACCACATTTGGAGGTAAAGCTTTGTCCAAGATACGTAAAAGGTTTTCTTTGTGACTTGGCACCCCATCACCGACTTTCACTGAGATAGAAGCCAAGTGGACATTTTCGAGGCCCTTGAGCAGACCTTCAATCTTGTTCAGCGTTTCCTTGAAGCTGAAACAGTTCGCGGTCTCGATAACCCTTCCATCTGCTAGCACTGCAACTCCAACTACGTTACCAGGGTCAACGCCCACTATGACTTTTTCGAAATGTTCTTTTCCGGCTGCGATCTGAGACGCCTCAGTGACTAACGATTCTACACTGTCGCCATCTTTGTAGGGTAGCAGCCTCTTGTGGCTGACCAATTGCATCTCATCCTGCGTTGTTATCACAACTTCTACCTCCACAGGAACTGGCTCGCCTGGAGTCAAACTTAGAAAGGGCAGATTCTGCCTTTTTAGCTCGTCGACAATCAGGTAGTAAGCCTTCCCCGAGACAGTCACAACGGCTATTTTTGCTTTCATGATGTTGTCCTGTGCACGCAGAATGTTCCAACGCAGAGCAAATTATTAACTTTGAGGCTTATATCTGTTGACGTGCATGAATGTGCTGAGAAGCATTCCTACAGGCTGCAGAACAGTGGATGATTACCTGAAAGGTGGAATATCCTCTGGCAACGTCACCCTAGTATACGGTGAGGCCGAAACCGGCAAGACAACATTGCTGATGCAATGCGCTACAAACTGTTCAAAACAAGGCTACAAAACACTTTTTGCAGACTGCGATGGCACGTTCTCGGTTCGAAGGCTCGCCCAAATCACTCCTGACCGATTTGAGGAAATGGCCGAACTCATCGTGCTAGTGAGACCTACCAGTTTTCTGGAACAGACAGCGGTAATAGACCAGTTGACTGATTACATTGTAAAGAATGTTGGGTTGATAGTGTTTGACACGTTTACGTCGCTTTATCGCCTCAGGATCGCGGAATCCCCAGCAAAAACCTTCGAACTCAATCGCGAGTTAAACAGACAATTGGCAGTATTGGCGCAAACCGCAGTAACTCAGAAGATTGCGGTCCTGATTTCCAGTCAAGTGCATAGTGTCCTGAACGATGTTCCTGTGAGTGTAGAACCTGTGGCTACAAGGGTTCTGAAGTTCTGGGCAAACACGATTATGGCTCTGAAGCCCACCAGAGACTCGAAGGCAATCAGACTGGACTTCGAAAAGAACCCCTTCAAGCTGCCTCCCAAGTCCTTCGACCTGGGAATAGAAGAAGCGGGAATCTGCGAACGTTGAACTAGTTCAGGGGGTTGTACGAATGGAAATAGTGAAACTGGTTGCTGAAGCATTGAAGTTCATATTTCCCGCATATTGCGCAAATGCCATACCGGTTCTGGCCGGAGGTGGGCTTCCTATTGATCTCGGAAGAAAAATGCGTGACGGAAAACCTATCTTTGGCAAGAACAAGACTCTTAGGGGATTCTTCGCCGGTCTGGTCATAGGAACCCTCGTTGGACTTGTCGAGAGCATTGTTTTCAACTATCCTGTGCCTTTCGGTCTCGTGACTACGCTCGGCGCATTGGTCGGAGATTTGGCTGGAGCTTTCTTGAAGAGAAGATTGAACATTCCCCCTGGAGGATTGTTTCCTGTCGTCGATCAACTTGACTTCATCGTCGGTGCACTCGTGTTCTCACTGCCATCATTTCCTGGAATGCTGTCATGGGAGCTTGCAGTGCCAGTCCTGATCATAACTCCGCCCATTCATTTTTTGATGAACTATGCCGCCTACAAGTTGGGACTTAAGAAGAATCCTTGGTGAAATCAACGGCCAAGCTTTATCCTTATGGTTTGTTCCAAGAACATGTAGGCCAAAAACACAAAAACAAACCCTATCAAGAGCAGCATGTAAGCTTGTCGCGGTTTGTATACGTATCTCGAGCTTTGGTACACTGCTATCATGCCGATTATGCCGAGAGCATAGACGGTCATAGCAACGATGCTGTCACCGATGAACTGCTCGGTAAGTTGTGGGTAGAGAATCAGAAAACGTCCACCATAATATACGGCAGGTAACGGCTTCATTATGAGGTCATACAGGCCTCCTCCGAAAAGGAAAACTGCGATGGAGACGGAAATGACTGAAATAACAAGGCTTGATGGTTTTGCAGTAGTTATTGCACGATAAAGCTTGTTCAGTGAAAAGGACAGTGATAAGATGCCTCTCTTAACCGAGCTTGACATAGTTTTTGTCTCCTCTTTTGGCCAGGTATTCGGCCACTTCTTTGGCCCATTCTCCTGTTAATGAATTCTTGGCAATCTCACTTAAATACTCTTTCCAAGAGGCTCCGAGTGCTTTCTTCCAGACATGATAGTTTTTGACGACCTTTTCATATGCTTTGGCATGCAGTCTGCAGTACCCGAGTCTTTCAGCCTGTCTAGGACATACCTTGCATTCCAACTTGCTTTCTCCTCTTTTTCGCCGCGCATTCTGGGTTGAAGCACAGTGTCCACGTGCGCTTTCCTCTGGCGCAGACTTCAACCGTAGGCCATTCGCAACACTTACAGCATTTGCCAGGTACACTGACGTGGCTTGTTTGTGGAAGTGCAAAAGAAGTACTGCATTGCCCTTTGAAGTAGTTGCTGCATCCGATGAACTGTTTACCAGTCTTCTTGGAACGCAGAATAATGAGCTTACCTGTCTTACACACAGGGCAGGAACCCACGATTCTTTCCTCAAGTCTTGCTTTTGCTATTGCAGTACTCAGCCTTTTGCCGACGCTTTCCTCGTTTGTTTTGAGCTGGTCCAGAGCTGGTTTGAGGATGTTCACAACATCTTCGAGAACCTTTTCTCTTGTTTCGCTGCCGGTCTGGATCCTTCCCATCCTTTCCTCAAGTTCTCTTGTGAGCTCAACTGAAACGATTGCTGGGCAATAGTTCTTCAAGGTGTCAAGAACTTCGAAGCCAAGGTCGGTCATCTCGATTCTCTCGTTCTTCGTATACTTTCGGTCGTAGAGTATTTGCAGGATGTCCGCCCTTGTTGATTTTGTTCCGATCCTCACTTCTTCCATTTTTCTCAGCAGACTACCCGGATTGTATCGGCTTGGTGGTTGGGTGAATTTGTCTGACAATAGGACTTCTCTCACCTTGACCTTTTCTCCTTCCTGCAGAGAAGGAAGCAGAACTTCTTCTGTGCGGACGTATGGTTCGTAGAATTTCTGCCAACCCCCTGTGAGGATTCGTCTTCCAGTCAGGGTAAACAAGTGACTGGCCACCTTTATGTATGCCTTCATAGCCTGAATGACTGCCGAAGAACTGAAAGTCGCCATGAAACGTCGGACCACAAGGTCCAAGACTTTCTCTTCAGGCATTGTCAAGGAACGTTCGGGCATGCTGCCTGTGGGGTAGATAGCGGGGTGAGCAGGATCGTCCTTCGCTCCTTCTCTGGGTTTTAGGTTCGTCAGCTCGAAGAGTTGTGCGGTCAAACTCCTGTGACTTTGAAAGTGGTTCAGATTTCGAAGAATTGCCCGATAATCTATTGTGGGCGGAAGCTTCTGGCTGCTTGTTCTAGGATAAGAAATCAAGGCGTCTAGGTATAACCGTTGGGCTATGCCCAGTGTACGCTTCGGTGTGTATCCAAATACTCGGTAAGCTTCATTCTGCAAAGTGCCCAAGTCAAAGGGAAACGGCGGGAACTGCAAATGCTGAGCAGTTACGACCTTCTCAACCTGACCGGTCTTTTGAAGACATTCATGGAGTAGTTTTTCGGCCTCTGTCTTAGTTGCGATTGTCTTTTCGTACAATGCTTCACATATTTGAATACCTATCTCGAGCTGAGCTCTCATTTCCCAGTAGGGTGTAGGGACAAAGCATCTGATCGACGCTTCTCTTGCCCCGAGAAACATTAGCACTGGCCCTTGCACTCTTCCTGTGCTCAGCATCTCATATCTTCCGTTCACGTTCTTGGCTGAGATCGTTAAGGCTCTGGAGAAGTTTATGCCGTAGAGCCAATCAACTTCGTGCCTTGTTATTCCCGCTTCAACTTGGGCAAAATCGAGGTTTGGCAACAGCTGAGTGTACGATTTCTCAAGTTCTTCTTCAGTGAGCGTGGAGTACTTCATCCTTTTTGCCAGTTTCTCTTTGTTTCCACACGCGAATTTCGCTATCAAGTATCCAATTATACTTCCTTCAAGGTCGTAGTCACACGCGTCTACGAAGGAGTCAGCGTCTTCTGCTAGCTTCGAGATGGAGTTAAGCCAAGTACGAATTCGGCCAGCGCCTCTTTCAGCCACAAACCGGGGTACCCATCTGAAGGCAAATGTGGGGTAGAAATCCCTCCCGCTCCTTTCTCCAGCTACCGTGTACAAGTGACCTAAGGCAGGAACCACGACTATTTTGCGATCACGTTCAGCCACATAATATGGTACACCGTTGAGGAGCATCTTGGTGGCTTTGTGCCTTTTGTCCAGAGCCAGAGCTATTCTTCGAGCAGCATCTGGCTTTTCTGTAATTACTAGCGTGTACTTTTGCATAGACAGACCCACGTATCGACTAGTCACTATTTGAGCCTTGCTTGCGCCGTAAGATTCGCACTTTACAGTCTTTCGTTGGACAAACCTATCTGCTCTCTGCAAAGCTCATACACGATCGACCATCATTCTCTTTCCTACAGATGAATGGTAGTGCAACTAGTCTTGCACAGAAGAGAATGACCTAGCAACCGATAAATAGGTCAAACGCTTAGGTGAGTCATTGACAGGCCGGGTGTAAGGGATATGCCTCAGTATGTTACTTGCCAAGGATGCGGCCACATTTTGTATGATGGCGCTGAACTCAGGCCCCCAGACGAGATTATACACGAGCATGACGGAAAATGCCCGAAATGCGGAAAAAAACTTTCCTTCGTGCCTATAAACGTTAACGTAAAGCCAACAAAATGACTGTGAATGCTGAGGTAGAAACATGGTTGAGAAGAACCGTCGAACCCAGCTCTACGAAGTGCACCGTAAAACCGCGAAATTGACAGACTTCGCCGGGTTCGAAATGCCTCTCTACTACAAAGACATAAGTCCTGAGCATTTAGCGGTACGCAACAGTGTCGGCGTCTTTGACATCAGCCACATGGGAAGAGTGATAGTGACTGGTGTTGAATCTGAACAGTTTTTGAACTACGTTATCACCAACGACGTCTCGACGTTGCAGCCCAACGCGGCACAATATTCGGTCATGTGTAACGAAAATGGCGGCATAATAGACGATTTTGTAGTCTATCGGATGGAGCAAGAGAATTTCCTGGTAGTTTTCAACGCTGGCAATCGTGAAAAAGACTACAACTGGTTTGTCAAGCATTCGAGGAATTTCAGGGTTAAGGTTGAAGAAGTCTCTGATGATGTTGCCATGTTTGCAGTGCAAGGTCCGAACGCTGCGAGAACGTTGCAGCAACTCTGCACCGAAGACCTGAGCTTAATAGGCAGGTTCAAATGTGGAAGGGCACATTTGGCTGACGTTGAAGTCTTCCTTGCGCGTACAGGTTACACTGGTGAAGACGGCTTTGAAGTATTCATCTGGAATGCGCCGCTGACAAAGCCGGACAACGCAGTGAGACTGTGGAACACCATTCTTGAAAAGGGTAAGAAGTTGGGAATAGAACCGTGCGGTCTTGGAGCCAGAGATACGCTCAGGTTGGAGGCAGGCTTGTGCCTATACGGGAATGACATTGACGAAAATACGACTCCGTTGGAAGCAGCATTGGGTTTCGTTGTGAAACTTCAGAAAGAGAAGTTCATAGGAAAAGAGGCGCTGGCAAAACAGAAGAGTGAAGGACCGAAACGCAGACGGGTTGGCATAAGAATGTTAGACTCAGGAATCCCCCGTCCAGGCTTTGAAATATTTGCAGAAAGCGGCGAAAACATCGGTCAGTTGACCAGTGGAACATTTTCACCTTTGCTGAAAAGCGGTGTCGGAATGGGCTATGTCAACTTCGCAGAAGCTCAGGAAGGAAAACCTGTCAGAGTCAAAATGCGAGACAGAATGCCAAAAGGACAAATAGCAGCTTTTCCGCTCTATGACGCAGAAAAGTATGGTCTCAAGCGAAAAATGCCGTAGATTTGTTGACCCCCAGCTTTTTGCCGTTCCCTATTTGCTTCTTTTGGAAAGGTATATAACTGCGTCCCATTTCACGTACAGCATCTCGGATTATCCCTTAACCGCAAGGGAAATAAAACACCTTAATGAACTCTGTAGGAGAGATGAAATACTATATGAAGTTGCCAGGCGTGTTATCTGGAAGCAACTTAGGGAAGCTTCGCTTGAAAGCAAATCACAGCTCGATAATGGTTTTTTCGGCACTGCTTCTGATAGTCTTAGTAGCGTTCACCATACGCATTCTACCAATACGCTGGGAAATACAGCCAGGACAACTACAGTTCCATCTTTCGGAGTTTGACCCCTATTACCAGTACGCCCTTACAAACTACATGGTTAAGAACGGTTTGTTCTCGCCCTATTATCCAACTCAATGGGTTGACACACAACGTTGGTACCCCGAAGGCATCAACATGGGGACATCTTTGTCGTCATTACCCATGACTGCGGCTTTGGCTTACGACATTGTATCGTTCCTAGGGATAAACATTGATTTGATGAGTTTCTGCTCGCTTATTCCTGCGATCCTTGGCACACTATCTGTGATAGTTCTTTACTTCCTAGGAAAAGACATCGGAGGAAAAGCCGTGGGACTGCTCGCAGCGTTGTTTCTCACATTAAGCCCCGCAGTGATTCAGAGAAACTCCTTGGGTTTCTTTGACACTGAGACAGTCGGCGTCTTTTCATTGCTGCTGTTCAGTCTTCTGTTTCTAAGAGCCATCGATGAAGAGAGAACTATGGGTTCAGTAGTGAAATACTCGCTTGGCGCCGCTGCTGCCCTCGCATACTTTGTCATGGGGTGGGGTGCGGCTTATTATTTGATAGACATGACGGTTCTGTTCGTTTTCGCATTGATTTTGCTTAGAAGAACCACAAGACGGACGTTTCTGGCTTTTAGTCTAACCTTCGGGTTGGGCTTGATGATTTCGATAAACAATCCTTACATCTCTGCAAATTATCTGACAAGCTACGCAGTCTTGCCGGTTGCAGGCATGTTTGTGCTGCTATGTCTAGCTGAGATCATCCGAAATTTGACGTCAGCAAGATCGAAGGTTCTCTTCACCATTGCCTTCCTGACTGCCTTGGGCGCCAGTTCCGTTGCACTCGCATCATTAGGATACATAGGTAACATCGCCGGAAAGTTCATAACGGTTTTTGACCCGCTCTTAAGAGAAGGCAACCCTCTTGTCGCGTCTGTGGCTGAACACAGAATCTCCGCTTGGGGTTCAATCTACTACGACCTGGGAATAGCGATCCTCTTCTCTGTGGTCGGCCTATTCTTCGTCGCCAGAAAACTCACAACAAGGAACCTGTTCATGCTAGTCTTCGGTTTGACATCACTCTACTTCGCGGCATCAATGGTGCGGTTGCTAGTAATCTTCGGCCTTGCCTTCAGCATTCTCGCAGCGGTCGGAGTAATAGGCATGCTCAAGCCGTTCATGACTCTGCTCAGAGAACCACCAAAGATCCTCACGAAGAAAAGGTTTGGACTTGAACGCGTTGGAAAAGAGTTCAGCGGAACCGCTGTCTTTCTCATATTCTTGATCCTGATGACCAACCTTTCGTTCTCACCGCAGTCAGGCGGGGTTCCCAACGTTTACAGACAGACTTACTCTCCAGTGACAATATCTGCAGGCAGTCTTCCAGTAGTTCCTAATGTACAGGTCACCGAATGGCTAAAAATGCTGTCGTACGTGAACTCTTTCCCTGACTCGTCATCAACTGTCGTATCGGCCTGGTGGGACTACGGTTACTGGCTGTCTATTATGGGCAATGTCACGTCGCTGTGTGATAACGCCACAAACAATGGGACAGCGATTGAGAATGTGGGCTACACGTTCATGGCTAATGAAACACAATCGGTTAAAATGCTGAAGCTGTACAATGCAAAGTACATACTCGTATTCACCGTTGTGGCCATGACCACACCGTCAGGAAGCACGAGTACCTATGGAATTCCAGCGGGTTATGGTGACGAAGGAAAATGGACATGGATGGCCAGGATCTCCGGTGGTGCCAGTCAAGACCGTAAGGATCAATGGGCTGATTGGGACTGGAATAATGAAAGCGTGTTTGGACAGTTCAACAGCAACAGTAGTCAGTGGGAATGGAACGATCGAGGGTTGAATACGACTGTCTACAAGTTGATGAGTTGGGGCAGGAACAAGTGGTGTAACACTCACGGCATCGTTGACCCTTACGAAGTCAATGTCACTGAGCCGGTCCGCTTCAAGGAAGAATACTTCGCAGGACTAGACCTCACGCCTGATGAAGCAAACGCAAAATATGGCGGATTGATTCCTCTGGTTCTTCTCTACAAGATCGACTATTCGGGCACGTGAAGGAAAAAAGTTTGTTCCCTAAAGTCCCAGACCAGCACAAACCAAACAAGCCATTGATTCCGAATGGTCTAGGCGTAATCTACGTTCTCGTCAGTGTTGTCTACCTTTTTCTAATCTATTCTTTTGACATCGTGAGAGTCTCAAACGGCGTTGTTCCTTCTCTGACCTTGGCCGTGAGCATTCTCTTCGGTGGCTTCCTTGGACTGTTGGATGATTGGATAGACCTCAAATGGCGCCTCAAGGCGTTTCTTCCATTAATTGCGGCGATTCCGCTCGTTTCTTTCGCTTATCGTTGGGGTGGTGCACGCACAATGATAGCTCTGCCATTTTTGGGAACCGTAGACTTTGGCATCTCTTTCTATTGTTTCATAATCATACCGATTCTGGTCACGATAATCACCAACACGGTAAACATGCTCGGAGGACTAAATGGTCTAGAGACAGTATGCCCAGCAATCATCATGATGGGACTAATGACCGTTTCCGGGTCTAACGCGATCCTGCTCATCTGTCCGATGATCACTTGGCTAACACTTACCTTCTTCAACTTCAGAGGAAAAATCTTTGTTGGCAATTCGGGGTCCTTCGCGATAGGCATAACAATAGCGGCGTTTGCCGTCATTTCAGACCGGAAGTTCGACCTGACGATTTCGATTCTGCCCTACGTGTTTAATTCCTCACTGATTCTTCTGACGTTTTTCTTCTACAAGAAAAAAGCAAACGTCTCATTTGACGGAGAAAAACTAGCGTCAGACCACAGAAGGAGCTTGATCACCTTGATCACTTATCATCGCCCTCTGACAGAGCGTCAAGTTGTCACAATAATCTCACTTTTTGTGGCAGTCTCAACGGCAGTTGCACTCCTGCTTTCCCGGCTGCTCTCATGATTCTGCAATATGAATGGCTAGCTCGTTCGTGACTTAGCCAGTCATGTTTGATAGGCACAAGGGCTATGCTCTGAGAGTGTCTGGCGGGTGAGTGAACCTCCAACCGTTTCGCCATAAATAAACCCCGGGAGTAGGAGGTGTAAATGTGAAGCTTGACAGCAAAGATTTGGCCCTAACGTCAGTTTTTGCAGCCTTATACGTAGTGGTTAATGTTGTGCAGATGGTTTCTTTTGGAAATCCAACGGTCTATGGACCAGTTCAATTGCGTGTCGCCGACTTCCTTATCGCCCTATCTGCCTTGATGGGTTGGCCAGTCGTGGCAGGCGTGACTGCCGGATGCTTCTTGACTAATGCTTACTACTTCATCGGGATACAAGACGTGGTCTTTGGGCCCATAGCCAATCTTGCTGCAGCAACCTTGGTGCTCTTGATGAGAAGGCATCGTTTCATAGGTCGCGTACTTGGAGCCTTGCCCATAGGGCTTTATCGTCGGCGGCTATCTATGGGTGTTCTTTCCGCCGCCAGATGCCTTTGGCACTCTGCCAGTGTGGGCCGGGATGATGGCCAGCGTTACCGTTAGCAGCTTAATTGCGATAGCAGTAATCGGCTACGTGTTGCTTTGGACGCTGAGTAGAAGAAACGTTATCGAACCTTTGAAGTCGCACGGATTGAAAGTGGTAAACGCAGACAACTAGACTTGGTCACATGAATCTTTCAAGCTTTGTGAGTCCTATTATTTCATCAAAATCTAGGCCCAATGCGTCTAGTACCTGATCAAATGTCGAATGCAGATATGCTACGTATTTGTCAACGTCAACTTCATTTTTGGTTGCGAGTTCGACTGGTTTCACATGAGGTTCCTTGGTGACTTTGACAAAGCTTATCAAATCGCCAGCCCTCAGTTCTGCTCCGTTTTCCTTCAGGATTTTCGCAGCTTTAACGTGCTGGGGGGTTGTTTTCGTGTACCGTTCGATATCGTCGCCTAAGACTACGTTGAATGCTAGGTCGCTCATGTTCTCCCATTCTCGTCTTTTCAACTGCATGTGGCAATCGCGGACGATGTCGGCGATGCCTTTCTTGGCGTTTTCGAAATCCGACGGTGTTTTCACCATGGCCAAGTGTGCCTTCATTCTTTCGAAGGCTTTTTTGATGAAAACGGGGATGTGGCGTTTTTTGCCTGTTAGTCCCTTGACGTCAACCGTACCGTCTTCTAGGACTCCGAGATAGTTCTTTTTTCGAGAGCTGAAGACTGCGTATCTGTAAACCTTGTCTACGTCGAGACTCATTTTCAGTTCATGTTCGGTCCAGTGGACTAGTTCCTCGGTTTGCTGTTTTGACGGGTTTCTCAGGAAAAGGCTGTCGGTGTCTCCGTAAAGCACTTGGATGCCTAGCTCTTCGGCTTTGTTGAGTATTTGCGTGATTGAATGTCTGCCGATGGCTGCGGTTGCTTCAGCCACTGGTGGGCAGTAGAGGTCGAAGCTTTCAGCGCCGAAGACTCCGTAGCTTGCATTCAAGATTACTTTAAGTGCTCCTTGTGTGATGTTGTACCAGCTTCTTAGTTCAGCAGACAGAGCCTTGTCTTTCGATTTGGGCTTGTACCATTCAACCCGCAGATCTCTCAGTGAACCTATCAAGAGGCTTTCTAAGGCACGCTTTTTCCTGCAGACCCAGTTAGGTGTGTCGGGGATGATGTTGGTGCGGCACTCTGGGTGCGAACACAGGATTGACTGATAACCCAGGTTCCAGACTTTGATTATGGAAGGGTACAAGCTGGGGAAATCCATAACTGAAACGTTGAAATGTACACCTGGCACTGGCTCAACGACAATCGCACCCTTGTATTTTTTGCCTTTTATGATCGCTTTCGTGGCAGTTTTGCCTTTGACTGCAAGAATCTCCTGGGGAGTCGGGATCAGCATGTTTCTGTGTCGATGTTCTCGCTGCAGAAAATTCCTTATCCACCGCGAAACTCCTTGTCGGCTGACATCTTCCATTGGCATGCTGCTTATTCGCGTTAACACCAAAATCAGTTTCATGACGAGTTCGTCTTCGAAATCCGTTAGTTTGAATGTTATTTCTGAGTCCCTAAGACAATATTTTGCTAGCTCCGTGTAGGTTAGTTCGCCTAGGCGTTTCTCTAGTTTTATCTTCTCGAGCTGTATGAGGGTTTTGCCCACGTCATTGAGGGTGACATCTTTGTAGCGGTTGCTGAAGGCGTAGATCTGTATTGATCGGTTGAAGAAGAACTTGTAAAGGTCGATGTGGATGCCGTAGCTTAAGAGGCAGGACCGTTTTCCGACTTCTATAGGAATCTCGCCGCGTCTGATGCCGAGATTCAGCGCTCTGTGCGTCAGGTAACTGAGGTCAAAATCGTCCCCGTTGAAAGTCAAAACAAATGGATAGTTCCACAAAAAATCAAACACTACCTGTATGAGAGTGACTTCGGAACTGAAGTATTCCACATCAGCCGGCAAGTGCTCAACGCCTTCACGAACGCCTTCTCGCTTCAGAATCATGACTTTTTTCAGTCCGTCTGAACTGTAGAGTGAAACACAGATGACTGGGTAGGCTGCTTCTCGCGGGTCAGGTACGCGTGTTGGTATCGGCGCCAAGACCTCTATGTCTAATGCTATTCGGCGAAAACTCGGCGCGGGATATTCCATTAGACGTGCCCACTGTTCTATGAACCCTGACTCTTCATCTGTCGCGTCCTTGAACACTAGCTTTAGTTTCTGAATCATCCGTTCGGAATCTTCCAGTCTCTCTGGAAGAAGATTACCGTTTTGAACCTTGTAGATCATTCCTGGAAGAAGATTCCTGTCGTAAATGTATGACTGGTAATATTTTATCGTCGACTCCCACACTTTGATGTCTTCTGGGGCTATGGATACTTCGGAGACTTTTGGGAAATCTTCGGGTATTATGTCTCTAATGCAGCCAGTTGGGCGCCCTCCTATTGCTAATGGGTCTTTGGCGACTATTTTGGTTACCTTCACCTGTCTCTCCAACAGCGGGTCGAATTTCTCTACAGTCTCAAAACGGTCAAAGCCCTGATGCTGAATCAGCCGGCTGATTTTCTCCAGTTCATATTGCGACAAGTTTGTAAGGCAGTATGGTTGATGTCCCGTATTGTCATACCAGAAGTAGATGCGGCCTGAAATAGGTTCGTAGAGCTTGATCACTGCTTTGCCTGCTTTGCCGTCATACGAGGCAGAGACCAAATAGGACGGGGGCAAGTTTGCAGGTGCAACTGGAGGAAAAGCATTCTTTCTCTCTTTGGACTGAACCTCGACAGGCGCCGGAATTGCGGATGTCTTTCCTTCCTCCACTATTTTTGCTTTCTTTGAAGCTGAGAAATCATCCAAGTGTCTCTGACTCATTTTCTGTCTTGACCTTGGTCAGTTCTATGCGTTGAGAGGCCTAAAATCTCTTGCGCTGCACCAGTCTGAACGGAAGAAACCGTCTTGTCAGACTATTTGGGCAAAAGGAAGGCTTTGGTGGTCAGACTGAGCTTGAATCAGCCTCCGAACCTCATATGTTAGGGCATGGACACTCAAAAGTCAGCATGTTTTTCACCTCGTCGGACACTTTGCCCGGATAGACCGAAGGGACTTCCAATACGTTTATATGTCATTCTATGCGGTCATTTTTCTATGAAAGGATGGTTCTCCAAGAACAAGAAGGGCATGATCGCTGTTGTCTTCATAGCTTTTGTTGCTGTGATGATCGTATATAGCAGCATGACCCGCAAGAGCACGCCCAACACGAATACGCCAGATTCAAATGCGGATAAGAGTAGGGTCACATTAGAAACAAGTATGGGAAACATTACGATCGAATTGTATGACGATATGCCTATCACCTCTGGCAATTTTAGGAATCTTGTTGAACGGAGTGTCTATGACGGCACTATTTTTCACAGAGTCGTACATGGTTTTGTGATTCAGGGCGGAGATGCTACCTCGAAGGGAATTACAGTGCCCACGATTCAAGATGAACTTCCTAACAAACATAGCAACATAAGGGGTTCAGTGGCCATGGCGAAAACAAGCGCGCCAAATTCTGCTACGAGCCAGTTTTTCATAAACTTGAATAACACGAATGCTGCCCAATTGGACAGCAATTACTCGGTCTTCGGCACGGTGGTCGCAGGCATGGACGTTGTGGATGATATTGGCGGAGTACCGATAATTCCTACCGATCCGCAGAACCCGAATGATGGCAAACCGGAGCAGAACGTGACATTGATAAAGGCAGAATTTGTCACATAAGAAGCTAGATATGGTTTTTCAAGTATTCCCCTATTTTCTCAATACTGACGATTTGCTGTTCTCTCTTAGCTAGATCTCTTACTATCGTAGAGTTCGCCTTGAGTTCCTTTTCTCCGACAATAACTACGAAGGCGGCGTTCTTCTTGTCAGCCACCTCCAGGGCCTTGACCATCTTTCGGCCCATAACCTCGAGTTCTGCAGATATTCCCGCCTGCCTCAACGATTGTGCGATTCTAAATGCTTCACTCACCAGTTCGTCTTTTGTTGGCACAACCATTACGGCTTTCCGCTCGTTCGACTCTTCTTGTGTCTTCTGCATCTGCAGGCCGAGCATTATTCTGTCAATTCCATGGGCGACGCCTACGGCAGGAACAGGTTCGCCTCCGAAAAGTTGGATAAGGCGGTTGTATCTTCCTCCACCCCCGAGCGCTATGTCCAAGTCTGGAGCGTAAGTTTCGAAAATCATTCCTGTATAGTATTCAAGCCCTCTAGAAAAACCCGCTTCAACGGTTATGTTGATTTTGTATCCGCTTCTGGAGACAAGCGTCAGGATCTCGCCCAAGTTCCTCGCCGCTTCAACAGACTGTTCGTAGCCGTCTACAAGGTTTTTTATGCTATCAACTATTTCTAGAGTGTTTGCGCCTCGAAGTTCTACAAGTCTTCGAATGATTGATATGCATTGTTGAGGTGTTCCTGACTCCTCCAGCAGTGCAATGGCATCATTGTGCTGTTTCTTGTCCATTAGCTGCATGACAGCGTTCTGGACTTTTTCATCAACCTTCTCTTGGGACAGCAGTCCCTTCAACACTCCAACGTGTCCGACTTTGAAGGCGTATTTTGTCAGGCCAGTCTGCTGCAATAGGCAGTTGGTCAACACCAGAATTTCAGCGTCTGCTTCTGGCTTGTTCGACCCCATCAGTTCATAGTTTGACTGCCAGAATTCGCGGTAGCGCCCTCGTTGTGGTTCATCGTATCGGTAGACACTGCCCACACAGAAGAGTCTCAAGGGTTTGGGTTCGTTTCTCAAAGTCGTGGCGACAAGCCTTGCTACAGAAGCCGTGAATTCTGGTCGGAGAGCAACATTCCTTCCGCCGAGGTCTTTGAAAAGGAACATCCGTGACTTCACTTCTTCACCGGCCTTTGCTGACAGAAGGTCATATGATTCCACAACAGGTGTTACAATCTCTTTGTAACCGTACAGGTCAGCCACTTTTCTGGCTTTTTCCTCAACGCTCCTCAGCATTTGCGCCTCTTTTGGCAGGAGATCCCTCATTCCTCTTACTGGCTTGAACTCGCTCATTTTCGGCTTTCTCCGTTACTTCAGGTTCAGTTGTGAAACTGAATAGTAGACTGTTTCTCCTCGACGGTTCATCACCGTCAAAACGAGATCCTTCTTGAGACTGAGGCTCTGCGTCAGAGCATTCATCAGGTCTTGGATCGAAATCGGTTTTCCCTCTTGAATGCTCAGTATGAGGTATTTTGCAGTTTCCTTTGAGTAATCTCCTCGTTCATATACTCTGAAATCGACGCCTGAACCGAAGCCTTCGCGTACAACATAACCTCGGCTCCTCAGATCCCTGTACGCCAAGTAAGCGGCCCATGCGTTCTCGTCGGTGCTTTTGTAGGACTGCAATAGTCTCTGAAAACCGGTCTTGTGTCCTTTGCAGTCTTCAATTTCCAGTAATCCTCTGTCCAGAAGATAGAGTGCCTCATAGAAAGCAAGCGCCAATTTTTTGTTTTCAACTGTGCCGTATCCTTTCGAAGAAAGTTCGTTGATCGACTGCTGTTCAGAGACCATGACACCTTTTCGACCGAGTAGCCCGTTGATCCTTGTTTGTGACTTCGGCAGTTCCTCTTCTTTGTTGTCTTCCATGTTAACCCTCAGCTAGCATAGAGTTGTTTCTCAGCTTATTAGCAGTTAGGCATTGAACCGACTGAAATCGTGTTTGTCCAATAATCCGTCTTCGCAGATTATACCCGTCACATAATCAAGCGGCGTGATGTCAAAGGCAGGATTGAAAACGTCCACTCCTTCCGGTGCGATTCTTCTCCCGCTGATCAAGGTTACCTCTTCAGGTTTTCTCTCTTCAATAATGACTTCTGATGAGGCCCTCCTCGTGTCAAAAGTGGATCTGGGAGCCGCAACATAAAATGGAATCTTGTGTTCTCTTGCCAGAACAGCAACCGTGAATGTTCCGATCTTGTTTACTATCGCGTCTTTGAGGATACGGTCGGCCCCAACGATCACCATCTTGACCATGTGCTTAGACATGACGTACCCCGCCGTGTTGTCTGTAATCAAAGTGACAGGAATTCCATCCCTTCTGAGTTCATAAGCGGTCAGTCTGGCCCCTTGCAATAGGGGGCGCGTTTCGTCAGCGAATACTCTTATCCGCTTTCCTTGTTCCCAAGCTGCTCTGATCACACCCAAGGCTGTGCCGTAATCAACAGTTGCCAAAGCACCAGCATTGCAGTGGGTCAGAATAGCGTCACCATCTTGGACAAGTTTGGCGCCATGCTTGCCAATAAGATGGTTTGCAGCGACATCTTCGTCAGCGATTCTTTTCGCCTCTTCAACCACAAACCTCGCCAAAGCGGCGCGACTTGCAGACGTAACCTGCGCTTTCTCCAAGATTCTATCTACCGCCCAGAAAAGGTTGATAGCCGTCGGTCGTGTCTTTCTAATGGTTTCTGCTGACTCTTGCAGTTCCTCAAGCAGCTTCTCACGAGTCTTGACTCTCGAATGATATGCTGTCAAAGCAAGGGCAAAAGCTGCAGAAGCGCCTAGAAGCGGCGCACCCCTGATCTTCATTGTTCTTATCGCTTCTGCCACGTCGTCGCAAGTCTTCAATCTGATGAACACTGTCTCATTGGGAAGCTTCGTCTGATCTAATGTTTTGACATTGCCATTAAGCCATTCAATTGTTCGCATGCCTGAGCCTCACAAGTCGTTTATGCAGTCAGCGTATAAAGCTGATTGGCCATCGAAAGAGGTTCTGAAAAAGGAAGACCTCCAAACGATTCTCCAGAGTCAAGGACAGAAGTACGCCGAAGCGTTGGGCATAGACGTTTCATGAGGAGCCTTCTGGAACGAAAAACGAGGGTCATCAAGCCATTTCATCAGCTTTGATACTGCGCTTCTGACGATTGGCAGAGTTGCGTTAGAAAGGAAAGAAAAACGATCTGGCTTCTAGTAGTGACTGCTTGCGTCGTAGGGTGATTTGACGTAGGTGATCACTTCTATCGGGCATTCTCCTGAAAGCTTAAGGGTCTTCTTCCAGTCCTCACCTACAGCTATGAGTGAGAATACTCCTGACAGTTCCGCTTTGGCCTTCCGCACGAGATTCACTAGGGCAGCCTGAGTTTCCCCACTCTTGATCATGTCGTCTACTACGAGGACGCTGTCCTTTTTCTTGATTGCTTCTTTAGGTATGTAGAGAGTCATCGTCACACCTGAACCTTTGTACAGAACGTATGTTTCCTCAAGAAATCCTTTGACACCTATCTCCTTGTTTCTTTTGGCAAGGACAAGGTTAACTCCGAGAGAGTTCGCGACCATTGTTGCTAGCGGAATGCCATCGACAGCTGCGGTCAAGATTTTGGTCACTCGCTTTCCAGCGAAATCTGCCAACGCGTGGTTGGCTGCTTGTTGAAGAATGTTAAAATCTCCAATGATCTCTGTGTTGTCAAAGTACCCGTCTTCGTCGAACTTTATTCTGCTGCGAAGCTCGGTTTCAAGACCAACTAGCTTCGTCAAGACTTTCCACAGCTGCTTCGCCCTCGAGGTGTTAGGCAACACGTGCCCCTTTGCGTATCTGCTTAAAACGGTAACGGGCAGACCTGTCTTAGAAGCCAGCTCGCGATATGTGATGTTCCTCTTGTACTTTGCAGTTCGAAGCAGGTCTATGGTCATCAGCCGCAACTTCAAATCATCCGCATGCGTACTCACAATGATCACCTTATACATCTATAAGTCAAAGGTTAGAGCAGTTATCATCTATTATTTCACTACTGTTATAAAACTTACTCGCAACCTGAGCTTTGCCGAAGAGCACACATGTCAGACCATGGCAGAAAGAGAGAATGCTCTCCGCGGCGACTACTTGTCATAGATGTCTTGAGATGGCGGATCCGCTGGGATTTGAACCCAGGATCTTCGGCTTTCATCAGCTTTCAGCCTTAGAAGGCCGACGCGCTTTCTGGCCAAAGCTGTATCCATGCTGCGCTACGGATCCCCACTTCCGACAGTAAAAAGAAAGGGTTAGGTTGATATATTCTATTCTATGAAAATCGCGGGGCGATAGGGCTTTGCAAGCACTGCTCTAGCTTTCGGGTCGTACCGTTCTGCATCTTCTTCGTCGTAGACTTGGATTTCAGCGTTGGTTTCTTTCTCTAAGAAGGCTTCAGCTTCACCCAGAGCCTCATCTTCATTCACGATTCCAACCTGCAGTATCCTCTGTTTTCTCTCTTCAGACATGCGGTTGACTTCGTCTACCGTCTGCGCGGCGAATTTTGCCACTCTCTCGACTTTCGCTTTCAAAGCGGGATCTGCGACCAGTTCCTTCATCAAGTCTTTCTGCTGTATCTTCGCGGACTCGGACTTTTCTACCGCCTTCAGATACACTTTCCATTTCCACGGTGCAGCCGCGTAGTAGCATATCTTCTTCGGTTTTACGTTTGTCGCTTTTACTATGTTCATGGTGTCCTCCAGTACACTCATGATCAGAGTTTCATTTTCTTCTGCTCTCATGTCCGTCTTTGCTGCGTCGTACTCGGGCCACGATGCCAGTGAAACAGAGCCCTTTTCACCGATCATTTCCCACAGTTCCTCGCACATGTGGGGAGCAATTGGAGCCAGCATCCGTATCTGAGCGTCAAAGACTTCTCTGAACACGTATGCCAAGATAGCTTTGCGTTCTGCCTTCTTGTCTACAGCGCGTCTTTGGTACCACTGGAAGTCTTGATTCAATTCGTACAAAACAGTGTGTATCGCTTTGCGTGCTGCGAGTTTTTCCACGGCTTCAGTGGTCCTATTTATGTGCTCTTGCAGTCGACTGAGCATCCACCGGTCAATTGCTGCCAGCGACTCTTTTGGAACTTTTTTGCGCGGCGTCTTGGCGAGTTTGGAGGCGAATCTGTGAAGTCGTTCCAGTCTTTCACACATTGACCTAGCTATTGCGGGGCTGAAGTCGGCGTCCTGCAGTAACTCAGCTGTTGACAGAACACTGAGCCGTACTGGGTCTGCGCCGAACTTTGTTAGAGCCTCACGCAAAGGAATGATGTTTCCAAAGGATTTGCTCATCTTGGTGCCCTCCATCATTACGACTCCGTTGGAAACGATCTGGCGGGGCCACAGGTTCTCCGGGAATAGGGCCGTGTGATTGAATATCATGAACGTCAGATGATTGGAAATCAGTTCACGACCGGAATGACGGCTGTCCAACGGATAGAAGTACTTGAACTCGTCCTGCATTTGCCGCAAGAGTTTCGCGTGTAAGCCAGCTTTTCTGCTGATTTCCGCAGCTTCTCCGACGCCGAGAAATATGAAGTCGAAAACTTCATCCGTCAACTGAGCAGGCTGAATCATGGTTTGTTTGATGTGCTTAACTATCGTGTAGTAAGCCATGTATATTGTGGAGTCTGACAGTGATTCGATGATCCAGTCCCTATCCCAGGGGAGTCGTGTGCCCATTCCTGATTTCCTGGCACATGCTTTCTCATGCAGCCAGTCGATGACATTGCAGAACTCTGGGCGCACTTCCGCGGGCAGTATTTCCATTTCGTCCAAATTCTTGTGAGCTAGTTTTTTCCATTCCGGGTTGCCGTAGTCAATGAACCATTGGTCTGAAACTGTTTTGACGATACACTCCGTTTTGCAGCGGCATCGCACCGGTCTGTTCAACAACTCATACATTACTGTAGCTTTGCCTTCAGCCATAAGGTCTTGTTTGACCTTGTCTTTTGCCTCAGCCACCGACAAACCGAAGTATTTGCCTGTGTTCTGCTTCATTTTTCCGTTATGAAACTCGTGCCTGTACACCTCTTTTGTCGCGTCTTCCAGTTTCGGGTCTAACTCGCTTTGAATGTTCATCTTCTTTACCGCATCGCAGGCTGGAACCTCTGAGTAGCCTGGCACGTCGATGAGAGATATGGGCTTCACCGATTCTATAGCCTCAGGTCCAAGTCCGTATTCTTTCAGTTGCTGAGGATTTTTTACGATGGTTTGAAGAGCAACATAATCATATGGAGCGTGTCCCGGAACCGACATGACGACGCCCGTGGCGTTCTTCGGGTCAACAAAATCCGCCGGCAGAATAGGGATCCTGCTTTCATTCACAGGATTTTCAACGTACTTCCCAATGTACTCTTTTCCTTCAAAAACTTTGAGGATTTTGACTTTTCGGTTCTGGTGAATCAGTTTTTCCACACTCTCTTGGCTAATGATCCACTGTTCGTCGTCGACAGCGGCTCTCACATACTTGGTTCTAGGATTTAGCCAGATGTTTGTTGCTCCAAAGACTGTTTCCGGACGCAACGTTGCTGTTGGAAACACAGAATCGTCTTGTCTGAATTTTATCAGCGTGAATTCGCCTATTTCGGGTTCCACATCACCCACTGTGTCGTGTTGGCCTACAGGGTTTCCATCTTTGGGGCACCATCCTACAGGATGGCTACCCCTGGTTATGTATCCGCCTTGACGCAGTTTCCGGAATTGCCACTCTATGAAACGGTTGTAATGCGGGTCTGTGGTGGTAAATTCGCGTCTCCAGTCTATTGAGTAGCCCATTTCTTTCATTCCACTTTTAATTTCTTGGTGGAAGTACCGCGCCATGGCAAGGGGGTCCGTGAGTTCTTGAAGTTTTTCTTTCGGGATCTTGTAGACCTTGGTGAAATCTTTGATCAGGCCTGCGTCGCCCTCTGCAAGTCGCTTAGCCATCGCTAGAACCGGTGTCCCTGTGTAATGAAAAGCCATGGGCAAGAGCACATTATAGCCTCGCATGCGCATGTACCTCGCGTGCACGTCTGCCAGAGTGTAGGTTCTACCGTGGCCAATGTGCTGCGGAGAGTTCGGGTACGGATACGCTACGGTTATGAAATACTTGGGCTTCGTTGGATCAGGGTCCGAGTTGAAGATTTTGGCGCTTTCCCACTTTTTCTGCCATTTTTCTTCGATTTTTTTCAAAAATTCCATGAAACTTGTTGAAGTAGGTTGAGGAGTATTAAAGGTTTTGTCCTTATGAACAGAGAACGCTATCCCTCATATGCAGCACCGTACATCATATTGTGCAAACTTGCATTAATCTTTTCCTCTGGTGAGAACAAAGACAATCGGATCCGCCTTTTTGGCTCTGAGGAAGGAAAAAAGGTACAGCCCATCTTTAGCGTGCTAACTATTCTGGCGCGCTGCCCTGTCCCGAAATTGGTCTTAAATGGTCTTGGTTCTTATTCTTGGGTTTGGGGGCAGTTTTGAGGTATACACCTGTTTCTAGCCATGTTGCATGCCGTGACGTTCCAAACGGGCTAGATGCAGCCTCAACGGTTTAGTCTATGGAAACTCTGCTTTCCTTCCGGATTTGTTGGAATCCATGAGCTGCCATTTTTCAACGCGGCCAAGATTTGCTCACCAAACAAGCCCAAATCAGACGCCAATAGACAAAAGAAGAATAACCACCATTTTTAACCATTTTAGGGACAAGCCAGCGCGCAATCAAAGGGAGCATCTTTGAAAATAAGCTTGAGAGCAACCGCAAACGCTATTGCAGACATGAATCTTGGTGAAATCAATAAATTGTTTGATGTGGCGAAAATCCCCGAGACTTTGGGAACAGAGCCTGAATCTCGGGTTCTTTGTCGAGCTTCAGGTTAGCGCAATACACTCCTTAGCGGCCTAGCTGGCGCAACAGTGTCGTTTTGGCTCCTTTGACTGCTTCCGACAGTTTGTCAACGTTTGTGCCGCCACCTTGCGCGAAATTAGGCTTTCCTCCTCCTCCGCCTCCTACTATTCTGGAAGCTTCTCTGACTATTTCACCTGCATTGGCACCTTTTTTGAGCGCGGCTTCGCCTGCCATAACCATTATTCGGGCGTTCGTCCCGTCTGACCCGTAGAAGATTGACACTGTCGCATCATTTTTCCTGATTGTTTCGTTGGCCGTTTGGACCATCCGCTCAACGTCGATTGACCCATCAAAATCGCGTGTCACGAGTGTTATGCCATTTACTTCCTCAGCATGCTCTCCGAGCTTTGTCTCCAGACTGCCGCTTTCTCGCAAGGCAAGTTCTTTGATCAACCTTCTTCGCTCAACATTTCCCTCTTTCAGTTCTCTCACAAGCTTGCCAGCAGTTGTCGCAAGCTTCTCTACGGGAGCGTTCATCGTTTCAGACAGTTTCATGAGCAGCTGCTCGCTTCTTTGTACGGCTTTCACTGCTGGAATTCCGATGGAGTACACTAGCCTTTCGACGCCGTCTTGGACTCTTTCAGAATGGACTATTTTGAGGAAGCCAATTTCGAGTGTGCTCTTCAGGTGGGTTCCTGCGCATGCTTCGACGTCCCAGTCTCCAGTTTTCACGACGCGGATTTCCTTTCCTGGAACGGCTCCGCCTTGATAGAGTCTGAAACCGTATTGGCTTTCAGCTTCGTTTCTGGACATCCACGCGGTTTCTACCGGTATGTTACGTAAGACGGCCTCGTTGGCCAGTGTTTCTATCTTTTGGAGTTCTTCAAGTGTGAGCCGGCGGTAGTGTGAAATGTCAAGTCTGGAAGCTTCGACTCCTTTTTGAGTTCCGAATTGCCAAACGTGCTGGCCTAACACACGTCTCGCTGCCCCGCCGACTACGTGCGTTGCCGTGTGATTCTTCATTAGACTGTATCGCTTGTTCCAGTCGACTGTGCCCTTGATGGAGTCGCCTTTCTTCGGAACTGGGCCTTTAAGTTTATGGATGATGACTCTTCCGACTTTCTGGACGTCAACGACTTCAGCCTCTTTGCCGTCAAACTCTATGCGGCCGCTGTCTGCAGGTTGTCCCCCGCCTTCTGGGAAGAAGCATGTTTTTTCAAGAACGACGAACTCGCTTTCTATGACTTCTTGGATTGTGGCTTCGAAATGCTTCATGTATTGGTCCTGATAATAGAGTGGCACAGTTGCAGGAAGTCCAGCAACTGCGTTTTCAAGATGTCTTTCAGATGTGACTTCTTCCGCAGGTTTGGAGATTTCCATGTGTCGCTGTGCAATAAGGGCATAGAAATTGTCAGGAACTTCAACTTTCAAATCCTCCTTTTCCGCGGCCTGCTTGACAATTTCAGGTGGCAGTCCGTGCGAATCGTAAAGCTCGGTTAATGTTTCAATCGGAATATGCTTCTTGCCCCGAGTTTTCAGTTCGCTGGAAATGCGTTTCACCATTCCTTCCCCCCGTTTGATCGTGTCTTCGAACTTTTCTTCTTCAATCTTGAGCATTTCCAGAATCTCGTTGCGCATTTCTTTCAAGTGAGGGTAGTCTTTTGACCACATTTCTATCTGCATGTTCATGATGTCGTACAGCTTGTCCTGAATGTTGAGCATTCTGAGCAAGCGGTAGACTCTGCGGAAAATCAGTCTTGCCAGGTATCCTTCTTGGATGTTTGAGGGGACCACGCCTTCGGAGAGTATGAAGCTGAGGCATTTCGTGTGATCTGCCACTGCGAAAGCATTCTCTATGGGAACCAAGAACTTGTCCAGGTCCTCTACGCTTATTCCCACGAGCTTTGCTTCTTTCTTCCTTGTTTCGGTTCTGCTTGCCATCTTGTCCAGGCTCACTAGACCTGAAACTTCGGCTGTCTTGATCAGCAGCTTTTCGTCAATTTCGTTTATTCCTGCCATTTTGAAGATTTTCTGGAGCAGGTTTCCGTAGACTGCGTGGAAGCCACTTGGGGCTCCTTGAGAAAGCCACGCGTACCTGTCTATCCCGTAGCCGGTGTCGACGGTTCTGATTGGCAGTTTCACGAATTGGCCGTTGGTTACTTTGAACTGCATGAAGACGAGGGTGGCTACTTCTAGACCTCTTACTATGCATTCGACATCTGGTCCGGCGTTTCCGCCTCCGATCCATACTCCTTCTTTGTAGATGATTTCTTCTGATTTCACGCCAAGGTCTTTGGTTATCCAGTCATGGTGGTATCTGACTGTCTGGTCTTTCCAGTAGACTTCTTTATCTGGATAGTTGAAGGCGTGTGCTCCGCCCATTTCGAAGATGGTGAAGTGTCTGCCGAATGTTGGGCCTGTGTTAGCGATGTCTACCATGCGGATGCAGGGCTGTGAGATGACCAAGGGGTTGGCAGGCGGGGGGGTGATGCCTTCGGTTACGTATGGTTGGAAATCAATTATGCTTGCGTGGGTCAGGTAGATGTCGTCTCTCCATCTTGCCACAACGGGGTAGGGCTTTATGCGGGCATGCCCATTCTTTTCAAAGAACGAAAGGAAAGCCTCGCGCATTTCTTGCAGGCTATAGCTTCTTCTTGTTGCGGGTTTTCCTATGAACGTGTAGTAGGAACATCCTTCGGAAGTTGCTTCTCCGCATGTTTCTTGAGCTGGATTCTGCGTCCAATAGTATTCTTTGCATTTGGGACACAATTTTCGAATGTAGTCTGTCTGCTCGAAAAAAGGTAGACTATATTCTTCTGCTGGAAATTTCTCCAAGCTGGGAACACTCCAACAAATGCGGACGATGAAGTTTTGAAAGGATAAACGAGGCACAGACATTTAAACTATTTCGCTAGTTCCAGTCCATCCAGGCTTTACTTCATCGCGGCCATTCCAGGCAGTAGCTACACCATTGGGCAGGATGATCGCTGTCACCAAATTCAGCGGGACCCAATTCTATCCCATCTTCAGTCCAAGTAGGAAACCAGCGATGAAGCTTCCAGCAAAGGGTAACAGGGATATTACGCCTACGAGCCATGACAAAGCTGAGCTTCCCAGATGGAGCAAACCATTGAGAGCATCCCAGAGTCCACCATAGTTTATGTTGACAATGCCCTGTGTGCTCAAATAGATTAGCAGAATAATGAAAAGCCCTATCAGGAAAAGTACGAGTTTGCTAAGTTTCTTGAGAGCGTAACCGACTATGAAACCTCCGATTCCGCCAACGCCGAGCTGGAAAAGGATTGGTGAGAAAACTTCGCTCATCCAGAGACCTCCAGTTCCTTTGGTATCACAAGTTTGATTTAAATGTGTTCTGCCTACTAACGTATCTAGCGTCTCTCAGGAGGTGAAGAACCACGGATGTAATTGACCTTTACCTGCTGAACCTACTGCTGACTCTAGGCATGTTTACTGTGCTGATCTTCCGCGCGTGGCTTGAGTTGAGGAATTACCGTCTTATGTGGAAAGAGTTTGAGTGGCAACAGACTTATCAGACTATGGGCCGAATACTGAAGGCGGAGAAGGACTTGTTTTCAAAGGTTGAAGGCGGAGACGAGCTTTACCGCATGCTGTGTGAGGTATTCAAAGTAAGCGACGGAAAAACCTAGGGGGAATGCCACTGTTCTATCAGTTCTTCGTCTTGGCGGCAGCTTTTTTCCATTCCGTAACGTGCCAGAGGCTTGGTCAAGTGCCTCTGCGACCTTGTCGCTGCTATGTAGATGCCCTTCTTGAGGCAACGCTTAATCCTTGCCTTGATTTTTGAGTTGTCTTGCCTTTTGAAGCCGCATTTTTCACATCGGACCCCTTGATTTTTGCCCATGGATTTCAACCGTTTTCCGCAGTCTGGACACAGGGGATTCTGGTAGACGAGTTTTGGTTCAAGCTTCGTCACGCGGATTTTTTCCAAGTTGATCGTTAGCGGGTTTGGCCATGAAGGACTTTTTACAGCGCCGAAAGCTTCCACGACATCTCCGACTCTTAGTTTCAGGGCTATATGTCGAAGAGCGCCTGTCGGTTCGAATGCTGCACAATCCACTTCTGCGCTTTCGTCCTTTATCCGGAAAATGGCATGCCTCTTGGGGACTACCCGAGGAGGTGCTGACACGGTTCCCCTGACTATGACCGAACTGTAAGGTGCCAGACCGCCCAGTTTGGATGCCCTTCTTAGATGTGCGTCTGTTCCTTGGTTTGTACGGAAGATGACCCATCTTTCAACGGGTTCAAGAGGCTTGACCATTTGAAACGCTTTCTTTACGATCTCAGAAGTTTCTCCTCGGATGCCGAAGAGTATCGGGTCAGGTCCTCGCGGTGTGATAATTACTCTCTCTTTTTCTCTGTCCACATTGTTGAAAGTGTACGGGGCTGTTTCTATGTCCATCTGAAAGATTGATGCCTCGTTGACCTTTCGTCTTGTGCCCCAATTCTTCGGCGCTCGGTATGCGAGTATTTCGTAGGTGTAGTCTTCATGAAGAGTTTCGCCGACTGCTGCGAGAGCACCGATAATTCCTCTGCCGTTCTTGAAACCTAATGCCTCTGCCTTGTACCGTGTCACCAGGCTTAGTGCTTCTTTGAGTTGGACGACTCCCGTTATGGCATTCGTAGCGTAGACTCTGACTTGTCTTGGGATCGTGGATCTTCTGAAGAAGACGACTCCGGGGTCTGTGCCCTTGGACTCCAGGTCTGAGTATTTCTCGACCAAGTTCAAGGTTCTACTCTTGATCTGCTCTTCCAAGCCCTCAGCGTAGCGGATTCTCAGGCATAACGCGCCGTTTCCTCGGGTTTTCCAAGGCACGTTGGGGTTCAGCCTGACCAGGTTGGGGTAATCAATGAAGCATGCTCCCAGCTTCTCTAATTCTTCAACAAGGACGGCTGCGACGTAGGTGGTACAACCTCTTCTTGTTGAATCAGTGTCGTCAAGGCCGATGTGTAGTATCTTTTCGGTCATCTACTCAGTCCCGTTGGTTTCTGGATCAGAATCTCCATTCGGATACAAATACGAGCTTGTGAGGCATGGATAAAAAGGAGGGATTGTTTATTACTTGCCTACTTCTTCGACGACGATCATTGTAAGTGTTGACCTTACTTTGTCGAGCCTTCTGACTTTCCACGTTACGATTTCTTTGAGCCGGTCCATCGTGTTTGCTTTTATCCTTGCGATTATGTCGTATACTCCGTATACAGCGTGAGCTTCGTCTACTCCTTCGACCTTCTTCAGATCTTTCAGTACATCTGCTTCTGACCCGATTTCCGTGTTTATCAGTACGAAAGCTGTTGGCATTCAAATCTCCACAGTTAACTTCTGCTGTTGTGCTTTAAAATATTTTGCTAAGGTTTGAGAAAAAACCGCGTACTTGCTGCCAGATTTCTGTCTCAAGCCAGACTCAGAAATGTATTGTGCCTTTTTGTGTTGGCTTGTGGGGATCGGTGTCAGGCGGATAACGCTTATCTTCTTTCGGCCGGCAATAGGCTAGTAGGTGGCAAGTATAGTGAACTATCCCATCACCAGCAGGACTATGCGCGCCCTCGAGGTTAACGCTGAGTACTATGGTGTTTCTAGGCTGTTGTTGATGGAGAACGCCGGACGCAGTGTTGCTTTAGAGGTTTCTTCACGGTTCAAGCCCCCCAAGACTGCTGCTATTTTCTGCGGACTGGGCGGGAACGGGGGAGACGGTTTCGTGGTAGCTCGTCACCTGTCGTCGATGGGTTTCAAAGTTGAAGTTGTACTTGCAGGAAAGGCTAAGGACATCGCAGACAAAACTGCGCTGGAGAATTGGCATGCTTTGCGTTTTCTGAGCGAGACGGTTACCAAGTATGAGGTCGATGACAGTAGTCTGATGCCTGAGATTAACGTGGACATCGTGATTGATGCGTTGCTGGGCACTGGAAACCGAGGAAATCTACGACCGCCCATCCTTCAGATGGTGAAACAGATTAACAGAATGAAAACTTTCTGCGTTTCTGTAGACATCCCGACTGGCGTTGACGCAGACACAGGCGAAGTGCTGGGTGATGCCGTGAAGGCTGACGTGACTGTGACGTTTCACAGGAGAAAAGCTGGACTTGAAAAAGCAAAGAAGCACGTGGGGAAACTCGTTGTGAGTAACATCGGTCTGCCGTATGAGTTTGAGAGACTTGCTGGACCAGGCGACGTTCTCTTGGTCACTAATACACGTCCTTCAGAATCTCACAAAGGAGATTTCGGCAGACTGCTAGTGATCGGAGGTAATGAAACGTACTCGGGCGCTCCCGCGCTGGTTGCAGAGGCCGCATTGCGTACGGGAGTCGACTTGGCATACGTGGCTGCTCCTGAGAAAACGGCTTACGCTATTTCTTCGCTGTCGCCGGATTTGATAACCGTAAAGCTAAAGGGCGAACACTTGAACCCTGACAACGTTTCCGTGCTAGAAAGCTACTTGAAAACGGTTGACGCCGTGGCCTTAGGTCCGGGCTTAGGGTTGCATTCGGAAACGAAGAAGGCCGTGAAGATGGTGACAGATGCTGTTGAAAAGGCCGGAAAACCCTTGCTGTTGGACGCTGACGGCTTGAAAGCTTTTGCAGGTTTCAAGAGAAAACTCGGGGTACCTCTTGTTTTGACGCCCCATGCTGGCGAGTATTCAATTCTCATGGGCGAGAAGCCGCCAGATATGCTGAAAGAAAAGGCCGTGGAGGTTCAGAAAGCAGCATCCAAACTGGACGCGGTAATATTGCTGAAAGGGTCTGTTGATGTGGTTTCAGACGGAAAACGTGTCAGATTTAATTTTGCGGGCAATCCTGGCATGACCGTTGGCGGTACAGGTGACGTGCTGTCCGGGGTTGTGGCTGCTCTGCTTGCGCAGAAGGCAGACCCGTTTGAAGCTGCGGTTGCGGGCGCGTTTGTCAACGGTGCTGCAGGGGATTTTGTCTTCGAAGAGAAAGGTGCGCACATGGTTGCCTCGGACCTTGTAGATTGGATACCTGTGGTTCTGAATGACCCTATGAGTCATTTGAAGGTGCAGAGGAAACGTGGAGAAGCGCGTTAGAATCGCAGTTTATAATGCAAGGCAATGTGACCCCAAGAAATGTACTGCGTTGAAGCTTGAGCATCACGGACTGGTTCGAGGAGTAACGCAGGTGAGGTTTCTCCCGAAAAGGGCCGTTGTGCTTAACCCTTTTTCAGAAACCGCTTTTTCTCCAGCTGACCGCGACCGCATCGAAAATTTCGGGCTTGCCGCACTGGACTGTAGTTGGGAGAAGGCTGAACGGTTCTTATCAACCCATGTTAGGGGAACATCACGCTGCCTGCCCGTTTTGATAGCTGGAAACCCAGTTAACTTCGGCAAGCCTACGAAGCTTTCGACTCTGGAAGCTTTGGTTGCTGCTCTTTTTATCGCTGGGTTTCGCGAACAAGCGTCTGAACTGCTCGCAATGTACAAATGGGGACACACTTTCCTCGAATTGAACCGTGAAATGCTTGAAACCTATGCTGGTGCAAAGGACAGCGCAGACGTTGTAGAGCTGCAGAGTCAGTTCATCACGAACATGGAGATAGAGTGAAACCGTGCCTTTTCCGTGCCTGGGGGAGAATCAAGGGATGGCTGAAAACGGGCTCCTGGTGGGAAAGTTGAGGATTTCTTTGGTCCAGGGAGACGAATGGATGTTGACGCTGTGGTCAACGCTGCGAACTCGACGTTTATAGGCGGCGGCGTGGACGGCACGATTCACAAGGCAGGTGGACCAGCAATACTTGAAGAATGCAAACGCTTAAGATCCACAAGATGGCCTGAAGGGGTGCCCACAGGAAAAGCTGTGGTAACAACTGGAGGAAAGTTGAGGACCAAGTTTGTTGTCCATGCTACGGGTTCTGTCTGGCGGGGCGGCGAACATGATGAACCGAAGCTTCTAGCTGAAGCTTACCGCAATTGTCTTGCCCTAGCGGCTTCCAAGGGACCAAAGTCAATTGCAGTTCCCTCCATAAGCACAGACACGTGTGGCTATCCAGTTGAGAAGACTAGACGAATCGCGCTCGAAACGACGAAAGTCTCTAGAGAAGACGCAGAATCTTGATGCAGTGTTTGTCCTGTTTTCCAGGAACAACTTTGGGGCCTACGTCAAAACGGCGAAAGAGCTTTTTCCGGAAGCTTCTTTTTCGGGTCTGTCTTGACATTGATTCTTAAGTTTGGCGAGGCAATGTCTGCTCAGGGGAGGATGTGTGTGCCTGTTCTTCCGAGTATTGCGCGTTCTAGGTTTTCCGGGTTTGTGATTAATGCTTCTTTTCCTCCGTTTTCAAGGTAGTTGATTATCGCTTGGATCTTGGGCTGCATGCTGCCGGCGTGGAAGTGGCCTTCTTTCAGGTATTTCTTGGCTTCAGCCAAGGTGATTACGTCCAGAAGTTGCTCGTCAGCCTTGCCGAAGTTGAGGGCTACTTTCTCGACTGCTGTGGATATGAGGAAAAGGTCAGCTTCTACGCCGGCGGCAAGAAGTGCTGATGCGTAGTCTTTGTCGATTACTGCTTCTATGCCCTTTAGTTTGCCTCTTTCTTCGACTACTGGGATGCCGCCGCCTCCTGCAGCGATGACGGTGACGCTGTGGTCAGTCAGGCTTTTTATGACTTCCTGTTCGATGATGCGTATTGGCTTCGGTGAGGGTACCACGCGCCGCCAGCCTCGACCTGCGTCCTCCATTATGGCCCAGCCTTTTTCTCGCCTGTGCCTCTCAGCTTTGCGTTTCGTGTAGAAAGGGCCGATGGGTTTGGTGGGATGTTTGAAGGCAGGGTCATTCTTCTTGACGAGCACTTGTGTTACGACTGTAGCCACAGAGTTCTTGATGTCTCTCTGCATGAACTCGTTGTGGAGGCTCTGCTGTATCATGTATCCTAGGGAGCCTTGAGTTTCGGCTCCACATGAATCGAGCGGCGCAGTCGGCAAGAGACGGCTAGCTAGCTCTGAACGAAGCAGGATGAAGCCAACTTGCGGTCCGTTGCCGTGAGTGATGATGACTTTCCAGCCTTGTTCTATCATGCTGGCGATGTGGCGGCAGGTTTCTCTGGCAGCCTTGAACTGGTGGGCGACGGTTTGATGTTTGTCGTCTTTGATCAGTGAATTCCCGCCGATGGCGACAACTGCAATTTTTCGAGTTCGCATAATCTTCAACTCGAAGGTAATGACATATTGAAGTCACGTTGTCCTATAAAAATCAAGAGATGTAATAGTCTCTTCTTCACGCGTTAGATGGGAAGTAACTCGACCTGTTTGATGTTTCAATCATTTTTCTCACTGTGTACTTGACATGTTAAGACGGACCTTCTTTCTGCTGCTTTACGTGGATGAGATTGGCTCGTAGCTACGGTCAGAAGCAGGATTGTTGTCGGCGGAGCTTTCGGGTGAAATCGCAGGCGAGTTTGCGCCTCTTTCAAGCAGTGAGAATGCGAAGTCTGCTTCGCCGTTTAGGCGAGGAGGTTTCTACCGCCAACAATAATAAGCAGAACTCTGTTCTATACCGTCATCAGCTTGTGGATAAGGGAGAAGTTGCCTACTGACCCAGTTTGTGGTGCCGTTCTGGATGAAAGGACATCGAAATACAAGATTACGTATGAGGGAGACACATATCATTTCTGCTGTGTCACCTGTAAGAAACGGTTTAAGAGGCACCCGCTCAAGTTTCTGAAATAGGCGTTCCAGCAATGTTTGCAAGAGAATGAAAAAAGATGCGGAGCAGAGTGTCACCTGGTGAGTATCTTGCCGTTCTTTCGGCGAAATACCAACTTGACCCCGATAACCTGTTTTCTGCGCTAGTCTTGGCGAAAGAGAAACAGAAATCCAACTGCGGAAAGGTTTCTGTTGAGACGCGCGGCAGTTCAGGGGGAAGAACTATCTTCTTGTTGATGAACGATACGAAAGTCGTTGCACAGTTCTCGATTCCAGAAGAGTTTCTTCTGGAGAAGCGGAATCCGATCAGAGACTATGCCAGAGCAGACATGACACGCAGGTATCTTGACTTGGAAAACCGGCGAGCACGTTCATTTCGTATTATCGATTTACGGTCTGGAATGAAAAAAATAGAGCTGAAGGCCAAGGTGCTGGAGATTGCGAAGCCCGTGCTCGTGTTCACGAGATTCGGTACCTATGCAAGCGTGGCTAACGCTGTGATAGGGGATGAGACGGGCACGATAAAACTGTGTCTCTGGAATGAACAGATCGCGTCTGTTTCTGTCGGAGACACTGTGTGGATTAAGAATGCAAACATGTCCAGCTTCAAGGGCGAGAAACAGCTGAGAATTGGGAAGAAAGGAACGGTCAGCACTCAGGATTCACGCTTGTGAGCGTCACGTTTTATGAGTCTTTGCCGTGACCTTTGAGGAAAGCTCTGACTTCGTGCGCGCGTGAGTTGCTTGATTGGAGTCGTTTCTCGGAACTTTTTTGGCAGTCTTGGCACATGGTTTATTAGGAACCATGTCTTGTTCATGCAACGTGCAAGAAGCTGTTTTTGCACGTAAAATGTGTAAGGAGTTGAAAGAGTCATGGCAGAGAAAGAGATGCACAAGGCAGTTTGCGCTGATTGTGGGAAAGAATGTGACGTACCATTCAAGCCCGATGGCAGCAGACCAGTTTATTGCCGAGAGTGCTATTCGAAGAGAAGGCCCGCAAGGCGAAGATTTTAGGTTAAGCTGACAGCTTCAGTCTAGAATCGTTCTTCCTTATTTTGTACCTATTTTTTTCAAATAATATTCTTTGGGAATAACGTCCTATCTTTTCGGTTTTCGGGTTTTGGGTTACAGACTTCATACCGAGACTAGTCAAGAAGGACGGCGAGGGAATGCTGGGAAGCCAATGGTTCAAATCTCCACAACAGGTGTAAAGTCACAGTAGCTACGAGCGGTGAGATGCTGTGTCCCCTGTTTTCAACATGCCTTTTCGAAATAGCCACAAGTTGAAACATGTTATGGATTCTATTAAGAAAGACGTGGAACGGCCAACACCATGAAAATATGCGAATGCGTTTGCTTTCGACCGCAGAGGTTACACAGATCATGGTTCGACGCGCGTGAAAACACGAGCGCGCAGGCACTAATTTAATATTGAGATGAAGGAATTGGATGGTGGACAAGTCAAACACTAGTTTGAGGAAGCGAGAACGTATTGGGAAGAGAATCGTTTGATGTTGAGAAAACCGTAAGGAAATTGGTCATGAGTGATGATCCGGCGGAAAAGAAGCAACTGGCCAAAGAGATTTTTGACAGGACTTACGCGGAAGGGGTTCATCCGTCAAGCATCCATGAATTTTACATGGCACGCGGCAGGGGTGAATTCGGCGGTTTCACGGTTCCTGCGATAAATCTAAGGAGTATGACTTATGATTTAGCCCGCAGAATGTTCAGAGTGGCGAGTAGAAACAATTCTGGAGCATTTGTCTTTGAGATTGCACGATCTGAGATGGGCTATACCGATCAATCACCGATAGAATATTCAAGCATGGTTCTGGCAGCAGCAATGAAGGAGAGCTATTCTGGTCCGGTCTTTATCCAAGGAGACCATTTCCAAGTTAATGCCGCTAAGTTCAAAGAGAACCCTGAAAAAGAAATGGAAGCTTTGAGGACGTTGATCGCTGATGCGGTCCATTCTGGTTTCTATAACATCGACATTGACTCATCAACGCTGGTGGATTTGTCGAGGCCCAATTTGAGAGAGCAACAGCTCCTGAATTTTGAGGTCTGTGCGAAACTCACACAGTTTATCCGCCGCATTCAACCGAAGGGAGTCACAATTTCAGTGGGCGGAGAGATCGGCGAGATTGGGCATCAAAACTCAACGCCTGAAGACCTAGACGGGTTTATGGCGGGCCTCAAACAGAGGTTAGACAAGGGATTGATTGGAATAAGCAAGATCTCAGTCCAGACGGGAACAACTCACGGCGGCGTTGTCCTGCCCAACGGCTCAATGGCACAGATAAAGCTTGACTTCAACACATTGAAGACTCTCTCTGATACAGCCCGCAAGAAGTATGGATTGGCAGGAGCAGTGCAGCATGGAGCATCAACCCTTCCTCCGGAGGCATTTCATAAATTCGCCGAATGCGAGACTGCCGAAGTGCATTTGGCCACGGAGTTCCAGAACATGATTTACGAATCAAAACACTTTCCAGCTGACCTGAAGAAAAGAATCTACGAATGGCTGAAAGTCAATGCCGCAAACGAAGCTAAACTAGGAGAAACTGACGAGCAATTCCTTTATAAGACCCGAAAAAAGGCGTTTGGCCCGTTTAAGAAAGAGATTGTTGGTCTGCCACAAAAGACGCGTGATACGATTGCAGATGAGATCCAAGACAAATTTGATTTCCTCTTCAAGCAGCTTAACGCCGTGAACAACAAGGAATCAGTCGACAGATACACGCACTAGGGTGTTGCTAAACTCGGACAAGAAATGGATTTCAATGAGTGTTAGCTTTTCCTCGGCGCGTATCGGGATGCTTTCGACGGGAAGACAGCCGGAGTTTCTGACCGAAAAAACCGATCAAAATCTGAATCTAGCAACGCTCTAACGCGCTGCAAATCAGACTAATTCAACAATACATAACCGCGTGGAGCTTTAGCGCGCGCGTTGTCTTGTTTTGGAGGACTGAACTACGTGTACGCCACTTCTGCCAAGTAAATAGCTCAAGAACCACTGCCGTGATCAGCAATGCCACGCCCAAATATCCGAAGTAGAAGTCGATTGCGGGACTATACCTGATGGTTTCTTTGTTGGCGGTCGCAGCGAAGTCATAGAAGTTGACTCTGAGAATGACCTGTTCCGATGAATTTTCACGGTTTTAAGTTGACCGTAATGCTATAGTATTATTGCCACCGTCTACTATCCCATAATGGACTTTCGTCTATCAGACCTACTGGCGCCCAATAAATATTGTTCCAGTACTCTCCAAGGTCAAAGCCAAACGTGCCGAAAGATTCGTTCAGTCCCAGTTTTTCTTCAGAATATGAACGATAATAGAGCCTAATTCTTGATCCTCCAGAATTCGAGAATTTCAACTGAACCACCGTCCCATTCGCATCTAGCCGCGCGCCTTCCCACGACCTCATCAAGCTGACATTTTTTGATTCTCTGGGGTTGAGCGCGATTGTGTGCGCATGAAAATTGCGCGATTAGAAGTTGTTGTTCAACCTGAATCGCAGCGAACAACAACTACTGGGTTGATTTTGCCCTTGGAGCTGCCGAGTGTTGAGGACGAACTCAAAGTCTTGAGTGCAGCGTTGAAGGCTTTGGAGCAGCAGGGGCTTGAACAGTCTGAAACCCTGCGGCTGCGAAGCATAATCCAAGGCGTGAGAATCTACGAGGATCTCTTCGCCGACTACGTGGACTATCGGGGGATCGAGATGGAACTCGTTGAGTTGAGAACCAAATATGAGGACCTTGTCAAAAAAGTCCAGAACCCTTCGGTCCAGTGAGATCCGTAGCGAACGGTCCAAGATCAGGGCGAACCAGTCATTAGCCTTAGTAATTTTCTATTTTGCTGTTGTTCTGTGTCTATGCTATGTGTTTCTTGTTCCGTTTTTTCCTTCGTCATGTCTCATCACGCAACCATTCATTCTAGTCGTTTCGGGACGAGGAGACAATATGCCTTTCTAGCATGATGCTTACATGAAGCGAATGGAGATTCGGGGCTATAGACGGAAGAATGAGCTTGCTATGGCTAGGACATATAGCTTTCAAGCTTTTCCTCTTGAATAGCAAATGAGGGAAAGGCTTATGTCTCCGAGGAGATCTGAATCGATGTTATCGAGATGCGAGATTTCATCGATTAATCGCTTCTGCTCGACAGTCGCGCGCTAGGCGCAGTTAGTTTTTTAAGGTCTCTTGGGGGAATAGTTGATTGCCGCCATTTAGGCTGGTATGGTGTAACTGAAGCATACTCATCTTCGGGTGAGAGGTTAGGTGGGTGACGACTCCCACCACCAATTTTATTTGCACATCTCAGCAGTAGATGTAATTCATGCCTCCGTTAACTAACTTCTACAAACAGCATTGCGAACACCTACAAATGCTTGAGCAGGCGATGGAGACAGTTCAAAGAACTCTGAGAGAATTTATCTCCATAAATGACAAACGAAGAATCGTAATCTACACAAAACTCTTTTCACATCTAGTCAACTCGTGGGTAGAAGTGAGATTGATGAAGCTGATTTATGAAGTTGGCGCATTTACCGACTGCCAAAAGACTAGAATCATCAGCCGCAAGTCGTTAGAAGCAAAATGGGCATCAGCCCTTGACACTGCTTTCTGCAAGGCCTTCAATCTGAGTTCTCCCAGAAAAATCACTTCAACAATAGTTCCTTTCACACCAAGAAGTCAGTATGCTGCACTGTCAAAAATAATAAAAACCGACTTATTGGATTCCGCGGAAACAAGGAACCGAATAGCGCATGGTCAATGGAAGTATGCTTTCAACGAAGACATGACTAAAATAAATGGCAAGCTAACAGGCAATCTGCGGAAAGAAAACATATTGCTGCTTCGATGTAGACTTGCTATGTTCAAAAGCTTGGCACAGATTATTCATGATTTGGCTGTTTCTAAGCCAACCTTTCAGAGAGACTTTGATGTAAACTTCAAAAGAATTGAAGAACAACAACGCAATGCCCAGACTATTGACTACGCGGCGTATGGGCAAAAATTGATACTTATGAAAAAAAGAGGGACAGAGAAGAAGAAGACATATCAAAACCAAACTTAATTTAAATATATGAGGGTGGACGAGGAGTCGAACCTCCCTACCTTCCTTTTCTTCGGAATGAGCTATCTCATTAGTCAGAAAAGGCGTGCTTCCGTTACACCATCCCACCACCAAAGAATATGCGCGAGATGGCTAAAAAGTAATTGCTCTATCTACCGCGCGCGCCTAATTGATAATCTCTTTCTCTTTAGAGTTATTGACACGTGACCTTTTCAAACGCTTAAACAGACCTTTCAAGTTAACCTTAAGACTATTCTCATGAACTTGCTGAATCAAATTCCCTATTTTTTAAGGTCAAGATCATCAACATTTTTGCCTTTTATTTTTATGGTTCTTGTTTCCCTGAACTTTTCAAGAAGAATTCTGATATCTCCTGCAACAAGTGGCCAATTTAGTCTTTCAAACTCCTTAGCTTGTGCCTCTAAGAACGCTATACGCCGATATTCGCTTTTTGGCATCTGAAGCTCTATCACAATCTCCTTTTCCAAGGGTTTGACCGTTTGCTCTACGGTTTTTGAAAACCATATCCCATTCTTACTTTCGACTCTTTCCATCCGAAGAAGAGTAGCAAGTTGGCGGTGAACCGTACTCCTATCGATGCCCAGTCGTTTTGCAATCTCAACTGCGCTCATCCCATTTGCGCTACTTTGTTGCACTACCTTGTAGCATCTTTCCAAATTATTCTTGGATTTATGGTCTTTTTGGTGCGACACAGTTGCCACACAACTGGAAAATCGAGGGGCAGCTACATATGCTTTGTGTTAAAAATGAAAACGCGCGTATTGCAGTGGAATCCTTCAGGGCGTTTTTGGCATAGGAGAGTGCCTGCTTATGCTTGAGCGTTGTAATGCGCGGTCTGTTGCTGTTGCTAGGTCGTTTCTTGAGCGTTTGGCTTTGAATAGGGCTATTTTGGAGAATGACTATTGGCGTTTGCCTGTTGATGATAAGGGACATGAGAATTTTATGCCTGTTGGTCGTGGTCGGCGTGCATCAGATATGTGTGGTAGGTGGACGAGCTTCATGGTTTGCGACAATAAAGAATTACATCAAGGAGTTACAGTTAATGGTGTTGATTGTACGGGGAAAATTGTTGTCACTCATCAGCATTTGTGGTGTCACCGTCCCGAATGCCCAGTCTGCTTCATTCGTGGTTGGAGCGTAAGAGAAGCTCGAAATATTGAGGGACGCTTAACTGTTGCTTCTGAACGTGGTTTCGGTGACGTTGAGCACTTGACGGTCTCAGTTCCGTTCAAGGATTATGATTTGCCAGAGGAAAAATTGCGGGAGAAATCTAGGGTGGCTTTATTGAAGCGGGGCGTTCTTGGTGGGGCAATGATATTTCATGGATATCGTAAAGACAAGAGTCGTAGAGTTCTTGTCTGGTCACCCCACTATCATACGTTAGGGTTTATTTCTGGTGGCTTTGACGTATGCAGGAATTGTGTGCATGACCGTGGGGACTGTCGGACTTGTCGGGGCTTCAAAGGGCGGGAAGTTCGTGAATATGAGAACGATGGGTACATTGTAAAATGCTTTGAGAAACGCAAGACGGTCATTGGAACGGCCTTTTATCAACTCAACCACGCAACCCTGAGAGTTGGTATAAAGCGGTTTCATGTTGTCACTTGGTTTGGTGTTTGCGGCTATTCTAAGATGAAAGGTAGGAAGGTGAAGCCTGTGGTTACATGTGTTGCGTGTCATTCGGAAATGGTTAGGAAGCATCACTGGGGTAGACGTGTTATAGTAAAAGATGTTGGTGACCCAGCTTATCAGAAGTGGTTCGTAGATGACGAGTTTGATGAATCAGGTTTGCCTAACTACGTTGACGCTGTGGGTGGTAGGGTTGAATAGCGGTAGCTCTGGACGTTTGATGTTTTGTGGTGGTCTGTTGATGCTCAAGCGTGTTAGAATCTTGACTGATGCAGAGTTCTCTGTTTTACGTAGGTGGGCTTGTGTTCGGTGTGATCTCCATTGCTAGTATTCTATGATCATCTCGATCAAATCCCAAGCTTCGTCTGATAGAATCTCGGCGTCTTTCTTAAATTGGATAATTCGAGAGTTCTCGACCACTTCTTTCAAGCACTTACTCCAGACAAATCCATCAAAATCGTGCAGATCTATGTGGTACGTCTCGGCACCGTATGGAATTGATACTTCCTCATAAACATCTCTCCAATGTGCCTCACTAATATAGTTGCTAACGTTCTGACCTGTCATAAGAAGCTTGTAGGTCAGATGGGAATCGAGTTTGACCTCAAGTTTCCTTGGTTTCATGTTCACTGATATATAGTCTAGAACAACGAGTTCCTTGCCGAGGACACCCTGTTTCTCTCTTAGGTAGTCGGTGATGTTCTTGCGCGCAATGTCGAATACTGATTCCCGCACAGAATACTCCTCTCTTTCCAGTCGCTCCAACTGTTCAACATAATAGTCTATATTCTCAAGTAGCTCGAAGGGCATTTGAGCCTTGTAGTAAGTTCTCGACATGATACTTTCAAAGTCGCGTCGGTCAGGACAATAATACTGCCCGAGCTTCTCAGCATGACTCTCTAGAATTGAAGATAGCGGTTCATATATGATCTCAACGAGCTTCTGTTTCATGGTCCAGTTTGTTCTGAAAAGATTGGCAACTTCGTAGTGCTCCATTGGTCGCACTCTGAAGTTCAACCTTTCATAATATACGTGATTGGACATGTGTGGAGCAGAGTTGCTTTTGGGAATGTCTATGAGATAAATGACTTGGTCTTTTTCGTTTCTGATAGGCTTAACTACTAGTCCAGATACGGGCGGTCGTATTCTCATTGCGAGTTGATTTTCCAATTTCTCTTTGTCGAGAGAGATCTCGCCCCAAGTGATCTTATCAGGGTATATTCTCTTTATTCTCCCTTTTTCGTCCTTGGTTTTGCTCTCGGCCACGCCAAGGATCATTAACCCTCCGTCTGTATTGGCGAAACTTGCAATACCCTTGGCTAACTTGTCAGGATCATGATACGTCTCAATGTCCTTGTACTCCAAGTTCATATTCTCCTCAATCTTCTGCGAGATAAATGATAGGACATCTTCCGCCTTGATCTCGGCGTTCCTGAAAAATCTCTCGATAAAGCCCATGGATGAAGCTAGCATCCAGCAATATTTATCCTTTACATCCAAGCTCGCGCTAGTGTTCTCTTAACTCCGAGATACTGCAACACGTATCTGAAAAAGCCTTTTCTCTGTACCCTTTCCTCACGACTTCAACAACCACAGTTTTTGTCCAGCGCGCGCGTTTTGCTATGTTCAGCTTGGCTGTTGCGTTGCTTTCCTATTGTATGCGTTGAAGCTGCTGAATTGGATAGTGGTAGTTGGCGCTGATATTGGTTCAGAGAGTGTCGGCTTTTTGGCGTATCGTCTGGAACGTGCGAGTGAGCCGAAGGCTCACGAGCTACCTGAATTCAAAGAGGGGGTTTTACGTTGCGTCTGTTCTTTTGAAGCGTTTGGTTAGGTTGTCTGGTTATCGTAAGAAGCGTTGGAAGTTTGAGGATGGTTGGTTGATTCTTGAGACTTTCTAGTGGAGCGCGCACGCTAAAAAGTTCACTGAGGAAGTTTGAAATATACGTATTTTCCTTCTTTTTCCAATCGCCTGAGTGTACCTTTCTGCACAAGTCTTCTTACGTAAGAATTTACAGATGTCATCTTGTCAGAGACAGCATTCACTTCAAGCGCTTTTATGATCTCTGCCAACGAGCGCGGAGTTCTACCCCATGGCGTATCAAATAACAAAACAAGATTTTCGGTTGTACTTTTGGATCCCTTAATGGCAGGTATGTCAGCCGTAGGAATCTTTTCTAACTCTTCCCTAGAAACTGGAGGTTCCGCTTCTCCTATTGGACTTTCCTCTAAGACTCCTAGCCTCTCCGCGACTTCGTCTGCAAAGTCAGCGAGTGAATCGATTTCTTTAAAAATGGATGCGATAGTGCCCTCGGTTAAGACCTTGAAACCTCTTCTTCTTATTATCAGTTTGATCGGTAGAGTCGATTCCTTGGCAGACGCTTTCTTCTCACCCAAAGTTAGACCTCATTATGTCCATGTCTCAAGTCTTATTTAAGACTTTGAACGCAAGGCGCGTGCATGTCATTTTGGGGTTTGAAAGACTATGTCAACCCTGCAATATTTAAACCAGAAATAGAGTATGAAACTCAAGGGGATTGCCTTGTCTGAAGACCTGTACAGCCCAGTCGGAAAAGAAAAGAAGCATTATGCTGCTCTTGAAAATCTGTATCGTTTCTCTTGTGGAAATCTCATGAATGCCGACCTACTCTACCTAGATATGAAGGAAACTATTGAGGACTGGGACAGAATGATGGGGGGGTCAACAAAATTGCTTATTTTGTCTGAGAATTATCTTAAGGCAGTAAAAGAAAATAACGTTCAAGTTGCGAGAGATTTCTACTTATTTCTAAGTCCACTCTTCTTCTTTGTCTATGCTCTGCATGAAATTTCAAGAAAAGCTTGGAGAGAGGCTGTCACAAAATGTGGTACCCTTTGTGAGCGAATTGCAAGAAATCTACTCCAAGAGATTGATAGACATTTTCTCACTAAAGTATGGGAGGAAATGAGCCAAAAAAGAGTTGACTTTGAAATGAAAAATGGACGATTAAAGAAGGAGTTCGAATCCCGACATTTTCAATATGCAGATGACCTTTATGGTTCAATGAAAAGAATCTATAGTGTGAGGAACATAAGAGGTCCACATGATGTGCCTCCACCAGAACCAATTCAGGCTAAAATAAGCATTAATGAATGCTTACCGACATATTTGGACTACTTGAATGCCTTGATATTTTTGGACAATAAAAGCTTGCATCTTCATTTCAATGATTTTCTATCTGTCTTCAGCGAGACGACCCTCTTGACTCCAGCAGTGGTATTTGGGGAGGAAACAGAATTGCCGAGTGCTTCCGATTTCATAAAGAATGTGCTTTTCAGACAAGGCTTCTTTGCTACTGAAAAGACTTTCAAGCAAACTACTGCAAAGTTGACGGAGCTAAGACATACTTTGGCTGATTCGGTAATTGCCAACAGTTTGCGCCAACTATCACAAGGGAAGAATGCAATTCTCACAAGGAAAAAACAAGGAACAGTTTATTACTACTATGAGCGTACACCGCCTTCAGAATATTTCAAAACATCACTCTAGACTAGCGCGCGTCGTTTGTTTTGCCGTTCGATTCGGCGTTTGTTTGAGTTGTTGTTTTGAGTTTCTGTGGGTTGGAGCGCGAGCAGAATGCGAGCGCGACATAGAGAGTCTGCATGACATTGAACAGAAAAAGGGGGAGTTTTGTTATTTGCGTTTTTTGAATAGTTTTGTTCCGTCTATTTCTGTGACGTATTCGAAGCCTGCTTCTATTAGTGATGTTGCTTCTTTGATGTTCGTGGCTGATTTGCATGTCCATTCGTCGTCGTTGAGGTTTAGTAGTTGAGTGTAGATCAAGGTTGTCTCGATTTTCTTGTGTCCCATTTGTTGTTTTACGAGCAAGATGTCTCTGGTTTTTGCGTATAGCGTGGTTGCATAGAAGTGTCTGAGGTCATAGAGTCGTATGTTCTTGATCGTCGGGTCGTGGAGTTTCTCGGCTAACTTGTTTCTCATGGCTCTGTAGTGTTTACCGTAATCTTCAGCGTTGCCATGAAAAACTTTGTCATTTGGATTTAGCTTGTGCTTGTCTATGTGTTCTCGAAGTGCTTCGGTTAGGGTGTTGCTGATTTTCAGCGTTCTTGCTGCTCCGTTCTTGGCTGTGGTTGGGTAGAGTAGTCTCTGCTCAAGGTCAACGTCTTTGACTTTCAAGTTGCATAGTTCAATTGGTCGTAAGCCTGTTTCCATGCTGATCTGTATTTTGATTGAGGTTGGTCTGGTTGCTGCTGCTATCAGCATTTCTATTTTTTCTTTGGTTGGGATTTTCATTCTTTTGGCTTCGGGTCGGTATCTTGGCATGTTCCACTGTATTTTGTAGTGCTTGCAGAATTTGTTGTAGGCTATGCAGAGGTTCCTTTTGTATGCGTTGGATACGTTCTTTTTAGCAATGAATGTTTTGACTTGTTCGGGGTTTTGTAGGTTGCAGTTTTGGTTTAGGAGTGCTAGTGCTTTGCTTGTGAAGTGTATGGTGTATTGGCTTTTTCCTTCTTTCTCCATTTCTATTAGAACGTTGAGAAAAGGGGCGGGGTGCAGTGAAAAAGGCATGGCGTGTTGGCCGTAACCCGCCTTTTGTTGACTGTGGCATTCGGCTAATCGGGCTACCCGCGCTTCGGGCAGAGTCCTCATCAGCGTCTGTTTGCCCTTTCCACTTGCAGGACGGCCGTTTCACCGTTTCACGCCCGGCATCCTCAACAATTTGATATGTATCATCGTCGCTTGCCAGGCGGACGTTTCGTTTCTGCTCCGTTGCCAAGGTTCTCACCTTGCGCCCTTACAGGCGCTGCAATTCTACACGTGGGCGGAGTTTCCTCAAGCCTTCCAATATTAAGGCTCGAAAGCCACACACCAACTCGCCAGCCTCCAGATACTGCGCGGAGGTACGCAATAAGAATTTTGGAAACCTTATCTTGCCACAAGACCAGGTATTCATGAAAGAGCTGCTGAACAATGCCGAAACGCGTCATCTTGGTGACAGGAACGCCATGCGTAGGAAAGACCACAGTCGCAAATCTGCTGACATCCAAGCTTGACGCGTGCTATGTTAACCTGACTGACCTGGCCATCAGCGAGAACTTGGTTGTGGGCAAGGACAGACGACGTGGCTCAGTCATTGTTGATGAGCGGAGGATGAAACGGAGGATCCGCAAAATCATCATAGAAAGCGAAAAGGATGACATCATAGTCGACGGACATTACGCTGCAAGCGTTGTGCCGAAAAAACTCGTTTCTTACGTCTTTGTCCTGAGGCGGTACCCTGTTGAATTGAAGAAGATGATGAAAAAACGCGGCTATTCGGAGCCGAAGATGGCCGAGAACCTTGCTTCCGAGATACTGGACGTATGTTTGTTTGAGGCTTTGAACGTCCGCGGACCAGGAAGAATCTGCGAAGTGGACGTGACCGGGAAGGGGGCTCGTGAGCTTCTCAAAGAAATGCTCGCCATCTTGCATGATGAAAGCAAATGCTGCGTGGGAATGATAGATTGGCTGGGCAAGCTGGAGACTCAGGGAGTCTTAGACCAGTACCTGAAAACCTAGACTTTATCTTAGGCTTTGGAGCATTTGCCGCTTTGTCAGCAGGGTTATTTTTCTTCTGTTTGCGTATGATTTTGCGTGGTCGCTGAATTTTCCGCCCACGACTATCGGAGCTGACAGGCCGACGTCTTCTGAGGCTTTGTCGATGTTTATGATTACGTTGACGCCGATGGTTCGGTTCCATTCCCTTATCCAGACTCCATGCTCAACCTGTCCTTTTTGAACGATGAGGTCGAACTTTCTTGTGGTTCCGCTGAAACCTTCGAGCGTTGTTTCTTTCTGTTCGACCTTGTAGCCTTCTTTCTTGAAGTACTGAACTACATGCTGCAGAAACTCCGGCGAGATTTTCGGTTTTGCCTCAGCTTCTTCGTCCATTCTCCCCACCGCACCAAACGTTATCTAGTACGGTGTGGAAAAGGCTTTCGATAGGTGCATCCTATGACGTTGACACTGATTGTCGTCTGCTGCAGCTGCGGAGGGTTCTTGTTGGCCAAGGCCGATACGAAAACGCGCACTTGCCCCTACTGCGGCGCCACCGTGAAAGTGGACAAGGCAAAGAAGCTAGGTTCTGCAGCGACCGCCCAAGAAGCCTCAAAACTCTTGAAAGAACTCAAAGCCCCTAAGTAACTGGGCTACGCCCGCAATTCTCTTTCATTCTATTTGTTTTCGCATTTGGCATGTCCTGCACACCTTATTAGTTGTGGGCTCTCCGCATTCGATGCACTCGGTCAGTCCTTCTTTTTTGGCCATCTCTTCCAACGCGGGTCTGATGCGCTCAATGGATTTGAAGATGGAAAATTTCATTCCAGGATGCTTCTCCTCCAGCTCATTGAGAATGGCCCGAGCGTCGTTTCTGAGGGCTTCTGACGCGTATGGACAGGGTGTGCTCTGAAAATTTATGCCTTTGACGTATGCGTAAAGCGCGGTTTCTTTTTCTGGGATTTCACAGAAGGGCTTTATTCGCCTGACTAGTTTCGGGTGCACCTCATCCGTTACGGGTTTCTCCTTTGCTATGCGGAGCACGTCACCATGGAAAATGTTGAGCAGGATCGTCTGCGTCTCGTCATCAAGTGTGTGCGCAGTCGCAAGCTTGTCCGCTTCAACTTGCCTAGCTGCCATGTTCAACGCTTTTCTTCGCAGCACGCCGCAGTACGCGCAGGGTGTCAGGTTTGCTGTCGTCTTCCTGCGTATTCTCTTTACCATTTGGTCAAAAGAGCAGTCGAAAAGTTGTTTGAACGAGACTATACAATGTTCAGTGTCGAGGTCTCTGCAGTTTTCAGCGGCTATTTTCAACGCCTCGTCACGATACCCTTTGATCCCTTCGTCCACCGTAATGGCAACGAGTTCAGCTTTAGGATACCGTCGTTCCATCTTTGCCAGCACGTGCAATAGGCTGACACTGTCTTTGCCGCCTGAAACGGCAACCGCGATCCTATCGCTAAAGTTGAACATGTTATACTTTGCGACTGTCGCACGAGTCTTGTCCTCAATAGACTCGGTGAAACATTTTCTGCAGAGTCTCACTCCAGAGTATTGCCTGAGGAAGAAAGCTTCTCGGCGTTTGCACACGTCACATACTGGAACGTTCTTACCCATCTGCGTTCAGCAACTACTAAAATAGACCATGTACAATAGTCTTTTGAAAGAGGCAAACGGATGGCAAAGAAGCCTTCTATGTGCATTGAATATCGTGAAGTAACCTATGATGGCAAACATTGGACTCTTCTTGCACACTTGAGAGAAAAAGCCGTAAGTCTGATGAAAGCTCTGGGAAAAGCCAATCTAGAAGCGGTTGTACATGGCAGCATCGCAAGAGGGGACGTTTCGGAAAAGAGTGACATAGACGTTTTCCTTCAGACTCCAGCCTCGTCGTTTGTTGTGGAGACGGCTCTGGAGAAGGCGGGCATACGCGCAGAGAGACGTTTGATAGTTCAGGCTACACCCACCTATGCCATGAAGGCACACATCGAGGTCGGTGAACATGCAAGCGTCACTTTTCCTCTGATGAAAATGCGCAAAGTGGAAAGAGAATTCTACAGTTTTGGAGGAAAGGTCAGCCTGCACGGTATTGAGAAAGTGCTGCGCGTTGCCGGAGTTGACAAACGTCTAATGCTCATTGAACCTACTCGCGAGGGTCACAGAGAAAACAGTGTGGTCGCTCGTGAAGAACAGGTTGCACGCATTCTCGGGTTATCTGTTGAAACCGTCATGGACAGGGTTCGTGCGCTCACTAGAAGGGATCATGTTGGCAGGACGGGAGTTTTTGTTCAAGAAGAGCTATCGGCTGATGAGACTTTTGAGATGGCGCTTGAGCGGCTGATGAAGAGGAACCCTGCTGTGCGAAGAAGAGCGAGATACGTCTAGTCTTTGTCCGAGTAGAAGATGAGGTCTCTTTCCTCTAGTATTGCTTGCAGCTTGTCTACGGCGTCGTAAACGTCTTGTTCTTTCTTGGCGCCCACGCAGACGATCTTGCCTGCTGAGAATATGAGGAACACGACCTTAGGTTCGTCCATCCTGAAGACTGCGCCTGGAAACTGTTCTGGTTCGTACATCACTCTTTTGAGTTTGTAGACGACGTTTTCAAGGTCTATTTCGCCGTTCAGCGCACCGGATGCTACTATGTTCTGTATTTTGATCGCCGGCTTGTTGAGGACTTGTATGCCGTGGGTCTTCAGTTCCTTCACAACCTTGTTCACGGCCTGTATGGCTTCTTTCTCCGACTTTGCTCCTGTGCAGACCATTTTTCCAGTTTCAAAAATCAGTGTGGCTGTCTTGGGTTTTTTCAGGCGGAACACTAGTCCTGGGAAAACTCGGGGGCTGTACTCTGCGTGCGGAAACTTTTCAACGATCGTTTTGAGGCTTATTCTCTGGTTCAGCGCGGCAGAAGCCACTATGTTCTGGATGTGTATGTCAGGCGTTCTCTTGGGCATTTTTCCACTCATCTAAGGTTCCTAAAGAGGGATAGGGAGGCCTTTATATATAATACACTTTTGATTTAAAAGGCAGTTGGGCCCACGTGAAACAAGGTTTGAACCGTGGCTATCTGTAGTCCTGGAGAAGCGAGAATCGGAGAAGCGCAGCCACACCGTGCAACGCCGTCAGTTTCTTGCCTGCCTCATGCTCTGTACTCACAACGATGATTGCACCTTTCTTGTCTTCAACCTCTTTCATCAGCTCTTCCAGCTGCAAACGTTGCTGATCGTCAGAGTCGCGGAGCAAGGAATCCGCAAGGATGAGTTTCTCAACAGCTCCTAGACTTGTCGCTTTCTTAACGACGTCAAACCCGTAAGCAACGTTGGTCTCGTCCTTTCCCAGTCTTCTGAGAAATTCTTCAACGACCTCTGTTTCTTCGGCTATCCGCATTTGCTTCATAGTTTTTAGGAGTATTCCTGAGCGGAATGCCTCGTATATTCCAGCGACTCCACCGTTGTTCACGCTCTTCACGTCGACAACTGACTTGGCCATGTCGCCTGCCTCGTTCTCCAAGAATTTGGCGAAATCGTTCTTCACATAGCCCACGCCGATCACCACGAATGGACTTCGAGCAGGTGTCCATATCTGGCGTAGGCTGTTCAGCACTTTTCTGAAATATTCGTTGAGCGCTGCGCTTCTTTTTTCGGCTTCGAGCTTTCCTGGAAGTTTGATTCTTTCCTCGACCTTTTCTTCGATCCCGTACTGTGCGGTGGTGGCGATGGCATAGCCTTCGTCGTCTATGGAGAGGATTATGATGGCTTTTTCGGAGGATGCGCCTGCGCGTTTGAGTCTGTCGAGGTGGTGTTTGGGCCATTCTTTCTTGACTATTGTGAGCGGCGTGTTGAGAGTGATGTTGAGCGTGTGATGCGCTCCGGCTGGGGCAACGTCTGTTGCTTCGACGATAGTTCCGTGGACGCGGAGGCGGCCGAGGAACTTGTCCCAGCTGACTTCTTGGACGTAGACGCCGAGGAAGACGGGTACGCGTTCTCCGCGGCTGGATCGAGCATATTTTTCGTCGGTTTTGACTTCGCGGGTTGTACGCGCGTAGACCTGGTCGCCCTTGTAGATGATGTTGTACAGGTGCCAGAAATCGTCGAACGTTTCCGGGATAACTTTTACGTATTCTTTTTTGGAGTTGACTTCCAAAATTCTCAAGCGTGGACGCTCCAGAAGGACTGTTCTCTTTAGATCTAATGTGCTGGTCAAGTAATAAAAGCGCGCTAAGTCATTTGTTACAAACGATGTTCTTCTCAACATAGTCCTAAGGAATCTCAACGTCTAAATTGTTACAAAAAAGCGCATGCTATTCTTCTTGTATGGGGCATTTGCTCAGAACATAATCATCATCACCACAACGTGTCGAGAGCCTGACGCGTGCATAGTAACTTCATCGAAATCGCCATGATTCTCGAGAAGCCATAAGAATAGCGATCACGCACGGTTTTACGTCAGAGGTCAGTCGGTGCTGAACAGAGACTTGAAACTGATTTTCACGACCAACGTAGTGGGTTCCTTCGGCGACGGTCTCTTCGCCTATCTATTACCCGTATACATGCGTAACGTGCTAGGAGCGGATCCGATTCAGATCGGCATACTCTACGCTTTGACAGTCTTAGCAGCCGCTTTGACGCTCCTGATCTCGGGGACGCTCGCAGACCGGTATGACCGCAAAAAAATCATGATAGCGGGATGGCTCGCATGGTTGCCTGCACCCCTGATTTTCGCGTTCGCCAGGAACTGGACTGAAATGATCCCTGGAATGGTGATGTGGGGGTTCTGGCTCGGACAGCCTGCTGGTTCCGCCTACATAGTGACTTCGGCTAAAAAATCAAGAATAACTTCAACGTTTACCATAATGTCGGCTGGATGGTCATTAGGCTACATCTTTTCCCCAGCAGTAGGCGGGTTTCTGGCAGGAACGGTTGGAATGAAAATGGTCTTCTACTTGGCTTTCATTCTCTACGGCTCGGCATGTTTCACGCTTTCATTCATCAAGAGCCAATTTGCTAATAATGGGCGGAACGCGTCAGGAAAAGAGTATTCATTCCTGAAGCTTATGCGGAACAGGAAACTGCTGTCCTTGTCGGCCTTCTTCGCCATGCTCATGTTCATTATCATGATGTTCAGAAACTTCGTTCCAACGTACCTGGCTGACGTCTACAAGTGCACGGATTTTGAGATAGGTGTCTTGGGCTCCGTCCTCTTCGCCAGCTCGGCGGTACTCGGAATCCTGCTCGGCAGGCTCGGAGACATAAAACGAAAATCATATCCCCTGGCCATTTCTTTGGTCTTCGGTGCCGTGGCGTTGTTTCTGATGCTATGGTCTGGCAACTTCGGCATCCTCGCGGTGTCGTCTGTTTTCAACGGCGGATCTTACATCACATGGTCTATGCTCAGCGCGATCGTCGGTCCCACCGCACCCGAGTCATGCAGAGCACGGTGGATCGCCGTTCCTCAGACACTGTGCATGTTTACCTCGTTTGCTGCGCCCTACGTCGGAGGATTTCTGTATGCATCGTCAACACAATACCCTTTCATCGTTGCCATAGCAGCGATGCTTGTCTTCGCTTTTCTATCACTTAAGACACTGAAAGAATAACACAGGGCTCTCAAGGCGCGCGTTGGCACCGATAGCATTTCCTCAAGATCATCTCGCTAGGCTTGAATTGCCGAGACTTCATCTCAGAAGCAGGCGGCGCAGTCCCTGAGGATCCGGTGACCTTCATAAAACCGCACACAACAATAGTGGGTCCAAACGAAAACGCTGTAAAACCAATCTTCGCCAAAAAAGGTCGACTACAAGGTGTAACTGGCGGTTGTTATAGAAAAAAGACGAAAACCATGTCAATCTTCCAAGCCGGAACCATATTTCAGGTACACCATTCTGAACGGCGTATCAGCTCAAGACGTAAAATTCGAAGACAGACAAAAGGAAGAACATGCTTTCGCACCAACTAGCTCGTGCTTGGCAACACACAAGGAGCTACCGATAACGTCCTACCTGCACATCCGCACTTGGGTTAACGATAAACTGCAACAGCACTACGCGACAAAAAATACTGTCTTCAAGATTAAAGAAATAACACGTTATCTGAGTCGCGACACGACGCTATAACTTCGACTTCATCGCCACATGCGCGATAGCAGATGTCGGCTTCGCCATGGGACCCGATCCAATGTACCAGCATGGGGGAGGCACGATGAAAAATAGAGAACGAAAAGATCGGGATCCTTCAAAACAGTGCTGTTTGAGAAAAGCACAACAAGCATATTATATATTTCAAACTTCACGCCAGAGATTCGTTGAGCATATGATCACATTGAATCCAGTTGTGCACACTGCTGTGCGTGCGCTAGGCTTTTCACTTTCTTCGTTTCCTTGGAACTTCAGAAAATGGACGATATTTCTTGAACCAGTTGAACCCCGACTCTTCCATGATCTTGAGATACTTGTCGTTTCCTTTTGGCATAAGGTCAGCCCGGTAGTGGAGACCAAAATAGTATTGTGCAATGTCTATGTGGCCATTGGCCCTGATTCGGGATGCGCATTTTTCAGCAAATTCTTCTCCGCGGACCTTGCGGCAGACTTTCAATATCGTTTCGAGCCTTTTCTCTGCAACTGGGAGTTTCTGGCCTTCATACTTCTTGTTGAACGCATCCAAGAGTTCTTTGTCCTCAATCTCATGGTAACGTTCCAGATGAACAACCGCATCGACACCCAGTTTGCTTCTCGGTGGGTGCCTCTTCTTAGGGTATCCGAGACACACCAGAACAACTGGGAATACGCCCTTGGGCAACCTGAGCATCGTCTGAATTTTCGCGGGCATGTCGATCACGGTGCCGATGTAAACTGAGCCCAGCCCAACCGAGTCCGCCGCAGTGCAGATGTTTTGAGCGCATATTATTGTGTCCTGGAAAGATACCCAGAAATGCCTGAAAGAACTCGTCGCCGTGTATGGAGCAACTTCCAGCCCCGCCCATCTCTCATTGCGATGCAGGTCAAGACAAAACAGCAACAGAACTGGCGCCCTGCCTATGAAGTTCTGTTCACACATCTTGGCAAATTTCTGCTTTGTCTCTGTGTTCTCTATTCTTATGATGGAATACGGCTGCAAGTTCCCGGCAGTAGGAGCATGCACACCAGCCTCAAGAACGACCTGCAGGATGTCGGGCGGAATTGTCTTGTCAAGAAAGTCCCGACAACTTGACCTTTCCAAGAGCAGTTTCACCGTTTCATTAGGGTGCTTGTCAATGCTACGGTCCGAACGCTTAGCAGGCATATCATCCCCCCAAATCGAGCTAATATCCACGCCATCATCCAATGGGCTATTCTTCGACCCCATATAAGCTTACCGAACCGCCCGCACTAGAAAAGCATAAAGCGGAAGACTCTGAGAGTAGGCTTGCATGTCAACAAGCAGAGATCCCTTGGATGGAACAACCAGACTGGCATCAACCTTTTCCATAGTGGCGTTCGGCCCGAAAACCAAGAACCTTGGCGTGGCAGTGCAATCAAGATACTTCTCCGTGGGCACCGCAGTGTCCTAGGCAAAAGCAGGCGTCGCGCGCGCTTTTTCGCAATGGAGCTTGATTCAGCCGCGTCAAAGTCATGGGAAAGTTCAAAAGTTCAAAATGAGGGAGAAAAACCGTGCACTCCACTCAGATTTCGTTCTTTTTTGGGAATGGAGCAAAATGCTCTTCGAAAAACTGTGAGGAATCAGCCAGCTGCGCACGTGGTTGAGAGCTTCGACCAGCTCCATTACCGCGACACTCCTTATGGGCGTTCGACTGTTCCTTTTCTTTTTTATCCTACGACGGAGAAGCCGTCTAAGATGAGTGTCGGAGTCTCAGTCTGGAATGGTGTCCTCTGTGAATCGCTGCCGATGTCAACCAGGTTCTGGAATCCTTTGTAGAAGTTGCCTGCCACGGAGACTGGCTGAAGGGGATACTTCTTCTCCCCTTTCTCGACAAGGAAAACGGATTGGGCGACAGCCGAGAACTCGCCCGTGGCCACGTCACTGTGGAATATTCCAATGGGCACGTCTGCTATCAGGATTGCCTGACCGTCTATTGACTTGATCATTTTTTCCATGCTTTTCTTGCCTGGCGTGACCTTGATGTAACATGGTTGGATTGAAAGTTGGCTCTCATAAGGAAGACTTGAGCCGAAGACCCCTCCCCGTGAGCAGTTTCCCGTCGATTTTACGCCGTAGATTCGTGCATAGTATGTGTCAAACATGAAGTTCTTCAAGACTCCCCCTTCGACTAGAGTGTTCCTCTCTTGAGGATGACCTTCAGCATCAACGGCGTCCGTGCTCAGGCTTGAAGGGTCTTGTCCATCATCGACAATCGTCAAACCCGGATGAGCCACTTTTTTCCCGAGTCTTCCTGACAGGGGCGAAACCCCTTCGACTACTGCTCTGCCGCTTGCGGACTGTCCCAAGCTTGCAAAGAGGTAAGAGCTTGCTGCGATCGGCGGCCAAATTGTGGGCATGACTTTTGTCTTGCTGAGCTTCTTCGCATTGAGCAGATCCACTGCCTGTTTTGCGGCGTTCTCGCCTAGGCCTTCAGATTTGATGACGCGTTCCCTGGAAATGTCGTACTCATTGCCTGTTCTGCGTTCCTCGTTCTTTGCGGCCACGCAGTAGACTTGACAGGCGTTTGAAGCAGACCTTGATGCTTGTTGCAGCCCCAGCGTGTTTCCGACGGCGAAGCCCCCCCAATCCGCCGAACACGTGCACGTCGCATACAATACTCTTGGGTCAAACTTCTTGGCTTCCTTGACAAGGCCGTCAGAGTATTTTATGAGACATTCTTTGCTCAAATTCAGGATTTCACTTGAAAAAGCACCTTCTCTGCCCGGTTTCAGCGGTTCACAGAACCCTTTGAACCGTTCATCCTTGACCGAGACGGCCTTCAAGCTTGCAGTGGCCTCGTTGAGGCTTCGTTCAATCCTGTCCGTTGAAATTCCGCTGCTGGACGCGAAGCTTACACTGTTGTTCTTGGCAACCCGCACGGCGTTTCCTTCGACGAGTCCGTCAGCGGCTTCGACCACACCTTGTTTGACGTCTACTCGCGTGCTGTGCTTGTAGAAAACGTAGAGTTCAAACTCGGCCGCATGATCCTTCTTTCTCGCCGACTTCAAGCCAGAATCAAGAACAGAAAGCAGCTCGTCCTTCAAATTCTCATAGTCTATTTTCTCTTTCATTCTAAAGTCCTCCTAGTCTACTTTTCCTCCGAAAGTCACTTCCCCGATGACTACTTCCGGCGCGCCAGTACCCACTGGCAACGGTGCCTGTCCACTTTTTCCGCAGCCGCCGAAGTACCCTGCCTGTATGAAAAGTTCCTTGGTGGCGCCTTCAATTTTTGTGAGCAATTCCAAGATGTTGCCTGACAAGGCGACTTCACGAAGCGGTTCCTGTATCCTGCCGTTCTTCACCCAGTAGCCTCTTATTGCTTTGAACACGAAGCTGCCGTCGTCTTCAACCTGGCCGCCTGAGGACTGTATGGCATAGACGCCTGTGTCCAGAAGCTCCAGAGCTTCTTCTCTGTTGAGGTCGCCCGGAGCGAAGTACGTGTTCGTCATCCTTGGTATGGGCATGAAACCGAAATGTACTGCCCGGCAGTTTCCTGTTGGGTCTTCGTGCAACCGTTTTGCGGTTCCCCTGTTGTGCAGGTAGTGTTTGAATATTCCTTTTTCCAGGACCACGGTTTTGTGCGCCCTGATTCCCTGGTCATCGAAGGGAACCCAGAGTCCGCCGAACTTTTCTATGTCTGGCGTTCCGTGGTCCACGATGGTCGCATGTTCAGTGCCCAGCCTTTTTCCAATCTTGCCGGCAAGCGGGGAGCCGCCGATGACGACAAAGTCGCCTTCGCTGAGATGTCCGAAGGACTCGTGTGCCAAGACACCGCCTAACGTATTCTCGATGAGGGCTCTGAACTTCCCCGCTGGGCAACTCTTTGCCTTCAACTGTTCAGTTGCTCGTGTGGCTGCTGCCTTGCCGATGTCCTCGGGTTTTGACCCTTTCTTCTGGAAAACTTCTAGGCCTGCGGTGCCGCCTGCCTGTTCAATGCCTATGACGAGTTCTCCAGTGGACATTTTTGAGATTACCAGGCACCGCATATCAACGATTTCGAAATCCCAGTCGATGTCTGACCCTTCGCTGTTAGTGAAGACCTTCCGTCCGTAGAGTTCCCCGTACCATCCTGTGACGTTGTTTATGTTCTTGCCGAAATCTCGCGCAGTTTCCACCGCTCTATTGACCAACCCAGTCTTATAGTCCAGCCCTTTCTGCTGTGGATGAACTTTGACAGGATAAGTGTCAGTCCTACGACTCTTAACGGGAGCCTGCTGGTCAAAATCAAGTTTCAAGCTGGCTGCTTTTGCTGAAGCCTTAGCCATCTTGACCGATTGAGCCACTGTCTTCTTCAGGGCCTCTTTTGTATCGCTCGACGTGAACGAGTAACCCGAAGCCCCACCGCAGTAGCAGACGAAACCTGCACCAGCTCGGGACCTAAGAACTATGTCTTTCCAAGCGTCATTTGTGCGCTGCAATGTTCTCAGGACAAGGTCATCATATCGGGCCTCAACAAACTCTGCGCCCAGCTTTTCTCCATACGCAACACATTCTCGCAGTTTTTCAAGCATCTTCAAACCTCCGCTACGTGAACAAGACTTACTTATGTTCAATCGGTTCTCCGCGCATTAAAAGCTTGACGGTTGATGCCCTCCAGCGCAAGTTCGCATCCAATGTTCTTCGGATAGTGTGAATGCTTAACCTGCGTTTGACATGCCTCGCTCAACTACTCTGTCATCAACTTGCAGAAAAGCCTATTTTGCTCTTCCGTGTAGTCTTGCTCAAAGCTCAAAGGGGTAGATTCATGGTAATAGCCGAATTCAAATACAAGCTCGGAAAGGTTGAGAGAGGATATGCGAACAGGACCCTTTACGTAAACCTCTCAAACATGCAAATAACAGAAAAAACAGTCTCGGAGAAAATGAAGGAGATATTCACGGGCGGCCGCGGTTTCAACCTTTGGCTGCTGTGGAACGCGCTTCCCTGGGACCATGTTGTCAAGTGGGATGAGCCTGAAAATGAAGTGTGTATTGCCTGCGGACCATTGGGCGGGACGCCTGTTTATCCTGGGAGCGGGAAGAGTATTGCGGTTTCGATTTCACCGTTGACGGGTTCGGTTGTGGATTCGAATGTGGGAGGATATTTTGGTCCTTTCCTAAAGTTTGCGGGTTGGGATGCGCTCGAAATCCAGGGGAAGGCCAAGGGTGAAGTCGTCATTTTTGTTGATGGTGACGAGGGCAAGGTGCAGGTTGAGGATGCGGGTTCGCTGCCGTCTGAGACCCATTTGCTCGTGGATTTGATGGCCAAAAAGTACGGGGGGGAGAACGGTCAGAGTGTTTCTGCTGTTTCCTCGGGCCCTGGTGCGGAGCACACGCTGTTTGGGTGTCTGAACTTCTCCTGGTACGACGCGGGGCGAAAGATTCACAGGTGCAAGCAGGCGGGCCGAGGCGGCATTGGCACGGTCTTGCGGGATAAGCGGGTCAAAGCAATTGTGGTGAAGTATTCTGGTAGGGTTTCTGTGGAGACCAATGGACCTTTTGACGCGGAGTTGGTCAAGCAGGCGGGTGTGTGGCACAGTCAGGAGATCAGGAGGCTTGACCCAAAGCAGAATGAGATGGCAGTGGTGGGCACGACGAACCTTGTGACGGTTATGAACGAGTTTGACCTGTTGCCCGTCAACAACTTCAGGTACGGTAGCCATCCTCTGGCTGAACAGTTGGGCATGGAGGTTTACCGCAAGAAATTCCACAAAGGCTTCGACGGATGCTGGATGGGATGCGCCATAGCCTGCTCGCACGGCGTGAAGGATTTTGAGTTGAAGACTGGCCCGTACAAGGGCGAGAAAGTCTTCGTGAACGGACCGGAATATGAGACTATTGCCGGTGAGGGGAGCAGCTGTGGAGTATTCGATGCAGACGCGGTTGTGGAGATGAACTTTTACTGCGACACCTACGGGCTGGACACGATCAGTGTGGGCACGGCTACGGCGTTTGTGATGGAATGCTACGAGATGGGACTGATCGATAAGCGGGCTACGGACGGGTTGGACCTGAAGTTTGGGAATAAGGAAGCAGCGCTGGAGATTATTCATCAGATGGCCAGGGGCGAAGGCTTCGGAGCTGTGGTGGGCCAGGGCATAAGACGAATGAAAAGGCTTTTCGCGGAGGAGTATGGTGCGGACGCGAAGGTTTTGCAGGATATTGGGATGGAGGCGAAAGGGTTGGAGTTTTCGGAGTATGTCACGAAGGAGTCTTTGGCGCAGCAGGGCGGGTACGGGTTGGCGTTGAAGGGGCCGCAGCATGATGAGGCTTGGCTGATATTCCTGGACATGGTGCACAACATGATGCCTACGTTTGAGCAGAAAGCAGAGAACCTGCACTGGTTCCCCATGTTTCGCACGTGGTTCGGACTCAACGGCTTATGCAAACTACCATGGAACGACGTGGTGCCAGAGGATAATAGGCAGACAAAAGAACCAGCAAAAGTGATGACGCATGTTGAGAATTACGCAAAATTCTTCTACGGAGTCACTGGAAAGAAGGTCAGCGTTGACGATATTATTTTCATGAGCGAGAAAGTGTACAATTTCCAAAGGATATTCAACCTGAGAATGGGGTTTGGCACACGAGAGCATGATGTGATTCCTTACCGTTCGGTGGGGCCTGTGACGAAAGAAGAGTACGAAAGCCGAGCAGAACGCTACGACAAGCAGCTCAAAGAAAAGTCCGCCGAAGACCCAAAGGGAAAATCAACAGAAGAAAAACTGGCGATGGTGAGAAAACAGCGCGAAGCAGAATACGAAAGACTCAAAGACGCTGTCTACAAGAGACGCGGATGGAACACAAACGGAGTACCCACACTGGAGAAGGCAAAAACTCTAGGAATAGATTTCCCAGACGTTATCGAACTCCTCAAGAAACATGAGTAAGCAAACGTGGCAAAACGATGGATCTGCAGTATCTGATGTGATTGAGATGGTTGGACGAACTGAGAAATGGGTTGTGACCCTGATAGACGGCCTCGACAAGCACGTTGACGAAGAAACCCGATCCAGGATACTGGAACAATGTGGGCGGCAATGTCAGTCGCAGAGCTTCATCAGGAAAGCCAGAGCGATATACAAGAAGTCACATGATGTTCCTGATTTCCTGGAAAAGGTAGGGCGAGTCTACAAGCATCTGCACCTGGAAGGCGATAGAGTGTACGTTGTCTATCCACGGTGTTACTGTTCTCGAGTGAACAAGATACATAAAGGAAAGGTTTCCGCAACGTACTGCAAATGCTCTCTCGGATGGTCCAAAGCATTGTTCGAAGGAGCCTTGGAAAGACCTGTTGAGGTCAAAATGGAAAAATCGATAATCAACGGAGACAAAGAGTGCAAATTCAGGATAATATTGTAGGATCGTCCTAAAGACCGAGAGAACTTGAGGGCGCCTTTTCTTCTCTTTTCATCCCTGCTTGAATTTTGTGAAGCATTTAAAGGCGAATTCTTTCACTAGATGTCTTGAATAGGAGGGGATAACCGTGAAAATCACCTTCTGGCTTTTGGACCTCAACTACGAAAAGAAAGCTGACCAACCAGAAATCCGGCTATGGGGCATATCATCGTCAGGCGAACGAATTCTCATTATCGACAGGAATTTGCCCTCATATTTCTACGCAGTTGTCAACGAAGACACAGAGCCGACAAAGCTTCTAGAAGAGATAAGAAATGGAGACTTTCCATCCGTGAAAAAAGTTGAGGTTGTTGAACGCAAGTTCTTTGGCAAACCAGTCAAGGCTGTGAAGGTCTATTGCGGCGACCCTGATGTAATTGCAGAGTATGCGAAGGAGCTTCGAAAGTTCGAAGGCGTCAAAGACTGCTTCGAAGACGATATTCGACATGCCATGCGCTACCTCATCGACAACAACATCCAGCCGTGCGGATGGCATGAAGTCGAAGCAACCGAAACGACTGATATCCCGAACATCAAGGTTGACAAGCTCTACCTAGCCAAAGCCACACCGAAACTAGTCGAAAAAACTGAAACTCCCAAACTGCGCGTACTCGGCTTCTCAACAATATACTACAGCCAAGAAGGGTCACCTAAACCCGAAAGAAATCCTATCGTCATAATCTCAACTGCCACCAACTGCGGCGACCAAGAACAGTTCTCAGCGGATGAAGACCGAAAAGACAAGCACGTACTTGAAGACTTTATTGATTACGTTCAACAATTCGACCCCGACATCATCGTAGGCTACAGCGTAAACGGCCAACACTGGCAATACCTACAAGAAAGATGCAAGGAATCTGGACTACACCTGTTTGTTGACCGAGGCCAGACTGAACCCCGCACAAGCGTGTACAGTCACACTTCACTCACCGGGAGAGTCAATCTAGACCTTGCGGACTACGTAGAAGAATTTCAAGAAATAAAAGTCAAGACACTGGAGAATTTCGCGGATTTTCTGGGCGTTATGAAAATTGAAAACCGCACGATCATCGAAGATATAGACATCGCCGGCTACTGGAACGACAAAGCAAAGAGAGAAACACTGAAAAAATTCTCGCTGGACAACACGTGCTGTATAATGGGAATAACCGAAGCAGTACTCGGCTTTGCCATACAACTTTCAAACCTTGTCGGACTGCCTCTGGACCACGTTGGAACCGCAGCGGCAGGCTTCCGCGTTGAATGGTTCCTCATCAAAAAGACCCACCGAATAGGCGAACTCGTACCCAAAAGAATAGACCAACCATACCGACCCTATGCCGGAGGCCTAGTCCTCAAACCCATACCCGGACTGCACGACAACATCGCAGCACTAGACTTCAAAAGCATGTACCCAAACCTCATGATCACCTACAACCTCTCCCCAGACACGTACGTATCCCCCACAGAATCAATGCCCGCCGGCGGAGTGTACGAAACCCCAGAAGTAGGACACAAATTCCGCAAAGAACCGCCGGGCTTCTACAAAGAAGTCCTAACATACCTAATCAAAGTCCGCAGCGAAATCCGCGCCAAAATGAAAAAACTGTCACCGACAAGTCCTGAATACCGCGTTCTGGATTCACGACAGAAAGCCATCAAAATAATCACAAACGCCACATACGGCTACGCCGGCTGGACAGGCGCAAGATGGTACGTCAAACCCGTGGCAGAAGCAGCCGCCGCCTACGGAAGACACACGATACAAAGTGCAGTACAGATGGCTGAAAAGGAAGAGTTGAAAGTCGTTTACGGCGATACGGACAGCATCTTCCTCGAGAACGATAAGCAGAAGGTCGAGAAACTTGAAAAAGACATTATGGACAAACTCAAACTGGAGATTGCTCCAGACAAGGTTTACACTCGCATATTCTTCACAGAAGCAAAAAAACGGTACGCTGGACTCCTACAAGACGGAAGACTGGACATCGTCGGCTTGGAAGTCGTCCGAGGAGACTGGGCGGGAATCGCCAAAACCGTTCAAGAAAAAGTCCTCGAAATCATCCTGAAAGAACAGTCACAGAAAAAAGCCCTCGAGTACGTACAACAGGTTATCCGTGAACTGCGCCAGGAACACGTGCCATACAGCGACCTAATCATATGGAAAACCCTCACCAAGAAAGCCGAAGAATACGAGGTCAACGCCTCCCACGTCGAAGCCGCAAAAATGCTCAAAGCCAAAGGATGGGAAATGTCCGTAGGCGACAAAATAGGCTACGTCATCGTCACAGGCACCGGCAGACTCTACGAAAGAGTCAAGCCCTATGTGCTCGCCACGTACGACAACGTGGACCTAGAATACTATGTCACTAAACAAATCATACCAGCAGCAGCACGCATACTCGAAAGCTTCGGAATAACCGAAGAACAACTCCTCGCTGCCAAACCCAACCCGAAAGAAACAAAAACACTCACCGACTTTTTCGGCAGCCGATAGCTCACGTATTCTCCACGGCACGTGCTCCCACCGTGCATTCCGCAACTCTTTTACGCGCACGACAATAGACCAGAAACCCATGCGAAGGAAAGGCGTTTTCCTGAGTGCTTTGCCATCTTTGTTGCTTGCGCTAAGCCTAGTTTCTGCAGTCGTGAAAACAGACTGCTCTCCAGTCACAGGAGCTATTACGAGTGCCACGGTTCACTTCATCGACGTGGGACAAGGCGACTCGATCTTCATTGACGCATCAGGCGTGAACGTACTGGTGGACGGCGGACCAGAGAACTCGGGTCCTACGGTACTGAACTATCTTGGCAGGTTGAACATAACACACATCCATTACATGTTCGCTACTCACATGCACGAAGACCACATCGGCGGACTCGTAGCTGTTCTAGCCTCAACGATCCAAGTTGACGAAATACTCGTCAATAATCAGACTGCCAACTCAGCCATATACTCTAGCTTCATAGGCCTGACTCAGAGTCATACACTGCAAGTAGTGCAACGAGGACAAACCTTCGATCTGACATCAACAATAAACCTGACTATACTCAGTCCAACTCAACCGCTTCAATTCACTGATCAAAATTACAACAGCATAGTAATGAAGCTTCAAACAGGTGAAACAAACTTCCTGTTGGCAGGTGATGCAGAAGCGAATGCTGAGCAAAGCATGCTTGACGCTGGGCTGAACCTGCAAAGCGATGTCCTCAAGGTGGGGCATCATGGAAGCCGCTACTCAACAAACGAGCAATTCCTAAACGCTGTCTTGCCGTCTTATGCAGTCATAAGCGCAGGAAAAAACAATTCTTGCGGACATCCACACAATGAAACGCTACAACGACTTCTCGCGCACGGCGTCACCACATACGGCACTTTCCAATCAGGAACAATAGTGGCAATGACGGATGGAGAATCAATAACATTTCAAGACAACCCACAGCCCATACCAGAATATCCAACAATCCTGATGCCCACCATGATAATGACAGTTTTGCTGCTGGCAATCACAATCTGCAGAGAGCGGTTGCAAGGTCACTTCTCTTCAGAAAACTATGTCATGAACAATGCAGACCACAATGGTTAGCGCGCGATGCTAGACGTGTGCAACTTCTGCGAAAGTCACAAGCTCAACGGTCAGAGACGGCTTAACAGCGTCTGAAACGCGCGAGGCCACAATCCGCTTAATATTCTTCTCGCTCGCCATGTCCACGACTCTCTGAGTGATTATTCCGTCGAACACGATCGTGCCCACACCTTCAACCTGCTGCAGTTTCTCCGCAAGCTGACTCACTGGCAACCGTTCAATCTGCTCGAACTTGTCGTTTAGCAAGACCGCTTCCAACGTGCCCTCAAGCGACTTCATCATTTCAAGGACTTCTTTCGGCACCTCTACCTTCTGCTTCTCTCTTTTCATCGGCTTAGGCGTCTCTGGTTTGACGGCTGTGCCTTCCTGAATCGACAATTTGGCCTCTAACGCGTCGAATATTTCCTTACAGTTCAGCTCCTCAACCTCTTTTCCACGCGGAGCCCTGGCAATAAATTTTACATCAGTCACCTGCAGCAACTCTTTATATATCAAGTCTCCACCTCGGTCGCCATCCAGCAACGCCGTGGCTTCCTTTTCCTTGCAAAGCGTCTTTATGGCCTCAGGAACTTTAGCGCCTTCCAACGCCACGGTGTTAAGCAAGCCGCAACGCATCAGGCTGATTATGTCTGCCCTGCCTTCGACAACGATAATTTCCTTGGACTTTTCAAGTTCTGGTCCAGCCGGCAGTTCTTCAGGCCCGTACTTCCCAACCTTGCCAAGCTTCAGCGTGTCTGAGACCTCTTTGAACACCTCGTCCACAGAAGGCATCGACTCAATGGTCCACTTGTGAAGAATATCCTTGGCGCGGTCGATGATAACCTTCCTTCGCGCTTCCCGTACGTCTTCAACTCTGTCCAGAGTTACCTTTGAAGCACAAGGTCCAACTCTGTTAATGCTCTCTATGCTCGCGGCAATCAACGCCGTGGACACACGGTCCAGGCTAGTTGGAACGGTTATCGTGCCCGTCGTCTTGTCGTTCTTAGAATGCAGATCGATCTCTATTCTCCCAATTCTGCCCGACTTCTGCAGCTCCCGCAGGTCCAACTCAGGACCAAAAAGGCCCTCAGTCTGCCCGAAAACCGCTCCTATGACGTCAGGCTTTTCAACTACACCTTCAATCTCGAACTTGGCATGTATAACATACTTTATGGTAAACGTCTGTGATGAACCCGTAATCGTGCACCTCCAAGTGATATAGTTAACGGCTAAAGTCAACATGACCGAAGAGAACTTTGCCCTCCAATCATGAGACAGCGTCTTAACGTATACTATATATTACGTTTATGAATTGCGAATCTTACAATTTAAGCTTTCCTTATCCAATTGCATTTTGTGAAGGGTCTGAAGAACAGAGAATGAAGAGACGATATGGTTGATCGATGGAAAGACTGTCAGGCCTCGAAACGCAGCCTCTTGGACATGTTTCTGACGCGCGAAATTGGGAATGGAGGTGATTTTAGACGCTGCAGAAAAGGATGCATGAGGCCAAATGCTCGGACTGCGGCAAAACCACGCAAGTACCCTTTGAACCGCAGGCTGGAAAACCTGTCTACTGTAGCCAGTGTTTCACGAAACGTCGATTTGAAAACAAGCCGGCTGCTGATTTTGGTTCTGACCTGAAAATGATGTGGGCACGCAACCGCTAAGCCCACCTTAACCAGGACTATGCCGGAAAGAGCAGAAGGAACCCTTGTGACCAGAAGCAGATACTTCGACAGGCTCGAATGCCAAAACTGCATCTACAAGGCAAGCACTTACTGTTGGCGCCAATGCCCCTACAACATCTGGAAAAAACAACCTCTCTGAACAAAACACAACGTGTAAAGAAAGTCTAGACGCTAATGCGCTAGAGTAGAGTTAAAGTGAGTGGTTGCGTCAGTTCTACTGATGGAAAGTGTTCGGGGAGGAGTAACAGTTTGAAGAAGAATGCGAAGCCTCCGGCTTTTGAATGCGAGTATCTCGTCGGAGACGACACCTGCCAGGCTGTAAAGGAAAATAGCTTGAGTGTACCCAGAGCCGAAGAATGCCGCAATGAAGCCAAGGACGCTTGCTGCTATTCATGTAATCTGCGCCTGCGGTGCGACATAAGCTGCGATTTTCCCGAGCTGCAGAGGTCAACTAAGGAAACAGAAGACGCGCAGTTGCCTGAAGTCAAGCTGCCGTCTGATGCACTTTCAGGAATGAAATGCGGCGACTGCAGCTGCTACCTGAAGCCTAAATGCCCTAGAGGTTACAGCTGCGATACAGAATTGTGGAGAAGACAAGATCCGTGCGAAAATTTCCAGTCTCGGATAAGATAGACAACTTGGCGCATACTTTCTGTGCACTTGTCGACTGCTTGCAGCACGCGAATAGGAAAAGGATAGTGATTGAAGAACTATGGTACCGTGCGCTTAGCACCTATTGGCATGTATCTGACGAGAGTCAACTGGCCTTCTTCGTCAGCGTCTGCAAGTAAGCGACCAAACCTTCAACATCCTTCAGTTCTTTCCCAGCGATTCCGAACAGTCTCTTCCAGAACGTTAGGTTCGGCTTAATCTTAGTCTTCTCCAAGTCTTGTCGAAGCTTTTCTGTCCATTCTTTTCCGCGTCTGTCAAAATCCAGCAACAGAATGATTTCGCGATGGCCACTCTGCTCTATTTCGAACATTACGTCAAGGCGGGACTTGCCTGCTGTCTTCGCAGAGAAAATCTTTCCCGTGACGCCAAGCTCTCTCAGAACCAGGACGTCCTTCTTGCCTTCCACGATCATAGGCGTTCCTCTCAAAGACTCTTCAATCAGGCATTCGAGAACACGTTGGATTTCTTCCAGTTTCTGCTGCAAATGCGTTGACAACGGGTTTACCTTGTTATCTTGGCAGCTTTCACCGTTTCCAAACACTCTTTTGCTTCTTCGTGTGTGTCAAAGTACCTTCTTACTGGCTCGAGAATGAGCGCAAGCTCTTCAGCAACTGCGTTCTTGAGGTCTTGCGGGTGCAGTTTCCCCTCTGCGTACGCACGCTCCAGTTCTTGGTAGCTCTGGAACCCAACGTTTCCACCGTACTTCGCCGGCCTGCTTATAGTGAACATGTTTTTTTCTCTGAAGATTATGTATTTGCAGAACTCCAAAACTGGGTTAAACGCGACCGTTCTTTCAGGACAGAAGGCCTTGCACATCTTCTGCTTTATCTCAGCCGGTGAATCGTAGATGAAAACGCATGTTTCAGGCTTGCTCTTAGACATCTTCACAGAAGACATTGCCTCTTTCTCTTCGCCTTTCGGAATAGGCCACACCGCCGGCTTTTCCAAGCCCTGCAACAGATGATGATGCACGCACACTGGCTTGAAGAAGCCAAGCTTCTCGCCTAATTCGCGCGCGACAACATTCGCCTTCCGCTGGTCGATTCCCAACTGACAAATCTTTGCGCCTAAATGGAAGATGTCTGCTACTTGCATCGGTGTGTACAGAAAGTCCGACACGTAACGTGCCTCAGTCTCCTTCCGCCCAGCGATCTCCAGCGTTCTTCTGCCCCGCGCAATCGTGAGGTTTTTTGCAACCATAACAGTCTTGGCCCAGTAGTCAATGTCCCTGTAAAGTTCATCAGAATAGATGAACTCAACTTTGTCCGTTGGCACGCCGAGCGCTATCCACGAGTGCCGGAACAAGTCAGCAGCCTTCCTGATCAACTCTAAATCGCCGCCCAACTTGTTATTCAGCCAAGCATGCCATGTGCTGAGATAAGCCTTGAACCGCACACCAGCCGCTGCAAAATCCTTCATCTTATAAGCACAAATCACACCGGTCCCCAAATGAACCAAACCAGACGGCTCCCATCCATTATACGCAACAGGATGCTCCTCGCTCATCAAAAGCTCCTTCAAATCCTCAGGTGTCAAAACCTCCTCAGTTGGAGGCCTACAAATCAACTCAACCCGCTTCTCAACGTCCATGATCCTACACCAACGAACCTAAACTCTAATCACTAATGCACAAGCAAAACTTAAGAGTTAAGGTCAACCGCCCATCATCAGCATGCAGTGGAAACAGCTGGAACCCAAACCAAAACAAATAATACCTGAACTGAACTCGAGTGAGCTTGAGGTTTGATGCTTGAACGAGAAGCTCGTAGCACCCTGCGGCACATACTGTGGAACATGTCACTTCTTGCGCAGAGAAGAGAAACCAACTTGCTCCGGATGCGGGAACCAGAATGGATATGTCTTCTGGGGCGAGTGCAAACTGCATGCCTGCGCGATGGGTCGGGTTGCACATTGTGGAGTTTGCGGGGATTTTCCCGTGTGACTTGTTTGTAGACCAGTTTGACCCCGCGCACGGACAGAAAAGTGCTTTCACAAGAGCCGGACTCTTGGCCTACCGCAAGAGAGTTGGAACACAGAAATTTGTGGCAATGTCTGAGAAACTCGAACAAGAAGAACAGAAAGAATAAACCAGGACACAAGAACCACAAACCCCAAAAGACCACTTCTAACACACTTCAGAAACTCAGAAACTGTAAAGAACAAAACTGTCACATATTGCGAACACATAGCAATCGTGCACGCAAGCCAAACACGCTCTCTCCAAACGCCCGAAAACGGCCAGGGAGCAGCCGCCCAATGTGTGCTCAAGACCCCTGTTTCCAAAAAACGTCCAACAGAACACGCGGAAGCAGGACCTGTTCTTGACGGCAAAAGTCAGAATTGACTGGTCAAAAGACTCTTCCAGTGACCTGATGTTTGAAAGCAAGGCCTAACACAAAAAAAAGAAACGGGCTTTCTTATCGCGGGCAAAATGTTTCCCACGTAACCTAACACTTAACTTCATTGTGGAGCGACACGCTCTTCTAAGTTAAGCTCTCTCCGTCGAGGGATTTTGCGCCCGCGCCCACCGTGTCCCATGCTTGGGTAAACCCGTCTTAGTCCTAAGTAATTCTTGTTTGTTTGTATTTGTTGGTGTTGCTGTGTTTGGGGTCATTTTTGAGGTCATTTTTTTATCTCCTTCGGTGGCTATGATTATTTCCGTATCGTTGTTTATATGCCTTATTTTCGGTCTTATACATGTACATCACATTTCATTTCTTGAGCATATTCATTGACGAGGAGACAATATGCATTTTAGCCTTTCATATATGATGGCTCTGAATCTGGGGGAGAGATGAAGAGAAATGCTTATGTCTCCGAGGACAAGCATGAAGCGGAGAGACTGCAGAGGCATATACTGATTTCTCGGGCAAGATTCAAGGATGCCATAGCTGGACATCCGTTCTAATCTAAATAATATTTGGGAAGCGCGCGCTCAGGAGAGTGTTTTGCCGCGTTTTTTTGCTCTGTCTTTTGACTTTGTAACTATGTTTTCAATTATCTCATAAAATTGCTTAAATACCTTAACTTCTTTTTCAAGTCTTTCTATGTAGAGTTGTTCCTCATACTTCTCGATTGCCTCGTCTCTCAATCTGGCTTCCTCTGGATGTTTTTCTCGCCATTTTTCATCAATTTTCATTTCTTTCCTGATTTTTTTTGCCGCCTGCTCCCAATGCTCCCGTGTTTGCTCTCGTATTTGTCTTGCTTCTTCTGGATGTTCTTCCAAGTATTTTCCATATTCGTCTTCTTGTTCTCTGGGAAACAGGTTCTCGATTGTCTCAAGTTTTTTTTCTAATTCTTGCTGTTGTCTTATTAGTCTGCGTATTTCTATCGGTGTTGGTGTTTCGATTTCTAAGTTGGGCATGGCTTTTTCTTCGTAAAGTCTTCTGTAAAATTCGTTGTCTTTGGATGCGGTATTGTTATGTAGCTCGGCTAGGTAGTTCTCAGTTTTGTTTTTGTAGAAGCGAGTTAAGCTAGATAATTGCAACTCGCTTGGTTTTCTGCTTTCAGTTTTGTAGTGGATTTCTTTATGGTTGAGTTTTTGTGCGGCTCGTGCGAATGCCCTGCTTACGTTTTTTGTGTTGATTTTTTTGTTGGGGTTGTTCTTAGCAGTAAATAGTAGGCTTTCTGGTGTCAGTGTTTCTTTGGTCGATCTGGTTTCTAAGTATTGTATGAGGTATTGGACGGCTTCCTCTCCAATGAAGATTGGGAGTTTCTCATTCGGTATTTCTATTTTGCATGGTGTTGGGGGTTTTGGGTCTAGGATTTTCTCAAGATTTTTTATTTTGAGTTCTTTTATGGTGTGTGGTAGTAGTCCTGATTGGCGCATGATTGTGAGGAATGCTTTTTCTCGGATTTTGCATTCCTTTGTTATTTTGATAATTTCGTTTTCTGTGATGTCTCTGCTTTTCATTTTTTCTCATTCCCATTGGGTGCAAATCTGGGTATCATATTCTTATGGTTATGGTTTCCAAATTTTCATATAAAGGTAGCGGTGAGTTGGATGATGGGGTTAATGTGTTAAACTCTGAAAGAAGCTGTGTGTTGTCTGAAGGGCTTAGTGCATTAGCCTATGGCATATTTCACGCAAGGCTCGTGAGCTTTGGAATTGGCGGTTTTCTTCGCCTTTTCCATTTGCGTTGGGGGGGTTTTTGATGGGGGGTCGTAACAAGCGTTGGCGTAAGTCTAAACGGAGAATTGTTGAGAGGGCATTGGGTCTTGGTGATTCGTGTTCTGTTAGTGGTGATGATGATGAGGATTTTCCTTCTTTTGAGGAGTGGTGTAATGGTACTGTTTTTGGTGTCTGTCCATGCTGTAATTCTGAGTTAGTGAAGTATGTGGATGGTTTTGGGTGTCCTCATGGTTGTGTTTTTGTTCCTTTTCCTAAGTGAGGTTTTTGTATGGTCACGAAGCTTTTGTCTTGTTTTTTTGATGATAGTGTTTCGTGTTCTTTTCGTAAGACTGCGCGTTCTTGTTTGATGGCTCGGTGTTGGGAGTGTCGTCACTATAAGCGATTTAATCATGAGATGCTTGAGGCGGATGAGAAAGTGATGGATGAAATTGATGAGGAACTCAGGACGGGGGTTTCGGAGTGACGGATGCTTCTGTTGATGTTCGTTCGTTGTTGGCTGGATTGCATTTGAAGCTAAATGCGCGTGAGTCTCGTTCGTTGTTGGCTCGATTGGAGTTAAATCCGCGTATTGCTGAGAATGCGTATCATTTTTTGCCCGTTCTTGATGATGGTCATGGTGAGTATGTTCAGGCTGGTCGTTTGCCTGTTTCGAATGATTGGTGTGGTAAGTTTATGGGTCGTCTAGTTTGTCGCAATAAGGAATGTCATAAAGGTGTTGTTTACAAGGAAGTTGATTTTACTGATATGAATGTTGTTATGAATTCGTTTTATCATTGTCATAAGGCTGTCTGTGTTAGGTGTTTTCTCAGCGGTTTTTCCGTTCGCGAGGCTCAGGTTGTTGAGAGTAGGATAGGTGAGGCTGTTGAGCGTGGCTGGGGTGTTCCCGAGCATATCGTCTTGTCGCCCCCTAAGTCTTTGAGGGGGTTGCCTTTTTCAGAGTTGTTTAAGTTGGGTTTTGTTGTGCTTAGGGATAGGGGTGTGACGGGTGCGGGTCTTTTTCCGCATGGTCGTCGTATTGATAGAAAGCTTAGGATGTTGGTCTGGTCGCCTCATATCCATGTGATTGGGTTTATTGCTGGGGGTTTTGGTCGTTGTCGTGAGTGTGTTCATGGTCGTGATGATTGTAAGGTTTGCGATGATTTTAAGGGTCGTCAAGTTCGTGGTTATGAGAAGGATGGTTGGATTGTTAAGGTTGAGCCTCCGCGTAAGACTGTTTTTGGCACGGCATTTTATGTTTTACATCATGTTTCGGTGAAAGTTGGGTTAGGTCGGTTTCATGCTGTTCGTTGGTTTGGTTTGCTTGGGAATCGTGTGTTTAAGGGTGTTAAAGGCAAGTGTAATGCTGGGTGTCCTGTTTGTAAGGTGGCTGGTCATTATAGTAAGATAGAGCATGATGCGTATTGGGGTAAGAAGCGTTTGAGTGATTCTGGTTGTAATGCTGTGCCTGATTTTGATGTTGATGGTTCGCCTAATTTTCCTAATTTTGAGGGGCGTTGATTTTTTGAGTGTAGTTCCGTCCTGTGATGCGTGTATTTGTCGTTTGAGATGTGACCGTTTGAAGTGTCATTTTCGTAGGTGTGGTTTGTGTGGGTTTCCTTTGTGGTTTGGTAAGGGTGGTTGGTATTGTTCTCGTTGTAAAGTTTGATGGGTAACGCGCGAAGTTTAATCCGAACCCAAAATCTTAATAGGTTTAGTAAAGAGAAGAATCGTTCCATGCTTGACACAATTCTAATTGTTGACGCCACTATGATAGTTGGTGTTCTGTTTGCGGAAGCAATAGGGCGGTCTTATGGCTTACATGTGGGTAGAAGTATGGCACGATGGATGCTAATTTGGGGGTTGGTCTCCCTTTTGCCCTTTTCAACTAGTGCACTTCTTGCCATGATCGAAAACGGATTTACTATTCTCGTTACGTGGATAGGATTTTATGGCTTTGTGGCATGGTTCTTTGTGATCAGCATTATTGGGTCATTTGAGAAAGATGTACAGAAACAGGAGATCGTCAAAGAGTCCATGTTAGCGTCACGACTCGCAGATGGCTGGGTTGTCGTTGCAGTGCTTGATAGCGGAGATGTCGTTATAGAATAGGCTCTTGTTGTTGTTTGAATAGTTAGATTCCTTAGGTGTTAGATTGTTCGATGGCAATGCTTTGCTGTTTGGGCTGTTTGTCTTCGTCTGGAACGTGCGAGTGAGCCGAACGGCTCACGAGCTAGAGCGAGCGCGCCTCCAGTTTGTCTTGAATCATCTTCAAGACTCTTTCGTAATTATCGAAAATAGAATAGTAATTTTCTTTATTTCTGTAAAACCATTCCTTAAAACGTTCTATTTCGTCTGTCGAATGCACAGTGACAAGACGTTCATTCATTGCAGTGGCGTAGTTGTAGTATCTTTCAACATCACCGTATGAATCCTCAGTTCCTTCAACATAACGATTAGTCATCAATAATTCCGCGGAAGGAGTTCGGAAGCGACCTGATATAATGGCTCCTTTTTCCAATTGATCGCAGAGTTGATCAAGAAGAAGTTTGTTGTTTGAATGTTCAGAGATTAGGGCGCGCAGTCGTCTAATTACCTCGTCTCGACGGATTATTTCGTAGATTGTGCCTCGACCTGATATTGTCTCAAGAACTGGACTGTCTGGTGCTTCTGGATGAGTTAGACAGTCTTGCACGACTCTCCTGAAATCCTTCTTGAACCTCTCGTTCTTGATATGATTCTTGGGATAATAGAACTGCGTGCCCTTTGCACTTAGGTCAAAGGGTAGTCTAGTGCCAAACTCTGCAACGGTGACTGTGCATTGCTTGAAGCTATGGCGAATTCCTAGTTCCCAGTAAACGTTCGGATTGCTATCTGTAATATCTGCAACCACAATAGGAGAAATGACCAAATCTGTGATTATTTGTCTAAGGATGTCTCCACGCAAAGCTTCAGAGCGAACAGCGTTCAGTTCTCCACACTCTTCGATGAGTGGTTTTAGAAAGCAATCAAAATGCTGAGTCCAATAGTCTTCAGTATGCTCCTCGGTCGTCTTTGAAAAGGGCATAATAACAAAAACACGTTTTTGATCCTGTGCCATGAATTTCCACCTCTCAGACCCATAGAGTGTCTGTTGTTCTAAAGTAGAGAAATGTTCTTGGATTTAACGCGTTTGGCACGCACAATGGTTATTTGCGTTTTTTGGATGGTTGCGTTTTTGAGTATTGTGGCTTCGTGATTCTTTGACGGGCTGTTTGTTTCCCATGTAACCTAACGCTTGGCTTCATTGTGGAGCGGTGCGCTCTTCTATGTCAAGTTCTCTCGTCATGGGATTTTTGCCCGTTGTCTCACTTGTTCCATGATTGGGTAAAACTCAAGGGTCATAGGTGCAAGTTTTGTGGTTCTTGCTTCTCTGTTGAGTCCGTCGTCATGGGTTTTTTTGGTGAGACATTAAATAAGAAAGAAGGGGGGTTTATTTGCGTTTTCGGAAGATTTTGTCTTCTCCGTTGTTTGTGACGTATTCGTATCCGTTGTTTATGAGTGTCTGTATTTCTGGTGTGGTGTGGGCTATTGCGCTTACGTAGTCGTCTGTGAGGTCTGGTAGTAGTCCTATGTATCTTTGTGTGTTGTTCAGGTTTTTGTGTCCTAGGAGCTTCATTACTGTCCAGATGTTGTTTGTCTTGTGGAGTTCTGCTGTGGCTCTCCAATGTCGGAACGTGTGCATGTGGATTTGTAGGATTCTTGGGTTTGCTAGATTCTTGGCTATTCGTTTTCTTGCTCTTTCGAAGGTTCTTCTGACGATTTCTCTGTTTTTGTAGGGGAATAGTTTGTCTGTGTCGTGTGGTAGGGTTGCTAGCATGTTGGCTAGCTTGTTTGAGATTCTTGGGGCTCTTGGGTTGCTGCCTTTTTCTGGTTGGTTGATGGATAGGGTGTTTGCTTCGGTGTCGAAGTCTATCCATTTCATGTTGAGTGTTTCTCCGTATCGGGCTGCTGTTTCTTTGAGTGTTTGCAGGAATGTTGCTAGGCTGTGTTTGCATCCGCTTATGAGTTGGTCGAGTTCGTTTTCGGTTGGTATGAACACCATTTTTTGGGTGTACTTGTAGGGCGGTAGGGTTTCAGGGTCTATGTTTATGTGGGCGAATTTGTAGAAGAGTAGTGTGGCTACTCGTGCGTGTTGTTTTGTTCCGTTGTTCCATGTTTGTTTGTTTATGGTGTTTCTGACGCTTTCGGGGTCGGTTAAGGTTGCTCCGCGTTTGGTCAGGGTGTTGAGGATTTTGACGTATCTTGTTATGGTTTCGGGTGAATAGTTGTGCTGTTGCATGAGTGTTAGTAAATCTGTTGTAACGTTGTCGGGTTTAGCTGAATCGTTGGTGAGTTTGGGTAAACCCGCCATCACAAGCAAAGACAAGCGTGAAGCTTGACTCTTCCGTTGGGTCCGTCTGCATGGCGTTCTCCGATGGGATTCCAGAAGGCTCACGTGGTCATCGCCAAGGCAAGAAGTAGCAGGCTAGAAAAGTTAAATGTTCCTATCCCAGAATCCACGTTTTCGACAAACACTGTTCATTTGTGCCCAGCAGCAGGCTTCTTAATCGTCTCAACCGTCACACCTGCAATAATCACGTGCTTCCCCGCTTCGACATCCTCAACCTGCTTCAGCAACCACTGAGTCAGCACTTCACAATCATTAGGGTTACAGTGTAAATGACTCTCCATAATCGGATTCCACAGTAAACACTTGAAACACGGAACTTCCACCAAGATGTCCACATCAGATCTCATAGCAACTCAGAATCTGAAGGAGCGCCCTGTTGACTTATAGCTTATGAAATCCTAGGCAATACAACCATTAATGATTGCGGCTTATGATTCTAACTATCCTGTCCATGTTCAACTCAAATGCGGCGGCAGGGTTCTCAACCGCCCAAGCCTCCAGCACGGCAGGATGAACCTCACCCACAAACCCAACATCGCATCCCTCGACAACAACTCTCCCAACCCGTCCATCAATGAAACTCGCATGATCCGTCTCCCTCACCTGCCAACTCAAACCAAGATTCATGAGAAACGCGTCTAAACATGACTTAACCTCAGAAAACCCGGCCTCAGCATGACATGAAACAGCCGAAAGCGTTTCCATGTCCCTAGTCCGCGTTTCCGCCTTCATATCAAGAATCGTCACCCTGCCAAGCTCAAATATCCTCTGCGGATACTCAACATGCAGGTTACAGCCCAAAAAATCCATCAAACATGGAAGAAGCCAACTCCTCAAACATGTCAAAGTCTGAACCTTTGGGTTAGCAACCTCTACAGTCCGCCCTAAACCCAGCCTTGCTGCTGCAGCCTGACTTTTCAAGTTCATCTTAGCAAACAGCATCTCAGGGTTCGCCATCGTGTACGTAAGCACCTCCTGAAAACCTAAACCAACCATCAACTCCCGCGCCACATCCAACACGCCCTGCTCAGGCCTCACACCCCCAACAGTCGGAAGCTTACGCCACAACGGCTTAATGTTATTGTAGCCATACGCAATCGCAACATCCTCCACCAAATCAACCTGATGCATAATATCAATCCGATAACAAGGAATCCGCACCCTTACAGTCGAACGATCAACTTTTTCAACCCCATAGCCTGCCTTCGAAAGAAGCATGTTGACCTGCTGAGCCGAAAGCTTCAGTCCCAACACCTCGTTGACATAGTCAACACTCAAATCCATCGATCCACTGTCAAAAATCGGAGTCACCACACTCCTGCCATCAGGATAGTGAACGACAGCTGAGCAAGCCTTGCCTCCACGGTCAACAAGCGACAAAGTAACAATCGTTAACGTGTTAAGAACTGTCTCATCAACAGTGCCCGTAACCTCAACAAGAACATTCCTAGTCGCCTCAGTCACCCGGCCCAGATCATTCGAATTGATGATGGGCGGAAAAGACAGCACCTTCCCCTCAGCATCCAACAGCACCGGATAAACAGGGTGCCCACGCACAATTTCTCCGTACTCCAACCCCTTAGGATGCTTCCTCAAAATCTCCCTCAAACTCATTCTCTCACCAAACCCCAGAGGAACAAAACTAGTCTCATCAGGCTTTGCGACCGAATAACTGAGCGGCGCAACAACCTGGTCAAAATCATAAAGACCAATCGATGTCCTTCGCCTGTTCCGACCGTAAGTATGGTCAAGCTTATCCTGCAACTGCATAAGACCCCTAATAATCGGGTCAGTCAACTTAACATCCTTCACGACTGAGCAGGCAATGTACGGACGGATGTTCTTCAGCCTCGAATCAACCTGAACCACACACACAGGCTTACCCGCAACATACCGTCTCAGCCCAGACCCCAGACCTAGAAAACCACGCAAGCACCTGACAAGCCCCTCAACATTCCAAAGGTCAGCACGGTTCGTGTCCTTGATCTCAACACTCATAAGGCCTGTCTTCTCATTGAAAACTTTCATCTCTGCCTTTGCCAAGGCTAGAACCTCATCAATACGGTCTGGATCCTTGTTCAGCGCCAGGCCTAGTAAGCGTTCAAACTCTGCATAGTCAACATCAATCGTCGGCATACTAAACCAACCTCTGTCTTCTCAGCCAATCCAAATTCTTCGAAAAAATATCCCTGATATCCTCAACGCCCGCATGTATCATGAACAACCTGTCGATGCCCAAACCCCAGGCAATCACTGGAACCTTTACGCCTAAAGGCTTCGTAACCTCAGGTCTGAAAATTCCCGAACCGCCGAATTCGACCCACCCATTCTCCTTACTGTAAGCACTCAACTCAACACTCGGCTCAGTAAACGGATAATAATCCGGCTTCAACCGAACCCTCTCAGCACCAGCAATCTCAACAGCAAAAGTCTCCAAGATACCAAGCAAATCCCTAAGCGTCAGATTTTCCTCAGCAACAATCCCTTCAACCTGATTGAACTCGGTCAAATGCGTCTTATCAAGAACATCAGGCCTATAGCAACGAGCAAACGAAAAATACCTGCCAGGCACCTCCAAACCCTTCAAAAGGGTTCGGGCACTGAGGCATGTACCATGCCCACGAAGCAGAAGACGCCTCGCTTCCTGAGTTGAATACCTGTAACGCCATCCCGTTGAGCCAGTTCGCCACCCATCCTCATGAGTTCTCTTCACATTCCTAACAACAGCCTCAGAAGCGCCTAAACTACCGTACTTCGGAGACTTCACAAAATAAATGTCAAAAATCTCACGAGCCGGATGGTCCTGCGGCGTATACAAAGCATCATAATTGAAGAAAGCCGTCTCCACCACCGCACCAGTCATCTCTTTGAAGCCCAAGATAGCAAGCTTCTCCTTCACCTCATCAAGAAACTGCAAGTAAGGATGCTTCTTCCCAGGCCAAGTCCGGGCAACAGGAGCCCCTATGTTATACTTCTGGAGAGTCACTTTCCGCCACTTACCACTAACAATCAGCTCAGACGAAAGCTGAGTAACCTCCGAAACAGCTCCTGCCCCTTTCTCAACGGCATTTCTTCCAGCTCCAGTAAGCTCAACAACCCTGTCAACCTTCTCATCCGTCAAAACAAGCGTCCTACTCTTCAAAACCCTCAAGTCAGCCTGCCACGCAGCACTCAGGGCTTCAGACGAAACCTCGTCCTTCTGCTTCAGAAAATCAACCAGTTCCTCATCACTACACCTCTGTGGTGACCCTATCTCCCGCAACCTAACCCTCTGAGAATCGAAGCTCACCCACTTCTTCTTCAAAGCTTGCCCCAGCGCAATAGGCACAAGCTGCTCACCAAGACTAGCCTTCTTGCCAACCTCGACAAGAGAAGAGTCACCACCAAGCTCAGTCAGCGCATTGACCAGACGCCTCTCAGGCAATCCATGCTCCGCATATGCCTTGCCCTCCGTGCTCAGCCGGGCAATGGTCCGCCTGCTCTCACTGACGCCCACAAGGTCCTTTTCCTGCAGAACCATAATAGCACGCATGACCGCCGCGTCAGGCAAACCACTTTCCCCCACAAGCTCATCAACGGAACCCTTACCGCCCAGCTTCGCCAAGGCTGAAAGTGTTTTGTACTCATGATCCCTGAGCTCAACCAACGTTTTCCCCTCCGTAAACAGGATTCGGTAATGTACTTGTCCTAATAAGAATAAAAACATGCATATCCTCAGACAGCCGCTTAACAGAATAAGACCCATAGGCTATCGAAATTGGCAGGACATCACATATCCCAAACAAAAAAACGCGCACAGACTATTTATGTTTTGTTCCGCAGGATTCTGTTCGATTAAGGTACATGTGGATGATATTGTTAATTTGAGGAACCTGTTACGGTACCAATGTAAAAAACTGTCCAGCAAGCTTGAGCATTGTGTTAGGAACGATTGGAAGCATTAATCTGTAGTATTCAGGGTCATATCTACCTTGCTTGCTATGATTGAGTAATATCTCATAGCTCCCGAAAAGGGCTTTCAAATTACGTTCTACAAAACGTTCCCGTTTCTTATGCGCTGTAGTATCCTCATCTGGCCTAGGTACAAAGGATTCAATGCCTAATCTATGCGCATAGGCATCAACACAATGCAGTGCAGAGTAGAATGAACAGGTCACGACCCAATCAGGGAAAGTATTGTCATGATGCAATTTCTCAGCTAAATTCTTGTCATGGGTTGCCTTTTGCTTATGTTCTTCAAGTCCATGCTTCTTGACCACAAGTGGAGTTGCCAAATAGTGAGCTTCCTCATTTTATGAGTGGTTCTAGCTCGCCTTTGCTTCTACCATAAAGTTCGACAACTTTAACATCTATGTTTGTATCGGGGAAATATTCAAGCAATTGCGCATAAATGTCATAGATCTTTGCTTCAGCTTCAAAGTTTGTGGTTTCTATGTATGCGCAGAGATTCAACAGTCCATCTTTCTTTGTACAACTACAATCTTTGACATCAGGAATTTTCATAATTCCTGAAAGAAACATAGAAGTAGCTACGTCATAATCATTAGAAATTTTGAAACCAAATCTTCTCAGATGTACTACCTGATCAAGAAACGTTTTCAGGTCTAATTGAAAACTCTGACGAAACTTCTGAAATAGTCCTACGTTGGAAATTGCTTGCGTTATTAATAGATGCTGACTCATGTTTTCATTCCTTCCAGAAGCTGGGTCAGTTCTGAAGCCACCGTTTTAAGTTCCTCACCTATAGCAACTTTCTCAGTAGCAGACAATTCATTGAATGTTGCCATTTGTGACTGAATTAAGGTCATCTTCAAAGTCAAATCAACTAAGTGTTTCAGTTTTTCTTCTGGAACTTTATCTACCAAGATCGCAAGGAATGCTTGCGGTTCTTCTCCAACCTGACGAAATTCGTCATAGGCTTTCTGGCTTTTCATTTGTAGCTTGCCTGTCGCTATCGCAAATGTGCCTAATTCTCTTAGAGAATCTATTGTAGCGATCACAATAGGGAGAATATCTATAAGTGCTATTTCGTTCATAGCTTCTTTGAATTTGTCAAGATCTATCTTTGGTTTGGTTTCTACTACCATTTATCTCACAGCTTGTTAATACTAGGGGGCATACTATCAGCCTTCTGAATTGTGCATATGAATTATTTCAGCTTTTGCGCTATAGACCCTGTATGTTATCCTAATAGATTAGGCTAACGGATACTGTTGTCTTTTGACCTATGTCGCTGACATGGCTCTAACATACATGACTTGTCTTTGTGATATACTTACGATATAGAAGCGATATACTTATATGTGAGCGATATATTATAGATATACAGGTGTCACAACAATGCAAACGTGCAAATACTGCCACAGCGACCAAATCGTGAAGCATGGCGTGAGAGCAAGCATCCAAAGATACATGTGCAAAAACTGCAACCACCACTTCTACGACAACGCAGTCACCTTTCCCAGAATGAGAGTCGATTCACATGTAATCGTAACTTCCCTAAACATGTACTACAGTGGCCTATCCACACGAAAAGTAGCAGAACAATTGTCAAACATTTTTGGCGAGCATGTTTCCCAAAGCACGGTCTGGTATTGGATACATCGCTACAGCGAATTAGTTGGAGACTTCGTAGAAACTCTGAAACCAAAACTCTCGGGAAAATATCACCATGACGAAACCGAAATAGCTGTAGGTGGAGAAGGACGCTATTTCTGGGAAACAATCGACGAAGACACTAGATTCATAGTCGCACACCTATTGACAGAATCGCGAACAAGCGAGAACGCAACGAAAGTTTTCAAACAAGCCCTAGAAAAACAAAGACCAACAGTATTATTCACTGATGGTTCTTTTGCATACGACGAGGCTTACAACAAAACCTACTATTCCAGATACAAAGAGGACAGAGTCGAATGGGTGAGAAAAGTCGGGATACGCGCTAGAGAAACAAACAACATTGTTGAAAGATTGCACGGTACTCTCAAAGACCGATTGAAGCCAATGAGAGGTTTGAAGAATGACAAAAGAGCCGAGACACTTCTAAACGGCTACATACTAAATTACAACTTCTGCCGTAAACATCAGAGCATAAACATGACACCAGCAGAAGCAGCAGGAATAAACATCAAAGGCTGGAAACAACTAATCGAAACGGCCCAGATTCAAAAATCGGGAGGAAAGATAGAAGATAAAGAAACTATGGAGATTTTGGTGAGAGCATGAAAACAAGCAGGAGAGCTCTAGTTTCACTTCCAGAAGGAGTATGGGAAGTAATAGACAAACAGCTAAAGGGAAAAATAGGCAACGGAGATTCAGAAGTCATACGAAACATAGTCGTAGCCTATTTGCTTGAACGCGGTTACTTATTGAACCCAAAAGAAAAACCTGCATCGATGGATCAAATAGCTGGCGAACTAGACATACATGACTCAATGATTACATCATTAGCTGAAGTGCTTGAGCAGAAAGGTGTATTGACTCAAGAAGAATGGGAGAAACACATAAAAAAGCGTGTTGACCTTAAGTAGTTAGTGCTTTGAGGGATAGTGGCAAGGAACACACTCTTGCTCCTAGCGCCCTAGGACGGCTGCTCCAGCTTATAGTGTGTGGCTGCCCTCACCACTACCCTTTCTCAGCAATCAATTGTTTGATTGCTTACTTTTTCGAATTTTGTTTCCCATGAACTCTAGTAGGTCTTTTGCGTACTCGATATTCTCCAGTGCTTTCTCATCTTGGAGAATTTCGATGTATAGACCGCCTTTTTGGAGTTTTATTAATTCTTTTCCTTCAGTCTCAGTTGGCGTGTGGCGTTCACTCCTGCCATTACCTATCGCCCTTGATTCTGGTTTCGTTTTTTCGAATTTTGTTTTCTCAGGTTTCGGCGTTGTTGGCGATATAGGTTCTGTGACGCCTGCCAAATAAGAAAGAGCCTGCATATAACCTTTTTGAACTAAAGGAGCTTTCTTTTTGACTTTCTCTCTATCTAAGCCCTTTATTCCGTCTAATTCACTTAAATAGACCCAAAAATCATCTTTTGCTATGTCAGTTTTCTTTAGTTGATCACTGAAAAGTTTCTTCCATAGCGGAACACTATTGAAAACTTTATTTCTAGCGTCTTGGAGTTCAGTTGTTCCTGGTTTAGGGTAAAGCAGTTTCGGCATAAGATCGGTGGTTGTTAGGACATCATCATTTTCCTCGACTAAACCATAGGTTCTCATCCCTAAAATGATCATGCCAAACCAACCGCCTGTCATGGAAATACCAGTTTTACTTGAGAAGCCATCTTTGGTTATTTTATGATTGGGAAAATCGTAGATTGTCTTTGCAAAATCCACAGCTTTTTGCGGGTCAACATCAGGAATTGAGTAAATACCAATTTTCATTTTAACTATCCCTGAAACTACAGTAACAGTTAACTATTTAAAGTTTTAGTTTTGTAGTTCTCAGTTTGTTAGCGGGTAAAAACGGCACTCTTAAAAAAACCAAGCCCAATAACATCCATGTACCTTAATCGAACAGAATCTTCCGCAGACACGTGCACGAGATTCGCATAACATTTAATATGCATTCAATGGTTGTATAAGCTAACAACATAGGCTGGTCTAGGACTTGACTGACGAAGAAAAAGACGAGATGATCGTCACACCCTGGGAAGTCAGGGGCAAAGTTGACTACGAACGCCTAATCCACGAGTTCGGAACTCTGCCTCTAACTGACGAACTGTTACAGAGAATCGAAAAACACGCAGGTGGCTCACACCTCCAACTCAGAAGAAGACTATTCTTCTCCCACCGCGACCTAGACACGGTAATCAACCTCTACGAAGAAGGCACAAAATTCGTACTGTACACAGGCCGCGGACCCTCAGGTCCAGTGCATATAGGACACCTCGTCCCCTGGATCTTCACCAAACACCTACAAGAGGCCTTCAAAACAAGACTCTACTTCCAAATGACAGACGACGAGAAATTCGTAGTAGATGACGACGCGAAACTCAAACAAACAACAAAATACGGACTCGAAAACGCCCTAGACCTAATAGCCCTGGGCTTCAAACCAGAGAACACGTACATCATCTACGACGTCCAGGACATCGACATGCTATATGACATAGCCTTGGAAGTTGCCAAACACATAACCTACTCTACAGCAAGAGCCACATTCGGCTTCCAAGAAAGCACAAACCTGGGCTGGATATTCTGGCCGGCAATCCAAGCCGTACCTTGCTTCATACACAAAAAACTGACAGGCGAAAACGTACCTGCCCTAATTCCAGCCGCAATAGACCAAGACCCGTTCTGGCGAATAACCAGAGACATCGCGCCCAAACTCGGCTACTTCAAACCGGCACAAATACACAGCCGCTTTCTCCCCGGGCTAGGAGTCGGCGGAAAAATGAGCGCATCAGAACCAGAAACCGCAATCTTCACAGTTGACCCGCCAGAAGTCGTCAAGCGAAAAGTATGGAACGCCTTCACAGGCGGAAAAGGAACCATCGCCGAACAAAGAAAAACCGGGGCCAACCCAAGCGTCTGCTCAATCTACCAATACTTCCTCTTCCTCTTCGAAGAAGACGACAAAAAACTCCTCGAACGAGAACAACAATGCAGAACAGGCAAAATGCTATGTGGAGACTGCAAAAAAGAACTCATAGAAAAGATAAACAAGTTCCTCTCGGAACACCAGAGAAGAAGAGAACAAGCAAAAAACAACCTCGAAAAATATCACATCAAACGCTAGAACAGACCCCTCAGAGCAAGAGCCTGAGCACCTAGAACCGGTACACCTCGCCCGGCTTAAGCACGACTATTTTCACTCCAGGAGCCCTCTTTTTCACGTATTTCACGAATTCTCCCGCCGACTGTGCCAACACGTCAAAAGTCTTGTAATGCATAGGAATGACCACCTTAGCACCAATCATCTTCACAGCCTCCGCCGCTTCCCTAGCGCCCATCGTGTAATAACCGCCTATCGGAAGCAAAGCCAAATCAGGCTTGTATAACTCCCCGATCAAACGCATATCCCCAAAAAGCCCCGTATCCCCCGCATGATAAACACTCTTACCACCACCCTCAACAACAACACCAGTTGGCGCTCCCTTGGAGGCCGTGTGAAGCGCCTGAACAACAGAAAACTTTACCTTCTTCACAACAAAACTGCCACCAATGTTCAACCCAGCGACATTCGCAACACCACTCTGCTCAGCATAATCCGCAAGCTCAACCGTCGCCACAAAGGTCGCTTTCGTATTCCGGCAAATACTGAACGCATCTCCCAAATGGTCACCATGATCATGAGTAACAAAAACCGCGTCCGCTTCGACAATGTCAGAAGCCTTCACTGGCGCAGATGGATTCTTATCAAGAAACGGGTCAACCAAAACCGTAGCGCCTGCCAACTCGATCTTGAACGCCGCATGCCCAAGCCATGTAACCTTCGCCAACCACCACACCACACAGTCAACAAAGCAGCTCAAAGCATATTAGCTTTAACAAATGCCCAGACGAACAAAGCTCCATACAGAAGACAACTCCTGACGCTTCAGGACACGCTACGATACTCCATTCTACGGATCAAAAGAACACTTATATCAAAACAGACGACTTTAGGACAACCATGGAACCTATGTCCATCCGTACACTCACCAAAAAAGACTTGGAATTCGCGTATGAACTAAACACGACAGAGCAATGGAACGACAGAGAAGAAGACTTATCGCGCATGTACCACTATGAACCCAAAGGCTGCTTTGTCTCCGAAATAGGGAAGAGGTCCATCGGCCACATTTTTTCAGTCAGCTATGGCAAACTCGGATGGATAGGACTGCTAATAGTGAAAACTGAATTCAGGAGAAGAGGAACAGCTACTCAGCTGATGAAAAAAGCGATCGATTACTTGCTACAATGCGGCGTGAAAACAATCAAACTGGAAGCTGTCCCTCAAATATCCGAACTATACAGAAAACTGGGATTCGTCGACGAATACGACTCGCTCAGATTCATAAGAGCAGCCTCGAAATCACACCCACAAAAAAGAGGTAGCCCAACCCTAATCAAGAAAGCGAAGATCAGTGAAATCGGAGAACTCGACAAGAAGTATTTTGGCGCAGACAGAACCAAAGGCCTAGCCAGTCTACTCAAAGAAAACCCCCAAATCTGTTTCGCAGCATACAACAAAACCATTACAACCGGATATATAATGTGCAAAAAAGCAAAAAACGGGCATAAGATAGGCCCATTCGTCTGTAACCCAGAAAACACGCAGACAGCTGAAGACATGCTTCAAACAGTGATGAACCGACTCGCGGACACAACACTCTACGTCGGCGTTCCTGCACCAAACAAGAAGGCGGTGGAATTGCTTATGAAGCACGGTTTCGTGCAATACTCAAAGAGCAATAGGATGCGTCTTGGGCCCGAACTCAAAAGCGAAAGAGTACAAGGAGTATTTGGGATCGGCGGACCGATGAAAGGCTAAGAAGACACGTTCAAAAACAAGACTGTCATTCAGCACGTCGTCGTCAGGTTAAGCATTTAAGTCACGTTCGTACAGAAAAGGGCGTGACCGAACGAAGCACGTCCGACAAGATAAGGGCAGAAAGTGATTCTGATGAGTGAGTACAATGAGAAGATTTTTGACAAATTCCGTTTGTCAGGCAAAATTCTACGTGAGACTCGAGAAGAAATCAAAGCTTCTGTTCACGAAGGAATGCTGATAATCGAAATCTGCGAAAAAGCAGAAAACCTGATAAGAAAAAAAGGAGGCAAACCTGCCTTCCCATGCAACGTTTCCATAAACGAAGTAGCCGCCCACTACACCTCGCCGCCTGGCGACACGAAAAGAATTCCTGAGAAGTCCGTCGTCAAGGTAGACATCGGCGTCCACGTTGACGGTTACGTAACCGACACAGCAGTGACAATCTGTTTCAACCCCGACTATGAAAACCTCGTAGACACTGCAGAACGTGCACTGGAAGCCGCAATAAGAAAAGTCAAACCCGGAATGGCAACAGGAAGATTGGGGGCAATAATAGAAAACACGATAAAAAATCGGGGGTTCAAACCCATCTCAAACCTTTGCGGACACCAGATCGGTCGCTACATCATTCACACGGGGACATCGATACCCAACGTTCCTCAAATATCCTTCTCAAAATTCAAGAAAGGTGAGGTCTACGCCATCGAACCGTTTGTCACTACAGCAGAGGCAGCGGGGAGAGTCGAAAACGGAGACGAAGCCATGATATTCCGATTTGTTAAGTCCAGGTCACTTGCGAACCCTCACGCAAAAACACTTCTGAAACACATAGAAGACAACCTCAGGACACTCCCCTTCGCAGAACGATGGTTACAGGGAATCGTACCTAAGGAGAACCACAGGGAAGCATTTCAACAGCTTCTAAAGTGCAAGGCGCTGATGGAATACCCAGTTTTCATCGAGGCAAGCAGACACACGGTCGCCCAAGCAGAACACACGGTACTAGTCGTTGAAGACGGCTGCACAGTTTTGACTTAGTATGGAAAACGGGCTTTCTCTTTTTCCTTAACTTCCCTGTAGACCGCCGTTATCAGCATCTTGTCGTTGCATTTCTGGCATGGTTCAACTTCCTTGAAGATGTAGTCCCCACGCTGAAACTCCCTGACATTCTTGAAACCGCATTTCTTGCATTCAATAGTAGTCGTCACGGGCGAAATCACAATCTTCAATCTTGACAACCTCCTCCTCATCTGAACAAGTGTATATGCAGCCATCGCCGTACCCAAGAAGCCGAACAGCAGAATAATGTACGCAAGGTCGGGGTACGAGTCAAGAAGCCAAACCCCATATAGGAGAGCAGCCAACGACAAGACGAGCATTATGAACAATACCATGAGGGCTGACGGCGACACGCGGGATCTCTGAGTGCTCGAGTTTTCCATCGTCATTACTTCCATCTCCTATTGTCCTATTCCGATCGTGTTGCCGATCCCAGCTATGATCACTTTGTCTCCTTCCTTCGTCCTCTCCAGAACAACCTGCTTTACTCTCTCTATCACGTTTTCAACAGAGTCAAAGATTTCCTTGCGCAAAGGCGAAACCGCGTCACCCACATCCTCTTTTATTATCACAGCGTTGATCGGAATGTGATATTTCACGAGTGATTCTTCAATCTTATATTGGTCAACGCCGGGACCACCGATCGCCGCGCCGACTCCTTCTGCAACTTCGCCAAGTTCTTCTCCCTCAAGCTTCAGCGCCGCGTCAATCATTACAACTGTGGCAACGTTGCCGTTGTTCTCGTCGATAACTTCTTTTATCGCATCTCCAGGCTTGCCCACGTTTCCACCTGGACCTTCAGCTTTTATTACAAATGCTGTGCGTCCTTCGAACGGAACCGTAGCTACGACACAGTCTTTGGCAATCTTCCGGGTCTCATGCCCGTGCATCAGCTTTGCTGCCACAAGCGCACCTGCCCCGTCACCAATTGGCTGACCAAAAGCAAAAGCTTTTAGGGCGCTCGCATATGCTTCAGCCTCCTTCATCACCATAGGCAGAATCATCTGGATCTGCATCACAATGTAAAGACTGTAAGTCTTCTTGCCAAGAAGATAGAAGTGCCTTACAATCTTGTAAATATAGTTAAGCGCCATCGCCGCCTCAAGCGTGTTCTCCAGGTTGTTTGCCTGAGTTTCGTCAGCAGACGGTGCCATCAACTTTACTTCGTCCTTGAAACGAGTATCCCTAACATCAAGTATGTGTTCCAATTTCCAGACTATGCCCGCCGGATCAAGTCCTTGCGGACCGATCGTAAAATATTCCAAGAACCTGTCAATTCTGGCAGCAGGGTCCGCCTGCGGTTTGCCGATCTCTTTAACCGTTTCAACAGCGGTTTTCCGTCCTTCTTCCTTGATGTATTTCAACTTGTGAAGTGAACCTTCAACCTCTCTCAACATCACCATCATCTGAATCCTCTGTCCATAGAACATGAAAACCACAAAAACGACATAGAAAAGGATGTTCATAATCCATGATATACTACTGTCTCCAAAAGGATTCTGTGCCACTTGATTCTGCAAGCCTAACATTAGCCCTATGGCGCCCACGGACTCACCTTCGAAGAGACTATCAGCGCCTAGTTATAAATCTTGGGTAACTAACTCCCAAAATGGCAGATGAGGTGAAGTGGGGTCACCAGCTTTCTCGGGTTCGCATGGCCGAAGACCACACTACAACCGAAAACGGAGCGTGGTTTAACTTCTGAGTTCGGTATGGGATCAGGTGGAACCCACGCCCTATGGCCGGCAAGCCCCAGACTACACGTCCACTTTGCATTCATAAACTTATCGCTTTGTTCTATCCCTTCTCACGAGCTAGGCTTTTTTGGTCAAAGGAATAACGCATATATTCAAAATCACGTATGACATTCTCAGGCAGAAAGTGGGGTCGTAGTCTAGACAGACGATCGACCAATTGATCGATCGGATCAAGTATGACGACGGGCTCCAGAAAGCAGCTAACGAGTTTACGGACCTCAAAAAGGGATGAAGAGGTTCTGGAGCTGTCATACGAGGAAACCCGTAGGTCCCCCGTTCAAATCGGGGCGGCCCCACCAAAGCCCCCTTCTAAGACACGGCAATGGTTGTGCGCTCTCGAGTTCTGGACCGAAGTCCTCGGGATATTCGTTATCAGGACGAGGAGGATCCCGTTCTTCACAAACCGTCCCGGAAAGTGGCTCATGCTTCTGACCATTTCTTGCGTGGCTTTCAGCACGATATTACCCTTTACGGTATTGGGATCTTACATGGACTTTGCTCCACTTCCGGTAGAAACGCGAGCGCTTTTCTGTTGAGGGCTTGTTTCCAGGGCCGAAGTCATCTGCGAAGCGTGTTTTGTCTGTTCTGGTTTGCTTCAGGCTGGGAAGGATTATATATTACTTATTGGTAATTACCATGCAGTAACATAGTGAGGTTCGTTGAAGCTTAAATGGCAGTTGGTGCGTGATGGTGATGTCGTTTTTGAGTTGCCACTCTCGCCTGAGGATTGGAGGAATGAGGAGGTTCAGAAGGAATTCAGGGTTGTTTCTGAGGACTTTAAGAAGTTTTCGAGGATTTTTGATGCATTATCCAATGAGACGCGTTTGGAGATGATGCGTAGGATGTTGGAGGAGGAGAGTGGCCTGAGTTTTGCGGATTTCATGAGAGATTTGAACCTTAATCCAAAGATTGTGTGGGAGAATTCGAAGAAGCTGATTGACAATGGTTTGGTTGAGAAAACTGGGCGGGGACAGTATAGTTGTTCTGAGTTTGGCGGGATGGCGTTTGTGTTGATGAGTGTTACGTTGAGGCGTTTGATCGATTCGCTTGAAGAGGATGCTCATGGGACGTGATTGGAAACATGTCTTTTAGTGACGATTTTGAGGAAGCTATGCATGACTTGGACGTTTTCAGCAGCAAGCTTGTGAAGATTATTGAGAATGAGCTTGACAGGCTGCTAAGGAACATGGAGACTGACAGAATCTGGAATGGTGTTGTTGGTGATGGGCAGGAGTTGGCAACTGGGGAGGGCACGGTTGGCAGTCGTTTCTGGCTGGGCGAGCCGCTGGACTCTGCTGAGCCTCTGCGGCCGAGGCCAAAGCCTAAGAAGCCTTTTGAAATTCCTGAGAAGGCGTTGGAAGCTATGACTGAAGTCTTGACAGATGTTTTTAACAAAGAAGACACGGTGGAAATCTACATTGAGCTGCCTGTAATGGAGAAGGGTGACGTGCAGGTCAGGGTAAGAGGGGGAAGTGTCGAGGTTAAGGCGAAGAACTTCCGCAAGGTTATAAGACTGCCTACGAAGGAAATTGTTGGTCAGATTGCATCGAGTGAGTACAAGAACGGTGTGCTGAGGATAGTGATACCAAAGAAGCTTGGGCTCCGGTTGAAAGACGCTGAGAGAACGAGGACAGTGTGACGCATGGAGATGTTGCTGAGAAAGGTCACGTCAAAGATTGATTGGACTCGTGTAGATTTCATTGCTGACTCTCGATAGGGAGTTTGCTCTTCTGGTCACCTTTCCTTTCAAATTGCAAGTCAAGGAAAATGTCTTTTGACTAGTCATTTCATGTTGTGGCCTGAGCGTTGTGACGATAGCGCACGCTCAATTGACCAGTCAAAAGATTTTTCTATGACCAGTCAATTTTGATCCTTGCAGTTCTAAGCAGTTTTTGTTTGTGTTGCGCGCGCGTGCATATATATTAAGTGCATGCTGAGTCTTGGGCTACACTGCTTCCATTTTTCCAGTTTTTCTCGCGTTGTTTTCGAAGGAGCGGAAGAGCAAGTATCCGATGAGCATTGCGGCTAGGCCGACTGCTAGTTGTTGGGCGAGAGTGGGTGCGATCTGTATCAGGTCTGCTCCGGGTTGTGCTATCGTGACGTCTCCGATGGCGCTTCTGGCCGCGCTTAGGCCGTAGGTGAGGGGGAAGATGTACGAAACTGGCTGGATTGCTAAGGGCAGTCTGCTCACGGGGAAGTTGACGCCGCAAAATATGAGGAGGGTGAAGGTGAAGATGTTGGCGAAGACCATGGGGTTTCTGAAGAAGAAGCAGAAGCCGCCGATCAGCAGTCCGAAGCCCGCCATCGTGAAGGCTGTGAGAACTACTGCCACGATTAGAGCCAGGGGGTTTGTTTGGGCGAAGCTTACGCCGAAGAGGACGGCGGCGAAGAAGAACGATATTGCGGCGCTGATAAGGCCGTCGAGCACGTGAATCATTGCCCTGCCTATGAACAGTGGGAGTCTGTTGGCGGGGGTTGCCAGCACAAGCGGCAGGGTTCCGTCCCATTTGTCGTGGCCTGTTATGTTGATGACTGAGAAGACAGTGTTCCATGAAATGCTCTGCAGGGCGTTGCCTACTGCTATGAACTGGATAGGTGCATTGGCGAAGATTCCGACGAAGACGAAGAAGGCCATCTGCGACACCGAAAGCACAAATTTCATCGTGAGCCACATGACGGGGTTCAGCCAGTCAAACTGGGCGCGGAACGAGAAGACTGCACTACTGAGAAAGACTTTGAAGCCGTTCATGCTTGCACCATCGTTCCAGTTATCCTGGCTCTCTTCTCAACGATCTTGAACAGGGCGGTGGCTATGAGCACGTATACCAAGGTGATCAGAAGCATGACCGTCAAATCAAGAAACATAGCCATGACCGGACTCATGCCAGCCCAGAAGCTCTGCGACACATAGTCGGCGCTTGTTGCCAGCCTGATCGCGTCTATGCCCCATGTTGGACCCAGTATGTAAGCCGCTGGATGAATCCAGAAGGGAAGCAGCGCGATGGGAAACATGGAACCTGAGACAATATACAGCGGAGTCTCCAAACCGTTTGTCAAGGCCTGGGCGGAACGTGAAAGCACGAAGGCAGAAGCGAAGATGAGTCCCAAGGCTGAAACTGAGAGAAGCGTAAGAAGCAATGATACTGCGAACATTAATGGATCAGCTATGCCGAGTGATACTCTGAATCCTGCCACGGCGATGATGAGTATGGCTATCATGTTTGTGAGGCCGAAGAAGGCGTTGGATATGGCTCTCCCGGTTATTACGTGCATGAGGTTTGAAGGGGCCGCGATGACTTCTTCGAGGGTTCCTTGCCATTTTTCAAACTCGATCGCGAAGCCTGAAGAGTATATGGTGTTTCCCCACATGCCCATCATTCCTCCGCCGAGAACTGCGTACAGACCTAACGGTCCGGTTGATTCTCCGAAGATCGTTAGGGCTACAGTGGTGAAGACGAAGGGGGCAATGATGTTCGGGATAACCCACTGCGGGTCTGCCATCCAGTGGAGCATGGCCATCCTGAAGGCACTGTATATGACTCTAAGAGGTTTAGGCGTGACTCTTCGCCCCTCTTAGCCCTCTACGAGTCGCAGGTAAGCGTCTTCAAGTGTGGGTTCCTTAATTTTGATGTCGTAGATGCGGCTGTTCTTCAGTATCTGCTGCACTTCGGCTATAATCTCTGAGCCCTTAGGTGTCTGAAGCTTCAGAACCTGCTTGTCTTCGCCGAGGTCAGCGCTCACTGAAACGACATCTGGGATCTCTCTGAATTTGGCAACTTCCTTTTCTGTGATTCCGTAACCCTCAACTTCGACGACACTCGTGTCCATCACGTACTTCTTCAATCCAGAAGGTGTGTCGAGGGCGACGATTCCGCCGTTCCTTATGACGGCCACTCTCTTGCACAGTTCGTCTGCTTCAAACATGTAGTGCGTCGTCAACAGAATCGTCTTGCCTTTCTCAACTAGTTCCTTGACCATGTGTCTCGTTTCTATAGAGATTTCAGGGTCCAGCCCTACGGTGGGCTCGTCCAGGAAGATGATGTCGGGGTCGTTGATCAGGCCGCGCGCTAGATGGAGTCTCTGTTTCATGCCTTTGGAGAAGGTTTCAACGCGGTCGTGCGCCCTGTCAGCAAGCCCCATGAAATCCAAGAGTTCTTTGACTCGTTTGTCTCGGATTTTCGTGGGCACGCCGTAGAGGTCGGCAAAATAGTTGAGGTTGTCCACCGCGCTTACACGAGTGTAGAGTCCTCTTTCGCCGCCTAGGACTATGCCTATTCTTTCTCTTACTTTGGTGACGTCTTTCTCGCAGTCGTAGCCCAGCACGGTGGCCTTGCCAGATGTGGGAATGAGCATAGTCGTCAGCATTTTTATCGTCGTCGTCTTTCCAGCGCCGTTTGGGCCGACCACGCCAAACAGTTCGCCGTAGTCAACTTCGAAGGAAACGTCCTTTACAGCAACGATCTGGGTCTTGGTTCTGCGCAGAATCCCTTTCGTAGTGTTGAAGACCTTGCACAGATGCTCCGCTACTATTGCTTTCCCAGAACCCGTGTCACGACTTGATTCGACCATACTATTCCAACTCGAAATATGATGTGCTCAGAGGGATAATGCGACTCTTTCTTTAAAATCTACCGTAAGCGTCATTTCTTCAATGTTTCTCTGAGTTGTGCATGAAAATTCATATGGATCTGGCGCTGCTCTGTTTGTGAGGGAATAGGTTGAGAGAATGCGTGTTCTGTCAGATAGTCGCGGGAGCGGCGCCAGCGAGTGTTGTGTATTCTGATGAGAAGGTTTTTGCGTTCTTGGACGTCCAGCCTGTGAACCCGGGGCACGTTTTGGTGATACCTAAGGTTCACGCAGCAAGATTGTCTGAGCTTGAGGAAGAGACGGGTGCTCAGATTTTCCGTGTCGCAATGCGAATGTCCAAGGCCTTGGCACGGTCTAGTGTTTGGTGTGAAGGAGTAACGTTGCTTCTGGCGGATGGCGAGGCCGCGTTTCAGGAAGTGCCTCACGTTCACTTGCATGTTGTTCCAAGGTTCAAGGGTGATGGTTTCGGGTTGAAGTTCGGGCCAAAGTACGGCAAAAGGCCGGACAGGAAAGAACTGGACGCTGTTGCGGGTAGTATTCGAGAGGCTATGGTGTTAGGGTAGCCAGTACTTTGGAGGTTCGCTCACGATTGCTTGTTTCTCCTTGGGCTTCTCACTCAGTGTTTTCTTTGCTATCGCGTAGGCTTCTTTGTAGCTGAATATTCCCTTGGGTGCTTCGGCTGCCATTCTGATGAGCGCAGCTTCCGTCTTGTTCTTCAGTTTTCCTATGACCAACGCGCCGACTCCGAAAATGTTGGGAATAATTTCTTTGCCGTCATCGTTTGAGTCTAGACCCTGAACTCCTAGCGGCGGAATCACATTGATGTCGGCCACTACTCGGCATTTCTTACCGAACTCCTTCAATGTCTGTAGGAAGAGAAGCTCGGCTCCGGCGGCTCCCGCTGAGAGCACTATCTCCGAGTTCTCGATCGCTTTTCCAACGTCTTCAGGCGCTTGGGCTTCCACCCCTCGAACCCTTTCGCCATCGGAGTCCTCGTTTATCTTTGTGGCCACAGAAACTGCTTTTTGGAGCGAGCGCGAGGTTAGAATAATCTCGGCCTTTTCTGATGCGTACAGTCTTGCAGCGGTCTGTCCGACTGGACCTGTTCCTGCCAGAATGGCAACTTTCTTGTTCTCTAGGTTTCCGAAGCCTTTGGCAAGAGAGAGAGCCATGGTTTTGGCGACCGCGGCTGAGGCTGTTGTGTATGCTCCTCGAGGGTCAACTATTACCGCCAGCTCAAATGGCGGAAACATTGATTTCTTGACTCGTTCAAGAACGTCGTCTACGAGTTCGGAGTCGTGTCCGTTGATGAAAATCTTTGTGTGTTTGGCTCCTTCGGGGCCTCTCGGAAACATGGCGTCATAAACGATCTTTTCGGCATCTTCGGGTGTCACATTCTCGTATTTCAGTATTCGAGAATCTGGGAAGATATCAAGGGTTGTGATTATGTCAAATGGGCTAGCGTGTTTGTCGGTGTCCAAGAAAATGAACAGTTTTCTGAAGCTCTGTTCTGCCAAGGCAACACCAGTCTTAGTGCTAAGGCGTTACATTGTTTAAGAGTTTTTCAGTTCTCCCTGAAAGGAGGCGCTGTTCTCAAGCGTTCTTCTCATCATTTTTGTTTGCAGGTTCGAGTTGCAGGCCCTGCTTGGAAAGCCTCACGATCAGCGGTACGCCAACGAGTAATGAGACAGCAACAACGAGCGAGTCTTCGATGTAAGAGGCTACCGCGCCAACGGTGAAAATTGCTGAAACATCTTCAAAACTGGCGAAGAACAAGCCGCTCAGTCCGCACGGAATGAGCAGGAATATTCTGATGAGGGAGTCGGTGGCTATTCCCACGAAGGAAATCAACAGTAGAGCCGTCGATCTGCGTTTGACGCTTGGACTGAACAGGCGATTGCTGAGTCTTGCGGCTGGATAGATGAGGATCAACGCGGCCAGGACGTCTAGTATGGTCCAGAGAGGGAATGCTCTTCCGAACGGGTGTACAAAATATGCCAAAAGCATTATTGCATACACTAATAGAGCAGATTTCCATACGCGTCTGGATAGCAATCCAACGATCAAGACGCTGACTGGTTCGGCGATTATCCCAAATATCCACAAAGGGTCAAATGCCACCATTCTTGAGATGGAAGAGCCCAGTAGGGCAGCGAAAAAGCCGACGTATGGTCCTAGGATTATGCCTTCTATAGGTTCCAAGCATACGGCCCAGTTTCGCCACAGGGCAGATGGAAGGAAGTACATTATCGTGTGCAACGCGGCGAACACTGCGACAAGGCCGATTATGATGCTCTTACGCATTTGACCTCGATTCTGAATGTACTGGGGCGCTCAAAAGTTTTGGGTTCAGCATCCGGGTATTGGTCGAGGGGTCTCTCTTCCCTGCAGGTCAAATGTATTAGGCTTGTGGGTTGGATGATCCTTGGGTCTGAGCTTGGACCGTGAGTCTTGGAGGGTATGCGTTGTCCATGACCCAGTTTGTGTGCAATGCTAAATAGTCAACTTCGATGAAGTAGCCGCGGAGATTGCCAGTGCTCGTTTGATCGGGGGTGAATGTTATTTCTAGGTCGGTAGTCTGTCCGCCTTTGACGTCCACTGGAATGGTCTTGGTGGCGTAATCGGTGTCTGGCAAGGAGGAGATGTCTTTTCTGATTTTGACTACTACTGAGTCTATGTACTCTTCTTTGGCTTCGACTATTACGTGCGCTTTAACCTCTTGCCCGACTCTGGCAGCCGAAGATCTGTTGCTTGCGACGACCCAGTATGCGTCTTGCACTGAAGGGGTTGACCCGAGCTGCGTAGACCTGATGAAGGCTAGCGCAAAAATGACTACTATTGCGACTATGATAATGACTATGAGGATGAAACCTATGCCTCTACGGTCTCGCCTCATCTTGGACAAAGTGCTTCACCGAAAAATGCTAAACAAGCTCGAAGAATTAAAGCTTCTTCCAACAATCCACGAAGACACTTTGGAATGGAGACCATGCTCCGGGTGTCTCGTGAACTTTCGATTAGCGTGCCTAACTAAGGAGAGCGCTTGACAAAAACCGACATTTCTGCAAATCGCAACTATCTTCGGCTATGGCTTGCCGGCGCGCTGCCTTTTCCCGAAATTGGTGCAAAGTGGTCATAATTCTTATTTTCTGGTTTGGAGACAGTTTTGAGGTGTAAACATGTTTTTGGTCCTCTTGCGTGCCATGGCTTTCCAAATGGACTGGCTGCAGCCTCAACTGTTTGTGGGAAAACCCTGCTTCCTTCAGGATTTGTTGGAACCCTCTGGTTTATCGTCTTTCAACCGGCGCGCGCAATAGAGCCTGAGAAACCAAAACTAGCTTGATAATGGTCTGCTAGAATTTGGATTTTCAGCGCGCGCTTTCGTCTTATTCTTCGATTTTCGCTCATTTTTCCACCTCTAGTTCGTCCTCTGTTGCTATACAGATTTGAGAGTTCTGTCCTTTTGTCTTTATTGCGTTTGAATAGAACTTCGTTTCAAAGCCTAGATAACGTTGCTTCACTACTGTTACAGGTGTAAGGGGAGAAAGGAACGGGGGTGATTCAATGAAAATTAGAAAAGATGTGATGTTTGCTATTCTAACGACCTTCTGTATGTGTGCTTTGATGTTTACTGTTATACCAATAAGAAGCGGACTACCTTATGACCCATGGGCTGATATTGACGACAATGGCAAGATTGACATGAAAGACATTGGAAACGTTGCAGCTCAGTTCATGACTTCAGGAGACCCAACAAAAAATGTGACAGTGACAAACTGGCCATCCCAACAAAATGCTAACGTGACAAACTGGCCTCAAGACAGACCGCCTACGGTAAAGAAAGGAGTAGAGGAGCTATCCATAATAGATTCTTTTTCAGGAGGTGATGGAAACGGGGAAGGTGCCGCTCTGGGCATCATAGCACCTACCCATAGGCTTAAGTTCGTTTACAATTTTGAATCAAAAGGGACATTTATCAACGTAAGCTCCGTCAGCATCAACTACATATGGCGAGCAGACAATGGCAATGGGCACTCAATCCGTTGGTTATTTGAAGGATATCCATATGGCTCGCCATATGCTACTGTTACTACGTCTGGTCCACCATACACTAATATGCCAAATGCCGCAAACATAATTATTGATGCCTATTACGAGCCAAGTTTCGACCTTACCGTGATACGTTCTGGACTCAATATGCTGGAACTGCTTAGAGATGACGGAAATGGTGCCTACATCTATTTCTTCAGTTTGGTAATGTTCATCGAATACTACTACTGGGAATAGGCACTCTTTTTCCTCTCTTTTCTTTTTCATCAACAAAACAGAAGCCAAACTGCCAAAGACACGAAAGCTGTGCCGATTTAAGATTTCTGTCTTTGAGGTTTTTGAGGAATTGGGGTCAAAGAAACCGAATTCTTTCCGCTCGATTTGGCTCTCATCTGTCAATTATGCCTTTGACTATTCGGCTCAGAATTTTCGTATAGTTCTCCTCATCACTAGCACGTATTACTATCTTCGAACTCTCGTTGGATGATTTTTGAAGACTCAATTCAATGAATCCTTTTTGAGAGTCTATTTCTATCGAGAGCCATGGAAAATCCCCGACGTTTTCCAATCTCGTTGCTTTTATAACACTAAACTTTCCATACGTTTGTTGAAGAAACTGTTCTGTAAATGCAAGGAACAATTGGGCTACGTCTAAGAAATCAGTTACCTCTTCGTATGTTGGTTTCTTAAATTCATGCTCCAATTCATTCCTTTTCTTATTTATCTTCCTTAGTATATTGGGAGCTAAAACCCCAACCTTTAGAAGGAAATCTGTGCTCTGCGGAAAATTCCAATCTTCCTTCTTCGACCTGTCATAAACGCCAAAGAAACACAGTAAGGATGCTGTTCTACAATCTATAGCCCTTTTGATGTTAGAGAGTGCGTTTACTAATGACCTTTCTTCTGTTGTGTCTTTCAAATCTCTTCTGGCGAATCTCATAAAATCCTCTGATTTCAACTCAAAAGGAGTGCCAAAAGGTCGGCCTCTAGCGGCAAATTCAGTTATTAGACCTTCTCCTTGCAGGAATTCGAGAATTTCTCTCAATTGGTCTTCATCATTCTTTTTCTCTTCGGTCATGTCTTGGGTTCACTTCATTCCATCCCTGTGCTTGTCCTACTGTAAAAAGTTTGGTTTCTCTATTAGTGGGTTCTACGCTTTCGACATGTCTCGAAACGTATCAAGACTCTGTGAACCTTTTTTAATCAACTGATTAATTCAAAAGACGGAAAAACTCGAATTAAATACAACGATGTTAGATTCTGACTTTTTCCGACTAAAACCATTTTTAACCATTTTAGGGACAAGCCAGCGCGTTAAGTGGCATCTGGTTTTTGATTGTCTCTTGCTACAAGAATACTTCACTCATTTTTTGGAACCGAACAGCATAATCCCCACAGCGAAGCACTGACACGTGGTGAATCATTGAGCATGCACTGAACTCAAAGTGGTCATAACGCTTCTTTGGAAAAGGCATGCAACGTTTCATAGACTGACGTTGCTGCTGCAACACCTATGACGGCTAGGGAGAATATGTATTCCCTTGACAGTGTCGGCGGTCTCAGAAGAACTATCAGCATTACCAAGGAGGCTATTAAGAAAATCATGTAGAAAAAGTTTCGCGGGATAAGAATTCTTCGCAGACGGATGAGATTCTGAAGGATTATTCGGTCTGCAACGTATCCATTTGCTTCTTTCTTGATTAGCCCTGCTTCTTCAAGCTTGTTCATGTGATAGAGCGCGAGTGTGGGACTGCTCAAGTTCAACCCTCTTTGAACCTCGCGAATCCCGACTGGTCGGTCATTCTTCAAGACGAACCTGTAAACTTTCAGGGTGAGTCCTCTCAGAACATCCCTTTGTTCACTCATTATCCGTTTGTCTCCACATGGAAAGAACGTGCATATTGTTCGAGCGCCTACTGTTCAAACTGTTTGTACAGTTGTACAAAAACGTAGAATTAAATTTTGCAGTGACTATTCATCCTGTTAGGTGGCACAAGTGATAAAAGAGCTGTTGGGAGCATCGCTTCTTGCTGTGGCTCTAGCTGCAGGACTTGGAACCATCAGTTACGGCCTGTTTGAAGCTCCCCCTACGGGAAACCTTGAAACTGTGCTTGATGTTTACACTCTGAAAGGCGGGATAGGCGCCAATACAACAAGCGGAGCTTTCGAACCAGGCGACAGCGTTCCAGTGTATGCCTACCTCACGGTTGGAGGCGTTCAAGTGGACAACGGCCAAGTGACTTTCACCATAAAGAAACCGGACGGTAACGAAACAGTCCAGACAGCTCTTACAACCGATTCAGGTGTCACGGAGATTTCCCTCTCCCTTCTCCCCTCTGAAGGCCACCCGATTGGAACATGGCAGATCCACGCAAACGCGTCTGCAAACAATCAGGTCGCAGATGACACGATAACGCTGCAATGCAAATCAGAAAGCGCTCGAATTGACCTTCTTTCTAAGATAAATGGGGCGGTCAGCCTCTCCTTTCTCCCCAGCGCCGAAGTTTTTCTGGAGGCACGGGTATCCTACAGAAATGCCTCAATCGCTGGCGCCCCGGTTACCTTTGAGGTCAAAACGCCAAACGACACGAACTTTCTACCACCTACGAACCAGACGACCACAACAGACAACTTCGGAACAGCAAACATGACGTTCCAGATCCCGTGGCCTTCAGACTTCTCCCTAGGCACTTGGAATGTGACTGTCGCAAGCCAGGTCTATGAACAGGCCGTGAGTGTCACCTCAAATTATGAGTGCAAGCTTGTTTCACCAGTGATAGACGTCTACACTCAAGAAGGTGGACAGGGGCCAAACACATCCGGCGGCACCTTTATGCTCAATGATACCGTGTTTCTCTACGCGGAAGTTCGAGGCTCAGTCAACCAGACCCTGCCCAATGAAATCGTGGGTTTTGAGCTCAAATACTTCAACGCGACGTCCGTAGCATGGACTGAGGCTACGATGGTACAATCGACGAACACTTCTGGAATAGCAGATGTGTCCACTCGAATACCCCCTGTATCAGAATACGCTGGAACCTGGGCAGTCTACGCGACAACACGGTACAACGATGCCATTCTCATTGACACCCTCATCTTCATAGCCAAGCAACCGTAACCTCGGAAAACCAGCACTTTGGCTCTTGAAATACACCGATTAAGAGCATTTGCAGAGAATGCAAATGTGGAATCCCTTTTTCAACCGTGACTCTGCTACAAAAGCCCTATTGAAGCTTCTGTTGACGCTGTTCAAGAGAAGAGTGATTGGTTCAAATACCTTCGCAGGCCGCTAGAATCAAGTTCAACTTCGACAAACGTCCATAGAATTTGAGCAACCAATCGACAACGCACTTGCCTGAGTCACCGTAACATTGCAGGAAAATGCTTTATCCTGAAACGAAATGGTGGATATGGAACATGCCCCATGAAAGGACAAGATACAAGAGGAGAGAACTTGAAAAATGATTAACAAACACCATTCGGAACTTATGTCAGAAGTCAAGGCGCATGCCAGGCAGTTATCCCTGTCTGAGAAGACGAAACTCGAAAGATACATTGGCACCAACAAGATCTGCTACGCGATAGGCGCTGATGCCGAGAGAAAGATAATCAGAGAATGGATAGAGAACCATCCAAACCTCACGGAATCTGAGGGCATCGAACTGCTGAGTTCACTGTATCAAGGAGATTCTGTAAACGAGATTTCACTCGCAGGCGCACTACTCAAATCCTTGCCAAAGCTGAGGAGAAACATCGAACCGCAGAGTCTTGATGCATGGTTGAACAAAGTGCGAGGCTGGGCTGAAGTCGACTCGCTATGTCAATCAAGATTCTCTGCAGCCGAGCTGTTGGCCAGCTGGAAAAAATGGAAAAGTCTGTTGACGAAGCTGGCATCGGATGAGAACATAAACAAAAGACGCGCGAGTCTGGTTCTGCTAACCAAACCAGTGAGAGACTCAGAAGACGCCAGGCTGGCAGACTTGGCTTTCATGAACATTGACAAGCTCAAGAAGGAACGAGAGATCCTAGTCACAAAAGCGATCTCTTGGCTACTGAGGGACCTGATCAAACACAACAGATCAAGAGTAGAAACCTACCTGAAAGAAAACGAGGACATTCTCCCAAAAATCGCCCTTAGAGAAACCAGAATGAAACTTCTGACCGGCAGAAAAACACCCGCGCGAACTATCAGGCATGACTGAGCTTATGGAAACAGGGCAATTGCTCTGCGCTATCTCTCTCTTCTTAGAAAGTCCCCCATATCGAGGATATTCTTCACTACAGCGCCCTTGGCACTTTCGCTCAAGTCAGTGATGATGCGGCCAAAACCTAGACACTCATCAGATCTGTTCATGACCAATGTGTAGTCGTTTCTTTTTGTCGCGCCTGTGGTCCGCGTTATTCCTTGTTTGAATATGTCTCTCCCGCAGATGAAAAGCCATTCTGTCTTCTGGTCAACGTACGTCTTGTTCTGTGCCGTTTCGGAAATCATCGCCAGAAACATGAAACTTGGTCGGAATCTTCCGTCTCTCACCTCTCCGAGGTAGGTGCCGGCGTACAAAAAGTCCTTGTTGATGAATCTTTTCAGGTCTTTGTTAACAAGATAGTATCTTTCCGCCTTCTTTTCAGGAAGACTCTCATCAAGTGCGAGGTTTGCTTTAAATAGTCTGATGAAATCTTTCAACGGTTCGATCATGTAGGTTCTCGCCTCTTCAGTTTGCACACGAAGAATCCTTGCGTTTTGCCCGGCCAGATTCTCCGCGCCCTCGACACGGATCTATCCAAGTTTTTGCCGAAAACGTTTGTCAAAGCTTCCTGCCCATAGCAGTCAACCTCTTCCACTTCAAGCTTGAGGCTCTTGACCGCCCAATCTATATTCAACTCGTCCTCCTCCGGTTCCAAAGAGCACGTTGAATACACGATCTCTCCATCCTGACCGAGAACTTTGGCTGCCTCCACGAGTATCTCTCTCTGAAGCTTCGCGTTTCTCTCAACATCCGCCAAGGTTCTTCTGCGGAACCATGCTTTGTCAGCTGCAAAGTTCCCCGAACAAGGCATGTCAAGCAGTATACAGTCGAACTTTCTGTCAAGCTGAGAGACTCTTCGGGCGTCCAGATTGTAGACAACCGTATTCTTGACTCGGCAGCGTTCCAATTGGTTCGTCAGCGCCCTGAGCCTTTGTTTTCTCACGTCCACAGCCACTATCACGCCGCTGTTCCGCATCAAGTCGGCAAGCTGAACAGTTTTTCCCCCTGGCGCCGCGCACGCATCCAACACTTTCCTGCTTGCTAATTCACTGAACAATGTAGCGGGTATCTGGGCGGCTGCTTCCTGAATAGAATATAGGCCGAGTAGGTATTCTGCCGTTGCGCCGACTGAAAACTTGCTGCGCGTCCAGTAGCCCTGCGGGAGATAGCTGATTTTTTCAAGCTTGACCCCGCGCTGTCTCAGTCTTTCGATGACACTTTCCTGCTGAGTATTCATTGTGTTGATTCTGATGGCCTGTTCAAGTCTGACTTCATCGTAAGTCCATCCGAGCTTTCTGTAACGGTGCAGAAAGAATTCTTTGCCCGACATCAAACACAGTGTACTCAAAGACTCATAAAAGACTTCTACCCAAGATTGTAAGGGACGCACTTTGTAAAAATCCTAGCGGAGCAAGGATGAGCAGCTATTTTGTGTATCTTCTGCTGAGCCATTTTCTGGTTTCTTCAGCAAAGACTACCATGCAGGCAAGAATCGCGAGGAACACCCAGTCTAGCAGTCCAAGCCCAGTCGCCTGGAAGACAATCTCATCAGAAGCGTGTGCGCTTTTTCTATGCTAAACACCTGAATCATCTATCGGCACATGACCCTTCTACCGTAACCTAGAAAGTGCTTTTTCTGTCGATTTTTGACGTATTGCTCTCTAGAGTGACATGGACCTCAAGTTAAACTCATCGGAATGGCTCTCACATTTTCGGTTAAACAAGTGTTAAATCCTGAAAAGCTCAACCATGCTCTTCAGGGAAGTCACTCCTATGAGCGAAAAGCACGCGTTCTTGATGATGATCCAAGACAGGTGGTGGAAAGAATTCCTCCTCCGCCAAAAAGAAGGAAAGAAAACACACGCATATTTGCTACGCGGACCAGCACCTCCCAAAACGGCACAGCGCATATTGTTCTACGTGACCAAACCCGTCGCAAAGCTCGCAGGATACGCCGACTTCATCGAAAGAAAAGTCGGGACCCCAGGAGCCGTTTGGGAAGAAAACGGTGAAGAATCCGTCCTAAGCTCAAAGACAATGTACTATGGGTTCATCAAGGGCTCTGACAAAGTGTCCGTTGTCAGGTTCAAGAATCTACGGGAAGCAGGCAGACCCGTTCCACTCAACGAAGTTCTCATGTTCTTCGGCGTCAGAAGACTAGCCAGAAAAGGCTTCTATATCGACAAGGACACTGCAGACAATCTTATCGTCTCGATGAGCCAAGCTTGACGCAAAGCCTAAAATAACCAAGACAACGGTTCAAGCGTGCAACTCCAGAGCGTTTTTTGAGAATTACTATTCTGAAGAATGCTGCAAAAAGTTAATAGGTCAGATTTTTCATTTCCATGTAGCCTATTCATAGGCGGCGAAGATTCGAAATGTTTCAAGTTGAAACTGAAAACATAATTTACTATACCACAGTCGCGTTTTCTAGTGTGGAGAAGGCCTAGTTATGGTGAAGTACAGACAGGTTGAAGAAATTCAGAAACTCATGAATTATCCCGTGATGATCAGGAACACGAGCATAATCGCTCATGTTGACCATGGGAAGACGACACTTTCAGACAGTCTTCTCGCTGCTGCTGGAATAATCAGTGAGCAGAGGGCTGGTCAGCAGCTTGCTCTTGACTCTTGGGAGCTTGAGCAGAAGAGACAGATGACCGTTTTCGCCTCAAACATCAGCCTAGCGCACACGTACATGGAGAAAGACTACCTCATCAACCTCATCGACACGCCAGGCCACATCGATTTCAGCGGCGCAGTCACAAGAAGCTTGCGAGCCGTAGACGGAGCGCTCGTAGTCGTTGACGCTGTCGAAGGACCGATGACTCAGACAGAAACAGTTCTGATGCAAGCCCTTCGAGAACGTGTCAAACCGATCCTTTTCATAAACAAGGTTGACAGACTCATAAAAGAAATCAAACTCACACCCGAAGAAATCCAGCGCAAGTTCGGAAAAATCATTGTTAGAGTCAACAACCTGATCGAGAAGTACGCGACTGCCGACCACAAGAAGGACTGGCAGGTCAAGGTGGAAAACGGCAGCGTAGCTTTCGGTTCAGCTCTCCACAAATGGGGCTTGAACCTTCCACACATGAAAGCCAAGGGCATAACCTTCGCCGACATCATCGACGCATACACAGGCGAACACGACGAGATCGACAGAAAAGTCGACGCACTGAGCAAGAAAGCGCCACTCCATGAACCTGTATTGGACATGTTCGTTGAACAATTGCCCAACCCGTTGGAGGCCCAGCCATACAGGCAGAGCCAGATTTGGCCAGGCGACGCGAACAGCGCCGTGGGCAAAGGCATGGCAGAGGTTGACCCGGACGCTCCGGTTCTAATGTGTATCTCAACGATTGAAGTTGACCCTCACAGCGGAGTCGTAGCCATCGGGCGCGTGTTCAGTGGCACTGTCGAGAAAGGAAAAGTCGTTCAGCTTATAACCAGCAGACAAAAAGGAACCATTCAGCAGGTTTACATGAGCATGGCCGCGGACAGAGTCATAATCGGCAAGGTTCCAGCAGGGAACATCGCTGCACTCTCAGGATTGCCGTCCATACACGTAGGCGAAACCGTCGCAGAAGAGGGTTCAGACACGCACGCTTTTGAGGGACTTAAGTATGTTTCTGACCCAGTCGTCACAGTTGCAGTTGAGCCCGCAGACGTGAAGGACCTGCCGCTGTTCGACAAGGTTATGCACAAACTGACGACTGAAGACCCTAACCTAAAGTTCATCATAAACAAGGAAAGCGGAGAATACCTGCTGAGCGGAATGGGCGAACTGCACCTTGAAATCACGGCATACCGAATGCAAGAAGCAAACCTGAAAGTCAAGACCAGCAAGCCGATCGTGATCTACCGCGAAACAATAACCCACGACTACGAAGGTCCAGCGATAATGGGCAAAAGTCCCAACAAACACAACAAGCTCTGGGTAACGATACAGAAACTACCTGACGAAGTCATCGAAGCCATAAAAACAGGAAAAATCAGCGAGATGCAGACGCGTGAGGAAAGGCAGAAGATTTTGAAAGGATTCGGCTGGGACACCGAAAATGCACGCAACGTCATAGCCATCGAAGAGAATAACATCCTAGTCAACAGGATCAGAGGAAGACAGTATGTCGACGAGATTATGGACCACATAAAATCCGGATTCCGCGAAGCCGTGTTTACATCAGTTCTGGCGAAAGAACCAGCCTACGGACTCAAAGTCAACCTGGAAGATGTCACAGTCCACGACGACCCAGCGCACCGTGGGCCAGCACAGATACTACCAATGACTTGGCGCCCGATCTGGTGCACGTTCTTATTGAGCGACCCGAAACTGCTGGAACCGCTGATAAGTTTCGAGTGCAAAGTCCCCAACGAGTTCGTCAGCAACGTCATCGCAATCGTGCAGAAACGTCGAGGCAAAATCCTGGACATGATCAACGAAGAAGAAATGATCGTGGTCAAAGCAGAAATGCCCGTCTCAGAATCATTCGGCCTAGCAGACGAACTTCGATCATCAACACAGGGCAGAGCATTCTGGGCAACACAGTTCAGCAGATGGTCACCCGTACCAGAACAGATGCAAGCAGAAATAATAAAACAGATACGCGAGCGCAGAGGACTATCCCCAACACCGCCGAAAGCACAAGAATTCTTCGAAGATGCATAAACATTACATAGAGCGAACGCTGGAACAGCGGCCCTCGCCAAACCCACCGTTTCTCTCAACGTTTTCTGAGGAAGCTTTAAGGCTCCTCGCAGTCATACATTCTTCGCGAAACATGATACTCACAATGCACATGAAGAGTGCGTATGTGAACTGAACACGCAGTGGCAAGTCTAGGTGTTGGCAATGGTTGATTTCGCTGTATTTGTCGCGCCGCTGGTCGCAGGAATTCTCACGGGCTATGCTTTGCGGAACAGATGGCATGCTAACGTGAGCAGGGCCACATTCGCAACTATCTTGGCATTGATTTTTTCACTCGGCTTCAGTATAGGCTCCAACAACGATGTCCTCAGTTCTTTGCCAAGAGTCGCTTGGAACGCTTTCTTCATGGCAGTGTTGGCCATCGTGTTCAGCGTTGCCCTCGTCGAGTTGGCCAAGAGAAGGGTGAAACTGACTTGATAAAGTACATTCTGGCCGCACTCATCGTAGGCGTGGCAGCAGGTTATATGACAGACTACTCGGGCTATGGCCCCGCCAGCGGCTGGGCAGTCGACCTATTGTTTACAGGTTCACTTTTTCTGCTGTTGTTCATAATGGGACTTTCATTCGGTCTAGACAAAGAAGCAATCCTCAAACTGAAACAGACTGGTTTGAGGATCTTGATAATTCCTTTCACTGTGGCCATTGGGAGCATCCTGGGAGGACTAGTTGGCGGGCTAATTCTCAGACTGGACTTGTTTGCTTCAATGGCCGCAACCGCTGGCTTCGGATGGTACACGCTGGCCGGACCTATGATGGGACAGCTTTTCGGAGCAGAGTGGGGCGCAATGGGGTTTGCCGTGAATTTCATCAGGGAACTGTTGACCATAGTAACGGTCGCTTGGATGGTAAAAGTCGGGAAGTATGCTCCCATAGCGTCTGGCGGCGCCACTACCATGGACACGACTCTTCCAGCAATCGTGCGGTACTCTGGTTCCGATGTCCTTGTAGCGGCATTCTCGAGCGGCTTCACACTCAGCCTGCTGGCGCCATTCTGCATAGTAGCAATATCCACACTCGGGCGACTTCTTTTCAGCGTGATTTGCCTTTAGATTTCCGTCCCACTCTTCGTTCAGCACGCGACAAGATACGAGAGTCATTCGGTAAAGGACCAGGCATCGTCTCCGGCTCTTGGTTGAGCCAAGAGTCTCAGGTTTTGAAAGGAAAAGAGTACGAATGCCCTGGTTCTATGGGCTAACGCAAGCCTGTCAAGAGTTACCTGGAAGCGCGCGGCTTCTTTTCGGTTTTGACTCTTGCCAGAAACTCGCTTATCAGTTCTAGGTCATCTTGGACCGTCTGCATGTGTCTGCAACGATGCAGGGTCACTTTGAAACCAGCAAGTTTCTTGCCTGCATCTAAGTATTTGGTTATCATCTCTTTTTCAGTGTCAGTTAGAAGATGCGTACGGGAGTTTAGCTGTTTAAGCACTTTCAGCAGGTAAGGCTGGAGACGGGCCATGTCTGTTAGAGTTACAACGCCTACGAGACGGTTTCGGTGAGAGACAACGGGCAACTTCTTGATATTGGCCTGAAACATGAGTCTCACAGCGTCCTCAACTTCCAGTTCTGGTCTGACTGTTTTCAGAGATGTAGACATGATCTCATTGACCTTTGTTCTGTCAACGCTCCGGGCTTCTGCAACGATCCTCTGCAACAGGTCTCTCTCAGTCACAATGCCACGGGGACTACCCCTTCTGCCAACGATCAAGCAGCCAATCCCGAACTTATTCATCATTTTCGCTGCCTGTCTGACGCTCGAATTCTCATCTATGACCCTTACGTCCTTCACCATCACATCTTCAACTTTCAACGACATACCAGTCACCATCTGACCACGATAACACGTAACTGCAATTCAAGCACAACTGAGACTAGCATTTCACATATTTCACAATTGTGAAGCCAAAGTCAATACTAACACGTTCTCGATGAACTTATCAGACACAAGAACGTGTTTACATGACCAGGGCACACTCATGAATACATAACATAATCCAAACATGTCCAAACACTAGAAATGGGAAGCCGTCGCATTACAAATGCCCTGACGCTCGCTGAGAAAGAACACACTGAACCATTTACGGGTCACCGAAAAGCCCGAAACGCTCCAACATTATGCTGAAATGCAAGTCGCGTCTATAGTCCTCAGAACGATCCTGCCTGTCCAGCCACAAGCTCTGAACACCCATGTATAGACCATATGGTGAACTGGGCCGTAGGCTGAGAGAGAACGAGTTCACTCTCCCAAGACGGTAACCTCATCAAGAGCACTCGTTTATAAAGTCGAACGAGACTAGTGCCATTCGTGTTTCAAATGATGAAGCTACATAAGGTCAAGATAACTGTCTTGAAGCGTTTCAGTCCATCCGATGTCTTCGCGGAAAGCCCAGCAACACCTGTCTCGCCAATGGCAACATGCGAACTTTTCGAAGATAACCAAAAATTCATCGTTGAATCCCTAGAAATGCCAAAGGGTTTCTGCACGTCTGCGTGGGTTTCAATCTATGGCAATGTACGGCTCTTAGCATTCGGCGGCAACCTTCCCTGGTACAAAGAAAAAGGCATCGCCATCAACTGCTGCATCGATGGACTAAGACCGGTAATATTCAAGCTTGAACGCATCTAGCACGAACAATAAAGCAGACTGCTACTCTATCTGTTCTCGGAAGGACTCCTCCCCGCTATTCTTATAAATTGAGCATACGAATTAACGTCCATGCAGACTGAAGTCGGAATCATCGGTGGTACAGGCGTCTACGACCCGCAGTTTTTGAAGAACGCCAAAGAGATGAAGATGGACACGCCTTATGGCTCTCCTTCCGACGTGATCACAGTTGGGGAACTGGAGGGCAGAAGGGTCGCATTCATTCCCAGGCACGCAAGAAAACACACGATAAGACCCACTGACGTCAATTCGAGGGCAAACATCTACACTTTGAAACAGCTCGGAGTTCAATGGATTCTCTCGCCGTCGACGGTCGGTTCTCTGAGAGAAGAGTTCAAGCCAGGAGACCTCGTGTTTGTTGACCAGTTCATAGACCGTACCACCAGAAGAGAACAGTCATTCTACGTAAGTCCTAAAGTGTGCCACATATCAGTCGCTGAGCCAACCTGCCCCGAACTGAGAAAGCTTCTTGCCCAAGTAGCCGAAGAGATGAAGATAAGCTGTCACAAAAGCGGAACGTATGTGTGCATCGAAGGCCCAAGGTTCTCCACCAAAGCCGAGTCCAAGCTCTTCAGAAGCTGGGGCGCCGACGTGGTCGGAATGACGCTCGTGCCCGAATGCGTCCTGGCCAGAGAAGCCGAAATTTGCTACGCGTCAATATCCACAGTGACTGATTATGACTGTTGGAAAGACCATCCTGTCACAGCAGGCGAAGTTGGAAAGACGATGAGAGAAAACATCGAGAAAATCCAGAAACTGATCAAAGAAGCCGTCAAAAGACTACCTGAGAAAAGAGTCTGTGAATGCAAAAGCGCCCTAGGAAGCGCCATGGTCTAAGAATCAAGAATTAAGCTTTGGTGTTCAATTTGGGTTTGAAAACGAAGATTAGGAGAATCCCAGAGTTCAAAGGCGTTGTTTTCTGGGACATAACCCCTCTTCTGAAAGACAAGAAAGCCTTTGGAGAATGTGTCAAACGCATAGCCGACCATTACCGAGGCAAGGACATTGATGTTGTAGTTTCAAACGAGGCCAGAGGTTTCATAATTGGCGCTGCCGTAGCCTACGAGCTTGGAGCAGGATTCGTTCCGATAAGAAAGAAAGGAAAACTGCCGTCAAAAGTCGCGTCCCTCACGTATGACAAAGAGTATGAGTCAGACACGATTGAGATACATGAAGACGCAATCGGCGAAGGACAAAAAGCATTGCTTATTGATGACCTGCTGGCAACAGGCGGCACAATCAAAGCTAACGTGGACCTAGTGGAGAAGCTCGGCGGAAAAATAGTCGGCATAGGCTTTCTCATAGAACTTGGGTATCTTCACGGGAGGAAAAGCTTGGCAAACAAGTACGACGTGTATTCACTGATAAACCTTGAATCAACCGCAGAACTGGTTCCAGAAAACCCCAGACGATAAACACTTCCAGCTCTTTTGAACCCTTGGCAAGCGCTCAGACATCAACCGTACAGGAAAGAGGAATCAGAGCACCGCCAGAGCTGGACGAGTTATGCCTTTATTATTGTGACAGTGGCGTCAACATTACCCGTATCTGCGACAAGAGAAAAAGCGTAAGGTCCGTACTCAGACACTGTCCATCCGAAGTCATAGAATGTCTGGCCTGCCTCGTCATACAGAACCACAGGTTTAGAACCCACCTGTGTGATCTTGAAGTTGACTAGCTGATTCTTGGTCGAAACTCTGACATCTAGATGGTCACCTTTGTTGAGCGTGAGACTGTATTGCCATTCGTAGTCAGCATCAGTAAGCCTGACAGACTCGTTCAGAAGAAAAGTAGGCTCCGAGGGACGGGCTATCCGTGGAGCCAGCAGAGTGAAACTTAACACTATGATAACAAGTGCGACGCCGAAAGATTGAGTTTGCGTCATCAAGTGCTACGTGCCATCCTTTGGAAGTTGAAAGGAATTCTGATTCGTAATTGCTGCGAGCGGGTATGAAGCTTGTGAAGAAATGATTCAGATGTTACATTCAGATTCTGAATCTCTCTCATGAAGCAGGATTCTCCATCATCATGTGTGTGCGTGAGAATACTGGTGCGGTCGCCGGGATTTGAACCCGGGATCGCAAGCTTGGAGGGCCTCCACTTGCCCTTAGAAGGCATTTGTGTCCTAACCAGCTAGACGACGACCGCATCTTGACTTTGTACAAGACTAACTTGGAGGTGGGCTAGATAAGATTTCTTCCGTCAATACGATCACAATCGACGTTTGATCACTCAGTAGGAGACTGTTCTCCCACACACCACACACTGTCACGGAAAAAGGGCTACCGCTTCAGCGCTTCGCTCGATCTTGTATCTTATTGTGTATTTCGACTGAAACATACGTCATTGTAGCTGCCGCCCACAAGCCAATCAAGCTTTGAATGACTATAGCAGAAGAGAATGCAAACCATAACACGGATACTGCTACAGGTAACGGTATTACTATCGCTACGACGCTTAGGAGTTGTACGAGCAACTGATTGTGAATCATTTGCCTGCTATGATGAACCCAAGCCTCCGCTTCTACCAGTTTTGCCACAGTCTTTGCGTCGCCTCAAAGTCTATTCTGCCGCTGTGCAATGCAGAGAAGCGCAACTATGATTGCATTTAAGATTGTCGGCGTCGACTACAATAATCCTGCATTCATAGCTCACTGATCGATCGGTGATTCAGGCTATCTTTGCTTGTATGAGGGGCACGCGCCAAAACAAGAGAGACCCTCACAAGCAATTGCCATTGGCCGAGTTGAAAGTGTTGTTCAGTCCGTCACTGGCTTTGAAGAAGAGACTCATTCTCGTTTCTCATCCGGCCTGTACAGCTTCTTCTCAAACTTCGGTCGCGGTTTGAAATTTCCTCGAAATTTCGGCAATCCAGTTCGTTGACGTTCCATGTTTTTGATGCGCGCGTAGAGTCTCGACACCTTCGTTTTGGAGGGTGTCTTAGGTTTCGGAAAACGCGCACGGACAGGCGTAAAAGGCTTCTTGGTCTCGTCGACCGAGCTTTTCTTCTTCATCAGGACTTCTTTCACTTTGTGGAAGATGACATAACCTTCTTTTAGGTTCACTTCGCGCACTTCCCATCCAGCGTCGAGCCAGCCCTTAGTATGCTGGCTGCTAGGCACGTTTTCCCACCATTTTTCAGCCTTGTAAGCGCCCATCGGAAGATTTTCACCAATTATCCCGTCTATTCGCGAGAAACTAAGTTTGACGACTCTGGTGAAGGCTCCTCTGAACCGAAGATATCCAGTAAGCCCGTTGTACTTCGAAATAGCGCGTGGCGAAACAGTTCGTCTTGCACAGTTGAGACACAACAACCTTGTGGGGTCGCCAGTCGCAACGTCAGGCACCATGCAATCTCTACAATACAACTGCCCACATCGGTAACAACGTCTGAGATAGCTGTACGAAAGTACTCTTCCGCAGATGCCACATTCATCCTTGAATGGCATTCGAATGACCCGCACCGTGGAATTATCCTAAGCTAGCCAGATAAAGAATCTGATCTGTGACTGTACTTGAAACTGGCTCTCGTCCACGATCCTGAAGGACCATTAAGCCTCTCAACGTCAACGCAAGTGATGGTCACTATCCCTGCCTATAAACAGCCAAACACATGACCACGAATTCTGCTAGGACCACAGCCAGAAAAACCTGCAAGACCCATGTTTCTGCAAACAGATAGACGACAAAAGCAGCTACCATCGGAGCCCAAGCCAACGCGTATCCGGGCACAAGAATCGAAATGAAAGTAGACAGTCTCGCATACACGTTTCCGAGTGCAAAGCCTTCCGTCCAGAATTTGCGCGCCAGAATCGTCAATTCCAACATGCTAGCCGCCGCAATCGAAAACAGATAGAGTGTCCCAAAAAGGATTTCAGACGTGAAATTCCTCTTGACGAACACGGCGATGACCAGCAGGACAATCACAGAAAGAGAGTATATGAAAAGCGTAAGCAGCGTCTTCGCCAGAATCAACGTTCTCTTCCTCAAAGGCAGACTCCTCGTGTATGACGAAGCGAGTCCTTCGATCGAAAACATGGTCGGTGGGAGCACAAGCGTCGTCATAGATATGCCTGTCAGCACACCAGTCGTAACGACAAACCCTGACTCAAACGACGAGAAAGACACAGCCAGCACGGCTACTTGCAGAGCAGGTAAGAGGAAAAGAACTGCGTATGAAGGCGACCGTGAAGCTATCGCCAAGTCCTTGCGCATTATCCCAGACCATGGTCTCCGGGGATGGATCATAGTGTCCTTGACAGGTTCTCTAATCGCTCCGACTATTCTTCCAGTGCCTATCTTGCGAATGGTTGTGGTCACCCATCTGAAACAGTAGAACGCGAACACGACGTACAATACAGATGACGCCGTGGAAAGGGCGAGTAGAGGAATGTTCACTGTCTGCAGGTTTGATATGTATGAGATGAGGAAGCCGAAGGAAAATGGGAAAATCATGACCAGAAGCTCCCTTGAAGGTCCGAGTATCTGAGTGAAAGATGCAAAAGACTCGAGAATTACCTCGGCAAAGTTGATGACAAAATACGTGCCAAAGGCAGGAACCATCCACACGAGCATAAACAAAAATCTGGTGACCGTCTTCCACTTCGACCTTCCCCCACCGCTTGCAACTTTCGAATAGAAGAACCTTGCTAGACCAATCGTGAGCCCCAGCGCAAAAATCTCTGTCACGACTGCTGCAATGACTGTGATCGGGCCGCCGACCACTGAACCTCCAACAATGAGATATGCGGTGGGAAGCACAACGAGCGCCGCAAGCAACGGCAGGTCAAAAATTCTCACTAAGCATAGGAAAATCACGTTGGAGACTTCTTTCTTTGAAAGCGGAAGCGGGCTAAGAGAATCAGCTATTTTTGACGAAACAAGAGATGTGGAAATCTGAAGCCCCATGAAAACAATGAAAAACAACACTGCAGCAAGGAAGGTGGAGACGCTGGCGACAACCGCAAATTCCTTAGACGTACCTGCAGAAGTCGTCTGTCCCAGTTGAGGAACAAACATGACAAAGCCGAACACGCATATGAAAACCGTCGTGAGCACCTTGCTGATCCACATGTTGTAATTAGCGTTTCTCACAAGCTGAGCAACATTTGCGCTACCTCTTCGAGGTAAAGATGAACCTGCACGGGTGGAAAAGACCGATTGAAACGAAATCTCTTTCGTTACTGTTGAGGAGACCCGCCACAACTCTCTGAACTTCACAGCGGTTTACTCCTCTTCCAACGTCTGTATCAGTTCCTGGATCCCTGTCTCCTGCTCGGTCACTTTCAGGAAAATGTCTTCAAGAGAACCCTCAGCCCCTTTGACAAGCTTCCGCAACTCGTCCACAGTCCCTTCTCCAACCAGTTTTCCCTTGCTTATTATTCCGACTCGGGTGCACAGCTTTTCCGCAACTTCCATGATATGTGTTGAGAATATGACGGCGCCGCCCTTCTTTGCGTGAAAAACAATGAGCTCCTTCAATATCTTGGAAGAACGAGCGTCCAACCCTATCAACGGCTCATCCAGAATCAGCAGACGAGGCTCATGCAGCAAAGCTGCAACGATCGCGACTTTCTGCTTGTTTCCCATGGACAACGCGGCTATTGGAGTGTCGAAATATTTCGTAATGTCAAAAGCCGATGTCAGCTTCTCAAGCCTAGAATTGGCCGCGCCTGCTTCCAAGCGTCTCAGCGAGGCCGTGAACTCGAAGAACTCCCTCGGCGTCAACGAATCAAACAAGACAACTTCTTCGGGCACGTAACCTATTTGGCTCTTGGCAGCAACCTCGTTTGAAATAGGGGTATCGTAAACCTCAACTTTGCCAGCTCGCGGTTCCAAGACGCCGACCAGCACTTTGAGAGTAGTCGTCTTACCAGCACCGTTGGGTCCAAGCAGCCCGTATATTTCTTTGTTCTTGACGTTGAACGAAAGATCGTCTACAGCCACGAACGTGCCGTAGCTGACCACGAGCCCTTCGACCTTTACAGCAAGATTCTGCAACCCCAAGTCTCCGCATCAAGATTTGCCACGTTGCCTTAATAGGTTTCTAACAGAACGTCAACTTTTCACACCGCTTCAGAATGGCTGACGAAAACTGAACCCGCAACAAGTGCAAACTCGTTGCACAGCAACTGAGAAAAACACAAGACTTATAGACATCAAGCAACGAACAGAAAAGGTGAACCCTTTTGCTTTTCAGCGAATACTTACACGAAAAAGCTGAAGAATCCAGGCACAACGAACTGATCGGCTACTTGATAGTAACCATCGGCTCAGTATTCTTCGTGGGCGGACTGCTTGAGACAATAATCACAACAATGATAGCCCAGGAAAATCTTCAATGGTTTCTGGTTTTCCCCTATCACTTCACCCCTAACCCGGACAGCCTCCTAGGCACGTCCCTGACATCCGTCGGCGTGGTCCTCATCCTTCTGGGGATAGCTTTGGCAATACACTACGCAAGAGAAAGGTCATGGTACATGAAAGAACTGCACAGAGCCCACTCTGTTGAAGAGCAAAAAGTCAAGACTGAAAGACAGAACAAGAACATAAGGAAGCTGACCCAAACGAAGGAAGATGGCCAAGTCTAGAAAGGTCAGCCCTTTACAACTGCAATAGGCACCATTCTAGCGACTTTTGTGGCTATTCCCACTTTGTCGCTCACTTCCACGACGACGTCCACGTTCTTGTAAGCCGCGTCTGCCTCCTCAGCCAAAACTGTGGAACTTGCGGAGCGAACGTAGATTCCTCGTGCTTCCAAGGATTTCTTGACGTCTGGGCCCCAGAAATTCCTTTTCGCCGCAGTCCTGCTCATCATGCGCCCCGCTCCGTGCGCAGTTGACCCGAAACTGGTTTCCATAGCTTTCTCGGTGCCGACCATAAGCCATGAACTTGTCCCCATGCTTCCAGGGATAAGCACAGGCTGCCCTACAGAACTGTATTCCCGCGGAATCTCAGGATGCCCAGGTGGAAACGCACGAGTGGCTCCTTTCCTGTGCACCCACACTTTCTTCCTATCACCATTGACCTTGTGAGTCTCTATCTTTGCAATGTTGTGTGCCACGTCATAGACAAGCTTGAGCCCGTACTTCTCGGGTGCTTCTTTGAAAACCTGCTTGAAACTCTGCCTGACCCAGTGCAGAATCGTCTGCCTATTTACGAACGCATAGTTAACCGCGCACGCCATCGCTTGGAAGTAGTCCTCAGCTTCCTTACTCTTCCCCGGAGCACAGGCGAGTTCACGGTCAGGCAAGACGATCTTGTACTTCTGAACTGCCCTCTCCATAACCTGAAGATAATCAGAACACGTCTGATGACCGAAGCCCCTGGAACCACAGTGTATCATCACAGTGACTTGCCCCTCATTCTCGATCCCGAAAACCTTAGCTGTGGCAGGATCAAGTATCTTGTCAACTTTCTGTATCTCCAGAAAATGGTTTCCAGACCCCAATGTGCCTATCTGTGTCAGCCCGCGGTTCTTGGCGTTTCCTGAGACCTTGTCCGGATTAGCGTTCTTCATGCAGCCATTCTCTTCACAGTGAGTCGCGTCTTCAGGCCAACCTAGCCCGAGGTCAATAGCCCATTGGACTCCTTCAGTGACAAGCCTGTCCAAGTCTTGCTCAGTAACCCTGAAGTCTTTGCGGCGGCTGCCCAGCCCGCTTGGTACGTTCTCGAAAATCGTGTTCGCAACTTGGGAAAGCTTCGGTCTGATGTCTTTCTCCGAAAGGTTTGTTGTCACCAAGCGCACTCCGCAGTTGATGTCGTAGCCGACGCCGCCTGGACTGATCACACCCTCTTCATAGTCAGTCGCAGCCACGCCTCCTATTGGAAACCCGTAGCCTTCGTGTCCATCTGGCAGAGTTATTGCATACTTGTAGATGCCCCGTAACTGCGTAACGTTTGCGCATTGCTGGAGTGTCCGGTCCGTTTGCATCTTTGTAAGCAGGTCCTTGTTAGCGAAGACTACTCCTGGCACGTTCATACTTGGTTTGTACTTCGGAATGCGCCATGAATACTCTGTTATCTTTTCAAGCATGATCTTCTCTGTGGGGCCGCGACTTTCACCTTCGGACACATTTTCACCCGATCATTACAGAGAAGGGTGTAAAGGCGCAAATATAAACAATGTTGAACCTTTACGACGCGGATTAGTCTTCTTCACCACGCATTTTTTCTGCAAGGTCAATAAAGCCTTGCAGGCTGTTGTTGAGCACGGTTTCGCTCAGGATCGGATGGACTCTCATGAGCTGTGCCGCTTTCTGAATGGTCGCGTCTGCGTTGATGATTCGTTCTCTTATCTCTTCAACGCTCTGCCCCATCTTTGTGCCTTCAGCCGCGATTCTTGCCCAGAGTTCGAGCTGGCTGGCGTAGTCTTGAAGCTTTCTCATCGGGTTGGTGGCAGGACCAAAGTGGCTGTAATAGAGCGCCTTCGGCTTCAAGGCTGCAAGCGTGTCCAACGAAGATAGAGCATTTTCCAGACGGAAAGGCGCCGGTGTTGTAGGGACTACTGCGTCGAACTGTTTCAAGTAGATGCCAGCGGCATCGCCTGGGAAAATTGCTCCTCCCAGGTTTTCAAAATAGCTTTGATGGTGTGACGCGTGTCCAAGCGTTTCAACAACCCTGAAGCGCACGTTGTTTCCTACGTCAAAGGCCATGCCGTCAGTAGCCGGGACAATTCTGTCCGCGGGCACGGGTTCAGGTGGTCCGTAAAGGTCTGTGATTTTCCCTAGAACCATTCGGGACTGCTGCCAAAGCTTCTCCGGATTTGCCAAGTGCGTAGCGCCTCTGTGGTGAACAATGATCTTTGCGTTAGGCAAATGCTTCAACAACGTGCCTACGCCTCCGCCGTGGTCCAAGTGAATGTGTGATACGGCAACGTAGGCCACGTCCTCAAGCTTCACGCCGAGTTTTTTCAAGCCCTGAAGAAGGTTCGGCACGGATGAGGTTGGACCAGCTTCTATGATCGCGACTTTTTTTCCCTTGAGAACATAACTCGCGATGAAGTTCTCCAGACCGCCTGTTTCGAGGTCTATTAGGAAAACGTGACCTTGGAGCATTGTCACATGCATTCCCGAGTCAACCACCAAGCTATTGATAGAGCTTAGCAATTCTTGCTTGCTTTAAATATTCCCGTCTCACAACAAGTAGATTCTGCTCACTTACGCACTGGTTTCTTCTTCTGTCCAAGGTCTGGTTCAGTTGTGCCCAAGAGCACTCTGAGGGATTTTACTTCTTCTTTCAGCATGCTTACTTCGCCTTCCAAGGCTTCAGCCCTGGAATCTGCCATCTTCTTGAGTTCATCGATTTCCAGCAGAAGATTCTTGCGTTCATTTTCAAGCGTTCTAAGCCTTTCGACCACGGTCTTGAAACTGCTCATCGATTCAACGCTTCCGACGTTCCCTTCTCTGCTTGATAGTAGCCTGTTCATCGAATTTAAGACTTTTCGTGAACCTGCAAACGGTCCTATCTAGAAAATGCCTTACACTCTTGCTTTGATAGGAATGCGAGAGTGGAAGGGTGGATCGAGACCAGCGTCAGTTGAAGGAATGGATGGTCAGGAAGCGGCTGCAGGGCTGCTCAATCTCTGACATTTGTGCCCAAGCAAGAATAAGCCGGGACATGTTCTACCGCTGGTGGAACCGTTGCCAAACAGAAGGAAAACCTGGCGCGCGCTGAACCTGCAAAGCACGTACTTATATGTCCAGAATAAACTTGAGCGTGAATCTTTCTGGAGATTTGATGATTTCCATCCGGTGATAGGTAACGGCTTTCACACCTACCTTCTGCAGATGCCGCTGCACGTCAAACTTCTCACCCCAAATTCTTGCCTCAAGCCTGAAAGCTGACGTCTTTTCTACGATAGTCACTTCGAACTTTGAGTACAACATGCCCGCCGTCTCAGCCTTCACGATCAACGCCTCCAGCCATCTATAAAGCAAAGAATACTCGTCCTCGCCTTCCACCTCGACAAGGTCCTCAGTCTTCCGCCTGATTTTCTCCACAGAAGTCATTACATCAAATAAAGCTACCGCGGCGTTCGCGAAAGCTTCCGCCAAGTCTCTCCCGTACGCAGCGATGTAAGCGTCTGCTGTGTGTTCCAGAAACTCATAGGCCTGCGTGTCAACCATGAACCTTATAGAACAAGCGACTTTTAAAAATCATTTCATCGGTCCGCACATGATTCGAGATGTCGAGCAGGTGTTGTGCAACGTGACTTAGGGGCATGTTATTGGTCGAGCACGCATGCAGGAATCCGCAAGCTAAGAGCTCGGTCGGCTTTTCCGACTGGTCGGCATAGCCTGAGGTATTCACTGCATCTTTCACTAGAACCGTACGTTTTTTATCGAAGAATCTGTGCTTTCGAGCTTTCTCAAGCTCGGGTCGGGAACTGAAAGGTCATACCCGATAAGCTCACAACAGAGAACACTTTCATGGCGCAACTCGAACTCGCGCAGAAAATCATGCGCCAAATCGTAAGCCTTTGCCCGTTTCTTTGCCACAGAATCGTTTGTTCCGTATTTGATTCCTATAACCATGACTGCGCCGCAGACGGAGCCACATCTTCCTATTCCACTCCCGAAGGCAGTAGCGACCTTCGGTACAAGTTCGTTCTTGTCGTGCCAGCTTTCGTACACTCCAAGTAACACGTTTTGCGCGCAGTTGTAGCCTTCTGCCAAGTAGCAGGCTGCCTTTTCGCCCGGAGTTTCATGTTTTTTCATTCAGTTTCAATCCAGTCATTTCCAATGTATTCCTGCAATAAGGTGTTTGGAATCTCATGCTAACTCAGAGGCCATACAGCGTTAGAGAAAGAACGAGTATAGAACAAAGACGCCCTGTGGGAGCATTTTGCGGAAATATTCCTCGAAATCGAAGTCCTAAGTCTGGCACATCGAAACACTGCCTAGAAGTGCTTCGGGATTTTTTGGATTGCGGCGACGGTTAGCCTTGTAACGTTCTCCGCGTCGGCAAGGCTCATAAGCGATGTTGGGCTGTGTATGTATCGCGTAGGGATGGACAGAGTTCCGCTGGGCACGCCTTCGCGTGCAAGTGATATGCGTCCTGCGTCTGTTCCTCCTGGCAAGCCTACTTCAAGCTGGTAGGGGATCTTATTCTCTTCAGCCGTCTCGATTAGCATCCTGAGGATTTTGGGATGCGTTATCAACAGCGAGTCAGCGATTGAAATGGATGGGCCTTTGCCGAGCTTCACTGGTGCATCAACCTCTTTTATGCCTGGCGTGTCGCCGGCTATCGTCACGTCTAACGCGATGCCCACGTCGGGACACAGTCCATAAGCGCTGGTTGTAGCTCCTCTGCAGCCGACTTCTTCCTGAACCGTGCCGACAGCGTAAACCGTGCAGTCAGTCTTCTCCAGTCGTTTCAGAGTTTCAATCATTATGGCGCATCCGGCGCGATCGTCAAAGGCTTTGCCGATGACAATGTTCTTGCTGATTTTAGCGAATTTGACGTCAAACTCCACTGGATCGCCTATTCTCACGCCCATCCTCTTAGCTTCTTCGGCATTGCCGGCTCCCACGTCAATGAACAATTCGTCATATGGCGTGATCCTTTTGCGTTCATCTTCTTTCTGTATGTGCGGAGGCTTGGAGCCCACTATCCCGTGAAGCGGTCCCTTCTCCGTGCACACCATGACCTTCTGCGCCAGCAGAACCCTGTCATCTATCCCGCCAAGCTTCATGAACTGTAAGAACCCCTCCTTAGAAATGGTCTTCACCAGCAAGCCTATCTCGTCCATGTGGCCAGCCAGCATCACTTTGGGCGCATTCTTCTTGCCTTCTCTTATCCCGATGACATTTCCTAGATTGTCTTCTTTGACTTCATCAACGTAAGGCTTCAGAAACTTGCTCATCTGCTCTCTGACTTCGTCTTCCCTTCCGGTCACTCCGCAAACATTCGAAAGCTTCTCCAAAATCTCCACGAAAGTCATAAACAATTCCTCTAAGAGAACGTTTAACGTAGTAACAATTCTTATTAAACAATTGCGGTAGGTCCTGACCGTCCATAAGAAAAATGACATCGCCAAGCATATAGGTAACATTATCACCGTTCAACTATAGAGTATCATCAGAGCACTCCATCAGGTGATATACTTGACGAACCCGCTTCAAATAGTGACTCCGTCTCTGGCATCATTCTCAATACTACTCATAATGAGTGTCATATCGCTGGCTTTGTCCATATCATTCTATCTGAAATCCCGTGCGGTGAAGAAACTCCCCACTGACCTGAGAGCGAGCATTTTCTGCAGAACATTCAACGTTTTCAACCCGTTCCCCGAGAAGAGAAGAACGTTCCACAGTTACCTCTTCTTCCTGGTGCTCTCCCCTCTCGTAGCATTCTCTTGGACATTCATCCTCGTATTCATCGTTCTCCTGAGAGTCTTCGAAGCCGGACTCATAACAGGATTCTTCCTCTTTGTCATATGCCTGAACCTGATGATCATGAGTGAAGCATCCGAAATCTACCAGAACGCAAGCAAACTTCTGAACGCTGTAGAATCAGGAACCAAACTAGGCAGAGGTGATCTCACAGTTCTGTACATCACAAAGAAAGCCCTCAGCAAGCTCGGCACATACTACCTTATCCTAACAGGCTTGTTCACTGCATCTTTCTTTGCAGCACCTTACGTTTTCCCCACATTCCTGATGGGTTTCGCCAACGTCGTGGGAGCAATTGTGACCACAACAGCTTCGGCACTCTTCTTCGCCCCGATCTTGGCCGTGTCCATGTTCACAATCGTCATGATGGCTGCCTTCGTTCTGGCCAGGGAGCTCAGGACCGTTGTGTTCAATTTTCCGCCGTCTGGCGCACTTACTTCTGCAACGAGCGCTAATACGCGCCGCAGCCTCACCTACGAGAACCTGAACAAGGTTATGGAATCTGACCCTGACGAGATAACTTGGTGACTGATGAAACCAGTAGAGCGCACTTCAATGTTGGCAAAGCAGCCATCTCTACAGACAGCCCAGCTGCGAGCGCATCTACAATCCTAGTTGAATAGCAATTGTTCGCCATTTTTTTGGCATCAAGAGTGCAGCCAACAAACCTACTATGAACAGATACAGAATCGACTGGAACTGGTATTCAGGGATGACTGTGTACCGATATTCATATCCCAGCTGCTTTGTAGTAATTGTGTTTCCAGCATAGTCGCTTGCAATAATAACATAGGTAACGTTGGTTTCATAGGGCAACGCTGTTAGTGTAGCCGTCCACACGTTTGCCGAGACTTCTGTCATGGTGATAGAACCATTTCCTGCTCCAGCACTGGTTATGTAAGCATATGTCAGGTTCACACTTTGGACAGCTGTCACATTATCAATGACCGTAACATTGACGGTCACACTGTTCCCCGGCAACACACCGTCGACAAATGGAAACTGAACCGTTGAAACTATGTTCGGCGGTGTAGAATCGACTGCAAAGAAGATCGTATCTGACTTACCTGTGTTGCCTATGGCATCACTAGCGTAGGCGATTAAGTGATGTGAACCGTCAGCAAGGGCGGTCAACGTGGTGTTCTGAGCAACGGTGACGTTGGCCCCTCCGTCTAGGCTATAGCCGCTCCAGCTTGCTGATCCGTTGATCATGAAAGTCAAGGTAACGTTTCGTGTTGCATATGTTTTGTTTTCAGGTGAAACAACAGAGACCCAGGGCGGGGTAGTATCAACCGCGAACATTACGATATTTGACTTGCCCATATTGCCCACGATGTCGTTGGCGAATACGGCAATGTTGTGCTTTCCGTCAGGAAGACTCGGCAGAGTAGTATTCCCAGTTATGGTGATGTTAGTTGAGCTGTCGAGACTGTAACCGCCCCAAGAGATTGTCTCATTGACAGTGAACGTTAAGGGAATGACCTGCGTCTCGTAGGTTTTGTTTTCAGGTGATAGAATCAAGATCGTCGGCGGAGTCGTGTCTTCTTGAATCACAACTGTATGTGTTGAATGGTTATATGCGAAGTAGATCCATCGGTGGGTCAGATTATCATACAAATTGTAGTTGGGATGTTGCACTGCAGTGTTCCCGTTGTCTATCAACACTTGCAGATATGCTGGGTTGACAAGGTCATGTGGAAGTGCCATTTTGCAGAAGCCAACAGTGCCGCTTTGCCCCTCAACATCGAAGCCTATTCTTCTGTCAGGGACAGAATAGTTGAAGTTCTTGATTGAGGAGTTCGAGAAAATCTCCAATGGATAGGTCAAGGAGGTCTCAAAGCTGGAAAACGCGCCGATCAAAGGGTAGTGGTCGGTGTTGCTCGAGTCTATGTTGTAGGGAACGTCGCCTATTCCATCATAGTTTGAGTCAACGCCGTTGTAGTCTTTCCAGAAGTTTCCCTCTATGCCGTTATCCCATGTGTTGTGAGGAGGATAATCATGAGCGTCAACGTGCACCTGATTCGCGTTGTCCGCGAAGTTGTTATGATAGAGAGTATTGCTGGAAGACGAATCGATGTATATGCCGAGCCAATTGCTCGCCACTATGCTGTTTCCGACTATACTGTTGTAGTCAGAAGAATATTCGAAACGAATGCCGTTATCCTTGTTTGCTAGGATGTTGTTGCTACATATACTGTTGTTTGAGGAATAGTAAAGCCGGAGGCCAAGCCAGATGTTTCCAGTCATGTTGTTTCCGGAGACGACATTCTGGAAAGCCCCAAAAAGGTACATGCCGCAGCCGAAACCTTGAATATTCATGTTTCTGACGGTCACGTTACTGACGAGGAAAAGACTCACACCTTCTCCGCTTCCACTTCCCTGGAGAGTATGCCTGTTTCCATCGAGCACTATGTTGTTTCTCTGAATAACGATCATTGAATTTGTGTTTTCAGTCAGAAGGTAGGTCTCGTTGTCAAGGGTGGAGACAGCTTCATCAGGGGGGTCAATACTTCCGTCTGCACGTATGTAGACTGTTCCAACGTGACTCACGGCTGAGAATACGGCAGAAAGTGTATGGTTACTGTTCATTACTAAGCTCAAAGGGTTGTCTGAACCTTCATCAGAACCATCTAGAATCCAACGGTCAAATCGGTAGCCTATGGTGGCCGTAGCGACAACTTGGACAGTGTCTCCTGCATGGTAAGTGTGCTGTCCAACCGCCAGGTTAGTTGTGCCATTCATGAGTTCAGCCATTGTCAGGGTATAATTCAGCCTCGCAAAGAAAGGCTGCAAAGTGTAACTACTGTTCATCATGACGTTGAGGGGGTTTGTCGACCTGATAGTACTATTGAGCAACCAATGATCGAAAGCACAGCTACTGTTCGGAAAGGCAGTTACAGACACGTTTGTTCCACAGACGTACGTGTAGTTTCCAGGAGTGGGGTCGGTCGTACCCTCTGTACTGGATAGTATCGTGAGGAGCGCCTGAGGTCCGCTGAGTGTTACGCTATTCTCTCTGACAAAGGGCATCTCGTTCAAGCTTGAATCCCAGAGAAAGGAGTAGACTTTCATTGGAGGGATAGCATCATATGGGTTGGGATCAGGTAGCAGGACAGGGTCAGCAACTGTGCCCAGTACTATTTGTGTTTGTCCACAAGCTAGGGCAGTGAAGTTGAGCTCACACAGAAACCCTTGCTCAACAGCAACGGATCCAGACATTAGTGTGTTTCCGAAGAGTGTGTAGTTGTAACCATCGTTAGTGGGGTCATTAAGAACTGGCAGCACTGACGCTGAAGGCCGTCCTGCGAACACGTTGTCTTCTGGAACCCAAGCGGTGGTACAGTTTATGATTCGGGCGTCATATTTTGCGGCAAGTTGCCATGTGAAAAGATCGCTGACATTGCTCACGATGACGTCAATTGTAAAATTCTGGCCGGGAAGTACCTCAACCCTTGAGGGTGCGAGCGAAAACGTTGTTCCTGAAGAATACGAAGGCCTAACAAAAGCAAGCATTCCAAGAAGAAGCAGCATCGTAGCCAGAAAGCCAAGCTTCTTCACGATCTAGTCTCCTAGCAATGAGTAACGGGCAATAGACAAATATCATTTGTGGAGCAGAGGGATCAGAATTTCCTCCGCCAGCCTGCAAGAACACTCCCACATCTCCAATAGCAAACAGTTTATCTTACTTCTGAGTCGTTTTGCCTATGCTGCATCTGCGGTTTGACATGGGAACACTGTTGTTGAAAGGAGACGTTGGTACGCCATATGGGAAGTGGGACCCTAGGGTCAACGGCTACAGAATCAAAGCGGCGCACTATAGAGATGTGCTAAGCTACTTGGAGGAGAGTGGTTTCCCACTCAAAGATGAAGTGCTGAACCTTCCTCCTGTCGAACCGTTGAAAAGCACAGTCTCACTGCGCCCATATCAGAAAGAAGCCTTGGCAAGGTGGCGTGGCGCGGGGATGAGGGGTATCCTCGTTCTACCCACAGCTGCGGGCAAAACCTTCATCGCGCTGAAAGCGATAGATCTTCTGAAGCTGCAGACCCTGATCGTGGTTCCCACGTTAGACCTCATAGATCAATGGAAAAAACGCGTTTCAGACAGTCTGGGCTTAGAAGCCGGAGCTGTAGGTGGAGGAGAGAACACTGTTAAGATGGTGACTATCTCGACATACGACTCAGCTTACCTTCAGGCGGGAACTTTGGGGAACAGGTTCATGTTCATGATCTTCGACGAAGTTCACCATTTAGCTTCGCCAAGCTACATGCAGATAGCTGAAATGTACGTCGCGCCATATCGCATGGGTTTGACGGCGACTTATGAGAGGAGCGACGAGCGGCATCAACTCCTTCCCAGGCTTGTAGGAGAACCTGTGTACTCGGCAAAGATTGAAGACTTGGCCGGAGAATACCTTTCTCCGTACACTTACGAGAGAGTATTCGTGGAGCTGACCGCAGAGGAACAGCAGGTCTATGACCGGGAGATGGCAGTTTTCAAAGGCTATTTGTCGAAGAGGGGGATTACTCTGAGAAGCGCTGAAGATTTTCAGAAGTTCATAATGACCACGGGCAGAGATAAGCAAGCTCGAGAGGCTCTGTTGGCAAGAAACCGCGCAGTCAAGGTTGCGCTCAACTCAAAATCGAAACTGATTCACTTGGCCGAACAGTTTCGAACTCACAGGAAAGACAAGATGCTGATTTTCACGTTGCACAACGACCTTGTCTATGTGATCAGCCGCAGATTCCTGATTCCAGCAGTGACCTATCAGACGCCGAAGGAAGAACGCCGCGAGATTCTGGAACGGTTCAGAAATGGAGACTACAGAGCAATCGTAACGTCGCAGGTTCTTGACGAAGGCGTAGACGTGCCAGATGCCTCTGTCGGCTTCATTCTGAGCGGCACAGGAAGCGCAAGGGAATGCATTCAGAGACTGGGAAGATTATTGAGGAAAGTAGAAGGAAAAAGAGCTAAACTGGTTGAGATCGTGTCAAGAGAAACCATGGAAGTACGGACAAGCCGAAGACGACACAAAACAGCCGCCGGGGCGTGAACTATGCTTCCAAGTGAACTCTTGGCCGTATGGAAACGCAAAGGAACGATTTGTCCTCGGTATTCCAGGTTTTCCCAAGACGACCTAGCAGTTGCCAACAGCCTAATTGAAATCTACGACGCTCATGTAGGCTGCAAAAAGAGCAGACTGAAAGAGTTTGCAGATGAATTTGAAGACAAGGGCTTCGAATACCGGTTCGTCAGAGGCCTAGCATTCTTGCTTGATAGAAGGAGCACGTTCAAATGTGATGACAGAATCAACGCTTCTGAGCTCAGGAGAGGAATATTTGAGGCATCCGGAAAACTCGGAGTGCCAACCTCGCAGGAAGAAAGAAAGCGCGTAGTTGAAGCCGTAGCTGCAGAACTGAGGATAACAGACCTAGAGGTTGAACGATACTTATACGCAGATTTGGACAGCGAACTTGTCCTTGAAAAGTTCCAGAGGCTCCCCCCAATGGAACTGCTGAAAGAATACAACATCAGACTTGCGCAGACACTATTGTTCGACGCGACTGAAGCCAGATTCACAACAACGGGCAACTGGCAAAACATATTCCACGCAGTCAAAAGGCTTGGACTTATCTATGAAATCGAAAATGATGACGGCCTCTGGGTGAAAATAAGCGGCCCTTCCAGCCTCTTCAAACTCACAAGAAGATATGGCACCTCGATGGCGAAACTGCTGCCGACCATACTTGTAAACCCCAATTGGAACTTTGAAGCAAGAATACTGTGGAAGTACACGAACGAAATATGCAACTTCAAACTGGAAAGCCAAAGAGATAGCTTCCTGTTCAAGACACCACAACCGTCTGCTGTGGCTTTTGACAGCAACGTCGAAAAGGATTTTGCACAGCGTTTTGAGGCCCTGAAATCAGGATGGCTACTGAAAAGAGAACCAGAACCAGTTACGGCGGGTAAGCAAGTGATGATTCCAGACTTCTCTTTTGAAAGAGACGGTGTCAGAGTCTATATGGAAATAGTCGGCTTCTGGACCAACGACTACCTCCTGCACAAGGTCGAGAAGCTGAAAAATGTTGAAGTCAACATGCTCGTGGCCGTCGACGAGGACCTAGCCTGCGGAAAATTCGAAAGCTTGGAAAAACAGTCACAACTGAAACTCGTCCTTTTCAGAAAACGCGTCCCACTACCTCCGGTAATCCGATTCCTAGACGAAGCTTACCGTGGGACACGCATGACGCAAATCGGACTTATCAGAAGCTTGCCGATTGTCTTTACCGAACCGGTTGTCAGCTACGCAGAGTTTGCACAGAGAATCGGCGTGTCACTTGAAGCGGTCAAGACTGTGCTGGCCGAGAAGTCCCCGTCCGACTACGTGATAATGCCGACAACCATGGTAAGAAAGGGCATGCTTGAACAGGTTGCAGAGAAAATTGAGGAAAAAGCCGACCGATCAGGCGGCCTGCCCCTGTCAGCCGCTCTGAAAGTGGTTGAAGATGAAGGCATCGAAGATGCAACCAGCGTATTGGAGACTCTCGGGTACAAAATCGTCTGGCACGGAATAAACGTGGACAAGGCAGAAGTGACCAAAGTCGAGAAAGAATCACCGCAACCATCCGACGCGGGACACAGTCAAACAGCATAATGATTCTCCTTCGAGTTTGCCGTGCACAGAAGACATTCAGCATTATGCCTTTTTCCTCGAAGCGGTTTTAAGCCATACTGAACTGATCATAGAATCGGAGACATGAATGAGAAGTCCAGCGTGGAAGAAACTTTTCCTAGGCGCGATGTTGGCGGCGGAGCTCCTTCTTGCCCATTCACAAGCTACAGCTTTCGCGGGCGCCGCAACAATGTCAGCCTCTATCAACGTTGAAGGATTCCGCTGGAATTCCTTTCCACTCAGAGTACTTGTCGACATGAACGAGTGGAGCACTCAAGATTATCCAGTTGCAGTACGTGAAGCACTCGACAACTGGGTCAGAAGCATCTGGAACTACACAAACTCTTTCAACGACACATCGCTTACCATGATAAGCTACGCACTCTACGTAAGCGACATCAATAGAACAAATGATTACAATGTGCTTGTAACATTTGCCGCCAGCGAGATTGACCCGCCTTCAAACACCGTGGGCTTAACGACTGCCAAATGGAACGTTCAAACGCATGAGCCCTTGCCGCCTGTAACGGTCAACATAACAACATACTCTGCGACGGCAGACCGTCTGTTCATAAGAAACGTCGCGATGCACGAATTCGGTCACACACTTGGACTGGGACACGCGTCACCACAGAATACTTTAGACGGCCCAGAACTCATGTATTACCTCTCATCCAGGAACAGGGTACTCTATCCCTCAACTCTAGACGTCTACGGCCTCGCGATGCTCTACAAGGGGAGGTACAGCAAGACGGTCCAACTCCCTGCGAGCATTCCATATAAGATGTTGTCAGAGGGCACAGTCCCGCGACCGACGTCAGATTGTTGGGAAGATTGGTCGAGGTACGTGCCTCTGCTTGGGTCAATTGCGATCATCCCAGTTCTGATTCTGGTCTTGAGGAAACTGGGACACAAGAACAAGCCTGAACAAGCAGCCGAAGAGACTCCGTCTCCACCAGATGATTTGACGAGTGTCAGAAACATCTAGAGATTATGCGGACTGGCGACGAATGCCTTCACAAGGTTCTAACATACTCTTCTGCTTACACGCGGTGAATGCCCATGTTTTTAACAACCGAAACCCACTGCAACTCTTAAGAGGACCGAACGATTATTGAAAAGCGGGTTGCAAGATGACGCCAAATTGGTCTGACATGCAAAGTGTCCATAAGCTTGATGTGTTGGAAAAGGACAAGGAAGGCGACTTCATTGTAAAACACGGCCAGACTGGAAACACGTGTGTTGTGGCAGACACTTTCGCTGAAAAGTTCACCATGATGGAGATATCTTCCGAAGTTCTTATTGTTAATCGGCTTTTCGATATTTTCGATAGCGCGCGTGGGTGTAATATATGAGTGAATATCCATCTGGAAGTCTTGAAGACCGAGAAACGCTTGCTAAAATGCCATTGAAGAAACTGCTGCTTGACTCTTTCTTTTTGCAGATTCGCAATGTCTGGAGAGTAGATGGCCTTTACTTCTTGGGTATTGAAAGGAAGTTCGGCACTGAGGCAGCAACGGAAATTGATGCAGGTGTTTGGGAGAGCATGGCTGCAATCGAGGCTAAGAGTCTACAACGGATGTTCAAGATTAGCGAAAATCCAAGCGTAGCAACCATTATTGATCTTCTGCGCAAGTCCAGCTGGGCGTTGGACCAACCTTTCAAAACCATAGAAGCTGGTGACAAGCGGGCTACTTTGAGCATTGATAGGTGCAGGACCCAGGAGGCTCGTCTGAGCAAAGGTTTGTGTGAATTTCCGTGCAAGAAAGTGCGGTTTGGATATCTGAGGAATTTTGCGAAGACCTTGAATTCTAATGTGGAAGTGAATTGTTTGGTTTGTCCACCAGACAAGCATCCTAAGGATGTATGGTGCAAATGGGAATTCAGACTACCTTAGACAAGAATGGAGTCTAGGCTTAGAGCTCATACTGTTGTTCCTATTTTGTTCTTTGCTTATGCCGCCAACGTGGTCCGGATAGGTTTGAAATTTGAGACTGATGGTGTTCGCTCGATTGGCAACTTACTCCAAGAATGTTAGTGAGAGTAGAGTGAGGACTCCGAGGACGAAGGCGATTAGTTGTAATGCTGATTTCAGAGGTTTAGGTTCTTGTTTATGAAGTTCAGGGATCAAGTCTGAGCCAGCTATGTAAATGAAGTTGCCCGCGGCGAAAGGTATCAGAAATGCGGCTGAACCTTGCATGAGAGAGCCGAGGCTAAGGGCTACGATTGTTCCAATCACTGCTGTTAGGGCTGTGGCGAAATTGAAGAGGAGAGCCTTAGATCTGGTGAATCCTCCGTAGATGAGGACTCCGAAATCTCCGATTTCCTGGGGAACCTCGTGGAAAACGACGGCCAACGTGGTTGCCATTCCCAATGGTATGCTTGCCAAGTAGCTTCCGCCTATTATCAGGCCGTCTATGAGATTGTGAACTGCGTCGCCGAAGAGGTTCATGTAAGCGAAGGAGTGAGGATGCTCCTTCGAGGTTGGTATGTGGCAGTGTCTCCACTGGAAAAACTTTTCCGCGATGAAGGAAACAATGATGCCCAACAGAATATATAGGCTTACATGCACCCCGAAACCGCTTTCCCCCGCAGCCTCCGGAATCAAGTGTATGAAGGCGTCTCCAAAAAGGCCTCCGGCAGAAAAACTCACGAGATACAAGACCATCTTCTTCAAATTCTCCTCCTTCAACCGAAAAGTCAACAAGCCAACCAGAGAAACCAAACTAACACCAAACACGCTCACCAAGCTATAGAGCCAAACGACCGTCACGCAATGCCTCCGACTGAAACCAAACTAATAGTGTTTGAACCTTTTTTCTTTTTCGCAGTACTTCTCGAACTGCTCCATCCATCTTGCAACAAACTCAGGGCGTCCAGTAGCGGAAGCATAAGAGCGCGCATGCGTGTTCCTAAGATGGTCAAGAATGGTTTTAATTCCTGGTTTGCCTGTTTTTCCCGTGTTCGAGGAAGACAAAATCCCTAAAGAAATCAAGAACAGACACGAAGCCCAAAGCCGTCCCTAGATCATGAAGGGCGAATAGAAACCATTTTAGGCCAATTTCGGAACAAGCATGCGCGCTATACCGCAACCGCTAAGACTTTAAAAGAAGATGAAGACCTTCTCAAAGCAGGGTTCGAATATGTCACAGAACGATACGAAGTTAAAATCTACCGCAAGCGAAAGTGAACTGAAAGTCATAGGCTACGATGATAAAGACCCGTTTGGACCCTGCTTCATTGTAACATCGCCAATGGGACACATTCTAAGAATTTCAGATACTTTCGCTGAAATGTTTCCAATGTGGGCTGGAAGAATCTTGGTGACCGCTGACACTGAACAATGGGCTTTGACAGCGGCAACAACTGCCACGGGGTTGGCTACGAGTGTAATAATGTCTCCAGCCGAAGCAGGAATCGAAAACACTGTGCCACATGATAAGACGCCGGATAACCGATCTGGCGTGGTGATGCAGATTTACAACCGCAACAGGTTCGACCTGAAAGCCCAGATGATCCTGCGCATCGGACAATGCATAATGACCTGCCCGACCACCTCGGCGTTCGACGCAATGCCCAGCCCAAAAAGAAGACTGAAGGTGGGAAGGAGTCTCAGACTGTTTGGCGACGGTTTCCAAAGGTCAGGAACAGTCGCAGACAGAAACGTGTGGAAAATCCCTGTGATGGAAGGAGATTTCACAGTTGAAGACAAATTCGGCGCAGCAGAAGCTGTAGCCGGCGGAAACTTGCTCATACTGGCAAAAGACAAGACCTCAGGACTAGAAGGAGCCGAAGAAGCAGCAAGGGCAATCAGAGCAGAAGCTTTGGAAGTGATTCTGCCCTTCCCAGGCGGAATCTGCCGTTCTGGCTCAAAGGCAGGCTCCCTCAAGTACAAGCTCAAAGCCTCAACGAATCATCCGTTCTGCCCCAAATTGAGAACACTCACAGCGGACTCGCAGATTCCTGAAGATGTGAACTGCGTTTACGAGATCGTCATAAACGGGTTGACCTTGGACGCCGTCAGGAAAGCCATGGGCGCAGGCATAAGAGCCGCAGTGAGCGTTCCCGGAATTTTAAGGATTTCTGCGGGTAACTATGGGGGAAAACTGGGCCCGTATAAGGCGTTTCTGAAAGAAGCCTTAGACATAAAGTGAAGGCAGTTCCCAAAATCTTATCTGATGCTAGGTAATGTAGCTCTAGAATTGGTAAAGTGTGAAGCTAGTTGAGTATCCCAAAAAAAACGTCGCTTGAAATGTTCAGATTGAAGAGAACGCTTAACACGCTGGCCAGGAAAGAAGGACGCGGAACTGAACTTGTCTCACTCTACGTTCCGCATGGCAAGGCGATAAGCGATGTGACAAACGTGCTGAGAGACGAGTATGGGACAGCGTCCAACATAAAGTCCACGACAACTCGAAAAAACGTGATGGACGCCATCGTGAAGGTCCAGCAGAGGCTTAAGCTCTTCAAGGAACCGCCTGAAAACGGCCTGGTGATATTCTGCGGCGCGATCCCGCAGAACGGCGCTGGAAGCGAGAGAATGGAAACCTACGTGATCGTGCCGCCTGAACCCATACACATATACCTTTACAGGTGCGACGCGAGGTTCCACACTGAACATCTGCAGGAGATGCTTAGGGAGAAAGAAACTTACGGTATTCTCCTTGTAGATACACAGAACGCCACTCTTGCCACGCTTCAGGGCAGAAGGCTTGAGATAGTCAGAGAACTCACTTCAGGAGTTCCAGGCAAGACCCGGGCTGGAGGTCAGTCAGCGAGAAGATACGAAAGGCTCAGGGACATGAGGATTCAGGAGTACTTCACGCGTGTGGGCCACCATGCCAATGAGGTTTTTCTGCCGATTGAGAACTTGAAGGGCATAATTCTTGCAGGTCCAGGACCTACGAAGTACGATTTCGAGAAAGGTGAATACCTCAATTACATGCTGAAGGGCAAAATAATAGATGTGGTTGACACGGCCTACGTTGAGGAGCAAGGCGTGAAAGAGGTCGTGGAGAAGGCCCCTGAGGTCATGCGGAAAGTACGTTACATAGAAGAAAGGAAAATTATGCAGCAGTTTCTTTATGAAGTTGGACATGACACTGGAAAGATAACGTATGGCGAAGAACAAGTAAGAAGAACCCTTGAGTCTGGCGCTGTAAGCACGCTTCTGTTGTCTGAGGGACTGGACACGTCACGAGTCACAATCAAATGCACTACTTGCAGTTTTCAGGAGCAGCTGTCAGTGAAGAACCAGAAACTCATAGAGTTTCAGCAAAGCCTTGTGGGAAAACCATGCCAGAAATGCAATGCTCAAGCCTTAAGCATCATTGACACGCAAGACCTCGTAGACGATTTCGCAAAACTTGCAGAATACACGAACAGCGAAGTCGAAATAGTCTCCACGGAAACTGAGGAGGGACAAATGCTAAAGAACTCGTTCGGTGGGGTAGCCGCAATGCTGCGGTTCAAACTCCACGAGTAACAAGCAGTCTATTGACGCGACAGAACTTGTTCGATTTCGGTCTTGACAGCGTTTCTCACGAAGAGACGCTTGTCTCTAGAAGTGAACCCTGTCACAAGCTCTACCTTTTTGTGAAAGAGTTTCGACAGTTTCTTGACTAGTTCCTTGTTCACCTTTCCGCCAACGGGTTCTTCGGAACAGTAGATTATGATGTCCTCGCCATCAACAACAGTCTTGAATTGTCCAGACTTGGGCTTCACATGAACATAGAAGAATACACCGTCTTTTGTTTCGACAGCCTTCAAGCTTTCACGCGAGCCTTATTCGAAGAGGTTCTGAATATTAACATTATGAAATGTTGCATGAAAATTGGATGCTGGCGACTTGTTCCGGCGGGAAAGAGGGCCCATGGTCTAGAATGTTACAAGGCATATTAATCAAGAATGTCGTAGACTAGGGCAAGTCAGGGCGTCTGAAATGAAGCATCCGTCATCGTATCTTGAATGGTATGTGAACGTTCCAAAGGTCAACTATGACTTCCGGTCAAGCGGGACAGGTTATTTCAGGTACAACCTCAATTTGGGCGAAGTTGACATGAGCGCCAATTATGCGCATGGTAACCCTGAGGCAACAGGCCAGCTTACTAGAATGTACGACGTGAAGCCTGAAAACGTCTTCATATCAAGCGAAGGCGCTTCGGGCCAAAACGCGCGAATAATGAGGGTTCTGGCAGAAAAAAGCGGGGGAAAGAACGAGGCGATCGTGGAGTACCCGACCTATGAACCCCTGCTGCGGCAGGTTCAAGAGTATTTTCCCCATGTAGAAAGGTTAGAACGCATCGAAAAAGACGAGTACCGCCTCGACGCGGAAGCGCTTCGGAAAATCGTTACTTCGAAAACAGGTTTGCTCGTGTTAACCAATCCGCATGCGCCGAGCGGTTCAATCTCGGGAAGATGTGAAATGCATGAAATTATGGCAACCGCCAGAGAGTACGGTTTCTACGTTGTGTGCGACGAGATTTATGCCGAGTTCGACAGAAAGACCGTTCCTACTCTTTTCTCAGTTGATGATGAGCTGGGCATAGTGACTTCAAGCTTCACGAAAGCATACGGTCTGGGAGGGCTCAAGCTTGGAGTGGCTTTAGCATCTAAACGGCTCGTCGACGAGTTTTACGTTGACGTGTTGAACACTGTCGGTAACAGCTCGAACATCACACAAGTCGTCGCGGCTGAAGTCTTGAGAAAAGGAGAAGAAGAACTGAAAGAGCATAGGCAGAAGTGGATGCTTCTTAAGCGAGAGACTGAAGAGTGGCTAAACGAGAAGGACATTGAGTATTCCCCCAGCAAGGTCGGCATAACTTACTGGATGAAGCTGCCAATGAAGGACACCTACAAGTGGACTAACGAACGTGCCATTCCCCACTACAGTCTAGCCTTGGTTCCGGGAGCCTTCTTCCTCTTCAACTCAGACTACAAGCTCGCAGAGACGAGCATGGCAAGATTGGGTCTTGGTAACATAGACCCGCGCAAGCCAAATCTAGCCAAGGGCCTTGAGACGCTAGAAGAAGCGATGAAAGCATAGAGTCAACCAGTTGACAGGCAACGAACGTCCACGATTTTGATGAGACCCATAAATACGCGCAAAAGGGATAAAACAGGCACGGCATTTTCCTCTGTGAGTCTCGACAGAAAGCAGGGCAGGTGTAGGCAGTTGGCTAAAACAGCAGGTCGTAAGCGATTTTCGGTTGATTTCCCATTTGAAGCTTTCACTCGGGACATTTGGATAATCTGCATTTCAAACGTTGTAGGCGCGTTCGGTGAGGGCCTCTACTTCTGGGTTTTTCCACTCTATGTCAGGTCGCTACAGGCCGATTACATTCAGCTTGCGATAGTTACTTCTGCCCTAATGGGGTTCGCAGCGTTGGTACCCATCCCCGGAGGTCTGCTTGCAGACCGTTTAGACCGCAAGAAGATCATCATACTTTCATGGACTCCTTGGATATTTGCGCCCCTGATCTACTCATTCGCGCAAGATTGGACGCAATTAATCCCCGGTACGATTTGCTGGGGAGTTTCAATGCTTGGCCTCCCAGCCATAACTGCCTATGTGATCTCCAACGTTGGAGACGAAAAGAAAGTAACCTCAGTCCTTTCGTTCGTGTGGGCAAGTTACTCGTTCAGTTACATTTTTGCTCCTGCAGTCGGAACGTATTTAGCCACGATCATCGGAATGCGGCCGGTTCTTCAGATTTCGGCATTGTTCGCAGCAGTCTCGACCTGCATCTTCTTTCTGCTGAGAAGTCAGCACCCGCGAAAAATTGAAAGCAACGGGAAGCCTCAGAACGGACCTCCGGTTGAGCAGAGAAAACTGTGGAACAAGATGCTGGTCTGGGCAGGGCTATTCGCAGCTGCAAGTTTCTTTATGGGTATAGCGAGACCGTACATAACTCCCTTCCTCGCTGAACAAGCCAAATTCAGTGAATTCCAAGTCGGAGTATTCGGCTCAGTGAGCTACGCCGGAGTGACCCTCATGGGCGTTGCTCTCGGACGCTTAGGGGACAAGTGGAAAAGATCGGGCGCAATTGGATTCTGTTTGCTCTTCTATGTCGTCGCTGTGGTACCGCTGCTGTTTCTCCACGATGTAGTCTCGCTGATGCCCGTCGCTTTTCTTTTCGGCGGCTCAACCGTTTCAGGCTCAATAGTAAGCTCCATGGTCGGCACGATTGCACCGCGTTCGAAGCGGGGACTCTGGGTGTCAATACCACAGGCTCTGGGCATGGTTGCTGCGTTTGTCGCGCCGTACGTCGGCGGTTACCTTTACACTCTGTCTCCTTTGTACGCTTTTCTGGTTTCTGTCAGCGGAATTCCCCTGATTGCCCTAATTGCCTTCACGAAATTGAAGGATTAGCCGAAATCATGCAGCATAGGTCAGGTTCCTTTGAAAGGCGAAAGAACACGATGCTAACCGACAGTTTCTGGAGATTCTGCATGGACTTGAAATGAAAAAACCTTGAAAAGAGGCAAAACGGGTTGGAGTATTGGCTTCGGAATGGAAAATGTTTTATGTAGAATAGCACGTAATGTTTGAAAGGGATTATTATGGCTAAATGTCCTGTATGTGGAAAGGAAGTAAGTAGTCCAAAGAAGACCTGGAAGATGGCTGGCAGACCAGACAAGAGCGGCAAAAGAACAGAACTTACCATCGGACTCTACGAACACTGCGGAAAAACTTTCAGGTCTACCTTAGGCAAAAAGAAAATCTAAACACCGCTAAAGCGAAACCAAGCCCCTTTCCTTTTTCTGTTTTATCCTTCGCAAGTTGTTGCTAGCGCACGCTCCCCGATCCGGAATATGAATCCCCAAGAAGTCTTCTTCTAGCAGCTTTGGAATGAATAGGTGGACCGGTGGGGACTTGAACCCCAGACCTCCTGAGTGCAAGTCAGGCATTCATACCAACTGAACTACCGGCCCCAACTGCTTCTTCGAGAAGAGAACTAAGAATAGAAATTTAGAGGTTTCGGTATCTTGTCAGACATCAACGCATGCTTGAAAAGCAAAACCAGCTTCCATGCATGTCCTCCACCATACAAGACAAGATCACGCTCATTTCTAGGAGGGAGCCGACCGCTGAGACGGACAGGATATAGTTAGTACTAATGCAAGAAAAAAAGGATGTAGAAGGATGATTCTCAAGAATCCATCAGTCTAGCTTAGAATCTTCTTCTTGTGTCTCTTTTCTTTGACCAGCATTCTCGGCAGTAAACCGGCCTGCTTGTGTCAGGCTTGAACGGAACTTCACATTCCTTTCCGCATTCAGCGCAAACTGCCTTATGCATTTCTTTCTCTCCCATTTACGATTTCAACTCCTTTTGGATGGTTTTGTGCAAAGACTCCTTCCTTGCACAACGAACCTAGACAGTTGAGAGTCGCTTATAAGATTTGTCTTAAGAACACAAAACCAGGCTCTATGTGCCACTTTCCAGGCTGTTCCATTTTGCTGGACGCAAAGCAGTGGGCTGCGATTCTCGTAACAGCCACGACATGAGTGTTTTTCTACGTAAACTTTTAATCTGATTACGCATTGTAAGACTACTTCAAAAGGTGAAACTCATGGTCGACTCACGGATCGAGAAGCTCGCAAGACTCTGCGTCCACTACAGTGTCGCAGTAGAACCCAACGAAAAAGTGCTGATTCAAGGCACTGACAGTGCATTCCCGCTAATTCACGAAATATACAAAGAATGCCTCTTGTGCGACGCTTACCCAACCGTTTATGCGAAACTCGAGGTTGACTACACATTCTACAAATATGCGAAAGACCATCAGCTGACGTTTGTCTCACCGTTTCAGAAATTCTTAGTAGAAAACATGGACGTAAGCATAGGTTTGTTCTGCGAACCCAACCCAAAAAGACTTTCAGACATAGACCCAGCGAAAATAAGAAAGAGCCAGGCTTCCCAGAGCGAACTGATGCAGCTTTTCTACAAGCGAGTGCAAGAGGGAAAACTCAGGTGGACAGGGTTACCATATCCAATAAGCTCCCAAGCGCAGGAAGCTGCCATGTCACTCCAGGAATACGAAGATTTTGTTTACAGCAGCTGCATGGTCGACAGAGAAAACCCAGTTGCAGAATGGAAGAAAGTGCATGAACAGCAAAAAAGGATTTGTGAGTATCTGAACAAGGCAAGCGAAATTCACGTAGTCGGTGAAGACACTGACTTGAAGTTCAACGTTGAAGGCAGAAAATGGATAAACTGCAGTGGACAAGAAAACATGCCCGACGGAGAGGTCTTCACAGGACCTGTTGAAAATTCTGCAAACGGAACAATAAGATTCACTTACCCAGGGATCGTTTCAGGTAGGGAAGTTGAAGACATGAAACTCACTTTCAGAGACGGAAAAGTAGTCAAAGCATCAGCCAGCAAAGGCAATGACTTCCTGCAGCAAATGCTGAGAATCGAGGGAGCGGACCGCATCGGCGAAACAGCAATCGGAACCAACTATGGGATAACAAGATTCACAAAGAACATGCTGTTCGACGAGAAAATGGGCGGCACAATACACATGGCCCTTGGAAACGCCTACCCAGAATCAGGAGGCAAGAACAGGTCGGCAGTCCATTGGGACATACTCAAGGACATGAAGAGAAACGGAGAAATCTGTGCCGACGACAAGATATTCTACAAGAAAGGCGAATTCCTAATATAGCAACCTTCATTCATTCGGCGAAACTACAGACAGCTTGATCATCGGCCCAAGAAGGCAATTCACATAATGGAAGACACGAAAGCTGAGACCGCGACAACCCCCGCGAACAGACGAGTTTTCTTCAATCTAAGCGTCTTCGAGTTTCTAACGTTCCTCAGAAGAGGGGCCTTCTACAGTTTCATGATAAACTACCTGTTCATGCTGATGAACACAGTCACTTCAACAGCAACTCTCGGCACATTCAACATGATAGCCTCATCACTGGGCCAGAACCTTCTGTGGGGAAAAATATGCGACCGCCTCAAACTTAGAATCAAACTGATAATAACTGGCGAAGCCATAGCTGCCTTAGCGTATATCCTTGTATTCCTAGTCCACCGAATGTTCATCAACAGCGGAAACAACTTTTCAGCAGGACTCACAATAATCTTCGGATTGTCAGCTCTTGAGTTCTTCTGGTCAATGTCAGACGTCGGCTGGGCTGCGCTACTAGCAGACATCACAACATACAAAACCCGTGGAAAAATTGTAGGAACAATGAACTTCATCGCTTCCTTGGGAAGGACAGCGGGCATACTGTTCGCCGGGTTCCTCTACAACGACGGTCAAGGCTTCATGAACGGCACAATCTTCTACGTAGTAACAATCCTACTTTTAGCTGGCGCAGCAATAATGGCAGTAACCTCGCGCCGCGTGAAGGCAAGCTCGAACGCCCAGAAGCAGTCAGTCGCAAATGAGCACAAGTCGCCACAACTTGAAACCAAAAGTGCCAACCGAAGTTACGCATCATTTCTCGTATCACTCGTAATCGTGATACTCGGAGCCTCTTCAATCAGCCAGATATTCCTACTTTTCATCAAACTCAAAGATGGCCTGAACGCAAGCGACCCTCAGATGAGCCTGATACTCACAGCATGGACAATAGGAGGCATGATCGCAAGCCTAACAGCAGGAAGGTTGGCGGACAAAATAGGAAGAACAAGAGTGATCTTGGTAGGACTCGCAATTGCCACGTTCACGCCATTGCTTTACAACCTAGCTAATGATGTTCTCTACGTGGCCTTGGTCTACGGACTTAACGGCGTATCATTCTGGACCATACAGACAGTAGGCTTCGTTTTTGCAGGAGACCTCATTCCAAAAGAAAAAAGAGGGAGACTTCTAAGCGTTTACAACACAGTAATGGCACTAAGCTGGGGACCAGCAGGAATACTGATCGGCGGCCCACTTGCAGACACACAAGTAGGCAACCTTGGCATGACACCTCACACAGCCTACGTGAACGTCTTCTACATTTCATCCGTAATAGTACTACTCGGCACAGTCCTATTCGCCGTCAAGTTCGCAAGACGGAAGAATTGAAGCAAGTCTTAAAACCCTAAGACAGACAGAATCAGCATAGGAGAAAAATGGCGTGGAGTTCAAAACCGTCAAAATTGAGCCACTTGAAAACTGCAGCATAATACTGGGCCAAGCACACTTCATCAAAACCATCGAAGACATTTTCGAAGCAGTCTCAGCATCTGTCCCAAACGCAAAGTTTGGAGTAGCATTCTGCGAAAGCTCCGGTCCCTGCCTCGTCCGGAACGAAGGTACCGACCAAGAATTGAGGACCCTGGCAGCAAAGAAGGCGTTCGAAATAGGCTGCGGCCACAGCTTCATAGTCTATTTGAAGAATGCTTATCCAATAAACGTTCTTGACAAGATCAAGAAGGCTGATGAGGTCTGCACAGTATACGCCGCAACCGCAAATCCTCTTGAAGTCGTGATTGCAGAAACGGAACAGGGCAGAGGCATAATCGGGGTTGTTGACGGCTTCAAGAGCAAGGGCATAGAAACTGAACAGGATATCAAAACACGAAAGGAGTTCTTGCGCAAGATAGGATACAAAGTGAACTAGACAGCAACTTCAAACTGGGGACCCTAGAGTTCAACTTGAGGTCATGGCAAGGGTAGGCAGATACTAATAACGTCTTCGGCAAACGGATGAACATACACTACTGCATACGAACTAGAGCCAGATAACCGCACTTATCTCTGCATAGTAAGTTCGTTGCGAACCTCAAAAGACACTTTTTCTTTCATCTTCAGACTGGCATATGCAGCCAGCTGCTTGAACTGGTATTGTGTCAGAACATTTCGCGCCCGTGATAGAATTTCAAGACAGACCTCTTTGAAAACCAAGTCAACGCAACCCATTTTGGCGTCATCAATCAATTCTTTACAAGCTTGAAGGATCTGTTCGTTCAAAGCCAATTCACCCTGCGAAAAACAACTGATCCCTCTGAACATTAAAACACTTATGAACGAAAAAACAATATTAAGAATCCAGCCAGCGTCCATCCGGAACTGCGTAAAACACTCTCCCCGGCATGACCTCACGAAGCCTCAAACGCCAAGCTAATTAGCAGCTGCTAAACCTTTTTAAACATGGACAAAAAAATAAGATAATAAGACGGAAGCATGAAACAATGGACAATCAAGTTTTGGAAGCAATAAAAAACAGGCGTACAGTAGCAAGGTACGAGAACACCGCTGTGAAAGATGGCGAAGTGTCTGCCATTCTTGAAGCTGGACGATGGGCACCTTCATGGATTAACAAGCAACCTTGGAACTTCATAGTCATAAGAGACCAGAAGACCAAAGAACAACTAGGCGAGATTGTTCCTACAACTTTTGTGCAAAGCTTAAAAGAAGCACCAGTCTGCGTCGCGGTTGTGGTTGACACCGAGGAAGACCCGTATCATTTCATAGAAGCTGGCGCAGCTGCAGTCCAGAATATGACGTTGGCCGCATACAGCTTAGGTCTAAACACTTCATGGATAGGAGTATTCGACGCGAAGGAACAGAAGAACGCTGCTGAAGATAAAGTGAAGAAAATCCTCGAAGTTCCGAAGAAACACAGAGTCGTAGCACTCTTGCCAGTCGGACACGCTAAAGGCGATGTCCCCAAGAAAGACAGAAAGGCACTAAGTCAGATAATGTTCAAAGAGAAATTCGGAAAGCGCTGACCCGCCAGAAAGCGAATATCAACCCTTTTAACCCTAATAGTTCACTCTATTTTCATCACAACAATCAAGTGAATAGCAGATGCAGTACTCGTTTGAAAACGGGGAGATCTTATGGGATACACTTCTGTTTGGAAAGTCCTCGACGAGATGATCGCGGACTTCCGCCAAAGGGGAGCGGTTGTTCCATCAGAAATAGTGAGCGACCTGAAGACTGCAAAGACAATCATCAAAATCGTGCAGACAAACACTGAATGTGGAGAGAACCTGCAGAAAATCGAGCAGTACTTAGGAAACGTGCAGATCTACCTCGTTTCTGATGGACAGAGAAGATTCGGCCAGAAATACGCTGACGAATGGCTCGCCCACATAGATGAAGCGTCCAGAAAGGCGTCGGATGTCGAGGAAGATGAAGAAAGGTTTGTTCCAGGGCTGCCAAGGCAGCGATCATGGATCAAGATAGCAGCCTCAGCTGAGTTGCCTCTAGAAAAAGTGAGGAATTTGGCCCGCAACTCTGGCCTCTCCTATGAAGAACAATCACAGAACGACGTGCTCATTCACGGTGAGAAAGAAAAGATAAAGAACTTTGTAAAGAAAATAGCCGCCGAGCACAAGCCCAAAGCAGGAAAGAGACGCTGAAAAGCACGTAACCGTTAAAACCCGGTGATGAAGTAAATGTTTTTATAAAAAACGCAACTAAAGCGTCTACAGTAGAACAAGAGTCACGTCCCGGGAGAAGGCGAGGACACAAAACTAATGCCCCACATCAAAAGAATAGAGGTTAAAGGATTCAAATCGTTCGGACCCCAGACCGTCAAGGTAGCCTTAGACAAGGGCTTCACAGCTATCACAGGACCGAACGGAAGTGGAAAAACGAACATTCTCGACGCTCTTCTCTTCGCACTGGGCGAACTGAGCACAAGAAGACTACGTGCAGAAAACGCGGCGAAACTCATTTTTCACGGCTCGGAGAAGGCGGGTCTGGAAAGGGCCAAAATGGCCAAAGTGATAATCCAATTTGACAATTCCGACGGTCGCATGGCAGTGGACACGTCAACAGTCACTGTCTCGAGAGAGGTCTATAGAAACGGGCAAAGCGTCTACAGGCTGAACGGCAGAAGAGTATCACGAATCCACATGCTGGAAATCCTTTCCATGGCGGGAATAAGTTCCATGAGCCAAAACATAATCCTCCAGGGAACAATAACCCGCCTAACAGACATTTCCCACGCGGAGAGGCGCAAGACTATCGAAGATCTCGTAGGCATAGGCCAGTACGACAGCGAGAAAGCAGAAGCTGAAGAAAGGCTTCGAACAGCGGACATTTCAATTAGAACGGCCATGGGAAGAATTGATGAGGTTCAACGAAGACTAGACGACCTAGAAAGAGAACGCAACGAGCTTCTGAGAACAAACTTCATCCACAGCGAGATAAAGAAGTTTGAAACAGTCAAAATCTCATATGACATAACACAGATGCAGAAAAAAGTAGAAGAGGCATCAATGGAAGCTGAAAAAGTAAGAGTCCAAGCTGACAAGTTGAGACAACTTCGCGAGGAGCGAAGATCAAAAAGAAGAGAAGTCGAAGGTGAATGGCGAAAAATCAGTTCTGAGATAGTTGAAGAGGGCGGATCACAAGTACTACGGGTGCAAGTCAAAATCGGCGAACTCAAATCAAAACTGACTGAGCTTGCCTCAAGAATTAGCTCTAACAAGACCAGCCTTGAGGGGCTGAAACAAATAAAGGAGAACACCCTCCAACAGCACCAGTCAATTCAGAAAGGGATACATGAGAATCGGCTCGGCATCAAATACCAGAGAAACGAACTTGAAAAACTTGTTGAGGAAACAAACCTAAAACGGGGAGAACATGACGATCTCGCCAAAGAGGCGGTTCAGCTCTGGGAAAACCTCGGGGAAAACAGCAAAAAAATACGAGAAATAGAGCTCAAACTGGACGCGAGCAACAAACGCCTCGCATTCCTGAGGTCAGAATACGTCAAGAATCAGACCTCCATAGGAGTACACGCAAGGAGAGTCCGAGATCTCGGCAACCGAAAAGAAAGGTTTTCGAGCACGCTAGATGAACTTGAGAAATCATTCTCTGAACTTGAAAAGGTCCAAAAAGAACAGAAAGACCAGCTAAAGAACCTGGAACGAACGCTTGAAAGAAGAATCGCACAAAAAGAAGCGGTTCAGGTTGAAATCAGGGAAGCCGGCAAGATAGCTGGCTCAGCTCGGGAAGCAGTTGTCGAGTTTGCAACCCAAAAAGAACTTGCAGAAACCGTAGCTTCCGAAGAGAAAGCTCTCAGAAACATAGAGGAACTGGGAGAACTGGGCGTGATCCCAGGAGTGTCTGGCAGACTAAGAAACCTGGTCAAACTCGAAAGAACCTACCTACGCGCAATCGAAGCCGCGGCGGCAGGCTGGTTCGACGCAATAGTCGTAAAAGATCTTGATTCTGCCTTCACATGCACCGAAACCTTGAGAAAAATGAAGCTGGGAAGAATAAAGATAATTCCACTTGAAACAGTAACGAATGCCAAGCAGTCCAAGCAACCAGCGAAAGAAAAAGGAGTAACTGGCGCAGCACAATACTTCGTAAAATCTGAGAAGAGTTACGAGCCTGCAATTCGTTTTGTCCTCGGAGACACGCTGATCGTTGAGGACGAAAAGATCGCCCTCAGGGTCTCAGGTCAAGGCTACCGCGCAGTCACCGTTGCCGGGGACCTGTACGAGACAGGAGGGGGTTTCGAAGGCGGTTACTATCGTGCACCCATAGATTTCTCCACAATAGTCCCAAGCGACACAGCCATAAAGAACCTCGACGAAGCCGTCAATGCTCTTCAACAGCATCTCTCGAGAAGAGGGAATGACATGGTATCATTCGGGGACGAAATTGACAAAACCCGGGTTGAAATCGCACGTTTGTCAGAAACCATACTTACATTGGAGAGAGAAATCGTCAGAGTGAAAAGGAGCATAAAAAGAAACCGCCTCAACGTCAAACACGTCGAGAAGACCGTTGAACGTGCCAACAAAGAGATAGAGAGCGAAAAATCGCAGATGTGGGTACACAGAGCTGAAAGAAGCACAATCCAGAAGGACATACGAAAACTGCAGATCGAGCTGGGAGCGCTGAGAAGAAAGACTGACCCAGGGCACATTCAAGAAACGGAAGTAAAAAGGGGGAAACTCGCAGAAGGAATAATCGTCCTAAGACAAAAACAAGGCACTATCCAAACCGAACTCTCAACCCTCCAATCTCAATTTGACAATGTCCTAAGAGTCGGATACCAAAACTCAAGAATTCAAGTATCAAAAGTGGACCAACAACTCAGGAAAGTATGGAAAGAAGTAGAAAGCGCATTGCAGGAGAGAGAAGCACTCAAGCAAGAACTCGTAGAATTGGAGAGAAGCCGCGTTGAACTCTCCAAGAACGTGTTCTCAGCAAGAGAAGAATCAAGAAAATTCACAGGCCAAATCGACGACATAGACAAAGAATTGCGGAAACTCGACCTAGAATACGAGCAAGTTGACCGACTTTTCAACAAGCTTCAACTCAACGTACAAACCTCGCAACTGCAACTGGGCCAGCACCGGAATCAACTGAAGCTCTTCGGCTATGATCACCCATTGGCAGTAACCCAGAAGCAAATTGAGGACGCAGAAGCCTCAATCAAGATGATGCAGCTTGAGCGCGAACGAATAGGCGCTGTAAACCAGCTTGCACTATCTCACTATGGCGAACAGATCTCACGATACAAAGAATTCTCGATAAGAATGAATGAGCTTGAGAAAGAAAAGCAGGCTATACTCCAGTTTATGGATGAAATTGAACACAAGAAAAGGAGAGTGTTTATGGATGCCTTCGAGAAAATCAACCAGAACCTTCAAAAGTACTTCTCAAACGTCACGGGAGGAGGAACAGCCACATTGAAACTCGAGAACATTGAAGAACCGTTCTCAGGAGGGATCGACATGATAGTCCAATTTGTAAACAAACCCTCCATCGTCGTAAGCGGTGCCAGTGGCGGCGAACGGTCCGTCGCAGCAGTCGCATTCCTCTTCGCCTTGAAAGAATTTACGCCTGCCTCATTCTACGTTCTAGACGAGATAGACGCTCACCTCGACGCTTTCCACGTGTCAAAACTGGCCGGCCTTCTAGTGGAAGAGTCAGAAAAGACACAATTCATAGTCATCACGCTGAAGCCTGAAATGGTAAACAAAGCACAAAGAGTATACGGCGTCTACGAACAAAACGGGGTTTCAAACGTTATTTCAATGAAACTCCAGGAGGTTCCAAGTTAGTGTCATCCGTCGCGATCAAGAAGCCGTTTTACCTGCTCCCACCATGGAACATCCTCTTTGAGTTCAACAAGCTAGAAAAGCTAACGCCATGGAACATCAACATTGCATACTTGCTCAGGTCCTTCCTTGAGCAAATGGACAAATCTGGGCAAGTGGACTTCAGAGCCTCCGGAGTGGCACTCGATTCTTCAGCCCTCATATATCTAATGAAGTCGAAGCTCTTACTCAAACTTGAAGAACCCCCATCTCCTCCAAGAGCCCCAACAGATTTCCTTCCTCCTCCGTTGTTCCTACCACTCAGACATGAACTTACGTCAACGACAATCAGCAACCTTCTTGAAGTTCTAGACAGCGTGCTAAAAGGCGAAAAAATAATCCATCTTGAGAAGATGACGGTGGAACCCATTTTGCCAACACCTTCAGAGATTCTGCCCCAACTGGACATGTACCTGATGGAAATTGAGTTGCAGATGGAAAGGCTCTACGCTTCCCTCTGTGAAAGAGTCAAAGGTGCAGGAATAATAGAGTTCTCAACCCTAACCAAAGGAGTGACTCGTCTTGAAGCCATCAGGATGTTTATTCTACTGCTTTTCTTGGCACAGGAAGGAAAAGCGAACCTGTGGCAGAACGAAGAGACTGAAGAGATTTACATCACCGTCGGAGAGTTGAAACTTGCAGAAAACAGACAAACGAGCAAGCAATGAAGTAGCAAAAGGTCAGCAGAATTCACCAAGAGAAACCACGCAGGACGACTATGCGTTGGTGGAGGCGGCATTATACGTTTCAGGGCACCCACTTGATGTTAACGAACTATGCTCTGTACTGAAAACCCGCTCGAAAAACAAAGCAAAAAAGGTCACACGGGAACTGATGCATGAATACGCAAAGAGAAACACAGCGCTTGAGATCCTAGAACTAAAAGACGAACGATACGTCCTCCAGCTGAAAGCCGATTTCACACCCCTTGTCAAAAAGTTTGTCAACAGACCATTGCTTTCGATCGGCCCTCTCAAAACACTCTCTTACATTGCGTACAGACAGCCAGTTTCCCAAAAGAGGGTCATTGATGTAAGAGGTCACCATGCGTACATCCATATCAAAACATTAAGAGAAATGGGACTTGTAGCCAGTGAAAGAAGCGGACGGTCAATGGTTCTGAGAACAACTGAGTATTTTGCAGACTATTTCGGTTTAAGCCAAGACACAGCATCGATGAAAAAAGAGTTAAAACACGTTTTCCAAGAAAAACCTGAACAAGGAAACCCCTAGTCTGAAGATGGATAGGTTTATATTGAAAATAACGGTGATACTCAGCACCTGAAGATAATAGCAGGGGAGCAATGAAAGTGTCGGTTTGGCACGGCGATATGCGCAAGAAGCAGGCGTCTGGAAGCAGAAAAACAGCGTACAGGAAGAAGAGGAAGTACGAACAAGGAACATTTCCAGCTCAGACAATCAGGGGAGAACGAAAACAGAAAGCTACAAGAGGAAGAGGCGGGAACGTCAAAATCAAGATTTTGAGTGAAAAGCAAGTGTGTGTAACCGACCAAAAAACAGGAAAAACCGAGAAGACCGAAGTCCTAAGAGTCGTGAAGAACCCAGCAAACATCGACTACAACCGCAGAGGCGTCATAACCAAAGGCGCACTGATAGAAACTTCATTAGGCACTGCACGGATTACGTCGCGCCCAGGCCAGCACGGAATATTGAACGCCGTGCTGACAGACAAAGAGAAAAGTTGAAGCGCTACTTCGGAGAAGTCGCATTCCGCATTCTCAGCAGTTGTCCCGCAATGGACATGATCGCTTGATTCTTTGAACCTTTCTTTTTGACCAGCACCATGCCCGTCTTCAACCAAGGTGTCTTGGGATAACACATGTCAGGAACAAGCTCACTTGCCAAACCATTTTTTTCGGAAGCTTCCTTCACTTCAAGGGCTTTTGGAGAGGGAACACCTAGATTTTTAGAAACCCTTCTCCCTTCACTTCTTGTTTTGACCGAGTCAAAGTAGACTGGCCACACGATTATCCTGTCTTGCTGCCGCACATCATCACTTCTCCTTCCATTATTTTTGTGTGTAATACACGGTGAGCTTCGAGTTCAACTTGTCGACTCTGACGAAACCGAAACGTTCAAACTGAACGACGGTGTCCACGCGTAGCTTCTTGCAGGCGTCTTCGGCAACTCCTTCAATTTTGGCCGCATCAGGCATCACAACATTGCAGGGCATGTCTTTCCCAACAGGTACCCAGTGAATCAGAGACGCTTTGGCGTTCCTTGCGTCCTCGTACGACTCGCTAACAAATGATGCTTCAGCGGCATAGAGGCTGGCTGTTTCGATTCTCATGTTGAAGAGCTCCATCAGACGCATAATCTGTCCCTTTCTTGAAGCGTCTACATCTTTTCCGGATACCCAGAAGATGGCCGATTTGTCTTTTCCTTCGGGTCTTATTGCATAGTCCCTCGTTCCTCTTTCAGGGTGGTCGGGATGCAGACTAAGATGAATTTCAAACGTTTTAGGGATGTTTTTCACCGTTAATTCTAGCGGGTTCTGCACGAAGAAGTACCTGTTGACTATAGGGTCCAGAATCTTCCGGTTGTGGGCGTGAAGGTTTTCCCAACTCAGGATGACGTCTGAGGTCTTCGGTCCAATATCAACTATCATCTTCTTGATGGCTTCAGGCGTAATCCCACGTCTACGTAAAGCTGCAAAAGTCGCCAAACGTGGATCGTCCCAGCCTGTAAACTGCCCTTCCCGCATTCCTTGCACTATCTTCGATTTACTCAAGTATGCCCCTGTGATTCGGAGTCTACCGTAGTGTATGGCTTCTGGGTAGATCCAGCCCAGATAGCTGTACATGTATTCTTGCCGAACCTGGTTTGTTAGGTGCTCTTTGCCCCGGATGATGTGAGTTATGCCCAAAAGGTGATCGTCCACACCGCAGGCGAGGTTGTACAATGGCCACGCATGATACTTGCTGCCTACACGTGGATGAGGATATTTTTCGGAATCAATAACACGCATTGCAGGCCAATCTCTGACTGCAGGATTAGGATGGTTAAGGTCTGTCTTGACTCGAACAACTGCTTCACCCTCCAGACACTCGCCTTCAAGCATCCTTCGCCACCTCGCGAGATGCTCGTCAGGTGGGCAGTCACGGCATGGACACGGTTTTTGTTCCAGTATCAATTTTCGGAAGAGTTCAGGGTTACAGGTGCAGACGTAGGCGTTGCTGTCCTTGATCAGCCTTTCTCCGTGTTCATAGTAGATTAGAATTCTGTCGCTCTGTATGTAGATCTCATCCGGTTTGCACTCAAGCCAAGCAAGGTCTTCTCTTATTCGGTCATAGAATTCCAGAACCGGCCGCTTGATTTTCGGGTCTGTGTCCTCGAACCTTAGTATGAACTTGCCATTGTACAATTTTGCATAGTCATAACACAGCACTATGGCTCTTGCCGACCCTAGATGGAGCACACAGTCAGGGTTCGGCGAGAACCTCGTAACCACTTTCCCATACTTGTCTACGTTAGGCAGCGGCGGAAGGCGTTTTTCCTCTTGTGTCTTTTCTTTGACGAGGGATTCGGGCCATTCTTCTACGACGATGCCTTTTTGCTCGTCTAACGAGAGCCTGTTGACCTGCTTGATCACCGTGCTGATTAGGGTGGACAATTCCTTAGCTTTGTTTCTGTACTCGGGTTTTTCGCCCAAGATCTTTCCAACAACCGGCCCAGGTTCTGCTTTGCCGGAATGTTTGACAGCGTTCAACAGGGCTATTTTCCTGATCAGTTCCTTCAATTCCGTGTCGGTTTCAAGTGCCAATGTCTTACTCTCATCTTTTCTAGGTTTTTCTTCTAATCAAGAACTCAGCGAATGCTTTTAATTCTTCCTTAACACCCGAAGGCGGCAACAGTCCTTCGACCTCACTCCAGCTTTGCCCAACCAGCTTCTTAGCCGTATCTCGGGTATACTCGATCGAGCGGTACTTCTGCATGAGACTGATGGCTTCGTCTCTGAGTTTCTGGTCCGAAGTGTGCATGTTAAGGATCTCAACCAGTCTTTTGCTGTCCTTGTTGTTCGCCGTCCTCAACGCGTGAATAACCATGAGGCTACGCTTTCCCTCAGTTATGTCTTGACCACGTCCACCTTTCTTCTGCGCAAACGCGTCACTCATCATATCGAGCACGTCGTCCTGTATCTGAAAAGCCACACCGATGCTTTCGGCAAAATGACCAAGCTTGTCCACCAAGTTGCTGTCTGCGCCGCACAAGACGGCCGCCATCCTAGCAGCCATTCTAGCAAGCGTTCCAGTCTTGTAAGCGCACATTTGCAGATAATCCTGCTCAGTTATAGTGTCCGCGTTTGCGAGACCCTTATGCCATGCTATATCCATCGCTTGACCGAGGCTAAGGTTGATCATCTCTTGCACGTACACATCGTAGACTCCCGCCAGTTTCTGCGCTGGGACTTGGTCCCTATGCTCCATCAGGGGTAACAAAGGCAGGAAGTACATTGCGTTCCCCGCATTTACCGCAATGTCCAACCCGTAAAGCCTATATGTACAAGGTTTTCCCCTTCGACATTCAGAACCGTCTTCTATATCGTCGACCATGAGGGTTCCATTGTGAACAACCTCCGGAATTATCGCGAAATCCAAGTACATTTCAGATTTCTTGCCCAAGACTTCGCAGATCAGCAGAAACAGGCTAGGTCGCCACCGTTTTCCACCTCGGTCAAGAAATTCCCAGACGGGTTCAAATATTGTCTTGTTAAGGGGTTCGATGTTGTAGGCGTAGCGAGGGGGACTCACCTCGAAAACAATCGCGTCCTTTGACAGCGTTCTGGGAAGGTATTTCTCGATGGTCTTGTCTATGAGAGCAGCCTTTTCCTCCAGATATTTTTCTACGTCCACTGTCAACTTCTCCCGCGTTGTGCGTAGCTTTCTACCTCGAATCCTCTAGTCCGCAGCCATTCTGAAGTTTCTCCTCTTATCACGATGGGCGTCTTACGTAGGGTTTGCACAGAATCTGCTCCCACCAAGAACATGACGTTCCTCAATTCATCGATAAGAATCGAAAGAATTCTGAAGGTTTCTTTCACGCCTTTTACTGCCGAACGCAGTATTGGCTGAGAGAAGCTGGCTAGACTTGCTCCAAGAGCCAACGCTTTGGCAACGTCCACTCCAGACCTTATTCCTCCCGAGCCGATAATTGGAACATATGTTGCCTGCGCAGCTTCAACAATGCTCGCCGCTGTCGGGATACCCCAGTCCCAGAACACGTCGCCCAACCTGCGTTGGACATTGTCTTCACGTTCCTTTGCTCGGTAATACTCAACCGCTGCGAAGCTCGTACCGCCTGCTCCGCTGACATCTATGCCTTTGACGTTTGCAGCCTCTAGCCTTCTTGCCTCTTCAAAAGCTATGCCTGCGCCTGTTTCTTTCGCTATGACCGGTTTGTCAATTTCCTCAGCGACTTCACGTATTTTCTGGAGAACGTTGCTGAAGTTTGTCTGACCCTCAGGCTGAGCTGTTTCCTGCAACGCGTTCAAATGTATGGCCACGGCATCTGCGTCGATCATGTCGACAACTTTTTGTATCTCTTGCACGCCGTAACCGTTCTTAAGTTGGACTCCGCCGATATTGGCGATCAAGAATGCCTTGGGAGCCTTTTTCCTGGCTATTGCAAAGGTCTCTTCCACTTTTTTGTCTTCCAGGGCAGCACGTTGGCTTCCGACGCCCATGCCCAGCCCAAGTTGTTCAACAGCCTCGGCAATCGTGGCGTTTATTTTCGTGGCCATCTGGGTTCCCCCAGTTATCGCTCCGACAAGCAGGGGGGCAGCAAACTTGTGTCCAAAAACTCTCGTGGTCAAGTCTATTTTTTCCCGATCAATCTCAGGCAACGCTCGATGTATGAAGCTTGTGTCCTCGAAACCCGTTGTCACGTTTCTTGCCTGAACGTTCTGATTCAAAGAAATTCTGATGTGGTCTACCTTGCGTCTTTCAGTGTCTCTGACCAGATTCTATCCCTTCTTGATTATTGTGCCTTCAACTGTATCTCCTTTCAAGGCTTTCTCAACGTAGCTGGGCTTGGTCGCATTCACAACTGTCACCAGTATGCCTTGCTCCACTGCAGGTACCAGTTCGATCAACTTGCCCGGCATTCCGCCTGTCACGTCAGACGAAGTCGGCTTGCCAAACTTAACCTGAAGTTTCCTGAGATCTTGCAGGTCAAGTTCTTTCAGAAGCGGAGAGCTGTGGTCCGTTTTCGGGTCAGATTCGTATACGCCGTCAACGTCGACACCGACGACTATGCGTTTTGCATGGAACTTCGACGCAAGATATGAAATGAGCTGGTCGCCTGAAAGTACAGTAAACCCAAGCTTTGTGTCTAAGACGGCATCTCCATAAAGGACAGGCATGAAGCCCATGTTCAAGTACTTTCTCAACGGCGCGTCCGCAAAATCTTTGATTCTGCCGCCTTCAGTAACCAAGCAGGACGAAGGGGTTATGCTTACCGCTTGAACTCCGTGCCATACTAACGCATCCATCACTAAACCATTGAGAACTGTCATGACATGATGGGTCTCGGAGAAACCTACTTTCTGCGACTCTTCCTTCAAACCCTCTTTCAGGCGATACCTTTGCGCGTACGGATGCCCAAAACTCCCGCCGCCATGCACGACAATCAAGTCTCTCAAATCGGCTCTTTGGATTTCTTGGGCAATACGGTTTATCTCCTGCGTCCTCGCCGCAAGCTCATTTTTTTTGTCGGTTATCACTGAACCGCCTATCTTCAGTACGACGTCGACCCTAGGTTCGCTCAACCCTAACACCTTCATCCGTCTTTTTTGCTATAAATGAGCTTCCGCCAGCTCTCATGATGGCTTCTGAAACGTTCTCAAGCTTTTCAGGCCTTGCCAAAGCGATCATGCATCCACCGCCTCCTGCCCCAGTCAGTTTTGCCCCTAAGGCTCCAGCCTTGCGGGCTGCGTTTGCAAGCCATTCGAGAGACTCGTCAGAAACCCCGATGCCGTAAAGCAAAGCATGGTTAATGTTCATTAGCCTGCCCAGAGTCTCCAAATCGTTCTCCTGGAGAGCTGTAACGGCTCTGAGCACAATTTCACGTGCCGCCTTCCTTAAGGGATCAGTGATTTGGGGGAAACTGTCCATTGTTTCTCGCACTTTTTCAACCTGGATTCTGGTGGAACGTTCAACGCCCGTGTCCCCTATCACCAGGGGGATGTCTGTCTTGACTTCAAGAGGCTTGAATCCTGTGTCAACTTGAAACAGGAGTGTTCCTCCAAACGTGGCAATAGCAGGGTCTACTCCAGACGGCGTTCCATGCACTATTTTTTCTGCTTCATAAGCGATACGGAAGATATCTTGTTTCGAGAATTCCAGTTCAAGTAGGGCGGCGACAGCGGCTGTTACCGAAGCGACTACGGCTGCGGATGAACCCAACCCTGCAGCTACGGGAATTGCCGAGTTGATTCTGATGTCCAATCCAACATTTTTGCCATAGACAGCAAGGACTTTTTCTACTGCTAGTTTCACAGGCTCAAACTTGAATCTGACCTGCTTTGCGTCACCCTGTTCAACCTTGAAAGCGCCGTTCTCGAAGTAGCACGAAGTGTTCAGATTTGCTGACTGGAAACGCAGGCGCTCATCCTGGCGGCGCTCAGCTTCTGCACGGGCTCGTTTGTCTATGGCTACGACTATTGCTGGTTCACCGTAGACGACGAAATGCTCTCCGAAAAGTATGATCTTCGCGGGAGCAGAGGCAACGACCCCCATTGTACACCACTATTTTGTGAAACATACGGCGGCGTACCCCACCACTCTTGAGTAGTCGCCAATAACATCCCCACTGGTCTTATAGCATAATAATCTTGCCTCTTTCACACCCAGCTCTTTGGATGCGAACATCAGCGCCATTATGGGACCAGTCCCGCAGGCTGTAACACGGCGAGACTCAACCGTCTGATTGAAACGTACTTCATCCAGAGCCTCAACGGCCTGCAAGACATCGTGGTCTTTCATCACCGCATCTTCCTGAGGTTCGTAGTGTGTCAAGTCTGAGGAGGCAATTATAACCGCGTTCTTTCCCCTTACGACTTTGGCGACAGCTTGGCCGACCTCTTTTGCTGTTGAAATGTCCTGCATGAGAAAACATACGGGTACAAACTTGAATTTTGAATCATAGAGATACTGTAGGAATGGAATCTGGACTTCGATTGAATGTTCAAAACTGTGAGCTGAGTCGTCAACATCAACGATTCTTGATTCTTTGGCGATTCGGTTGGCCATTTCTGTGTCCACCTCGGCGTCTCCCAGAGGCGTGCGCCAGAAGCCTTCGTTCATGATTGCCACTCCACTACCGTGGCCAGTATGGTTCGGTCCAAAAATGATTACGGTGTCAGGTTTGCCGTCAGCGGCCAATCGGCCGTACGCGTGTGCGGCTACGGGTCCTGAAAACATGTATCCTGCGTGCGGGCAGACTAGGCCTATTATATGTCTCGAGCCCGCTTCATTGACTTCTGGAAGTCTACCAGGACCAAGTTTGCTCGTAAAACAGTTGCTTATTTGCTGCTTCAGAGATTTCTTGGTTGCTTCGTAGAAGGCTCCGGCTTGTGTTGGACGCCGAACCTTCGGCATCGAGTTAGACTTCCTCCTCCTCCCTCGAGATCTTGGCTTCGAAGTCGTCCACGGTCAGAGGCAGTTCCTTGTCCGCTGCCAGTTCTCCTCTTTCCTTGAGTATCTGTCTTGCCAGCAGCCAGTAGATGACGGCTAAGGCCCTGCGGCCTTTGTTGTTCGTGGGGATAACATAGTCGACTCCGACGAACTCGTTGTCCGTACTGCACAGAGCCACTACAGGTATGCCTATTGCTCCCGCCTCTTTGACAGCTTGAAAATCAGCTCTCGGGTCAGACACGATTAGGACTTCAGGCTCTATTCGGTTAGGATACAACGGGTTTGACAGCAATCCAGGAATGAATCGCCCGACAATTGCCGTGGCGCCTGTTACTTGGCAGAACTTGCTCACGGGTTCCTGCGCATAGAGGCGACCTGCGGCTGCGGCAGTTTTTGCAGGCTCGAACCGCGCCAAGAACTTGGCTGCCACGCGGATACGGTCGTCCGTTTTCTTAACATCCAAGACGAACAGCCCATCTGGCCGTACGCGATAGATGAACTGTTCCATGTCGCCTGTTTTCATCCGAGTCCCTATGTGGATCCCAGCAGATAGAAGAGTGTCGCGGGGCATAAGAAGCCCATCTTCAGGCACACCTTTTCCAGCCTCTACTGTTTCTGCAGTCTCGACAGTTTCAGGTATTTCGACCTTCTCAGTTTCTTCTGCAGGTTCTTCTTGCTTCATCTCTTCTGCGGGTTCTTCCTGCGGGGTTTCTTCCTCAATTTCATTTTTAATTTCTTCGTCTTCTGACAACATTCTTCCTCTCTTAGAGTTGTTCAAGGTCGGCCATTTTGGCTCGCTCTCCAAGGAATTCCTCTATTCTGATCAGCTCGTTTATCTTTGCAACACGTGAACTCTCGACTATGCCCGTCTTGATTATTGGGCACTTGTAAGCAACGGCCAAGTGGGCTATGTGCCAGTCACACACGTCGCCAGACCTGTGGGACATCACGGGCACGTAACCATTTTTCCTAGCCAGTTCAATAGTTTCTGCGGCATCTGAAAGCGTGCCTATCTGGTTTACTTTTATTATCAGCGCGTTGGCTGCTTGTGCTTTTATGCCTCGGGCTAGTCTCTCGGTGTTTGTTGTGAACAAGTCGTCGCCGCAGACCAAGCAGTTCTTGGTTTTCTTCGTGATTTCTGCGAAACTATGGAAATCCTCTTCGTGGAATGGGTCTTCAACATAGACTAAGCGGTATTTTTTGATGAGTTCAAGCATGTATTCGAGCTGTTCGCCTGAGTCACGCTTCTTCTTCTGACGTTGATAGTTGTAGGTTTTTGTCTTGCTGTTCCAGAGTGAGGATGAAGCGACGTCGAGGCCTAGGCCACACTCAAGACCTGACTCGTTGCTGACTTGTTCGCAGGCTTTCGCCATGATCTCAATTGCTTCAGGATCATCAATGTTGGCAACCCATGCGCCTTCATCACTCTTGCCGCCTGCGAAAAGCTTGTCTTTCTTCTCAAGGGCTTGGCCTATTCTTCTATGGACCTGAACGTTGGCAGTGGCGGCCTCCAGAAACGTTTCGGCTCCGAATGGCAGAGTCAAGTACTCTTGAATGTCTGGGGATTTTCCTCCTGTGTGCTGACCGCCGCTTATCGTGTTTCCCAACGGGTAAGGTAGTTCATGCGCCACATGTCCACCTAGATATTGGAAGAGCAAGAGACCTGCAGCGTTTGCAGCTGCCTCTGCGTTGGCCAGTGACAAGGCAAAGGCGGTGTTGCCGCCTATCACATGGAAGTCTTTGGAGCCGTCTATGTCGTGCAGGGTTTTGTCAATTTCCTCCTGCAAATCAGCATCCAGACCCACTAGCTCGGGAGCTACGACCTCCTCAACTTTCTTGACGGCTTGGTCTACTCCGCCCTGAGGGTAGTATGTCACTTCACTCTTTCCCCGGCTTTTTCCCGCCGGAGCTGCAACTCTGCCGAAACCTGAAGTGGTAATCATGTCGATTTCTACAGTCTCGTCTCCTCGACCGTTAAAAACTTTTCTGGCGATTATGTCTTCAATGACTGTGGGCATATTTTTCTCCTTTATCATGATCTAGTAGTAGCTCCGTGCTTCTTTTCGTTTTTCTGCTTCCTCATAAAACCTTAAGACTTCGTCGAAGATCTCTACATGCGAGAGGAGCATGCGTCTACAGCAGTAGCGTTTAACGCTGAGACTGTCTAAAACTTCACCGGCATTCTCTCCTGCTTTCACTCTTCGGGCAAACTCTTCCCATTTGTCACCGACGAGTTTGCCACATGTGAAGCATCTTACTGGGATTATCATTCAACCATTTCCTCTATCTGTAACTCTTCTGGTTTCTCGACCGTGCGCCTTCACCGCCGAACTTTTTGGGTTCTTTCTTCCGTTTGTCGCCGGCGATCATTGTCCTGTCATATTCAGCGAAGACGGTGCGCAGGTGTGTGCTCTTAGTCCATTTCAGTATGCCGTTGGCTATGGCCATTCTGGCTGCTTCAGCCTGTCCCATGAACCCGCCGCCTGAGACTTTCACGTCGATGTCCAATTGTTTCCACACGTCATCCCCTGACTGCACCAACGGTTCCATGATTTTTATGCGTGCAATCTCAGGTTCGTAGATTTCAACTGGAATTCTGTTAATATGGACTTTTCCGATTCCCTGTCTAACTACGGCACGGGACACTGCTGTCTTTCTTTTTCCACTCACAACGACGACTTTTTTAGTGGGCATCGTCATTCACCCTCGTTCCATCCTATTTCTTTGGCAAGTTGTCCGACTGTGAAGTATGAGCATGTGAGTTTCTTGGCGTGCGTTTCGTCCATGCTTTCCATTTTCTGAGCTTTGAAGTCATCAGGTATGCCGATGAAAGCTTTGAGTCGTTTGTAGGCGTTCTTGCCTTTAGGCTGTCTTATTGGAAGCATACCTTTGACGGCTTTCCTCACTATTCTGTCGGGTCTGCGGTAGTGGAACGGTCCTCTGTTGACACCGCCCACTTCAAGGAACACTTTTGCCTCGTTTACTTTGCTCTTTTTTTTGCCAGAGATTATAGCTTTTTCAGCGTTCACGATGATTATCTGTTCGCCGTTGAGGAGGCGTTTGGCGATGTTGCTGGCCATTCTGCCAAGTATCAGCCCGTCAGCGTTTATTATCGTTGCTGATCTGATTATTGTTTCCATGTTTTTCACCCGAGTATTCTGATTTTTGAGCCCGTGGGGTTCTTCTTGACTAGGTCGGCAAAGCTTACGCACTTACCCTTAGCGGCACCTATTTTCTCGGCGGCTTTTTCTGAGAAGGCGAAGGCTGCAACGGTTATTGGATGCGTGATTTGCCCGGCGGCTAGGACTTTGCCCGGAACAACAACAGTTTCGCTTTTCTTAGTGTAACGTTCAAGCCGGCTCAGGTTCACAACCACGCTGCGGCTTCGGGGTTTGGCCAGACGCTCGGCAATGTCTCGCCATATTTGGGCCTTGTTTTCTCGCCCTTCCTTCTTGAGGAAACGGATAAGCTCAATGAGTTCAGGGTTTGTCGTTTTAGATTTTCTCACTCTTTTTCACCTTGATTTCGGCTTCGAGTTCTTTCAGTTGCTTGTCCAAGATTTTCAGCGATTCCTCCACTATTCTCTGCGGTGGAAGGGCTTCTGTGGATTCCACGTTGAAAATGAACTTGTTCTCTTCAGGTGTGACTTCTATCGCGGAAGGTTCTTTCGGGCAAGCTCCTGCGCAGTCATGGCACAGAGTACATGAGACCAGATCCTGGACCTCGACTTTGTTCCCCTTCTTAGCAAGAACTTTGCGCGAGCAGATGTCCACACATTCTCCGCAGACATCGCAAGTCTTGCTGATTCTTATTTTTGGATAATACTTGTAAGTACACATGGAAACTGGCTGCCACTTCGCGTGTGCTCTTCCTTTTCCGAGACGCGCATAGGCTTCAAGCTTTATCCTCTGGTTTTTTGCCAGCTTCAATATCGGGATTTTGTCGCTCACAGGCTTTATCGTGGGATTTTCTGATGTGAGGTCGCCTGAGTACACTGTTCTCGGCCCGTCTTTGGCTTCAACGTCAATAGCCAAGGTTACCCTGCACAGGTTGCATCCGAATTCGCTTTTGCAGGGACATTCTTCTGGCAGGTTGTAGCTGTCGAGATCTGTCTTGAGCGGTACAAACCCCAACCTGTGGGCTATTATTTCATCGTGCAACACAGAGCTGTTCTCGAGGATGACAACGTCATCCACGGCCATACACGGAACCTCTGAAAGGGACAGTCTCCTGAGAGCGTTCATGTACGGAATGTCAGCTCCTTGAACGAGAAATCGCAGATGCGTATCGTCTTTTTCTAGGATGTCTATTTCCACTTATGGTGACACTCCATAACTTTGCAATGTTATGTCCTGTGCCGCTGAATAGAATATTGGTGAGTTATTTCAATTTTTCTATCCGCAGAAGAACAGGGTCAGATGCTTAGACTCTTCTCCCTCTTCTGCCGCCTGGTCTTCTTGTTCCATCATGTGGCACAGGTGTGACTTCTTCTATGCGTTCTATCCTGAATCCGGCTCTTGCGAGCGCCCTGATTGCAGCTTGGGCTCCAGGTCCAGGCGTCCGGGGTCCTGCTCCGCCTGGAGCGCGGACTCTGATGTGTATAGCGGTTATGCCCTTATCTTTCGCTGTGTCTGAAGCTAATGATGCGGCGCGCATAGCGGCGTAGGGCGAAGATTCCAGGCGGGCGGCTTTTACCACCATTCCGCCGCTGGTTCGTGCTATGGTTTCAGCGCCAGATAGGTCAGTTATGTGTATGATCGTGTTATTGTAACTGCTGAAGATGTGTACTACTGCCCATTTTTCGGTTCTCTTGCTTGTGCTCATGATTCTTCCTCGGTCAGTTGCCTCCCTCTTGAGGCGCTTGTTCGCCGTTGGGTTCTGCTGGCTCGGACATTGTTGGTGGTGCAACCGTTATGGTTTGGCGTAGGGGGTGACGCGGGTTTGCTAGCGGAGTGCTCGGTGAGTAGGCGATCTGGGGTTCCTCAGGCTTCGTGACGATGTAGCTGGGTGTTCTGATTCTTTGGTTTCCCACTGCTACGTGCCCGTGGGTTATTAGCTGCCGTGATTGCTGCATTGTCTTTGCCAGCCCTTTGCGCAGGACGATGGTTTGTAGTCTGCGTTCAAGTAGGTCTTCAAGTGCCAAGTCTAGTACGTCGTCCAAGACTGCGGTTTCAGGGAGTAACCCGATTCTTTTTAGACGGGCTAGGAGTTCGTTTTCTCTTTTCTGGCGTTCTTCTGGTGTTTGACCTATGAGTGAGCGGGCAATGCCTCTGAAGTTTGAAAGCTTTGTTTCTTGGCGCCAGAGTTCATGCTTGTTTCTCAGGCCGTACTGTCCGAGAAGTTTTAGTTCTTCCTGCATCGTGTCGGTTCGCCATGGAAACCTAGGAGTGTTGTATTTCTTGTGTTGTTTCTTCGGGTCTCCCATGCTTACTTACTCTCCGGTGCGGGGGCGCCTGGTCTCCGAATGAGGTCTTTCTTCTTAACGCCCAAGGCTTTACCTGCTCTGCCCGTGGTCTTTGTTCTTTGCCCACGGACTTTAAGTCCGTAAGCGTGACGGTAGCCACGCCAAGATTTTATTTCTTTCATGCCTTCAATGTCCATTTTCGTCCTCAGAACAAGCTCTGCCCCGACAATGTGCTGGTCCTTGCCAGTTTCACAGTCTTTCCTCCGATTCATAAGCCAAGGGGTTATCCCGTGTTTTGAGGGCTCTTTGAGTATGTTCTCGATTTTTTCAACATCTGTTTCTGTGAGAAAACCGGCTCTTCCTTCAGGGTTTATTTCCATTTTCCTAAGTATTGCTCTAGATAAGCTGAGGCCTACGCCTTTCACTCTGGTCAAAGCGTAGGCTGTTTTCAGGGTACCATCCACGTCAGCGCCGACTATTCTGAGTCTATAGCGGAATTCGTTAGACAGGGTATCGCCATCCGTATTGTTATTTGAAGCTACCCCATGAAGATGATTGTTTTTTATTTAAGCGTTACTAAATCATCCCGCCTTCGCACCATCGCACGTGCTCTTCTTCAACTCATTGTGGAGGCATTTAGCATACGCGTATGCCCCCTAGGACATTGTACTGTTTCCTAAATCCTTAGCGCATGCTATTCAAGCCCAAACTGCCAAGAACCTAGAATCTATGTTGAATACGTTCAAAAGGGAAAAGAGGAAAGTCTATGGAGGATTGCCTTTGTTCTTGTAGCGTCTTGTTTTCAGCATCATTTTGCCTACTACTGCGGTTGCCAATATCAGCGGAAGCATTATCATCACTGGGTATTGGAACTCCGGAATTCTAGTAATCGGGTTTGAAGCTCCTGTAACCGTGCCCGTGATGGTTCCGAAGGTTTGTGCTGGCTCCGCGGTCATCTGAATGTTTATGTTGGATGTTGTCTGGCCGACTGTGACGCTTACGAGAGTTGGATAGTACGCATCGTAATAGCCTGAAGCTGTTACGCTGATGTTGTAGTCGTTTCCGTTTCCCAAGCCACTTGAAATGCTGTAGTAGCCGTCACTGTCGGTTTCACCGGAACCCGTGCCCCCACTTCCTGTGGCAGTGATCGATGCGGACCTGATTGGGTTGCTGCTTTGGTCTGTTATGCGTCCAGTTATCGTGCCCGACGGTGTTGGAGGCGTCGTGACAGGGGTCAGCTCCATGTTTATACCGCTCGTCTCTTGGCCAGCAGTGACTGAAACTGGAGTTGGGTTGGGAAAACCGCCGTACTCCGTGAAGTTCCCAGCGCCGCTTGCCATCACGTCATAACTGTCCGTTCCGAGTCCCGTAGCAATTCTGTAGTTGCCCGATATGTCGGTCGTAGCAAAACCGAAGTCTGTGCCGCCTCCGCTTGACAACGCGCTGACACTGATGCCGAAGAGACCCGTGCCGTTTGGTGCCGCTACTTTTCCTGAGATGATGCCTGATCTTTCAAGTTGAATGTCTGTGCTTTTGGTTTCAATTCCTGCGACAACATTTGCCGTCGTCATACCTTTGATGTATCCGTCTGGTGCAAGAAACATTGAGACGTTGTACATTCCCGTTGGCAGATTTGTGGCCATGAGATACTTTCCGTCCGATCCTGTCGTGGCGAACCATCCGAAACTCAGAAAAGTCCCGTTTGAAAGACTCGCATAAATATTAGTTCCGTTGATCGGGTGTCCATTGACCGCGTCCGTGATCATACCTGAGATTCCGCCGGAAGCCTCCAGATCAAAGTCTATGCCCGACGTCGTTAAACCTATTGTCACGCTCACCATGTCTCTCTCATCAGTAATGTACCCGTAGGCAAAGGTCGTCAAGTTGTACATTCCAGCGGTTAGACCTGTGGTCATGCTGTAGTGCCCTGAGCTGTCTGTGGTTGCATATCCTGAACCGTTGTCACCATCGGCAATGACGGCGATCCCAGCAAGTGGACCGTTGGCTCCGTAGACGATTCCTATAGTGTTCTGTTTCATTGTTGGACTGAACACGCATACTTGAGCTGCGAAGCTCAAGGTGATTGCGAATATTAGAATATCTGCTAGTAACCAACGTCTAAACAAACTGTTTTTCCTCCTGAGAACACATTGTCCAGCTTCGGCATATTAAAGCTTTTTGAGCACACGCTAGGGATCTAGGGTCTTACGCATTCGGCTTTTGGGCGGTATGGACGTTTCTGAGTTCTCTTGCGCTTGTGGTAGTCGCATTCGTGAACGCGTACGACCATGTAGCCGGTGTCTTGATATTGACACCCGCATAACAGTGTGGTTGTTTTTTCTTCGGTCAATGTTGTTCTTCACCTTGCTTAGGGCAAGAACTGTTTGTAGACCGGATGACCCTTGAAGCTGAGTGTAGTCTCAGACCGTTCGATTGTTCCGCTTGGAAGCCGCATGCACAGGCTATTTACTACGGCGCCATTAGGGATGAAACGAACTCCATCCAGCAGTTCGCCCTTTGTGACACCTGAAGCAGCAAAGACCAACTCATTCCCCTTTGCCAGTTCGTGCTCAGTATAGGTCTTCTCCGTGTCGACGCCGTCCTCATGCAATCGATGCATGCGTTTGGAGTCATCTCTCTTGTCCTTCCAAACCTTCACCAGCATTGTTCCGCCCAGACACTTCATAGCGGTTGCTGCAATCGTAGCTTCAGGCCCGGCACCGGCACCTATCAGCAAGTCAACACCTGAGCCCGGACGGCATGTGACTACAGCACCTGCAATGTCGCCGTCTGGAATGAGGATGATTCGGACGCCTAGTTTCCGGAGGGTGTGCAGTATATCATTGTGTCTTTCGCGTTCAAGCATGATAACCGTGAAGTTCTCCAGCCGAAGATCCTTCGCATGGGCAACGGTGCGCACAAGTTCCTCGATACTCATGTCCAAGCTGATCTTGCCAACGGAAAGGAGGTCAGTAGCCACTTTGAAGTAGTAGCCATCGTCTGGAAGAACTTGGAAACACCCGGCAGGTGCACATGCAAGAGCAGAGATGGCGTCCTTCCTTCCCTTCGAAACAGCCATAGTGCCGTCAACTGGGTCAACTACAAACTCTACCTTTGGTCCTTTACCCGTGCCGACTTTCTCACGCCGCATGAAGGCAGGCGCGTTATCCTTGGGTCCTTCGCAGGCGATCACTTCACCTTCGACGTCTGTTTGAGCCAGAACGGCTCTTGAGAATTCAACGGCTTTACCGTCTACAAGATCATGGTCGCCCTGACCGATGTGGAAAGCAGCACCGACGGCCGCGGCTATCGTGATTCTTGTCAGCGAAGGTGCCAAAGCTCTGAGAGAAACCATACAGTACACCTCAACGCCATTTGTGAACTCTTATGAGTGTTCCTAGGCGCTTCTAGTCTATTTCTTTTGCGCCTGACCCGGACAGTCTAGACAATGGCCTCAACTTCTTTGTTTTCTGATTGTCCTCTGCAGTCTCTTCCTTGAGCAGCGGACCATAATCCAAGCTGATGTATGAACGTTCTGTGTGACCGCAGCCAGATGCTCCACAGCAGCTATTCCAATATCTGCGCGCGCCAAAATGTGTTATGGAGTGTGAAAAGCTTCGCTGACTACTCTTCGGCTTGCATTTTCCCGTGTTTCCGCAGGCCTTTGAACTTGAGTTTTGCTGTGAGGATTTTTTCAGTAGCGAACAGTTTAGATGCAACGTACAGGATGCCTATCGTGAAGAGAGACACGTAGATTATGCCCCAGACAGCAGTCCAGTAATCGCCCATAGTGACGGCTTTGGAAGCGAGGACTGGATGACTGTACGGGATGACAAACAGAACAATGCGCAGCCAGATCGGCAGAGAGTTGAAGTCGACGTACATCATCAGCAGAGCTGGAATTATGAGCAGGGGGTAGACATAACCGACGAGGGACTGAGCACCTCTCACATCATCTGCAAAAGCAGACAGAACCACTGCCAGAGCCAGTGCTGAAAGCAAAGTCACGAAGAGTGAGAGCCCAAGCAGCAGGTAGCCGAAAGGCGAAGGCACTAACCCGAGCGACGCAAGGTCTATGTTCGAACCTGAAGCCATGAGGCCAGAGAAGGAGTTCAGGTAGAAAGTGAACCCAATCATGTAAGTGAGAGCGCCGACTCCTGCAACTAGAACAGAGCCCGCGAGCTTTCCCATCAAAATCGCGAAGCGATCCATCGGCAAAGTCAGAAGCGTTTCAAGGGTCTTCTCCTCTTTTTCCATAGCCACTGAAGTCGCAGCTATCTGCATCGAGTATGTTAGCAGTATCATGATTGTGATCGGCATGGCGATCGCCTGTGATATCATCAGCGTCGACAATACTGTAGGGTCGACACCCTGCTCTACTTGACCCTTGATAATGGAAGACTTCTGAACAGCCAAGACATCAGGAGCCAGGTATCTGTTGAATTGGTCCACACTGCTGTCGAAAAGTGAGGTCCCAATGTTCTCGAATGCGCCGCCACCTGAGAACACACTGTAGGAGTTCACTGAAGCTCTGACGCCCGTGTTGTTCATGTTCAGATGTTGTGTCATGTTTGCGCTGAACCCGTGTGGGATTTCTATGAAGTAAGTCGAGTTGTATCTCGAAAGCAGGTCTTGAGCCAATGCCTGCTCCGGCGTGGTGTTGTTCACGACATAGACTCTGAGCGATGCATTCAGATCCAGGAAGGAGATAAACAGGTCTGAATAGTTGCCGCCAACGTCATTATTCAAAACCAGGGTTGCAGCTTTCGTGGCTTTTTCTTGTGCAGTCTGCACTGAGAAGCTCATGATTGCGCCTAGAATTGGGAACATGAGCAGTGGAACGATAATCATTCCTAAGAGTATTTTTGGGTCTCTGATGAGCTCTTTGAGTTCTTTCACAAGTACGTTCCCAAACTCTTTAAGCAAAACCAACCACCTTCGCGAAAACTTCCTCCAAGTTTGCGCTATCGAACTTCTGCTTCAGATCCTGCGGTCTTCCTTCAACAACAAGCTTACCTTTGTTGAGCAGAGCAACGCGGTCACATAAGTGCTCCACCTCAAGCATGTTGTGGCTTGAAAGCAGCACGGTTACACCATGTTCTTTAACAAACCTCTTTATCGTTTCTCTCACGTGATAAGCATGTAAAACGTCCAAGCCGCTTGTAGGCTCGTCAAGAACCGCTAGTTTCGGCTTAGTCATTAGCGCTCTGGCCACTAGAAGCCTTCGTTTCATCCCTTTGCTGTAGGTCTTGGCCCTATCTTTGAGGCGGTCGCCTAAGCCTGAAATGTCGGCAGCCTCAACAATCATTCGATGAGCTTCCTCATGATTGCCGGTCTTGAACTTGACCATGAACTCCAAGTATTCCCGGCCAGAAAGGTTACGGTATACACCTGCTTCCTCGGGAAGGTACGATATGACCTTGCGTACTTCCCCGGCGTCCTCAACAACGTCTAGGCCGAACAACTTCACAGTGCCTGACGTGGGCAAGATCAGCGTGGAAATGATGCGCAGACACGTTGTTTTGCCAGCCCCGTTGGGACCGATCAACCCGTAGATTTCTCCTTGATTGACGGTGAGGTTCAGACCATCTAGTGCGCGGATGCTGCCAAAGGTTTTGACGACCGATTTCCCCTCGATTGCAATGTTCAAGGCCAAACACCAAAATCCTCTAAAACCCGCAGAGGCATATTAAAGGTTACTGCGCTCTTTTTCGAAACGATAACGAACGCTTGAGATTGATTCTGCAAGGCTTCCAGCAGCTTGTACATAGGATTTGTAGCGTATCCGCGAAAGTGTATGAAAATCTTATTTTGAAGGGCCAGATGAAGAACACAACCAAAGCAAGGAAACGTGAAGGCGCCAGTTGTCTTTTCACAGGTTCTACGAGAACGAACAGGAAAGAAGAAAGTGGCAAAACCCAGAGGACATTTTGAAGAGTATAGGTTTAAGAAAAGGTTCAACATTCGTCGACGTCGGTTGCGGCGAGGGATTCTTCACTATTCCTGCCGCTAAACTCGCAGGGCGTAACGGCAAAGTCTATGGCGTAGACGTTAATGCCGAGGCCATCGACTTTCTTAGCAACAAAGCCAACAGGGCTGGACTGGACAATTTGACCCTGAAGGTCGGGTCGGCAGAGGAAACCCTCTTCTGCGAAGCCTGTGCGGACCTTGTCTTCTTTGGCATAGTGCTCCATGATTTTGACAACGTACACGAGGTCTTAGCAAATGCTCGAAGAATGCTGAAACCTTCTGGACTCCTGGCTGATTTGGACTGGAAAAAAGAACCCATGCCGTTTGGTCCGCCGCTGCGAATAAGATTCAGCGAAGAAGATGCTGTTGGCATCATTGAAGAAGCTGACTTCAAGATAGAATCTGTAAAAGCAAGTGGACAATACAATTATTTGATCGTGGCAAGACCCAAGGCTGCAAACAGTCGAACATTGTCGAATCGTGACACGAGCTGAGGAAGACTCCCTTTTCTTCGCCAGCACGTATTGGACCATGGTATACCAAGACACATTGCGTCACAGGGCCTACTGCGGCCTTTCTGTGGCGCGTGTTGTTTTCCAATATTGAGCCTGAGTTCATAAACGCTTTATTAGAAAAGCTGGGAATTCTAGTGTTCACCTTCCAAAGCGAAAATGGAATTCACGGAACCACGGCAGAAACGAAGGCTAACGTTATGATTGTTAAGAACACTTCACAATATTCTTCTGAGGAAGTTGAAAATCTAGTAAGATTCGCGTTGAAAGGTATCCCACACGCAGGCGAATTAGAAGTCCACGTGAGAAACAGCAAGTATGCATTCTACGGACGAATCTTTGCAAGTGCAGCTGATTGCACATGCGACTGCGACGAACAGCGCTTTCTAATCGTTGTGCGAATCGGAAACGAAAAACGCTTTCCCTATTTCTCCGTCTACCCAGGTCACAAACGATGTGAAAAATACGCGACTATGCTCAACGACTGGAAAGAAGCGCTGGTGAAAGTCGCTGCACACGAAGGAATGCATCTGAGACAATGGATTGGAAACAAGCCAATGTGGGAACACCAAGCAGAAAAACATGCGATAACAACTTTAACCAAGTATAGAAACACGACCAAGAGCCAAAAATGCCTGCGGGCAACTTTGTGAACCGAAACAACTTTGAAAAAGTCTTCTCTCAAAGCGACTTGAGCACGAACAGACCATGATGGTGCTCCGGCCGGGATTTGGACCCGGGTCCGCGACTTTCTTCCGCTTCAAAGCGTCGAGAGGCCGCTATACTTGACCGGACTATACTACCGGAGCATTCAAAGAGTGGTCTTCTCTAAGGGATAAATATCTTTTGAAGCGCTCATGGTTATGGGAACGTATTCTGTTGAAGTAGCAGCTGACTACACTCTGTGTCGCAAACACTGGTCCACTGCGTTGGCGACGGATTCGCGCGCACCGGACTATGTTGACGGAGCCTGGGCGGGCGTATTGTGTTCGCGGCGGACATGTTTTCGCTCTGTCCCACTTCGTCCACTGGAATGTGTGAATAGTGCTTTAGGAAATCTTCGTTTCTCGTATTTTCACGACGACAAGAACCAAAGCTATTGTCACCATTCCAGTAATGAGGCCAAGTGCGAAGCTCATGAGTCCAATCGTCGCAGCGTCTGATGACACGTGGACGGTACCAAGAAAAAGCATCCCAGCAAGAAAACCAGCAACAAAGATAATCACGCCTAAGACCAGGAAACCACCGACAAACCCTTTCTCCAAATCCATTCTGCACACCTTAACGTCAAACCATTAGTACTTGTCCTCCTTTTGAAAAACCTTTCCAAAAAATGGTGCATTGGTTTCGGTTTGCCAATCTGTGAACGTTTCATCGAAGCACATCAAGAGAGAATCCAAGTTGTAAGCACCGTCGAGCATTGAACAACTTTCACGATAGCGATTCCATCTGGACCATAACAACAGGATGAAGAACTCTGAATATTCCGGCATCTCCACGGCCCACTACCGACAAATAACGAAAGCGCGCGCGAACACATCGAAATATCTGAGGAGCAGTACGAGCAACCTGATGAAGCCGTAAGAGAAATGAACACGACTTGCCGAAATGTTAAGGATTTTGTTCAAGCACAAGTAGAAGAAGCATTGGACAAGCATGAGGAATGGAAACAAACCGTGAAAAACAGAACGTTGAAGAAGAGATAGAAAGAGAGGATAGCAGCCAAATACTAGCCGCTCTGCATTTCCAGTTCCTTGGCTCTGGTTTCAATGAAAGCTGTGACTTTCTCTTGACTGAACTGCTTCTCTTCGTCCTGCTTCATCAGCTGTTCACGGATTGTTTGCAGCACTCTCTCTACGTCGAAAGGCTTCAGTATGAAAGCGTCTGCCTGTCTGTTAACGGCTTCCATCGCGTTCTGAATCGTCGGATAACCAGTGACAATTATCTTTCTCATTCTAGGCGTCGTGTCCTTTATCTTCAGGATAAGGTCGATACCCTCAATGTCTGGCAGGCGTATGTCAATCAGAGCAAGGTTGTAGGCTTTTTCATTTGTTTTCAGGACGGCCTCTTTTCCAGTGTCCGCAGTATCTACTACGTAACCCTCTTCCTCAAGTATTGTTTTCAGTACTTGCCTTATGCTTTCGTCGTCATCAATGATGATGATTCTGGCGTTTTCACCCAAATCTGTTCACCTCCATCAACTTTCGGCTCAATCGGAATAATGATTGTGAACGTGGAGCCTTTGCCAACTGTACTCTCCACGGAAATCTTGCCACCGTGAGCCTCAATGATCCTCTTGCAGATCGGCAGACCAAAGCCCATACCCTTTGCTTTAGTCGTGAAAAGTGGCCTCCAAAGCTTGTCCAACACTTCCTTGGACATGCCTACACCAGTGTCACTAAAAGTGAAGACTAAATCTCCATCCATGCGCTTACACCCAACAGTAAGCGTTCCGCCGACTGGCATCGCATCGAAAGCGTTCTTGACAATGTTGGCGAAAGTCCGTTCCAGTTTGTCAATATCACCCCTCAGCTTCGGTCCATTTTCAGCGAGGTTCATCAATTGCACATTTTCCGGCACAGTTACCAACGCCAATGCCTCGCGTGTCAGTAGTTTCGGTGTGGTCTCTGTTACCTCCAGCGTAATCTCGCGCGAATATTCAAGAAGGTCGTTGATGATCTTGTTCGAGTATTCAATGTCTTTTTCTATGACCTCCAGCATCTCCCGCGCTTTCGGGTCCATTTTCAAACCGAGCTTAGTTCTTAGATAGTATGCTGCACCGATAATGCCCGTTAACGGGTTGCGCAAGTCATGACCAATCATTGCTGCCAACTCGCCGATGGCCGCAAGCCTTTCTGCTTTGAACAGTTGCTTTTCCATCTGCTTACGTTCAGTGATGTTCTTTGTGATTGCCACAAAACCAATTCGTTCACCTGAGGCATCTTTCACGATACTTGCGGAAAGTTCAGCTGGAAACTCGCGCCCATCCTTCGTTACGAATGTGTACTCGGTACTCTTTATGATGCCATCTTCAAGGGTCTTCTTCAGATTGCGTATTGCCATTTCATGGTCTTTCTTTGCAATCAGAATGAGAGAACTCTTGCCGATCAATTCGGATCGTGAAGAGAACCCATGCAGTCTGACAGTCTGTTCATTGCACTCGACGATGTTCCCAGTCAGATCTGTAGCGGTCACTGCATCAGGGGAAGCAACAAAAATGCTCCGAAGTTTCTCCTCACTCTCCTTAAGGTCGCGCGTCCTCGCCTTAACCTTTTCCTCCAGATGCTCTGCATACCCTTCAAGCTGACTGTTCGCATTGTTCAGCTGCTGAATGAGTCTAGCATTCTCAATTGCACTTGCAGCTTGATGAGCAAACAACTCGAGAGGGGCAAGCGAATCCTTCGTCGGGCGATGGCCTTCCTTCGGGTCGTCCATACTCATGACTCCTACAATTTGGCCTGTTGGCAAACGCAGCGGAATGTACAACAAGTCATCGGGGTTCCAGTCAACTGTTTCGACTTTAGGAATCTTGCTGGTGAGTGCATACTTGAACTGCTCCTGAACAAGCGGGTCACTCCAGGGCAAATAGTAGAACTCACCTAGCCGGTATCGTTCAAACATGCTGCTCAAACGTTTCTGCCATACATGACCCGGCGACTGGTGCTTCTTCAGATACTCTTCTTCTTTCTTCGTTAACCCGGCAGCTACAATGTCCGTCGTGTTGAGGTTCTCGTCTCGTAACGATATGACTACTCTTCCCCAGCCTTGCTCACGAACAGCTTCTGCGATGGTCCTCAGCCGCTTATGCATATCTGTGGTTCGCAGCATTACGGCAGAACTTTTCATGAGACTTTCAAGTTTACTTGAAATACCTCGATACTTCTCCTCGTTCTCCTTCAGAGCCTTCTCCATGTGCTTTTGCTCAGCAACGTCTCTAATTATGCCGATAGCATGCCATTTTCCCTTGATCCGTAATACTGACATAGAGAATTCTACTGGAAACTCTTCTCCATTCTTTCTAACAGCTGAAAACGCAACGCTCGTTCCATGTGGCTCTTTGCCGTTTCTTCTCAAACGTTTCACCATGTCCTGCACGTCTTTGCGCAAGCGTCTCGGGACAATGAGCCTGACCGCATCTTTTCCTGCTGCTTCTGCCAACGTGTATCCGAAGGTTCTCTCTGCGGCAGGATTCCAGTATGCAACTTTGCCCTCATTGTCGATCAGAACCATGGCGTCCATCGCGGAGGCCGCGATCACTCTGAACTTTTCTTCGCTATCCTGCATGCGCAACAAGGCATGTTTGCGATCCTCTTCCACACCAATTGCGGCTGCTATCAAACCCAGCAATTTCTTGTCCTCTTCAGTGGGCTTGACGTCCTTCTTATAAGCGATGCACAGTGAACCTACGTGAACTCCTCCGAACGTCACTGCTTTGCCCATAAAAGTTTGCAGCTTGTAGCGTTTCACATTAGGATCGGTTTCCGCATACAGGGTCTTGGGCAAGTTGCGGACAACGAGAACATCTTCACTGACTCGTTTGATCACATCGTTACAGATATGTCCCTCAGCTTTGTCGGCCACACGATAATGTGCAGGAGTGTTCCACTGCCCGACTGAACATAACATTCCCTGATCAACGCGATTGTATGATGCACAGCGAGCTCCAAGCAATTCTCCTGCAAGAGTAATCAAGCAGTTGATGTTCCAATCGGGGTCAGCTTTGAGCTTGAGAAAACACTCGTTCAACTTCTCGATGTGCTCTTCAGCCTTTCTGCGCCCTCCAACCCTTTCAAAGGTTACTCCTACACAGTTGCTGAAAATAGGGAAAGCTTTGACTGAGAAAAGCTGTTGAGCAACATGCTCGCTCCGGTAAGGAACATCGCCAAGAGCTTTGGCTTTGCCCGATCGGACAACATCCGCACAACACTTGGCAAGTCCAGTCGTGACAGCATCCGGGATAGCATCAGTCAGGGTCTTGCCAAGAAAATCCTTAGCCGTTGTTCCCGTGATCTGTTCAGCTGCATGATTGCTGAAAATCAGCTTGAACGAAGCAGAGCTGTCAGTGTTTTCCATGCACCACACGTCTAGACCAACCTGCATGTTCTTCAGAATACTGTCATAGAGATTCACGAGCTCTTGGGTCTTGCAGCCGTTTGTGCCATTTGAAACAACTGAACCCATGTCTGTGATAGAGATTTTGTTTTCGATTCCGATTCTGCTGCTGTCTGAAGATTCTTTCTCGTTCATTTCGCACATCTTCAATCTTAACTCCTTCACACGTTCCGAAAAGTCGAAAATAGTGGGCTCCACGTACTCTGTATTGAACCTATGATAGAGGTTCTTGATAATCAGTTTTTCAATGACAAGCGCCGCTGAGCTTAGCAACTTCCCAAGACAAGCCATGAAGACATCAGGTTTTCCAGGGATTTCTTCGCGTCTAAGTCGACAGTTCTGCTCAAGAGAATCATAGATAACGCGAACACCAACGTCCTTGAAGATCCGAGTCAGTGTCTCATCCACAATGCTTAACAGTACATCATCAAACTCTCTGCTAGCCTCAGCTTCACTTTCGCAGTCTGGACAAGGCGAAAGACTCAATTTTTCCACCGATTGATTGACTCAGCAGTCACTACAGGTCAACAACCTGCTGCCAGACAAAAATGAAAGCCCAACAACATTTATCCATTATGAATCGCAAGTACGTATTCCCTCTCACAAACAAAGACCCTTCAGAAACGCCGACAAGGTCGAAAACCACGCGCACGCTAGGATCAAAAATCAGGAACTGAAAAAGGGAAGGATGGAACGAGTTACCATTCGGCTTCTGCCGCTCCTCTACGCCATTTCCGCATGAACACAACAGCTGCAACTGCCGCTGCTGCCGACCCGCCAGCTCCGATGACAATGTACAGAGAGTACACTGCAAAGAAGGAGGGCTCATCAACCTGGAATGGAAGCTCGGATGTGATGCTGGTGTACATCGAATCGCTTTCGAAGAACCTTGCCTGAACACTCCACTCTCCTGAAACGGCGGGTTTGTGGCTTGCCGTGAAAGACCCATCTTGAACCGTGTAGACTATGACCGTCTCACTTTCGTTGCCAGACAGGAAGTAGAGAGTGATAGGCATACCGCTGCTCACAGGAGTCAAGTTGCCTGTAACAGTAATGTTTTCACCCAAAGTCACAGCTTGACGGGCCAATGATATGCTCAAAGATGAAGACATCTTGACGTTGTAGCTTCCATTAGCGACTAGAACATTTCTGAGTATATCAGTTGCGACAACGCCGTAGACTACGTTAGTGCCAGCCGCTTGGCCAGGAACATTAACTCTGCAGGTCCTGTTGTCAACGAGTTCCATGCTGATGGAAGTCGTGTTTGCCCATCTGGCAACGGAATATTGAAGAGTTGCATCTACTAGGTCGGTGGACTTCGAGACATAAACGAGAGTAACGTTATCGCCAGGGTAAATTCTTAGCCCCGGGACGGTAGAGGCTTGAAGAGCTGCATCGAAAACCGTCTTGACCAGAAACTCTACGGTGCCGCTGCCCTTGCCGCCGATCAACACTAGATGGTAAAGACTCCTTCCAGCGTTCGGCGAAGTGAAGTTTAACAGCATGTCTTGTCCAAAATTTTCACAGCTAGCATAAGCTGCGCCCCTGTATCCCTCACTTTCCAAGTTGTACCCTCCAATAATGCTTTGCTTGCCAGTTCTGTTACCGTGAAGCCCAGGCTCCCAAGCTAGAGGAACACCGTTAAGAATTGTTACATTCTGCACGGTTGGGTCTGCCATCAAATAAAGCCTAACCTCATACACTGTCAAAGTGTCAGGAACATTTACGTAGACTTCTACATGTGGATTGTCCGTGTAGAATTCGTACGCCCAAGTCGTATTGTAGACGGGCAAGCCGCTGCTCTTGCCTTCAACGTACTGTTCATGCCAGATATTGCATTGAACGTCTTCAATTATCATGAACGCCGCTTCTTGCGCATCGCGACTGCCGCCCGCATCGTTCACAATAACGAAAGTGTAGTTGCCAGTGTGTTTTGGATTGAAGAACGCATAGTCAACTGTATCGCCTAAGTGTTCAAGCAGACCGGCCGAGGCTGCATGTTTGCCTTCAGGGTTGAAGTAAGGGTCGTAAACATAAACGTCATAGTTCGTCCGAGGTTCAGAACCATTGTTCACCCAATCGCCGTAAAGGTAGACATGGTACGAATGGTTAGCCTTTAGTGGGCACACGATACTCCAGTCGCGGCCGATTTCGATCTGAGACCGAGCGAAGAAAACGGGATACACCGGTTTGTTGAGGATTGTCAAGCTTGAAATGACCGTATAATTACCGTAGGCAACAAGGATGTTCTCATAATAGTCATCAGCTTCAACACGGTATGACACGAATGTGTCACCTGCCTGTCTAGGGATTGTTGCTGAACAGGTCCTTTTGTCAAGAATGGTCATGCTGACAGATGTAAGGGTTGTCCATTCGTCTGTTGAATACTCCAGAGACGCATTGAATAAGTCTGTGGACTTCGAAACATAAGCTACTGTAACAGCGTCGTTGGGATACACTTTGCCAGGCGCTGCCAAAGGAACCAAGGCTGCATCAAACACTGTTTTCACTTGAAAACGTATCTTGCCCGCACCGTATTCTCCGATGAAGACCAGATGATATAGAGTCCGTCCGGCATGCGGCGAAGTGAAATTCACGTGCATTTCCTCCCCGTAGTACTCGCAGCTTGCAAAGGCGACACCACGATAAAGCTCACTTTTGATGTTGTAGCCTCCTAAAACTCCGCCTGTCCCGCCGCGGTTGCCGTAGAGTCCAAGCTCCCAAGCCAAGGGCACACCGTTCAACACTGTTTCGCCTGTCACAGTGGGATCTGCCATCAAGAACAGTCTAGCCTCATACATGTCCAAAGTGTCGGCGACCTTGATCAGAACTTCAACGTGTTGGCTGTCAGAGACAAACTCGAAAGCCCACGCAGTGTCAAAAACAGGCATGTTTCCGCCGTCTTTTCCTTCTATGTAATGGTCATGCCACAGATTGCATTCCACGTTCTCCATAATCATGAAGGTAGCTGCTTCAGCCGCTTTGCTGCTGCCAGCGTTGTTGGCTATGATGAAGGTGTAGTTACCAGAAAACTTGGCAGTGAAGAACGGAGCATCAACAGTATCACCCAAATGCTCAGGCAACCCAGCAGACTCGGTATGATAACCCTCAAGCACACCACTCGGATTGTACACGTAAATGTCGTAA
>JBGQMW010000003.1:0-239543 GCA_041500785.1 Bathyarchaeia archaeon
AAAACTCAGGTTCATCTAGAAGATGATCAAGTACTTCAATCCTGTTTGGAATCTGAACCTTAAGCAGTGCACCTGAAAGAAGAGACTTAGGCGTACACATCGAAACTTCCAAGTGCAAATCAGACGCGTAATCTATAAGGCAGCTGATAATTCTGTTAGAGTCCTCGACTGCATTGTCGATTATTTCGAGAATTTTCTTGCTGTCTGCCTCAGTGAGCTTATCGCCCTTCTTCTTCAAGAAGTAAACGCCATTTTTAATGCCTGTTAAGGGGTTTCGAAGATCGTGCCCAATCTGCCCCGCCAATTCGCCAATCGTAGCAAACCGCTCAGCCTTAGCAAGTTTTTCTTCCATCATTTTACGCTCCGTAATATCGTGAAGAACACATGTGACTCCAATATCTCGCCTTGTTTTGCTCCGCACAACCGAACCCGAAAACAGAACAATTCTTTCCTCACCAAACTTCGTTTTGTATGTTAATTCATAATTTCGGATTGCTCTCTTTTCAGCCAACTCCTTCATAACACTTTCACAGCGCTTTTTTTCCACACATAATGCGATGATTGATTTGCCTATCAACTCGCTTTCTTCGTACCCCAAGAAATTCACTAAACGCTTGTTCACCCCAAGTATTTTTCCCTCCATATTTGCCAGAATAAGGGAGTCAGGCATCGTGGAAATAATGTTTCCTGCGGCCATCGCCGCGTCAAAAGTGAACAGTTCATATTTTAAGATTGCGTAGCTGACAAAAATGCCGAAAAATAGAATGGCAATGTGCCCCAAATTTGGAACGTTAATGGCAAATGAAGGAAATACGATGTTAGTTACAAGATAGGCGAAAATAGGAATAGCAAAGCCCACGGTCACAAACTCACTTTGCTGCTTCTTTGCGCCATCACTAGTCCTAATGTAAAATCCAACGCAAAGAAGAAGCGCCAAGACTGGCAAGAGTGCCACCCAAAAGGTGCTTATCCCGTAAATGAAGGTTGCTGGTGAAGTGTCCTCGTAGCCCCAATATTCCATCATTACAGGACCATTTATCAGTTCAGTTGCTAAATCCGTCAAAGCAAAGAATACAGCAGGCAAGTAGAGAAATAGATAAGTAGTCTTCTTTTTCAGCCAGTCGCTTTCGACATAAACTAAGGAAAAATGAAGAACTAGGACCGCGAAAAAAGGCCACAGAAAACCCATTTTGTTCCAGAAGTTAGCGACCTCAACGGAACTTGCTTGCCACATCATAAATTCTGTGAATGTCCAATAAAACCCTGCTAAGGCAGCTAATAAGAAAAGCTTGTTCAAGAGTTTTTTGCGATCGAGGGAAAAAACAATAATTCCCAAAACGGCAGAAGTCAGGCTTGAGCAAAGTGAAAGCCAAGCATAAAGGTTCATTCAATTCCCCTTTTTGCAATTGATCTATAGTCGTAGCTATTTTCTATCAGCATTATTGATTGCAAATTTTCTCGCGACAGCATTGTAACAAATAAAAAGCTTTAGGAATGAATATAAAGAATGTGAAAACACAATCTGTATTTAGCGCGCGCTAACGGCGATTGCCAGATACTGCACTAAAACCAGGTTGAAGAAACCCGCGAAAAGCAGGTAAGCTATTATGAATGCGCGCGCGCATTGTTGAGGGGTAACTTTTCTAGTCTTTTTTACCCCTCGTAATATCTATCTTTCATTATGAGGGGTAAGTTTTTGAGTGAATTTTACCACTCGTAGTATTGCTCACTATCCTATCCGTATCTTGTTCCATCAGTATCCAGGTGTATCATGAATCAGGTATACAGTTTATGGAAGCCAATACTTGAGTATCCATTAACCGTCGTCCGTCGTCGTGGTTCGTGGTCGTCGTCGTGGTTATTGGTCGTCCGTCGTCGTCCATTGTTGGTTGGCGCGCGCGCCCCAGGATCTCTTAGGGGGAATTTCTTGGGCGAGGTTGAAGACTGATTCGGTTTTCTTCCTCTCTCGTTCACCGTGTTTCGAGTTTGACCGTTTGCCAGAAGTGTTTGCGGGTGAAGACGAGTTCTTCCAGTCCTTCAACGGTCATTTTCACTGTGTCTCGGTTTCGGTTTGAGTGTCTCGCGCTCACATGTTGCGAGGATTTAAATATCTCATATCCGAAGACCAGTTTAGACAAGAGGAGATCCATGTAATGAAAGCGAACCCCAAAGACTCTGCGGTTCTTTTGAGGTTGGGTTTGATGTGCGTTCTGGTTGGAATAATAGCAGTGGCCGTTTCGCCGTTCGCCCCTCAAACGCAACTCTTCGTTGCTTTTCTCAGTCTAGGAATGTTCACTCTAGGCCTTGGTGTAGGCTGCCTAATCTTCTCCTTAAGAATGAACAGACTAGAGAAACAGACCACTCCGCCGCCACCTCCGCCCCCATAACCGCAGGGGCACAATCCAGATCCTAGTAATTCAATCGTTCAGTCTCTGTGGTGCGCTGTTCAGATGGCGTTTCACAGGAATCCCTCGACAGGAGCTGATTTCCCTCTTAGAGCTTTGCAAAGCATGCTTTGGTCGATTCTGTTGGCCGGATTAGGAGCGGCTTCGGTGGTCTTCTCCGCTTCATTTGCAGGGGACAAGCATTCTTCAATTTTCCCCGCTACCTTGGCGCGCTCTAAAGGAAGAACTCAAACTCTAACATGCGCCGTTGACGTCAATCAAGACTGCTGCTTACTGTTTGGTCAGGTAGTTGGCTATGGTGAATTTTTGGATTTCGCTCGTGCCTTCGTAGATTTCCGTAATCTTTGCGCATCGGTGGAACCGTTCAACATGATAGTCCGCCAGGTAGCCGTAGCCTCCGAAGACTTGAATTGCATCGTCTGTCACTTCCATTGCGACGCGGCTTGCGTAGGCCTTGGCCATCGATGTGGCAACAGCGTTCGGTTTTTCCTTGTCATACAGCCAAGCAGCCTTGTACATCATTAGACGCGCCGACTCGATTTTTATCAGCATTTCAGCGAGCTTGAAGCTCACGCCCTCGAAGCTCATTATTGTCTGCCCAAACTGCTTCCTGGTTTTCGCGTAAGCCAGCGCCCGTTCAAACGCTCCCTGTGCCATGCCGACTGCTTGGGCCGCAACGGTTATTCTGGTGCCGTCGAACAGTTCCAAAGTGTAATAGAAGCCTTTCCCCAGCTCTCCCACGACATTGGCTTCTGGCACCTTGAGGTCTGCCATTGCGAGCGAACCTGTGACGCATGGTTTGATCCCCATTTTCCCGTGCAACTTTGTCGCTTCGAGTCCACACGTGCCCTTCTCAGTGAGAAAGATGCTTTGGCCCCTGTGCGGAGGCTGAGCGTTCGTGTCACTTTGGCATAGTAAGATGAACGTGTCAGCAGTCGTTGCATTAGTTATGAATTCCTTCGCCCCATTGATCGTCCACTCGTTTCCATTCTTGGCTGCTGTCGAGTCCATGCGTGTAATGTCGCTTCCATGCTCCGGCTCCGTGAAGGCTGCGGCGGCTATTTTGTCGCCTCTTGCAAGCGGAGGAATGTACTTCTTCTTCTGCTCCTCGTTGCCGTGTTTCAGCAGCACGTCTGGAATCATGAGGTTTCCAAGCGAAACTGCAACTCCCAAGCCAGGGTCTGCTCGGCACATTTCCTCAACGACCAAGCAGTCTTCCAGTACGCCGTACCCTTGCCCATCATACTCCTGCGGAATACGCATACTCGTAAACCCGAGTTGCGCAGCCTTCTTGTACAGGGCCATCGGAAACTCTTCTTTCTGGTCAAGTTCCAAAGCCAGCTCCGGTGTGAATTCTTTGGTGCAGAACTCACGCACTGCACGTTTTATCTCATTTTGTTCATTATCCAGTTTAAAGTCCAACTTTCCATCTCTCCTCGATTACTTGCAGGTCTTCTGTGTTTTCGACTCATATATTTTGCTTTTCAGCGAAGGAACAATCTTGAACAAGTCCTCAACTACTCCGTAGTCGGCAAAGCTGAAGATCGGTGCCTTCGGATCCTTGTTCACCGCAATGATCAGGTCTGAGTTCTTCATTCCGAGCACGTGCTGGAACGCACCGCTGATTCCGAGAGCAAGGTACAGCTTGGGCTTCACAGTCTTCCCAGAAGTGCCGACCTGACGATCAGTCGGAAGCCAACCCTTATCCACAATGGGACGCGAACAAGCAACCACACCGCCCAGAGTCTTCGCCAGCTCATCGACGATCGGCAAGTTGGCCACGTCCTTTATCCCTCGACCCACACCTACAAGCTTCTCTGCAGCAGTTATGTCAACGCCACCCGGCGGCGGCAATACGTACTGCAGAAATCGTTTCTCGCTTATCTCTTCCATCAACGGCGAGGGCGTCTCCATGATTTGCCCGTTTGCTGGCGGTGATGGCTTCTGTGGCGCAAAGGTTGCCTGGCGGACAGTCGCAATGTATGTTTCGGCCTTTCTGGCCGTAGCTTTGACGTTCACTTTGCCGCCGAACATCTGGCGGGTCACAGTGAACACGCCGTTTTCAAACGCCAAGTCTATGCAGTCCGTCGCAAGCGGCAGGTTCAACGCCGTCGCGAGTCGCGCGGCCAAGTCCACGCCGTAGGAAGTGTGACCCATAACGACTAGGCTGGGCTTGTGCTGTGTTATCAGGGTTGACAAGGTTTTCTTGTAGGCTTCAGAGTTAAACTTTTCAAGTTTGCCATCCTCAACCATTATGACAGTCTTTGCGTACTCCGCCAGCATCTTGGCGTGTTCCTTCACGTTCTGGCCCAGAAGAACGACCGTCAGCTCTGAGCCTGTTTTCTCGGCTATTTCTCGGGTTTTCGTGAGCATCTCGAAGGTTATGTCTCTGATTTGTCCCTGTCTGTGCTCTGCCAAGACGAAGATTTGGGCCATCTTAAATCAGTCCTCTCGACTTCAAGACCGCAGTTATCTTCGCCGCGATTTCATCAGGACTTCCCTTGAGGAACTCCGCCTGCTTCTCAACCGGCGGAACATACATCTTCTCAATCTTAATCCATGAACCCGCCGGCCCAACTTCGTTCTCCGTAAGGCCAGTATCTGTCAGGGTCATGACTTTGACTTCTTTCTGCATTGCTTTTCTTATGCCCATTATCGAGACGTATCGGGGCTCGTTTATCCCAGTCTGCACAGAAAACAGTGCGGGCATTTTTACTTCGACCTGTTCTTCCAAGCCGCCCTCAAGTTCACGGTTTGTTCTCGCCGTTCCTGTGCCCAGTTCCAGTTTCTTGACCATTGTTACGTGTGGGATCTTTAGCATTTCCGCAAGGATCGGACCTACGACGGCGCTACTGTCGTCGCCTGCCTGCATTCCTGTCAGTATGAGGTTGAAAGGCAGGTTTTTGATGACGCTGTGCAGAATTTTGGCGACAGCGTAGCCGTCGGAGTCGTTGAATTTGGGGTCTGTTAAGCGTATGGCTTTGTCTGCTCCACGCGCGAGGCATTTCCTTAGGGTGCTGTCTGAGTCGTCGGCTCCCATGGTTATTGCGGTTACGGTTCCACCTTGCTTTTCCCTTATTCTCACAGCTTCTTCCAGCGCGTAATCGTCCCATTCGTTGATATCAAAGACCAGGCCGGTCCTGTCGATGGCTTTTCCGGTGCCATCGATCTTCAATTCTGCTTCAGCGGTTTCAGGAACATGCTTGACGCAGACGATTATGTCCAATTGTGATCTCTCCATGTGATTGAGACTTCATTAACGGTCGTTTTCATATAACTTTCGCTTGTAATGGCTTGCTATTTAACATAAGAGAGGAGGAAAACTATGCAGGCGATGGTTTTGTTCTCACAGTTCTAGGCTTGCTCGTTTGCATGCCCTGTTGCTATGTTCTTGATCTCGTTCCATATTGCGGCAACAAGTGTTCTGGCTTCTCTGTCGATGGCCAGCAGTATCGCCGCATATGCTGCGATGCCTAGAAGCACAGTTGCAAAGGTCAGGGTTAGCGTAGTTGCGTCTGGTAGCGCTGAGAGAGCGGCTCCGGCGACTGCGGAAGCGAGAAGGTATTTTGTTATGTTTTTCCAGGGGATGCGAATTGGCACCGAGTTGTGCATCATTGCGTATTGAATGAGCAGGATTATTCCGTGAGCTGCGAGGTTGATTGCGGTGACGCAGACTGCTGCGAGGACGGGTTGGCCGCTTGCGAACTGTGTGAGGATTATGAAGGTTGTGGGCAGGGAGATGGCGGCTTGTAAGTAGGGCAGAGTGAAGACTTTGAAGATCTTGCTTCCGGCGAGTTCTCTGAGTGGTATGGTTGCTTTTTCGTCCAGTTTTTCAGTGCCGAAGATGACAGACGTGTAGAATTGTTGAAGGAGAAGAACGAACGTGTCGATTGCCAAGAGCAGGAGGATGGGTTGGGCTTCGCCGTACTCTATGTTTAGAACGATCAGTAACGAGGGTGATGTGACCATCATTATGATTGTTATGGGGATGGCAAACATTAGCACTGTTTTGAGTGAGCTAGTTGCATCTTTGAGGTTGTTTTCGGCGAGAAGTTTAGGATAGAGCGCGTATGAGAGGAACAGCGAGTAGCCGATTACGTTGGCGAAGGTCAGGGCGGCTTGATAGTTACCTCTGGCTTCTTGGCCGCCTAGAAGGAAAAGCATTATGATCGTGGTTGAGGCCAATTGGCTTCCGACGGCGTTGTAGAGATTGGCTGTTGATCCTTTGAGCCATTCTCTTACATAGGTCCACTGGATTTTCTGTTTAAGCTCCTTCCTTGTGATGCTTATGTAAAAGAGTGTTTGGACGGCAGTGGCGATTATGATGCTTAGGAGTGCTCCAAGGAAGAGCTGTTGGAATCTGATTATTAGTACGTATGCCAGGACAAGTTTGGTGGTCTCCTCTATGAGGAGGCCGTAGCCCACGGCTTGGGGTTTCGTTGCTCTAAGCGTAGATTCGAGGATAAGGATGAGGTGAAGGTTGATTATCTGGGCGAAGGCGATGAGGTAAATGAGAACATACGGTCCGCCGATGTGGAAGGCGCCTGTGAGGAGTGGTGCAAGTGCAACGTAGAGCGTTGTAGAGATTAGCGAGATGACAAGGTTTGCGAGTAGGCCTGTTTTAGCGGCTCCTTGTTTTCCACGGGCGATGAAGCGGATTGCCCAGAAGGGGAATATGCCGCTGAGGAGGAGAAAGTAGCTGGCGAGGTCAAAGATGTTGGCCCATATACCGTACTCTTGTTTTGTCATGTTTCGTGTGAGCAAAAGTGTGAACACGAGGCCTGTGATTACGCTGAGGATTTGGGCTGCGAATATTATGAAGCCGGAATAGTGAAGCCGTATCTCGTTCTTTTTCAAGTGCCCTCACGTTTGCGGTGGCCTTGCGGGTTTATGTTCGCACCACTATTGTGCCTGAGAGGTAGTTGAAAATTCTCTGTCTTTTTCTGGGGTGCAGGATCCAGCCGAGTATGAGGTCTATTGGGAGGAGATATGCTTTGCCGACGCTCTCGATTGCCGCTCTAGCGGGGCCTGCATGTTTGCCGTCTAGGTTGGTTAGTCTTATTCGCATTATTGTTTTGCCGATTGATTGACCGTAGGTTCCTTCTGTTATTGCCCAGTAGAGGAAGTAGACGAGGTTGCTGGTTCCGAAGTCGACGAACGGTATCCATCTTGGGAACCAAGGAATGAGTCGAGTTCCTGGCAACGTTGTCGAGAGGAAGAAGTTCAACGGAACGAGTATTATGGAGAGGATTACGACATCGATTATGTATGCGACGAGTCTTTCGCCCCATGTTGCAAGTGTGATTTGTCTTGGGGTTCGAACTTGTCCGCATGTTGGGCAGTAGGCGGCGTCTTCAGGGACATTGTTTCCGCAGTTTTTGCAGTTGGGCATTTGTTTTCTTCTCTGAGGTCATTATTTATGTGTCCGGTATTTATCTTTCTCACGCGTTGGATGTTGAGGGAGGATGTCTTCTCGTGCCATGTGTGCGTCTTTATATTGGTTTTGTTCTGATTGATGATTCTGCGGGGGATTAGTTGGGTTGAAGTTTCAGAATTGGCTGTTGTTTGCTTCGATCGTGTTGTTGTGGGGTTCTAACTGGTCGATTATGAAGATTGGGTTGAACATTCTGCAGGCTCCTGTTGCGTTTGTGCTGCACAGGTTTTTGGTTTCTGCGGCTGTGTTGTTTCCAGGTTTTGTTTTGTTGCGTGGTCGCTTGCCGAGGGATAGGGGGACGTTGGTTAAGCTTTTCGTGTTGTGTTTGGTTTTTGTGTCGGTTATTGTTACGCAGGCTTCGGGTCTCATGGAAGAGAGTTCTGGGATCGGTTCGGTGTTGAGTTATACGCAGCCTTTGTTTGTTTTCTGTTTGGCTGTTCCTTTTTTGAGCGAGCGGGTTACAGTGATTAAGGTTGCCGGGGTGGTTGTGGGATTTTTTGGGGTTGTTGTTTTGTTCCTGGGCAAACTTGAGGCGGTTCCGGTTCACTCGATTCTGGTTTTGCTGTTTGGCGCTTTTTTGTGGGCGGTGTCTGTGCTGTTTTACAAGAAGTTCTTGACGCATGTGGACCCGTTTGTTACGCATTTTTTGCAGTTGGCTGTGGGTTCGGTTTTTCTGTGCGCTTGGGTTTTCGGGACTAGCGGGTTCGTTGTGTCGGTGGATGTGACTTATGTGGGCTTGTTGCTTGTTTCGTCTACGGGCGCGTTGGCTGCGGGGAATGTCGTGTGGTTGTATCTGTTGAAGAGGGAGGAGGCGACGACTCTGTCAGGTTCGAGTCTTATCATTCCGGCGGTGGCCTTGCTCTTTGGCTGGTGGATTCTGGGTGAGAACCCGAGTTTTGAGTCATTTTTGGGGTCCGGACTTACCCTTGCGGGGGTCTATCTGGTTAACTTGAGGAGGAAGAAGGGTGCGTCTGCTTTGGGTCGAGGTAAGGCTTAAGGGCTTTTGCATGTTTAGTGTTAGGCGTGATCGATGTGGCTAAGGCGCTTTATCTGGAGGATAGTTACATGCGCGAGTGTGATGCGACGGTTGTTTCTGTGAAGGATGACAAGTTTGTGGTGTTGGACCAGACCATCTTTTATCCTAGGGGTGGTGGTCAGCCGCATGATACGGGCAGGATGCTGCGGGGTGGTGAGGTGTTTGATGTTGTTTTTGTGGGCAAGTTTTCTGGCGAGGTCAGTCACGAGGTGGACCGTGCTGGGCTCAATGCCGGTGATAGAGTTCATTGCATTTTGGATTGGGAGAGGAGACATAAGTTGATGCGGAGTCATACGGCTGCGCACGTGTTTGCTTCTATGCTGTGTAACGGTACTGGCGCGTTGGTGACAGGGAACCAGCTCGAGGTGGATAAGGTCAGGTTTGACTTCAGCCTGGACAAGTTTGAGCCGCAGCTTCTAGTGGAGTACGTTGCCAAGGCGAATGAGCAGTTTCGCACTGATACGCCTGTGAAATGGTATGAGTTGCCGAGGGATGAGGCTTTGAGTATTCCTGGCGTGGTGAAAATGGCTGAGGCTTTTCCGCCGGACCTTCCACGTTTGCGGATCGTCGAGGTTGTAGGCGTTGACAGGCAGGCTGATGGGGGTACACACGTTCGAAGCCTTAAGGAAGTTGGGCAGATTGAGGTTTTGAAGACGGAGAATAAGGGGAAGAACAACAGGCGCGTCTACTTCGTCCTCAAATGAAGGTCATGTTGGTTTCTGCTGCGCTCTAGTTCTCTCAGTTGACCACACAAAAAAAAGTCTCTGTGACCAGTCAATTCTGACTTCTACTGCTGAGAGCAGTTTTTTCTGCTTGTTTGAGTGGGCGTTTATTGGGAACGGGTTTTTGACCAGAAAGCGCATGATGTTTCTGGGCTGTTTTGGTGTGCTGTTTTTTTGGGTCGGCATAATGTCGAGGAGAGCTGGCGTGTTGGTTGTGATGTCATCAGAAGTGGAGATGTTTCCCGCGAATCCTGCTTCAGATTGGCGTTACGATGATGTTGGTAGGTGAGTTGAAGAGTGAAGTAGCGTGCTCGTCTATGCTGGCACTGATTGGCAATCCTTGGTTAGCTTGGCGCTCGCTGAATAAAGGAGGGGATTTTGTTGTGAACTAGTTTGGTGACGCTTGTTTTCAAGGTTGAGAGTTTTCTTCTTTTTCTAACTGTGATCAACAGTGTTGCCAGGGTTATGGCAGCGAGCAGCGGTGGGAGCAGGTTTGGCTGGAACTCGGGCACTATCGTTGTACCTGTTATTTCGATTGAGTGTTGAGAGTGTGGGTAGTCGAAGTATATGAAGGCGTATTCAGAGTTTTCAGTCACCGTGAAGTCTGATGGTGGCAGGGTCACGCCGTCAATCTTGACCGTCCAGTTGCCTGATGAAGCATACAGCACTGATTTCGGTATTGTTACGTTGCAGAATCCGGTTCCCGCCGGTCCTTCAACGTTGAAGCTTATGGTTTTCACCCCGGGGTTAAAGTTGAAGTTGCTTATGGTCGAGTTGGTGACTATTGGGACGTCTTCTGTTACGCCGGCGTAGCTGATTGTGGCGCGGTGTGCGATTAGGAAACGTAGCCCTGAGAGAGTGCTTGGGGCCGTGTTCTGCCAAGTCATGGACGCATCGTTCAAGGAGGCGCTGGCGGGGTTTGGGACCGTTGAGGGTGCGAACAGGAGGATTGTTTGGTTGGCGTCTGTTCCGCCGGTTACCGTTATCTCTAGCTTGTCGAATTCGGTTGGAGTAGGATTGTAGCCAGCGGTCATGTTGAAGAGTTTGGAGAGTGTGAATCGGACAGAGTCTATCTGGTCTTTCGGAGGTTGCAGAAGCACTCCGTTGAAAGTCAAGTGGACCCAGTCGCTGCCCGAATTCAGCTGGGCTTTGAAGTTGTTGATGTCTATTTCAGTGCCGTTGAGGAGGGTGAACGGGTATGTGAACCACATAGATGGATACGAATATGGGTTACCGTACTGCATTATCGCGTCCAAGTAGTCTTTGATGAAGCGTACATCACGGTTCAGCTCGGCTTTGCAGTCGCCCTCAAAAGTCTCATGGACCGCGAAACTGACTGTTCCCGGTGTGCTGTTGAGGGTCGCATTCGCAGATTTCAGTTTGCAGTATGTCGTGTTCATGTAGGCCTCGAACGTTTCCCGCAGTTCAGGAGGGACTGTGTCTGGAAAGAGTGTGCGGACGTCTTCTTCTGCTCGGCTGCAGTTCGCCGAAACGAGGCCGTGCAGGTCCAGTTCTTGTGTGGCGCTTGAGTAGGACGCGTTAAGGCTCAGGTTTTCATACGCGGATGCTGTCGCGTTTGCGATTTTCAGCCATGCCTCAACTATTGTTCTGTTGTCGCTGGGGAACGCTGCTGGCACGAGTTCGAGAGCCTTGCTGAGTGCGGCTTTGACGTCGCTCGTCGCGTGCAAGTCGAATGTTGCTGTTTGTGATGTTCGGTAGTACAGAAGCTTAAGAGAGGCATTTCGAACCGAGGACGAGAAGGATTCTGCTGCGGCTTCGATTGCCCCTCGGGTTTCGTTGGCCGGATACATTGAACCCGCAATGAAGCTTCTTAGCAGCAGTTTCGCTATGGCTGCTGAGAAGTTACCGTGCAGCGTGATGTTGTAGTCGACGTTTTCTCCGTACTCTGTGCTGTCCAGGAAGAGCGGAGTCTTCGTTGTGTTCAGTTGGGTGACTTCAAGGGAATCTTGGGTTATTTCTTGGACCATGTCGGTCAGATTGCCTATTGTGTCATCGACCGTTGCATGGTTTACTTCTGTGCCGAAATAGTTGCCGTACACGACTGTGAGGCTGCCAGTCAAGTGCAGGTCCGTCCTGTTCCCGCTTATATATGTTATCACGTCGGCCAACGGCAAGCCTGAGACTGTGTGGAAAGTTATGTTGCCGTTGACGCTGTTGTCTTTGCAGTCAGCGAGTACCACGATGTCGGTGATGTTGAAGGGATAGCTTGAAAGGAACTGTTGAGGAATGACAGTTTGACCTGACAAGTCTGCGTTCAGGAGTCCGTTTGAATATGAAGTTTTCAACGTGAAGTCGGACGTGTTGAATGGCCAGGTTCTTCTTGTTTCAGGGGGCATCGCTATTGTCGCGTCTGCCGATGCGTTGAGCAGTCCGTTGGCATACTCTGCTGACAAGTGACCGGTCGTTGAGTTTGAGGGCGCCAAGATAGGTGGAATGATGATCATGCCGTTTGCTGTGGTCGTGGTTGTGTTATGGTTGGTTATGGAATCTATCGTGACGTTTGCCCCTGGAAGCATGCCGGCTGGATAAATATGCGTGAAGTTAAAGTCTCCTGCAAGGCTTACGGTGCCGTTGGGGTAGACCACAAGATCGACCTGCGTCTCTCTTTGCGGAGCATCAAAGAGGCTGTAAGTGTACGTCTTCGAAAGGGAGACATACGACAATTTGTCCAACTCGAAGTAGGAAGGAACTTTTTCATACAGAGTCACTTCGGGAAGGGCCGTCGGGCTGAAGTGTGACTGTGCAAACAGAGGGCCAGAACAGTTCAGATAAAGCTTGTGAACGCCGCTGGTAAAGTAGGCCTCCGCCTGCAAACGAGCGTAAAGCACAGTGTTGAAGCCTTGACTTTGTATACCTGTGAAGCTGTCAGTGCAGATTCCGTACGTACCGGCCTTCGTAACGTTAACGTCGAATCCCATTGCGAGATAATCGTAGAGTCCATTGCCATCCGTGTCGACTCCCATGTCTGAGTGCGTTCCTGTGAAAGCCGCGTGTGACTCGAAGTCGGTGTACTTGTACGTTGTCGTGAGCGGCACGTCGACAACAGTGTCGACTGCAAAGGAGAACGTTCCACTGTTGTATATGTCCATCCTTCCAACGTAAACGGGATCAAGGTGGGCCGAATAGATTGCCGGTCCATAGACTGTCAGGTTAACAAGATGGACACCGACGACATAGTATGTCAACGTACTCACCGCGTACGCACTGATGTGATCAGAATAGTTGTTCAGCAAATTCTGCAGCGTCACCATGTAGTCACCTGCTTCGGTGACGTTCACCTCAACTCTGAACTCCAAGTAGTCATATTCTGAATTCCCGTCACTGTCAACGCCCTCGTCAAACATAGTGCCAGTGAAATGGACCAGTGACTCAAATTCTAGATAGCTGTATGCCCTGTCCAGTCGAACCAGACTTATGGAGTCAACTGGATAGTGTTGGTGGTCAACCATTTCTTCAAGAGTGATAGAATCGATTTCTGAGATGTTCGTAGCGTGTGAAGCGTATATTTGTGCCCCGAGGAATGAAACTGTGAAGTTCTGAAGTCCGGAGGAAAGATGTGCTTTCGTGGAGTTCCAGACAGATACTGGCTCTTGACCGTGTTCAGAGACATTATGCAGTTCGGACACTGACAGTTCGTATTCAGCTTCATCAGTAACGTTAATCTGGACGCTGAGTTCCAGACGCTCGAAGAGACCATCCCCGTCCGTGTCCTTGCCTTCAGAATAAACGTTGCCTGTTAGAGCCGCGCCACCGTCAAAAAGGGCGTAGCTGTAGGTTCTCGACAGTGGGATCTCGTACTTCTGGGTGACGAATTGGGAGTATTCACTTCCATAATAGAGGCTCACGTAGCTGGCATAAGTGAAGTTGCGTTTGCTCCCGTGTATGGCTATTCCGCTCAGCGAAACGCTAACGTTTTGCAGTCCCGTGTCTAGATAAGTCTCATTCTCAACATAGAAGTAAAGATAGTTGTAGTATTCATCCCTCAGCTGTCCTAAGCCGACCTTGTATGTTCCTGACATGTTGACTTCGACCTCCACATCCACGGCCAGAAAGTTGAAAAGGCCATCACCGTCGGTGTCTTCACCCCGGTCGAATATGCGTCCGGTGAGATCAGAGTCAGGCTTCTGTGCCGAGGTCAATGGCAGAACGTGCACGCCAGTGGAGATTAGGGTCATGATCAAGAGCAGCAGGATCGCTGTTGTAGAAAAGAGTCGGAAACTCTTGTTTTCACTCATCGCATATCACCCACAGTAAACCCACTTTATGTAATTGTGAGCATTTCATATATATAGCTAACTAGGAGACACAATTGCTGAGGGGTTTCAAAAACGCGTCTGCTGACTCTTTGTTTTCGCAACATGTTCCGTAGGAAGATGAGAACAGCTCTCTGTGTGGTCGGTGTCGTGCTCGCCACGACTTTCATAGTTGCAGCTGGGGCCACCACGATGCGGTACACGACCGTGATCAAGGAAATCAGCGTGCTGTTCAACGGGCAGGTTATGGTTGTAAGCAGCGGCACGATCGTGATTCAGGCAGTTCCGATAGGTGGCGGAATGCTTCCACAGAATCTTACGGACAGCAAGGTTCGAAGCATTGTTGGAGTGGAGAAGACCGTTCCGATACTGTTCCTCACCCCGATAGGGATCGGAGGAGCACTGCAGGCGGTCCCCGTGAATTTTAGCATAGGGATTCCTGTTGACAGTTGGTCCTTCATTATTGGGCCGACTCCTCTGAAGGGAGACGGGGGGCATTTTCCTTCAAATGCGTCAAGCAGTGAGGTCGTGGCAGGCGCGTCGCTGGCGGATGAACACGGTTGGACTGTTGGAACCAAGATAGTGGTCAACGGTTATCAACTTGAGGTCGTTGGGATTCTGGACACCAAGTTGGCCCTGTTGAACCGTTGCGTCCTGATGTCTCTTGAACTGGCTCAGAAAGTCTACAATTACCCAGAGAGCGTCAACGTAATCACCGCAAAGCCTTCTCAGGGGTATTCTGAGAAGGGCCTCGCGGACATGATAGAGGGCAACGTCACCTACGTGAACGCTCTGACTGAAGATGAGCGGAACGACATGATCCAGCCTGTCTTGTCCCAGATGGAAACGTGGAACCTCGGCTTGGAGGCCGCGATTTTTCTGTTGAGTCTGATACTCGTGATGACCGTCACGACGATGAGTGTCTCGGAACGGCGGCGAGACTTTGCAACGCTGGACGCTATCGGCGCGCCCTTGAGCTATGTGCTCAAAATCGTGATCGTGGAAGCATCGTTGATCGGTGTTCTGAGTGGTGCGCTGGGTTTGGTTTCAGGTTCCCTTGGCGCCCTCATTCTTGCAAGTGTCTTCACGAACATTCCGCTCACCCAGTTCTTTCCGAGCATATTCGAGATCGTCCCACCGCTCTACATGGTTGAAATGTTCTTGTCCGTCGTCCTTGTCTGTTGTCTCGGAGGAACGGTGCCGGCGATAAACGCTGCGAGGACGCGCATAGCTGAAGTCTTGAGGGCGGAGTATTGATGAGGGTCAGAACTGAAGGACTAACAAGGACTTTCCGCGTTGGCTCCTCTGAGATTGCAGCCGTTGACAGAGTCGACCTTGAAATAAATGAGCCTGACTTCATCGCCATAGTCGGCCGTTCGGGCTCAGGCAAATCCACGCTTCTGAACCTGATCGGGCTGAACGACCGACCGACTTCGGGAAAAATCTTTATCGACGATGCAGACGCCTCGCAGTTGTCAAGCAGCCAGCGCAGAAATACCAGGCTGTTCCGCATGGGTTTTGTGTTTCAAACCTTCAACCTTTTCCCCATTCTCAACGCCTTGGAAAACGTGGAGTTGCCCATGGCCCTAGCTGGAAAGCCACGGGGCCTGCAATCTGAGAGGGCTACGAGTCTTCTGAAGGCTGTCGGTTTGGACAAAAGGCTTCACCACAGGCCTAAACAGTTGAGCATGGGCGAAATGCAACGAGTTGCCGTCGCAAGGGCAATGGCGAACAATCCGGAGGTCATAATCGCCGATGAACCCACGGGCGAGTTGGATTCCGGAACAGCCTTTGAGATAATCACCTTGCTTCACGACATCAACAGAAAAGACAGGAAAACGGTTATCATCGCCACACACGACGAAAAAATAGTTGACCTAGCCGACGCGGTTTACGCTATTCATGATGGAAAAATGAAAATTCAAAACTGAAGCACAGATCCTTGCAGGCACGCAGGCTCATAAACCGCTGTTCCTTGTTTCCCCACACACGCGTGTGTTGGCTACAATCTCTCCCATAACTGGAGATATCTCCCGTTAGTCCAAACTTTTAATTGGTTTTTAGAGATATTTGATATACCACTGCAACTAAGGCCGTACTTATACATAAGCGTTGTTCTGCGTGACCTACGGTTTCAAGCACTTCTAAGGTTTTTTCTAAACTCTTTCCGTTCCTTTAAGAAACCTTTGAACCAGTTCTCTAATCTCTTTTGATAATTATCGTCTAGTTTCTTTGCGTTTTCCAAGTAGGCATTTGCCTTCGTTAGATCGCCACTTAAGGAGTAGGCTTCATAGAGTGCTTGGTTCAAGGCACAAAGATTGCCGGGAGTAGTGGGGATTTTTATGGCTTCTTTGAGATATTCGATGGCTTTCAGAGCTTTGCCCAAACCTAGATACATTGTGGAGACTTCGAATAGTATTTCAACATCGTTAGGGTCCAATTCTCTTGCTCTTTCCAAATGCCTCAATGCTTTCAACTCATCCCGTAATGTCTCTCCTGAAACATCATAAAGTATTCCTAACAAATGCCATGCTTCAGGGTTTTTCGGATTGATGTTCTTTGCTTTTTGTAAGCACTCAATCGACTCAAAGACAGCATCACGTTTGAAATGCAATTTTCCGAGTAGATACCATGATACTGCATCCTTTGATTGTTTGGCGGTGAGTCTTCTCAATTCTTTTTCGTCCCATGAGAACGGGGCATACAATTCTTTTCTTGTGTTAATCTGAAAGCTAAATCGAGTTGGAAAACCAGACAAGAGTCTATGTGGCAAGCTTTTTTGCACCAAGAGAAAATTGCTTTCGACTATCTTGCTTAGATGTGAGAAATACGGGAAAGGTGGTTCAAATAACCCAGACTTGAAAATATTCAGAGATGCTAGTTTAGTCGTATAATCAACTATTTGCCTCACTTTTGTCGCATAAGCGTATACCCTTGCCAGCGCTAAGAAATTGATTTTGAAATCACACGATTCTTTTACTGCACAGACTTCACAGTCTCCACCAGTCTTCTGCCCCAGTCTTTTCAATTGCTTCCAAAGTTCCTTATGTTGAATGACTTCGGATCTTATGATTCTGATGGCGAATCTATAGCAGCTAATTCCGCACAGCATCTTACATGAGAACTCCAGAGCGAAAAACATCTGAGAGAGTAGAACTGAAAGGCTAACAAAATCGTGGTAGGCGATCTTTTGAATGTCAATCAAATCGTTCAATTCCAGAGTCTCAGATTCTCTTCTTCGACGCTTGGCTTCTTTACTATACTTGTCCATCCACCATTCGATGTCTTCACGGGTTTTTTCAAGGAGTTTCGTGTAACTAGACATTACAAAAGTAGTCCTGATAAGCTCGGCTGCAGCATATTTATCGAGCTTTTCAACGAGCGTGTCAGCCAGTTTCTTTTGTTCTAATTTAGGCAGTATTGCTGTTTGGAAATGGGAAACGAGACTGTTGGAATAGCGGGCTGAATTCATATACGAATGTGCGTCTTTTGTCAAACAGCTGAGAAGCTGCTTGATCTCTTCATTGGTTTTTGGAATTGTTGTTGGATCAATGGAATGGGAAAAGTCTATATGCTTCAAATTTGGAATTCGAATAGCCTCCCAGTTAGGTATGCTAACAGAAGATATTGCCATAAGCTTTAAAACTCATTTCCTTGTCGAGTTTCCGACTACTTTAATCAGGATTTAGGTTAAACGGCCTTGCTCGCATCGGTGGGAGTTTGGCGAGAGCCAAACGAAACTTTCGCAGTCATTTTTTCATAGCTTGCATTGCCCTTTCTCTGTAAGCTAGTAGGTCTGCATTACTGATTCCTGTGAACAAATCTTCGAATCTTTCAAAATCGATCTCGGCGTTATATTCTCCTTTGGTTTCAAGCTCGCTGAATCTTTGGGCGTAGAAAACCTGACCACAAGGTATTGCGATAACCAGAATTGCATCTTTCCAGAATTCTTTGTAACAATCGATAACGCGCAAGCGCTCTTGCCGATAAATTTTAACTGCATTTTCTATTGGTGCTCTTCGCATCTTCACTTCTACAAACATTACGTCTCTTTTTCTTTTGTCACATACAATCAGATCTGGAGATGAACGGATCATCCTGACCGTTCTAGAGTTCTTCAAGGCCTTGTCGTTCAAGTATTCCTTTATTTCAGAAAAACGCTCCTCATAACCATTGAGGTAGACAGAATATCCGGACTTCTGCAATAATCCTCTAACTAGGTCGGTTATGACGTTGCCTTCATGCATGCTTTCGTAGAAATCTTTCAATGCAACCACGAGTTGTTATTCTCAAGCGATGATACTTAATAATGTGTGCCAAGCACGCGCTATGTCACGAAGAAAAGTAGTTGGCGCGCGCTAAACATCTCCAGGGGGACCATCCATCTCCAGCTTTGCTTCTCCAAACCTCTTCCAGAAAGCACTGAAACCCTTAGAGCCCAGTTCACTGTAAGGTCCTTGAAAAACATACCAAGCTACCTTGCCATTAACATGCATCCATTTGGGAAGTTCTCCAACCTGCACTTTCCCATTAGCAAACTTGTCAAACTGTTTGTGAACATCACTGCAACAAGTCATGCCAATTATCTGCCTTTTCTTATTTGACATTTACCCACTGGGTCTGGTTTGCCTTAAAGCATTTTGTCAGAAAAAGGCCCAATCTCATAATGACCCATTTCTATTTCTGGAATCAAACGTTCTGGAGACAGGTCATCTCTTTCTGCAGACAAACAGTATTTTTCTACCGTCTTCTCTCAGATTGGCTTCAAGAATCTCGAAATGTTCGTGGAGAGCTGACTTGATTTTTGCAACTGGATAAATAGTTTCTTTGAATCTGTACCTGTTAAGCTTGTAAAGTCCATTTGGGAGTTCTTCAAAGATTCGAGAATCCCAAGTCAGCGTATTGCCCCTCACTATCTCTTTGTCGTAGTAGTATCCTTTTGGGAACTCCTTGACTGATGAAGTGGACCGGTTGTATTTTTCCAGCCAATGAAGCGTGTCTCTCAGCATTTTTGGAGTATATGCATCAAAAATGAATAGCCCATCCCTGTTGAGATGATCATTCACCGCTTTGAACGTTGATCTCCACTGGGCAAAGTCTTTCAGAAAGTTGATTGCATCGTTAGCAGAGAATATGACATCAAAGTTCTCATCAATCTTGAAGTTGTGCATGCTGCAAACAAAGAACATTCCCCTTGGGATCCTTCTCCTGCAAACTTCAATGTAGTCCCTTTCAATGTCCAAACCATAGACAGTGTATCTCTCTGGAAGATTGACCAAGACCATTCCAATTCCACAGCCTATCTCCAGTATCTTCTTCGCCTGCTTGCTGTATTCCTTTGTCGGTTCTAGGACACAACGTGCCCTTGCTCTTGCCCCTTGCTTGCTTGTAAGCGATTCCCAAAAACTCACAAAGGGTTTTGACTTCTTGCTTCGGTGCTCATATTTCGCCATGCCCAATCCTCAAAGTTGCATCCAGCAGAACGACTATTTGTCTTTTGAGTCAGATATTGTTTGTCAACTTCTCACCGCGCGCTACCACCAGAATTTCGGTGCATATTATGAGGGCTCGTTAGGCTTTCAGCGCTTCAACGGCTTTTTCGGCCCATTTCGGGTCTCTCCAAAGCGTTCGGCCCACGGCCACCAGGTCAACCTTTCCTTCTCTGACCAGTCTGTCAGCATACTCAGCCTCAGTGATTCTCCCCACACCGATAACAGGAACCCTGACAGCCTTCTTCACCTCATAAGCTTGAGGAACAAAGTAACCCTTGACTCTTCGAAGCTGCTTAGGCTCGCCCCCGCACATGCCGCCCGACACGTCAACAACATCAACGCCACACTGCTCTAGCTTCACAGCAAAAGCAGCCGAGTCCTCTACCCGCGTCCCATTCGGAGCCAAGTCGTCCGCGCCCAACCGGTAAAGCAGAAGCCTGCCCCCGACACTCTCCCGGACCCTCTCAACGACCATGAGAGGAAAACGCATCCTGTTCTCCAGAGAACCGCCATACTCGTCTCCACGCTTGTTAAGCAAAGGAGAAAAGAACTGGTTAAGCAGAAAACCATGCGCCCCATGAAGCTCAACCCCATCAAAGCCCGCTTTGATCGCGCGCTCAGCGGCCACCGCAAACTCTTCAACCAAACCCTCAATCTCGCTTCGGGTCAGCTCACGAGTCTTACCTGTCGCTGAAGGACCGGCTGGCTCCGTGCCGATGACGTTTCTGTTGGCGACGCCCCCGGCATGCGATATCTGCACGACGACAGGAGTGCCGACAGCGTGGACGCTACCCGCAAGCTTCTGCAACCCGCGGATCAGTTCGTCATCGTATATCCCCAACTGCTTCAGGCTCAACCTTCCACCCGCAGAAACGTAACAGTGCTCAACGATCAACAAGCCCAAAGCCGCCGAACGCCTCACGTAAAAGCCAATCAGCCTATCCGTGACAGCGCCTTTGACCGTTGCCCGACCCGTCTGCATAGGAGGCATGACTATACGATTCTTGAAAGTCAGTCCCTTCACTTTCAAAGGATCAAGAAGACCCACCAACGCCTGACACCCAGCAGGCTACAGACTAGTTCGCACATATAAGAACATAACACACACGGGCAAAGAGCTCTAGAAGGTGCGTCAAATTGAAATGTGCGGTTCTTGACGGTCTGTTGCTACAAAACAATGTTACAAATGCGTTGCAGAACCTTTCTATGCACGGATTTTGCGCCGAAAGCATATTATCGCATTGGGAAATATTGAATTGAGAAAGCGGAGGTCAATGACTGTGAAACCGGAACGCTACAGAGTAATCAGAGAGTACAAGTCTCCTTATCCTGACCCGATAGTCTTTCAGAAAGGAGAGAAAGTGAAGGCTGGTCAGGAATTCAAGGAAGACCCAGATTGGAAGAATTGGATTTGGTGTGAAGGAAACAACAAAAAAGCATGGGTTCCAAGGAAATATATCGATATCGATGGCACAGATGGGATATTCAACAGGGACTATGATGCCATGGAGTTGAGCATCAAGTCTGGGGAGAGACTGGTTGTTTATGAGATTGTTGATGGTTTTGGAATGTCGGAAAGGCCAGACGGGACAAGAGGGTGGGTACCGATAAAAAACATGGAAATTGAGAAATAGTAGGCACTCTGGCACGCGTTGTTGTCACGAAAACTGGTCTTGGCCAGCATTTAAGGATGTTGCAGAGAGCGAAAACCGTGGCAAATCGAAAAGCGCGTTTCAGGCTATTGAACACAAAAAGGACACGCACACACAGCAGGTACATTCGGAAAATCCCTCGGCAAGACGTGCGCGCTACTGATTCCCTGCTCTTCCTCACTCTACATTACAGAAAATCGGTCCACAACACCACGAGCACGTTTTCCACGGATCTCGGCCTGAAAAGCTGCGGTCCGATTCTCCTGTTCTTCGCGTTCAGTCTCCTCAAGCGCGGCCTCCATAAGACGCTTCATTCTACACTCTTCAATTCTTCTCAAAATCTCCTCACGCGGTGAATACCGAGACTGGGAGTTGGTTCCAGAAGCACCATCGAACCAGTCGCCCCCCAGGTCCGTTCTTTGCTCCGCAATACATCACGCGCGCCAAGTCTAGGCGCATGCTGGCCATCGAAATGCCTGTCAGTCTGAAACTCTCGCGTTCTTCGTTCGATCGGATATTATCCTTCTGATTTGACCGTAGCGGAAGCAGCGAATTAGATGGTCGTTAACCATACCGACCGCCTGCATGAAGGCATAGCATATCGTGGGTCCGACGAATTTGAACCCCCTCTTTTTCATTTCTCTGCTCATCGCCCTAGACTCCTCAGATTCTGACGGCAGACCTGAGAAGTCTTTCAGAGAATGGTCGATCACTCTTCCTCGAACAAACCCCCAGACAAACGCGTCGAACGAACCGAACTCCTTCTGAATTTCCGCAAATCGACTAGCGTTGTTCACAGTCGCCGATATCTTCGCCCTGTTTCGAATTACATCGGGGTTGCCAGTGAGGTACCTTATGTCTTCGTCGGTGTACTTGGCTATCTTTTTCGGGTCGAAATTATCAAAAGCTTTCCTCAGGGCTTCTCTTCTCCTGAGTATGAGTTCCCAAGTCAGACCCGCCTGAAAACCTTCCAGAACGAGAAACTCGAACAACGTCCTGTCATCGTGGACGGGAACACCCCACTCCTCATCATGATACTTGACGTAAAGAGGATTGTTGGTATTCCAGCATCTTATGAGCATTTTCTCCATAGAACATAATGATCCATGTGGCAATTTAAACCTCATCACAAGCGCGCGTCGAAGCCGATTTCGAATATGCAACTGATAGGGACGGCGCGCGTCATGCACAAATTCTCCTGCTGAGCTAACCAAATCTGATTGGATAGACTGAAAGTTTTTTATCTATGGAGGCACATAATGTTTGAAACGTGAGCTTAATGGCTAAGTGCCCAAAGTGTAAGAAGGAAGTCAGCAAACCAAAGAAGACCTGGAAGATGGCTGGTAGAAAAGATAAGAGCGGCAAAAGGACAGAACTCACGATAGGCCTCTACGAATGCTGTGGAAAGACTTTCAGGTCTGTCTTGGGTAAGCAGAAAATCTGAGCAGAACAAAGATTAACGTCCCAAAATTCGTCCCCAACTTTTTTTGTTCAAAAACCAGGGTATTCTATGCAGCCTCTAGCTCCTCCCGCGTTAACGAGATGGAACGTGTTATCGAAAACTGGTCTGACAGGATTCTGCAATTACGTTACGAACCTGAGTCTAGAGAGAAAAGTTGAGGTGTTGCTTCATGGGTGCAGCCGTGCTCGAGCGCGGTATACTTCAACCTGCGCGACAATCTTCACCTTTTCATTCTCTGTTTTCAATTTTTTCACCTCACACACGGCATAACCATTTTCACAACTTAAATATCGACGCACGTATTGCGAACATAGAAAGACCTCACGAATTGTTACCACGTCACCACGCTTGCCCCTCGCATGCGTTTCGTAAAGCTTAATTGTTTTTGCGAAAACACTAGCTGAAGAAGTGGAGCAAGGATTATGGATAAGACCTTTCCTGAAAGTTTGGTCTTTCTGCTTGGTCTGCTAGTGTTCTCTTTTGCTTCTACGGTCGCGTTGTCGCCCGCTTGTTTGGCAAGTCCTGCTGCAAGAATCCAGCTCTGTATGGTCATAGACGGTTCTGGAAGCATTGTTGGCGCTGAATGGAACTTGACCATTCAGGCGGTGGCGAGGGGTGTCACTGATACTATACCGCACGACGGTTCGGTTGAGCTCACGGTCATTCAGTTTGGTTACCTGAACGGGGTGTATGCGAGGACGGAAGTTGCTCCGGTCATCATTGAAAGCACCTCTCATTCCACGGTTGCTCAACGAATATTGTCAATAGGGAAGATGGGAGGCAGTACTCCAACGGCTTTCGGAGTATATCTTGGGTGGCAGGAGCTGAGGAATTCTCCTCGTTTCAGCGTGTCCGGCAGACAGGTTATCAATTTGGCGACTGATAGCAAGCCTTCAGACAACGTTAGGAATAACAACGCAACGAGCGATCTAGACGGAAGCGGAGGGCAGCCCACCGCCGCTGATGACTTGATTGCGGTTGTAAACGATGCTGTAAATCAGGGGCTTGACGAATTGGACATTGAAGGCATCAGCCTTGACGCGGGTCCTAAGGACTGGTTCAAGAACTGGGTTGTGCGTCCCCAGCCTGGTGCAGTTGCTCCGCCGTTCTCCAAGGCCGGATGGATCCGGTTCGTTGAAAACGTCACAGACTTCGCGAACACACTAGACCAAAAACTGCAGGCAATCATCTCGACAGACGAGATTTGGAGCCCTTCAGCCATCGGCGCCTTTTTCACAGGCATCATCACCGTCGGTGTCACTAGTGTTATCTCCGCGTTTGCTTCTGCAGTCACTAATCCTGAGACGTTTCCAAGCCAGATGATAGCCCAGAGAATCAGTGAAACGTTTCCGGATACGCTGAAGAAGTGGCTTTCTGAATTTATCAGCTCAAAGCGCAAGCTGGCTATCGGTCCACATGCTCGTCCGCCGTTCACAGTAACGAAGCTTGAAGCTGTTTCCTATGCTGTTTCCTTGTCAATCCTGACGTTTGCTTTCGCTTACGTGAAAGCAGCAACGCTTAACGATATTCTCATAATAGCTCCGACCGTTTTAGCCACGAGCATAATTGTCGAGTTCACCAAGAACTATTCGATAGCCGTGGTTGCGAGAATTGAGGGAGTGTGGACGGAGCATCGACTCTGGTATTTCGGTTTGATTCTGTTCCTATTCTCAAGCCTCGTCTTCAGAGTGCCCTTCTCGTCGCCCAGCAGGCTCACACACAACGCGCCCAAATTCACACAGAAATCTCTAGGCTTAGTCTCGGCTGCCCAAGTCCTCATCGCCATGGCATTTGCCGCAGCCTTCTTTGGCTTCTTCATCAACGGGTACACGCTTATCGGAAACATTGGAATAGTGATGTGCTTGACGATGGCCTTCTTTGACAGTATACCGATACCGCCGATGAACGGCAAGGACATCTACGACTGGAGCAAGTTCCTCTGGACAGGACTGTTCACAGCAGCGTTTACGCTTTACATGCTGATGCTGTTTGTCCTATGACGGAGACGTAACAAGTGCGTTCAAACCACTGGGAATACCTCGCATTCGTTCTGTTCGCCTTAGGACTAGCCCTAACAATTTCGGGCTCAATCATTTACCTTCAGTATCAGCAGAACCCACAGACAAACCCGCAGTACAGCGGATACCCCGCTCCGCTTGTGATAGCCGGAATCTGCATCACGGCGTCAAGCATTCCGGCTTTCCGCAGGGTCAAGACCAAGAAGAAGACCGAAGCAGCAGAAAGCGAGCATCTGCCGCCGCCACCTCCACCACCTCCCCCGCCCAAAGTGTAACGCGCGTTGCTACGGTAAGCGCGCGCGCGCTCGACGGCGGAGCAGAATACCCTGGAACCAGCAGGAAAAACAAAAGCAACGCAGCAGCTGCCAGGACTGAGATGAACTGCCTGAAAGTGTTCATCCTATCTCCCACCTACAATCATATAGGAACCAAGTGATTAGCTTTTCGGACAGTCCTCCAACGCCATACGACACAGTCAGTAGCACAAATAGCCACGTTCTTTCGCGAGCATGGTAGAGTCACAACGACGTTCGGCCCCACTTCGTAGACCGAGCAATTGTTGAACTTCTGCGTTAGCGGCCATGATATTGGAGACCGATAAGAAGATTAGGAGCTTCACGGAGTAGTCGGTGTGGAAGAGTCATGCAGGACAAACTGAGCAAGGTCGTCGTCGCTCTGCTCTCCGCGTGTTTTGTTATTCTTTCCGTTCCCGTTAAGGCCGCCGAATACAACCCCGGCGTCCAAGTTGGGTATTGGGTTGAATATAAGAATCTTGCTTCAAGCGGACCCTACAACCCTCAAGACTTCAACGTGACCGAGTGGATGAGGATGGAAGTCATAAACGTTGTTGGGAGAAATGTCACCGTTCACACCTCTCAGATGCTCAAAGACGGCACTTTCCTAGATGGTTACGACTATGTATTTGACGTTGATACCGGAGGAACAGACCGTTCGGCCGATCCTAGCAACCTATGGAACAATTACTTCATAATTGCAGGCAACCTGACAGAAAACAGCGACACACACCTGACACTGAGACTCGACCCTGGCGCTTTTCCAATGCTTGTTAACAAGACCGAAACGAGAGATTTACTAGGCACTAATAGAGCAGTCAACAAGGTCAACTACAGCGAATCATTGGAAGGCTATTATGACTATCAATTCTACGCCATGTACGATCAAGCAACAGGCATGTTGCTAGAGCTGAACATCTCAACGACGTCTCAGACGACTCCCAGTGGCAATGAAGTACTCTCATTCTCTGCTGCAGACATTAATACTAAACCAAGGCCGCCCGACTATGCACTGGTTTACACGGGAGTGGCATTTGCAGCCTTCATCGTAGTAGCAGCCGCACTTGTCCTTGTACGGAGAAGAAAAACACGTGCTGAAAAGCCTGTGCAGGAAGCCTCGAACAAGAAACACACCGAATAGGTTTACTCTCCGCGATCTACGTGTGAAAACTGCAGGACACTAGTCATTCGCAGTTTTTGGGAATCGAGGAGGAAGCCGATTCGTCTATGCTGACAGCTTCTGTCTTATGTTGTTCCTCTTTTCCTCTGGGAACTGGCCGAACTTTTTGATTCTGTCGGTGAACATGGTGAAGAGTTCTGCTGCCTTCTTGTAGACTGGCAGTGGCACGTAGCTGTAACGTACGCGCATGTTTTCGATTCCGTATTTTGCCAGTTCGCGGCCCATGTCGATCATGCGTTTCTTCGAGAATTTTTCGTCGATCTCCTGCGTTCCTTCGATGACTAGAACGCCGTCTGCACCGTATGCGAAAGCGCTGAGCATGTGCTTGAGACCTATGATTGCCGTTGTCGGGACGGTGACTAAGCGGATGTTTTCGGGGTATTTGGTCCGATCCAATCCTAGGAAGTCCATGCCTGTGTAGCCCACGTTCTTGTCTACGAAAGCGACGATTCTGACTTCGCCTGGGTCCTTGTCTGCCAACACGCCTCTCAAGCTGGCAACGATCTGCCTTGTCGTTGCGTTCTTGAAGTCTGTGGCGTCCTGCGGGCAGACGGGTATGCATGCACCGCAGCCAGTGCACTGGAACGGGTCGATCTTTGCTTTGCCTTCCTGCATTGTTATGGCATTGGTCGGGCAGATAGGCACGCAGGCGCCGCAGCCGTTGCACAGATCACTAATCACGTATGCTTTTTCTGGGCTGGTGGTGACGTAGTCGCTCTTAAGGAAGAGTGCGGCTTTGGCGGATGCGCCTAGGCCGTCTGAGACCGTGTCTCGCACGTCTTTGGGGCTCAGTCCGCAACCGCACGCGAAGATGCCCGTAACGAGTGAGTCTACCGGGTCAAGTTTGGGATGCTTTTCCGTGATGAAGCCATCCTCGCCGACGGGAACCTTCATTTTTTCTGAAAGCTCTTTCAAGCCAGAGGGCGGAACCATCGGCGTTGCAAGGGCGATCATGTCGAATTCGTCTTCGGTCATTTCTCCTGTGATCGTGTCTTCAGCCACAGCGACGAGTTTGCCGTTGTTTTTCTTGTAGATCTCGGCAACTTTGCCGCGGATGAACGATACGCCGGCTTCTTGGTCGCGCCAGTAAAGATCCTCATAACCCTTGCCTGTGGCTCGGATATCAGTGTAGTAGATTGTGACATCTATGCCGAGCATCTTCTTGAGAACGAAAGCCTGTTTGAGTGAGTACATGCAGCAGATTCGGCTACAGTAGGAGATGTAGTTCTTGTCTCTTGAACCTGCGCAGAGCGCGATTGCCATGCGCTTCACGTCGCTTCCGTCTGCACGTTTGATGTAGCCGCCGGTCGGTCCCGTCGCTGACACGAAACGTTCGAGGTCCATCATGGTGATGACGTCTTTATAAGTGCCGTATCCGTAGGTGTCAAGTTTCTTTGCGTCGTACAGCTCGTAGCCCGTGGCAATTATTATGCCGCCGACGTGCAGGTCAACTGTGCTTCCCTGGTCTGAAAGGCTGACGGCTTTGGCTGGGCAGAGTTGTTCGCATTTTCCGCATTTCGTGCATGATTTGAAGTCTATCGTGTATGCTGAAGGCACAGCCTGCGGGAACTCGATGTATGCGGCTTTTCTTTGTGACCAACCTTCATTGAATTCGTCTGGCACGGAGACGGGGCACACTTTTGTGCACACTCCGCAACTTCTGCATTTTTGAACGTCAACGCCACGGGGTTTCATGAAAACCTTCACGTCATAGTTGCCCGGTCTTCCGCTTACCTCCTGTACTTGCGCGTACGTGTATAGGGTGACGTTCGTGTTACGTCCGACTTCCGCCATCCTTGGAGTAAGAATGCACTGTGCGCAATCAAGTGTCGGGAAGACTTTGGTCAGTTTGGCCATGTTGCCGCCGATGCTCGGCTTCCGCTCGACAAGATGTACTTTGTAGCCTAAGTATCCCAGTTCAAGTGCTGCGGTGATGCCTGAGATGCCGCCGCCGATGATGAGGATTTCTCTTGATCCTTTTTCGCTGATGGTTTGTAACGGTTCGAGTTCTCGGCTTCTTTCGTACCCTCCTTTGATGAGGCTTAGGGCTTTCTTTGTAGCCTCGGGGGATGGGTGTGGACCGAGGATCCATGAGTCTTGTTCTCGGATGTTCACGAATTCAAGCATGAACGGGTTAAGTCCTGCTCTTTCGAGCACGCTCTGGAACGTGGCTAAGTGCATACGCGGAGTGCAGCTGGCTACCACGACTCTGTCCAAGTTCTCCTTCTTGACGGAGTCCAGTATCATTTCTTGAGCTGGTTTGGAGCAGAGGTACTTGTGGTATTTTGCTACGGCAACACCTTCCCAGGTCTTCACAGAATCAACAACAGCCTTGACGTCAACGACCTCTCCTATGTTGCCGCCGCATTCACACACGAAAATGCCGATTCTAGGCGATTTCTTCTCCATCTGGGAAATCTCCTTTTGGATGGTTTGATTCTGGAGATTCACGGGAAAACGCTTTAATAACCTTATGCTCCTTTTTCACGTAAAAGTGATGGATAGCATGAATGCCCAAGAGCTCACTCAGAAGCATAAGCTTCTTGAATGTATCCAGTGTGGAACATGCACTGGAAGTTGCCCAGTTGCACGCAAAGCGAATCTTAACGTTAGAAAGTACATGCGTGAAGTCTCCACCTTGGGCAAGCTGACTCAGCACTCACAGAATGAGCTGTGGAGTTGCACAACCTGCAGCACCTGCGGCGTACGCTGCCCGAAGGATTTGAACCCGTACGAGTTTTTGATCGACGTTCGAGGTATGGCTGTTGAGGAAGGACAGATTGCTCCGACGATCCGTGATGCGTTGGAAAGCATTTTCAAGAATGGCAATCCATGGGGAAGGATGCACAACAAACGCTCAGAATGGATGCAAGGCATGAATGTCAAGCACATGTCACAAGGCGCTGATATGCTATTCTTTGTTGGCTGCACTTCGGCCTATGACCCAAGAATTCAAAGCGTTGCCAAGAGCGTCGCAACAGTCTTCGCCAAGGCAGGTTTGAACTTCGCCGTTTTGGGCGATGAAGAGAACTGCTGCGGAAGCGAAGTTTACGGCATGGGCGAAAAAGGACTGTTCGACTTTCTGGTTGAGGAGAACATGAAAGTCTTCAACAAGTACAGTGTCAAGCAAGCTGTGACCAACTGTCCACATGGATATCATGCTTTCAAGAACAGGTACAACCAGACAAACTTTGAAGTCCAGCATCATTCCCAGCTGCTGTGCAAATTGATTGACGAGAAGAAGCTGACGTTCGGCAAAGAACTGAACAAGAAGGTCATTTACCATGACCCATGTTTCTTGGGCAAACAGAACGGCGTCTACGATGAACCCCGGAAAGTGATTGAAAGCGTGCCCGGCGTGAAGCTGCTGGAGTTCGACCGGTCACGAGCAAGAAGCGTCTGTTGCGAAGGCGGCGGCGGAAGAATGTGGGTTGACATACCCGGACCGCGCTTGGCAGAAACGCGGGTGAAGGACGCAGTTGAAGCAGGAGCAGACATCCTAGCCGCAGCATGTCCATACTGCATTCTGACTTTTGAAGACGCTGTCAAAATCACCGGAGCCGAAGGCAAAATCCAGATCATGGACATAGCAGAACTACTCGCCCAAGCCTTATAGCTAATTTCAGCGGCATTCGACGTAGCTGTTCTCTGCTATCTGTAAGATGTGAGCTGGCCTCCTGATGCATACGATTTGGTTGAATAGATCGCGTCCGCGATTTTGTTCGTGAACAAGTTTCCCTGTACGTGGAGGTTTGGGGGATTCCAAGGAGCATCAGGAGGTACGGAACAGAATTTGGCTCAAAATCAGACTGAATCTCATCGTTGACGAATTCTTGTGACTTGACTGTACCTAATTTTAGAGAGGAGTTGTGCTCTGCGAGCGCGACCGAGTAACAAAAAAAGGAAATGGGAAAAGAAACAAAGATCTTAGTTTCTCAGATTAGTATCTTCTCGGCGGTCTTCGTTTAGAAAAGCATTCGTTGCAGTACACGGGTCTGCTGCCGTCAGGCTTGAACGGAACTTCACATTCCTTGCCGCATTCAGCGCAGACTGCCTTGTGCTTTTCTCGATTATCATACATTTGGCTGTTTCAACTCCTTATACTACTTAGCGCAAAAAAAGAGACTTTCTTGCACATATTGGCATTCGTCATCTCTGCTTTAAACCTATCTACCGATTCTGGCTGGAGCGTTCATACGACCATGCTGCTTGATTCCTGTTGACCGGACCCGGATTGTTACTGTGAACTTTCACGCTTTGCGAACTTGCCTATAGAGAGCCATCGTTCTTTCTCGGCTTTGTTTGCCATTTTGAACAGTATCGTGTAGCCGATTATGGTGGTGAATCCTATGAGTCCGAGGATTCCCCATGTCAGTTCTTTGTTGGCTAGAGCCCCGAAGATGCTGAAGGCTATTTGTGACCCGCTGCACTTCCTATGCCGAAGAACAGCCCCGCCATTGCCATGTATCTTCCTCTTTTGTCTATAGGTGCGAGGTTTGCGACGAACCCCGAGCTGGCGGGTACGAATGTGATTTCGCCGAGGGTCAGTACAACCATTCCTGCCACGAATTGTTCGAAGCTTCTTGCGCGCGCGCTCCTGACCGGCTCACGACTGAAAAAGCCACTCAATTCTGTATGTTTTGACTCGTGGAAAGTTCTTCTTACATTAAGCCTTAAATCTCAGGGGATACATGAGTTGTAACAACGTAGGAAGGGGAAATGAGATGGACTTTGATGTAGGAACAATAGCGGCAATTGTAGGTTTGGCATTCCTAATTGCAGTCATTGTCGTCTTCATCATCTCACGAAGCTACACCGTCGTCAAAGTGCATGAAGCTCACATTGTCGTCAGACGCAAAGGCAGAAAAGTCTACTGTTCAAGACAGGGAGAGAAAAGCGCCTATTGGTATGTCCCGTATCTCATGCAGAGATCAATCCTGCCACTGGAGAACATCAAGCTTGTGATTCCAAACATTCCGTTGAGAGACGTTGACATGGCCAAGTTTGCAGGGGACGTCAGATGTTGGTTGAACATTGAGAATCCTGACCTTGCTGCAGAAAAGTTGGGCCGAGTGGAAACTGATGAAACTTCAAGCTTCCCTGCGTTGCAGGCTGATGTCAAGGACCTGATTGAAGCTGTTGCAAGAAACTCTTCCATGAAGATGGATGTCGTCAACATAATGAAGGACAGGGATAAGTTCAGCCAAATCGTGAAGGATGAAGTGGCTCCGATCCTGAAGGCGGAATGGGGAATCAAGATTGCAGGCTTAGAAGTCATCTACTTCAGAGACATTGAGGGATACACTGTCATCAAGGACATTGAGGCTAGGCAGGCAAAACTGATTGAGACAGAGACCCGGAAACAGTTGGCAGACTATGAGAAGAACGCGGCAATAGTGGAGGCAATCGCCAATCAGGAGAAAGAGACGCAGAAAGCTGAAGCTGAAGAAACCTACAGGATCAGGCAGATTCAGAAGGACCAGAAGATCGGACAGAGTGAACAGGAGAAGCAGCAGGAGATAGCTAGAGCTACCCAGCAGGCAAACAAACAGACTATTGAGGCAAACAGAGTTCTCACTGTTGGACAGGCAGACATCAATAAACAGGCTACCGTGGTTCAGGCAGAAGGAGAAGCCCAAGCCAACATCAAGAAAGCAGAAGGACAGTCACAGTACACAAAACTGACAGGCTTTGCTGAAGCAGATGTCAACAAGCAGAAACTGCTTGCAGAAGCAGAAGGAACCGAAAAGAAAGCCTTGGCGCTCAAACAATACAATGAGGCCGGCCTATCTTTGGAAGTTATCAGAGCAAACCAAGCAATCAAACAGGCACAGTTCGCTGCCCTTAGCGAAGGCCTGAAAGTTGCAAAGATCAACCTCGTCACAAGTGGAGAAAGCAACATTCTGGGCATTCCCGTGAGCGCAGAGACGGGAGCAGACCTTGGAGCCATGCTTGTTGCACTATCCAATCAAGGAATAGACGTCACCGATCTTCTCAGAAAACTGCCAATTTCTGAGACCGCCAAGCTTGCCATTGCTGCAAAAGCAGGAATCAGCATAGCAAAGGAAGGAACAAAAGAAGCAGCTAAAGATGCCCAGTACAAAGGCAAGAAGGGGTCTGAATGAGCCAAATAGACCTGGACAGGCTCAGTCCAAGAGCCAGAGACCTGTTGGACATTTTTGCGAAGACAAGCGGAGTCGCAGACCTTGCAACAGTCATTCAGGATGAAACCTTCAGCATCTTTGAACTCATGAAACTAATCGACACTACAAGAGACCCGAAAATCTATCCGCAGGACGCAGTGCTCGTCTTCAACACAGTGAAAGCAGTACTCGCAAAATTCAGCAGATTTGGGCAGCCAACAAAACTGGCAGATCAAGAGCCCAAATAACCTCCCATTTTTGGACAGAATCGTTTCCTCAGTGAACCTTTTTTCCTCCCGCCGTCTCCGAAAAATCATAAGAGAAAACCAGAAAAGAGAAACATGCCACGTTTTCAGTCACGATTCTCCCCACGTACGTTACGCCAGCTCCGAGTTCCACTTCTCCAGCTGCACAACTCGGTGAGGTATTATATACAAAAAGAACATGAAGGTCAACAACAGCCTCCAACGAAGAACATTCTGCAAGTTCACCAACACGAGAACGCAAGGTGTACTGTGCGCGCTGCGAACAGTTCATAAATACCCTCTGGAAGACTAGTCTTCAAGAGGCGTTCAGAATGGAAAACTACGACGTGATAATAATTGGTGCGGGTCCTGCCGGTTTGGCAGCGGGAATCTATGCAGTTCGAAGCGGGTTGAAAACCCTTGTTCTTGAAGAAAAGATGGCCGGCGGAACTGTGGCCGACGCTCCAGTGGTGGACAACTATCCTGGTCTTCAGGGCGCGACGGGCAACGAGATTTCACAGAAGATGAGTGCCCACGCGAAGAGTGCAGGCGTAAAAATCAACGAGTTTGAAGGAGCCGAAGACTTGAAGGTTTCGGCGGACGCGAAAGTTGTGAAAACTAAGAAAATGGAGTATGAGACCAAGGCCATAATCATCGCTTCGGGCAGTCATTATCGTGAGCTAGGGATTCCCGGTGAGAAGGAGTTTCGCGGCAGAGGCGTTAGTTACTGCGGCATTTGTGACGGGCCATTCTTCAAGGGAAAACGTGTGATTGTTGTGGGAGGCGGCAATTCAGCGTTGATAACGGCGCTTTATCTTGCTCATCTTGCCGGAGAAACAAAGGTTGTGCACCGGAGAGACACGTTTCGGGCTGAGGAAGTGCTTGTTTCGGAACTGAAGAGTCTGAAGAACACGGAGATTCTCTGGAATACCGAAGCCAAAGAAATCCGAGGCGACAAGATCGTCAGAAAAATCGTCGTTCTTGACCAGAAAACCAATGAGACAAAAGAGTTGCCTGTCGACGGCGTGTTCGTGCAAGTAGGCGAATCGCCCAACAGCCAAACCGCCAAAGAAGCAGGCATAGCGGTTGACGACGACGGCTTTATCATCATCGACGCATTCCAGCACACGAACATCGCTGGCGTATACGCGGCAGGCGACGTTACAAATCATCCAGTCAAGCAGGTGGGTACTGCTGTGGGGCAAGGCATTACTGCGGCTCTGGAAGCCTACAGGTTCATCAGAAGACCATACTACAAACACTAAGAAACATGCCAAAACCGTTATATTTTGCCGAGACCACCAACCAACTTCCAGAACGCTACATTCACGTTTGTCTGCTGGCATTGGAGAAATCTGAGAATGAGTGAGACTTGTGCTGCTGAGATAACGATCAATCAGGACCTTTGCAGCAGATGCTGTATTTGCCATTCAACCTGTCCCTACGAAGCCATCAAACGCGACCCGGCCACGGGCAAGGTTGAGATCGACCTACAGAAGTGCCAAGTATGCGGCATATGCTACAGTGCCTGCCCATCTATGGCGATTGAGATCAAGTACTACGACTATGAGAGCCTAGTGAAGTTTGTTAAGGAAAAGCATGAGATGTGCAAAAGCGACACGCTTGTCTTGATGTGCAGAGGCAACTCGCCTTCAACGTGCGAGGTCCAAGAGATTCTGAACAAGGAAGGCGTGGAGGTTAAGGATTATATTCCGTTACGGTTGCCGTGCGCGGGACGCGTGCCTTCCGAGTTTGTTTTCAAGGTTTTGAAGGCGGGGATCAAAAGGGTTGTTTCTGTTCAGTGCGAGGACGACTACTGCAGATACAAGGAAGGCACAAAGATAGGCAACAGGCGGATGACGCTCAGCAGAGCGGTACTGGAGCAGTTCGGCCTCAGCAAAGACACAATCAACGTGATAAAGCATTCTCGGAAGGTAGTATATGACACTTCCAAGTGCGTGGGCTGCGACAAGTGTGTTTTCATCTGTCCGTACAAGGCCATCGAGGCTGAACCGTTTGCCACTCCAAGAGTACTTCTTGACGATTGTATGGGCTGCGGCGCGTGCGCGCTTGTGTGTCCGCATCAAGCGATTGAGATTGAGGGCTTCGAGTTTGAAACCGTGCTCAAACGCTATACGGAAGCGGCGAAGGAACTGAAGAGACATGGCAAAGGACCAGTGATACTGGTTTTTGTGTGCCAATGGTCAGAGTTTTCGGCCCTGGACGAGCCTGAGAAAGAATTACTGAAGAAGAACGCGGTGACGTTGGAAATTCCATGTTTCAAATCGCTCGACCCTGTACACATGGTTAATGCGTTGCAGAACGGTTTTGACGGAATCATGGCCGTCGTGTGCGCACCTGAAGACTGCAAATTGCAGGAAGGAAAAGAGACGACTGAGAGAAACGTAGCCGTGCTCAAAAACGCTTTGAAGAAGATGGGGCTACTGAAGCGTTTCGATCTCTTCTATGCCTCACCACGATGTAGGGACGAGTTTGACAAGAAGCTTGACGAATTCTACAAGAAAATTGCAGCACAGCCAACCTTGAAGCAGGAGGCAGAAACGCGTGTATAAAATCATGGCGAAGCGAGAGCTGGCTCCGAAGATCAAATGGTTCGAGGTGCAGGCACCAGAGATAGCTGAGAAAATCCAGCCTGGCCAATTCATCATACTCATCATAGAAGAGAAGGGCGAACGCATACCCTTGACAATAGCAGGATATGACCCGGAAAAAGGCACAATTTCGTCTGCGTTCAACGAGGTCGGCAAGACGACGAAACAGTTAGGATCCTTGAATGAGGGTGACAACATCTGGAACATTACCGGCCCCCTCGGCATGCCCTCAGAGATCAAGAAGTATGGCAAAGTCCTTTGCGTCGGTGGCGGAGTGATGATCGCTCCCATGCTCTTGCAGATAAAGACACTGCGAGAAGCTGGAAACACCATTACGTCTGTTGTGGGCGCAAGAATCAGGGAACTACTGTTCTGCGAAGATGAAATCAAAGCGTTAAGCAACGACTTCCACGTGGCAACAGACGACGGCTCAAAGGGACACAAGAACCTTGACTTTTTGAAAGATATGCTCGACAAGGAACGGTTTGACAGGTGTGTTGTCATCGGACCCGTGGTGATGATGAAGAAGGTTTCCGAAATCACTCGACCATTTGGCATTCCAACAGTCGTCAACTTGACCCCTATCATGATTGACGGTATGGGAATGTGCGGTGTCTGCAGAGTTACCGTCGGAGGCAAGCTGAAGTTCGGCTGTGTCGACGGCCCCGAGTTTGACGGACACATGGTGGATTTCGACGAACTCATCAACAGGCAACGCATGTTCCTGCCTGAAGAAAGACTGAGCTCAATGCTGTGGGAGCGGCAAGGAGGCGGCTCATGTGGCGGAAAATAAGCCGAAGCCTAAACTCAGGAAAGAAGCTGTGTCCATGCCGAAGCAGCCGCCTGAAGTGCGCAGAGAAAACTTCGACGAAGTGGCCACAGGCTACACGGAGCAACATGCTCTGGAAGAGGCAAGCCGGTGTCTCCAGTGCCCGAAGCCCCTGTGTGTAACAGGCTGCCCAGTTGGAATATGTATCCCAGACTTCGTCAAATTACTGCGAGAGGGCAAATACGACGAAGCCATTCAAAAAATCAAAGAAAAAAACGCTTTGCCAGCAGTTTGCGGACGCGTCTGCCCACAGGAAGAACAGTGCCAGAAAATGTGCATCCTAGGCAAAGCAGGTCAACCAGTAAGCATCGGCAGACTTGAACGGTACCTAGCAGACTGGGAAAGAAAAAACGGCGCAAGAACGCCCAAAAAAGCATCCCTGACTGGAAAGAAAGTCGCAGTCATCGGCGCAGGCCCAGCCGGACTGACGGTTGCGGCTGACCTTGCCAAGCTGGGACACGGAGTCATTATGTACGAAGCCCTGCACCTGCCAGGCGGCGTCCTCGTCTACGGCATTCCAGAGTTTCGTCTGCCCAAAAGCATCGTCCAATCCGAAGTAGACTATGTTCAGAAGCTGGGCGTTGAACTGAAAACAGGATACCTGATCGGGAGAATCCACACGATTCCTGAACTACTTAAACAGCGCGGGTTCGACGCCGTCTTCATCGGCACAGGCGCTGGGCTACCGGCGTTTATGGGCATACCGGGAGAGGGACTTGGCGGCGTCTATTCTGCGAGCGAGTTCTTGATCAGGGTCAACCTGATGAAATCATACGCTTTTCCAATCTATGACACGCCGATCCGGATCGGTAAACACGTTGTCGTAGTCGGCGGCGGCAACGTGGCAATGGACTCTGCCCGTTCAGCAATGCGATTGGGCGCTGAGGAGGTGTGCATCGTCTACCGCAGGTCACGAGAAGAAATGCCCGCAAGAAAAGAAGAAATCGAGAACGCAGAAGAAGAAGGAATACTCTGCAAGTTCCTGGCCAACCCAACAAGATTCACCGGCGACGAAAAAGGCTGGGTGAAAGCGATGGAATGCGTCTGCATGGAACTCGGGCCGCCAGACCAGTCAGGCAGAAGAAGACCTATCCCAGTAAAAGGCTCAGAATTCGTCATGGACACAGACACGATAATCGTGGCAGTTGGAAGAAGCCCAAACCCCATAATACAAAGCACAACAGAAGGACTAGCAGTCACAAAATGGGGGACAATAAGTGCCGACGAGAACGGAAAAACAAACATAGAAGGAGTCTACGCAGGCGGAGACATAGTCACAGGTGAAGCTACGGTTATTAGCGCCATGGGCGCAGGAAAGAAAGCAGCAAAAGCAATCCACGAATTCCTAACCAAAAAGACATAGGCCACTAACGGTTCGCGGCAACCTACTTTCTGTGTCTTTGGATCCTTTGTTGTTTCTGGGCTTTTCTGCGCCATTCTCGCTTCTTCTGCGTCTTTATCATGGTCCGCCCATAACCACGTTGATAGCCTTCTTCGCTCCTGAACTGACCTATGTTTCCGTAGAACGCTTGAAAGTCTATCTTGTTCTGCTGCAAATCCACAAGGCTCTCATTCAGCTGCTTCTTACCCTCTTCACTGCCAGTCCGGTCAAAAGCCTCAGAATACGCCATGTAAGCAGCGTGAAACTGGAAATTCGACAAATCATCAATCAGAAGCTTTTCAACAGGAACCACTTTGGTCTCTTCAGAACCTTCAGCCATAATTCCCCAAGCTTAACAACATACCACAAATACAGTCCTTCCCTTTATAATTAACGCATAATCTCCCCCAAAAACAGACAAGTTTGCCATTCACAGTAATGTTAAATAGCCAATTCAAGGCTAACCATAAAGGCTAAAAAGTGAACAGGCATGCTTGACGTCAAACTCATCCGAGAGAACCCAAATCTCATAAGAGACAATTTAAAGAAAAGGGGAGACCCTGAAACCCTCAGGATGCTCGACACCCTCATTGACTGCGACAAGCAGTGGCGCCAAGGTCTAACTCACCTGAACGAACTGCGCCACGAAAGAAAACAAATAACCGCACAAATCGCCACAGCCAAGAGAGCCAACAAAAACGTAGAAGTCGAAATTGTCAAAGCAAAAAAAGTAGACGGCGAAGTCACGGCTCTGGAAAAGCATGTCGTCGAATGGGAAGAACAAGAGCACAACCTTCTCTTGCGTCTCCCAAACCTCCTGCATGAAACAGTACCCCAAGGCAAAGACGAGAATGACAACTATGAAATACGTAGATGGGGCAAGCCACCGAAATTCACTTTCACGCCAAGAGGCCACATGGAAATCGGCTCAGCGTTAGACATCATAGACGTTGAAAGAGCCAGCAAAACAGCCGGAGCCCGCTTCTTCTACCTCAAAAACGAAGCCGTCCTTTTAGACAACGCAATAATCCAGTTAGCGCTTGATGAAATGTTGAAGAAAGGCTACACTCCTGTCCAGCCGCCGTATCTAATGCGACGCAAACCCTATGAAGGCGTCGTAGCCCTAGCCGACTTCGAAGAGGTACTCTACAAAATAGAAAACGAAGACCTCTACCTCATCGCCACCTCAGAGCATCCGATGGCCGCAATGTACATGGACGAAGTCCTCAAAGCCGAAGACTTACCGCTCAAACTCGCAGGCTACAGCACAAATTTCAGGAAAGAAGCAGGAGCACACGGCAAAGACACGCGCGGCATCTTCCGCACGCACCAATTCAACAAAGTCGAGCAGTTCATCTTCAGCAAACCCGAAACTTCATGGCAACTGCACGAAGAACTCATCCACAACGCAGAAGAACTCACCCAAAAAATAGGCTTACCCTACCGCGTCGTGAACGTGTGCACAGGCGACATCGGCACTGTTGCAGCAAAGAAATATGACCTGGAAGCCTGGATGCCAGCACAGAACGCTTACCGCGAACTGCATTCATGCAGCAACTGCACAGACTACCAAGCCCGAAGACTCAACATACGCTACCGCGAAAAAGAAGGCGAAGCACCAAAAGGCTTCGTGCACACTCTAAACTGCACAGCATTTGCCACAGGCCGCACCATCGTAGCCATACTCGAAAACTGCCAGCAAGAAGACGGAACAGTCACCATACCCGAAGCATTGAGAAAGTACATGAGCGGAATCAAAGAAATCACCCCTAGACGGTAAAACTTTTAATACTATGATGCGAACCTTTCAACCCGCATTCGGAGGCATTAAGTGTCCACTAAAACAAAACGCGTCCGCGACAAATGGCGCACCAAAACATGGTACATGGTCGTGACACCACCCTACTTCGGAAATGTAGAACTCGGAGCCATACCCGCAGACGCGCCTGAAAAACTCATCGGCAGAGTAGTAGACTCAACACTCTACAACATCACCAACGACTTTTCGCATCAGCATCTGAAAATGCGTTTCCAGATCACAGAGCTTGACGGCAAAAACGCCAGAACAATATTCAAAGGCCATGAATATAGCCGCGACTACTTACGCAGCCTCGTCCGCAGAAGGACCACCAAAGTCGACGCCCTCTTCAGCGTCAAAACAAAAGACGGTTTCACACTCCGCGTAGCCGTAAGTGCCTTCACGCTCTCGCGCATCAAAACGTCACAGGAACACGTGCTCCGCCACATCATGGACAGAATCATGAAAGAAAAAGCCGCTGCACTCACCATGGACCAGTTCGCACAGGAAATCGTCCTAGGCAAAATAGCCTCAGACATCTACAACGAAGCCAAAAAGATCGCGCCGCTACGCCACGTGGGCATAAGAGGCTCAAAAGTTTTAACACCATTGGCACAAATGCCAAAACAAGAAGCCGCGTAGCCATTTCTACAGTTTCTTACCGTACTCGTATCCTTTCTCAAAGGCCGCCAGATTCAGTTCTTCGGTTCCTTCCGGAATGTTCTCTTTGATCGCTTCCTTCATAACATGGGCATCCAGCAGACCCGTGATCGCCACAAACGCGCCCAGCATGACGATGTTGGCAACGATCCGCCGACCCAGCTGCTCCGCGATCTTCGTGGCTGGAACCTTGTACACTCGCACGTCTTTCAACGCCTTCTCTGTAGGAATCATGTCGGGATCCATGATCACCGTTCCGCCTGCCTTCACATCGTCCAGATAGTCATTGTAGGCATGCTGACTCATCACCACAAGCACGTCAGGCTCAACAACCTTCGGAAAATCAATATCCTCCCCGGAAATCACAACCTCAGACTTACAGGCTCCGCCACGCGATTCAGGCCCATAAGACTGCGTCTGCACAGCATGCTTCCCACCGTGAATACACGCCGCTGAAGCCACAATAATGCCTGACTTGATTATTCCCTGACCGCCGAACCCCGCAAACCTAACTTCAACACGCATGTCTACTGCACCTTCTCCATAGCCTTCTCGTTAATCTTCGAAATCTTCTCATGCAACAACTTTTCATAACTCAGCTTCTCAATATCCACGAACTCGCCCACCACGATCTTGTCCGGTGTGATATCCGCCTTAGCCGGGTCTGAAAAGTTCTCCACAACCGACGCCCGTTTGAACCATTCCATCATCTCAAGGCCAGACCGCATCTTGTTATGCCTGCCGAAAATTTCGGGACACGGCGACAACGCCTCGACGAAGCAGAAGCCTTCCTTCTGCAACAATTTCTTAAGCGACTGAGTCAGCCTACGCACATGCAACGTGGTCCACCTTGCCACGTAAGTCGAGCCTGAAGCCGCTGCCAAATGCACGAGATTGAAGGGATGTTCAACATTCCCATATGGGCTTGTCGCAGTAATTGAATCCAAAGGCGTAGTCGGACCCTGCTGACCCCCGGTCATACCATAATTAAAATTGTTCACGCAAATGACTTTTACACCGATGTTCCTACGCGCCGCGTGGATGAAATGGTTGCCGCCAATTGCAAACAGGTCACCGTCACCACTGATGACGACAACCTCCAACTCTGGATTCGCAAGCTTCACGCCTGTAGCGAAAGCCAGAGCACGCCCATGTGTAGTATGGAAAGAATCAGCATAAGTGTACCCAGCCACGCGTCCGATACAACCGATGCCTGAGACTATCACCAGCTTGTTCAAGTCAGTTTTCAACTCATCCAGAGCATGTACAAAACAGTTCAATACGATGCCGTTTCCGCAGCCAGCACACCAAATGTGCGGCATCATCTCTGCTCGCAGGTACTTCGCAAAAGGATGAACCAACTCTCGCACCATCAAGTATTCCTCCTGATCGACTCCAATATTTCCATAGGTGTATGCGGCTCCTCCCCAAGCTTGGACAGAAATGAAACAGGTGTCTCCTTAGCTGCCCTTTCAACTTCACGCACAAGCTGCCCACAGTTCATCTCAGCAACAACGATCTTCTTAGCCTGCTTCGCAACTCTTGCCACTTGCTTCTCCGGGAAAGGCCACAACGTGACCAAACGCAACAATCCAGCCTTAACGCCTTTCTCGCGGGCCTTTCTCACAGCACTCAACGCCGCACGAGCAACAATACCGTAGGCGACAACAACCACGTCCGCATCGTCCAGCATGACTTCCTCGACCCGTATTATCTTGTCCGCGTTCTTGTCTATCTTTTCGCACAGCCTTCGAACTAGTCTCTGCTGCACTTCGGTGCTCGAAGTCTTTGGAAAACCATGCTCATCATGCGTCAAACCCGTCGCGTGAAAACGGTAGCCCTCACCGAAACATGCCATCGGCGGAACCAAATCATCCTCAGGCATAAACGGCTTGTACTCTTCACGGGGCACACTCGCCTTCTTGCGATTCACTGTCCTTATCTTGTCAGCCGAAGGAATCACCACTTTTTCCCACATGTGTCCCACGATCTCGTCTGCCATCAGCAACGTTGGAACACGGTAAGTCTCAGACAAATTGAAAGCCTCAACAGTCAAATCGAACATTTCCTGTACGGATGAAGGTGTCAACGCGATAATCCCATAATCTCCATGCGAACCCCACTTTGCCTGCATAACATCCTGCTGCCCAGGCATTGTAGGCTGACCAGTGCTCGGACCACCACGCATAACATCCACGACCACACAAGGAGCCTCAGTCATCACCGCCAAGCCGATGTTCTCCTGCATCAAACTGAAACCGGGACCAGACGTGGCAGTCATAGCCTTAAGACCCGAATAAGAAGCGCCTATTATGGCGGCCATCGAAGCAATCTCATCCTCCATCTGAATGTAGATCCCGCCGATCTCAGGCATCCTCAAAGACAAATGCTCAGCAATCTCCGTGGCCGGCGTAATTGGATATCCAGCGAAAAACCTGCAGCCCGCCGCCAAAGCACCCTCTGCACAGGCAACGTCACCGTTCATGAAATGCGCGCCGCTCAAAACGTACTTCGCCTTAGTCATGCTTATCACCCTTCACTGTCACCTTTTCTACTCCTTCAGACTTTTCCACAACGAAAATCGCAAAATCCGGACAGACCGCAGTGCAGAAATCGCACATGATACAGTCCTCCTCATGCGCAACACGCGGAGGACGAACACCTCTCGCGTTAATCTCATCCGACTCCTCCAACACCTTCTTCGGACAAAACTCAATACAGTAACCACATCCCTTGCACTGATCCTTGATCAAATGAATTTCGCCCCTAGACGCTTTCACAGTATCCTTATCTAAGGGTGCATGCTTAATCCGTTCAGGCATACCATCAATCTCCTCCCAGAGACTTCTCAAAAACCTTCCTTGATTTCTGTATCTCCTCACACGAAACCTTCTCAAGAATCGGTTTCATCTCATGAACCTTCGACGCCACACGCTCACCCTCAGCAGCAGAAGCCCACAACAACTGCAAACGGTCCTTACTCAAACCGCTCAGTTCCATTTTCTTCCACAACCGCTCCACACGTTTCTGCGTCTGATAATTCGCGTTGATATAGTGACAATCTCCAAGATGGCAGCCCGCAACAAGCACTGCCCCCGCGCCCCTAGCAAAAGCCCTCTCAACCATCCGAGGCGACACCCGCCCACTGCACATAGTCCTGATAATCCTCACGTTCGGCGGATACTGCATCCTACTCACACCCGCAAAATCCGCACCCGCATAACTGCACCAGTTGCAGCAGAAAGCCACAATCTTCTTCTCAGGCTCCTCCTCCGTCACAGCGTCAATCTGCGCAAAAAGCTGCTCATCAGTAAAATGCTTCTGCGTCAAAGCGCCGAAGGCACATTCAGCCGAACACGTGCCACACCCGGCGCAAGCAGCCTCAATAATCTCCACACGCTTCTTATCCTTATCCAGAGTGATCGCGTTGTAAGGACAAACCTTCACACACAGACCACATGCCTTGCACTTCTCCGGAAAGACAATCGGCGTGATCGCCTCAACCGTCACCTTGCCCCGAGCCATCAAAATGCCAGCACGCCCAGCAGCAGCGCTTGCCTGTGTAACACTGTCCTTAATGTCCTTGGGTCCTTCAGCACACCCAGCGAAGAACACACCGCCTGTCGCAGCGTCCACGGGCCTCAACTTCGGATGCGCCTCCAAGAAAAAGCCATCCTGATTCCTAGAAAGCGTCAGCAGACGCTGAATCACTTCACTGTCCTTCCGAGCTTCCAAACCTATGCTGAGAATAGCCATCTCCACGTTGACCTTGTACAGCTCCTTCTGCAACGTGTTCTCGCCGATGAGCCACAGGTTATGCGACTTCCGGTCCTCAGCAATCTCCGCGGGCAAACCCCGAATGAACTTGACACCAGCCTTGCGGGCACGTTTGTACAAGTCCTCAAACCCCTTGCCAGAAGCCCTGATGTCTACGTAGAACACGTAGATCTCCGTCTCGGGCCAATGTTCTTTGATGAGCAGGCAGTCCTTAATCGTGTTCATGCAACAAACATTACTGCAATAGAGCTTCCCGCTCCTGTCTGAACGTGAACCCACACATTGGACAAAGGCTACGCTCTTCGGAATCTCCTTATCACTCGGCCTCAACAAATGCCCACCCGAAGGCCCGCCCGCGTTGATCAGCCGCTCAAACTCCAGCGACGTAATCACATTCGGATACTTGCCATAACCGTAATGCGGCAAGCCTGAAGGGTCAAAAACGTCCGCACCTGTCGCGACAATAACCGTGCCCACCTCAAGCTCAACGGTTTCAGGCTTCATCTCGAAGTTTATGGCCTCACGCTCACACGCTTTCATGCATTTGTCACAAACAATGACACCGTTCTTGTTGAGGCAAAGGTTCATGTCGATGATGTACGTAGAAGGAACAGCCTGTGCAAACGGCGTGTAAATCCCATGCCTCGTCGCGAGGCCAACGTCAAATTCGTTCGGAGCCACAATCGGACAAACTTTTGCGCACTCGTCACATGCTGAGCAGTCCTTAGCCACGTACCGCGGCTTCTTCAACACTTTCACATGAAAATTTCCAATGTAACCCTTAACCTCGCTAACCTCGGCATTCGTCAACAATTCGATGTTCGAATGATGGCCAGCATCAGACATCTTCGGCGCCAAAATGCAGATAGAACAATCCATAGTCGGAAACGTTTTGTCAATCCTAGCCATCATTCCGCCGATGCTCGGCTCCTTCTCCACCAAATACACCATATAACCCGTGTCCGCCAAATCCAAAGCTGCCTGAATCCCAGCAACGCCTCCTCCGATGACCAAAGTCCGCCGCGTGATCGGCACTTCAACCTCAATGGCCGGCTCAAGCAATGCAGCTTTGGCAACGGCCATCTTCACAAGGTCCTTAGCCTTCTCCGTTGCCGCCTTCCTATCGTACAAATGAACCCAACTGCAATGTTCACGAATGTTGGCCATCTCAAACAGGTACTTGTTCAACCCTGCCTCTTCACACGCTTTGCGGAAAGTAGGCTCATGAAGCCTGGGTGAACATGAAGCCACAACCACACGGTTCAGCCGATGCTCCTTGATATCATTCTTGATTTCAGCTTGACCTTGGTCAGAACATGTGTACCGGTTATCCTGCGCCAGAACCACGCTGGGCAGATTCGCCGCAAACTTGGCAACGTCTGCACAGTCAACTGAACCAGCAATGTTCAAGCCGCAATGACACACGTAGACGCCTATGCGCACATCGTCCTTCAGCTTGGCCTCAACCGCCTTGTTCTCCGACAACTTAGCTCTCTCCCACAGACCGGATGTAACGATCAATAGATGTGGCAGCACGCTTGCCATCACGAATGGCTTCGATCACTGAAGCTGGACCCAACATCGCATCGCCGCCCGCAAAAACGCCTCTCAAACTTGTCTCCAACGTGACTGGGTTCACCCACACCGTCCCGTCATCATTCAGCTCAATATCCTTCGGCAAGAATCCAAGGTCTGGAGCTTCTCCAATCGCCAGAACAACCATATCTGTTTCACGCTTGAACTCTGAACCACCAATAGGAGAAGCTTTCTTCCGTCCTGACTCGTCTGGCTCGCCCAGCTGCATGCGAACGCATTCAACGCCCACAACTCTACCGTTCCTACCCAGAATGCGGTTTGGCGAAACTAGAAACTCCGCCGTAACCCCCTCAATCTCCGCTTCCTTCACTTCCCACGGGTTGGCGGACATCTCGTCAACTGAACGCCTGTACAGAATTGTCACATCCCTCGCGCCCAAACATTTCGCCGTCCTCGCAGCGTCCACGGCCACGTTACCACCACCTACCACGACGACATTCTTTCCAACATTCATCTCCTTGCCGAAGTTGGAATCCCACAGAAAATCCAGCGCGTGAACCACACCGTCCAAGTCAGCCCCTTCAATCTTCAAACGCTGACTCTTATGCGCACCCACGCTGACGAAGACGCTCCTGTAGTCTTCCTTCCACAAATCTTCAAAAGCCACGGTTTTACCAACCTCCGTGTTCGTCCTGGCCTCAACACCCAAATCCAGTATGTACTTCGTTTCCTTGGCCAGCACACGTTTAGGTAGCCTGTGCTCAGGAATCCCTTTTCGAAGCATGCCACCCAGCTCGGGCAGCGCTTCAAAAATCGTAACAGCATAACCCTTTCGGGCCAGCTCGTACGCTGCACTCAAACCAGCAGGGCCACCACCGATGACTGCAACTCTCAGGGGCTTCTCGCCCTTCCGCGGCTTATATTGTGCCTCTCTTGATTTCTCAATCATGTTCAGCACCTTCTCATTGTCCAACCCTGCCCTTTCAGGGTGAAAGCAAACTAGCGTCGTCACAAGCGGAAGAGGAATGTTCTTAACAATTTTCTGCAGAGCCCTGTCAAAGGATTGGCTACCACGATCCTTGGCAACCCTTCGCATTTCGAGAAAGATCTCGGGCAGCTTCAAAGCCTGAGGACAACGTTTTTGACAACTGTAACACCAAGCGCACAGCCAAAGCTCATCTGAATCCAGAATGGTCTCCGGCTCGCAGGCGATTCGTTCCAGCAGATTACGCGGGTTGTAGTCAGCGCCAAGCATTTCCGCCATGGGACAGGTGGCCGTGCATATACCGCATTCAAAGCAGTACTTGAGTTTTTCAGCGTCCAGAATCCGGTTGAGAACTTCCTTGGAAACAGCAGTCACCGAGCTTGCCAAGATGTTGGCCCTCCGTATTACTGGCGAACCACCAACATATAAAAGTTTACAAATGTAAAGGTTTTTCACAGACATCCAACCCCACATGAGAATCAAACAGACTTTTAAGCCCGTAGAGACAGAAGAGACCAACAAAAGAGGCAAACACAAATGAGAAACCTACGCGTAGCACTCTGCGGCGTCGGTGCAGTCGGCGCGCTCATAGCCAAACACCTAATCGAAAAACAGGGCACAGAAATCGTTGCCGCCGTAGACACAGATCCTCAAAAACTGAACAAAGACCTAGCAGAAGTCCTAAAACTCCAAACAAGAACAGGCATAATGATCACAGACAACGTGATAGACACACTGAAGAAAACCAGACCAGACATCGCCATCCATGCTACCTCATCCTACCTCAAACAAACCTACCCTCAGATCGCAGCCCTCGTCGAACAGAACGTGAACGTCGTGTCCACATGCGAAGAACTGTCATACCCCTACCTGTCCGAACCCAAACTTGCACACAAACTCGACGCATTGGCCAAGAAACATGATGTAACCGTTCTGGGCACGGGTATAAACCCCGGCTTCCTCATGGACACCCTCGTAATCACGCTCACAGCACCATGCACAAGAATAGACAATGTTGAAGTTACCAGAATCATGAACGCCGCCACCAGACGCATACCCTTCCAGAAAAAGATAGGAGCAGGCCTAACGCTCGAAGAATTCAACAACAGAATTAAGAACAGGCAGATCACAGGCCACGTCGGCCTAGAGCAGTCCATCGCCATGATAGCAGAAGCGTTAGCATGGAAACTTGACAGGATCAGGGTCGAAGCCGTACAGCCTGTCATAGCCAGAAGACCAACAGCGAGCAAAGGCATACAAGTCCCCGCCGGGAAAGTAGCGGGCATGAGACAAACAGCAACAGCCACGATAAGAGGAAGAGAAGCCATCACACTCCACTTTGAAGCCTACATAGGCGCAGAACAAGAATACGACGCCATAACCATCAAAGGAGTCCCCAACATCACACAGAGAATCCAACCCTGCATCCACGGAGACGCTGGAACTGTAGCAATGATCGTCAATGCCGTTCCCCACGTCATCAACGCCCCAGCCGGACTGCAAACTATGCTAGACCTGCCTATCCCGCATTGTACGCCGGAAGACATACGCAAGTATGTAACCGCAGATTAGCCTTTCCCAGACGCCAACCCTTATACAACCAACCCAACTTTACTTATTTGCAGGTGTAGAAAGCGTGAAAAGCAGCGCAGGCGTCCATCAAAAAGGTACTTTCACACTTGACGATCTCATGAAAAGCGTGAAAAGCACGCCGCACTTCGATAGAACAGGAGCAGTGGCCGTATTCATCGGCTTCGTCCGCGGTGAAGCAGAAAAACGCGAAAAAGTACAGAAGCTCGAGCTTCAAGCCTACGAAGAAAAGGCAAACCAAGCCTTGGCAAGCATTTGCGAAGACTTGAAGAAAAGGCAAGGGATCACCGACGTTCAAATACATCACATGCTCGGAACATTCAAAGTGGGCGAAGGCCTCGTCTATGTCTCAGTCGCTGGTTCCCACCGCCAACGACTGTTCCCAGTGCTAGAAGAAGCTGTTGAAAGATACAAGAAAGAAGCCCCAATCTTCAAAAAAGAACACGTCAGAACATGCAAAGGGCAAGAACGCGCATACTGGAAGACCGAGGAAAAGAACACTGCCTAAGACAGGCCGCAGCAAAAGCGAAGGGCAGACTACCAGCAGGGCTGAGAGTCTCAAAAGTTAATAAGCACACGAGAAAAAGTATGTACATGGAGACATGAGCTTTGGAAAGGAAAAGTTATGCATGGTTTGAAAAAAGGCGCAAGACGAAGGCTCTAGATTTGGCTCATGAACAGATAACCAAAGCCTTGGACACTGTGACGCTTCTAGACCAGGCCGTACAGGGCATCTTGCATGGAAAAAGAAAAGAGGCAATTCAGCGGATCGAGAACCTGTTCAAGGAAGAAGAAGAAGTGGACGTGCTCAGGACCGAGGTTTTCAAGGAACTATCCAAGGGAGCAGCTTTGCTTGCTGACTACCGTGAAGACTTGCTTCATCTTGTGAAAAGACTGGACACGCTGGCAGACCACGTGAAAGACGCGGCCAGATGTCTCGAAATGCTTTCCGAGGTGAAGTTTCCGAAGGAATTCTGGGAGAATACAGCGGACATGACTTCGCGCCTGGTAGACTGCGCCCAAGCCCTCCGAGTTTGCATAGAAAAACTGAACACGGCACCCGCCGCGGCGATAGAAGGGGCTCAGAAGGTCGAGGACATCGAACATGACGTCGACCAAGAATACCTCAAGACCAAGGCATTGTTCGTGAAATACGGAGACCAAATGAACGCTGGAGCCCTAGTAATACTCGACGACCTGATCGAATTCATCGAACAAGCCGCAGACATGTGTGCTGACACGGCGGACTACATCGTCATACTCGCGAGCAGAGAATAGACCCCTTTTCTTGTGATATGATGCTTATTGTCCAAATCTCAGACGTACACTGCGGACCCATGTTCCTCCGCGAAAGACTCAGAACGGCCATCACAGAAATCAACAGCATACGACCGGACATCATACTAGTCACAGGCGACCTGACAGAGAACGGCCTCATCTCCGAATTCAAACTGGCCCAGAAAGAACTGAAAAAACTGAAAGCTGACAAGATTGTCTACCTCAGCGGAAACCACGATTACCGCTCAACAGGCTATCTGCTTTTCAAGGAGTACTTTCCCTTCACGCAGGTGACTGAAACCGACGAAGCAGTCATCGTCGTGGTCAGTTCAGCCAGGCCTGACAGAGATGACGGCGAAATAGGCAATCGTCAAAACCTATGGCTCGAGAAGACACTTGAAAAATACAAGAACAAAACACGTATAGTAGCCATACATCACCATGTCGTACCCGTACCAGACACTGGCGCAGACCAGATAACCGTCGTCGACGCAGGCGACGCACTTAGAAGCCTAACCAAGTCAAAAGCAAACCTCGTACTCTGCGGCCACCGCCACAGACCATGGAAATGGAAAATCGAAGACATGCAAGTCGTCCACGCGGGCAGCGTATCCTGCGAAAAACTCAGAGGATTTTTCTGCAACTCCTACAACGTGGTAACCGTAAGCAAGAAAAAAGTCGACGCCAAGCTGAAAATCGTCGGCGGAGGTTGCGTGGATTTCGCTGAAATCGTGAAAAGAAGAGAAATCCTCCAGGAATCAGACATCTCTCAATACAGCGACTCCTTAGCCCGCTGACTGACGAACAAGTCCGCACAAGTTGTGGGCAAGAGATTATTAGGGACCAGAAAGCTTTTTGCCATCGCAAGAATGAGGCAACGATCATGGTCAGACTAATAGTAGGAAACAAAGCATTTGACTGCAAGCTTGTTGTTTTCGACAAAGATGGCACGCTCGTTGACCTATACCAAGTGCTTCTCGCCCTGGCAGGAGCACGCAGATTGACCGTTGAAGAGCATGGTGGAAGTGAAGTCGCTGGCTTGTGGGAAAAGGTCATGGGCGTTGACCTTGCGCATGAAAAGATGGACTACGGGGGACCGCTGGCCACAGCGCCTCGGCAACAGGAGATTCTAATCGCTTCAGCCGCCTTTTACCTGAAAGGGTGCCCGTGGGAAGAAGCGCGAAAGCATGCTGAAAAAGCATACGACGAAGCTGATGAACGCATGAGACCGCCCTTCGGCACAGTCCTGCTCAAAGGAGTCGAAGCCGCGTTGACGCAGATGGAAGCCCACGGCTTGAAACTGGCCATAGCCTCAACAGACACTCACAGACGCATCGCCACTTCTTTCGAAGCGCTTGGAATAGCTCCGTTGTTTGACGCTTTCGTAGGAGACGACGACGTTGTCAACGGAAAACCTGCACCAGACATGATAGTTGAGGCCATGAAACACACAGGCTGCACGGCAGAACAAACTATTATGGTAGGAGACTCAGTATTTGACATGCGCATGGGAAAGAACGCCAAGGTAAACGCCTCCGTGGGCGTGTTGACAGGGTCAACAAAAAGGGAGAAGTTTGAACAGTTCGCTGACATAGTCATTCCGTCTGTTGCAGAGATACGCTGGTCTAGCTGGAACCTTAGAGGTTCCATGGGCTTGCCTCCAAAACAGCCCTAGTACAGATGCCGTCGCATCTGCAGATTACAGGCCATCATGTGGATCTGAGCCGGTGAAACCTTTTTATATTTCACGGTCGTGGTCTATGTGTTCGGAGACTCTTTCCGTGAGCAAAGAGGGAAAAGTCAAGGCCGTCATATTTGACCTTGGCGGAACAATCATTGAGTCAGTCGAGCCTGCAGAGGTTTTTCATAAAATCCTTGAAGCCCACGGAGTCCACGTATCGATTGAGAAAATTCGCGCCGCTCACAGAAAGAATCAGGCAGAACATAACGCTGACGAGTTGGCAGAACAAGGCATGAAATACTGGGACAAATGGAACGAGCGACTTCTGGGGAAAATAGGCGTGAATGAAAACCGAGAGATGCTAGCCCGCAGAATCAATGAACAATGGTTCGACTACGCATGCCTGCAAGTCTATCCAGATGCTGCTGAAACTCTAGGAAAGTTGAAACTGAGAAAAGTGAAGTTGGGAATCGTCACCAACGCGTTGGAGCAGGAAATTCAGAAGATTTTTGAGAAACTTGGACTTAAGAACGTCTTTGACGTGGCAGTGGGGTGTGATGCTTGCAAGAAAGCCAAACCGAGCAAAGAAATATTCTGCTATGCGCTTGCCAAATTGCACGTGCAGCCTGAGAACACTATTTTTGTGGGCGATTCTGTGAAGTATGATTATGAAGGCGCCCAGAAGGTCGGCATGAAACCTGTGCTGATTAGTCGAAACGGTGACCCGCATGACCGTGTGGAAACAATGAGAAATCTCTCGGAAATTCTCAAATACGTTGACCGATAAGTTGTAGAAACTTCTGGAATTGGAATTTATTTATATAGAGAAAGAAAGGCGAGGTTCTCGCCGTTGTGGTACTTTGTTTAGGTTGTTGCTCTAGTCTTTTGCTAGGGTTATCTCCATTGTAGAGACTGCTCTTGCACCGCTTTCGCCTTCTCTGGCCGGCATCTGTTCAGTTCCGATTGCGATTTTGCTTACCTTCAAGTCCTTGAGGAAGCGGCTTCTTGTTATCTCTGCAACGTCTACGGCTGTCGTGATTGCTTGACCGCGTGCTTTCAACGTAATTTCTTTAGCGTTGGAAGCGGATAGGCTTGTTATGATTGCTAGAACGTAGCTCATTGCCGGTTTCCTGCCAATGAAGACGATTTTGTTGTTTTCTGCCATTTTCTATCACTCCTATTTCCGTTGATTGTTGTGTGTAGCGTTGTTTCCGTGCGTATCGTGTTGTAAGGAACGCTACCGCGCCAAAGTAGTGTGGCGCCGTCCCTTATAAATGCGGTGCAACGATAAGGTTCTGTTCGATTTCCTCTATGTTGGTCTTCGTCAGCGCCTTTATCTGGTCAAGACCCGCTATTTCTCCATAGCCTACGAGGCTTATGGCTGTGCCTTCACGTCCCATGCGGCCTGTTCGGCCGATCCTGTGGAAGTATACCAGTGCATCTTCAGGCATGTCATAGTTTATGATGTGTGTTATGCCGTCAATGTCAAGGCCGCGTGCTGCTACGTCTGTTGCTACTAGAAACCTTAGCCTGCCATTCTTGAAAGCGTTGATTACTTGGTCACGCTGCGGCTGGGTGAACCCGGCGTGCAATGCTTTTGCGTCGTAGCCTTGTCTTCTGAGCTTGTCCGCGACAATGCTTGTTTCTGTGCGTCTTCTGCAGAATATTATTGCGCGTCCTATGTGGTTCTCGTCGATTATGCCTCTGAGGCTTGCAAACTTGCTGTGAGGGTTCACAACCATGTAATACTGGCTTATCTGTGTAACCGCGATCTCGTCCTTGCTCACTAGTTTCTTCTCAGGGTTTTTCATGTATCTGTAGCACACGTTCAGGACGGACTGGTCGATCGTTGCTGAAAACAGGCTTGTCTGTCTCTGTCTTGGAACTCGTGATAATATGTATTCTATGTCTTCGATGAAGCCCATGTCAAGCATCCTGTCAGCCTCGTCGAGAACAAGAATCTCCACGTGGGACAGGTTCAGGGTGCCCCTTTCGAGCAAATCGATTACTCGGCCTGGCGTGCCGACGACAATTTGGATTCCTCTTGCCAATGCGTGGACCTGTTTTTGAACAGGTTCTCCGCCGTAAACTGCTAGAACTTTTATCCCTCGGTGTTTGCCGAAAATGCCAAGCTGTTCTGCTACTTGCACAGCAAGCTCGCGTGTGGGCAGCAGGACTAGACCTTGAACTGCTCTCTCTTGTGGGTTTGTGCGTTCGACCATTGGAACACCGAAAGCCGCAGTCTTGCCCGTTCCTGTTTGGGCTTGTCCAATAATGTCCTTGCCTTCAAGCAGTGGAAGCATTACTTCGGCTTGGATTGGAAAAAGTTCTGTGAACCCAAGCTCTTCAATGCTCTTCATTACCTGTGGACTTAAAGGCAAGTCCTTGAAAGTTCTTATAGTCATTTGTTTCATTTCTCCTGCCACAAAAGTTTCCATGCGAATTTCCAGGAGCCTTTAAAAAGCTTCTTTGATTAGTGCATTGGTTATTGTGACAGGCTCACCTGAATGGCAGACTCATATAAAAAGGTTTGCTGCCCTCTCCTGGTTTATTCAATTGAAAAGTATCGACAAAACGCTTCTTTTGCCGATTAACGGCAGAGAACGACAAGATTTTTATTCAATGGCCGAAGAGGTAGATCGTGGCAAGGAGGCAACTTAGGAGGATGGGGTTTGTGAAGGTAGCCTTGGTGAAAGACTTGGGACCAGGCAAAGCGTTAGGTGTTGAAGCAGGCGGCAAGGAAATCGTCGTAGCCAACGTTGACGGAAACTACTATGCTATCGGCGACCGCTGCACGCACATGTCCTGCAAGCTCTCAGAAGGCTCACTCAAAAGCCAGAACATAACCTGCCCTTGCCACGTTTCAGTTTTCGACATGAAAACAGGAAACGTTGTGAAGGGACCGGCGAAGAAGCCGGAGCCATTTTTTCAGGTCAAAGCAGAGGGCGACCAGATCCTAGTCGATGTCTAAGCAGGTTTGCTCCTCTGGTCTAGAGTCTGGTCTAGAGGCTGTCAAGGAAACCTCGGGTCACTTCTCTAGCTGACTGGAAAAGTGGGTGCTTGACATTCGTTGTTTCCCCGAGTCTTCTCAGGCGGTGGATTCTAAAATATATAGGAGGGTGCGGGTCAAGGCTTATCCATTCCTGAATGCGGTAGGACGGCACGCGCTCGTACAGGAGTCTTTTGAAGCTGATTTTCTCAAGTGCCTCTGCAAGGACTCGCGGCTGTCCCACTACGATGGCAGAGGTTAGGTCAGCTCGCGCTTCGAAGAATTTGGCTATGAAGTAGATCAATGTCATGACAGCCCAAAAATACACGATGAAGAGCAGGGAAGTGAACACGATCGGAAAGAAGGGCAACAGCACATAGAAGCGGAACAAGAATTCGGCGCCAGTCAAACCGAACAGTGCGAGCGGGTCGTGTCCTTTCAAGTGACCGAACTCGTGTCCTAAGACGCTGATGATTTCGTTCTCCTCAAGCTGAGCTAGCAGGCCTGTCGTGATGAGAACGATGCCGCGACGCGGGCTCGGGCCTGAAGCTGCTGCGTTCGGGATCAACGTGTTGGAAACAACTATCTTCGGCATTGGAAAACCGAATTTGCGGGCTGTTTTCTCGACGAGTTCGTAAACGTTCACTTTTCGGGCAGCCAAGTTCTCGGGGCTGCATTGGATTCCGTGATTACTGAATATCTGTTGCGTTGTTTGACAATCTATTTCTCCCCTCTGCTGTATCGTCTGCTGGTAGATTTCCTTCTTTATGCTGGTCAGTTTCTCCTTGGGAAAACTCTTTTGGAGACTGTCCTGCTCCTGCAGGGGCAGCCTGTATTCTAGCAGATGAAGAGTTGGGTTGTCTTTGGTTATGCGCCAGTCTGTGCCTATCTCGATCAATCTGCTTGAGTAGAAGAGAATGACGAACTGGAGTACCAGCAGGATAATAGGCGCTGCCCACCATAAGGGTCCAAGGTATGTGAAGAGAAAGAGACCGATTGTGATGAAGATAACGGAAAGGAAAACCTGAGTTTCAAGCAGGACCCTGTTGATAGGCCTCCTTTCTTTTCCTGACATTTTTTCAGGAACAATGTTCTCGCCTTCCCTCCAAGCAAAATACAGTGTATTCGCCCTGACCTTCTCTTCAAAAAGGTCCACAGCTATTTTGATGTCCTCTTTCACTTCCTCTAGCGTATCTTCTGTGACTGCTTCGACCGTCGGAGTGATGCTGATTTTCAGGGGCATACTTCCCAGAATTCGAACATCGAGAATGCGTGTGCCAGTTTGGTCTTGAACGGTGAAGGAAAGTGAGGAGGTTCCTTCTGTTTGGGTCTTGGAGACTCGTGTGAACCTCTCCTTTTGCGGCAGCAAGTGCTTCTGGTAGATGTGGTCCAGCAAGTTTTCAACGTACTTGACTGGAATGTCAGCTTCTATCTCGTAAGAGACTGTTTTTTCAGACATTCTCCAGCCCCTTGCCAACGTTCATTTCTCTTGTTCCCCGTGGTCGTAGTAATCTCGACCATGTCCAGTTAGACAGATAGACATATTAAACGCATCATGCGGCTTCAGGCCTTCCTCTGTTGATGTAGATTCATGGAGTTCGCATGAACTCGACGAATTCTCTGAGCGATCTTTCTACGAGTGTATAGTTCGTTGCTTTCTCTTGACCGATGGTGGATTTCGGGCTTGATCCATAGTCGTGGCCAGGGTACACTTCGACGTTGTCGCCGAGCTTCATCAGTTTGTCGAAGAGGCTATGGTACATGTCCTCAGGGTTTCCGCCGGGTAAGTCGGTTCTTCCGCATTCGCCGATGAACAGCGTGTCTCCTGTGAGGAGTGTGCCGTCTACGAGCAGACAGACACTGTCAGGCGTATGGCCTGGTGTGTGGATCACGCGGATCGACACCTTGCCCATGCTGATAACGTCTCCCTCTTTCACGCTGACGTCTTTCTTAACGCTGGATTCTTTGTGAGCGACGATTTTGGCGTGGTATCTGTGCTTGAGGTCTTCGTTGCCTGCCGTGTGGTCGGTATGCTGATGGGTGTTGATGATGTATTTTGCGGCTAAGCCTTGATCTTTGAGAACCTGAGCAATTGCCTCTGTGTTGAAGCTGGGGTCGACGATGGCGGCTTCCTTGTTGGAGTCATCTGCGATGATGTAGGAGAAGTTGTCGCCTAGATGCTTGATTTGTCTGAAGAACATGATGGTCGAAAAGTCATGTTTGCTCTGACCTTAAAAAGGTTGCCGTTACTTGCGGATGTACAGTTCAGTTGAGAGATGTTCCATTTTCATTCCAAGGTCTGCCAGGAATTTCAGGTCTTCAACGCATCCTATGCTTGCGTCGATGTTGCGGTGCACGGGGTGGAACCACATGTGTTTAGGCACAAGATTGAACTGCAGGGGCATTTTCGTCGCGATTCCATATTTTGTACTCAGTCCGCCGATGAGCAGGCCCTTGGCGCAAGCTAACCGCGTGGTGGTATAGCTCTTGAGCAGTTCTGATGCTCCGAAGGCTCCTATGCCGTGCCACAAGACTGCGTTTTCAGGCGATGCAAGAGAGTAAAGGAAGAATTGTGGTGATGATGCGGTTTGCTTGTAATCATAGTTTGTCAGTTTTTCCGCTTCAACTGTGAAGCTGTCGTCTGCTTTGGCCACGCTTACGTCTGCAGGGTCAATCGCGTTTGGATACAGCAGAACCGTGCGGTAGTCAACCTTGACGTTTTTCAGTTTGGCCCCGTCAAAGTAGATTCTGCCCCTGGCTGCGCGCTTGGAGCTATAACCCTTTGAGGAGTGGGGCACAACCAGAAGCGTTGTGAGGTTTTTCATGCTTCGGCCCATGCACCTATAGACACATTCGAAGATTTCGTATTCCGCATGAGTCTTCTTTATGATTTGATGCAGCAGCCCGTCGGGTGTTTCCTTCTCCAGAGCTGAGAGGGGCATGCGCACCGAGTAAGCTCGCAAGTCCATGCTGAACGACGCTGAAAGGTTCTCCAGCTGTTCGTACTTGACGGCGTCAACCATGTCAATGTAGCTATTGTGACACGAGTGCAGGTGTTCGTCGATGAGTTCGATTTCGTTCTTGCATATGAGTGAACCGCCGTATTTTTGTGCAAAGCTTGGGTCTACGCTGAGGCCCTCTGTCTTAACGTGCGCACAGGCAAAGGCGCTCTGGCCACTGTTCACGATGGATTCCTTAAGCGGGTTCATCGAGTATCTGTCGGGTTCAATTTCGTCGGTGTTGAGGAGGAACGGTACGATTTTTCCTTCAGGAGGCTTCTTGAGCAGCTCGCATATTGTATCTGTGTCTCTTGCATCTGGAGTATGCAGTCCTACGCCTTGGAAGTAGTTTCCGCAGACCTCAAGCAACCTGGCCGCGACGATACCCTGGACTTCCTCCACGGTCAACTGTGGGTTCGAGTATTCGACGGAAGCTCGCAGGAAAAAATGGCTCCCGTCAAATGTAGTGTCTTCCCTCCGGCCGTTCTTGAAACTGTAAAGGTGAGTCCCAGGTCCTTTGCCATCAAAAAAGGCAAGTTCCTGTGTGATGGCTTCAACACAGGCCCATGAGTTCTTGAGAAAATCTTCGACGATTACGCGGCAATTGTCCTGTGACATGTGCGTTTTCAGCCCCTTTCCAATGATTCTGCTGCCTGAACGCAGGCCTTGGCGATGGGTGCACCGAAGAACATTTTGGCCACGTGGAATTCTTCGGTGAACTCTTTGTCTTTGAGCATGTTGATGAGGATGCTTTCCTTCAGAGGTAGGAAGAGCGAAACTTCAACGCTGTCCAGTTTGTCAAGAACCATATTCAGAAGATCAACTGCAAGATCGCTGCGTCCTTCAGGACAGACGAGCGGACCCAGTTCGGCCACGCCTCTGTATGCTTTCGCCACGACATATGCTGACACGTGGTTGTTCTTGCTGATTGTGTAGCAGAGGTTGTCTGGGTCGAGGATAATGGGTTCAAGCAGTTTCTTTCTGGAACTTCCGAAGCATGATTCGTCGTACTTGACTATGTTGGGTATGTCTTCCTCTCGGGCTTTCTTCACGTTCGGGTTTGCTGGCGAAGGGAAGCCTGTGCCCTTCATCACGGCAAAGTCTGCGTCGTGCTTGAAGCCTAGTCTCGTGTAGAAGTGGATTCTGTTCTCGTACGCGTACAACCCGACGCTCCTGACGTGCTTTCTTGAGAGATAGTTGATTGAATGCTTGACGAGTTGAGAGCCTACGCCTTCGTTTCTGTAGGCTTCGTTGACGAGGAGGTTTCCGAACCAGCCTATGTTGCCGTAACTGATCGTTGTGGCAAGGCCGATTCTTTTGTCATTGTCGAGAGCTACGAAGCAGCCTTCGGGTTCAAGGTCCATCATGAATTTGAAGTCGTCTTCCATTAGGTTCCATCCCATCTGACCTGTGATCTGGACTGAAAAAGGCAGATCCTCAGGCGACAATGTTCTTATCTGAAGCATACTCGTTGGAACCTCGGACCGCACGGCGCATCAATGTCAAGGCTAATACGAAAGGATAAACTTTACTAGTTGTTATTGCTTCGGTTCAATGGCAACAGGAGAGAACAAGCATCGTGGAGCCCGTGCTGAACGTTGAGATAATGCGGAACGCGAAGGTTTGGACTGAACCTTTTTCTGAGCATTTCAAGGGTTTCGAGAAGGTTGAGGCAGTCAAACAGGTTTTTGGCGAGAAAACAGAGAAAGTGCTTTCGGAGCTGAGGGTCGAGTTTGCCGGACGACGTGGCTATATGGGTGTCAGCGACACGGACGGGCACTTGATCGTCAGCGCGGACTACCTGAACTGTGGAGATATCGTGGACATTTACCTTGACGTGATCCATGAGCTGGTCCATGTTAAACAGTTCATGAATGGAAAGGAACTGTTTGATGATAGGTACAGCTATGTGGAAAGGCCGACTGAGATTGAGGCTTATCAGCATACGGTTGAAGAAGCTAAAAGGCTTGGTCTTGGTGACGAACGAATTTGCGAGTACCTCAAGACCGAGTGGATGAGCAACAATGAAGTGAAGCGTCTAGCTAAGACGCTGAATGTGAAGATGCCTGCTCGTCAGAGGGTCAGGAGACACGTTCAGTAATTCTCGGTCCAGACCTCGAAATAGCTTCTCGGATGCTCGCACACAGGACACTTTTCTGGCACTTCGCTGCCTTCGTAGACGAACCCGCAGTTTCTGCATTTCCACTTTGTCGGCTTGTCTCTTTTGAAGACCGTGCCCTGCTCAACGTTTGCCAGAAGCTTCATGTAGCGCCTTTCATGGTAAGCTTCAACTTTGGCGACGCTTCTGAACGTTTTTGCAGCATCTTTGAAACCTTCCTTCTCAGCGGTTTCAGCAAAACCTGGGTACAGTGTTCCCCACTCGAACTTTTCGCCTTCAGCAGCTGCTTTAAGGTTTTCTTTCGTCGTTCCGATGATGCCTGCGGGATAGGCGGCTTTGATTTCGACAGCTCCGCCTTTCAGGTGCTTGAAAAATAGTTGCGCGTGCTCTTTCTCGTTGTCCGATGTTTCTTGGAAAATGGCTGAGATCTGTTCGAATCCTTCCTTCTTTGCTGCGCTGGCGAAGAAGCTGTAACGTGTTCTGGCCTGAGACTCGCCGGAAAAAGCTGCCAGCAAATTCTTTTCACTTTGACTTCCTCTAAATTCCATGAAACGAACTTCCTTTCAGTCTCATTCTTGCAGAAGCGGTATAAAAACCATTTTGAAAAATAATGCTCACGCTGCAACTGCAACTGAGTTGCTGTTGTACAGGCTCTTCGGCTTCCACGGCCTGTGGGAAAGCGAAAGTAAAATATAGTTGCCGTCATCTGGCTTAGGTGTATGGTAAGAAGAATCGTGGTTGTCGGTATGGGATATGTTGGAATACCCATAGCTGCACTTTTTGCTGATGTTCCCGAGTTTGAAGTTGTCGGGGTGCAGCGTAGGTCCAAGCGTTCTGGATGGAAGATTGACTGGTTGAATAAGGGCAAGAACCCGATCGGCGGAGATGAGCCGGGCTTGTCTGAGCTTATTGGGCGTGTGGTGAAGAAGAAAGCATTCAAGGTTGTCGAGGACATTTCAGCCTGCAAGAACGCCGAGGCAGTGCTTATTGACGTGCAGACGCCGACGGACGCTGATAGAGTCCCTGATTATTCATCGTTGAAGGAAGTTGCCGCACAGGTCGGCAAGTACATGCGACCGAAAACACTTGTGGTCGTTGAGTCGACTGTAGCGCCTGGCACGACGGAGAACGTTGTCAAGCCTCTACTGGAGAAGAGTTCGGGCATGAAGGCAGGCAAGGATTTCTCATTGGCCTTCTGCTACGAAAGAGTGATGGTAGGACGTTTAATCAAGAATATCGTTGAACTACCCAGAATTGTTGGGGGAATTAACGATGAAAGCACAAAGCGTGCGTTGGAACTGTATAGGCACGTTGTGAAGGCGAGGCTCTGCCCCACTGATACACTCACGGCTGAAGTGACAAAAGTTGTTGAGAACACATATCGAGATGTTAACATTGCCTTCGCCAACGAGGTAGCATTGGTTTGTGAGAGTCTCGGCGTCGACGCTTTCAAAGTGCGAGAACTGGTCAACACGCTTCCAAACGACCCTAAGAACCCGGCGTCGAACCCTGTGAGGAACATGCACTTCCCAGGCGGAGGAGTCGGTGGACACTGTTTGCCAAAAGACCCTTGGCTGCTAAAGCATGGCTTGGATAGCTATGGAAAATCCAAGTTCTGCCCAAAAGTCATACTTGCCAGCAGAGAACTCAACGATGCGATGCCGGGACACGTTGTAGACCTACTGGAAGAAGCCTTGGCAACGCATGGCAAGAAGCTGAAAGGCGCAAAAATAGCCATATTGGGCGTGGCTTTTCTTGAAAACTCTGATGACACAAGAAACACTCCGTCGGCTACACTGTATGAGAAGCTGAAGAAGCGCGGTGCACAACCTGTACTTCACGACCCGCTTGTCCGAGACTTCGAACTCCCCTTCACTAGAGACCTGGATGAAGCAGTCAGAAACGCAGATGCAGTCATCCTTTCGACCAAACACAAAGAATACGTCACGCTAGACCTGAAAAAGCTGAAAGACAAGCTGGCTACTCCGGTCCTGATTGATTGCCGAAACGCCTACAATGAAGAAACAGCAGCCAAAGCAAGGCTCACATACCGAGGAGTCGGCAAAGGCAAGAGAAGAAGATGAAAAAACAAGAGTCCGGCGCACAACCCTAACAAGCATGGAGGAATGTCTGCACCCAAAAAACATCGAAGTTTCCTTCAATACCGAGTTTTTTAGAAAAAAATTATGTATGACTTGTCTCTTGACCGCGGTTGGAGCGCCTTCTTTGACAGTAAGTCATGCGCGCGCTGGTAGGATATGGTGACATGGCTCTACCTCCCCCTAAACGGCCGAGTGCAAGCGAAGTTACAAGATGGGTAGACTAGTGTACATGCCTAATGAAGCGCGCTATCTTCTCTTCTGTTTCTTTCCACCGCGAGCTCTTCTCACCTGATGCCCCTTCTGCCTATCGATTGCTTTTCCCATAGGTTTACTTCTCCTACTCATTTTCGTCACCTCCACCTGAAGTGTCCTCGAGAGCTGATTCCGCTCCTTTCGGATGCTTCTCCATTCAATTCAACGCATAGGCTTCTGCTTGCCATTTCTCTTTCCAGCGCCTCCATCCCGTCTTTACCAGCGCGCGCGTGTAAGTACTTAAGCGTGATAGAAACGCATAATTCACAATGTGACAAGCTTTTTTCTCTTACTTTGCACAAGTCACTCGGTTAATCTCTGTGTTCGTGCGATTCTTCCTCAGACTCTTCTTCGATCTCTTCTTCTTCCTCAGCAGCTTCTTCTCCTACAGCTCTTGCTGCTTCTTCAGCTTCTCCTTCTGCAGGATAAGCCTCATCTAACCAAATCCTGAACTGTTCTTTGCTCTCAGGATTAGAAAAGGCCCACTCACACAGTTGACTGACGATGGCGTTGAGATCGATGTCATGATCTTCGGCCAAATCCTTCAGAAGCTGTTCCCACTTTGAGGGCAGAGATATCAGAGGCCCAACCATCTTACTTTTTCACCATCACCTCTTATCATTCAAGCCATATTTAAGCTTCAGACGTTCTTTTTGCCCGAAACGTGCCTGCAATTAAGCACGCGATTCAAGCTAGCGAGCGTTTTCGCAGAATGATTCAGGCATTGACCTTGACCATGCGTTCGGATTTTTGTACTTGACTGCTGGCGCTATATCTTCTGTCTGCTTTTCTTCTCCGACAAGGATCTTTTTCATTTTTGACAAGAGTTTTCTGTGAGTCTCCTCATCTCTGATGATGGTTTCGAGAATGTCCTTTAGGTCTTCTAAGTCCACATTGTAGATCTCGCGGATTTCTCTCGTCATGTATTCAAGGGTCTTCAGCTGAACCAGAACATAGTACCCTTCGCCAACAGTGCTCTCTAGGAGCATCAGCTTTTCAAGCAACGACGACATGTGCTCTCGGGGTATTCTCTCTTTTCTGGCGATCTCTCCTGCAAGACGCTCAATTGCCGTCCAGGTTCCGCCAAAAAAGAGTCTCTTTTCGCAATCTCTGGGTTGCTTATTTTGCTTAGCTATGCTTTCGCTTATTCCTTTGAGGATTATGGAATGTTTCCGACTATCGAATGCTATGTGAAGCAGCAAAGAATTGATGAGCGGGAGATTCACTTTGTCGGCAAGACTCTTGTAAAGTAGATATGCCCTTTCTTCCAAAATGCTGGCGCAGCGCAGAAAGTCTGCAATGCTTTCCTGCTTGAGCTTTGTCATCCAGAGACTCCCTTCTGACTAAGGTAATGGCAAAATGATAAACAATTTATGAATCCGTAATCCAAACGCACACTAAAGGAAAGAATCTGGATGCTATCTTTGTTCTTTTACCAACAAGAGTCTCTTCGCGATCTCTTTCGCGATCTTTTCAAGACCCTCAGCTAATTCTGCACGGGTAACCTCGTCTATTGGATACACTTTCCCATTCTTATCGATGAATGCAAGTTCCAACTTCCTTTTTTCCACCGTTTCACCTCCTTCACACTCTATCATCTGCTAGGGCATGCATGCCTGTTCATAAATTAGTTTGCGAAGTACTTTGTGCTTCTGGATCTGCGTGGTTTACTCGTGCGCGCGCGCTCGGCAAGCGGGCAAAAGCAATTATCTTGGGTAAACTCCAACATTGTACTGTGATTGTTGTGTGTTCCTTATACAAGATTGAGGTTTGTCCGATAGGTGTAGTACACCGACAACATCCTGATGAGGACGTCAATGACAGAGCGCGCTAGGCCGTTGCTAAATTCGGACAAAAATGGGTTTTAATCAGTCTGGTTTTTTTCTTGTCATGTGTCTCGCCGTTTTGACGGAAGAATAGTTGTCGAATAAAATCTGTTAAAGTCTGAATTTAGCAAAGCTGGCGCGCGCCGCGATTCGTGCACTCTTCATCATGGACATGTTCTCAAACAAACAAGACACCTCTCCCCACTAGGGCGTTTCTTCCACGCCAAAAATACATACTAAAAAGTTGCTTAAAAAATGAGTGACGCACTAGCGCTACGCATTTTCTTTAGCGCTGGCAACTCGGATGCTTGGCTCGTAGCTCGCAAAGTTTCCCCTTTCTTTTTAGCGCGCTGCCCTGTCCCGAAATTGGTGTAAAGCGGCTATAGTTCTTATTTTCTGGTTTGGTGACAGTTTTGAGGTGTGAACATGTTTTTGGTCATCTTGCGTGCCTTTAAGTTCCAAATGGGCTAGATGCAGCCTCAACTGTTCATGGGAAAACCCTACTTCCTTCAGGATTTGATGGAACCCCGTGAGTTGCCATCTTTCAACACGGACGAGATTTGCTCACCAAACAAGCCTAAATCAGACGCCAATAGACGAAAGAAGACTTAAGACCATTTTTAACCATTTTAGGGACAAGCCAGAGCGCGAAAACGCAAGTAGCCTCAAAAAGTGCGGGGGGTGGGATTTGAACCCACGAACCTCTACAGGATAGGCGCCTCAGGCCTACGCCTTTGACCATGCTTGGCAACCCCCGCTTTCAACAAGCAAACGCTTTATCATCTAATCTAGGGCATAAATTAAATCTTGCCTTCGGCGACAATAGAAAAAGTAGACAGTGCGAAAGCTGCTAGACTATTCTGAAATCTTCCTTGACTGTCGTCAAGACCACGTGCGTATTCGTACGTTCTACGTTGGGCAAAGAAAGAACGTGCTTCGTGAACCTGCTCAGTTCTTCGCGCGTTTTGAATTTGGCTATTATTGCAGCATCAGCCATCCCTGTTAGGTCGTACACGCAGCATACGTTTGGCATTCGGGCTATCTCGTTCTCTATTTCCAGAAGCCGCCCCTTCGACACGGTGATCTCGGTGACCACGGTCAGTTCATAACCCAGCCTTTCATGGTCCAAAACGGCTGTGTAGCCTTTGATGATGCGTTCATCTTCCAACTTTCTTGTTCTTGAAAGCGCGGTCCCTATGGAGATGCCACATTGTTTGGCAACCTGACGGGACGAAAGCCTAGCATCGGCAATCAAGGATTTCAGTATTTTGACATCTGTCTCATCCATATCCATAACTACTCACAACCAACTGCACATTTATCCAATACCACCAATCAGCTATTTAACATTTGCTTACAAATTCTGCAACAACATTTATATTCATACAAGACAGTCTGTCTTTATCATAAATCTGTTCAATGGGAGAAAAGGGATCATGCGTACAAGATTGCAGACGGTAGAACACTTTGACACGTACCTGAAACTCATGAAAAGCGCCGAATACCTGCTCCTCCACTTCACAGACCTACTCGGAGGCTTGAGAGGCCGCACAATACCTGTTGAAAAAGCTGAAGAAGCACTCAGAGAAGGAGTGACATTCGACGGCTCATCGATGATAGGCGGGCCGCACATTGAAGACAGCGATATGATCATGAAACCCGACGCTTCAACCTTCACGGCAATTCCACACTACTTCTACGACAAAAGCGTCGCAGCCTTCATCTGCAACATACAAACGCCAGACGGAAAACCATTCGAAGGCGACCCCCGCCACATACTCAACAAACGTCTCGAAAAAACACTGACCGAAGGATATGAACCCACAGCTGCCGTAGAACTCGAATTCTATCTCGTCCAGAAAAACAAAGAAGACCTCATCGAGCCAGTCGAGAACCATGTCACTGAAAAACAAAGATACTTCGACATATCGCCGGACCGAGACCTCACCGAAGCATACCGAATGGACGTCAGCAACGCGCTGGCAACGATGGGAATCGCTGTAGAAAGACAACATCACGAAGTGGGCTCAGCCCAGAACGAAATCACCTTCAAATACTCAAACCCGACCACAACGGCTGACAACGCAGTACGCTACAAGTTCGCAGCCAAGGCAGTCGCAGACAAGAAATACGGATGGACAGCCACATTCATGCCTAAACCGTGGCAAGGCAAAGCCGGAAGCGGCATGCACATACACCTAGGCCTAGTCAAAGCCAGAACAGGAAAGAACCCGTTCTACGACCCCAAAGGCTACGCATACATCTCACAAGAATGCAGATACTTCATCGGAGGAATACTTGAGCACTCTAGAAGCCTCTGCGCAATAGTTGCACCTTCTGTGAACAGCTACAAAAGACTCGTACCAGGATACGAAGCCCCGGTTTACATAACATGGAGCAGAAGGAACAGGTCAGCACTAGTAAGAGTACCAGCATTCTCTCCCGAGAAGGAAAAAGAAGCGAGAATAGAGTTCCGATGCCCCGACCCCCTCTGCAACCCTTACCTTACGTACACAGTGGTTCTCGAAGCAGGAATGGACGGGATAAAAAAGAAAATCGACCCCGGCGAACCCACAGACCTGAACATCTACCAGCTCAGCGGAGAAGAACGCACGAACCTCGGCATAGAAGTCCTGCCCACATCGCTGAATGAAGCGTTGGAAGAATGGAAGAGCGACGACATCTGCATAAGAGCATTAGGAAAAGAAGCTGCAGAAAAATACGTTACACACAAGACCCAGGAATGGCATGAATACGAACCGCATCAGCCGAGCAACACGAATGAAGTGACTAGTTGGGAACAGCAGAAGTACCTGTACGCATAGACACTGCAGTCAAGCGTGAACCATTAGACCTTTGGCTTCTGCAACAAATCTTCCATCTTGGCTTTCCTGAGCAAGTTGACATGCCGGACAAGCTCGCCTACAGCCGCTTCGAAGACCTTCTTTCCTTTTTTGACCGAGGCTGTTGAGCCTCTCGCGTAGACTCCTGAGCTTGTTTCGTCAACCGTGCTCAGCGGCAATGTTATGCCCTCTCCATACAGCGCGTGTTTTTTGACTACCTCATCCACAAGCTTGTCCAGATCAACAAAGCCCGGATGCAACGCCAAGTTCATTGAAGTTTCTTCTGCCCCAGCATGCCGCCTCTCTTCAGGCTTGAAAAGGTCCGGCAGAAGCTTCGGCGTTGCCGTCCACCACTGGAAGACTGTTACGAAAATTTCCTTTTCCCTGAGCTCCTTTGCCAGTTCCGTAAGGGGGGCCAGGTTTCCGCCGTGACCGTTGACTATCACGATTTTGTGCGCGCCGTAATAGTTCAGGGAGAGGCACACTTCTTCAACGTATTTCTTGAAGGTCTTGGGCGAGATTGAGATGGTTCCCCAGAACTGTTTGTGATGGGCACTCACGCCGAAAGGAACAACCTGTAGACACAAGACCCCTGTTCGTCTTGCAGTCTCTTCGGCAATACCCTTAGCCAGCAGATGGTCCGTACCTAAAGGATTAGCCGGCCCGTGCTGCTCATTCGAGCCCACAGGAACAATGGCAACATCATTCTTGGAAAAATACGTCTTGGCATCAGGCCAACTCATCTCGTACAGCAATACCTTCTGAGCCTTCATCTTAGTCACGAAATTGTTTTATTAGAAGCAGTTTGAATATAAGGTTGCGGTTTGAACGGTGAAAGTGTTTGAAAGCAGTCATTCTGGCAGGCGGATTCGCCACAAGACTAAGACCCCTCAGTTGTACCAGACCTAAAATCCTTTTCCCAATAGCCAACAAACCATTGTTACAATGGACTTTCGAAAGGCTTGCAAAAAACAACATCCGAGACGTGATAATGGCAGTCAGCTACAGAACAGAAATCCTGTTCAAACAGTACAGAATCCCAAGACGCGGACTTCACGTCACTTACTCGCGGGACCCCCTGCTGCATAAACCGCTGGGAACAGGCGGTCCCATAAAAAGAGCTGAGAAGCTCATCGGCCATGATGAACCTTTTCTTGTCCTTAACGAAGATGTTTTTGCAGAAATGGATTACACTGAGATTCTCAAGGCTCATGAAAAACATGACGCGGTGGCGACTATAGCACTTCATGAGGTAGAGAACCCGAGCAGGTACGGAGTTGCGGAACTGGGAAAAAACCAAAGCATAAAGAGATTTATCGAAAAGCCAAAATCGGGAACTGCCCCGACCAACTTGATAAACGCAGGAGCCTACGTGCTAGATCCCAGAATCTTCGAGTACATTCCCGCAGGGCGCGCAGTTTCCATCGAGCGAGAAGTCTTCCCCAGACTCGCAGAGGAGGACACGCTCTTCGGACACGTTTTCAGCGGACTTTGGACGGACATAGGCAACCCTGAAGACTACCTAGAAATAAACAGAAAAACACTACTTCACACGCAACCAAAACACTCCAGATTGCCGAGTAACGTAGAAATACACGAACCCGTCGCGATAGACAGAAAAGTCGTGTTGGAAGAAAACGCCAGTGTCGGACCGTACGCAGTTTTGGGCAGAAATGTCTCCGTCGGGAAGAACACGCGAATAAGAGATTCTGTCGTTTTTCCGCACACAAGAATATCAGATTCCTGCATCATAAATGGTGCGATAATCGGCGAAAACGTCAACATCGGCAAACGAGTCAAGATCAGCAGAGGTTGCATAATAGGAGACCATGCTAAGATAAAAGAGAACGTATCACTCGCTGAAGAAGTGTCAATCTGCCCCGCCAACGAGGTTTCCAAAAGCGTATTAACGCCTAACCGCAACTGTTAGCAGAAGGATCGCCTCTGTATGTCAAATTCAAGACACCTGTTCGGCACAAACGGAATCCGTGGACTGGCAAACAAGGAACTGACCCCTGAAATGGCCGTCAAGATAGGAGCAGCAACAGGCACCTTTTTCAAACGGGGGACACTTGTGGTCGGCTATGACGCAAGAACAAGCGGACCCATGCTTGCTAAGGCTGTCATCGCTGGCTTGAACTCAACCGGATGCAACGTGCTTTTGGCAGGAATGGCACCCACACCCACACTTCAGTTCGCGGTGAAAAAACACAAGGCAGACGGTGGAGTCATGATAACTGCGTCGCACAACCCTCCGGAATACAACGGAATAAAGGTGATTTGGAAGGACGGCATAGAGGTTTCGCATGAACGGGAGCTTGAAATCGAAAAAACCTTCTTTACCGAGAAGACCCACGTCGCAGCCTGGACCGAGATCGGAGAAACACGGGAACTCCCCGGCGTCATCGATGAATACGTCGAAGCAATAGAAAAACACGTCGATGTCAAGGCCATCATGAAAAAACACTATCACGTAGTGGTTGACGGAGCAAACAGCGTAGGCAGCCTAACCTCACCGCATCTGCTGCGGAAACTGGGCTGCAGAGTTACCACCATTAACGCCAACATCGATGGAACGTTCCCTGGAAGACCACCTGAGCCGCGTCCTGAAAACCTCGGCGATGTGGCAATGGTCGTGAAAGCTGTGGGCGCTGATTTTGGCGTGGCATATGACGGAGACGCTGACCGCTCAATCTTTGTCGACGAGAAAGGCGAGATTCACATGGGAGACAAGACCTTCGCTCTTGTCGCAAAATACTTTCTGAAAGCCAACAAGGGCGAGAAAATCGTCACTCCTGTAAGCTCCTCAACGCTAGTACAGGATATTGCGGACGAGTACAAAGGAAAGATTGTCTGGACTAAGGTCGGAAGCGTGACAGTTGCCCACACTATGAAGGAGTTGAAAGCCAAACTCGGAGGCGAAGAAAACGGAGGAATATTCTACGGACCTCACCAACCCGTAAGGGACGGAGCGATGTCCACAGCACTGATCCTGGACATAATGGCCAAAACAGGTCAGAAACTCTCCAAGCTCCTAGGAGAACTGCCTGCTTATTACCTTCAAAAAGGAAAAGTAGAGTGCAATGACAGCCTGAAAGAAAAGGTCCAGCAAAAACTGTTTGAACAAACTAGGAGCCTGAAGACTAACACGCTTGACGGAGTGAAGATCTGGTTTGAAGACAAGAGCAGCATCCTCATAAGACCCAGCGGCACCGAACCCATCTACAGACTGTACGCAGAAGCAAAAACCGAGAAAAAAGCAGAGCAGCTCGTGAAGGACTACAGCCTAAAACTCAAGAAAATAATCGCCGGGCTCAGGCACTAGACTACCAGCCCCGACACTTTTTCGGAGAACCCACATGTCCTCCCCAATAATGCTGGCAAAACCAGAAGAAATCGACACCCCTGAAAAGAGAAGCAAATACACAGCCACGATAATAGGATGCGAACAGGCCGGAATGTTCCACGCCGTCCTTTTCGCTGACGCAGGGTTCAAAGTAATCTGCGTTGACAAAGACCAGACCAGAGTCAACAACATCACAAAGTGCAAACTGGCCGGCTTAAAGGGCGACGTGGAAAGCAGATTCCGCGGCTACCTGAAAACAGGCCGCCTAGATGCCACAACAGACATCAAGAAAGCAGTATCCCAAAGCGACGTCATCGCAATAACCGTCCCCACGAAGATTGACTCAAAGAAAAAACCAGACTACTCAGACATAAAAAACGCATGCAGAATCGTAGGCCCAAACCTACGAGGCGGCTCAATAGTATTCAATATGAGCATCGCAGGAATCGGCGCTACCGATGCTATTGTGAAAGAAACGTTGGAAAACTCTTCAGGCTACAAAGCAGGAGCCCACTTCGCCGTGGTCTACGCACCGATCCCACCGTCACGCTGCTCAACACTAGAAACCGTCAGAAACTATCACCGAATAGCAGCAACATCGGACAAGAAAGCCCTACAAGTCGGAGCAGCGATCCTCGAATTAGTCACGAAGAAAGCCGTTTGCACGACAGAAAGCACAAAAACAGCTGAAGCGGCAACCCTGTTTGAGATTGCCCGAGAAGACACTGATGTTGCCGTCGCAAACGAATTGGCATACTTCTGCGAAAAACTCGGCGTGGACTATTTTGAAGCACAAAAACTCATTAACCACAACCCTGACAACCAGAGTCTCTCACGTGCCGTCGCAGACAGACACTTCGACGAAGAACCTTACATACTGCTGGAAGACGCAGAAAACCTCAGCATGAAACTCAAAGTATCTTCCGCTGCGAGAGAAATCAACGAGGAAATGGCAAGACATGCAGCCAACCTTGCAAAAGACGCCCTGAGAAACTGTGGAAAAACTCTCAAAAGAGCCAGAGTCGTTCTGCTCGGAATTTCCCAAACACCTAACACCAGCGGACCCACATCGCACGTTGCCAAAGAAATCGCCGACACGTTCGAAACCAGGGGAGCCAAGCTCACCCTCTACGACCCATACTTCTCAGAGAAAGAACTGGCAGAAATGCAGCACAACCCAAAGAAGACCCTCAGCGATAGCCTGGACGGCACCGACTGCATCGTCCTGCTGGTTGCCCATGAACAGTTCAAGAAAATGAGCCTGAACAGACTGAAACACGTAATGAAGATGCCCGCGGCAATAGTTGACCTCACAGGAACCTTTGAACCTGCTAAAGTTGAAAAGGAAGGTTTCATATATCGAGGGCTAGGAAGAGGAGTCTGGACCAAATGAAGAAAATCGGTGTAGCCGTCGTAGGAACAGGCTTCTGGGGAAAGAACCACGCAAGAGTCTACAAGGAACTTGCAGAAACCGAACTCATCGCCATCTGCGACATAGACCCCGAGAGAGCAAAGGCGGTGGCCAACCAGTTCGGCGCGAAACCTTACACAAGCACTGCCAAGATGCTCAAGAACAAGGATATCGAAGCCGTAAGCATATGCACATGGTCAACCGCCCTCGCCAAAGAAGCCACAAAAGCCGTTGAAGCAGGCAGGCACGTTCTCGTTGAAAAACCCATGGCAGCAAACGTCAAGCAAGCAGAGAACCTACTCAACAAAGCTGAAAAAGAAGGAGTACACCTGACCGTAGGCTTCCTCATGCGGTTCATCCCCGGACTGCAACACATCAAAAAGGCGGTTCAAGACAAAACAATAGGGGAACTCGTGTGCGCCACCGCAAAAAGAGTCTCACAATGGCCTGAAAGAATAGGAGACGTCGGCGTAGTCAAGGACACAGCCATCCATGACATAGACGTTATGCTGCACCTGTTCAACGAAGACCCAATCGCCGTCTACGCAAAAACAGGAACCATGAGACACATAAGATTCGAAGACTACGCGCAGATAATGCTCACGTTCAAGGACGGAAAAAGTGCCTTCATCGAATCCAACTGGCTGACACCATACAAGACGCGAATCCTCATAGCAACAGGCAGCGAAGCCATCATGACCCTGGACTATATCACCCAAGAAGTGACAGTCGAGAACGCAAAAGAAACCATGAAACCCCGATACACAATGCAAGAGCCACTAAAGCTTGAGCTTCAGCATTTCGCCAACTGCATAACGAAAAAGGACAAGCCCCTAATAACAGGACTCGACGGACTCAAGGCATTGAGAATAGCGGAGTCAGCGCTAAAGTCATCGGCTACAGGCAGAATAATCAAACTCGAATAGTCCCAACCTACTTCCCGCGCTTCTTGAGATTAAAAGGCTTACCCTCAGACAGAATCTTCTCTGGAACCTTAGCCTTCCAGTTCCTCAGAAAAGGCAAATCCTCATTTTCCTTACGCAACTCGTCAGGAAGCAGTTCAGGAATCTCATCCCGTATCGGATACCATCTTGAACATTTAGAACAGACTATTAGACCCTCAACTATCTCGTCTGCCTCTTCAAAAACAAGCAAATCAAGCGGATGATGCTTGTCAATAGGACACGCCAAAATCTCCATCAGTTTCTTCTTCAAACACGACCCCTCAAACCTAACTCTTACGTTGCACTATTAAACTCTTCCATGACGAGCAACTCAAGAGCGAACCTGGCTTAGACAGACCTCAGATTCTTGCGCGCGCTTCCGTGTGCATCGCATTTGTGTGGCTGGAAACATTTAAAAGCAGAGTGGCTTTCCATTGTAGGAAGGAGAATCACCATGGAAAAGCCCCAGTCAGGAATTGTTTATGAATGCGTAAGGTGCGGATCAGACGTTCCTTCCGAGGAACTGGAAATGCGTGGCGGCCAGATAAAATGTATAGTCTGCGGGTACAGAATTCTCAAAAAAGTGAAACCTCCCGTCGTCAAACGGATTCCAGCAAAATAGAAAGAAAAATAAAAGGGTAAGCCTTGACCGGGAAGCAACGGCGGCTTCTCTGTTCTGTGGGACCCTAGTCTTCCTCTTAGAAGATCTCTTTCTCCCCGAACTTGCGTAACGCTTTGCCATGAAGCTTTATTGTCGGACCCATGACCTCGTCCGGTTCCTTCTCAACAGTTTTCCTCGTTATGGTTTCTCCGCAGACTCCTCTGGGCAGCAGTCGTCTTTTTGTGCAGAGGGCGTATAAGCAGTTAGCGATGTTGCATGTTTCTTCGGTCCATTTGCACCACACATCGTCTTGACGGTTGACGTTCGAGTTTTTGGCGCATTTGAAGGATTGACATGTTGGAGAACAATTCTTGACTTGTGCCAAGGTTTGCACGACCTTTGACCATTCCTTTCAACAAAATTCTATGATAGTGATTGCTTTTCCTAAGGACTAGATTTTGCCATGTTAATATAAACCTTTTCCCTAGGGCTCCTTATTCGAACTCTGGCTTTCAACTTTCTGATGCCTTGCCCTTCTCAGCCTACATATTTCCAACACTACGACCAGCATCACGGTCAAAACTGTCAGAATCGCTATGGCAAACTGGCTGGTATCGACAAGCAATCCACCCAGACTAACGAACCTGTCAAGCTTGATCTGAACAGTCATAGAAGACCCAATCGTCTGTTCAACGGCCGCTATCGGATCAGTCTGGTCTCCCATGTAAACTGCGATCTGAAATTCGCCGCCAACCACGTTATTGAAAGTTGCCGTTCCATCGCCCTGCGTTGACTTCGAAAGTGGGCCGACACCTTGCCTTTGCAGAGTCACATTCACGTTCGCCAAGCCTTGGCCGAAGTAGTCAGTCACCTTGACTGTAACTGTAAGGCCGTAAAGACTGCAGATAAGGGTGACATTCTGATCCTGAAAAAGCTGAACACTCGTTTCATTAAGCTTCAACCCGTTGCCGTCGTATACTGCTACTGCGTATACACCCAATGCAGAGTCAAACGTCACTATTCCATTCTCGTTTGTGTTGCCCTGACTGTAGAGACCCCCCAGCGATTCCTGAATCTTCACCACAACGCTGCCAAGAGGCTGACCGTCTCCTTTGTAGACCTGAACTCGCAGTGAGTAGGCCGGGCACACAAAGGTCACGTTAACCCATGGAACTGAAGTTCCATCCTCCGCGAGCAGTTGAGGAATTACTGTGAAGTTGAAGGGTGTGCTTTGCCGAGACACGTTCAATGTGTAGCTGACGTTGGGCAGCAGAGAATGTGCCACAACATTGCCTGTAATGTCGGTTGTGAACGACCTGTTTTCCGGAGTCAAATACACTTCGGCTTCAGGGATACCGAGCTGATTGCCATCAGCAATGGCTACAACCGTCATTCTTATGTTAGTAAGGTTGCACGGTAGGTCCATTGTCGATGGACCAGTGACCTCAAAATTATCATGAGCGCCAACTTTCTGGGTTTTGTAGTAACCTTCCAACGTAAAGGTCCCAAGCTCAAGTCTCAGAACCGCCACTCCTGACGCGTTGGTCACGACGATACCCGCAGCTGTTCCATTTTCAAAGGCTTTGACTTCAACCGTTTGAACAGTGTCTCCTGCTAAGTTCTTAGCAGTCACGTCAACTGCAAATCCGGGAACAGGGAAATTCTGTGCATCTGCTGGATTCTTCAGAGTTGGCTCAGCAGACGTGGAAACAATGCTTACCATGTAGCTCCCGATTGAAGCGTTTGAAGAAATAACAAAATCTGCAGAATGTACTATGCCTGTCGGGTCCGCTGTCAAGTTGAACGAACTGTACACATCCTTCCCAGTTATTGTGAGAGTGACATTTTCGTTCGGCTTGTAGACAGCCTTAACATCAACTGGTTGAAATCTGTGATACTCTGTCGTATTCGTCAAGCCGACGTAGAAAGCTCCGGTGGCAAGCGTGTCGTTGAAGGACGCACCATAGTTTCCGACTAGCCACGTTCTGGCACCCGAGAAGCCGTCTGGATACGAAACGCTCGCTGAGCCTGTGCCCAAAGAGGAAGTCACAATGTCCACCATTTTCACGAACGACTCATTGTTGGGAGACACGACGGTAACATTCGCCGCATAAGTCCGGCTCGCATCGCCTCCCGTGACGTTTGCCCAAATCGCTGCAGAGTCACCTTCCTGAAGCTGTCTGGGACTTTCAGGAACCACAACTCTCAAAGAATAGAAAGTCGTCACGGTGAAAGTTCTTGACGCATTATCCCTGGTAGTCACATCAACTACTGTTGCAGTATGGTTGCCGCCAAAGGTTTCAGGAACCACGAAAGATGCGTTGACAGATGTATCAGAAGCAGTTCCATTCGCGACAATAGAATCATCAAAAAGAACTTGATACGTTCCATTGGCAGTCGTCAGGTTTGAAAGAACCTGAACACTAGTCCCCACATTCCCTGAAGAAGGATTCAATGCAGACACGCTCATTGCTGCCCCAACATCAGGCAAGAATGAAAGAGGCATCATAACTGCTGCTAGCAACAGAAACAAACACGTAAACTCCTTGATGACCAGCCTAACGTTCAAACGTTTTCCCTCACGAAATGAATCCAAGATTGTGAACATCTGTAACACTAAGAGCATTTTAAACTTTACCTTTTGTCCAACAGCTTTGCTGCCCATCCCATCCTCCTAGACAGTTCAACTCCGTCCAGCTGGCGAGAGCATCCGATTGTGCACTAACATGGTCAAAACACGTAGATCTCGGACCCGTATCAAACAGAAGTCTACCGCATCAACGAAATGTCCCAAGAGAACAGCCATCCCAACGATCCCAGAATGAGGAAGACGATGAAACCTGCAAATATGGAACAGTTCTTGCCTGTACCAGACTTCGCGCCGAGGCCTCCAAGGTAGGATCCTTGGAACAACTCCAAAAATGAAAAAGGTATAGAACACTAAATGTAGAATCTGAGGCCCCGTGTACTGGGTGAACCTCATCCGTAGGGTCATGTTGAATGCGGTCGATTGGCCCATCTCTAAGAAAAACATTGTCTCCTGCACGTTCGTGTCGACTAGCTGACCTGAGCCGCATTCCCTATAGATCCGCCCGCTCAGGCGCATATCCATGGAGATAGACCTAACAGAAGAGTTTACGTGTTGAAATGTCAATTCTGAAAACCAAAACGAGTTTCAAGATTGACTGCCTAGTGGAAAACACATTCGGGCTGCCAACTGAGATCTCCACACGCGCAACATAAAGCAACGTGGAATTGGCTGGTCAAAGAGGGATTCTTTTGGCTGGTCAATCGAAAAAGGATACCCAGATTTTCTCAGGTTACGCGACAGAGTAGCAGAAAAAACAACATAAACCAGCGAAAACACATTAACCCCAAACAAGCAAGTGAGAAAACATGTTTAATGAAATCCTCAGCCTCGTTAAACAACACGAAACATGGCGCACCAAACAATGCCTGAACCTCATACCCTCAGAAAACATTATGAGCCCACACGTAAGAGCACTCCTCTCTTCAGAACTCGCCCACCGGTACACCGCCAGAGACCACTTCTACATGGGAACACACTACACAGACAAAATCGAACAATACGGCGAAAAACTCGCAAAACAAGTCTTCAAAGCCGAAACCGCCGACCTTCGCCCTCTCTCAGGACACATCGCCGACCTCATCGCCCTCGCCAGCCTAACAGAACCCGGCGAAACCCTCATGTGCACAAGTCCCGAAGACGGCGGATACCCGGGAATGTGGAACGAAGGCCTAGCCGGCCACCTCAAACTCAAAACCGTTGCCTTCCCTTTCTCAAAAAAAGACATGAACATAGAAACTGAACTAGCCAAACAAATCATAACCCGCACCAAACCGAAAATAGTAGTCTTCGGCGCCAGCCTCTTCACCTTCCCTCATCCAGTAAAGGAACTAGCCCAAACAGCAAAAGAAAATGGAGCCACCGTCGCATACGATGGCTCACACGTCCTAGGCCTAATTGCAGGCCAACAATTCCAAGACCCCCTCAGAGAAGGTGCCCAAGCACTGTTCGGCTCAACGCACAAAACTTTCTTCGGCCCCCAGGGCGGCTTAATCCTCGCCAACAAAGAACTGGGCGAAATCCTCAAACAGAAGATTTACCCAGCCTACGTTGACAACGCCCACTGGAACCGCATCGCCGCCCTCACGCTCGCACTCGCCGAAGCAAAGAAATATGGCAAAGCCTACGCAACGCAAGTCATCCGCAACTCAAAAACCCTAGCCAAGAGCCTGGATGACCACGGTTTCCCCGTCATCTGCAGACACCTAGGCTATACCAACTCACACCAAACAATCATAAACTACGGAGACTACGAAAAAGGCAGAAAAATCGCCCAAAAACTCCAAAAGGCAAACATCATCACCGACTGCGTCATCCGCATAGGCACAGACGAAATCACTCGACGCGGCATGGGACAACCCGAAATGGCAAAAATCGCCGAACTCCTGAAAAGAACCATAATCGACGAAGAAAACCCCGTAAGCATCAAAAAAGAAATAGTCAAACTCAACCGGCAATTCCAAAAAATCCAATACTGCTTCGAAAAATAGCACAACCAACAGTACCCGAATTGAAAGCAAATGTCTCCATTGAACCCATCAAAGCGATGAAACTCAAGAAATACCATTTCACAGGGAACTACTCAGCCGTCCAAGAAAGGCTAGATAGTTCCACGAAACACTCGTCCACAATCGCCTATGCTGCAAACAGAAACGCTATGGCATCGAAACTCACTAATGCGTCCAAATGACCTGGGCTGCCTTCTACTGCATGCAACAACGCCTTTTCTGTTGGAAAGCCCAACCCGCAGACCTAGAAAAATGGAACGAAATCAAACTCCCACAAGGGGCACGCGCCTCGCATCCTCTATTTTTGAAAACATAATAAAATACTTCCCACACCATATTCTACACCAGACCAGGATGCCGAACAAGTTGAACAACCTAAAACAAATTCTTGACACAATAAGAAAAGAGCTCCGTGAAAAAGACAAAATCCACGAAAAAGCTCAGAAAGAAATGCGCACCATGCAAAGCTACTCCAAACAAGCAATCCTCCTAATCCATCAGAAACGCATAAAAGAAGCAGAAACCCTACTCAAAAAAGCCCACGAAATCCACACAAACCTCAACCACACCTCAACAACACACCCAGACATAATCTACAGCGGCCTATACTCCGCCGCACTCCAAGAAAACAGCGAAGCAAACATATTCCTAACACTTACACAAGAAAACCAGTTCATAACCCCTGAAAAAATCAACGTCCCCCCAACCGACTACATCCTCGGACTGGCCGACGTAATAGGCGAATACAGACGCCTAGCACTAGACGCACTAAGAGTAGGAGACGCTGAAAAAGGCGAAAAACACCTCCAAACAATGGACGAAATGTACACCGAACTCATGGCCATGGACGAATCCTACATGCTAGTCCCAGGCCTCAGAAGAAAATGCGACGTAGCCAGAAAAATCATTGAAATCACACGCGGAGACATCACCCAAGAAATCAGAAGAAACGCCCTAGAAAAACACCTCAAAAAATTCGAAACAATGCAAAAGAAGAAAAAACAGACCTGACAAAGCGTGGACAAAAACTTGCCCAAACCGCCTGCCCTCTCAGCAGGAAAGGCACATCGAGCACAACAACGCATGTCTGAACTTCTCATCCTCGAGGACCAACTGCCCAGAAAAACCAAATACATAACGGGCATCGACGTCGCATACACAAAAAAACACTCCCATCGCTACAAGCGCAGTCCTTGAATGCGACGCGCTCGAGTTAAGAGAGATTCAGACAGCATCATGCAAGACCCCCCTCCCGCATATCCCAACCTTGTTCGCCTTCAGAGAAATCATGCCTAGCATCAGATGCATCAGATAACTGCGCCCACAGTCAGACCTGTTCACAGTCAACGGCCACGGCTTCGTCCACTCGCACCATTGCGGACTCGCAAGACATCTAGCAGACTCCACAGACTCAAGACTAAACGGCGAAGTACTAAACGCAGCACAATACCTAACGCGAAAAACCACAAGACAAGAACTCTACGAACTAAGGTCGAAAGAAGCCTTCGAAATAGTATGCTCGAAATCCATCCAAGGATGGAAAGGCGTAACCGAAACAGTCAACAAGATAAAGGACCAAAGAAAAACATGCAAAACTTAATAGTAAACCACACTCCAAAACACCAAGAAAGGGACACACCACATGGAAATACCCTTCGCAGAATTCCAGAAACTCGACCTACGCATAGGAAAAATCATAGAAGCAAACCAGATCCCAGGCTCACGAAACCTCATGAGAATGACTGTGGACTTCGGAACAGAAAAAAGACAAGCAGTGGCAGGACTCTCACAATGGTACAAACCTGAAAGCCTCATAGGCAAAAAAGGCGCATTCATACTCAACCTAGAAAGAAGAAAACTCATGGGCGTAGAATCACAATGTATGATCTTCGCCGCCGAAGACAATAAAGGAAACGTCGTAGTCCTACAGCCGGAAAGAGACATTGCAGAAGGAAGCAAAATACACTAGCTCATCAGTTTGACGATCGCTCCGGCCTTCTCCTCATTTCCAACTAGATATCCAACCATTTCTTTGGCTAAAACAAGCCACTTGGCAAACCAGCAGCCTCGAAACTCAGTGGATAGAACCTCACAAGCTCCCATTGGCCAAACCCCCAAAAAATGCTTACAGTACACACAGACTGAGTATAGATGACTTGGTAGGCTCTAAGAAGACAGAAAAGAGGGGGGAAGTTTAGATGCGGCCTAAAGCACGCATTGCGTCGACAATCTTTTTGACTGCAGTAACGTACGCAGCTGTTCGCATGTCTATTTTGTACCGAGTGGAGTTCTGGTAGACGTCGCGCGCGCTAATCTCCCTTGGGGCTCGCCATTAGAATAAATAAAGCATATTTACGCCTGAAAATAAGGGTAGCATATAAATATCGGATGGCTGGAGTTTATGGGAGGCGCGAAAATTGGATAAATACATAGAGAGTATCTACGAGAGCCTTGTTGATAAGGACCCTCTGCAGAAGGAGTTCCACCAGGCAGCCTATGAGGTTCTATCAACCATTGAGCCCGCGATTAAGAAGTTCCCCCAGTACAGGGAGAACGCCATTCTTGAGCGCATGGTTGAACCAGAAAGGATCATACAGTTCCGCGCCCCATGGAAGGACAAGAATGGAAAGATCCAGATAAACCGCGGCTACCGGGTACAGTACAACTCCGCAATCGGTCCCTACAAGGGCGGATTCCGATTCCACCCCACGGTAAACCTCGGAGTCATGAAGTTCCTCGGCTTCGAACAGACATTCAAGAACAGTCTGACCACTCTCCCTATGGGCGGTGCCAAGGGCGGCTCCGACTTCGACCCCAAGGGAAAGACCGACGGTGAGGTCGAGAGCTTCTGCACAAGCTTTATGTCCGAGATCTACAGGCACGTCGGCCAGTTCGTTGACGTTCCAGCAGGCGACATCGGTGTTGGCGGACGAGAGATCGGCTACATGTATGGTGTCTACCGCAGGATCACTAACAACCACGGAACATGCGTACTCACAGGCAAGGGCCTAACCTTTGGCGGCAGCCTTGCAAGGACAGAGGCAACTGGCTACGGTACGGTCTACTTCAGCGAGGAGATGCTGAAGACGAAGAAGGAGGCAATCAAGGGCAAGACCGCGATCGTCTCCGGCTCCGGTAACGTCGCCCAGTACGCGGCTCAGAAGCTCATTCAGCTCGGCGCAAAGGTCGTCACTCTGAGTGACTCCGACGGCTACATCTATGATCCGGCTGGCATCGATGAGAAGAAGCTCGCCTATGTGCTTGAACTCAAGAACGTAAAGAGGGGGCGCATCAGCGAGTACGCTGAGAAATTCAAGGATATTACATACGAGGTGAAGAAGACGCCGTGGAGCGTCAAGGGAGACCTCGCATACCCCTGCGCGACGCAGAACGAGCTCAACGATAAGGACGCAAAGAAGCTAGTAGACAACGGCGTCAAGGCGGTCGCCGAAGGCGCAAACATGCCCTGCACACTTGAGGCTATCAAGGTCCTTCAAGACGCGGGTGTACTCTACGCACCTGGCAAGGCCAGCAACGCGGGAGGAGTCGCCACGAGCGGCCTCGAGATGGTCCAGAACAGCCAGCGTTATTTCTGGAGCTTCGAGGAGGTTGACCAGAAGCTACACGGCATCATGATCAACATCCACAAGAATGCCTACGACACCGCCAAGCTCTTCGGCCAACCCGGTAACTACGTCATGGGTGCCAACATCGCGGGTTTCCTCAAGGTAGCCGATGCGATGATCGCCCAGGGTGTATACGCCTAAATTCTCCTTTTTCCTTTTTTAATATCGTTAACACTGTAATCATTTTTCATACATCGGTTCTTCCCTTTAGTCGCGCGCGCGGTTTTCCAAATCGACTCGCACTTTTTCAACTACAGTTTTTATATTCCTTTGTCCTTTAGCTTACAAAGCCCACTGGAGACTGGAGGATGCAGAGCAAGTCAAGGGCAACCATAAAAGATATGGATTTCAGTTTCGAGAACTCGCTTGTCAGAATAACGGCTAACAGAAGCTCCCCTGAAATCAGACTTGCAGGGTTGAATGTGGGACCGTTCGAAGAAGGTACTGATTACGAAGTATATTATTGGACAGCACTTCAGCTGGAAAAAGCTGGGATCGCTCGCCTAAAAGAAGAGGACCAATTGGACGCGGCTAAACTTAACAAAGTCCAATGGACCGAACGAATACAAACCGCGGGACAAGTGTCCAAGCTTCCTGGTTTTTTTTATCCTAAACTCCGGAGAAGCCTTGCTGAACTTAGAAGGGAAATCGCCAAAGACCCTGAGAAAATCCGCGAATACGAGAGGTTCAGACACCTTACGCAGGACATCACCAACTCAAGACTGAGAAAAATCGTTTCAATAGCTTCTGCACCAGCTCAAACAGAGAGCACGCTGAGCAACTTCACTGCAGAAGAGAAACTGCTTTACGACCGCCTCTGTAGACTCATTAACCAATGGAGAAGACAGATTGTGGAGTACGAGGGAGAGGTTGAATGACTGAGGAATTAGAAGTCATTGACCCGCAGGAACGGTTCCAAGATTTTTTCAAAACGGAAAAGTACCGTCAAAGGCTCTCCCAGATGGCAGTAGGAGGGAAGACCTCACTCACAGTTGACTTTGAAGATCTCTTGACTTTTGACCAGGGAATAGCCGAAGAACTCCTTGAAAAGCCAGAGGAATACTTGAAGTATGCAAACAATGCAGCTTCATCGCAGTTGCAGATAGAAGACCCTGAATATGCAGAAAGGACGTCAGCAGTAGATGTCAGAATTGTACGGCTGCTGCAGGCCGCACCATTGAGAAAACTCGGGTCGCAACAAATCGGCAGACTTGTAATGGTCGAAGGCATCGTTGTTCGGTCATCACCAGTAAGACCAATGGTCATGCAGGCAGCTTTCAAATGCAAACGATGCGGAACAGTGAACCCAGTGAACCAAACTGGCAGTTTCCTTAAAGCGCCATTTGCGTGCAGCAGCCCGGACTGCGGTTCAAAAGGACCTTTCGAATTCGTCCAAGAAGAATCCTCGTTTATCGATTCGCAAGATCTGCGAGTTCAAGAGAGACCTGAGGATTTGCCGCCAGGACAGCTTCCTAGAACACTCAACATTAAGCTTGTCGGAGGCGAAATCGTCGATGTGGCAAGACCTGGTGACCACATCTCCTCAGTCGGAGAAGTGCGAGCGGTCGCACCAACACTTCCGGGAGTTGGAAAACTCCGCACGTTCATACTGCACGTGGACGCAAATTCGATTGAAGTATTAGGCAAAGAACCAGAAACGGTGATTCCCTCGCCTGAAGAAGAACAGAAAATCCTTGAGCTTTCAAGAGACCCTTGGGTGCATCGCAAAATCGCAGGGTCAATCGCGCCGTCAATCTACGGGTATGACCACATCAAAGAAGCCATAATGTACCTACTCTTCGGCGGCGTGTCTAAAACTCTGCCTGACATCAGCATAAGAGGAGAAATGAATGCACTGCTAGTCGGAGACCCGGGCACAGCGAAATCTCAACTCCTGCAATACGTGGCCCGAATTGCACCTAGAGGACTGTACACCTCAGGACGAGGTACGACAGCCGCAGGTCTGACAGCCGCTGTAATACGAGAAAAGGGCGGAGGAATGAGCCTTGAAGCCGGAGCCCTGGTGCTGGCAGACAAAGGAATATGTTGCATAGACGAAATGGACAAGATGCGCCCAGAAGACAGAGTGGCCATACACGAAGCAATGGAACAACATACCGTTTCCGTGGCAAAAGGGGGCATCGTCGCAACACTCAACGCCAGAACAGCAATACTTGCCGCAGCGAACCCCGCATTGGGAAGATACGAACCTCACCGAACAGTATCTGAGAACATCTCTCTGCCAGTAACAATACTCTCCAGGTTTGACCTGATTTTCGTGCTAAGAGATGTTCCAAACAAAGAGTCTGACAGCAAAATGTCTTCACACATATTGGAACTTCACAGAAAAGGCTCAAGCCCTGTTGAGACACCAATACCAGTTGAACTCCTACGAAAATACATTAGCTACGCAAAAGGAACGAAACCTATCTTGGGTCAAGAGGCAATCAAACGACTTAACGATTTCTACCTAGCCATGCGTTCGGCAAGCGAAGCGGAAGGGTCACCCGTTGCCATAACTGCACGGCAATTGGAATCCTTGGTACGTGCAGCAGAAGCCAGAGCACGCGTCGCCCTAAGAAACGAAGTTTCAGCTGAAGACGCGGAAGCAGCCATCGCGATAATGAAAAGGTCTCTAGGAGAAGTGGGCATAGACCTGTCTTCATACAAGATGGACATAGACTTGATAATGACTGGAAAACCAAAGAGCATGAGAGACCGGCTTCAGATAATCCTCTCAACTCTGATGGAAATGGAAAGAGAAACGGGAATCGTGGAGAAGATGGCCCTTCTCAGTGAGCTTGAGACAAAGCATAGCATTCCTAGAGGAGAAGCAGAACATCTCATCGGTCAACTACTTCGCGAAGGAACAGTGTATGAACCACGAGAGAATTGCCTGAAAAAGACCTAGCAAATTGCCAAGACTCAGAATCATCTGAGAACACTTCGACCATGCACGCGTGCGTTCAGGTCATGAGCATGAAGAATTGGGAATGCCGAGAGCAATGGAGGCCACTCTTCGGAAGGAAGACCATTATCAATAACGTTTCCTTGTGGACGGGAAGATGCTGCTGAAGGGAACTGACAAGCGTGAAAAAAGACCTGACTTTCAGAGCTGCTGTCACGAGATGTATGTTACTTTCTTGCCTTCTTCCTTCCGTGTTTCTTCAGCTTCTAGAGCCCTCTTCTCCTCGATCTTTTGAAGCCGTATGACCATTTTGTCGGCTTTGGTGATCTCTTCATCCAGTTCAGTAAGCTTCGCATCAAAACCTAGCATAGACTGCAACACTTCTAGAACGCTTTTTGCAGATTTCGGGTCGGGCAAATATCCTCTTGTCTCTCCTAGGAGACAGAGTGCGTCGATCTTTTTGAAATGAGATAACCCGAGGATCAATCCAGCTGTGCCTACGATCGGGCTTCCAGTTGGGCTGACTTCTGCTCGGGCACGCAAAGCTTTGTCCAGTAATCCTCGGTTCGTGGCGGCCGCTATGACTTTCGGTTTGTCTTTGGCTTCCATCCTGTAGCCGCCTAAGGTAATTATCATCTTTGCTTCCAGTTTTTGGGCAAAGTTCAAGATCTGTTCAGATATTTCGTATTGTCCCTCAACTGTTTGAGCTTGGCTGTCGCCCGTGAAGAGTATGATATCGTTCTTTCCGGCCTTCTTCCACGCGTAGAATGTTCCCCGGAGAAGCCTTACGTTGCCCTTTTTGCTTACGAGCACAAAATAGGGAAAATGCGGAGAGTAAATGTAAGCGAACTTTTCAGCGTTCGACTGTTTGACTAAGTGACGTATGACGATCTTGCCGACGAGGCCTAAGCCGGGAAGCCCTTCGATCAGAATTGGGTCGTTCAGCTCGATCTCCTTAAGCTCTTTGACGAAGGTCTCTTTCATTCTTTTGAATTCCCCGTTTTGAGCGCCATGCGGTATTTCAGGTACTTGTCGTCAGGTGAGAATTTCGGCGGATGCGGAATTATGGCAACTCCCCCACAGTGAGGGCAAGTGCTCTTTCTTAGCGTGTAGCTTCTGCATTTACTGCATTTTCTCAGAAGCCAAACCATTATTTCTCCCTTTTGAAGGTACCTTGTCCGCCAGCTTTGGTGACGTTTGTGACGAGGTGCTGGACCACCTTCTGAAGAAGGTCCTCCGCGCGCTTGTAGTCTTCAGCCATGACCTCAACATTGTATTTCGGGGCAGCAACAACGTAGAAACGGACTTCCGCGTCACTTAGTTTCTCGACTGCTTTGGCATTTACGAAAGCTTCCTTGATTATTTTGACACCGTCCGGTTTCATGCATCTAAGCTCAACCACGCCCTTCACCTTGACCATGGGAACAGGTATCCTCTCTCGTCCTACCTCCACGATCGCCGCTGCAATCTGCTCAGGTACACCGATTTTCGTGAGGACTTCAGGACCCTCTCTCACAGCTTTCTCGAAGCCCACATACAATCCATACTCATTCTCCATCTGAGTCCCGGCCTTGTCGTAGACCTCGGCCACAGAAATCCCTGTCTTCTCTGCCACGCTTCTAATGAGAGCCTCGGCTTTTCTCTCTTTTTTCCAAAACATTATTTTCTCGATTTTTTCTCTCTTTGTCACTCGTCTCAGAGATAGATCTATGTGACCCTTCTCAGAATCGACTCGCAAGACTTTCAAAACGACTTTTTGTCCTTCACGCACAAAATCCCGTATGTTCCGAATCCAAGAAGAGGCTATCTCTGAGACATGAAGCAAACCTTTCTTCTCAAACTCATCAAGTTTCACGTAGGAGCCATAGTCCGTAACAGTTTCGACGGTGGCTATTACCAGATCTCCAACTTCAGGCCATTCTTGTTTTTTGAGCGACACTGCAGTCTCCATCCCTATTCGAAAACCGCAACTATTTCGCCCTTGATCAATGCTTTACCACTTGAAGGCTCTGCAAGCTCAGTTCCACACACATTGCACTTCACTCTGTTCACGGCGCTGCCGAAAACCACTTGTTCGTTACCACATTTTTGACACTTGACTCGGACGAAACGACTTCTCGGCCGCGGAATAAGTTTCTCCCATTCTGCCATAAACATTCACCCAACATTCAAACGATAGCCAGTTTTCTCAGTCTGATGCCATCTTTATGTCTCATGTAACCGCAAACCTTACATTTCAGCTTCAAGGTCTGCTTCTTGGTCGTTTTCGCGAATTCTCTTTGAAGCGGATATTTCTGCCCACCGTATCCTCTTTTTTCGCGCTCATGGTGACGCTCGCCCTTGGCCAAAGCTCTTCGTTTTCCAGCCTTGTAGAGTGTCACTGCATGTGCCTCATGCTTTTTGCACTTTGGGCAGTATGTTTTGACTTCTTTGGGAACATTCACGTAAGCCACGACCAGCTTTGCATAAAGAAAATCACACGTACTCTTATACTTTTTCGCCGATCTTCAAGACTACTGGCCAATCGCGGTTCTGAAGGCTGCTTGATGCATCCTTTTAAATGACAAGTAGGTAAGTAGGGCCTCGGCTGATGAGGAGGTTTTGATGGCGGACATCTTTCAAACGGTGAGAAAGAAAACACAATCATTGTTGAGGGTTGCGCCAGTTCTTTCGTTTGTAATACCGTTCGCTTTCTTGTATTTCTATCAGAATCTGGCTTATCCACTCTACGAAGGGACATTTGAGATGACGTGGAAAGGCAGGACTTTCTATATCTTCTTTGTTTGGTTGGCAATGCTGGAGATCATCATGAACTGGGAAAAACTGCGAGGCATCAGAATCTGTAAGTTGAGATCTCTTAGAACCATCGCGTTTGCCGTTGGGCTGATGCTGCCTGCACTCTATCTTCTTGTGTCCAACTATCTTGGGTTGAATAGTGTTATTCTGAAATGGGCAAACGCAAACGGCGTCGCACAGTCCAATTGGATGCCTCTTTCAGTTGAGTATCTTGTCTTGGCGATTCTTTTTGTCCTAATCATTGTGCTGGAGTACGGAGTGAAGGGATTGGAAGATTTTTCAATATCCCCAATCTTCCTCGCAGCCATCGGTCTAGTATACACAATAGACAACGTGTACATGTATGGAAGTTTTTCGCCATTCCAGATTCTTGTGCCGGCAGCGGCAACGATGGCAGCAACCATGCTGAGCTTCATGGGATATCAGGTTCAGTGGAAAGGAGAATCATCCGGAACGCCAGTCTTGCGCGTGGAAAATTCGAGGGGAGCAGCGGAAGCTGGCATCGCATGGCCATGTTCAGGAATTGAAAGCCTGATCATCTATTCAGTGACGATCCTCTTATTTCTCAGGAACATGGCCATCCCACTAAAACAGAAAGTAACCTATTTCGTCATTGGTGCCGTCGTCACATTCTTCATCAATACTTTGAGGATAGTCAGCATATTCGTGATTGCGGTCGACAACGCGGACGTAGGGGGAATAGTAAGCGTCCCAGCACAACTTTTCCATAATTATTATGGTCAGCTGTACTCTATAGCTTGGATCATATCCTACCCCTTGATGATAGTCGGAAGCCGGTTCTTCTGGGGAAAGATAATGAGTCTAAGAAACAGCCACAAGCTCCTACTGGAAGGAGCTAGTGGGAGCAACGCTCGCGGCAGCAAGACTTGACAAGACTCTTCTTTCCGTTTAGCCAGCTTCGACTTTCTCAGCTGATCCTTGGTTGACGAGTATGTTGGCATTCTCGACTGGCAGAGACGCAAGGTCTTCAATTTCGAAGGGTCCGTATGTTTTCATGTCCAGACCTATTACTGAGGGAACTTCTTTCAAGAAGCGCAAGATTGCCCTCTTGTGTCCCTGCACAACGCTGACCTTAGGTGGACGCCCTTTCAAGATGTCATCTATAAAACCGTGAAACTGTTCAGAAAAGGCGGAGATGGTCTTGCAAATCACTTGTTCCTCTGAACTCAATAGCTCAGGCGGGACAACCTCCATTTTTTCTGCTTTCTTGATTATTTTCATGTAGCGCACTTGTACTAGACCCTGGACCATTTTTCTCGTGTTCCGCATTTCCTTTTTCAGAAGATTGGCTTTGATAGTGCGCTTGTCAAGCATTCTTCCTTCTTCTTTCAGTCGTTTAATGTAGTTGGCGACTCTTTCGTAGAAGTCCAACGGGATCTTGTTCAGTTCGTCTTTTCCCGTTTCCTGTTCGTAGATTTGTAGGAGTTCACTATACATTTTGTTCTGCCACCTCGGCTCTTTTTTTGCAGATCAATAGCATTGCTGCAGCGGTCGACAGTTTGGCTTCCTCGTTCATGTAGGGACCGTAAGTTTGGTCGCCCAGTCTGAATTTGGGCGCTTTTGAGATGCACACCGTTGTTGTTCCACCTTTAAAGGCTATCGCGCTGGTGAAGGGGTCGAATTCGCGGATCGTCGACGCTGGGAACTCGACTTTTTTCAGGCCAGTTCTGTTGTGAAGCGTGCCGGTCAATCGGATTAGTCTGTGGATGTCTGTGGTCACTACCGTGTCGATGTGAGAGGTCTTGAATTCTAGTGTCTGTTCAACTATTTTTTTCCAAGTTTCCGGACCGAGGCCTTTGAGTTTTTTCGGGTTTCTTCTTCCTTCGAGGTTCTTCAAAAGGGAGTCTTTGTTTTTGTCTATGACGTTGAGGATGTTCTTTCCCAGTCCACCGGTTGCATAGTCATGGAGTTCTGTATTCAAGACAAGTTCGTGTATGCCTTTCGCTACTCGGCCTCGCCAGCCATAGTCTTCGATGCTTAGAGCCTGCATGTTGTTGGCGTCAACTTTTTGGAGAATTGGGTCAAAGCCCAAGGCACATGCATAGTCAACTATTTCTTTGCGTGCAACTGTATCCATGCTCTGCATGGTTTCGTCTGTTATGTGAATGTGGTAACCGCGATGTCCTGAGAAGAAGACCTTTATGCTTTGCTCAGCGACGCCGAAGTCGTTGGTCAACATGTCCAGAAGCTTGATGGTTTCTGACTTGGCAGAATCCAAACAGACTTCGCATAGCCAAGTGTTTTCGTCGAATCTCTCGCCTCCACAAGCAGGACATTTTTCGGGTGTTATTCCTTTTCCTGAGAACGTGCATTTTTCGCAAGTCCATTCATCATGGGTTCTTTCACATGATGTTGGAATGTGGTCGGCGTCGATGTCAAAGATTAGATCAGCTCCAATCCAACCTTTTGCGCTCATTTCACTGGCACCGGGTCGTTCATAGTAGGCGCTTGAGTAGTAGACATCAGATGGGACATCGGCGCGCAAGCAGTTTTCCAGTTCGCTGATAGTTGTGAAACTCTTGTGTCTGACCATTATTCTGTTCCTAAGAAGCATGGCGGCGAATTCACGCTTTTCGAACGATGGGGGAATCCCGATTTCGTGAAAACATTCGGTGTAGTACTTGAGGAACATGTTTTGAACGAAGTTGCCGGTAGTGGACGACATTTCTTTCATAACAAAGTCTTGCCGCAGAGTATTTAGGTTTCTCTCTGAGACAAGTTTGAGTCGAAGCTCGCTTTGGAGCATAAGTAATTTGGCATCTGAACCTCAAATGTGACCTAGCAAATTTTTTATACGTATCACCAGGTTATATCACCAGCGCCGATCAATGTATGATCAAAGACTACGGTGATTCTTGATGGGCCGAGTTCTGGTCACAGGTGGATGCGGGTTCATAGGCAGTCATTTGGCTAGGGAGCTGTTTGAGAAAGGGTGTTTTGTGAGAATTGCTGACGTGGAATCTAGCAGTTATGTCCTCAAAGAGCATTCCAGTGAGAAGCTGAAACTTGACTTGAGAGTTTTTGAGAGTTGCCTGTCTGCGACGAAAGGTATTGACGTTGTCTACAATCTTGCCGCAAACATGGGGGGCATAGGTTTCATCACGAAAGTCGGCGCGGAAATAATGTATGATAATGTTCTTATAAACGCGAACATGCTTGAAGCTTCCAGGCGCAACAAGGTTAAAAGGTATCTCTTCAGCAGTTCTGCATGCATCTATCCGACATACCGGCAAAAGGACCCGAACGTCAACGGGCTCAAGGAGGAAGATGCGTACCCTGCCTGTCCTGACAGTTTCTATGGTTGGGAGAAGCTCTACTCCGAGAAGATGTGTGAAGCTTACCGCCGTGACCATGGGATGAGCATTAGGATTCTGCGTTATCACAACATCTATGGTCCTGAAGGAGCCTACGATGGAGGAAGGGAAAAGTCGCCTGCAGCACTCTGCAGAAAGGTTGCAGAGACAAAAAATCCTGGGAAGATTGTGATATGGGGAGACGGAAAGCAGACGCGAAGCTACTGTTACATAGACGATGCGGTTAAAGGAACAATAATGCTTATGGATTCTGACTGTGATGAACCCATGAACATAGGTTCTGACAGACTTGTTACAATCGACGATTTGGCAGGCATGATAATCAAAATATCGGGCAAGAGAATCACGAAAACGTATGACAACTCTGCCCCTCAGGGGGTCAGAGGTCGAAACGCAGACATATCGCTGGCAAAGAAGATTCTGAGATGGGAGCCCAGGGTCACTCTTGAAGATGGACTGGCTCAGACCTACAAGTGGATAGAAGCGAAAGTAAGGGAAAAAGGAAGTTAAGCAAGTTTTCGAGGCTTAGATCTTGCGCATTGTACGGTGTTTTTTCGCGGCTCTTGCTTTCCAGGCTTTTATGACGCCTTTGTTCGACGTGAAGAAGAAAAAGTTTTCCAGGGCGTACAGATAATGTTTGTTGAAGTCGATGAATCCCATGTTTTTCATTCGCCTCGCCGATGAGTATATGTAGGTGTCGAGAGGGAAGGCGACATCTCCAATGTCGAGTAGTTCTTTTCCCATGAGTCCGTCGGCGTTTATGTCGTCGACCAGGAAGCCTCCAGTCCTGCCGAATTGGCCTTTTCTTATGACCAGAAAGTTGGTGCTTGTGCTGAATCTTTTGAACGGTTTGGGAAGGTTGGCAACAATGTATCTGAAAAGGTTGTAGACGGCGTATTCGACTTTGCCCAGAAAGGGAGCGTCAAAAGGATACCCTGGGCCGCTTAGGGCAACAAGCTCCGGATTTTTTTCAAATCTGTCGATAATCTTTTGAAGGAGGTCTTTTGGGAATACTATGTCCGCACATGTGAAAAGTAAGTAGCGACCTTTTGACATTTTTGCGCCGACGTTCCTTGAGACAAACTCGCCGTGTTCTGGAAGGACTATGACTTTTGCATTGTGCTGATGGGCAATTTCTGGGGTTTTGTCTTTGCTTCCGCCGTCGACTATCAATACTTCAAAGTCTACAGATGATTGGTCCTTCAGAGACTCCAAGAGTAGTCCTATGTGGTTTTCTTCGTTTAGCGTAGGCACGATTATGGATATGCGCGGTTCTTCGTCAGCCTGCAATTTTTTCTACCACTTCAGCTAATCTTTTCAAGAAAACTGTTTTATCATACTTTGTCGATCTGTATGAAGCTTTCGCTGCAATTCTGCTTCTCAATCGCTCGTCAGTGAGCAACATGTCAATGTAGTCCGCTGCTTCAGAGGGGGTTGAGTATGAGAAGCCGTACGCGCCTTGCTTTGCGTCGAGTATGTCTGTCCATGGACCCCCAGATCGGTGTACCACTGGCACGCATCCTGAGGCCATTGCTTCGACGACTGAAATTCCGAAATGGTCGAAGGGCATCGTGTGAAGGTACACTTTTGCATTTGCGAGAATATTCTGGAGTTCGGTGAAGGACGCGTTCTTGAGCAGTGTTATCTTGTCTTCCACGCGGAGCGCGCGGATGTTTTCTTCTAGTCTTTGTATCGTAAGTATGGAGTATTCATCTGTCTTGCCTATAACTATGAACCTGGCTGCTTTGGTTTGTTGTGCTATTAGTGGAAGTTGTTCCAGACGTCTTTTCGGCGTGTAACTTGCGATAACTGCGACAAGGTTGCCTTCTTTTCGGGGTTTGAAGCATTTCGATGAGAAAGCGTTTGTGTCGACTGGAGGATAGATGACAATCGCGTCACGGTTCAAGGTGGTTTTCACTATTCTTTGCATGAATTTGGAGTTTGTGACCAAGAGTCTACTGGGGGCGATTTTGTCGCAGGTTGAGGAGATTAGATTGTACAAGGGGGCTAGTTTCCGCCACGTAGATGTGTGCGTGAAAGCTGGGACTTGCGAGAATTCTAAGGCTGCCCTCAATGGAAAGTGAATGTATGTTATGTCAGCGACGGAGCTTATGACATCACCGAATGTGTTTAATGTCAGGTCATGCTTGATTTTCGACCTGTTAAGCAGTAGTTGCATTGTGTACGCCAAGAAGTAGGTTGACGCTACGGGTATGCTCTTGAGTCTTTGCGAGAGGAGCTGGGAAGTGGCGTAGATTTCTTTGTCTGGCATGGTTGTTTGTCCGAATTTGTGTTGAAGAAAAGCCCAGTCTGTTCTTTCCACTGTGACTAGGGAAACTTCATGTCCATGTGTTTTCAGTGTTTCTATCGCGGCTATGCAGAGTCTTTCTGCTCCGCCAGCTGCGTTGAGGCTGTGATGGATCACTGCGATTCTCATCGGTTTCCCTTTGGACGACTTACAGTATCAATCTCCACACATAATAACGATTTAGTTCGTCCATGTTATCTTTCCTGACAAATCTAATCCTTGACTATGCCCGCTCATCACCGTCAGTAAATTGAGCCTTCAGCTCTGTTCTCCCCGCCTTCTACGGACTAATCTGCTTTACCTCAATGTAGTCCAAGTAGATGTCTGCTTTGCCTGAACCATAGATAGTCCTGAGCTCGAAATCTGGGAGAGGTTGAGTAATGCTTAACGGTAATGTCTGGTTGATCCAATCTGGTTGTTGAACAAAATCAGTTGAGGAGAAATTCTTGGAGAATAGGACCTGCTGCCAGCCGTCGGTACAAAGGTCAACCCTAAACAATTCACCGCTCCCATTTACTCTCAATCTCATAATTATGTTGTAGTTCCCAGAAGGCAAAGGATCACTTGGGCCATACCAAAACATCAGAGAATGGACGAAAGTTTCATTGAAATGTGCAACAAGGCTACTACTGGAATTTGGGAATTGGATCAGCTCCCCAGCAAAAAGACTGAGACGGTTGTAGTCATAGCGGACGTAGTAGGGTGAAAGCATAATAGTTTTTCCACTGTAGTTCCTCTTGAAAAGTATTGCGCCATCAGCAGATGCGAGAACCCCATAAGCATGGTCTTTGATCAACGAGAAAACTAGGCTACTGGCAAACGGCTCTGCCTTGGTGTCTACAATAACATAGTCAATTTCTCCCAAGACTGAATTCGTAAAGTTCTTGCATTCAGAAATGTGGCCGGTCCATATGGGTTGTATTGATGGTACAACGTAGGCGTTGCTTCTGCTTGAGACATGGGGAAAAAGGGTGCTGTCCGCCATTATCGAGGCATTTGAGGGAACATAGGTCAGAAGCTGATGTATGAGCTCATCCCTCCCAGATATTGGCCTTACGCCGTAATCCGGAAGCAAAATGGCGACCGTTAGGCTCAAGGGAGATACAAGCAGGAATGCCATGACGCCAAACATCAACGCTGTCGTCACACGTTTCTTTGAACGTCTTAGGTCGGTTACCTCATAACCGATTGCGTATGTTGCGGCAATGAAAATGAACGCTACGACATAGGCAGAGTACTGAAAAGAGATCAAGTAGTAAGGTTGATAGTTGGAGAAGAAAGAGTAGACAAACCATGGAACGGTGGGCAATAGATACCTCATTCTATGAAAAGACGTGAAGGCAAGAGGCGCGAACAGAGCAAGGAGATAGCTGACTTTCAGGTGAATATCATAGCCCAGAGCAGCCATTGCCTTGCTAGGATATTGCAGTAGGTACAAGGGAATCATCGTGGGGTCTTCAACACCGAGGATTCTCCAATTGCTTGCTGCCTTGAATGTGGAGAGGAAGGCGGGGTTCACAGAGAAGAAGACGTTACGAACTAGTATGGTCAAGGTGTACCAAAGAATGCCTGACGCCATTGTCAAGAGAGAAACTATGAGAAGGCTGTCCTTGAAATTTCTGGTCTTTACTGCGGCCAGCAAGTGTTTCCTGTGTTGCAGAATCGCAAACAACCCGATAGAAACCACAGTCACAGCTGCATGTTCTTCACACATCAGCGAAAGAATGACAAAAAGAAAGTAGGGTTTCCAGCTTCGTTTTTCGAAGAAGTAGAAAGCTGACAGAAAAAACAAGGGCAGAAAGCTCTGGGTATGAAAGTCGAACCAGTTTATGCCTTGGAGCGGAGGATACAACAAGTAGATATTTGCAAGTGACAAAGCAAAAATCCTGTATTTCGTGACGCGCACTGCCAGTTTGTATAAGGGGACGGCTCCCAAGGCCAAGATAAAGGACTGAGTCACAAGCAGTGATTGCGGAGCTGGGTAGACTGCGTAAGCTGGCAGAACGAGAAAAAGAATCGGACTGAAGTGTGTCGCAAAAAAGCTGCCGGAGGGATTGATGAGCAGCTCAACCGTTGAATAGAAGAGTTTACCCTCATGCAATGTAGTCCAATATGACTGGTTGAAAATCCCGAGATCCCAAGCATGAGTTCCAAATTCGTAATGTTTTACTATGGTGAAGAATGAGAATGAGACAGTGTATGCTAGAATCCCCAGCCCTAGGAGTAGAAGACTTCGATCGACTCTCAGCACTCTGTGGCCTAACCATTCTTCAAGGTTTTCGAAGGTGATCTTCTTGGCAAAACCGAATTTAACCATGGAGTTGGTCTCTTTTCACACTCAACTTTCAGAGGACTAAGGTAGCTATTATGGATCTTCCCTTTTTGTTGTTTTCTATTGTGTGCGCCTCACATTATTTAGAAACGACCTACTTACAATTGCTCATGAAAGCCACGTGATTTGAAATAAACATGCAAGCCTGAGTCAAGACTTGACCAATACCAGAAAAGAAGTGAGGAAAGCTAGCAGGTTCCGCTTCTGTAGATTCGCTGCCCCCCATTCTTCGACTTGCTCAAGAAAGGGTAATTCTGTGTCAACTCTAGCTCTCGCCTAGTTGCGTCTATTCGATAGGACACGGTTACAGTATTATGGTCAAGCCATCTGGCGCTAAGTAGAAAGTATCCTGCCAGAAAACGTTCCCTGCTTTCTTGGATATTTAGTATTTTCTGTTTAGGTTAAAGATGTAGGTGAGGAAGTCTTTTATTTCGTTGATTGAGAGTTTGGATTTGCCTTTTTTTCTGTTGACGAATATTATGGGCACGTCTTTTATTTTGTAGCCGCGTACGTTTGCTTGTCTTATTGTTTCTATTTGTATTTCGTAGGTTTGGCTGTGCAGGTGGTTTATCATGCCTTTGACGAGTTTTGTGGAGTAGCAGCGCATTCCGCTGGTGTAGTCTGATATGTCGGCGTCGATTCTGAGTTTTGTTATGAAATTGGCTATTTTGCTTATTGCGAAGCGGCTTACGCCCCATCCTATGGCGCCGCCGCCGTTGCGGTATCTGCTCCCGACGACAAGGTCGCATCCTCGTCTGACGGGGGCTATGAGTTTGCCGATTTCTTTGGGGTTGTGGGAGTAGTCTGCGTCCATTGTGATTATGCATTTGGGCGGGTTTTTTAGTGATAGGAAGATTTTGAAGCCGTCGGTTATGGCGGTTCCAAGGCCGGATTTTCTTTTTCTTACGAGGAGTAGGACGTTGTTGTATTGTTTTTGGAGTTTTCTGATGAGGTCTGCTGTGCCGTCGGGGCTGGAATCGTCTATGATGAGGATTGAAGTGTCTAGGTTTAGGCTTTCCAGTTCGGGGATGAGTCTTCCAACGTTGTCTGCTTCGCAGTATGTTGGGAGGATTATCCCGATGTCAGAATGTATGTTGATGTTTCCTTCTACTGGAAAGTCCATCTGGGACTGGTCACCTTTGCGGAATAGCGTTTAGTTTGTGTCTGATCTGCATATAAAGCCTGCTGCTTGGAAATCTTCTTTCTCGGGGGTTCATGTTGTTCTCTTGAGTTTTATGCGGTAGTATGTTAGTGGATGGTTGATTGTTCGGCATAGGTTGTCGGGGTTTAGGCATACACTGTGGGTTTTGAGGGTGTCGCATTTTGGGGGTATGTAGCGTGTCCGGGAGCCTCGGTCTCCGGCTATGTGTTCAACTTGGTATTTGGTTAGTCTTTCGTTGAAGTCGGAGATGTTCTTGAACAGTGCGATTACGTCGTCGGGGGGCATGCCTATGTTTACGAGGAATGATGTGAGTGTGAAGCGGCCTATGTGGGAGAGGTGGCGACCGGATGAGAAAGCCGCGTACAGTGCGTTTATGCATGGTGGGAAGGCGTTTTGCGCGATGATTTTGGGGAGGCCTTCCATTTCGGTCTGGCCTACTTTTTCGGCTGCTAGTTTCTTGATCTTGTCGGCTGTTTCTGTTATTTTCGGGGGTAATTTGGGCAGGTCTTTGGTGTCGAGTGTTCCTTCGATGTGTTTGCGGACTTCTTCGCTTAGGAGTCTTGCGGTTTCGTTTTTGGTAAGGTAGACTTGGCCTTTTGTGAGGAGACGGTTGACGAGTTTCCATTTTTTGTCTCGCAGATGAGTTGTGTTTTTGAGGTAGTCGGTGAAGTTGAGTGCGTATTCGTGGGGAATTTTTGGTTTGGTGTTCGGTGTGAGGCTCCAGCCCATGTCTTGTGCGATGGCCAGGAGCCTTTCTTTGGGTTCGAGTATGAGGTCTTGGTAGGTTTGTTTTGCTTCTGCCAGTGCGTATCGTTTTTTTATGAACTGGTTTTGGGTTGCGAGTGTGAGCATTATTGTAACGGGATAGGAGCTGATTTCAATTTCTGGGTTTTGTGTCTTGTGGGCGACGAATGTGTAGAGGATGGCTTCTGTGAGTCTTTCTTCTGCGCGTTGGAGGATTGTTGAGAATTCGGGGTTTGTTAGGTCTTCGATTCTGAGGTTTAGGGTTTTGATGTACGCTGTGTTTTCCTTTAGAAAAGGGTATTTTGCGAGGTCGGTTTTCGTGAATTTTGTTGTGGTTGTTGGATTTTTCATGTTATTCTGTTTCGATCCGCGGGGCGAGGTAGAATGTGAGTTTTCCTTCTTTGGCTTGTTGGAAGTCGAGTTTGATGGGCATGTCTGATGAGAATTCGAGTGTGGCTATGTCGCTTGTTTGGCTGGCGGCTTTGATGATTTCGGTAAGGTAGCTGAGGCTGAATGTGGCTTTTTGGGGTTCTTTGGCTTCAAGTTCGAGGAGGGCGTCGCTTCCTTTTTGCAGCGTTATTGTTGCTCCCATGAGGTCGCCTGAGGCGTTGAAGACTATCTTTTCGGGGTCGGCTTCGATTTTGACGTGGTCGCTCACGAGTTGTGCGTCTTCGATGGCTTGGCTGAGGCCGTCGGTTGTGGCTTTGATTTTTACGTTGAAGGTGATTTTGGGGGTTGGGACTTCTTCTTCTGAGGCTTCCAGAGTGGGCATGGTGAAGTTGCGGGTGTATTTGCCGGCGATTTTGATTTGGAGTTTGCCTGTTTTGTCGTCGAGGGCGAGTTCTAGGGTTTCGCCTTTGCCGGACCTTTTGAGGAGTTTGAGGAGTTCGGTGATGTTTATGCACATTTTCTTGGGTTCTGTGCATGTGTATTCTTCGAAGGCTGTTTTGGGCCATTCGAAGTCTATCATGGCTACGCGTGAGGGGTCCATTGCCCGTAGTTTTATGCCTTCAGGGTCAAGTTTGAATGTGGCCTCGTCTACGAGGATGGAGATTGAAGTGATCATGTCTCTGAAGGGTTTTGCGTCGGCTACTTTGAGGTTGAACATCAATGTCACCTGTGTTTGCTGTTTTTGCCTAGTTGTTATTGAAGATTAGACATATTAATCTTGAGCTTAAGCGCACTGCGGGCTGTGCGCGCGAGAAAATGGGCGTTATGAACAGCGAGTTGTTTCCCTCAGCTTTCAAATCGCAAGTCAAAGAAAATGTCTTTTAACCAGTCAATTCATGTTGTTTGCGTCTTGAACATTCTTGTGGTTATCTGTTTTGTTGCTTGAGCGATTCTTGTGTTCAACAGCTTGGTTGGGTTGCCTAAGACGTTTTCAATTTGTGAGTCGAATGGAATTTGGCCTAGGTATTCTAGGCCGAGTTTTCGGGTTTGGTTTTCTATGTTTTGGCTGTTGTCAGTTTTCATGTTTTCGATGATGCCTATTAGTGGGATATTCTGTGCTGTGAGTAGGTTTCCGAGTTTTTTGACGGTTTCAAAGGCGAGTTGGGATGGTGTGGTTATGATGAGGAACTTGATTTTTTTGATGAGTCTTATGAGGTCTAGGGTTGCGTCGCTTATTCCTGGAGGCATGTCGAGGATGAGGTAGTCGAGGTTTTCCCATCTGGTTATTGCTAGCAGCTCGATGAGCACGTTTGAGATGTCAGCGCCTCTCAGGGGCGCGGCGTAGTCGCCCGAGTAGTAGATTATAGACATGTATCTCAGGTCGTGGATTTCTGGGGGGAGTATGCCCTTGTCTTCAACTGGTTTTGCGTCTTGGATTCCGAGGATTAGATTGGTTGAAGGGCTTGTGAAGTCAAGGTCAAACAGGCCTACTTTCCTGCCGCTTTTGGCCAGTATGAGCGCGAGTGTTGAGGCGACGATGCTTTTGCCGACGCCGCCCTTGCCGCCTGAGACGGCTATGACGTTGCGTACGTTTTTCAGCCTTTCATCGATTATGCTTGTTCGCGGGTCAACCAAGGCCTATTTTGCTCCTCGTATGCTCTCAAGCCAGACTCCGCGGCCTTTGAGTATTTCAAAGTCTGGGCTGCCACAGTCTGGACATTTGATGTAGGTGTGGGCGATTTCAGGCACAAAATGTATGGCCTCAGCCGCGTTGCAGTCAAGTTTTTCCTTGCTGAAGATCCATTTCTTGTTGCATACCCTGCACTTCAGGGTCGCTTTGGCTGCTTCTATCTTGAACTTTGCCTTCTTGAACTTGGTTGTTTTCAGCTGTTCAAGGACAAACTTGAAGACCTGGGTGTCTATTTGCTGCAGTTGGCCGATTCTTATCCTTACTTCTGTAACCTCTTTCAAATGCTCTTTTTCAGCTATCTCTGACGCCGCAGCAACAACGGCTTCAGCCAAAGCCCATTCATGCATACGCAAGCCTACGCATCAGATTGATTTAAGAATATTGCAGAAATGAACAAAAAACGCTCAGAGGCCTCTTCCTCGCAATTCTTATCTTGGTGACTGTGCTCTACTGTATGTGAGTGGGCAAGTTGAGGAGAGAGATATTTCTTGCGTTTTTGGTGCTTATTCTCACAAGTGCATGGACTTTTGACGCAGCTGTACAGGCCCGCGAATTTCGTTCTCAACCAGTACCTCAAACATCGGCCGATCAAATAGTTCTGAACTTTGAGTTCTCATGTCCTTCCGTAACTATGGCCCTCGACTACAGCCGCGTGACAATGACCGGACTACCAAGTTGCGGCGAGCCAGGCGAACCGGTTCTTCCGTTCAGGCTTGTAAAGATTCTGATCCCGCAAGGGAAGGATGTTGAAAGTATCCACGTGTATCCAGGCAACATAGCACGAGTGCCAGGCAGGTTCAACGTTGATTATGGCAAAACACCTCTTCCCGTCTCTGCCAATACAACAGTGCAGGACAAGCCCAGCGAAGCAGTATATGGTTCATCAAACCCTTTTCCAAGCCAACTGTACTCTCAGGAGTCAAAGCAGTACCTGAGAGGCTACATGATTCTCATGCTCAGACTTAACCCTGTCACTTACATCCCAAAAACTGGCGAGATTTACTACCACAGCAAGCTTACGCTCAACCTGAAACTGAGAGGGACAAGTGAAGCTTCCCCCTTTTTCAGAGGCTCGCTAGACGACATAGAAGCCTTGCGCACCACCGTCAACAATCCGGATGCGATAGCAACGTACAACAGAATAGCAGGCGGCATGCACACGGCCATTTCTGGCCCATCATCGTCATATGATTATGTTATAATAACGAACAGCACGCTGAACTCTTCATTTCAACCGTTGATCAACTGGAAAATCAGCAAAGGACTTAGTGCAAAAACCGTGCTGATGGAAGACATAATGAAAGACTCGAAATACAATTCCAACGGCCTGTTCGGCGACGGAACCGGCACCCCACTTTTCAACGACACCCAGGCACACATTCGGAATTTCATAAAAGACGCTTATCTGAACTGGGGAACAAGCTACGTCTTGTTGGGAGGAGACGACGAAATAGTCCCCGTCAGGGGGGTTTACGATTATGCTGGCACCTACAGTGACTACGGCATTCCATGCGACATGTATTATGGTGCACTGGACGGAAGCTGGGACAAAGACAATGACACGATATTCGGCGAAGCCGTATACCGTTGGAACGGACCTGAAAATGCGACTGCAGGCGAAGAAGCAGACTTCTACGCAGAAGTCTACATCGGAAGGGCAACAGTAGACACGCCCCAAGAAGCAACAAACTTTGTCACCAAGACCGTAGCTTACGAACAGTCTCCACAAGCAGGCTATCTGAATAAGGCGCTGATGGTCGGCCAAACACTCGACGACGTGACTCAAGGAGCAAATGGAAAAGACACAGTCACAGACATGATGCCCCAGTACACGACAACTCGACTGTACGACAGAGATGGAACATACAGCAAGACCTCCGTGATCAACGCGATGAACAGCGGCACTCACATAGTGAATCATGATGGACACTCAAACTACCAGAGCGTAATGGGGCTGTCCAGATCAGATGTCGACGCCCTTGCGAACAATCAGTATTTTCTGGCATACAGCCTGGGATGCTATTCAGCAGCGTTCGACACTGCCACGAGCGGAATCCTTGAAGCAGTAGCAGAGCATTTCATCCTTGGACAACACGGCGCCTTCGCCTATATAGGCAACACAAGATATGGCTGGTACTGCCCAGCCTCACATGACGGACCTGGAGAAACATATGACAGGTCATTCTTCTCTGTTCTGAACAGCGGAACGAGAAACCTCGGAAAAGCATTGCAGCTTTCGAAAGAGCAAGAACCGCTCTTTGACAGGTGGACATACTTCACGCTTAACCTGCTCGGAGACCCAGAAACAGAAATAGTCACAGCAATAAGCAACCCGACAGCTCACTTCAAAACGAGAACAGACCTCTTGACTCCTCCGCATATCGGCGGAACTGCAAACCTTATAGGAACTGCAAAGCGGGGCACAGCGTCAAGTGCAGCATTTGGCAACTACACAATCGAGTTTGGTAACGGTACGAACCCGTCAAACTGGATGACAGTCGGGATAAGCCTCATAAACAACGGCCAAAGTGAGGTCTTCGACGACACGCTGGCCACGTGGAATACCGGACTGATTTCTGCCGGGACTTACACTCTCAGACTCACTGTCTCTGGCGGAGGTCTAACTGGAATTGACAGGTGGGTGATCACAGTAAACAACCAAGCCGCACCAATCCACATCAGGCAAGATGGGACCGTTGACCCGCCAACAGCATCAATCAGCCGAAACGGAGGCACATACACCTTGACGGACAACATAATCTGTGACGGTGACGGAATAATCATCGAAAAAGACAGCCTCATACTAGACGGAGCCGGCCACACGGTTCAGGGCACAGGCTCGGGAACAGGCATATACGTTTTCGGAAGACACAACGTAACCATCGAGAACATCATAGTCAAATCGAAACAGTATGGAATATGCCTTGAGCAGTCATCAGACAATGTTATCTTGGGAAGCATGACCGAAAGCGGCACGTTCGGCATCTGGCTCCTAGACTCTGCAAAGAACAGCATTGTTGCGAACAATGTGACGAAGAACTATTATGGAATAGGTCTTCTATTCTTTTCAGACAACAACACCATCACTGGAAACCAAGTGACGGATAACACGGGGACCTATGGAGCAGGCGTCTACCTCTACATTTCTTCAAACAACTCGTTCTATCATAATATCTTCTCAGGGAACACGGTTCAGCAGAACAGCCAAGTGTACGATGCCGCATGGGACTGCTCCGACCCCGGACTTACCGCGCCCTCTGTCAATACTTGGGACAAAGGCTATCCTTCCGGCGGGAACTTCTGGAGCAACTACAACGGATCGGATGTGCACAAAGGAGCCTACCAGAACGAAACAGGAAGCGACGGCATAGGCGACCAGCCGTACATCGTTGACGCGAACGTGACGATATCCCTTAACAACACAGACAGATACCCATTCATCAACACATCAACTCATGACATTGCGGTGCTGAACATGACGACTTCAAAAACCGTCGTAGGAACAGGGTTTGGGGTGACAGTCAAAGTGTGGGTCGAGAATGAAGGCAACTTCACAGAGGTTTTCAACGTTACGATCGGAGTCACGCGCATCGTGTACGAGATTGTTGCCAAGTTTACGGATGTGACTCTGGAGAGCAAGGGCATAGCCACGATTAGCTGTACATGGAACACGGCAAGCTGGCCCCTTGGAGACTATACACTGAATGTTTACGCTTCGCCGGTGGAGGGCGAGATAGCGACCTTAGATAACTCCTTCACTGATGGCGTGGTGACCGTTTCTATCATTGGAGATATAACTGGCATATTCGGGGTACCAGATGGAAAGGTCGACATGCGCGACGTGGGTTCAGTGGCCATACTGTTCGGCGCCAAGTATCCAGACTCAAGCTACAACCCTAATTGTGACTTGAACGACGACGGAAAAATCAACATGTATGACGTGGGTACTGTCGCGCGACATTTCGGAGAAAACGCTCCATAGTCGATTCTCACTGTACGTAATCAAAGATAGGTTCTATTGTGCGTGTCACTTGGTAGTCTTGGCGTTGCTGGCATGGGAAACACCGTGAGCTGTCTTTTCCCAGTAGAAGGGCTTTGTGATAAGCTGTACCAAGCCTCTCCAGGCACCTATGCTTATCAGCATCCAATATGCGGGCATCACGGCGGACAGTGGGATTGAGGAGTATTTTCTCTTCTTTGCGCATGCCATGACATACAGGAGAATGTAGACCAAGTTGCCTACAATCAAGTTGAAGAGGCATATTTGTTGTAACGGGAAGAAAGACACATATGGAAAAACGTTTGGGAACAGAATAGTAACCAGCGTAGTGGCCCATAAGATGGGGTTCATGTTCGGAACGAATATTCCGCCCCCGAATGTCAGCTGGAACAGTATGGATTTTCTCCAGCCCAAGTCCTCAAACAGCTTTCTCGGGTGTCTCATATGCACAAGATAAGTCTGCAGATGGCCCTTATACCACCGTGATCTCTGACGTATCCAGCTCCACAATTTGATTGGCGCTTCCTCATAAGTGTAGCAGTCTATCATTTCAGTCCTCAGGTTTCTTCTGGAAATCCTTATGCCCAAGTCAGCGTCTTCGGTTACGTTGTATGGGCCCCAACTTCCAAGTTCTCACAGTTGTTTAGTCCTGAAGTGATTGCTTGTGCCCCCAAGGGGGGATCGGAGCACCGACGCGGTCAAGACCTTCTAGGTAGTAGGCGTACCAGTAGGAGTACTCTATAGAAAACCATCTGGAAAGCAGATTCTCTTTAGCATTGTAGAAGTTCAATCGGGATTGCAGATAAGCCAATTCCTCTTCTGAACGGGAGAACACTATTGCAGCTTTCTTGAGTTGGTCCTCGTCGGGCTTGTCTTCAGCATCGTATATTACGCAGTATTTTCCTTTTGCCCTGTGCAGGCCATAGTTGCATGCTCTTGGCTTCGTTGTGATGCCGGCTCTTGGTATAACTACAGGCTCGAAGACTTGGAAATTCTCTGTAGTTTTCAGCCGGTATTGCTTCGACGTTCTTCTCAGGGTCTCCAAAAAGTCCAAGTTTCTTGGCTTCTTCCAGCGTTTCATTGTCTTTTTCTTCGATGAGTATCTTTACATCCAGTTTTTCTTTAGGATATTCCATCCTGTATATGTTGCCCATCACTTGAGCAAGGACTCGGGATTCATGGAAGACAGGAACAAGAATAGTATACGTTGGCAGACATTCAGCATCGAGACTCTTCAGTTCTTCTTCTGACACTTTGGCGATTTTTCTGGATCCCTGCAGTCCTCTGATTGAGATGTAGAATTTTATAGGGTTGGTGGAAAAATAGAACACGTTGATGGTTGAGAAGACTACAAAAAACGTCAGTGAAAAGCTCACCACGCATGCAGCCAGAACTGCCAGTGAGACTCCGACCAGTAAGTATTCTTGCCAGGGTAGCAGGACTTTGTAAGCTGACTCGCTTGGACTACGATAGTACAAGTCCCACAGAGCTTGTTTTTTGTGGATCTCTCGGTAGACCTTCTCTATGACGCCTTCGACAGCGTCTATTGACGCGACTTGCCAGTCTATTCTTCTTTCTCCCAGCAAACATTCGAGAATACTCATCGCTTTTGTGTTTAGAGGATTCGAAGTGACCGATCTTGCCGTAGTCTTGGTTAACTGCATTGGCAGAATAGGTTCTCTCTTAGAAAACTGCAAGGCAATATTGTCACCAAATGGCACTCATGCGGTTCCTTGCATTTCTTCTTGACCTCATCCGCAGGAACAAACGGAAGTCTCACTTTGCGTGACAGTTCTCTGAAGAATCCTTCAGCGACTTTGATTTTCGCCTGTCTAACAGAAGGAATGATTTTCTCTGCTGAGACGCTCTCGTTTTCAAGGAAATCAACGTCTCTGACGCCGTGCTTTTTCAACAGCGAAATGACATGTTCTTTGCTCAGCTTCCTCTCGCTATCAGCAACCTCTGAGAAAGGAGACCTATCTTCTCCCGTATGAATCTCAACAGGAGATACTTCGTGTGTTTCCATCAATTTTCGACTCGTCAGCCACTGAAACTTTTCTCAAACAGAGATTTTTATTAAGACTTATGAAAAGGAAATACTGATTCGATCTCCTTGGCAAAACCGTTACCGATCAGATGCCGAGTTTAACAAAAACTCCTGTTAGTATTCCTGTCGCTATTGTCAAGAGCATCACGATGACTAGGTGCTTGCGCATTATGGCTGATTCGGTGTCGTGAGGTTCGTCGATCGTTACAACGGCGTTGTTTATTTTTGCCGGTGTGATCGCGCTCGCTATCCCTCCGGCAACCGCATGACTGCCGTAGATCGTCATGAACTCATGGTCTGTGAGTCCAGTGTTTTGGGCTGCAGTTCTCTGGATTTTCAGGAAGAGCACGTTTGAACTTGTTTCTGACCCGCCGACTACAGCACCGAACAAGCCCAAGGATGCAGCTACGAAGATGTACCCAGCCCCGAATATCGCGGCCAGGGTTGAACCAAGAACAACATTCATGTTCAGAGGGTTGTTAGGTTGCGAAGACAGTTTGCCGTTTATGATTGTGCTGGCTGAATTGGCCATAACGTAGGCAATGCAAAAATAGAGACTGTACGCCAAGAATGGTCCTATGAACCGTTTGAGCCAAACAGAAGTTGCTTTTTTGACTTGCTTCATAGTCAGTCGAAGCGTGAAGAGTGACAACAAAACTGCGATGAATATCCACGTGTATATTTGGGAGAGAATGTTCAGGTCGATTGTTTGGTCTGCGAATATAACTATTTTTTCAAAGTTTCCAGGCAAGTTTTGAAGCCAAGTTCCAACTTGGGGAACGCTGACGACCGCTGCCAGAGTCGTCAAGATTATCCATGGCGAGAAAGAGCGCAGTGTAGCCCGCAAGGTTGGATGGTCTGAGGATTTTTCCTTTTTTATAGTCGTGGGTCTTGCCCTCTGATACGCGTGAAGAGCTATCATTGCACACAACCCTGCAATGACACCCACAATTCTCAAAGGAACGTATTCGACTCCTGTGAAGTAGTCAAGACTCACTGTGCCCAGACAGGCAAAGGCCAACGTCAAGCCACAGATGGTGGCAGGAACTGCGCCCCTGCGCATCGAAGCCCTTCCCCCAACCAGCCATAGGATGGCAAAAGCAAAACCAGTCGAAACAAGGGGCAAGAAAATCGAAATCTTGAACGCCATAGCGACTGGGGATATGACTATGTCTATGAGTTTCTTGCTGGCCTCAGCGGGCAAGGTTATCGGTATCGAAAGGAGAGAGAAACTGGTCGTCGGGTCGTATCCGAGAACCGCAATGGCAACAGAAGACATGGGACTGAAGCCCATCGCAACTAGCAAAGGCGGAAACAATGCGGGAGTCACAACGCCGAGCGAGCTGAGAAAAGACCCGAAACCGACTCCAATGTACAGTGCACGCATCTCATCTCCAACTACCTGCTGCTTGATGACTTTCGAAACTGTCTCTAACGCGCCGGCTTCTCTCATGAGAAATATGAGTAGCATAGTGGCCGAAACAGATATTGAAATGCCAAAGCTGTTCACGAAACCGTATGCTGTGGACCCCAATGCAACCTCAATAGGGGTGCCAAACTGAGAAACTGCCAAGATTATTGTGAATATTAAACCGGCAAAGGCCATGGTTAAACCGCTTTGACGCAGAAAGGCCACGCCTACGAGGACTATGAGCAGCGGATAGAAAGCAAGCAGAAACATTGACGAGCCGTTCCATGCCGTGAAGAATGCGATGAGTCCGTAGATTACTAGGAAAAGAAGGGACACTGCAGAAACTGTCTTCTCCTTCAAGCTTGGCCCTCTGGCTTTCCTAACCTTTCCTTGCTGTTGCTATTTAACGCTTCCAAGTGAACTGGGCAGTGCATCTACTAGGGAGCGGAATTGAGGAGACTGAAAAGAAGTGAACTGCGGCAGAGAGGAGGTGACGACAGATGTTACTAAACCTTTTACTTGGAGACCATTTTACAACCTTATTCAGAACAGCTGGAAAAGGAAGGCCCAGAACTGACTGCCCTACGAGCGGTGATATTTGATTTCATCGGTACACTGGCGAGTGTTGAAGATTATGACATGGAAGCTTCGAAGCTAAAGTTGTACGGAGCCATTTTTGATGCAGGGTTCAAAGTAGGCGAGAAAGATTTCTTGAAGGCGTACGACGAGGCTCATGAAAAATATCGGATTGTGCGTTGTGAGGAACTTGTTGAAGTGACGAATGCGGTGTGGGTTTCTGAAGCTTTGAATTGTCTTGGGTTCAAGATAGGTCCTGAGGATATGCACATGAAGACCGCGATCAATGTTTTCTTTACGGATTATCTAGAGTGCCTTAGGCTTAATCCATGTGTGAAAGAACTTCTGGCAAGAACCTCATCAGTCTGCAAGACGGGATTGATTTCAAACTTCACCTTCGCTCCGGTGGTCTATGCCGCGGTGAGAAAACTGGGTATAGGCCGCTACTTGAACGCTGTTTTGGTTTCGGAGGACGTTGGTTGGCGTAAGCCGAACAGGAGGATTTTCGAAGAAGCTTTGAAGAGACTCGGAGTAGACGCTGAAGAGACGGTTTATGTCGGAGACAGCCCGTCGGAAGACGTTAAGGGCGCTGCTCTTGTCGGGATGAAGACTGTGTTTGTTCCCTCGCAGTTTTATTCATTGGTAAATCTTCAGGAAAGCGGTCAGAAACCGGACTTGATCGTGAAAGATATCTGTGAGCTGCACAGGAAATTGAAGGGCGTCAACAAGTCTCCTACGCAGGAACTGCTTTTCAACCATTGATCCTTGCTGGAGTTGGATTCGATTCTGTTGCTGTGAGCTTTGATTTGTTCTTGATTTTTATACTTCTGAACCGATCCTCTTGATGAGTTCAATTCGGGCTCGCAGTTTGCCGCTTTGGAAACTGTCTACTGTTGTCTTCCTTTCAGCGTCTTGCTTTGCAAACTGCTCGGCAATCGTGTTGAGCATCTTCTCTACGTCCAAGGGTTTCATGACATATGCGTCTGCTCCCTTGTTCAGTGCCTCAACCGCGTTCTGGAGGGACGGGTTGCCAGTCATGATTACCTTGCGGGTTCTAGGCCGTGTTTCCTTGATCTGCGTCAACAATTCGACGCCGCATAGGTCAGGCAGGATTATGTCTATGAGAACAAGGTTGTAGATTTTTTCGCTTGTCTTCCTAATTGCTTCTTCACCCGTAGCGGCCGTATCCACATTATAGCCCTTTTCAGTCAGAATTGTCGTAAGCAGTCTCCTTATTCCCTCCTCATCATCAATTACCAATATTTCGGGCCTAAACGGCAATGAAATCCACCTGCGTGTAAATACGTCCAACTGGACAATGATCAAAGAATGACTCTTTGCATGAATTATAAGGGTTGTCAATCGTCGATATTGATTCAACATCAAGTTGCGGACTTACGTTCTACATTCCAGAGAGCTGGGCCTGTTGACGAAACAAACAACCTGCTCGATCCAAACACCAGCCAACCTGAAAGGAATTCTGTGAAGATTGATGTCAAGCTGGACGAACTTGTGTGGTGCGGTCGCCGAGATTTGAACCCGGGTCGTCAGCGTGGCAGGCTGATGTCCTAGACCATTCTAGGGATGTTTCACACCTGAGTAGAGTAGTTTCAGGTCAAGTAAACACCCAAACTAGACTACGACCGCACTCAGAAGGAGTAGTTTTAACATCCAATATAAAAACTATCCCGCCAGAAATAGATTCACGAATAGCAACGACCTTAATCAAAATGGAAAACAACGGCCTAACTTCAATCACTGTAAAACACATTGAATACTCACTCAAACAACTAGCACAACACTCAAACCTATTAGACCCCGAAGAAGTCAAACAATACGTAGCACACGCCACCACCAACAAGAACAAACAACCCGTAGCACAAGACACAAAGAATCGATGGTGCTATTCATACGACAAATTCTGCAAAGTCAATAATATCCAATGGGAAAAACCTTACTACAAAGTAGAAGAAAAAGCACCACTCATACCAACAAAAGACAATGTAAACGCAATCATAAACAATGCATCCAAAAAATACGCAACAATCTTTACCATCCTAGCAGAAATAGGATGCGAAGGACACGAACTCGAAACGGTAACGCAACGAGACATAGACGCAGAAAACGGAATAATCCGCATATGTGGATGCAAAGGACACGCAAGCGGAACATACAAACTAAAAACCCAAACAGCAACAATGCTCAGAGTTTACTTAGCAAACAATCCGCAAGAACACCCCTTCCCAACCTCACAGGCCATGCGACAAATATGGATAGATACCAGACGGCGAGCAGCCAAAAAACTGTGCAAACCAGAACTGGACAAAATACCATGCAAGAACCTACGTAACTATTCGGGCGCTATGCTCTACTTAACTTCGCCCGTAAGAGACCCAATCGCAGTAATGAGACACCTACGACACAAAAAACTAGAAACAACAATGCATTACATCAGAGCCATTGTACTGGACGATAGCGATGAAAAATGGACTTGCAGAATGGTTGCGACAAAAGAAGAAGCATCAGCATTAATAGAAGAAGGATTCACCTACGTACAAACAATAGGCGACACACACCTATACCGAAAACGCAAACAAACACAATAACCCTCTTTTTCTGTCAAATAACTTCGTGAATTGCTTCAATCCATCTTGTCGCGCTCGCATAACGCTCGCGCTCTAACCGACAAAAACTCAAAACAACAACTAGAGCGCGCTTATCATCTAAGGATAAAACTTTACCCGTGCACTATTGATAAGTTTTATGAGACCCAAAGGATGAATAACCTAGACATAGAAATTACACAGAGAAGTGAGATAGATAGCCTTGAAGTGTCTTTCCGTTCCAATATGCATATGCCTCTTTTTATTACTAGCAAGTTTGCCTAACATAAGATGTGAAACAAGCAGCCCTTTCAATGGAATCTCAGTTTACACATCAAGCGGGATTGAATTAACTTCGCTTTCGTTTAGCGGTCTCATACAAAGAAACAACAGTCTGGTTATGACTCTCACCACATATTTCAACGCTAGAGGAGCGCAAGACATAACAGTTCAATTTGACCTGGGCAACTCAACGTTAATTTCGAAGACTGCGTATGTCTATACTGATGGAATACTATATTATGTGGGCACGGGCAAGAATGTATTTTTTGGGTCATACTACCATAGCTTTCCTATTGACCCGATTAACTCAACGAGTGCAATACTCTATAACATCGACCTATCACAAGAGGCAGAAAGTGTTCTAAAATATTTCTCTAGTACAGTAAGTAATCTGACTTTGAACGATGTGGGCTTTCTAGGTAGAATATACGTTCAGGTTACGTTCGGCAACTCTACAGGTAATATGTCTCATGAAGGGTTCATTGGATTTCCATTAAATTTTCTAGGCAACTTCACTTCAGTCTCTTTGGATTTCACAATTCCTGAAGAATATGAATTTGTGGACTTTAAACTCGACAATGAAGACATGATAAAGATATTCCCAGACCGAGTTCAACAGAATTTGGCAATCTTACCGAGGGAAAGCAAGGTATCTGAATTGTATCTGGAATGGAGAATCCCTGAGATTCCCTCACCACCTCCTTTTTACGACACTCCTCCATGGGAATGGATTATACCTGGATTGATTGGAATCATTTTGGGTATCTTAATTCAAGATATTGCTTTGGCTCGACTTAGAGATTATCTTCGAGGGCATAAGAAAGTGAGCGCGGAAGTTAGCCCGCGCAAGTAACAACTCCCCTCTTTTTTCTATACAAAAAACATCCTAGCTCGTGAGCCGTTCGGCTCACTCGCCCGTTCCAGACGATATGCTCGAAGAACTGACGTCTTCTAAACCGCGCACGCTAAGATTCTTCCACAACTCATAAGAACTGACCAATTCATAAACTATCGACGTGACAAAGGATGAACAGAGTTGCTTTTGCTTCGCTTACAATTCTGTGTTTGCTTTGCCTATCGTCAGTAACGAGCTTGACTCGTTCAGCAAAAGCCGAGGGTGGATTCATTTCTATCAATGCTGATGGAAGCGTTGAAGGGACGGTACATATTCAGACTGTTGACAATGTCACCTACTTCTTTACTGCAGACATCGACGGTTACGTGGAGATAAAGAGAGACAACGTCATATTGGATGGACACGGATACATGCTCCAAGGGCATTATCAAAGTGGAACTGCAGCAGGAATATGGCTTAATGGAAGAACAAACGTGACAATCCAAAATCTCTACATCGCTGGTCATTACTATTCTATCGTCTTAGGAGGTTTAAACAACACCATTTCTGGATGTAGAGGTTTGCCAGACGGCATAATGCTTTCAGGGTCAAACAATATCATTTCGAGAAATGACATAGAATCCTCTCATGTAACCTACGGAATCGTTCTGGGTGGAGACAACAATAATGTTTTTGAAAACACCATGAACTGCGGCATTTCAATTGACGGTTCGAACTACAATAACATTTCTGGAAACAACATAGTAGGAGGAGGAACGGCAATACTCTTGGCATCAGTGTACACTGGCAGAATCGTATTTTCTTCAAACAACACTATTTCTGGAAATAACATAGTGAACAACGGAATTGGCCTGGAAATCGACTCAACTCCAAACAACACAATCTACCATAACAACTTCGTAAACAACACGGTGCAAGCGCGCATTCCTTATTCGTACAAGAACATTTGGGATAATGGTTACCCTTTTGGCGGCAACTACTGGAGTGATTATCTAACAAAATATCCACATGCCACCGAAATAGACAGTTCGGGCATTTGGAATACACCTTATGTCATCGACGCAAACAATACTGATAGCTATCCGTTAGCAAACAAAACGGCACGCGCGCTACCTACCATTTTGATACTATCGCCTGAGAGTATGATATACAATGTGACAAGTGTTCCATTGACTTTCACAGTAGACCAGACAACTTCTTGGATGGGTTACAGTTTGGATGGGCAGTCAAAAACAACAGTCTCAGGAAACACAACTCTGACGAATCTTGCCAGTGGCATTCACAACGTAATCATCTTTGCCAATAGCACGGCCAACATGATGGGAGCTTCCTCGCTCATATTCTTCACAGTCACGCCGCTTGACATAACTAACGTTTCTCAAAATCCTACCCTTACTGACGTGTTCCCAAATGATGTAGTCAGTGTGAATGCAACGATAACCGACAGCGTCGGCATGGTTACTCAAGTCTTCCTGAACTACACTAACGGCAACGGAACATGGATAACAGCTAATATGACGAATCTTCAGGGAAACATATGGAACTCAACCATACCCAATTTTCGAGGCGACACAAAAATCACGTACATAATAGTGGCGTCTGACAATGCTGGCAATACTGTAACGACCCAACAATTGGGCTACACTTTTCAATATTGGGTAGTTCCAGAATTTACAGCCCTAGCGATTGTCTTCGTTTTCATACTAGTAACACTACTTGCAGTCTTGACCCGAACAAAAACTCTGCGCGCACTTAACTCCTGACAAACGAAAATCATCAGCCAAAGTCAGCCACCACGATGCACTTGTTATGAAAAGGAAGTACGGGACAGCGCGCGCTAACCGATACAGGAAACAAGACTCTTCCACAGCGTCCCTTCACAGCTAAACTTAAATTCACTATGACCTGACAACAATTCTGAGGCTTTTCCATGGCTACTACTCAACCGCCTAATCAGAATATCCCAGTGCTGATTGACACCTTAAACTTCAGAGTGACTCTGATTGATGCGTATTCTAGGGGGCGAGCACCTCAACAAGCCAAATGTCATTCTGCAACAGGTTTCTTCTATCGACACAATAATGACACTTACCTGATTACAAACCGTCATGTTGTAATCAGCGAGGATGAAGAGAAATATCCAGATATTCTTAGAATAAAAGTGCATACTAGTAGAACTAGTCTAATTCCTACAAGATTCATCGAGATTCCATTATACGATGGTGTTAACAGATTATGGATGGAGCACCCAGATAACGTCCGCATTCTTGACCAAAGGGAAAAAATCGACCTCATTGCAATCAAGATTAACGATGTGCTACAAAACACTGATGTAGCAGATTTCTTTACGTCCGCCGACCTTCCAAGAGACGATTTATTGTTGGGTCTCGGAGACGCATGCATTATCGCAGGTTATCCGTACACGTTTCATGATACAACACATTATCTTCCTGTAGTAAGAAGTGGTACTATTGCGAGTACTTGGAGAGCTTTTTTCAGAGGTAAGAAGCATTTCTTGGTGGACTCCAAGCTTCATCCTGGAACAAGTGGCAGCCCAGTTGAAATTCCACGCACTTCAATGAGGTTGGACATTCGCGGAGGGGTCGGGATTGGCAGCTTTCCACCTGTCCTAATCGGAGTCAACTCTGGAGCATTCGTAGAATTAGATTTGAACATTGTGTGGTACTCATCGCTCATACCTGAGATTTTGAACACGCCACAACCTGTCGCACAGCCTCCAGATGCAACTACGCCACCTTGACTCCATCAGCAACACAGCCATAATTCGTATGCTATGTTAGAATTATCTTTGTTTGTTATTGCGCAATTCCAGCGCTCGCTCCTAACCCTCTTCAGCTAAACCATCCTCATCAAACTCTTCAGTTACATGTAAAACATGAACCATCCAATCATCAAGATAAGAACAATTATGAACACGCTTACAAACAAGCCCTTGCATCTCAGGAATCGGACAAATCCCCGCCTCAATAGCAACACACGGCATCAAACTAAAAGGAAGCCGAACCCACACCCGACGACGAGACAACGGCAACACATCACCCTCCCGACTCTTAATAAATTGACCACCACGGTACAAATCTCCAAAAACCGAAACCTTAGACCCTCTGTAAGGAATACGTCGAACAACAAAAAAAGTCCCTTCCACCCAACAATCCCGTCGCACAATAAACGGCAAACGAAAACCCAAACCCTTCCAAATCTCGTAAATATTCTGCGACTTCACAACCGACGGCATCACTCAGACCCTCCATGGCGTCCGCTAGGAGCCTCGACCAAATTGGGGCATCCATCAGCATCGTACAAATCCACAAACAACTCAGCCTTGTAACCAGAAGCACCCTTCTCCTTGACAATCGCCTCCCGACCACAATAGATTAGCTTAACCAACTCAGAGCCACAAATAGGGCAAACACTCCTGACCTTCTCAACCTTAACCTTCAAACGACGATAGGAGCACGTCCCAAACCACGTTAAAGGATTAGAACGCTCAACATCCGTCCTAATCGTACTATGCTCTAACTGATAGAAAGCCGTCCAAAAAATAGAAACACGCTTACCAACATTCCCCTCCCTATCCATAGCCACCTTAACAACCCACCCACTCCGCTCCCGCTCCTTCCTCCACAACTCCTCATAACCAGAACAGCCAGAACAAAGTCTCGTACAACCACGACACCCATAACCGCCCTTCAAGAACCCGATAATGTGAAAATGGAAGCCTAGCCGCCAACCAAAGGGAACGCCCTTCTCCCGAGCCTCCACAGCGTTGGCGTAACGAGCATGATGAAAAATGTCGCATCCTCCAATTACACCACAAGACTCAGCAACCTTCTCCGCCTTCCTACGCAAAGCCCTCAAATCTAAACCCCAATCAGACCTAGGTACACTAAGGATTATGTGCTCAGGAACGCCACCATGCAATTTTACATGCTCATTAATACGCTTCTCAACATTTCGAGCCTCACGAGCCGCCACACTTTTGTAACAAGTTTTGCAACGCCAATTATAACAAGAAGTGTGAACTAAACGAACGTAGGCCTTGCCTCGATAGTCCTTTCCGTCCAACGTCACAAAGTCATGCAATTCAACACGCAAGCACCCTTTAATATGCTTGAATTTCCCGCAATCGTCGGAAGTTTTATCCCAACTATTCCCAACAAGTTGTAAATTGCCAAAAGTAGCCCAAGCAGTATTAGGATAAATAGACTCCAGCTTATCAACGACCACTTCACACACAACAAGCCACCTTCCTACACACAAAAAAACCACAAGGATGCCCATGCCACCGACAAGCAACATAAAAAACAGAACGATTAGATTTATACATCAAAAAACCCCCAACGCAATCGGGAAAGGCTCAAAAAAGAGCCAATCCCAACGCCCGCGAGCATTACGCGGAATGAGCTATGACTTGTCATGGCAAATCATCAACTGACACTATAGCACAAACCGTTATATAAGTGTGGAAGGCAATTAACCAGTAACGGTGCTTTAACACAATGGAAAATGAGACGGACGAATACTGCCAAAGAATCTTCATCATACTGACGATGACCAACCGAAAAATCAGATTCAACGAACTACACAGAGAACTCAGGAATTACGGTCTAGAAATATCCAAACCTACTCTAATACAACACCTAAACCATCTTCTCAAACAAAAAACAATCCAACGACTCCAACAGGACAAGCAAATTGTATTCTACCAAATCAACTGGAAAAGGCTTCAACAGCTACGCAAAGCTCACCAAATCAGCCAAGCCGTATTGGACTACACGATTGACGAAAAAACCTTCAATTCAAAACCTCTCCGTGACCAGATAAACATTACTCTGGACATGCTATTCCTGAAAGAGCTATTCATGCTCAAACTATCAGCACTCTACCTCCTTCAACCAAAAGAAAGAACATCGATCCTCCGAACAATAGGCTACATCAGAACATTATACACCATATATGTCAAATGGCTTTTCAAAAACACCCAACAAACCAAAGAAGACGGTGAGCAAATGCTCAAAGCCATAGACGAAACCATAGACCGCTTGACAGCACCCTTTCTAGAAACAAGCCAAGACCTCACACAACAAAAGACAGAAAAACCGAAAACGGATGTCTTGCAAAAGCATCCTTGAATCTTGCACCAGAAATCATTATATGCCCCTGCAGTCGCTCCGCTTCATGCATATCCTCGGAGACATAAGCATTTCTCTTCATCTCTCCCCCAGATTCAGAGCCATCACACATGAAAGGTGAAAATGCATATTGTCTCCTCGTCAATGAATATGCTCAAGAAATGAAATGTGATGTATAATAGAACTACCCAAACAACTCCAAAGAGGTGATACATATGAATGAAAACACAAAACAAGAAACAACATCAAACAATGACAAAATTACTAAGCCTAATAGGCAGGCTGATGTCCTAGACCAAACTAGACTACGACCGCACGCATTTTTGACAATGCAATGAAGGTAAGATAGTCAACTTACTTTTAAGTCTTAAGAGTTTGGGAAAAGGTAGGTTTCAGAGGTGCAAGTATGGCATAGATGATAAGTGCATGAGACCATTCACCAATGTTCGGTGATCTTGATGATGTTCGAAAGAAGAAGCGCGCCCGCCTACATGCTCACGGTTCTTGCTGTTATGCGTTTTGCCTCTGCAGGGGGTGCATTTTCGGTAAGGGAGGCAACAAACAGCAGGCTGGACTTGTCAAGCGTTCTGCGCTGAAGGAAAGAATTAAGAACCCTAGGATACACCGTGGTCTTTCTAGGCCTTACTGAAGAAGGAAGCGCGAGATTTGGGAATGGTTGATCCTGCAGTAGCGATTGCCGCCTCTCTATGTTTTCTCTTGATCCTGTTGTATAAGCGGCTGAACCTAGGAATCGTGTTGAACGCTACAGCCCTTTTCTTGGCAGTGCTAGCGGTTGACTGGAACAGAATCCCGGGTGTCATATATGCAACCGCAGACCCTATGACGTTCGACGGTAGACTCACGATTTCAGTCGTGCTAGCAACTTTCTCCGTAATGCTACTTAGTCAACTCTACAAGGAAACAGGCATGATCAACACACTGAGCGAAAACATCAGCAAAATATTGAGAAATCCCCGTGTTGTCCTGTGTGTACTTCCTGCAATCATAGGTTTGCTGCCTGTCGCAGGCGGAGCACTCATGTCAGCTCCTCTTGTCGACACTGAAGCTGAAAAGCTCAAGTTGAAACCAGACAGAAAAGCATACCTCAACCTGTGGTTCAGACACACGATCTTCCCGGTCTATCCGATAAGCCAGCCCATTATCGTCGCTGCCGCATTGACGGGAGTGGCCGTGCCAGTAATAATCCTCAGACAGATCCCAGTCGTCCTCGTCATGGTAGCCGCGGGATACATCATCGGTTTCTGGAGAGTCTCCCATGCGAAAATCCAAGAAGAGGGCATAGTAGAAGCTGAAGGAGCAAGGACGAAACAGTTCTTCACAGCGTTCTCTCCGATCATGATTACCATCGTTGCCGCAGTTGCTCTAGGAGGAATCAGCAGTGACCTGAGCAGGCAGGGGTTCGACGTGCTCGTAGCCACGATAGTGGGACTCGTAGCATTGATCCTAATATCTAGATTGAGTTTCAGAGTCTTCGTGAAACCGTTCAAGAGTTGGAGCATTTACGGAATTGCTTTCGCAGCTTACGGGGCTTTTCTTCTGAGAAGCATAATGGTCAATGCTGGAATCTCGCAGATTTTCCAGAATTTTGTCTCAAACGGAAACATCGACGTAATATTGCTACTTACACTGGTACCTGCAACGTTGGGTCTGCTCACGGGTTCACCCCAAGGAGGAGTAGCCATAGGAGCTTCTATCCTCACGGGAATACTGACATTCTCACCCAAGATCGCAGCGCTGGTTTACATAAGCGCCTATCTTGGCTACACTATCGCCCCTACACATCTGTGTTTCACTTTCACTGCGCAGTACTTCAAATGTCCGCTCGGCAGACTTTACAGATACGTTATTCCCTCATTCGTAGTCACCTTCGCAGCGGCCCTGATCGTGTACTTCTTTCTGTGACAACGCGGCGACGGCATCTCAAGAACCTGACGGGATAATCATAACCCAAACAGTAGTGCAACAAAAAACCCTAGCTAACGTTGTAGGAAGTACAGGACGTGTTCTCTCACAGCCTACCTCCTAGTCCGCTATGTGATCCAGGTATGATCAGCTTCTCAAGTGGAAGACAGCCATATTTCGAATGAGTCAAGGCCCACTTCTTCTGAATAGCCTATTCTACGCGCGCGTGTTTTAAACACTACAGATGCTGAATTGTGAAGAATACATCAGCTGCAGATTTTTCCAACGAATGCGCACAAATAGCACTCAACTTGTGAGCAATCAGCTAAAACAAGCTTAAAAGTGCCGAGGCCGGGTTTGAACCCAAGACAGATGGAGATGTCACCCGCAACTGCCTATTTTTTCTTTTCCTATCTGAGAGGAACTGCCTTAGTACACTCATTCACCGAATCCTTAAAAATCAAAGCAATCATCCTTACAAATCATGAAAGTGATCCTCAGCAAGAAAGGCTTCGAGCGAACATATGGAGTGTTTGCCAGCCCTATACTTCTTGGTGAAAGACTGATATCCTTGCCCGTTCCCGCACTTTCTGCGCGCGCGACTTACGGTCAGCACGCGCCGCTATTTCGGACTTTCAGTTTTTATGTCCTGAGCACACGTTTCTTTCGACCAGAATACGTAGACTTCTGTCTGCATCAAAAAACCGCAGATCCTTATGAGTCTCGCAAGCTTATCCAAGTCCACGCCATTATCTCTTTGACGTAGGCTTCTTTTGGGCCAAATAGAAGATGATTGAAGAAACTTTTAGTAATAGTTCGTTGATCATTAATGTATGGGCTGATCTGGCATGAAATTCGTTGTTGTTGTTGAGAGAGACGAGGATGGCTACTACGTGGCTTCCGTTCCAGAGTTGCCCGGGTGTCATACTCAAGCCAAAACGCTTGACGAGTTGACCAAAAGAGCCAAAGAAGCCATTGAGGCATATTTGGAAGCTGAAGGGCATCAGCCAAGAGAGGGTGTTGAACTCGTTGGCTTTCAGTTTGTAGAGGTTTCGGCCAAGTGAGCTTGAAACCCTTACCGGCAAGGAAGATCATCAAGGTTCTTTCCATTCTGGAGTTTAGGATTGTGAGGAAACGTGGCAGTCACGTTGTCCTGAAACATTCTGACGGAAGAATCACTGTGGTCCCAGTACATGCTGGTGAAAAGATCAGCATTGGACTGCTTTTGAAAATAATCAAGGATGCCAAACTATCTAAAGAGGAGTTCTTGAAAACCCTCGAGAAAGTATAACATCCATGATCCGTAAGAAACAACGCAAGGCACAAATCTGCCCAGAGAAGCACAAGTGAATAAGCAAGACCAGAAGCTCAACGATGTAACAGATTCATCTTCAACCATTCTAGCGATGGAAGCCACGACAGAATATCACCGCGCCAAAGACATATTCCATGTCAAGAACTTCCTTGGACACAAAAGCGTGAAGAACACTGGAATCTGCATCAATATTGAACGCAAACTCTTTGATGATTCCAACGACGGATTCACGGTTGAAGTCTTGGAGAAACCCGAATAAATCAAAGCGCTGCCAGAAGTCGGATTCGAGTACGTCTGCCAGAAAGCTAGCCTAATATTCCTGAGGAAACGCAAATGACATGGAAAACCTCGCATGCCAGAGACAACATCAACAACACCATCAAAACCTACCAAATCAGTCAAAATCGGGGCGGGGTTGCCCTAGTCTCGTCTCAGATGGCGAAGTCTCCCGCAACTCTCCTTTTTATCTCTTGATACTTGTGGATGGTCTTGAAGTGTCGAGGGCTAGCTTCACAGGAGCGTTTAAACCGTCTTACTCATTTTACGTGTTTTTGTCTAATTCTGGTTCTTTGCATGCATGATAGCATTTGCCAAAATAGCTTGAAAGGTGAACGGATATCTTTAAGTAGTTTGCCAAACAATAATAAAAGGTGAATGTCAATGCCTGAATACTTGACAGAGTTTAATGAGAAATTGAGGCTCTTCAAAGGAAGTTTGGTTAAAGTAAAGTCTGTAAAAGACATCGAACCTAACGCCAAGGAATATTTGAACAAGTTGTCCAAGGGAGACTTGATCGAGCGAGTCAAGTGGGGCTGGTATTGGGTTCCTGCTAAGATTAAAGATGTTTGGGACTTTTTGGAAAAAGACAAGAACTTTAAAGTAGTCTCCGCCCAGACTGCTGCGTCATTCTGGAATAACGACTTTGTTCACAGAGATGTCTACGTCTTAAAGGTCAAAGAAAAATCCTATGGAAAGGCATTGAAAGAGTTCGCAAGAAAAAATGGCTGGAACATTGAAGTCGAATACTTGAAGGACCCAAACAAGATTAAGTACAGGAAAATTGGAAACTTGCTCGTTGAAGACATCGAGGAGAATGTGATTGAGTGTTTGCAGAACTGGGCTTTCACAGATGCATTTGCTACTTTGTACGAGAACAGAGACAGAATCAACTTGAACAGATTGTACAAAGAGTCTTATTGGAAAAGAATTTCCAAGACAAACGTCAGGGTCAAACAGGCCTTGGAGTATGGCTTTCATCGGTTGGGCGAATTAAGTGGAGTGGAATTTCCGCACAGGGAAACCAAGTTGGAAGACGACTTTGTAAAAAGAGAAATCGATGAAGCGATTGAGAAGGTTGTTGAACTTGGTTAAGCACTTTGAAATAATGAACCTGAGAGAGGAAGAGATTAGCAGAATAATCGAGCAGTTGTCCAAGCAGACCCACGGATTTGAAAATCCGAAGATGGTTATGATTGGCGGTTATGCCCTCAGAGCGTTTACATCGCTCTCGCGATACACTAGGGATTGTGATTTTGTCCTGAAGAAATCTGACGGTTGGAATTTGGACAAAATACGAAAGTTGTTGCCTAAGGATTTGAGTATAGAGGTTTTTGAGAAAAGGGGCAGCTACGGCTTTCTGAGATGCATCAAGCTGTTGAAGGTTGTTGCCAAGATTTCACTTGATTTCATGGAAGGAGAAGTACGTGGAAGGACAGAAGAGCAAGTGTTCTTTGTGACCGAAAAGTTTTTGCAGAGAACTAAGAGGATGAAGATTCCTATTGCCGAAAAAATCGCTGAAATCTACGTTCCGGATTACACCGATTATATGATTTTGAAACTAATGTCTGCGAGACCCAGCGATATTAGAGACATTGCCACGTTAATCTGGAAAAAAGGCATCCCAGACGATATAGAGGAAAGAGCCAAAAAGACGCTGGCCAACCCAGAGATATTAGAGAAGAACCTAAAACTCATAATTACAGATATTTCCGATAAACGATTTTTGGATTCATGGAAGGGAACATTCGTCACGACAGAATTCACTGAAAAAATAAAGGAGCAAGTTCTGAAAGAGTTAAAGAAATTATTATGACCTGTCGAATCCATCAGCTTTAAGCGTCCAACAGATGTCTACAAATAACGCTCAATTTATGCCTAAGTGGCTAAAATAAGCTCAAAGTAAGCTTGAAAGTGCCGAGGGCCGGGTTTGAACCGGCGACGACTCGGTCTTCAGCTTCGCCCCCAAATGTGGCTGCATTGGGTCGAGCGCTCTCCCAGGCTGAGCTACCTCGGCGACTTTTTGGATGACTTCGGATACTGTTTATTGTCCTGAGGTTTATTTGCATTTTCTCAAGAATAATAAGCTGTCCTTTTGGCGGGCGTGTTCGAAGCTTATTTCAGGGTGGAGTATGCTATTGCATGCCCCACTTCTTTGTGATCTTCACAATCAGGAAGACCACTAAGGCTACGATCACGAAAGTAATCAAGGCTACTAGAAAGTCTCCAACGCCAAACACTTGACTAAGCAGTTCGATAGTGTACGTCGCCAGATTGCCGACGCCAGGTATCGCAAGTCCGATGACTGGCATAATCAAGTCTTTGACAAGCGCTTGGACCAAATTGCCAAGGTAGAGGCCCATGATGAAGCCAACAGCGAGACCCAAGACCTTGTACTTCGAAATGAAATCCATGAACTCACCCCACACACCCTTCGGCACAGGGGCTGCCGGCGCAGGCTTGGGCTCCAGAGCAGTCCGAATTCGGCGAAGCTCTTCCAACATTTCGTCATCTTTTGACAAAATGACACCTCATGGTTATGGTTCTACTTGTCCGTCAGACTTATTAAGACTTGTGCGGGGAACGTTGGCTCTGTCGCGTCTGAAACCGTTTGTCACTTTCTCACATATCTATCAAGAATAGCTATCTCTGACTCCAGCACGTCAAACAGGAAAGACGAGTGAACTCCGGCTTTATGAATCGGTGGAAGATGAATAGGAGGTGCAAGCTTATTATCCCCTCTTGCCGAAGAACTGAAAGGAGAAGGGAATGAACTTATAAGCTTGCTCACTTGCACCTCAAACAGGTTTGAGCATGTTTGCATTTAAAAGGTTTGTGACACATTGTTACACAAGTATGATTCAGAATATGGAGTCAGAATGCAGTTTAACCCAACGGCTCCATCAGAAACATGAACAATGATGTCCTTCCCCGCGCGCGCTAAAACTATCATGCTTGTTCATGGACACTTGAGGTCATGTGTGTTCAAACCCGTGAATCATTGAATACTCAGAAGCGGAGAAGACGCGTCAATGAATAACCGACGAGAGCGAACATTAGGAAGAACAGGAGCATCAAGAACTTGTCAATTTTCTCATCCTTAAAACTTTCTGCGCGTGTAGTGTTATCCATATGTGGATCGCCACGTTCCCTGTCTTCGCTGGCTGGGGAAAGGTTTTGTGAAGCGGAAATGTGTAGTTCAAATCCGTTACAAAGACAGCAGGCACTTATGGGGCTCGCAGTCTGGCTAATAGGACATCGCAACGTGAGAGAATCGAATAGGCGCGCGTGTCAGGTTTGCGACAGAGTTTCTCGAAAACGAGCCGATTCCTGAGGAGGATGGAGTAGATTGCTACAAAAAATATAAACGAATCCGTTCACCGTTTAAGCTTAGGAGGGCCCGTGGTCCAGTTGGTTAACTCATAATTGAGGCCAAGAGACGCTTCCCTCACGCGGAAGAAATCCCCGGTTCGAATCCGGGCGGGCCCACCAGTTTCTTGTTCTAACAGGGTGATGGTGAAGTGTGTTTGTGTTGCGCGTGAGAACAAGAAGGTTTATTAAATATTAACAGTCGCTATGTTCTACGAGAACAGTGAAGAAAATGCAGACCGAAGCAGACACGCCAACGTTCAACGATGGAGACCACACCTCAGAAAACAAGGGCTTCACATGTGAAGGATGTGGAAGGGCCTACGAAAAAGCAGTCCTAGCAAGCATCATCTCCGAAGGACAAACCCAAGAATACTATGCATGCCCAAGATGCATGACAAAGACTTCGCCAACGCAAAAACGGAAAACCATCCAAGAATCAGAGCCTCCGACGACGACTGCCCAAGCAAAAAAGACAACAACTGTTGAGAAGGAAACCATTCCGGGATGCGCACACCATTTTGGATACTTGAAGAAACGAGAAAAAGACAAACCGTTCCCCGACGAATGCCTGACATGCCGCAAAATGGTCGACTGTTTGATGAATTGAAAGACTGCAACCCGCACGGTGAACTTGTCAAGAAATAAATAGTCTGCAAGCACACTCAACTATCGGTCGCTGATACTTGCTTCCCCTCAAAGACTTGAACAAAACCTTCTCCACACCACACATCAACCGTTTACTGCTTATCACGAACATCGTCATATTCACAGTCTACTTTCTGTCAACAGAAAACATAATCTTCGGCATCAAGTTCACAGGTTTTTTCGACACCAACTTCGTCATGACCCCAGCCGAAATGCTCAACGGCCAAAAACTGTTCACGCTAGTCACGTCAATGTTCATGCATGCAACGTGGGTCCACCTCCTCGGAAACATGCTGTACCTCTTCGTCTTCGGAGACAACGTTGAAGATGTCTTCGGACACGCTGGCTACCTGGCATTCTACCTCGTATGCGGCCTAGCAGCAACCTTCACCCATATACTGAGCATACTCTACGCGCCAACGATATACAGCTGGACAGGATTAACGCTTTCGTCAAACTTGACAGAGGGACTCATAGGCGCTTCAGGAGCAATCTCAGGAGTGTTAGGCGCCTACCTCGTGCTTTACCCGAAAGCATACATCCTCACGATAGTCTTGGTCGTTATACTGCCCATACCTGCAATCCTGTTCCTAGGCTTCTGGTTCGTCCTACAGTGGCTTTACATATTCCTCAACATGGCAAGCGGAGTGGCCTACTTCGCACACATAGGCGGATTCATAACGGGAACGGCCCTGGCCCTTGCCGTCGGCCTGAAAAGGAAGAAAACTCTGCAAGAACGCCACCGCTTATGAGAGTGAAAGGGGTCTGTCCGTCATAAGCTCTTCATCTTCATGATCCGACTGGGACGGCGACATCATCCCCCACATTGTAGCAGCGTCCCGCTCAAATAAAGTGTTTTCCGTGCTTTGGTACACGAAGAAAGAAGCTTATGCCGAGTCAACGACTAAATCAGTTGGCAAGAGACTTGCGCAGTTGTCAAAGTATTGTCTGCTTGAGAATCCTGAGCTTGTCAAGGGCTTCATAGCTCAGAAAGAGTGTTAACGCGCGTTAGTACCAAAGAAGAAAAAACAGGGGGAATCGAGGACTACCGGGCTAAGACGTAGCCGTAACGTTGAATGTCTGGAAACCCTCGCCCATCAGTCTCACGGTGTAGTTGCCGCCAACTATCGGAGTCACAACCATCGCTGGATGTTTCGCATCGGCCTTTTCTGGTCGAAGCGTAATGACATCAGTGAAACTTAATGTAACACTCTGCCCGGGCTGTAGAGCCAGCGAAGAAAGCTCCCTGTCTTCATGTTCACGACCATGCTCATGGTCCTCTTGGTCGCCGAAAACCGGAAAAAGCGATGAACCGTTCACCTTGAAGGGAATCGTTTCAGGATGAATCTTCTCAACGATTTTGTCATCCATGTCGTCGTCTTCCTCCTTTTCCCAAGTCCGTGTCGCGTTGAATTCACCGTGCAGTGTCAGTCCAAAAATTCTGAAAGCGACATTGCCCTCATTCTTCAATGTCACTGAAAGAGTCGTGACATTCCCGTTCACTGAAAGCGAAGCCGACGTGATTGTCACGTTTTTCGAGAATTCCTCCACAACGTGCACCAGTTTTGCTTTGTTATTCTCTCCCAGCTGAACGATAGTTCCTACTTTGATCTGCTCCTTGCTCAGGTCACCAATAATTGTGGCAGTCGCACTCGGGACAAGCACGTAATAGTACACAAGAGTTCCATTAGCGTCAGTTGCCTGTATCTGCACCAGCGTAGGATTGAAGTCTATCAGCACGCCTGAAAGTGTCTGGTTAACCTCACTGTTCTTGACCGACACCACAAGGGTATCCGACAAAGCAGTCACATTATACATCGCTCCGTAGACCACGGCGTCAACGTCAGCTATAGTGAACTGGATCTTGTCCACTGCTGAACCGCTCGGAATAGTCGTGGAAGCAATCGTCTGACTCATGTTAACCAACGAAAACAGATTAACCGTCCCTGAAGCGTCTACAGGAAGCCAATTGGCAGTTCCATTCGGATAGGTCACGTGAAGCGAAACGTTAGAGTATGTTAAATCAAGAATTGCAGTTCCAGCAGGCACAGTCGGGGGATCAGTCAACATCACTAGAAAAGACGCTGCAGCCGAAGTCTGATCAAGCATTATTGGATTGGCAAACAAAGCGACGACAATGATAGTTGTTGCTACGAAAACCGCGGCCAAACCGTACTTTAAAGTCCATTTTCTTGACATTCTTCAGTTTCCTCTGCGTCGGTGTAGGCATGAGAAAATATAAACCTACATTTTTGAAAGTTCTTTAAAGATCGTTGAACGATTCTTTCAACGGTTTTAATCATGCCCTCGCCGACGGCGACCACCCAAGTCAGACGGCTAGTCTACGCCAGAGACGGACCGTCTCATACCAGAACACGAGAACCATAGCACCACAGAGTGCTACTAAGTACGGCGTGAAACCAGACGCGTACAATGCCGCGAACGAAAAGAATGTCACGAGAATGGTGAAAAGCAGTGCGAAGAAAAACAGCTGGGGCACGATCGTGGGTCCCATCCTCGAGTAGCCCTCAAGAACCCTATCTGACGCTTCCCTCACCGCGAAATATCTTCCATGTTCATCCTGCCTGACGAAGCCCGCTTCCGAAAGTTTCCCCAGATGATAAGAAGCCAATGAAGGCGACGACAAGCCGATTCCACGTTGAACATCTCTAAGTTCAGAGGGTCCGTGCCTAAGCAAGTGCAGGTAGACCCTTAGTGTGTTTCCCCTGATTTCCTGACTGGCTGACATGCAAGAACGTAGATGAACAATCCTAGTCACTTAACGCTTATGGTGACCGAGCAAACACAGAGAAGCATTGACACGTGTAACGCGCCGTTCAGTTTGATGATTTTGCCAAAACAGGTACACCTTTGTAGCGCGCTAGCGTGTTCCCGCATTCTCCTTTTCAAGTGTGAGAGATTTGTCGCGCCCTCTGAGCGATACTTATCGTGTCCCTAAGGCCACCACCAACGATAGACGAAGCAAAGCCACAAGCATAACCTACCTCACAAATGAATATAGGAACAAGCATGCGTGCTACATGGTAGAAGAGGGCATTAGCCAGTGAAGACTGCGTAACCACTTTGGATGGTTAGAGCGCTGTCTTCTTTCTAAGCGCTTTGATCGTGCCCGACACGCGCAAGACATGGACCGTTGCCGGTCTGCTCTCGATGCTTGTTATCGACGCTAAGGAGGCGCGTACCATGTCGACATTCCTATGACCCACGCGCACGATTCCGAATCTTTCCTGAGGCTCGTAGCTTATGAGCCGCAACCCAGCTTGGCTTGCGCCATATTCGCCGTAGAGTTTCATCACAGCGTTCCAGACAGCGTTCATAAGTTCGTTGGAACCGAAGGACTCGGCGGAATCAACATGCAAAGCCAGGTACCGGCGTCTCACGTCCTTCAACAGTCTTTTCCCTCCCGGACGAGTTTGATTCCGGGCGCCACGAACTTGGAGCTGAGTTTTTCACGGTTTCGCATGATAATGGATGAAGGATTCGCGGAAACCGCATCCAAGGCAAGCTTGCCAGTTGGGCCGAACAGTGAAGACAACGCTGCAAGTTCCATAGGCTTCCGAACCAGCAGGGGGTCAGAAACTCCGCTGGAAACGATTACTGGGACATGAAAATCCACGGCTGTGGCAACTTCTCTTCGCAGGCTTGAAAGCAGGCGTATTCTGTCGGCTCCCTCAAGCGTCAGCAGACGTCCCGCGTCTATTTCTAGGCAAGCCAGACTTTGCGAGGCTAACTCGGCTTCGGCCAAGTCGAAAAATCTCCTCCTGAAGTCTATCTGCGGAAAATCTAGAAGGTCAACGCGGCGGTCCTTGGCAGCTTGCCGCGCAACAGGTTTGGAGTCGCATAGCACGGCAATTATCTCGAACCGGCGTCGGCACTTTCGCAGGTCTCTAAGCAGTTCGTCAGGGTTTCGCGGTCTAAGGTCTACGCGGGTAACAAAGTCAACTTCCGAGTTTCTGCAGATCGTGCGGAGGCTTTGCATGTGAACGTCAACGTTCTTGGGCATTGGGACGGCCACGGCGCTGTAGCCGAGTTGTGAAGCCTTGTCAATCAGCCTTGAAGCCTGTTCCAAATTGTTCAGGTTTGCACACAGGTGCAGGTCAGTGTAGGTTCTTTTCATGGAAGCAACCCGAGTTTTCTGCATGTTTCTATGGCTTCTTCAGGGGTGTGCGTCTTGAAGTGCACCTGGAGGTGAATAGGGTCTGAAGAGCTGAACCTGAAAACACCCTGAAAAGCCAGCTGCTTGCTAAGCCGAAGGAAAAGGTTCCCCTTTTCCAAGTGCCGCATAATCTCGCTGCCTAGAGACTCCTTGTCCATCATGTTCAGGCCTGAAGCGAGTTTTTCAAGGACTGCCTGTGCCAAACGTCGGTCTTTGATTCTTGTTTCGATGAGAACTATGGGGTTTCCATGATGCCCCGTCAAACCGGACGTGCTGAACACTACAGTGCCAACTTGTTCAGGAGGCAGAATGCTGCGGGCCGCCGTCAACACTTTGTCAAGGTCCTCGGTTGCGTGAGCAAAAACACGCACGTCTATGTAGGCAACCGGAATCTTGGAAGACAAAATTGCATCACTGCTCTTCATTAGCGTGACGCTTACTTTTTAGACTTTTTCTCAGGCTTCTTCGGCTTCTTTTTAGGCTTCTGTTCGGCTTTCTTCTGCGCCACAAAAGCCTTGACAGCCTCAATGTTCTCTTCGTGGGCTGTTTTTCTTCGCGGGTCCAGTGGGATCCTAAGCTTCAAAGCTTCCGTCATGTTGGTTCCGGCCTTTTTCAGCTCTTCTCGACTGAAGCCTTTTCCATCTCGCTGCTTCTCTCGGGCTTTGAACACTCTCGGCTTTGCTATTTTCATGGCTTACTTCCCACCCCTTCTTGCGTTCAAGCTGGGTCTAAAGCTTTCGGCACCACGTCCTCTTCTTCTCAGACCCCTGATTTTCTTTCCTGCGCTCGTGAGGCTTCTGAAGACCCTTCTTTTATGCTGTTTCTGAGCTATCCAGTTTATGCGTTTGTCTGCCTGTATGACAGGATGATGAGGGTCAACCAGGACCACTTCGAACCATTTTGACCTGCCGTCTTCGCCAACCCAGTAAGAATTCAGTACTTCAAGGTTCGGGAATTTTCTTCCAACGCGCTCTTCACCGATCAGCCGCATGCTCTTGGAATACTTGAATTTCGTCACACCCATACGTTTGGGTCTTCTTCCAGCCCTGGGCCTCAGCTTCCTCATGCCGCTTCTTCTCACGCGGACACGCACAATAACGTAGCCCTGTTTGGCTTTGTAGCCAAGTTTTCGAGCTTTGTCCAGACGCGTCGGCTTGTCTATCCGAGTTATTACGGATTGTTTTCGCCATTCTACTCGCCTGTGACGCATGAGCTCGTGCACGAAGGATTTTTCAGGCTTAGCCCATGCTTCAGCAATATACTTGTATGCCATCTTTGTTCACTTGTGCCACTTGTTTATGGTTCAGCCTTGCGGCCACATCCCTGCGGACTTTGATCCGCCAGTAGCTTGGTTCATAGCACTTCGCATCAAGATAAACCTTTCCAGATTGTCACTTGGTTTCAAGCACGGCTTTCTTGACTAGGAAGGAGCCGCTTTGGCTTTTCCACACTGTTTCAGCGTCAACGATTCGGATTCGCTGTGTGAAGATAGGCCCGTCAAGAACAAGCGTCTCATATTCTCCTCCTTCACCGACAAGCGAAACGCCATACTTCCTGTTAAGCTTCTCCAAGGCTTCGATGACATCGGCAGTGATTCTTTTTCCAAGCCATTCGCGGGTGAAACCGTAAGCGTAGACGCCTGTTATTATAGCGTTGAAGTTCAGGTCCACAACCTCCTGTAGAATGCTCATGGGGTCCCTGTGCCACAATGGCGCGAGGGGTTTCAGCCCCAACTGTTCGCAGACCGCGTCTATTCTGGTTTTCTGGTACGTCGAGGCTATGGCGCCTGTTACGATGCCGTCGACGTTCAGCCGTTGGATCAAGTTTTTGAGGTCCTGAACTTCCTCCTCTTTCACGCCAGAAGATTCCGTCTTGGCTAATGGAATGCCGACAGCTTCAGAGAACAAGTCCACCAGACGTATGTTCGGGTAATGGAACATCCAGCTGTCTTCTCTCAACGGAATGACGCTTGCGAGGCAGACCACTTCGTGCCTATCCTTCAAAGCATGATGCAAAGCCAAAGCCGAATCTTTTCCGCCTGATACCAGAACTGCAACGCGCATACCAAACACTCTGCTGTTTGCCGTTATTGAATTTTGAGGCAGCGTGGCGATTGAGGTTTAGTCCACTATCTTTGATTTCGCATTTTTGAAAATGGACACTGTTCGCCTGCGCCATTCTTCAAAGTCTTCAGGAGTTTCTGGGTACGTCTTGTAGTGAGCTCTGACTTGCTTCATCATCTTAACCGTCAGCCTGAGCTTGTTCAAAAATCTCAGGTTCCTAAGCCCCTTGAACACTCGTCGTGCAGTCTCGCTGATGTTGAGGTGAAACTCGTCGCCCAAGCCGGCTTTGAGGACATCTTCCTCCTTCAACAGTTCATAGTTCATTCCGAAGTTCAAGTCCTGGTCGCTGCTCGTCAGTAGGAGCATTCGGAAAATGTCCAAGCTTGCCTGCTTGGCCCCGTACAGTTCGTTGTATCGAACGTTCAATGGCCAAAGATGCTCTTTGCTGGCATCATTCTTCTCCAAGGCTTCAACGATCGTTTTGCCAATTAAGTGGCCACTGAGCATGGAGGGACCTATGCCGCCGCCGTGGATGGGGTTGACGAGGCAGGCTGCGTCGCCGATGACTGCGATGCCGTTGCTGACCATGTTGTCCAGAGGTCGACGGGTAGGGTCGTACCATGCGCCGCCGGTCAGGAGCAGAGAGCCTTCGAAAAGCGGTCTGGTCAGAACATGGTCGTACAGTTGTTTCTTGGGGTTTGGAAACTTTGTGTGCATGCATATGCCAAGCCCAACGTTGACTTTTGCTCCGCTCTTGGGGAAAACCCAAGTGTAGCCGCCCGGCGTGACTTTCTGGTTCAGGTAGATTTCGCAGTATTCCGTGTCTTTGGTTTCCTGTTTAAGCTGGCGAATCTCGCGGTAGCAAGCTTCAACGTCTTCATTTGCAATTTCGTTGTCTACGCCGAAATCTTTGGGAAGTCTGCGTCTCACCACGCCCATGAAACCGCTTGCGTCAACAACCGCTTTGCATTGCAGGCGTGTGTTCCTGCCCGTTTTGAGGTCTCTGGCAACGATGCCTGCAACAGAATGTTTCTCTACGACCGGCTCCATGAACTGGGTGGAATCCATGAGAATCGCGCCCGCAACAGCGGCTTTTCTGAGCAGCCATTGTCCGAAAAGACGTCGGTTCAACAAGTATCCGGTGAAGTCCTCATGTGCGATTGTGAACACGGTTTCCAGGTTAGGCGAGTAGATCTTGATGCCTTCGATGCGTTTCTCAAGTTCGCCGCCTTGCGGTTTCTCCAAGCCGAGGGTCTTGAAATGGTGTTCTCCCAAAGCGTCGCCGCAGATCTTTTCGCCGACCTCTTCTCTGTTCTTGTGCTCGACAATGCAGACTTTCAAACCAGCTTCCGCCGTTGTTTTTGCGGCCAAGCAGCCGGCTGTGCCTGCGCCGACGACTATTACGTCGAATTTGTCCAAGTGTGACACCCCCAGCTTTTTCGGATAACTAGTTCGCTTGCATTGGTTCATAACCTTTGCTGAAGAGCACATGGCGAAGGACTAGCCTGCTAAGCAGGGCCGGGGGTTACTCACTTACTAGTAATCTGTATTAGTGATTCATAATCGTTATTTGTATTCTGAGCTAACCATGGAAAACAATCATTGAAAGCAACAATGGTGTGTTGAAAATGATGAACAAAGAAGCAGTTGAGAAAAGCATGTGCACGATTGACCTGACGAAGCTCGACGGTGATGGGTCGTTTTCATGTCCCAAATGCGGGACACTGATTAGTCCTGATGACGAATCAGAGGAGACTTACCGCATCGTTAAGACCGAAGTCAAGGGCGATGAGCTTTCAGAACTGGTTCTAGCGTGCAAAAAGTGCAAGACCGTTATGAAGCTCACGGGCTTCATGTCTCAGCCGGAGACTTGAACGAAAGCTAGGCCTTTCTGACTTACTTTTCGCTTTCAAGTCTTCTGCTTATCGCCAAGAAGGTTGCCCACAGTATGACGCCGTAGAAGACTCCGTTGAACATGGCGCTCAGCCAGCCTCTGTATTGGCTAATTTTTTCGCCGATGAACGCGCACAGGACGTTTCCTGGAAACATTGGTGAGGGAATAAGCAGGGAAGTAAAAGTGAATACTGAAAAGAAAACAGCCAAGATTAAGGTTCCCCTCATTGTGGTTCACTCAGTGCGTTACACTCAAAATGTCATGTATCGCAATATTTAATAAACATTCTTGTTCACGCGTGCAACACAACGACACTTCCACAAATTTAGAGGAGCAGCTGAGGCGGCATTGAACAGAGCACAAGAATTACCACGAGAAACACTGACAGGGCTTTCCTTTTTGTTGAAAGACTGGAAACTTCATCCAAAGGCCCCGGGTGTCTCGACCTTGAAATGAAAAGGACGAAAAGAGCCATCGGCCAGAATCCTGTGAAAGCCAAGTAAACGATTGAAAACAGAGTAAGCACTGTGGCGGTTTTCTCTCCGAAAACGGCTCGGGTCACGTGTCCGCCGTCAAGCATAGCGGCAGGCAACAGGTTAAGCATCGTGATAACCATGCCGACCCAGCCGGCGAAAGCCACAGGATGCAGCAGCACGTAATAGCCCTGCGGAATTTTGACCACAAACAACGCGAAAAGTTCAAAGATCAGCGGCGACGCAAGAAAGCCCTCGGCTCCCGTTACTGGAAGGATTGGGGAGAACCAAAGACCCACGATGCTCACTATGAAAGCAAGTATGAATCCTATGATGGGGCCGCTTGAGCCAACGTCAAACAGGGCATCCCTGTTCGGCGGTAGTGACTTTTGCATGATCACGGCGCCAAAAGTGCCTATTCCAAGAAACCCTGAAAAAGCCGGCGGACCAGGAATGAAGTATGGCGGTGTAGCCTCGACCTTGTGCTTGTTCGCCGCCAGCTTGTGGCTCATTTCATGCATGCCAAGAACGGTCATTATGGCGACGGTGAAGGTTGCCCCGCCAACGTATGGGTTTATGAAGCTCTCAGACATCAGGTAGCCCGCCACAAACGTGGTTGCGATCGTGGCAAAGAACAGCAGCCAATTTACGAGAACATTGCTTTTCTTGACGGGAAACTTGGGAAGAATTCTTAGCACTATTCTTCCGTCTGCTCTGCGGAGAAGCGCTATGAGGTTCAACGGTTCAAGGTTTTTCAGGAACCTGAGGAAAGCCTGTTTTGTTTCTTGTGGCTGTTTCAAGTAGAAAGTCGGGATGCCATGCTCCATCAGAGACTCTTCAACCTGAAACTCGGCTGAGACCAGCTGGGTCAGTTTTTCGAAATCGTTCTGGCTTATAGATGGCGCGTCAGAGGACTGATTGGGGGATTGGCTCATGCTTTTTTTCCCTTTCACCTACAAAAACGTTAGGGGTATAAAAAAGTCTATTGGAAAATTTGTCCGCTAACGGTGACGCAAGTTGAAGGGGCTTTGAGGCTTCTGTCTCTGCAGCGGAATGGAGAAGGAGCTTATGGTTCTGCAGGTTTGCAGAAAGAGAAGGAACCTCTGAGGCATTGCTGTTTCGGGAGGAAACACTATCACTGCGACCGTCATGATTTTAGGGTTTCAACGATGTTGGAAAAGGCTTAAAGCGATTGGACCAGCATCTGAATCATGCAGAGGCGATGAGTAGGTCGTGAAAGTCTGCATCGTGTTGGGAACTAGACCTGAAATCATCAAGATGTCTCCCGTTGTTCGAGAATGTGAACGACGAGGATTGGACTTTTTTATCTTGCACACTGGCCAACACTACTCTTACAGCATGGATGGAGCCTTTCTCGAACAACTCAGACTGCCCAAGTCAAGGCACAATCTGGAAGTCGGTTCAGGAAGCCATGCTGAGCAGACTGGAAAAATGCTCGTGGGCATCGAACGTGTCCTGAAGTCTGAGAAACCGGACGTTGTGCTTGTTGAAGGCGACACGAACACGGTTCTCGCAGGAGCTTTGGCCTCGGCCAAATTGGGCATCAAGGTTGGACATGTTGAGGCTGGATTGAGAAGCTACGACAGAAGGATGCCTGAGGAAACAAACAGAGTCTTGACTGATCATTGTTCGGACCTGCTGTTTGCGCCAACAAAAGAGTCGGGGAGGACGCTTCTGAAGGAGGGCATTCCCGAGAACAGGGTTTTTGTGACTGGAAACACTGTTGTGGACGCTGTGTTTCAGAATCTGAAGATCGCCAAAAAAGAAGCGAAGGGTCTAGACAGGTTTGAAGTTGACAGAAAAGCCTACTTTTTGGCCACCGTTCACAGGCAGGAAAACGTTGACAGCAGGGAACGATTTGCTGATATCTTGAAAGGGCTCAGAAAAGTACATGACGAGTACAAGTTGCCCGTCATTTATCCGATTCATCCCAGGGCCAGAAAACAGCTAGAAAAGTTCAAGCTGGATGCAGAGGGAATAACTCTTGCTGAACCATTGGATTACCTGACGTTTCTGCATCTTGAAAGCAACGCTAAGCTCGTGTTAACCGATTCTGGCGGAGTGCAAGAAGAAACCTGCATTCTCAACGTTCCATGCGTCACGCTGAGAGACAACACTGAGAGACCCGAAACGTTACAGGTCGGCTCCAACATCCTGGCAGGCACAAACCCAGACAGCATAAATGAGAAGACGACTGTGATGCTGGAAAAGCCGGCATCCTGGAAAAATCCTTTCGGCGACGGAAAAGCAGGACAAAGAATCATTGAAATAGTGGCCAGACGAGCCTAAGCAGGAAGCATACAGGTCAAGCGCACTGATGCGTTTTTGTGCAATTCTCTGAAAGCAAGCAGAAGCTGAGCTGCCCATTCTTCATTGTCTCATCGAAAGTTATATTAAAACACAGCTCGAGTTTGTATTGGTTCGAGCTGATCTAATAAATGGATTTTACATTGGCCTGTGACATAATGCTGGACTTGGAAGGTTCTATTCGTCCAGCTATGTACTTGGCCAACGAGTTGATAGCCAAGGGGCACAGCGTCTCCATGGTTTCTCCGACGATGACGGAGCCTGTCAAAGAACACCTTGGCGCAATGGGAATCACTCCGATAAGCCTTGGCGCAAGGCTTGCCACCAGAAACTCTGGCTCCTCAGTGTTGTGGTTTGAGACATGGGCACGGGAAGCCTTTTTGAGGCTCAATTCGAGACGTCTCGTGAACGGAACCTCGACTGTGATCAACTTTTCGCAAGTCATCGCGGTGCCTTCGGCAATCTGGTATCTTCAAGGTCCTCCATCCGTCGCGCTTAAAGACATGCAAAAAGAACTCTCAGCAAGTTTCCGAATTGCCTACGAGATTCTGAAGCCCCTCATAGAATATGCCGATGGAAAACTTGTCAGCAGAATGGGAAGAACCTCGTCACACGTAATTGCCAACTCAAAGTTCTGCGCTTCAATGTACTCTGAATTCGGTGTAAGAGTGGATGACATCATTTATCCGCCGATCGACTGCCAAACTTTTCACCCGACAACCTCGAAACCGTCTTCTGACTATGTGCTGACCTATTTTGGAAAAGAGACGAAATTCTCTGTTGTCAAGAATGTGGCAGACAGGGACATCAAGATCAAGGCTTTTGGCGCCAAAACTAGGTCGATACCGGAGAATCTGCTCAAACACTCAGGTGTTGAGTTCCTAGGAAGGGTCAGCACAAGCGAACTGGTAAATCTATACACCAATGCCCTTTTCACCTTGTTCCCTTTCACCCATGAACCATTCGGTTACGTTCCACTCGAAAGCATGGCATGTGGAACACCGACTCTGACTTTTGATGTTCAAGGGCCAAGCGAATACGTGTCAAATGACAGCACCGGTTGGCTTGCCCACACAGACGAAGAACTTGAGCAGAGAAGCGTTGAACTGTGGAAAGAAAGGTACCCTCGACGCATGAGAAGTGAGTGTTTGAAAGAAGCGTCAAAGTTTGACAAGAAACTCTATGCTCAAAAATGGCTGAAAATGCTCACGCACAAAAGCGCCACTTCAGATAGATTTCTAAAGATTGAGACTCACAGAAGCTTAACAGATTTGCTTCCTAGGCAGTAACTCTCGCCAGAAACGCGTATTATCTTGCGTTGAAGCACCATCTGCGGAAAAGCTTTTCAAACAATACCAACTAGAGAGTCATATATCGGTCCGTTTGACGCACACGTGCTATAAGCGCAGCAATGTGGAAGTGCAATAGAGCAAATGCAGAAAGATGATTTGATAGATCATCTAATATGTCCAGACTGCAGAAGCAGAGTCATAGTCGAAGACCAGAAGACACTGGCTTGTACTGGCTGCAAACGAAGCTTCAGCTGGAACGGCAATGTCATTCAAATGCTGCCCAGCAAGATCGGAAGAAACTATGAAGACGTCGCATGGAGAATACTGCCATATGAAGGGATTGAGAAGCCTGCTTGGATGGCTTTGTTGCACAAGAAAGACCGAATTCTGTATTTTTATGAAAGGATCTTACCAGAGGTTGATTTCACTGGGCGAGTGCTGGAAATAGGGGCAGGCACCTGTTGGGCAAGTGCTTTGGTAAAGAAGAAACACCCAGAAAGCCTCGTCGTCGCTTCTGACATCTCGCCCTATGCATTAGAGAAAGGTTGCAGAGTAGCATCTTTGTTAGATTCCAGTGTTGACTACCGCATTGCATGTAATGCTGAGCATCTTCCTTTCTCTGACGAATATTTTGACGTTGTACTTAGCAACGCCACAATTCATCATTTTCCGAATCCGCGAATAGCAGTATGCGAAATGCGGAGAGTGCTCAGAAAAGGCGGAAAATGCTGCTCATTGGGCGAGGTTGCAGCAGGAGCACCCTTCGAAGCAATCCTGACATCGCAGATCGGCCCTGCAGGAAGAAGGGCGAAATCCTTGGAAGTCGAGGAGAAAGTGTACAATCTTACAACATGGAAGAGATTCTTTGAAGCCTGTGGATTCGTGGACATCATCGTGAACTTCGATAAAACTTGGGAACACAAACTGTATAATTGGTTTACCGCGTTGTACTACAGAGTGTTGTCTTCAGTTCCAAACGTGTTCATTGGGAATTTTCTGCCATGCAACATAGACATCTACGCTACCAAGACCTAATCCTGATGTTACCTCCAGCTTTTCATCTTCACTTTTTTTAGGCAACTATGGTCTGGCCAAAACCAGACACAGTTCATCAGTCGGACTCACGCGCGCGCTCGATCGTTGACTGCTCAGACCAACCGAATCTGTTCAGAGCAGTTCACCCTCCTAATCACTTTTCCAGTCTCTAGAAGGCGAAACTGAGTGTTGGAAACTAGAGACTGTTGCTCGATTTGATGAAGCGTTGGAACATATGGACACGCCCTACGGATCAGATTATATACAAAACCGCGTAACCTAAGCTCGTTGAAATGGCTGATAGCACGCGCGTCGGATTGTGGAAAGAAGGATACAATGTGAGCACCAGAAGAGACTGTGTAAGGGAAGCATTCAAGTTTGACAAAAAAATGTACCTCGACAGCTGGTTGAGAAATGCGAATACACTAGAAGCGCGCGCTGTTGTGCACGAATATCGAAGCGAAATAGACATAACTAGGGATCTGCGATCTTCAAAATCATAAAGAAAATCTGGAGAACCAGGAAAAGGGATTTGTTGTCAATAAGAAAAACATTCGCCAAAACATTAGCGAATGTTCGAAACTTGTCAAAACACGAAAAGATTGTGGTCCTGGCGATTCTCGCTTACATAGTCGTTCTTTCTACAATTACGTCTCTGAAATATTACTGCTTCAAAACATTAACCTTTGATTTCGGAGTATTTGTGCAAATTTTCTACAATTCGTTAAATGGGAATTTCATGTTCGCTCAGCCAAGGGCAGGTCCTCTCCACCCCACAAGTTTCTTAGGCGTGCATGTTTCACCTCTGATCATACTACTGCTTCCCTTTTATGCTCTTATTCAGAGTCCTTATACGTTGCTAGTCATCCAGACAATCGCGCTTGCATTGCCAGCAATCTTTGTCTATAGAATAGGGATCAAGATCAACGGAAAAGAGGGGCTGGCACTACTTCTTGCTCTTGGGTATCTAGTTTATCCGGGTACCCTGTGGCCAAATTGGTACGACTTTCATCTCGAATCTTTTGTCCCTCTGTTTTCAGGCATGGCCTATTACAACTATTTTTCAGGAAACAAGTTCAGGCTCATCCTCTCGCTGATCCTGTTACTAACCGCTTTCGAAAGAGCAGTGTTCATAGCTCTGTTCTTCGTCATCTACATTTTCATCAGAGAACTTTATCTAAGATGGAAGAAAGGAGAAGCATCCAAAATCTTCAACAAAGGCATGGTGATTGCATTGTTGATCGTTGTCGGTATTTCCCTAATCTATTTCTTTGTATCCGAGAACATCATGAATTCTGTGTGGCCACAGCGAGGAATAGTTCGACCGACTGAATTTTTCAAGAACATAACCTACGATGATGTTCTTCTGAAAATTTCGTACATAGTCATGTTGACAGCACCACTCGCATTTCTGCCTCTTGATTCACCTTTAGAGCTTCTCCCTGCTGCACCTTACCTTTTCCTAGTGTTGGCCACTGACTACAATCCGTACTTCACGATTACATGGCAATACCCAGCGCTGATTTCTATTCCTTTCTTTGCTTCCGCCTTCTTTGGAGCATCTCACCACAATTGGAAGGTAACCAGACTAAAGCTAGTTGCAGCCGTAATGCTTTTTGCAATTGCACTTTCCCCAGGGTCACCTTTGATGTCGCAGTTCAGCACAAACTGGACCATCCCATTTCCTGACTCGGAAACGCTACTGAAGCACCAAGCGCTCTCAATTTTGGAGGCTAACGCTACAGTACTGGCTCAGGAGAATATTTTCCCGAACATTGCTGATAGGAAAATTGCGTATAGTTATTGGCCAAATGATTCTCCCCCACCAGACTATATCGTGATTGACGTTTTCGATTCAGTTTTCTACCGAGAACCAAACGAACAGACGACAAAGGATGCCCTTCTCACGTTCATAAAAACCTACGACTACGGAGTCGCCGAAATCGTGAACGGGTTCATGATTCTCAAGAAAGACTATCAAGGCCCTAGGAATGTCCTAGTTCCAATGCACCTTTCTCTACAGTTGAATAGCCTTCGCAAGCCGTTCGTTTCGTTTGAAGATCAGTTCATTGAGACCCACTTCTTTGCTCCGGATTGGGTAAAGGTTCAGAGTGACCATCTTTTCCTCAGCAAGGATTTCGGTGGGAATGCTTGGTGGGGACCATGGGTCACTGTACCTCCAGGGAAATACAGAGTGGAGGTCCAGTATTCGATAGACAAACCTGTCGAAGGACAATTCCTAGCTCTGACTGCATACTGGTGGAATCACGCGACTTATGCAGAAAGAATCTTTTCGGGCGATGAAGCGCGAACCGGACAACTGAACACGGTAAGCATAGAGTTTGAACTGAAAGAGTGGGTGCCCGCGTTAGAAATAGTTGGCACAGCATTCGGAAAGACAGATATTCGCATTTATTCAGTCACTATGCAGGAAACACCATGAGAATCTTGCTTTTCGTGCCGAGCTACAATGATACGGAAATGGCCCATAGACTCGCTCTGAAGTTTCTCGAAAATGAGAACATAAAGAGAGTGTTAATAGTAGACGACAGTGACGACCCAATATGCATCCAAATGGCTAGAGAAATCAAAGATGAAAAGATAAACGTGCTACAGAGAGAGAGAACAGGCAAATGGACAGCATGGAAGCTGGCACTCGAACTCGCTAGAACATACGATGGTCTAATTGAAGTCGATTCTGACGTCCAAGTTGAATGCCCGAATTACATCGTTACCAGTCTGGAGAAAAATGATCTGGTAACCGCCTATCCAAACATAATTCTTCCACTAAGAGGCCTGGGAAGAATGATCTCGATGGTTTACAAGGGAATGCACGCAGATATGAAGAGTGCAGGCAGGTTTAGTATGGGTGGTCAACTGGTCGCGTTGTCAAAGAAAACTATCCTGTCGTTTCTGAATAAGGGGTTTTTTGAAGAACCGGTTGCCGCTGACGACCATGTGGTGGCTCTAGGCGCGTACGTCTTGGGTTTGAAGTGTGCAACTATTGATTGTGGTTTGCATATTCGTTTACCGTTGACACTCAATGAATGGATTAGGTTCAGGTCCAGACATAGAGGGGCAATCGCATGGGCTGAACGGTACGTTGCCTCCAAGACCGGGAAAACCGTGCAAACTATTGAAGCTTCCCGTTCTGATTTCAATATATCTTACCGATACTTCCTCAAGAACCTCCTCAAATCGCTGAAGTTGCTTGCTCCAGCTGTTGTCCTGCTATTGGCGCTGGGCTCGGTTCTGCCAATCGAGGATCGAACCGAATGGTCTCGACTTAAAGGAGAAAGGTTCTAGCGCAACCAGAAATAGCGCGCATGCGTGTTCCTTAGTTGGTCAAAAATGGTTTTTATTCTTGTTTTACCTTATTGCTTCCGATATTGGCTTGTCTGATAGGCAACTCTTGGCGTGTTGAGGGATGGAAATCAGGGGAGTAAGCGATCAAGTCGATGCAATTACCGCAACGTCTACTCCGCTACCTTCAACTTAACCCTCCACAGTTCGAGAAGCGCGCGCTCTAAGAGCAGGCACTGCAAGAAGGTCGAAGACAGACGTGAAGCCCAAAACTGCATCTAAATTACAAAAGGCGAGATAAGACCATTTTACACCAATTCCGGGACAAGGCAGCGCGCGACTCTCAACACGAATAGAGCGCGCCGAGTTCACGGAAGCGTGCGCTTCAGGTCTTAACATCGAGTTGAAAGTTCATACAAGTGGTTCCTTCCTCAGCGAATCTGAGGAGCATACAGCGCACGCGCTCGCACACTAATATATGCAAGGTTCTATAGACTTTGAAAGACACATCTGCAAGAAGGCTTAGGATTGAGTGTCACGGTTATCCATCCTACTCTCAACAAGATTGGTGGGGCAGAGAGAATCTGCTTGGGTTTCATCAAGGTTCTGCGCGAAGATGGATGCAGGGTAACGCTGACCACGATCGAAAAGACTGAGTGGCATTTCCTAGAAGAAAGGTTCGGCCCACAGACTAGACCACATAAGGAGGAATATCTTGTCGAAAGGTTGCCTGAAAACAGCCTTGCACAAATTGCTCTTACACTTCTTTTCTTCACGCCTATGCTTGTGCTACTGAGAATGAGGTCAAAGAATCGTTTGATCGTGAACACATACGGTGACCTAGTTGATTCAATCGCAGACATATCATATGTGAACGCGGTACCGATACGTGTAGCTCATCGGTTCAGACGATCCGGTCTACCGGATTCATTTCCGTGGCGTTTTGCAGGTCAGGCTTATGATTTTGCCCTTGGAATTATGGGGAAACTCTTCGTTCGAAATATCGTGCTCACAAATTCCACTTTTATGCAGAATATTCTCAAGGAATTTCTTGGCCTTGACTCAATAGTCGTCTACCCGCCAGTCGATTTGAAGAGATTTATCTCCTCTCAATTGGAATCTGAACGAAAGGATCTAGTCGTTACAGTCTCTCGTTTGAGACCTGGAAAGAATCTAGAACTCATCCCAAGAATTGCGAAACTCGTCGACAAGGTGGACTTCGTCCTATTTGGGATCGCCGACGAAGCATCCAAGTACACAATCTCCAAACTGGCTGAGTCGCTAGGAACGTTAGAAGACGAGGATCGCGTTAAACTGATGGTTAACCAGTCTGCAAAGAAACTCGTCGATATTCTAGCGTCTGCAAAAGTCTTTCTTCATGCACAAGCAACGGAAGGTTTTGGTATAGCTATCGTTGAAGCCATGGCCTCAGGATGCGTCCCTATCGTTCCGAAAGCTGGTGGACCTTGGTATGACATATTGGATCAGAGACAGGGCGAATACGGCTACTCTTACATGACCACGAAGCAAGCTTCAGAAACAATCAAAATGCTCATAGCCGACGAGAAATTGAGAACCGCAGTCTCTGCACGGGCAGCAAAACGCGCTCAAGAATTCGGTGCGTCCCGCTTCGAAAACGCAATCTCCAGACTTCTTAAGAGAGTTCACCTCCAAGGTGCATACAGATAGATCGCAGCAGAGAGGATTACCCTACATCAATCCGGAGTTCGGATTCTATGAAACTCAAAAAATTGGGGTTTAAAAAAAGGGAGAAAGGGAATTTATGGGTCGTGTATTCCGCCCTTGTATTCGCTGTTGTGTATCCAGAGGCGTTCACTTACTGTGCCTAAGCATTCTACGATGTGGTATGCTGTCGGTTTGTAGCCTTCGGGGTAGCTCGTGTAGCTTATCTTCACGACTATCGATGTCAATCCGTCTGGAGCGTCCTGTAGCTGGTAAATTCCGTATTCGTGGAACCACTTTGTCAGGTAGTACGTGTCTCTGCCCCATACACCCCAGATTTGCAGCACTGCTGTGCCGTTTTCGTCTAGGTACGAGGTTATTATTCCGTAGCCTGTGGCATTGCTCGATGTGTAAGCGTGTGTTGCGTCGTGTGGCATCCAGCATGTCGACGCGACGATGTGGTTAGCCCATATTGGGTCGCTCGTGAACTGGTTCAGACCGTAGAACGCGTCTGAAAAGTCATTCTCATAGTAGCTTAGCATGTTTGCTAGTGGACCGCCCACGCTGATCATGTTCGAACTCGATATCGGCCAAGTGGTGCACCAGTCATCTTTCAAAGCCACTCGGTAGTCATTCGCGTATCCTACCCAGTTGTTGTAGTAATAGTTGCTGAACGTGTGCAGCGTTTCTGTCGCGGAGCCTATCTTGTTCATAACCCATGGCATCTGGCTGTAGATATCGATGGCGTACATGTCTTCTCCGGCTAATCCGTATTCTACCTGTTTGTTCTTGAATGCTGCTGACACTAGTGATAATCCTGCTGAGTCGACTGAAGCCGCATCTCTGCCGACAGTGCCCCATTCGTACCGTCCTGGAATGTACTCGCTGTATAGCCCTTCTGCAACACCGAGTCTGAAGGTCACGGTGACGTTGAAGTAGTCGTACGCGCCTGTGTCGTTCTGACCATGAGTCAGGGTTATGGTGTATAGTAGGTGGAAGTCTGCCCAATCAATGTGTACGTCTGTGAGTGAAGGTGGCGTCACGTTCCAGTACAGGTTGAGACTGTCAAAGACTATTGTCATGTTCTGTGTGGCGTTCGGCACGTTTGTGTAGGTGTCTTCCCAACTGTCTTGACCGTACACGTGAATCATTGCCTCGTTTTCCTTGAAGACTTTGATATCGTCAGCTTTCCAGTCCATTGTTCCCGTCAACGTGTACGTGGTGTTGTGGTTCGCCAATTTTGTGTCGTTGGTAACCGTGATCGTGCCACTGCTCACCCAGATCTCGTGTTTAACATTCAGCGTGTCATTGATTGTCGTGGTTGCCCAGCTTGGGCTTGTCAGAGTTAGGTCGCTGTTGAGCTGTGCTTTGGTGAGGTTAGTCCAAGTGTTTGTGAACGTCAAGTAGCTGTCGTAGGCATAGTCGTTGTACGTCGAGTAGAGTATCTTGTACATGTGGCCTAAGGGGAGTTCGTCCACGGTGGCGTACCCGGTGTCTGCGTCAACGTCGAATGTGTAGTCATAAGTTTCAGTTGCAACTGGGTCATTGTCTATTCTGTGCAGTAGTACGCTGTCGTTCAAGTCCTCAACTCTTTCACTGAAAACATTGTACTGGTCCCATTCTGCGGCCGTAACATCGATGACTGGTCGATGGCCCAACACAACATGGTCAGTCGTTGTTGCGTTGTAGTATTGCACCCATCTGCTCGTCTTTTTCTCTATGGCTTGGTAAAGGTCCCATGGGTTGAACGTCACATTGAGTTGATACATGAGTTCTCTGTCTAGGATGTTACTCCTTGCTAGATGCTGAGCGTCTTCTGCGTTGTGAACGTCGCCTATGCCGTATACTGTGACTCCTCTGAATTGGCTTGGTGCTTCATACATTTCGAATGCCCATTCGCCGATGACGAACGGTGAGTTGGGTTCTGTGCTCATGTCTGTCTTTGACTTGTTGACTTTGTAGACCAACCTTACTACTTGTTCGTCTGCAGGGGCGTATCCCTGAGGGAATGTCACGTTGTTGGTGTCTCTGTTGTATGTGACTTGTGTCGCTGGGTCCGATATGGAACTCACGACGTTTCTATGTTCGTTCTCGGCTCCCATCACGAAGACCATCGGGTCTTCTGTCCAGTGTACACCACTCGAAGAATTCTTCGGATATGGTGTGGGGTTTCCCAGTGCGATGTGGAAGTCAAGGTTCGATCCGTCGCCAAGCTGGTCTTCCGTAATCGTCGTTATCGTTGTCATGATTGTTGGCCTATTAGCCTCTTCCTGTGTTGCGCCAACCCACGAAGTTATCGGCTTCGGCCAGAAGGCTGCCCAGCCTGTATAGTTCGTTTCATCATCGATGATTTGGCAAACATCATAGTACCCCGTATAGTTGACTACTGGCGCAAGACCATCGAAATACCATGGTTGCCATTCGCCGCCGTAGACTGTTGTCTGGTTCTGGTAGAAGTGTGCATATGATTTCGGTGGGCTTCCATTTCCAAGGTCCCATTCACCTCGGTCGCCGAATTCGACTTGCATGGCTCCGATGTTCTTTCCGATGTCGATGCGTTTAACGTCTTTCATGATGACGACTTGCTTGCTAACCTTGTCGAAGTCAAAGTAGAACGTCAACGAAAGTAGACCAATGTCGTGGGCAGCGTTGTTATAGATTGTAGTCTTTGTCATGCCCACGTATCTTCTTGGACCATCGTACAACACTGTAATTGGGTCTGTTGCTGCACCGCCGCTTGTTTTCCTACCGCCTCTAACGGTTAAGCTTAGGGAGCCAACTGTGACACCTTCGTGCCATGGGCCGCCTATTCCGCTAGAGTCTTGGTAGTCACTGTATGTGGCAAGGGCCCAAACATTCTGGTAATCTCCGCCTTGAACGTACGTTACGTTCAGTATCCAGCCCTCAACCCATTGCCATTCGGGAGGAGAGGCTGTGTCAGGCGCGAATGGATCAGTTGCATTATCGTAGGATAGGCCTATCTTTGTGGTGCCGTCAATCAACTCGCCGAATTGCGAGAAACCGATGGTTAAGCTCTTTGCCGCGAAAGGATACAGTGCATATGTGTCAGTTCCCAGATTGCCTGGTACGGTCTTGTAGTAGCTTGTGGGGTCAACTGCTTGTACTGTGTAAATGCTAAGTAAAGGTGCTAGTGATGATAGAAAGATTATTGTGGCTGTCAAAATAGCGATTACATTTTTTTTCATTTTCTATTCCTCATTTAAATTCGTCTTTCTATAGTTTGCTAGCCTCAGATTTAAAAGGTTTTCCATTCTAGAAGAAAGAAATAGAAGAAAAGTACAGTTCAAAAACCGCGGCATTTCACAAAAGGAAACGGAATTCAGAAGCGTTTGCCACGTCGGCTAATCTCTTTTCTATGGCTATCCGCCCAACGGCAGTGAAGGCACGTTGCATCGCGCCTGGATGAGCCCGCGCTTTGCCCGGTTTGAAAGGTATGATAACAGCTAATAGGCAGATGCTGCCTTTTTTGGAGATGCAGATGAAAACCAAAACGTTCTCAGTTGGAATGTTCTGCACGAACTGTCACGTTGTGTTCTGTCATGATACAGGCGAGGCCGTCATCATCGACCCGGGCTCTGATGAACAGCAGGAAACAGAAGGAATACTCAAGTTCATAGACGAAAACGCCTTAAAACCCACATTAGTCATCAATACTCACGGCCACCCTGACCACACGTGTGGAAACGGAACCTTCAAGAAAGCATTTAACATTCCCATTCTGGTCCACAAGAAAGATGAACACATGTTTGGAATGCACGGGAAAGCAATTGCCCAGTCCCTCGGATTCAGCAACTGCTCGCCACAAGCAGACCGTTACTTAGGAGATGGAAACGTGGTGAGTTTCGGCAACGAAAACCTGAAAGTCATTCATACTCCGGGACACACATGCGGAAGCATATGTCTCCTCGGCCAGAACGAAATATTCACCGGAGACACACTGTTCGCCGGCTCAATAGGCAGAGTCGACTTTCCAGAAAGTTCACCCCAGCAAATGCAGACTTCGCTGACTAAACTGTCACTGCTACCTGACCGTCTGACAACATATCCGGGACATGGACCCTCAACGACGATTGGAAGAGAAAAGGCACACAACCCATTCCTGCTTCGGCCCAGGTCATAGAGCCCCTTTGAACAGATCCTCTTTCTCCGAAATAAACAAGCTGGCCATGCCTTGTTCCCCATTCACGCCGGCAAGATGACCCAGCCTCTTGAAGACAACAACGGGCACCGCTTCTTCAGCCTGTCCCATAAGCAGCTCCGCTGCAGCCGCAAGTTCATCCACGACTGCAACGTTCTTCACCTTCAACACGTGACCGAAAAGGTCCTTTTTTCCCCGGTAATCCTTGAAAATTCTGACGCCAGATACGCCTATGGCAAAGTTGACCTGCCCACGCCTGAAAGGCCGACTGTAAGTGTCGGACACTATCACGCCAACATTCTTGTTGGTCAACTCTCTTATTCTCAGCCGGCACCTGTCTGCCGAAACGTCAGGATCTTCCGGCAAAAGCACGTATCTGCCCCGGCCCCCCACATTTGACTTATCTATTCCAGCGCTGATGCATACTAGGCCACGTTTGTCCTCAACGAGCAGTATGTCCCGAGAAGCCTTCAAAACCCTCTTCGTTTCCCTTAAAACCAACTCTACAAACCTCGGACTCTTGCCCGTCAGCCCCGCCAGCTTCCTAGCCGCTTGGGAAGGAACAAGACCATTAAGAGTCACCACTCTATCCTCAGCCTTGGACACTATCTTCTGCGCGACAACGACGATGTCACCATCCTCAACCTGCAACCCGTTCTTTCTGCAGGCTTCAACGATTTTTTCGGCAACGTCGTCTCCTGCCTTGACAAGCGGAAAACCCTCCAAAGCATACCCGTTGAAACTCTTCAAATATTCTCGGCCTCGTCGTCTACGCTGTTCTCCCACCACATTAAATCTCTTGCCCACACACACGCTCGGCAAGAACACGAGTATCAGTAAGATTTCCAAATCGATATTCACACTTCATAACCCTTAAACCGATTCCGGCCAGAGCAATAAAACAAATCAAAACCCAGACGAGCGCGCCTATATGAATAAACAATTCAGAGCATTAACGCTACTAATCGTGTTGTTTTCAAGCTCATTCTACGTCCTACTAGGAACCACGCCGCCTGCAAAGGCAACGTATGTGGAAGGAACAATATCTCAAGACACAACGTGGTTTCTGATTGAAAGCCCCTTCGTGCTATCAGGCAACGTGACCGTCAATCCGGATGTAACCCTCACAATAGAGCCGGGCGTCCAAGCAAGATTCGGAGGCTCCTTCTCACTGAACATAGACGGAAAAATCGTGGCGAACGGCACGAACGAAAAAAGAATCCTTTTCACAACAAACGACCCTTCACACAGCATCATTTGGCAGACAATCAGAATCAACGGAACCCAACCTTCCTCATTCATCAACTGCGAAGTAGAATACGGAACAGACGGAATAACAGTAGACAACGGCTACGTAGAACTGAGGAGCAGTTCAATAAGATTCACTTCCCAAAACGGACTGCTGCTAAACAATGGCTCTATTCTCGTAGAAGAAAGCGTTTTCGAGTCAAACAACGCTGCAGGCATCAACATCGTCAACGGCTCTCAGGCCGCAATAACGAACAACACTCTTGAATCCAACGCGGACGGCCTCACTCTGGACGGACACTTCACAGGCGACATCAGCATGACACAGAACAACATCATCAACAACACCAACAACGGCATAAACCTCGAATCCAACCTGCACAGCGACACCATAATCGACATAACACACAACAACATCATCAACAACACCAACAACGGCATAAACCTCGAAACTGACACAGACAGCAACACGGCAATAACCAGAAACAACGTCTCAGCCAACGGCAACGGGTTTCTCGTCCAAACCAACACAAGCACAAACATCGCCCACAACTACATCTACAACAACACAGTCGGAATACTGTACCAAAACGGCAACAACCACCAAGCCCACTTCAACGACCTCTGCAACAACACGCTTGGAATGGACACCTCCTCGAACGTCACCGTGGACGCCACCTACAACTACTGGGGCCACAATACCGGACCTTTCCACGCCTCTCTGAACCCAGACGGAAAAGGAAACCCGGTCGGCGGTGACGGAACAGACCTTGATTTCCTCTTCTTCCTATCAATGCCCTCTGACCACAGCAACATCAGACCAACAGCAAACCTTTGGACCGACAAGGCCCAAGTTTCACCCGACCAGAATGTAATGTTCATCGGCTTCAACTCTCAAGACGAAGGACGCGTAGACCAGTACCTTTTCGATTTTGGAGATGGAACAAACACAGGGTGGATTACGCTTTCACTCTTCAACCACTCATACGCTTCCCCAGGAAACTTTACGGCAAGCCTGATGGTCACAGATGACTTCAACACCACCAGCGAGACACTGGCAACTGCTGACATAACGGTCCAAGACAACTTGACACCCCTCAAAACAACTTTGAGCCTGAGCTCCAACACAACGGTCTACAATGGAAACGTCCCCGTAACCGTCACAGCTTCAAACGATGACGGGACGGCAGTGCCCGACGCAAACGTAGCCTTCTTCTCTTTGAACGGCGGAACCTTCTCCCCAGAATCTGGCCTGACAAACTCGACTGGCCACTTTGAAACAACGTTCACAGCCCCTAACGTAACCGAACTGACGAACGTAATGCTGATCGCCAGAGCCTCGAACAGCGAGAGCGGATACGCTGACGGCTCCGACTTCAAGTACCTGACAGTTCTTCCCCCGCTCAACGTGCAAATTGTTTCAGAACCGGCTGCAATCAATTCTGAAGGCAACTCCACCGTAACAGCTTACGTTAAAGACGCTTCGGGGAACCCTGTTCCAGAAGCAGACGTTTCATTCTTTGCCAGCAACGGAACCCTCTCAACAACAACAGGAACAACCGACACGAACGGCGTTGCCACATCCATTTTCACTGCACCATTGACACTGGAACCAGTCAACGTCACCTTGTCAGCCACAGCCAGCAAAACAGATTATGCCAACGGAACAAGCCAGAACACGATAACAGTTCACCCTAAAATACTCGCTCTGAAACTGGCAGCTCCGTCTGAACCGGTCTTCTCAGGAGAGAACTCGACAATAACATTTCAAGTCACGCACGATTCAGAGCCGATTCCGAACGCAACGGTCACCATATCATCAGATACTGGAGGAAACTTCTCCGCAGAACAGGCGACGACAGACTCGACGGGAACCTCCGAATTCATCTTCACAGCACCCCAAACAACACTGCCTATAACAGTCAACGCAACGCTAACCTTGAAAGCTTCAAAGAGCGGCTACTCATCAAACCTGCTCAGCATAATCGTGCCAGTGAAACCGAAGATTCTTTCCACACAGATCAGCGTACCCTCGAACACCACGTTTTCTGACGCAAAAATGAACCTAACCGTAACCGTGAAACATGAAACCATGCCCGTCCAATACGCAACCGTGACCCTTACGACGCAAGCTGGAACCTTTTCAACAGCCACTGGAACAACAGACATCAACGGCAACGTAACAGTGGAGTTTACGTCACCACAGGTAAACGGTTCGACAAACATCACAATCATAGCCCAAGCCGCCAAAGCGGGCTACGTGAACGATCAATACGAAACGGCGGTCACCGTCAATCCAAGGACATTTGGCATTCTGATAATTCCGCCCATCATCAATTCTGGCGAGACGGCGGAAGTCCAAATCCGAGTAACTTGTCTAGAGGACGGAAGCAATGTCACCGATGCCCATGTCCAGTTTTCGCTGAGCAACGGAGACTTGTCTGATGGCGCGACTGACGCCGAGGGAAACTGCTTCTTCATGCTGAATTCCAGTCAGACATCCACACAGGTCTTGAACATGACTGCAGGCGTAACAAAAAATGGGTACGTGCTCGGACACCGGACCATTTCGGTCACTGTTCTTCAGCCTGAAGGCGAATTGCCATTCTTGACCATCATTATGATCATGGTACCCATAGTGATCGTGATTGTGATTGTTGCTCTCATCAAGTTTAAGATCATGGTGGTTTCGACGGAGGAAGAAACAGCGGCATAGCATTGTATCGTGAGACATAATATTTAATAGATTCGAAACGTAACTAACTAAGTGTACAGGAGAAAAACAATGACACAGTTGCGGCTCAAAAACACACTGACAAAACTGAAAAGGATACAGATCAAGTTCAACCTGGGAAAACATGAAAAAGCAACTGAATCACTGCCCACACCCAAAACTGTGCCAAGAGGATGGAAGATTGCAGAAAAATATCCGCTCTACGAGCCGTTCGCCCACGTTGCCATCACCCAAAACCCGAAAACAGGCGAGTACAAGTACATTCTAGACGAGCTACAACTTGACCCGCTGGAAAGAGGCGTCTATAACCGAATTCTCGACATACTTCTTGCAGAGATAGAATCGCCAAGAGAAGAGATTTCTGACCCCAGAAAATTCTTCGCTGAAGAAGCAAAAAAAATAGTTGACAAGTACCGCATCAGCCTCGGCTGGCTACCGGACGTTTCATGGTACAAGATCATCTATCACGCTGAAAGAGACCTCGTAGGCTGCGGCAAAATCGACGCGTTAATGCGAGACCCAAACATTGAAGACATCTCCTGCGACGGAGTCAACAGGTCCGTGTACATTTGGCACAGAAACTACGAAAGCATCGAAACAAACATTGCATTCGTCAACGACGAAGAACTTGACAACATGGTGGTCAAACTTGTACACATGGCAGGCAAGCATGTAAGCTCAGCCTTCCCCATAGTTGACGCGTCACTGCCTGGAAAACACCGTCTCGCAGTCTGCTACAGAAGAGAAGTCACGCCTTTCGGAACAGCGTTCACAATCAGAAAATTCAAGGAAGACCCATTCTCAATCATAGACCTGATTAGCATAGGCACGTTTTCTGAGGAAATGGCCGCGTACCTCTGGATGTGCCTGGAGAACCGCGCGTCAATAATGGTTTTAGGCGGAACAGCCGCTGGAAAAACAACAGCCCTGAACGCTCTTGCCTGTCTCATAAAGCCTGGCAGCAAGCTAATCACGGTAGAAGAAACTGCAGAACTCAACCTGTCACATGAAAACTGGATCTCGCTCATCTCCAGACAAAGCTACGGCCTCGGCGGAAACAGCATAGGTGAAGTGTCACTTTTCGACCTTGTAAAAGCCACTTTAAGACACAGGCCCGACGTTCTGATCGTGGGAGAGGTAAGAGGACAAGAAGCATACGTTCTTTTCCAGGCCTTAGCAACAGGCCACGGCGGCATGTGCACAATGCACGCTGAGAACATAGATTCCGCGGTCAAACGATTAACCCAGAAACCCATGGAAATCTCTCCAGCATATATACCGCTAATGAACGTTGTATTGTCCATTCAGAGAGTCCACATAACCAAAAACAACGAGAAAAAATCGTACAGACGCGTGATGAACGTCAACGAAATCGCAGACTATCAAGATTACAGATGCACCTTCAGATGGAACCCTGCCAAAGACACTCAGCTTCCATCATTCGACAAGAGCGTAATGCTGGCCTCAATCGCGGAGGCTCAGGGTCTAACCAAGAAGGACCTGATCGAAGAGATTGAAAAACGCCAAAAAGTCTTGCAGTGGATGAGAGAGCGGGACATTAGAAGCTACAGAGACGTCGCAGCAATCATTGCGGAGTATTCAGCTAGACCGAAAGAAACGTTCGAGAAAGTCCTGGCAGGACAGGAGGTCAAAGCCGTTGCCGTTCCTCGAAGTTCTTGAAGCATGGTCCTTCAGAATGTTCGGGAGAATAGCCCCGTCCTTCCTGAAGAATGTCTTCGAATTCAGAAATAGTCTCGAAAAAGCCAAGATCAAGATTTACCCTGAAACATACGTCTCATTGATGTTTCTTACGGCAGTTCTGACTATTCCGCTTTCAATAATCGCCATAGTACTGGTGAGCCTATACGGGTTCATGCCCCTAATTTTCCTGATACCCTCCCCAGCATACGTGATTATGGGGTTCATGCTGATTCCAATGTCCAAAGCAAGCGACCGATCCAGCAACCTGGAAAGGGAAATGCCGTTCACAACAGCTTACATTAGCGTCATGGCATCAGGAGGCATAGCGCCCTACTCAAGCTTCAAGCGCCTTGCACAAATTGAGCTGCTCCCCGCAATGAGAGCCGAAGCTCGAGAGTTAATAAAAGACGTTGAAATCTTCGGCATCGACCCGTTGACGGCGATAGAAAATGCGGCGAGAAAGAACCCGCTGGACATTTACAAGGATTTCCTTGCAGGCTACTCTTCAACGGTCATCATCGGCGGAGACATCGGCCACTTCCTCGAAAGAAAAGCCGAAGACATTTTCAAAGCAAGAGCGCTTCGTGTAAGAGCCGCAGCAGAAAGGCTAGGCATGCTTCTGGAAACTTTCATAATCGTAAATGTGATGATGTCACTCTGCTTCTACATCATGTTCAGCGTAGAAAACATCGGCGTCTCGGGAGCAAGCGGAGGATCCACGTCCAACATAATTCTCTACACATACGTGTTCAGCCCAATGCTCTCGATGATGTTCATCTACTTGGCACACAACATGCAACCTAAAACTCCAATCGTGGAAATGCGACCCTACAAAGTGTTTGCACTTTGCAGTGTAATCGGAATACTGTTGTTCCTGTTCCTGTACGTCTTCGGCTCTTTCGGCATCTTCAGCACGATGCAAGTTGCCCTTGCCATAGCATTGTTTGTCGCCACAGCACCAGCCGCCATAGTTCACAACAGGCTTTCAACCAAAAAGGCAAACACCGAGCAAGGCATAAACAGTTTTCTAAGAGACCTCACAGAGGTCAGAAAAACAGGCTTATCACCCGAGAAATGCATCGAGAGCCTTTCACACCGCGAATACGGCGTATTCAGCAAAGAACTACGCAAGATAAGCGCAGAGATTTCCTGGGGAATCTCGCTGAGGAAAGTGCTGATGGATTTCATCAGCAGGACACGCAGCTGGATGACTCAAATAGTGATGTTCCTGCTCGTGGAAACAGTAGACGTAGGCGGCGGAACAATCGCAATGATAGAGTCACTGGCCAGATTCAACAATTCGACTCAAGAAGTTGAAAAAGAGAAGAAAAGTGCAACACGCCCGTACATAATGATGCCCTATTTCTCAGCTTTACTTCTCGTGGCAACAACTAGCATGATGCTAAGCTTCACGACGGGCACATTTGGTGCCGCTGCAACAGCGCCAGCGAAAAACATAGACTGGATCAGATCAATCTTCACAACGTCATGCATTTTCCACAGCTACCTCATAGGCATAGTGGCAGGCAAAATAAGCGAAGAATCAATCGCATCAGGCTTCAAACACGCGGCAATCCTAGTCATAATCTCAGTGGTCGCCGCAGAATTGGTACCCATGTTCATCAAATTCGGATAGGAGAAAAAACAAGAATGATGACAAAAGGCCTCCTACGTCGTTTGCGAAAAGACAAGAAAGCCCTCACCCCAGCGATTTCGACAACAATACTCACAAGTGCAATAATAGTGATGCTTCTCGTAACGATCAATTTCGCAAACAACTACTTGAACGCAGGAGTAGCAGAAAACGAATTCAACGCCATGAAACAGTTTATGCAGAACGTTGGGGAACAAATAGACAGCGTGGCATGGATCCCTGGACAAACAGAAACAATACGATTCGCAAGCAAATTCGGGTACATCAGTTTTCAACCGGTATTTTTGAACTACAGCATCTATCTTGGCGGCAGTCCATCAGCCAACTTCAGTTACCTCACACGGATTTTACTCTACAACATGCCCATAAACAGTTACAACATTGCAGACAATTACTATGAACGCCTAATCCCACGTTCAACCGACTCATTCCTACAAGCAGGCCCATCAGCACCTGTAAGCCGAACCTACATAATCGAAAAGTTGTCAATGAACGGTGGAAGCTTCCTAAGAATAGCTGTTGTACCATGCATACGAATGATCAACACAACAACATCCACAGGAGAGAGCACAACGCAGAATTACACAAGATTCTTTCTGCCAATTCTGTCACCAGGAACACAGACAGGCAGTTCACAGTCCGTGACTCTAAGAGGAAGCCAAGTCTCGCGGGAAACCGGAACCGCAAACAATGTCAAAATAGGCGTGAGCTTCCCAAATGCAACCATGGGTTTTAATGAAGACTTCTTCAGATTCAGCAGTCAAAATGAAACAGTGACTGTGGAGCCCGGTTCCATAGTCGAATTTCACACGAGCAAGGTGATCGTGTCAGTAGGGCTGTATGATTAGCTGTTTGGAGGTTTAGAAATGCCACATGTTACCATCGAACACATGATCATGATGCCGATACTAATACTCCAGATATTTCTCTTTCCTTTAACTGCAAGCTGGATCATGAACATCTGGGTAAATTCGCGAAGAAACCTCACTCTTCAAGAAGTTGCAAGCCATCTGGGAAGCACGATTCAGCAAGTATACTATCTCCTAAACCATAAAACAATGGATGGAACACTGACTCAAGAAACAGACCTCCCCCTACTGATAGAAAACGTACCCTATAGTGGCAACGCAACATTAAGAGCCGTGTTGGACCCAACCCTCGATCCAACAGGAAGCTCAAGTAAGCTTCTGGAGTTAACACTCAAACTCTCAGTAATCGGAACTACTACAACCACGTCGGTTCTCCTCGGCCAAAATGTGCTTTGGCTGGAATCCGCCTATGTAAGCACTTCACCAAACTCCGGCGTAACAGCCACAAAATCCCAAGACGGAACCATAAGCATGTCCTTTACAAGTTGAAGGAGAAAAATTAAATGGCAGGCGCAGTCATAGACCACATGATTTCTCTAATCGTATTCCTAGCCGCACTTCTGGCCTTCATAGGCCTCTTCAGCGAAACCGTCCAAACAGCAATAATGTATCAAAAGCACGGATACCTCGCAACGAAATGCAGCGATCTTCTTGACAACATCCTTCTGAACACAGGCAGTCCATCAAACGAAACAGCACATTGGGGAAGAAGCAATTGCGCAATAACCAGTTTGGGTCTTCAAGACCCCGAATTCACAGAATACAGACTAAGCCCATTCTCACTCATGAGACTACATTCCTCCTCTGAAGAAATCTACTACAATAACACATGGTACAACAACGCCTCATGGGGCATTGAAGGAGCATACTTACTCGTTCCCAAAAGTGAATGCATGAACTATTCAACCGCAACCAAACTGCTGGGAATAAATGGAACCTTTGGAATCCAACTTGAAATAACGCCAACCCTAACATTCACCATAGAAGAACAGGCAGAAAACCCGTTAGAACTCACAATCCAAGTTGACGGACAAGGAACACCCCTCAGCAACGCGCCCCTCACTTATCTAATGTTCTGGGCCAACACAACAAGCCAAGAAGGAATACCCATTCTGAACCTTGAGACCGGCAATTTTACAACAGACTCCACAGGCAAAGCTGTGAAAATCTTTCAAAGTTTAACAATTGCGGACAACAAGACCGCCTACACATTCATCGTCAAGGCATCAATAGGAGGACTCACCGGAATAAACTACAAATCAAGAAATGCTTACATAGAAAATGCTGGAAACATAGCCCCATTCATCGACAACTACGAAAACGGAACAATCTTGCTCGCCCACAATCCGAAAAATAGCCCATCAGACAACGAACCTCTACACTTTAACGCAACATTCTACAGCTTACCTGACATTTTTTGGCCGATACCTCGCCTGTCAAACTGGACAGGCCTCGTCAACGGCACCGGACCAGATCCGATCATGCAGATCCCTGCAGACGCTCGCAACGCTCCAGGATTTCTCGTCGTAGCCTATTATAGCAGCAACGAGAACGCGTTCGGCATGTCCATTATGCCATGGGGAATCGGCTCTGTCGGAGTTTCCGTGATCTTTGCTGAGAATCCAATAATGCCCGTAAACGAATGGGTCGCTGCCGACATACGCCAAGTTCGCGTTGGCGACACAGCCTACCAAGCCAAACTATTGTTATGGAGCTTGGAGGGGTACGAGGTTGTGAAATAAAACATGATGCGCACAATTGAGATAATACTCGTAATCACAATCTTGCTTGGAGCATTCCTAGTAGCTTCGTACTTCGCAGTGTTGCCCTCACCACGCGAAGTTTCATCGATAAACCTCAAAAAGCTTGCAGCGACCACACTCCAAACATTGGACTCAGACTACAGCCTAAGTGAAACAGTTTTCAAAAATGAAACCGATTCAGCATGGGGCCAGCTGCAAACAGCACTTTCAAGTTGTTTGCCGTCGAACATTATTTACAATTTGACAGTATATGATATGCTAGGACTAAGTGGAGAGCTTTACAGCGTAAGCCACTCAATATCAAACGCTGAAAGCCTAGGAGCAACATCAGAAGCCACGTCATATCTAGCTGCTTCATCAAACGTCAAGTTTAACATAACACCCGAAAGAATCAACAAGACACTCTACATACTGAACTGCAGTGACTCCAACGGCTGGTGGATCACTGGATACACACCCTCAACTCTGGCAGAAGACATGTACAGACTACTCAACCCTTATTTCCAGATCACAATTCCAGTGAACACCACAGCTCAACTCGGACAAATCTTGAACAGAACCGAAATATCATCTTCACCCGAAGAAAACATAACTGGTGCTGTAGTCATCAACACGTGCGGAGAAGCAGTCCCCATACCAAACGGATATTACGCGAGTGATGGCGTGGGACGTGACCCTGGCGGCTCCTACGCCTTGTATTGCCACACTCTAGGCAAGAAAGTGCGCGAATACAATTGGACTTGGGCAAGCATAGTGGGATGGCCACTGTACTATGTGAGCAATACGGAGAAGTTTTCAAATGATCAGAACGGGTGGGGCATATACGGAATGAAAAATGTTGGAAGCGCAGGCCTAAACGCGTTTCTGCTTGGCTTGAACAACGCAACTTACAGCAGTAGCACAACTCTGGATACAGGCAGTCTAGCCAGTGTGCAACTCTCAGCTGAGACAGCACAATCATGCAACACTTATGGCATCTATCCAGCCCCTTATCACACTGCAACGAGAGCCCTTCCAACCTCTATGCTCAATAGTTACAACCTGACGGTAACAACATATATACTCGAACGAGTGGACCCCTGGATTGCAGGCGCAGTCTACAGTCACTATGTGTCAGGGCATTTTCTGCAGTTAGGTCTAGCTAGAACGCCGGATATCAGGCTTACCGCACTGGGGCTTCTCTCCTTCTTCAAGCCACAGCTCCAACGTTCTAATTACGAAGTTGCGGGGACATCCAAGTTCGTCGTCTTACAGCTTGGCCAAGCGGGAGGAAAATAGAACTTGAACAATCGAGGTCAATTCTCAATGATCGCAGCACTGCTTGTCTCAGCAGTTCTGATAACAACAGTCATAACCACTTACTCAATGATACGTGACAGCCTAAACAGAGATCAGCCAGAAGCCTTGAACGCTGTTGATGAAATCAATTTTGCCATAAAACAGATTCTAGGCTTCACCGTAGGATACTACGGTTCAGTGCTCAAAGTCACCGGCAACGCCACAGACGCCTACAACCGCACACTGAGCTATGTCTACTCGGGCCTAAAACACTTAGCAGATCTGCATCCTGAATGGGGAACCTCAATAAGCTTGATCCCTCCACTCGAAGCGAACGCGTATTGGTACACAAACGAAAGCTACAGTTCCGGAAGAATGCTCGTAAACTACAATCTGACCAAACTGGGGATTCGCGGAATCATCTACGAACCCACATGCAGACTTGATGTACAAGTAGTCAATGGGTCTCCAAGCGGAAAAGTCTGCTTAAATGTAACCAAAGACGAGAGCGAGAGTCTGATAAATCTCCGAAAACAGAATTTCAAGTTCTATCAATTCACAGCGAACTCAGCATGGGAACTTGTAAATCCAAACACTGAACCATCATTTGAAAACGGCGCATACTACATTGACGCTCCATCAGGAATAGATGAAAAATCATTTGCAGTTCAAGTTGAAGACAGCAGAGGAATAATCGCAATTGCATCATCATTCAACCGCTACACAATCACGCCCACATGGAACTCCACTCTAGGCCCAACCGAACATTACGTAGACAACGACACATCCAATGTTGATGGCTACACAAACAAAGGAACCCACAGTAGCTTCACGGCCCAACAAACGCAACCAGACGGCAGTTACGACACGTTAACGGAAGAAAACACGGCTCTCCAACAATACTACCCATCCAGTTACAGCATGCTAGGCTCGACAAGCATAGTCAACGGATCATTGAACGATTTGTCATCGAACAATAGTGCTTACATGACTTTCCGAAGTTACGTTTCACAAAATTCTACTGCGAGCTTTGGAAATTATACCCAACTAGCAAGCAGCGCAACAATCGAGAACACCATTCTGGGATCAGTTTTTACTGCGCCTTATGACTGTTGGGTTGATAGCGTAACTGCGTATATCGGAATCACCAATACTGCAAAGAACTCGTCTGCCATGGTTTATGCAAATAGTTCTTTGGCACTTGTTGGAACCTCAGACTATCAAGTTTTATCTGTCGCTACAAGCTGGCGCACTTTTACTTTTACTAATAAGCCTCATTTAACGGCTGGTGTGGCATACATTCTAGCGACTTGGTGTGCTTCAGGCGGTGGCAACGGCTTAGTGTATTATGCGACAGGTTCAACCAATAATGGAGTCTCAGATTCCGACACTTTTGATAGCACACCAGCTAATCCACTTGTTCCCACACGAAACACAAATCGCCATAGCATTTACGCTAACATTACATACCCAAGCGAGTACACGTCCGAGGTTGAATTTGCTGGAACATCAAACACTGAAAATTGGACGTGGTTGAACTGGACAGTTGACAGCAGTCTTACGCAGAACAGTGTAACCGCAACATTCCAGCTATACAATTACCAAACTGGTCAATACTCAACAAGCGGTAACGGATACATGACAGAAACCATAGGAGTAACAGATGTCACCAAAACCCAAAACATCACAACCAACCCGACAGATTTCAGAAACTCCACAGGCAATTGGAAAATGAAAATCAAGTGCATTAAAACAACAAACTCTGAATTCGATTGGAAAGCAGACCTAGTCAAATATGAAACCAAGAGTAGCGACAACTATGTTTTGGACATTGAAGAGCAATTCACTAACGTCAACTACAACCGAGACAACGAGGAACTATGCATAAAGACTGGAAACTTTTCAGATTTGGAAAGCATCATGGTTGACGTCTGGAACGGTTCAGCTTGGATAAACATAATCGCATCTCTAACTCCAAATAATTGGAACAACGTATCAGTAACCTCTCACCTGACAAGCCCAACGTTTACAATAAGGTTCAGAGACAACACCCAGACTTCCGACGGCACCCGAAGCTATTGGCAAATAGATGCCGCTCTCCTGCACCTCTGGCCAGCTGAAGACCTTTATTCAATGTCAAAAGACGTAACAATCGTCGTCGAGCTACTGCAAAACGGCACCATACGGTGGCTAGGCCAAGATTTGCTCACCCAAACCAAACCCATCCCTCCCCTTCCAGTCAAAGCAATCCACGTTAACCAAACAATCGAAGGCCTAGATCAACAGACACCATTCCAAATAGAAGACTGGGCTTCAGAATACCGAATACCACTTGGACTAACAAGCAACGCAAGCCTCTTCAACAGCAGAACTATGCTGGTTTTCCAAGCGTCACCAAACGTCTCTAAAATCACAATATGGTGGAACGGAAGCGACAAAGCAGTCCAAACACCCTACAGCATGTACAACCTAAACACGTCACCATTCAAAAATGATGATCCAGACAATGGATTTCTGAGCAATGGACTGCTGAACCTGAGCATAACAAGGCCAACTGTTGGGTACAACCAAGTTCTGAGAGTCATATCAAAAACTGGAAACATGAACAGCACAGCCGAATTCACACGGATAAACAATGAACCAAGCACCTATGGATCGGCCCCATCTTACGTAATACATCACGGCATAGTTCGAGACGTGGTCCAAACAGAGCCAGAATGGAGAGGAGGCGCTGGAGGTAGCGATACCTCATGCACATGCCCCGATCTGTACGCGCACATAGTCATAACACTACCAGCAAACGCAACGTTTTTCACGTACACTTCAAGAATAGTGTTTCTAAACTCAACACAAACTATGAGAAAGCTGTCTGACTTGTCAATTCTCAGCCTTGACGCAACTGGACTGCCACAAGCATCCCGATATCCCCTCACAGAAAACGGCACACAAATCTCGAACAACACTGGAATATTCTACAATTACACAGGCTTTGAATGGGCACACCACTGGAGCCAAATAGCCAATTCAACAATTCCAAATACAATAAAAGGAACAGGAATAATGTTCACAAACTACACCAACCTGCAAATGTACTATTTTGACAACGAAACCAGCAAAACAGGAGGACTAAACGTAACCTCAACCGACAAGATTATCGAACTGGCCCCGGTAAAACGTTATGAAACACAAGATTTCCACGCGCAACAGCTTGACATAACATGGCACTGTGCCATAGCAACGTTCGACGCCACGACTCCGGTCTACACAGATAAAAACGGAAGCGGAATAGGATTGTGGCTAACAGTCGTTCATCCTCCAACAATAACGGTAACTACAGAGAACTGATTGCTCCTTCGCCCAGCGTAACAGCTTTGTGCACGCGCGGAAACAGTCAAACGGCAACAACAAAACTCAAGCCTGTTGGCCTACGCTCAGTTTCTTTTGCTGGCGAACATGATCTCGTAGGGTACGGGGCAGTTGCCACTTTTGAAGGACAAGACCCTATCTATCCGAACACAGGCAAGAATCACAGGCCTGTGAGCAATCACTGAATACTGCCTTACATTGATAGTGACAACAAGTACTTGGACCAAAACTGTTGATCCAACATATTTTCAATGTGAATTTCAGGTTCATACACGTTAAATAATCAAGCTAAGACTTTCTAAGCAGTTGAAAGGTGAAACGCTTGACGCGAAGAATGCTGAAATCTAAAAAAGCCATAACACCAATACTTGCAACATTACTTCTGATAGTCATAGCTGTTGCGGCAATTGTTGTCACATACGCGTGGATAATGACATACATAGGCGGGCTAGGACAACAAGCAGGAGTAATGTTGAAAAAGGAGAATGTAAGGTTTTATGGAACTCCAGACGCAGCTAAAAACTTGACAGACTTCACTGTGGGAAACACTGGAACATCAAACACCCAAATCCTGAGGATATATATCGGAAACTCTTCAGGAAACCTCATAGACCAAACCTCATTCTCAGATATTAAGACAGGCATGCCGCTTGACGGAGAATCAGCAACAACGATACATGTTACTTGGCCAAACGACTTGGCAGACAGCTGGGAGGCGGGAAAAACCTACTACTTCAAAATCATACCCGCACAAGGACAATATCTAGAGCTACCAGTGGAAGCACCAGCATAACACACAAAGCCAACAACAATTTTCCTAAACACCATCTGAATCTGGCTTTCCATGCTCGTTCTGCAAAACCAGAATCAATGTAAACATGAAACTGCAAAAACAATAGCCAACACTGAAGGCCATTCAAGATGCAGAACAAGTGCATGTACATTCTTAGCGCGCGTTGTTGAACCTCAGTTCTTATTCAACCTGGACTGTTTTACGGCCTGCAGCGTACCGGCCAGCAGCTTCAACGTTTCCTCCACACTTAACAAGTCGTTCAGGAGCAACAATAGAAGTAGTAGTCCTAGAGTTTTTCTTATGGTCAACTACTTCTTTCTCGAGCCTCTCAATTTTCTTCCGAAACGCCTGAGGGCTCGCGCGTCGAAACTTCAGCCAGCAACATGTAGAAACAGACGACTACCCCGACGCTGCCTGTTCCATTTGCAGCATAAGCGACAGCCAGAGTAACCATTAGCCCCCCCCAGCTTGTGGTCACTTTCAGCAACATTCAGCTTCAAAGCAGCCCGCGTCTTGAGTGCAAATGTGTCAGCCCTGCCTGAACAAACACCAAAACGGCTTCAGTTAGAAAAACCCCGTCTCTTCTGTCAAACACAGAAACCATCTTTCTTGAACTTATGTAAACTATTAAATACCGTTAGAGACAAACCACTGATGTTCTTGGTGGGCCTTGTGCAGATCGAAACTGAAATTGAACTGGTCAAAACATCCGTCGCCCTGCTGTTTCTACTGTACGCCTCTCTGAGCGATTGGAGAAGCCGCGAAGTCACCGACAAATTGTGGGCTGTGATGGCTCCTCTGGGCCTCGCGCTGACCCTCATCGAAATGTACATCAACGGGTTTTCACAGTTGCCCCTCTATGGCATATGTTTCGGCTTGACCTCAGCCTTCGCCATAGCCATCTTCTACGCAGGCGGCTTCGGAGGCGCAGATGCAAAAGCACTGATGTGCCTCGCACTCATGCTGCCATTCTACCCAACGACCTTGCCAACACCGATAGCGAATGAACCTTCACCGATTTCGCTGAACTTCTTTCCATTAAGCATCTTCAACAATTCCGTCCTGCTCGCAGCTTTAACCGCCATAGCCATGCTACTGTACAACGTCGTGTGGCGACTGAGAACAGGCAACAAGCTGTTCGGCGGAACCTACAAGAACGAGTCAGCAGGAAGAAAACTAATCGTGATTCTAACCGGCTACAAAGCGTCAGTTGAAAAGATGAAACAGAAATGGCACGTTTACCCCCTTGAGGACATTGAAGAGAACACTGCCAAACCGTCGGAGAGAAATCTTCTCGCCGTGCCCAAAGATGAAGGCAGAGACGCCATAGTCAAAAGGCTAGACGCCGCGGTTAAAGCCGGCAAAATCTCTGACCGCGTGTGGGCAACGCCGGGTCTTCCCTTCCTAATCTTCATGACCGCCGGCTTGCTCCTAGCGTTGTTCGTTGGCGACCTGATCTGGGTCTTCATAGGCATACTCATCCCACGATAGCCTGCGCGAAGGCATAAATTGCCCACCTACTTCATAGTGCTGCAAAGCAGGGACATGATTGAACGGGAAACTGTTCGGCAGTTCAGGCGTACGCGGCCTAGCCAACGTCGAGGTCACCCCGAGCCTAGCGGCTGAAATAGGAGCCGCTGTCGCCACATGCTCAGAAGCCCTGAAAGTTGTTGTTGGAAGAGACACTCGCACCTCAGGCGCAATGCTGGAGAACGCTACAGTCGCTGGACTACTTTCGTGCGGAGCGAACGCGTGGCAAGTAGGCATCGTGCCCACCCCCACTCTGGCTTTCCTGACAAAACAATTGAAAGCCGACGCGGGCATCATGATAACCGCGTCACACAATCCGCCGCAGTACAACGGCTTGAAAATTTTCGACGCTGACGGAATGGCCTACGACATGAAAAGCCAGGACAAAATCGAGGAAACCATCGGGAAAAAACAGTTCAAGAGGACAAACTGGGCCGACGTTGGCACGTCTCAACGCGCAGATGAAACCAGCTTGTACGCTGAGGCAGTACGCAGGAAAGTGAAACTGCACAGAAAATGGCACGCAGTGGTTGACCCTGGCTGCGGAGCCACCTACAATTTGGCGCCCCAAATCCTGAAAAGCTTAGGATGCAAAGTCACAACTCTGAACGCGCAAGCAGACGGATTCTTCCCCGCCAGAAGCCCTGAACCCAACGCAGAATCCCTCGAGCCCTTGGCCAAAATTGTTGAGAACTTGGGAGCAGACATCGGAATCGCTTACGACGGCGACGGTGACAGAGCAGCTTTCATCGATGAACGTGGCAACTTTGCAGATTTTGACCGAACCCTAGCCGCCTACGCGGGACACGTGGCCAAACAAGAAACTGGCGCCACAGTCGTAACAAACGTTGAAGCGTCAATGAACATCGAAAAAATGGTTGAACGAAACCATGGAAAAGTCGTTAGAACAAAGGTCGGCGACGTCTACGTTTCAGAAGAAATGAAAAAACGCAAAGCTGTCTTCGGGGGAGAACCGTGTGGAGCCTGGATTCACCCGCAACTGCATTATTGTCCAGACGGCATACTTACTTCTGCACTGCTGCTACGAGCACTTGAAAACGAAGACACAGAGCTTTCAGACTTCGTCGCCCAGGCGCCCGTGTACTCGACCGTCAGGAAAAACATAGCATGCAGAAACACGGAGAAAAACAGAATAATGAAACAAGTCAGCGAGAGCCTTAGAAGCGCGTTTCCTGAGCACCGGGAGATGTCTGATGTTGACGGAGTCAGGCTTGTGCTTGAGAACGGCTGGATGCTCGTGAGAGCTTCGGGAACAGAGCCCCTCATAAGGCTGACCGTTGAGGGCGAATCGTTAAGAACAGCAAACAAGATAATGGCAAAAGCCACATTGCTAGTAAGGAAGCTTGTGGAAGAGTGAACTGAATGAAAGCTGCAATCTTGGCTGCCGGAGAAGGCATACGGCTTCAACCAATCACGGCGACACGCCCAAAGCATCTGATAAAGGTCGCGGGAAAACCCATCCTTGGACACTGCCTGAACGCGCTCAAGCATGCAGGAGTAGAGGAAGCAGTAATCGTTGTTCACTACATGGCTGACGCGATTCGCCAATACTGCGGCGACGGAAAAAAGTTCGGACTGAAACTTGAGTACGCTGAACAGAAAGCATTGCTCGGAACAGGCAACGCAGTAAGCATTGTGGAACCGTACATGAAAGGAGATTTCCTGCTCGTAAACGGCGACATAATGTTCACGTCAGAATCCGTGAAGAACGTGGCCGACTTGCACTTGAAAGACAAGCCGACCGTCACGATGGCCGTCGTACCGGTTGAGAAGCCAGAGAACTACGGAATAGTTGAAGTTGAAAACGACAAAAACGTCACACGGGTCGTTGAGAAGCCTAAACGTGAAGAAGCCCCCACGAACCTTGCAAACGCGGGGATCTATGCTTTTTCACCCGAAATCTTTGCCAAGATAAAGCAGACTTCCGCGACGCCAAGGGGCGAATGGGAAATTCCAGACGCGCTTTCACTACTCATAAACGAGGGAAGACCAGTCTTGGCCGTCAAGGTTCCAGGCACTGACTGGCTTGACATCGGAAGGCCATGGGACCTTCTTGAGGCAAACCGTTGGGCTTTGGAGAGAATGAAGCCCAAGCAGCTGGGACTGATAGAGGACGGTGCACACTTGGTCGGCCCGGTGGCAGTGGCTGAAACGGCCAGGATACGTTCAGGAGCTTACGTTGAAGGCCCAGCATTCATAGATGAAGAGTGCGACATAGGACCCAACTGTTACATTCGACCCTGCACCAGCGTGGGCAGGAAAACGAGAATAGGCAACGCGTGCGAGGTCAAGAACAGCATAATAATGGATAACGTGCACGTTGGACACCTTTCATACGTCGGAGACAGCGTGCTCGGAGAACACTGCAACTTGGGTGCTGGAACGATCACGGCGAACTACAGATTCGACGCGGGAACGATAAAGATGACAGTAAAAGAAAAAGTCACTGACAGCGACAGAAGAAAACTCGGCGCAATCCTGGGAGACCACGTGAAAACAGGGATAAACGCGCTTTTCATGCCCGGCGTGAAAGTCGGCAACGGCAGCTGGGTCGGCCCCAACGTGATGGTGCAAAGAGACTTACCAGCCAAGAGCACAGTCCTGCTGAAACAGGACGTAAGCATAAGAGGTTAAACAGTTACATTCAAGGTTTTCCGAAAACAATAAAAGAGCTCAAAGACCCTTCTCGTTCGACAGGCATGAAACAAGAAACAATGGTCAACCTTCTGAGGGAACTGATTCGAAACTCAAGACGGAGCGACAGAGAACTCGCCAAGGCCTTAGGAACATCACAGCCGACAGTGACCAGAAACAGAAGACTCTTAGAACCGTACATCAGAAGCTACACTGTCGTCCCAGAGTTCAACAAGGTCGGCTACGAAGTATTAGCCTTGACTTTTGCCAAGGCAAAGACGTACGACAAAAAAGAGGTCACGGACCAGCTGGAACTCATCGCAAAATGGGTGAAGGCACATCCTAACATCGTGTTCGCATCTGACGGCGAAGGCCTAGGAAAAGACATAGTCATAGTCTCAATCCACAAGAACTACTCCAAATACGCAGACTTCATGCGCGATTGCACTGCCAACTTCTCGAAATACCTAATTGAAGTCCAATCATTCATAGTCAGTCTGAAAACCGCGAAAATGTCCAAGCCATTCGACCTTACGTATTTGGCAGATGATGTTGAAAGCATAACATAGATGACTACGGCGTGCTTTAGCCTTCTGAGCATGGCGCCTAGAATGTCGCGTGACACCGTTTTGATTCCGTGGGCAGACCCCTGCTTAAAGTGCCTGTACGAAGGCGAACTGGATTCTCGCGGAATCTTTCAGGTCCGTTGATTTAAATAGTTGTTCTGCAACTTCGTTAGGGTAGAACGGGGGTTACGTGATTGTCAGTAGCGCAAAGAAAGTTTTTCAGCGAAATCACAGCACTCGCTGACAAGAATGTTGTGGTCATAACCGCAGCGGGAAAGAAGCTCAGTGGCATATTGATCGGCATTAACCCTGACACTATGAGTCTCTGCTTGGCTGAAGCCAAAGACGAAGAGGCAAGGATACTTCACAGGGTGTTTCTTAACGGCAACAATGTGGCCCAGATACTGGCCGTGGAGAAGCCTTTTGACCTGAAAGCCCTCGCAGGTCGTCTGGAAAAGGTTTTCCCGACGATGATAAAACTGTACGAGGACAAAGGGTTCATCTGGGTCATGGACAAGGTTAAAGTGACCGAGAAAGGAGTCATAGAAGGCTCAGGTCCCGCGGCTGAACGCGTGGAAAAAGTGTTCGCACTGTTCATGGGCGAAGCGAAAGGCAAAATCTAGATGAACCAGCGAAACTGCTGTTCCCCTTTCTTCTTTTCTTCAGCCACCGTTCGTATCAAACCGAAGGATTCGAGGACCTTCTTGGTTTCTTCAGCAGCGACGTCAAGCCTCGAAAGGTCAACGTCTATGCCCAAAAACTTGTTCAAGCATAATAGCGCGTACCGGGTAGCCTCTGCGTCAGGATAAGTTCCCAGCGTCTCAACTAGAAGAGAGAAGCTTTTCATGTTTCTCAACCGGGCCAAGCCTACCGTGATACCGGCTATTCCAAAGATTTGGCCGACCATGACTTTTGTCCCGAGCTTCAAAGCCTTGTCCATAGTTTCAAGGTCTGAAGCAGCGGAATAGACCTGCGGAGGCGTTTTAACTTCCTCCTGTCTGAACCCTCCAAGCGTGACTATGTTTTCGCAGTCGAGTTCTTGAGCTATGTCCAGTATGCGCCCGCACAGTTCATACTGGCCAGTCGTCGTCAGAGCCTGGGTGTTGCCGTACCAGATGACGAGGTCGCGTCCGCCTTTCGGACTCTTGTAATAGTAAAGTTCGTTGACTGGAGAACGTGTTCCGCCTTCGGCAGTGGTTATTGCCAAGTCTTGAAACGCTGAAGAGTGAAGCTCAGCAAACCTCACCGCCTTCAACTCATGGATCAGATGCAAAGCTGCGATGTTGGCGACAAATCCTATTCCAGGCAGTCCTTCGATCACAACAGGCTTTTCAAGCTTAGGCTTCTCGGACATTTCGATAAGGCAGACCATTCTTTCTACTCTCTTGAACGCCAGGCAACTAGTACAGAAAAAGGCGGGCAATATAAGTGTGTTTGGCATGCAGTAGGGCACTATTTGAACGAGACCAGCTTCAGTCTCTCCAAGTCCCGCAGGAATTTCAGCATGCTCTCAGGGTTTGTTTCACTGTACTCAGCCGAGACGGCATTCATTATCTCTAAGGCGCTCCGTTCCCCGTTCATGAAGTTCAGAATCTCGGCCATTTTCTTGTTGAATCCAGCGTCCTTTTCGATAATGTCTTCGTACCATTCATATTCTTTTTCTCCAAGAGCTTTTCGCAGTGAACCGAAGTCAAAGGTTCCCTTGAAGAGCCTCCTCGGAACGAGCATTTTCAACTCTCCGCTTGGTTCAGGCAGTCCTGGTATGGTTAGCCCGGATTTTTCCGCTAGAAACTCCAAAGTTTCTTCGAGTCTTCTGATTTCTCTCGTCCCCAGCTCTCGGATTTCCTCACAGTTTACGGCCAGGAACGTGTTAAGCTCAGGGCCAGTGCTGACTCTCTTGACCGATTTGACCGCTTCTTGCTCGCGCCACATTATATGGTTAAGCTTGTTCGTATAGTTTGCAACTGTTTCAGCCAAGCCTTTGGCCAACTCTTCTGGCTTTTCTGTGAGTTTAGGATCCTGCTTTTTCTTGAAGAGTTCTTCCGTCGCCTGTTTTCCGGCTTCTTTGACCCGAACAGCTCCTCTGGAGGCAGTTTGGCTTGCCAGCAAGAAAGCATCTTCTGTCGACGCGTTGGCAAGCGTTAAAGCAGCAACCGCGGCTATCCATCCTACGCGTCTCAGACTGTCTTCACTGACTTTGTCGATGGTGTCCATGCTGGTATGATAATAAAGGTCCGGCCATTGGAGCAGCATTACGCAGGGCACTCCGATTGTGGAGTCTGTGAATTCTGCATGGTCGCTTCCGCCGCTGAAAACTGAGCAGCCGTAACGGAACGTGGAGGAAGACGTACCGAAGGATGATGGCATGTCATACTCTTTCACCGATTGTTCCATCAAACCGTAGACCAAGTCGTTGAGAAACGACGGCAAAGAGTCCGGCGTGCAGTCAAGGTTCAAAGTGGACCTGCACAGCTCTTGATTTTGGCCGACCATGTCCAAGTTTATTCCCGCGATCAGTCTGCTGAGCAGCTCCTCATGACTGTACAGGTAGGCTGTGGAGCCGAAGGTTTCGGGCACCCATATGAAACGGATCGTCCTTGCCGGAGGCATAATCCTGCCTGAATCAATCAGGACTCTGATTGTCCTGGCTATTTCCATGAGGAGGCCGCTGCCTGAAGCGTTGTCGTTCGCGCTTGGCTTGGGATGGCAGAGATGAGCGACGAGGAACACTTCTTCCTTGGGCCTTATGCTGCCCTGAATCGTTGCAGTGACCACGTCCAGCTTGTTTGGAAACAGTTTCGCGTCAACTTTGGCTCTCAGCTTAACCTTCTTGCCCTTCTTCAGCAGTGCCCGCAAGTGTTCTCCTTGTCTCTTGCTGAACGAGAAGCCGAACGTGACCTTGTCAGCTTCTTCTGCTGTCGGCCAAATAGACTGGTAGGCATGAGCATCAGGGATGTCCAGGCTTTCGCGCACGTTAGGCATCTCGAACGTTATCGTGTCCGTGATCACGCCGGCAGCGCCGCGTTTGAACACGGCTTCTTCATGGACCACCTTGGCGCGTCCTGTGGCCAGTACGAATTTTCCTTTGACGTCCTTTCCCTCGTAGTCTACAGGCTTGGTTCCCCTGCCTACGTCTACAAGTTCGGCCGTGACGCCGTCTGGAGGAGTCGCGTTGCTGCAGGTGTGCAGGCTTTGAGGCATATCTTCGTACGTGACCATGAGCCTGTCTTCAGGCTCAACAAGCCGCAGTTCAGCACTCTTCACTGTCCAACCCATCGGCAACGTGTAGGTCCAGCATTTCTTTGCGCCATCAGACAGATACTGTTCGATAGTCGCGTCGTTCAAACCTATCTTCACAAGTTCGCCCTTGACGTATTCTGCTGCTTCATGAAACATTGTGGAAGCTTGAATTCTGTGGAAACGTGCGACCTGGGCAACGTAGGATTTGGCGACGTTGCCTGAAAGCTCCTCCTTCACAAGCTTATTCAGACTCATAAGCTAACCTCATTGACCCTGCATTGTATAGTGAACCTTTTTTATATTCGTGCCTATGTGTCTTTGGATAAGGCTCAAAAGATGTCTTTCGAAACCAAGGAGAAAGATCTGTTAGCGAGAATAGGGAAGCTCAAAACTAGAAGCGGTACAGTGGAGACGCCTCTCCTGTTCCCAGTGATTAACCCTTTCACACAGCTTGTTCCCCCCAGCAGGTTGAAGACGGAGTTCGGTTTCGAAGCTGTAATAACAAACGCGTACATCCTGAGAAAACACGCTGGAAACCAGCCTGCAAAGAACGGCTTGCACAAGTTTCTGGGTTTCGATGGAACGGTGATGACCGACTCTGGGGCTTACCAGACCCTTGTTTATGGAGACGTGGAGGTCACGCCAAGGGAGATTGTGGAGTACCAGGAGCATATAGGCTCGGATATCGCCACGATCTTGGACATTCCCACAGGCTGGAAAGTATCTGAGGAACACGCACGGCAAACAGTCGATGAAACATTGAGACGGGCTGAACAGTTCCAGCAGTTCAAGGTTCGGGAGGACATCCTGTGGGTTGGCCCCGTGCAGGGAGGAAAGTACCTGGACCTTGTGGCCGAGTCTGCGAAGGAGATGAGCAAGCTTCCCTTTGACATTTACGCGTTGGGAAGCCCAACGGAAGTGATGGAACGGTACCGTTTCGACGTGTTGGTTGACATGATAATGGCTGCGAAGATGAACCTGCCCGTTGAGCGTCCCCTGCACCTTTTCGGAGCGGGGCATCCGTTCATGTTCGCGTTGGCCGTAGCGCTTGGATGCGACTTCTTTGACTCAGCAGCTTATGCTCTGTATGCTAAAGAGAACCGTTACCTATCGGAAACAGGCACACTCAGACTTGAAGAACTGGAGTATTTCCCCTGCACCTGCCCAAAATGCGCGAAGGCCACGCCTAGAACGGTTTCTGAGCTTCCTGGAAAAGACAGGGAAACGTTCCTAGCTGAACACAACCTGCACGTGTGCACCGGCGAGCTGAAGCGTATCAAACAGGCGATAAAGGATGGGAGGTTGTGGGAGCATCTAGAGATGCGAATGCATGGACATCCAGCCCTGTTTCAGGCCTTGAAGAGACTGAAGAAATACCAGGATTTCATAGAAAAAAGCGACCCCTCAACAAAAAATAGGGGGCTTTTCTACTGTGATTCTGTGGGGTTGATGCGGCCGGAAATCCTGCGCCACCGAAAGAAAATGGCTGAGAAGTATGCTCCGCCGGAGAAGCCGACGGCTTTGCTGCTGGCACCCCAGACTCAGATGAAACCGTTCCACAAATCTGGAACCTTCAAAGAACTACTGAGCAAACTGCCTGAACAGCTTAGAAACACTGAGAAAACTCATGTCTGTTTCTACGCTGCACCCTTCGGCGTGGTTCCGATGGAGCTTGATGAAGTGTACCCTCTTTCACAGCACGAGACCGCGCTTCCCCTGGACAAAGAAACGGTTGAATACGTCGCAGAACAGGTGAGCAACTACATCCGAATGACAGACTACAAAAGGGTCATACTAGTCAACGACAAGGAGAACTGGAACAACACTGTCATGAAAGCCTGCAAGAAAGCTTGCACCCAGAAGAACACAAAGTTTCAGTATATCAACATGCACAAGAACACGGACAAAGCATCGTCTGAACGGTTAAGGAAGACTCGGTAGCCGATGGAAAAAGCAGACCTGGTCAGAGCGGACTTGCACATTCACACAAAATATTCACAAGACTCATCAATAAACCCTAAGACTCTAGTAAACCAGCTCTTCGCCCACGAATCGATCAAAGCAGTCGCAGTGACAGATCACAACAACATTGATGGTTATGACAAAGTGCGGGAGATGGCAAAACCGTTCAAGGACATTCTGATAATTCCAGGAGTCGAGATAACCACGCCCGTGGGCGACCTGCTTGTTCTAGGCGTCACTGGACTGCCGCCTAAACCGTGGAATGCTGAGTGCATTATCGATTTCGCGAAGAAAAACGGCGGAGTAGTGATCGCTGCTCATCCTTACAGGGAGTACGGTCTCGGAAGCCTCGCCAAGAACTATGACGTTGACGCGATTGAAGTCTTGAACGGCGGCACTCCTTCGCACTTGAACAAGCTGGCCGAAAACTTGGCGAGAGAGATGAACGCTCCAGGGGTGGCTGGGACGGACGCGCACAATGTTGACGAGTTGTGGACTGTCTACACGGAGGTTCAGGCGTCTCTAGAAGTGGATGAGGTCTTACGGTCAATAAAGAAAGGGTTGGTCAAGGCCTGTTCTTGTTCCAGGTCAATACATTTTTAAAAGGGCAGAAAACAGATTACTGGAATGACGGATTGAAAACATGGGTCAATTACAGATTGGATTTCTGGGCGGAGCCCGGGAAGTTGGCAGAATGGCAATATCCGTGAAGACGGAGAAGACACAAGTCCTGCTGGACTATGGTGTAATGTTGGATCATGAGCCCGGGTTTCCGATGCATGTGCCCCCAAAGGATGTTGACGCTGTAATCCTGTCACACAGTCATCTGGACCATTCGGGAGTCATTCCGATATTCTACGTTCAGGGAAAGAAGCCGCTGTACACGAACAAGCTGAGCATGGAACTGAACCATCTGCTGATCTCAGATTTTATTCATCTTTCCAGTTACTACTTGCCTTTCGAGTATCTTGAACTGAAGACGATGATGCTGAACAGCAAGCACGTAGATTTCAATGTCCCGCAGAAAGTCGGGGACATAACGTTCCAGTTCAAGAATGCAGGGCACATACCTGGAAGCGCTCAGACACTGATTGAGGCTGAAGGAAAAAAAGTGCTGTACACTGGAGACTTCAACCTGACGGACACCAGACTGCTGGAAGGCGCCAAAATGGATTACAAGGACTTGGACGCGGTGATGATCGAAAGCACATACGCAAACGAGGAACACACTGAACGCAAGGAGCTTGAAAGAAAGTTTGTGGACGCATGCGCAGACATCACGGAAAGAGGCGGCACTGCTTTGGTTCCAGCCTTCGGTGTGGGCCGTTCTCAGGAACTCATTTCCGTGTTGGCAGCCCACCATTTTGAACACACCATTACACTTGACGGCATGGCACGCGAAGTGAGCAGAGTGATGATGAGCTACCCCGGCTTTCTGCGAGACGAGAGAGGCTTCGCTGAAGCTGCACGCTCTACTAACTGGGTGGACGGCTGGAGAGACCGCAGGAAAGCCGCGAAGATGCCAGGAGTCATAATCTCACCGGCAGGCATGCTCAAAGGCGGTCCGGCAATGTTCTACGCGTCGAAACTCGGCAAAAGAGCTAACAACGCCATCTTTCTAGTCAGCTACCAGATTCCAGGCACGCCAGGGAAGCAGCTTCTGGAGAAGGGCATATGCGTCATCGACGGGAAAATGCAGAAAGTCAAGGCCAAGGTACAACATTTTGATTTCTCGTCACACTGCGGAGCCGGAGAGCTTAAAGAAGCGCTGAAAAGGCTGGGTGGAAAACCCAAGATTTTCGCGGTTCACGGGGCGGAGGGCAACTGTGAACTTCTTGCGAAATATGCGAAGAACGAACTGGGTCTAGAAGCGACAGCTCCCAGAACAGGCGACACCATCAAAGTGTAGAGACACGCGCAATGATAACAATAGGAATCTTGCCTGTTGGGAAAACGGATTCCGAGGTTCTAAACAGAATCACAGAAAACTTGAGAAGCGTCTTCACCGAAGCAGAAATCACCGTGACACCAGAGGCTTTGCCGACACCGGAAGAGGCGTTCAGCAAGACGAGGCAGCAATACCGATCGGATATTATCCTGAATGCGATTCGCGGCTACACTGAAAAGAACGGCGCGGCCAGAATTTTGGCGATTGCGAACGTTGACATATTCAGTCCCAGACAGCCCTTTGTTTTCGGCCAAGCAGAATGCCCTGGAAAAACGGCGCTGATATCGCTGTTCAGGCTTAGACCAGAATTCTACGGAAGACCACCAAACATTCAGGTTCAAGTCGACAGAGGAACAAAAGAGGCTGCGCACGAAATCGGGCACACTCTAGGACTGAAACACTGCGCAAACCCGTATTGTGTAATGTACTTTTCAAAGTCCATCTTTGAAACAGACCGAAAGCAAAGTTTTTTCTGCAACAAGTGCTACTTGAAAATCCAATCGACAACGCAGAATCCAGGGAAGACACGTGACTGACACGTTCAAAACAAGACCGGCGCACCTGCTGCCTGTACTCGCAAGCCTGATTTTCGGAATGCTCTGCACTTACGTGGTTATGCAGTCGCAGATGGAAATGTACGCAGTGACGCCTTTCCCAGAAGGCGTCGGGTCTCTTTTCAACGCTCTGTACTTTGTGGTCCTCACCAGCGTGGGCGCAGCGCTGCTTTATCTGCTGCTCAGACGAAAGAGAGTCAAGTCAATCACTCTAATCACCGGTTTCGCTTTGACTCTGGCAGTTCTACTGCTTTCATTCGTTTACCTGTGGGCCGTGTTCTCCATCATCGCTCTTCCTGACACGCTCGCTATCATTCTGGACACGGCTGTATCCGCGTTTGCAGCCGCAGCCGTGGACATTGCAGTTTTCAGGAATCACAGGAAGGCTTCCGACGTGTCAGTCCTGCTTCTCGGCGGAGGTCTCGGCGCTTTCCTGGGAACTTCGATTCAGACCCTGAGCGCCATACTCATCCTGTTGGCTTTAGCTATTTATGATGTGTTCGCAGTCTACAGAGGAGCCGTCGGAAAGATCGCGCACAGTGGACTTGAACAACTTCGCGGCCTGAGTTTCAGCTTCAAGGACATCCAAATGGGGTTAGGCGACCTAACGTTCTATTCCCTGCTTGCCAGTCTCGTTTGGACAAGGTCAAACATCATATTCTTGATTGCCTCGCTTGCAGGAGTGTTGATCGGAGTGTTCATTGCTTTCAAAATGCTTGAAAGAAAAGGGATCTTTCCAGGACTACCCCTTCCCATAACGTTGGGGTTACTACCGTTTCTGATCTATCTTTCCCTAACAGGAACCTGGGGAGCCCTACTAGTATGAGCTTACTGTGCTCTCAGAATGCGAGATGTCCCATCGAGTGACTATCGTAGAAGACACCTGGTTTCGGCAGCGATTATTCCATGCGCCTTCATTATGCGCATGAACTCTTCATACAGTTGACGGTTCATTCCCAACTTTTCTGGAGGTATCACACCTTTTTCTGTAATCATGCCTTTTGCCAATAGTTGAGCCGCGGCAGATGTTGTGTAAGCGGTGGTTCTGGCCATGGCAGTGACATGTAGTTTTTCGTCAGCCGACTCGAAAACGTGATAGGTGAACGCAACTTGTTTGCCCTTTTCTTTTCCTGTTACTTCGATGGACATGACCACGATGTCTGGCACGCCTTTTTTCTTCAGTTCCCTTTCAAAAAGCCTGGCAGTCAATTCTTTCGGGGATACAGCGGCATTGCCGATTTGCACGGGTTTTTCTTCAAAGAACCCCAGCGTCTTGAGCAGCTTAATCTTTTCTACGTGTCCCGGGTATCGCAGAGTTTTTTCCCACATGTCCTCGCAGTCTTTGACTGTGTAAAGGAGTGTTCTGAGGCCGTCTGTGTAGAAGGCTTCGAGCTTTCCGACGCCTGGAAAGTCTGTTTCTTCAAGTCCACTCAAAGGTTCCACTTGGACTGTTTTGCCGTTTTTCACTATGTTGACTCTTCGGCTGTACATGTCTATGAGGTCGTTCACGGACCAAGTTATCACGTAACCCAGCGGAGGCACAGGTTTTTCTGGCAAACCTCCGTTCAGAATGTGGACGCTTTCAACCTTATCAAGCCTGCTTATGGCATGCCCAACGAGAATATTGCCGAGTCCCGGGCTCATTCCATAATCTGGAAGGAGACTGACACCAGCTCGCAAAGCCTCCTCGTTGAAAACCATGACATCTTCAGGCATGTAAGAAACGTCAACGAGGTCTATCTTCGCTGCGACAGCGGCCCTGCACACTTGGTAGCCCATGCTGCCCGGCAAGGCTCCGACCGCCAAATCGAACCCTTTCAACGCTCCTTTGAGTTCTGTTTCGTTCGAGGCATCGAGCCGAACCCAGGAAACGTTCTGGCCGTTGATTCTGGACGCTGCTTCGCTTACTCTGGTCTTGTCGACGTCAGCAAGCACTATCTCAGCTGAAGGCAGGTTTTCGGCCAAGTCTCTAGCCACGACGAAGCCTATGTTTCCGCAGCCGATCACGAGTACCTTCATTTCAGACACATTGAAAATGTTGACTTTTCAACTGCTTAAGCTTTGCTGGAACCCGGCTGAGAAGATGTTCTGCGTTTTCAGAGGGCGTGTTCAGATTCTCGCAAGGGCCTCTCTTAAATCGTCTATTATGTCGTCCACGTCCTCGATTCCCACGGAGAGCCGAACAAGGTTGTCCGTGATACCTGCCTTCTCCCTTTCACGTTTCGGCACGACCGCGTGAGTCATAGACGCGGGATGCTCAATGAGAGTTTCTACGGCGCCCAAGCTCACGGCAAGCGTGCACAGTTTGACAGAGTTCATAAGTTTCTTTCCTGCTTCCACACCGCCTTTCACTTCAAAACAGATGACGCCTCCGAAACCGCTCATCTGCCTCTCGGCCAGCTCATGCTGAGGGTGAGACTTCAAGCCTGGATAGTAGACCCTTGCAATTTTGGGGTGCGATTCGAGATACTGCGCCGTTTTCATGGCGTTCTCGTTGTGCCTCTGCATTCTAAGAGGCAGGGTTTTGATGCCTCGGAGAGTGAGCCACGCGTCAAACGGTCCGATCGTCCCGCCAGTGTTCTTCAGAACCGGGTCTAATGTTTTGATGAAGCTTTTCGAGCCCACAACGATGCCGCCTACCAGGTCGCTGTGGCCGCCCAAGTATTTCGTGAGGCTGTGAACGACTACGTCTGCGCCGAGTTCGATTGGTCTCTGGAAGTATGGCGACATGAACGTGTTGTCAACCATCGTCATTATGCCTGTCCGTTTCGCGAGGTTGGCGACTTCTCGGATGTCGGTGAGTTTCAGCGTGGGGTTCGCAGGAGTTTCCAAGTAGATGAGCTTCGTGTTCTCTCTTACGGCTGACACGATGTTTTCTATGTTGGATGAATCGACGAGTGTGAAGTCCACGCCGTACTTTGAGAGAATGTCGAGGAAAAGCTTCGCTGTTCCTCCGTATATGCAGTCAGTTGAGATCACGTGGTCGTTCTTCTTCACAACAGACATGATTGCAGTGGTTATTGCGGCCATTCCTGACGCGCATGCACGTGCATCCTCGCCATTTTCCAACGTTGCCACGTTCTTTTCTAGAGCACGTATGGTCGGATTTCCGAGTCGAGTGTAGATGTATCCTTCTTCTGCTCCTGAAAATCTTGCAGCGCCCTGGTCAGCGTCCTTGAAAGCGAAGGTTGACGTTTGATAGATCGGCATAACAACGGAACCGGTCACGGGGTCAGGAGACTGACCAGCGTGAACTGCCTTTGTGGCAAACCCATGTTTGTCCATGTTAGTTGCACATAGTTTAGTGTTCAGGATGACTATTTTAGTTTTGGGAGCTTACCGTCAACTACGCGTCTACACGTAAGCCTGAAAACCCGGCGAGACCTCTGTGCCATTTCGACTCTTTCAAGGAGGGCATCTAGGGAATGGAACGCGGCAAAAAATTTGACCGAATTCGGGCGTTGCTCACACTTCGCGAATTTCGCATTGCAGCTTCTTGATTATTTCTTCAGTCTTCAGTGGTTCAACTTTCAAAGTGTAGAGCATGCGGGGTGTTCTGAGCTTCAACTTAACATGATCCTTCATTCTTTTGACTAAACAGTATTCAGCACGTGCGCTGGTCGACACGAATTCCTCAGGGTCAACGATTTCAGCAGGCAAGTCATCACATCCACGTTCAGCGCAATCTTGGTGACCGTGCACGTTATTATTTGTTTTGGTAACAAGAAACACGCTGTTCTATCTTAAAAATAGGCTACACTCCCTCATGGTCTTGATTAGGGGAGTGCACGTTTGGATCGAGATTGGGACAAGCTTAGACGATGGCTTATTAGAGAAAGGTTGGAAGGCCAGTCAGCGCGCGAACCTATTACTTTCACTATGTAACATGGTATCAACAGAACATAAGACAAATTTCAATAGAGTCCTGTCTCTGAAGGGTAGGAAAAGGCCTTACTTTTCGCGAAATCAGAACGACCTTAGGCTCCCGAGCGAGTACAAGGTACAGATATTTTCGTCGAAACCAATCTGAGCGCGAATAGTATAGTCAGTTTGTGCCAAGATGTGCTATCTATGTTCGGATACAAGAATGCTCTGAAAATAGAGACCAACTGAGCGTAGTCTCCGTTGCACTTCGTCCTGATTAGCTTCATGACTTCGAAGCTACGTACGCTCGAAGGTTCAGATCAATGGAATTTTCTAATTTCCAAATTCCACTCAAAAGAGAATTCTTAGAATTTTCTATTTCTTCTCTCCGCTTAGAGATTTAGAATTCTAGAAACTAAATCTGTTACCTTGATTGACGAATACGTGTAGTGGTTGAACAGTGGTACCGTAGTAGAGAGGCTTGAGAGAACCAAGAGACTGAAGAGAAATAGACTATTGCGCTATTCTCGAGTGCTATTTCTTACCTTTATCATATTCTGCAGGGAGTCCAACGTTCCGTCTCTCTTTCCTTTTCAGTTCCTTATCTCTCTGCAATTTCATGTGGTGTTTATGATCCATAGCTTTCTCTTTCTTGCCTTTGGGCACAATTCATCCTCCCTAAGACTACTTCTTCAAGCGTTTATCCTTGCGCTTTTTTCTTTTCTCTTCTCTTTCTTTCTTAGTCATCGGTTTGTTCTTAGCGCTTCCCATGCTCAATACAATCACCACACTCAAATAGTGAGAGGGGGGAAATAAATTTTCGCGGACAGAGAACTAAGAGGTTAGAAAGAGGTTGGCGAGGTGTGCACAAAGTGCACATTTGTTCGGAATCTTTGGATTTTTTCTTATATGAATATCATTATAAGGAATTTTCAAAAGATAGTGGCCAAGTGGAAATTGAATCGAAGGTTCTTCCATAAGTCATAAGAACTGAAAAAGAAGAGACTATGTAATGATGCAAATTGAGAGATATGGATAGACTTGAACAGTTTTGGCAAAACCTTGTTTTGACTTTTCCTGCGGCTAGAGTCGTCGACGGAGCAGTCATGACATGTAACCCTGAGCTTCCCATGCCTCAATGCAATCATGCTGCAAACATCAAAGTAGATGAGGCTGAGGCTGAAGATTTATTGAAAAGAGTGACCGAGTACTTCCTATCAGAAGGCTCTCCTTCTGTACGCTTTCGAATTACCCCATCAACTCGTCCTGCAACGTTCAGCTCTTTTCTTGAGAGGCATGGATTCGAGAAGGAAGAAGAAGAGTCAGTGATGGTATTCAAAGGAAGACGACTAGATGACAAGCTAAATCCTGATGTCAAGGTGAAGGAAATATCAAAACGCGAAATGGACATCTGGAGCAGACTTCTAACAACCCTTTTTGATATGCCAAACGACTGGAGAGAGCAGCTGGATAAACTCCTCCTTACTTGGTTAAAGAAAGGAGCAAGATTCTACCTAGCTTATGTTAAGGGAAAACCTGTAGGAACATGTACATTGTTCTCTCTTGAAAGATCTGGCGGAATATTCAACGTTGGAACATTGAAAGAATACAGAAGACGAGGTGTCGGCACAACTTTGACATTGACTGCAGTTTCAGATTCTATCAACGAAGGAAATGGCCTTCATACATTGCAGACCACCAAAGGAGGAAATGCAGAACGACTCTACAGGGAAATTGGGTTTGTCACTGACCACACATCTTTCTGGTTTGCCAAGAAACTCTGAGGCACCAAACTTATAACATTGAACCTTCTAGCCCCTTCGCAATCGCCTGGATTTTCTAATTTCTAATTCTAAATAAGGAAAAATCTTGGAAATTCTATCTCTTCTTTCCCCCTCAGAAAATAGAATTTAGAAAACTGAACTGCGTTACCTTGATTTGATGAATAGGTTGAGGGTTGAATAGTGGTATCGTAACAAAGAGGTTGGAAAGAGGTAGTAGTTGTGTGCTCAAAGAGCACATTAAGAATGAGCGAGCGCGCAAAGTATGTAGTAGTGCGTGCACCGTAAAATAAATATTTATACGCCAATACGTATCTACTAATACGTATCAGCCAGTAACTATTGTGGGATGTGGACCGTGCGACGAACAAAAATTGAAGTCTTTATTGATGTGCTAGCAACTATGAATGAGAAGGAACCAATGAAGATAACTCACCTAACACAGAAGGTAAACCTGAACGCTTCCCTAGCTCGATTTTGGCTTGATTTCATGGTCAGGCAAGGACTCATTGAAAATCAATTGGTATCGAAGAAAAGAGAGGCTTACAAAATAACTGAAAGGGGCAAAACGGTTCTTGGATATTTCAACATGGTGAAGCAAGCCACTCCGCAAGAAGTCTGGTGCAAACAAACAGTGAGGCAGAGAAAATGAAACCTATATTTGAGTTTAGCAGGTTTTCTGACGGGCGGCTCATGATTAGAGTTCGTTTCTTCACGAATTCCAACTTCTGGATTCACGACTTGGAACAAGCCACTTGGGTTCCCACACTTGACGAAGTCGCCTTTCTAAAAGAGGTTCTCGACGTTACGAACGAACGGAATGAAATCAAGAGGACTATAGGAAGCTCAGACCCGCCAAGAGACGTCTAACGTATGCGTCATCAGTTGGTTAGCAGCGCGCGCTATGAAATGCAGTGGTGGTTGAACAGTCGTATCGTAACGGAGAGGTTGTAAAGAACTAAGGCTTTGAAAGAGATTAGTAGTGGCGCGCCGGAAAGGGACAAGCCATAAAAATTGTAATGACTCAGTTATACCAGAAGAGAAGAATCGTTCTCAGGAAAGAGGGCGAGTTTTTTTTCTTCGTGAGAAGTAGGTGGTTAGATGCGGAAGAAAGGAGAAACATCAGTACAAGATCGAGAGCGGCCTCAACCTCGGAAGAAGAAGGAAAGAGAAAAGCAGCGCAAGGACAAAAAGTCTGCCAGACTTGAAAGGCAACAGTCCAGATAGGGCGTGCGCGCCTCTTTTTTCTTTCACAGAAAGTTACCTTCAGCGTGCACCATTCGACTTACCTAAAACAATAAATGTCCTAGCTGATTACGCTTTGAGCGAGGTTTGACTATGAAGCCCACATGGAATCAAAAGGAAGTGCTTCCAATGGTGAGGGATACTATCTACGCTTTGTGTAAGAAGAAGGGCGATTGGGTCACTAAACAGGAAACGGTGATTGCCCTTCTTGAAGATCCGCGGATTTCGAAATCTGCAGACGAGGCGTACAGACTGCAGAAGACGGACAAGACACATATCTTGAGAAACATGGTGGACTGGCTGGATTTCTGGGTTACCAAGCTCGAGAGAAAAGAGCCGCTGCCAGATTGGGCTTGTGAATTGGCTACGGAGATTTTGGAGAAGTTTGAACGGAAGAAAATTGACAAGAAATGGGCTTACAAGTTGCGCTAGCGCGCGCTAGAAAATCAACCATCCAATTTCTGGAATAAAAAGAAAGAAGGAAAAAGAATGAGTGAAAGATACAGAAAATATGGTAGAGCAAAGAACTGCAGATGTAAGAACTGTGGGTTGGAGTTTAAGACAGAAGGAAATCCTAGGAATTGTCCCAGATGCCATTCAGTCATTGAGGTCTAGAGCGCGCGCGACTTGTTAGACATGTATATAATCTATCTTCGTTTCTTCTTTCTATGGGTGATGGTGTGGTACGGGTTAGTGTGGAAGGAATTAAGAACGGCCTTTACGTCAACACGGTGGCCCAGACAAAAACGTTCGATATGAACACAGAAGCCACCATGTTTCCAGACGAATTCTACAGCTTCGTCAAAGAGTTGCAGGAACAACTAGCAGAAGGAAAAACAGACAGGATACTCATACAAAGACGGCCCTAATCCTCTTTTCTTGCATAAGTAGTCGCGCGCGCTACTATGCCTAAGACTAATGTCAATAGCAAGTAGACAGCCGTTGAGAAAAGAGGTCTTCTTGATGAGCGATTGTTCACATTACCTGGCTCTTGTCAAAGTTACATGCCTGGGCTCCGAGTTCTCTCTTGCCCACTTTGCTGTGATGGCTGGATAAAACTTTGCCCAAACCAACTCTCTAACTTGGCTTAAGAGAACTAAGAGGTTTGAAAGAGGTTGGCAGTGTGCACGAAGTGATAGGTAGTTTTTTTAGGAGATTGCGCACATCAGAATTGAAGAAGATGAAAGAGCTCGATACGTTCTACGTGACAACGCCGATCTATTACGTCAATGATGTTCCCCACATAGGGCATGCGTACACAACGATAGCTGCTGACATAGTTGCAAGATGGAATAGGGTAAAAGGAAAGCAAGTGTTCTTTTTGACAGGATTAGATGAGCACGGAGAAAAAATAGCTGAGGCCGCTATCGAGAAAGGAGTAACACCTCAGGAACTTGTTGATTCGCTGGCTCCTCGTTTTGAGGAGGCATGGAGAAAACTCGAAATAAGTAATGATGATTTCATCAGAACAACTGAAGAAAGACACAAGAAAGCTGTTGTTGAGATCATTGGAAGGATCTACGAGAGTGGGGACATCTACAAAGGGGAATATGAAGGGTGGTATTGTGTCCCTGATGAGAGCTTTTGGACAGACGCACAGCTAGTAAACGGGAAATGCCCTGAGTGTAATAGAGAAGTCAAGAAACTGAAGGAAGAGACCTACTTCTTCAGATTGAGTAAGTATCAGGAAAGACTTATCGAATTTTATGACCAGCATCCTGATTTTGTTGTCCCCAAATCCCGAAGGAATGAAATGATCAGCAGAATTTCCGCAGGTTTAAGAGATGTCAGCATAACTAGGAAGACTGTCAAGTGGGGGATACCATTTCCCTTTGATCCTGATCATTGCTTTTACGTCTGGATAGAAGCATTGATGAACTACGCCAGTGCTTTAGAGTATCCGGGAAAAGAATTTCTCAAGTTCTGGCCACCTGATGTTGAATTGATGGCAAAGGAGATCAACTGGTTTCATTCAGTGATATGGCCCGCTATGTTGTTTTCCGCCAGATTGGAGCTTCCTAGAAAGAACTTCGTGCATGGTTGGTGGACGGTTGACGGAAAGAAGATGTCAAAATCTCTAAGAAATGTCGTAGATCCCATCAGCATCGCGGACAAATATGGAGCAGATGCGCTAAGATATTACTTGTTCAGAGAGGTTCCTTTTGGAGAGGATGGAGATTTTTCCGAGAATTCCTTGGTCAAAAGAGTTAATGCGGAACTGGCAGATTCTCTGGGAAATCTGCTGAACAGGGTCCTAGTCTTGGTTGAGAAGAATTTTGATGGCTGTGTACCAAACACCAATGGAGAGGGCGAGATAGAAGAACTTGCGTCGGACACTGTCAAAGCCGTTGACGAATCCATCGAAAAACTTCAATTCCGTAATGCTCTGAACGATATTTTCTCCTTTTTAAGAGAACTTAACAAATACGTCAACCAAAACAGGCCTTGGGAGATTTCAAATAAGAAGAGGCTGGGCGAGATTCTCTACTGTCTTCTAGAAGCTCTGCGAATTGTCTCGATACTGATCTATCCTTTCATGCCACAGACTGCTGAGAGAATAATTGATCAATTGGGAAGCGACCCGAAGTTTTCAATTGACAATCTAAGATGGGGGCTGCTTCGACCTGGCGCAAGGACAAAGAGAGGGCAAGTCCTTTTCAAGAAGATAGCAGCGAGAGCATAGCTTCTATGAGATCTGGAGAGGCTAAGGAGAACTAAGGTTTGCAAAGAGGTGGACAGTCGTCGTGTGCACTAGGTGCACGTCAATTGAGTATTTGTTTGTATTTCAAGAATAGCTTTGGTGACAAGATGCCAGCCTGACTGGTGCCATTGTTTGTTTCGATGTACAGGACAGTAGTGTTGTTTGCTTTGGCAGCTTCAGCTCTTGCATGAGCAACAAAATCATTTTTATGAAACCAGTCTCTCACAAAAACAAGCTGATAGCCATGCTCAACTCTGTTCGTGTTTCCTCTCAATTTTAGCAGATCCCATTTGAAATGATGTAGAGCAGTTTCAAACGCGCGGTTTTTTTCTATCAGATCAAATTCTATTGCGATGAAAGTCTGTTGTTCAGTCTGAAAATCTGAAGATGAGTCAGCTCGAATCAATTTGTCTGATGTTGTTTCAGGGTTCCAGATTGACAAGTCAAAATGACCACGAGACCCCTTTGAGACACCTTCCTTCAAAGTTCTTGCGTAATACCTTTCTTTGGTCGGGTATTCCTTATGCATAAGCATGCTGGTCTTGCAGTTCTTTGTTTTACACAGCCAATCTTCAACAGGTAGCTTATTGTAGATATCAGAATACAGAAAAGTGTGTAGATCATTCTCAGTATAGAAGAAGTAAGGAGTCTTCTTAAACCTCTCTACCAGATTCTCTATTGAAGTTTCGGTTATTTGAACAAGCTTTTCTTTCGAAACCAATTTGACAACTCTCGGAGCTGTTTTCTTTTCATCCTTTCTTATATAATCTTAACAATAAGAAATTTTCAAAAGACAGTGTACTTGTGGAAATTATGGAAGTACTCACTAGAAGCTTCAAATAAAAGCAATTAAGTCACGGAACAGAGTTAGTATCGGTCCGGAGAGCAATACCGTGTCCAATGCCAAGAAAAAGAAAATAATACTGTTTCTCGGCGCAGGAGCATCTGCCCCATTTGGATACCCCACAACTGAGAAATTTCTAGATGGTTTGAAAGCTGAGCTGGGCAATTCAGCTGAGGGCATTCTACTTTCAGATATTCTGAAGGTGCCACACGTCAGAGATATTGAGCATGTTCTCGAAATGCTAAAGGCACTTAGAGTTTTCAAAGAACATCCAATTAAAGAGCTCGTTTCGACATTTCGTACATCGATAGATCTTCCAATGATGTCGGAGAACTTGTCTGAGCAACTGAAAACGGCAGAGAGTCTTGAAGACAGGATCCAAAGTGACATATATCGACAATACGAGTTTTTGCCAAACACTATCGATGCAGTGACGGAGGCCTATGAACCTCTCCTGGAAATGATCTCTTCTTTCAGAGGGGATAATGAAATCCCGATTTTCACTACAAACTATGACCGAGTAATCGAAGAATACTGCATAAGAAATAGGTTGATTTGTATTGATGGTTTCAAAATCACCCCTCCATCAGATGAATTCGAGTGGAATGATGAAGAGTTCAAAAGAAAATCAGAAAATGTGTGCATCGTCAAGCTTTTTAAACTTCACGGTTCCCTGAATTGGAGGCGACGTCACGACTTCGTCGCGGTCAAGATTGGTTCTGAGGAAAGAACAAGGGGCACAAGGCGATTCAGAGAGAATCTGTTAGTATACCCAACAGAGAAGCTAACAAATGAAGTTGAGAAGACAGTTTTGCCTGAAAAAGAACCGTTTGGGCTCCTGCATGTGATGTTTAGGAAAATATTCCGCGAATCAGAGGTTGCAATCTTCATAGGCTTCAATTTCAGAGATGAATATCTCAATGAAATAGTAGTCTCCGAGAGTGAAAAGAAGAAAATCATAATAGTATCACCTCACGCAACCGAAATCAAAAAGAAGATCGAACAGCCAGACGCTGAGATAGTTCAAATATTCGCCGACCGTGAGATCGTCGCCATTAATGGTTTGTTCGGAGAACTCAGTGTCACGAATGGAATTGAAAGCGCGATCTTGAAGTGACTCCGCGCGCGCATCCATTACCTGAGGTCTCTAAGGTCAAATTTATAACAAAGAACTTCCCTTCGCATCCGCCCGGGTGCAAACGCAAATGCCAAACAAACACAATCTTGTTCTATACGTTGATCAAGAATTAGTTGAAAAGTCGCGTGAATTGGGGGTTAATCTTTCAAAAACCTTTGAGAACCACCTGAAACACTTATTAATGCAGTTTTCACAGGTTAATTCTTCAAATAACTTCGAAAACAATGGAATTGTTGGTAATTGGTGGGCCGGACCGGACTTGAACCGGCGACCTTCTGCACGTCAAGCAGATGTCCTACCTAGCTAGACTACCGGCCCCTGTATTTTCCTTAATAGAGGAGGATTTAAGCATTTTTAGCCCAAAGCGTTTTGGTCTCTTGATAGGCAAGTTTGTTCGCAGTCTCTTGGAACAACTTGCATCTCGGAAAAGAAATCGGCGAGTCTACAATCTTTGGGTGTTTTCTCCATTAGACACTGCAGTTTCACACCAGAATTGTCACACGACAGCACTGACTCAAGTGATAGAACTCCTGCTTGCCTTGAATAGAACAAGAATGTTTCATGTGAAACATTTCGTCAACCCTTAAGTACACGTAAAGCACTTGTTTCAAATTGCTGAATGGAAGTAGGCAAGTTGCAGCGAATCGAATTCTACACGGTTGATCTCACAAAAACGAAAGGAAAGGGAGAGTTCAAGTGTCCAAAATGCGCTGCCAGAATATCGCCTGACGACAAAACAGACGAAACCTACACGCTCTTAGAGCCAATAATGAAGAACGGAAAACTAGACAAGCTGGCAATAAAGTGCAACAGTTGCCGAAGCCAAATTCACCTAACCGGGTTCGAACTGCTGGACTGAAGAACACGAGCGTTTCCTCCGTCTTTCCTGCGTTTCCTAACAGGAGAGCATGCATTCATTAGAAGCGAGTTTTCCGAGACCGCTAGAAAATTGCTTCGCAAGTTACAGACACAGTGATTCTTCTTCTGTTAAACCTCTTCCTAAAGGAGAAGGGAGAAAAGGGAAAAAAGCTCTCCGCCATCCCCCTACAAGACAATCACGCATCATACAATCTCGGATCTAATCCGTTCTGTACGCTTTCCAAAACCACGAACCGCAAACCGAACATTTTCAAGAAGGCACGACGCTTCAACATGCCCACACGTTACATTGCCTCTCAGCAACTCAAGAAACTTAATCTTTAATAGTCGTAGCAATCCTTAGCTTTGTTCGTTGCCGGGATGGCAGAGTGGATAATGCGCAGGCCTTGAGACGTTGTTATGTCTGAGCAATTGCTCGCAAGCAAGCCTGTGGACCGTCAGGTCCGCGCGGGTTCGAATCCCTCTCCCGGCGCCACCAAACCAACACAGAGATTATCCTGAATTACAGTCTTCAGTCAGCAGATTTTCAGTCTCAGTCTAGTCAAAGAACATTTTTCTGCAATCTAAGCTCATCTCTTATCGGCAGATTGGCAATCCCTTTCATCAGTCTTCCATGTTTTTCTGCTATAACGTTCGGCTTCACTTCGTAAATCTGAAAACCTAGTGATTGATAGAACGCGAGGGCTGGCAAGTCATCGTTTGAAGTTGATACAAGAATCCTCTTCCTTTTCAGTTTTCCAGCTTCGCTTTCAACCTTGGAAATCAATCGTGAACCAACTCTCATGCTCTGGTATTCAGGCAGTACTCCCAACGCCACGACAAGCAGGTCATCAGACACGTCCGCAAATGAAACAAACCCAATCATTTCTTCTCCAGCCTTCGCAACGAAGGCAGGAAGCCCGGCAACTTTGTACGTCTTGTCAAAGGTGCGTTGTTCCTGTTCGCCCCAGAAGAGCTGCACCAACGCCTCGATTCTCTTCTGATCCCTTGATAACACAGCCTTCTGCACGGCATATTTCACAGTTGTTTTCCTAGTGCATGTGTTGCATACGGGCTTCAGTTTGACGTGTTTTGCGCACACTGGTTTTCCACAGACACTGCATTGGTAGACAGCGTTTTCTTGGCAAAGCTTGCATCTCATGATTTTTGGCTCCCAGTAGCCAACAGGCAATGTTAAGATACAGAAAGGACACAGATATATTACCTATCACAGCCAACATTTCTAAGCGGAGGCAAGTCATCTGTCTTCACAAGAAAGCCCAGGGCGCACGCTAAGGAAGCCGTTCATCCTCATGGGCCCACTCGCAATGGCGTTTGCTCTATTCTTGACTGCATACTCGACTGGACTTCCTCTGTTTTTCTGTGTTCTAGGATAAGGCATCTCAGCCGCGACAGTCCCGCCCCTAGTCAGGGCGATAATAGCGCAGAATCTTCCGCCAAGACTCTCCAGCACAGGGTTTGGCATTAGCACGCTTTGCCAGAACATTGGAATCGCTCTCTCAGCACCCTTAGGAGGCTTTCTTCTGCAAACTACTCAATCGCTTCCGCCAACTTTCGGGGGCATCGCATTGTTCGCATGCGCGAGTGTTGTGACAGCACTGATGGTGAAGACCAAATGAAGACCTGTCCAGAACGAAAAACGTCTTCGAAAAGGCTGTTGAAAAAGTATATAACTTGAGAAGGCAGTATTGCTAGAAAAGTTGGAGGCCTCGACCAGATGTGCATCATAGGCAAGGATAAACTCAAAGAGCTGATCGACAATTACAAGTGCATATACCCGCACGACTACAATCTCCTCGACGGAGACGGATACGTTCTCACAGTAAACGAAGAAACGACCCTTCACTACCTAGAACACAAGAACCTCGTCACCCACGAAATAGTCTTCACACCACCAGACATGGTTGCACACTTGACGGCTAAGAGCAAGTATGGAAGAATGGGACTATCATTCTTGAACGCAGCGAAAGTCCACAGCGGATTCGTCGGAAGACTCGCCCTGGAACTGGTGAACCTGAGCAACGACCGCCGCCCCATCACGATCAAACGTGGAGACCCATTCATGCACATAGAATTCGTAACAAGAGAAGGCTCACCTTCGCCTTACATGGGAGAATACCAGTTTCAGTACCTGAGCGAAGACGAAATGCAAATGTATATCCCCATCCTGAAAAAGGTCTTCCCAGACTACAACGACCTGTCAAAAACTTGGCTCAAAAACAAGAGGCTGCCACTGTAAAGCTGCCAGAGACACAGTGGAAAGAATCCCGAACTCGCATCGACAGCTATTTCTGAAGCATATGAATCTCCCGACCAATTTTGTGTCTTTCTTCAATATCTACGAGAGAGGACACCCCTGCAAGGCCTCTTGTCCATGAATCGCTCGCGGAAACCCCGTCAAAAGGGGGAATTGGCCTGAAGCCTATGCGGAGCGCCTTTTCATTGACGTTCAGCGACTGGAAAGGTCCTTTGCGTGTACGAATGTAAGGAGACACAAAAACTGCGTTCCCTCCCGTCCTCAGAGCTTTGTATCCCTCTCTGAGGAAGCCGTCATACAAAGGTTCCAAGTCGCTGATGATTCTCTTTGCATATGACTCTGTTGGGATGCCACGCAAAGCCGGTCCGAGTGCAGGTTCCGTGGCAATGCAGTCTATCGACTCTTCTTCAACCTTGTCGGTCAGACTGCGAGCATCTCCGACCATGACCCTGTATTTCGCAGTTTCGAGACGATATTCCCTCTGTAACCATTCAAGATTCTTGGCTGAAGCTTCGACGCACCAAGGGTTCTTATCGATACCTACTACTTGGGCTCCAGCAAGCAGGGCTTCCTGAAGGATCGTTCCAACTCCGCAGAACGGGTCAAGAAAAGTTTTGCCCGGAAGACAAGACGCCATGTTTACCATAATCCTCGCTACTCTCGGAGGAATCGAGAAAATCTTTCTCTGAACCGGCCGGTGGACATCCCTCTTTTGAAATTCAAACGGATTATGAACTGCCGCCGTTGCGGATACGAACGCGTTGTCCTTGCCGATGCAGAAAAGCACTTCTGCGCTCTTTTCGACCAGACCTTTTTTCAGCACCTCAACATTCGTGAGCTGCGGCGGTTCCCTGCCCCTCGGAGTTCCCATGAACTTGGCCTTAGCTCCCCGAAGCACGAGTTCTTTCTTGAAGCAACTCCCAATAAATCTCTGCAGCATTCGCGAAGACCTTAGGAAACGGCGGTTCTCACAGTATATGCTGACGCCGAACACGTACCTGTCAGAAGGTTTAGAAAAGACAGCGTCCACCGTATGATTCAGAGAAAGCATGGATTTGACCTCTGCTTGAGCAGTTTTTCCTCCTTTGACGAAAGCGGCCTCGACTGTTCTTGAAGAAATCGCTGCCATGACCCGGCCAATTTTGAGAGTACCGCCCAGATCACGGACTATCTCAGGACCAGCAAACTCGTCGACTTCGGCGACGATGAAGGAATCTGACACGTCAACTATCCTGAACTTGGAACCCCGAGTCTTCATGAAAGCCAAGAGCTCAGCGAACGAAAGTTTCAAGTTCTTCCCGAGAATGAACACGTAACTTGCGGGTTGAAGACCGGACATAAGGATCATGTGGGGACACATTCCATTAATAACCTTCTGCCGATTGCGTGTCCTCGTATGTTTAGGCGGCGTTTAGCACTATTTCCCGCGGTTAGCTGTCGACAAAGTGAACAATATTCTGAAGGTTGATGATGGTCAATATGTATTTGTAAACCAGAAAGCAGATGAGCAATTAGGAGAAATATCGTGAGGTTACTTGATAGAACGTTTAAATACAGCGGATATGGTATGCAAAAGGGGAATATTTGATGCATGCAAAAAACTATCGCCCCGTTAGGGGTCAGACTTCTTCACGAAAAGAGTATGTGAGAGGTTTTCCACCGCCGAAGATCACAAAGTTCACGATGGGTGACACCAAATCCAAGTTTGAATATGAAGCCAAGCTCATCTCTCTGGAAAGCGCCCAGATTCGTCACATGGCGCTTGAAGCGGCGCGTATTGCTGCAAACCACCCGCTGATGCAAAAACTTGTCAACAATTACCGTTTGGACGTTCATCCTTTTCCCCATGTGATCCTCAGGGAAAACAAGATGATTTTCGGGGCTCACGCAGACCGTCTTCAACAGGGAATGCGCCGCTCTTTCGGCACTGCCATCGGGACGGGTGCACGTGTGAGACCAGGTCAAGTGATAATCAGCGTACACGTCAATTCTGATTCTACGGATCTTGCCAAGAAGGCATTAAGACTTGGGTCGACCAAGCTGCCGATGCCCTGCAGGATTGTTATTGAAAAAGTCAAGGTCGAAGAGGCGAAACCCGTTGAGTGAAATGCGCAAAGACCTTGTACTATGGTTTGAGGGTTTGAGGAAAACGGATATACCGTCTGTTGGAGGGAAAAATGCGAACTTGGGAGAGTTGACGAACACGGGTTTGCCTGTGCCTCCAGGGTTCGCAATCACTGCGTATTCATACAAGAAATTCATCGAAGAGACAGGCATCTCCGCGAAGATCTATGAAATCATCGGCGAAACCGTGAGCAATCCGGATGATCCTGCACAATACGAGTTGGCTTCTAAAAGAATCCGTGAACTGATAGAAGCTACACCAATGCCCAAAGACGTTGAAACCGCAATCAGAAGCGCTTACGAAGAGTTGGGCAGAAAACTCGACATCAAAGACGTGTTCGTGGCTGTAAGGTCAAGCGCCACAGCTGAAGACCTGCCTGACGCATCTTTCGCTGGACAACAAGAGACCTTTCTGAACGTGAGAAGCGCACGAGACGTTCTCGTGAACACTGTGAAATGCTGGTCCAGCCTCTTCACACCGCGCGCCATCTTCTACCGCAACGAGAAAGGGTTTCCACATGAGAAGGTGTTCATAAGCGTCGGAGTCCAGAAAATGGTCAACTCGAGAGCCGCGGGCGTCATGTTCACGTTGAACCCGGTTACGGGCGATACTACCCAAATAGTCATCGAGGGCAACCACGGCTTAGGTGAAGCAGTAGTATCAGGCGCAGTAACTCCGGACGATTTTGTCGTCGACAAACAGTCAGTGCGCATAATTGAAAGAAGACTGGCCAAGAAGACCGTGCAATACATAAGAGACCCAAAGACAGGAAACACTATCCACGCAGAAGTCCCCATGGAAATCCAGGAAAAACCATGCGTGAGTGACGAAGAAATCATCAAGCTCGCAGAACTGGCCAAACGGATCGAACAGCATTACGGAAGACCACAGGATATTGAATGGGCAATAGACAGAGACATTCAACCTCCAGCTAACATGTTCATAGTTCAAGCTAGGCCTGAAACTGTCTGGGGCGGCAAAACCATGACAAAAGGAGAGGCAGAAGAGACCAAGGCGACTCAAGAGTTGAAAGTGATAATCAAAGGCATAGCCGCCGGAAGAAGAGGCTACGGAGCAGGAGTAGCAAAGGTTGTCTCAGACCCCACAACAGCCGCTAAGATGATCAAGAAAGGCAACATACTCGTCACGGAAATGACAAACCCAGACTTCGTGCCGTTCATGAAACTTGCGGGCGCAATAGTAACAGACAAGGGCGGAGTAACATGCCACGCCGCCATCGTCAGCCGCGAACTCGGCATACCCTGCGTTGTCGGAACAGAAAAAGGCACGCAGGTGATGGTCACGGGAAAAGAGTACACTGTAGATTCGCGAAGCGGCATCGTGTATGAAGGAATACTCAAAACAATGATTGAAAAACCCGCAGCAGTAGCCGGAACTCAAACCACATTCGTCACAGGTGTACTCCAGCCAGCTCCAGTCACAGCGACCAAGATTTACATGAACCTCGGCGTTCCAGAAAAAGCTGAAGACTACAAGGACCTACCCTTCGAAGGCATCGGACTAATGCGCATGGAATTCATCCTGGCCAGCTACATCGGAGAACACCCATTACACTTCATCGAAACAGGCGAAGGACAGAAATTCGTTGATAAACTTGCAGAAGGAATAGCCACAGTCGCACGGGCCATACAGCCCCGGCCAGTTGTAGTTCGCTTCAGCGACTTCAAAACAAACGAGTACAGAGAACTCAAGGGCGGCGAAAAATATGAAATCGTCGAAGCCAACCCGATGCTGGGATGGAGAGGATGCAGCCGCTACATCAGCCAATGGTACGAAAAGGCATACAGACTTGAATGCCAAGCCATAATGAAATGCCGCAAAGAATGGGGACTGAAAAACGTCTGGGTCATGCTTCCAGTCGTACGCACACTGTGGGAAGCAAAAGCAGTCTTAGAAATCATGCGACAGGAAGGACTGGAAAGGTCCAAAGACCTCAAAGTATGGTTCATGGCTGAAACCCCGTCGATCGCAATACTCGCGGACGAATTCTCAAAACTCGCAGACGGCTTCTCAATAGGCTCAAATGACATGACACAAGGCATACTTATGATCGACAGAGACTCCGAACGCTTGGGACAGATGGGATATTTCGATGAAAGAGATCCAGCCGTAGAAAGAATAATTGCCCACCTGATCAGAGTAGCTCATGAAAACGGCGCCACAGTATCCATCTGCGGAGAAGGACCATCAAACCTGCCAGATTTCGCAGAATTCCTCGTCAGAGTAGGAATCGACAGCATCTCAGTCAACAACGACGCAGTAGTCGCGACAAGAAAACTCGTTGCAAGCATTGAACAGAAGATAATATTGGAACGATTGGCTGAACAGCACGAAAGAGCACTCGGACACCCAATCATCAAACCAAAACAACCGTGGGAATGGACAGAATAGTCACCCCAAACATACCCTCATCATTTCTTCACCCAAATCCAACCACAGTATTCAGGAGAGCATTGTCTTGAAGATTTTTGATTTTGAAGAAGAAAGAGTAAAACAGGAAATAGCAAAGATCGGAGCAAAAAAAGTCCTAATACAGTTCCCTGAAGGTCTAAAGCCTGAAGCACCTCGACTGGCAAAAACAATCGAGAAGCTAGGCGTCCTCCCGATAATCTCAGCAGACCCATGCTACGGGGCATGCGACTTAGCTACGGCAGAAGCTGAAAGCCTCGGAGTAGACCTGCTAATCCACTACGGCCATTCAAAACTAGTAAAATACGAGAGAGTGCCAACAATCTACGTTGAAGCCCGCGCAGCTCTGGATGTCAACGCAGCTGTTGAAAAAGCGTTGCCAATGCTGGAAAAATGGCGGAGAATAGGCCTCGCCACTACCGTTCAGCATGTCCAAGCCTTGGATGAAACACGAGAAACCCTCATCCGCAACGGAAAAACCGTCGCAATAGGAGACACAAGACGGCTCAGCTACCCGGGCCAAGTGATCGGCTGCGACTACAGCAATGCCATCTCCATCGCAAAGGATGTCGAAGCTTTCCTGTTCATTGGAGGTGGCAGATTCCACGCTCTAGGCGTTGCGGTCTCAACTGGCAAACCGACAATCGTCGCTGACCCCTACGACAACACGGCATTCTCAGTAGACAAAGAAGCAGAGAAAACATTCAAACAAAGGTGGGCCAGCATAGAAGAAGCAAGAAAAGCCAAGATCTTCGCCATCCTTATCGGCCTGAAACCTGGACAGAAAAGACTCGAAGAGGCCCTGCAGACGAAGAAAAGCTTGGAAGAAAAAGACAGGACAGCATACTTGTTCGCGGTGAAGGACGTTACCCCAGAAGTGCTGATGGAATTCCCGAGCATCGACGTGTTCGTGAACACAGCATGTCCCCGCCTATCGCTCGATGACGCAGTAAGGTACAGAAAACCAGTTTTAACAGTCAACGAAGTGTCAGTAGTCTTAGGTAAGCTATCCTGGGAAGAACTTTGCAGAAAAGGCTTACTCGAAAACTAGACCTAGAGATCCTGCTGTCACAAGTCAAGCCACACCCAACGCCCTCTCCGAACCTCGAACAGTACACAATTCCAGCCGACGCAGCCGCAACGACGCTGTACATCGCAGCTTACGCAAACAACGACATAATAGACAAGACAGTCCTGGATCTTGGCTGCGGAACGGGCAGACTTGCATTGGGAGCAGCGTTCTTGGGCGCAAAGGAAGTCGTCGGAATCGACATAGACAGAACCGCCGTGAACACAGCTTCGCAAAACGCGGCTGAGACAGGTCTCGCTGGAAAAACCCGATGGATCGCCGCAGACATTGAGGCCATATGTGGCAAGTTTGACACTGTGCTCCAAAACCCACCGTTTGGCGTGCAGAAGCGCGGGGCAGACAGGAGATTCCTGGAAAAAGCTTTGGCGGCTGCCAACACTGTGTATTCTCTCCATAAAAGCGTGAATGACAGTGAAGCGCTTGTCAAGAGACTCAAAGCCAGCAGCGACGGTGTTCTACAGGTTTCTCCTTCTCCCTTCCTGCAAAGATTCATAGAGAAAAACGGGGGATACATGAAGGCTGTTTATGCTATGGTTATGACGATACCTCACATGTTCAGTTTTCACGAGAAGAAGAAGCACGAATTTGCTGTCGACCTATACGTGATAGAAAAGCGAAAATAGTTCAAGAATTGGGAAAAGGTTTATTGATGGGCACATAAAGTTATATCATTCAATCGATATTTACGTTTAGCATTACGTAAACACTCAGCTGTTGAGACAGTCATCATAACTGAAAAAAGGGAAATTGCATGAGTTTGAAGCCCAGTGAGCAGAAAACTGGTCAAATTGTCGTGCCCGGTGAACGCTTGGGCGTGATTGAAGAGTTCATCCCAGATGCGGGAACTTACGTTAACGACGGAGTTATCTACTCCAAAGTCGTCGGCCGCGCATTAGTTGACCTTGTCCAGAAGCGGGTGTCAGTTCACGAGCTGGCGCAGGGAGCAAAAATCCCCAAGGTCGGAAGCACCGTCATGGGACAGGTGTCAAGTTCTCAGTCCGAGACTGCGGGCGTGCGGATTTTCGAGGTCAGCAACAAGAAAAGCTCCAACGCTTTTGCAGGCATCCTGCACGTTTCTGACGTGCAAATGCAGTATGTTGATTCGATGTTTGACATATGCAAGCCTGGAGACATCATCAGGGCCAAAGTGATCAGCACCAAAAACAGGACCTACCACCTCTCAACCAAAGACAAAGACCTAGGAGTCATCTACGCGTTCTGCTCGAGCTGCGGTGGCCTTCTGGAGCCCAGACGACAGGGAATGCACTGCCCGAAATGCGGCAGGATCGAGAGACGCAAAACGACGAGAGATTATGGAAAGGGAATAATGTAACACTGAGAGGCCTGAATGAATGAAAGTTAACGTGCTGAAGAAAACCCCGGATGAGCTTAAGATAGAGATTGAGGGCGCAGGGCACACAATCTGCAACATATTGCAGAAATCAATCCTCGAAGAGGAACATGTTGACCTAGCAGGCTACGACATACCACATCCCATGGTTTCCAACCCGATCATTTACATCCGCACAACAGACAAGGTGAAACCCGAGCAGGTTCTGAAGAACGCTCTGGAAAAAGCACGAAACATAAACAAAGAATTCAGCAAAGAGTTCGAAAGAGCCATCAAGAAAAAATAGTCTTTCTACCCGCAGCCACAAGCAACTGAGTCAAACCTTCAGCAGGCTCCTGAGCTTCGGTTATGATTCTGACGGTTTCTTCCAAAGCGACGACTCTGCTAAGCCAAGCGTAAACGATCAAAGCCTCAGCCGCATCGGCCAACGCGTGTTTCGTCATCCTTGAAGGCAAGTACCTTCTCAGACCAGCATTCCTCAACGCTTGAGCAAGCATGCTACCCTTCACCTTCACGCCTAAAGGCCTTCCAGTCCTGTTTGAGAGCGCAAGCGAGTATACAAAGTTGATGTACGCATCTCCGAGAGATGCAAGATCGCGGTCAGCGAGTACTTCAGCCAGACTGCTATACGATTTTGCGAATGGATATCCCGAGTTCTTGATGAAACCAAACCTCCAAACACGACCGCTCTTGACTGGTTCGCTATGTTTATAATTGCTTCTTCTTATATCTTGACGAAGACTTCGAGGAATTGTCTTGTCTTCCAAGAAGTTCAGAACCATCAAGCCTGAAATTCGAGTCTTAGGCGTAGACGATGGAATGTTTACGCCTCACGTGAAAGGCTCTGCATTGATCGTCGGAGTGGTTTTTCGAGGCGGATACTGGCTTGATGGTGTCATAAGCACCAGGGTTGAGGTTGACGGTTTCGACGCAACTGACAAGATAGCCTCCATGGTCAACGGTTCACCGCACCATAAACAGTTGAGAGTTATAATGCTCGACGGAGTCACATTCGCAGGCTTCAACATCGTAGACATAAAGAAACTCAACAGAGCAACACAGCTTCCAGTCATCGCCGTCACGCGCGACGAACCGGATTTCGACGACATCAATAAGGCGTTGAAGAAGCTGCCCAGAAGTGAAGAACGGTGGAAAGCAGTACAAAACGCCGGAAAAATCACTAAGGTCTACACAAGAAACAGAAAAGAAAAAGTGTACATGGAAACTGCCGGAATACAGGAAGAAGATGCTGAAAGAATCCTCAGGCTAACATCCACTCGAAGCAGCGTTCCAGAACCTCTACGCGTAGCCCACCTCATCGCCTCAGGAACAACTACAGTTTAACTCGAATACTGATTCAAATAAGAAAAAGTTTAAAAGAGACCAAGCTAAGTGAGAGACAATTGGACAACGGAGCAACAAATTATGGAATTTTGCCCAAAATGCGGCACAAGACTCGTACCTAAAAAGGGCAAGTCAGAAAAAGAAACAACGCTGGTTTTGGTATGCCCGAAATGTGGCTACAAGAAGCACGCTTCAGATAAGAAGATTGAACCCAAAGTAGCCAAAGTGATCCAGCACAAACCGCAACAGCTCGTGGCTGTCATAGGCAAAGAAGAACAAAAACTCCGTACATTGCCAACCGTCAGGATCGAATGCCCAAAATGCGGAAACAACCTAGCCTACGTGTGGCAAGTACAAACCAGAGGCGCAGACGAATCATCAACCCAGTTTCTCCGCTGCACAAAATGCAGCTACACATTCAGAGAATACTCATAAACTCTCAGATTTTCGAGGAAGAATTCTAAGGCTAGCGTTCGAACTGAGAAACAGAGGCTACTCTGAAGCTTATCTGAAAACGTTAATCAGAGCTTTGAACTTGATTGCTTCAAAGACAGAGTTTGAAAACACTAGCTCAGTTTTGGAGTATGTCGCTAGGGGAAGATGGCGAGACAGCTATAAAGCGAATCTTTGTGATTTCTACAATCACTACTGCAAGTTCTATGGAATTTCCCTTTCTAAACCGAGATATGTGAAGGTCAACAAGATTCCGAGGGTGCCATCTGAAGAGAAGATCAATTTGATACTTGGTCATGCATCGCAGAAATATGTAATCGTCTACAAGCTTGCAATGGAATGCGGTCTGAGACCCGTCGAGTTAGGCAGTCTGACGCTTAATGACATAGACTTGGACAAAGGAGCAATCTCAATTGTGTCAGCAAAGCATGGCAACCCGAGAATGTTGAAACTCAAACAAGAAACTCACGCATTGCTCACGAATTATGTTAAAAAGAGAAAATTCGGGATCAATGAGAGAATCTTTCCTTCAGGAGCAGTCATCAGCAATACTTACGAGAGACTGAAAGCATCAGTAGCAAAGAAGCTCAATGATCCTGAACTCAAGAAGATCCGGCTCTACGATTTGAGGCACTATTATGCAACTATGCTTTACTACAGAACTAAAGACATTTTGCTCGTCAAAGAGAAACTAGGACATAAGAATATCAACAATACTCTGATCTACACACATTTGGTGAACTTCAACGACAAAGAAGAGTACTATTCTGCAAATGCAAAATCAATTGATGAAGCTGCGAAGCTTGTTGAGCAGGGCTTCGACTACATCTGCGATTTCGATGCTGTGAAGCTGTTCAGAAAGCGAAAGTAGAGCTTCCCGCCTTTTTTCTTCAATAATGCTCTGTTGCTTGTCAGTGTTTCTTTGTTTACTATCTCGCATGGAAAATCAGAGATGACAAAGCAATCCAGTAGATAATATACAGAATGATAGACCAGACTGCCCCAAACAGCAGTAGTCCATTGGCCATGTCTTTGTCCTCGTCTTTTGTGCCGACATAGCCGACTAGTCCTCCGAGAATTCCGAAGAAGAAAGGAACAAAATACCATAAGAGAGTCGGTTTTCCAGATGAGACTTCTTCTGACCTCCCGACATCTCTTGAAGTGAACAACAGCACATTTGGGTTGCCTCTAGCACTCTTGAGAGCTTCCAGTCTGTCTTCGAGAGCTTTTGTGGCAGCTACGTATGATTGCTCTCCTATCTTTCCGTCAGCTAGCAGAACAGCGAGTCTCTCGATTCTTTCTTGACATGCTCTTGTCTCCTGCTCGATATTCAGAGTCTTTTGTTCTGTGATTTGAGAAGCGCCTGATTTGTCAAGATAGCTGCAGCTGGTTTCGCATGATTCTCGGCGTTCGCACAGATAGCAGCACATGTTCTTCACAATCTGTGAGCAACTTTTTTCTCTTGCAGTTCTTCCCTCTTCATCTTCAACTATTGACCTGCAAAGTTGATTGTCAACAAGATACTCACAATCTACAGTGCCGCTTTCAGTCATACCTTCACCCTGTCAGAAGAGTACTATCTCGTACAGTGTCCAATTCATTATCTGCTCGATTCACAAACTTATGACTTGCGGCGGAAGCTTTGCTTGAAGTTCAAAACACGGATTTTCCCCTATACTATAGTATATGGGGTTTTCCCCGTTTTGAAATGCTCATAGAATGCTGACGCATGAGTTGCTTGCAAAAGTGTTTTAAACAGTTTTCCCGATATGTCTGAATAGGGTGAAATGGAGAATGAGCACTGCTGTTAAACTTAACAAGAGTAGTATGCTAGCACTTCTAGGCGCAATCATTGCTTTGATATCGCCGATTCTTCCCTGGGCAACAATCGTGTTCAACCCCATAGCAATCCCCGGTTCCTATCCGTCCTATACCCCTCAAAACCTCATACTTCCTACGCTTAACATACCGGCATCAGGTTTTGAAACTGTAATCTATCCCACATTCATCAGCTTCTTCGTAGTCGTGTTTTCTGTTGGACTGTTCGCGAATGATGAAAGAAGACGCGTTGCTAGAGGACTATTCATCGCAGCTGGAGGATCTGTAATGTTGATGACTTACACATATGCAATCTCTGCAGCAATAATGGCTAAAGACACCGTCCACGACTACTATCTACTTTTCGCTTCTCTAAGCAATGTTCAACTACCACAAAACTATTGGCCGAATTTCAGCATAGCCTTCGGCGGATACGTGGCGATCCTCGGCGCTCTGATAACAATAGTGGCAGGACTTTGGGGCCTCGTGGAACAATCCCCGAACAAGAATCCAGCTCCACTCCCTCCACCGAATCATTGAAAAGACACATCAACACTCCATGTCCTTTTTCTGTAGACATTATTCGCACTATCAGTTTCAACGATGCTATCAGGGCAACCTAGCCGTATCTCTTTGCGCAAGGAAAAAGATGCTTTGGCGAGATATTTTGGAAATAGAAAAGCTTCGCTGGTTTCACTCTCCTAACTGGAGTCCCTGATGGGCATCTGCTCTTTGTCTCTGACTTCTCTCCAGAACCTCTTGGTTTCACATGAAGTGTGCCTGCAGAAGTGCGTGCTCAGATTGTAGCCAGAAAGGTCGTCGATATCATCGCTGAAGTTGTCAACGATGACTCGGTAGGACCATTCTAGAAAGAATCGAGCGAATTCAATTAGCGCGCGCTAACTGCATGGACAGTTGCAGAAAAAAAGTGATTTCTTCAGAGACTTTTTGAAAACTCTCCTTTGGGCGAAACTCAGAAACGGAAAAAGCTCTGCTCTTCCTCACTATGTATTACAGAAAATCAGCATGTAGCGCGGGGACTCAAGAATGCTTATTATGTGTAAAGTGGTACTCTACTAGTGTACTCTAGGGGGAAAGGAACGATGAGAAGACTCAGTGTGTATACTATTGTGATGTTGATTTCACTTTTGGGTTCTTTTTTGATGGCAGGAACTTCCGCAGTTGACTCAAACTTGAGCAGTCGGCGAATGGAAAATGTGATTCATGCTGAAAGCGATGACTCGCGTGCGCATGGAGGGAAGATGACGATTCAGAGCGAAACTGAGATAATCATGGGTACTACAGACTCTGTAGAATCTTGTCTCGATCCTGCACGTGCCTATGACTTTTTTGGCTGGCAAATAATCCAATCTTTGGGCTGTGGATTGGTGGAACATAAGGTTAACGCTTCAGGCAGCCAGGAGCGGTTCACTCAATCTTTGGCAACCTCTTGGAACGTGTCCGATGACGACTTGGCATGGACCTTCAATCTGAGACAAGGTATCAGATACGATGATGAAACAGAATTCAACGCAACACATGTGAAATACACTTTCGACAGAGGAATTGGCATAGCTGACCCAGACGGAGCCTGGATAGGTATCGGATACGGCGACATCATCAAAAACGTCACAGTAGTAGACACGTACACAGTTCGATTCTACTTGAACAGCCCATTCGGACTCTTCCTGTCACTCATAGCCTGTCCTGCAGCATTCATAGTTGACCCTGCAAACGCGCCAATTGATCAGGTCGTCAATTACTTCGAAGACAATCCCCGAGCCAGCAATCCAATGGGTCTTGGACCGTACACTTTGAAGAACTGGACCAGGATCGCAGGAAAAGACACTGAGATAGACCTTGTAGCCAATCCCAACTACTGGGACGCCAGCGCAGGGTTCCCCAAGACAAAGAACATAATCATCAAAATGTTCTCCGATGCGACACAACTTGCGTTGGCGATAAGCTCAAAGCAAGTGGACATTGCGTTCAGGCAGCTGGCCGCAACCGACATCAACAGCATGAAAAACGACGCCACGCTTCACGTGTGGGAAGGAACAGGCGCATTCATCCAATACCTGGTCTTACAGGAGAAATATGCGCCCTTCAACGTCACGGCGATAAGACAGGCTGTTGGAGCCGCCGTAAACAGGACAGCACTCGTTCAAACCGTGTTTCTCGGACAAGCCCAGAACCTGTATAGCCTGATACCAATAGGCATGTTCGGACATACTGACGCGTTCCTCAGCCTTGGCGATCCAAACTACACCCTCACAAGAGAGTTGCTCGCGCCGTTAGGATACAATGAAAGCAACAAGCTCACGTTCAAATTGTGGTATGAAACCTCAGGCCACTACTCACAAAGTGCACAACAAGCAACAGTCCTGGCTGCTTCTCTGGAAGCCAGCGGCGTAATCACTGTGACCATTGACGGTTTAGATTGGCCCGCCTACAGGGTGGCATGGCAGAATGAAGCGATGGAAGCATTCATAATGGGCTGGTACCCAGACTACATCGACCCAGACGACTACGTCTATCCGCTGGTTCAATCTCAGGGAGCATCATGGCTGCATTGCAACTACAACAATACGAACGTAGACGAGCTGATAGAATTGGGTCGAGAAAGACTCACTGTGGTGGAGCGAGCAGCTGTTTACACTCAGATTCAGGGTTTTGTTGCGGATGATTGTCCCATAGTACCGTTGTATCAGGGCCTGACACAGGCGGTATCGGTCGTGGGGATAGAGGGCATCTATTTGGACATAAGTCAGCTTCTGCGTCTCTGGTACATCACAAAAGAAGAAGCAACGAAAAGGTGGATTGTAGATGACGATGGCCCAGCAGACTTCAGCACGATTCAAGAAGCGATAGACGCTGCAAGCGTTGGCGACACGGTCTTTGTCAGAAATGGAACCTACTATGAAAATGTGGTTGTAAACAAAACTGTTTCTGTTATCGGGGAAGACAATTGGACCACAATTATTGATGGAGGCAAAAATGGTGTCGTAGTCAGCCTAGAAGCGAACAACAGCAATATTAGCGGTTTCACGATACAAAACAGTGGAAGTTCCGATTATGATTGTGGCGCATCTGTTCATTCAAGCGCGAACAACCTAAGTAACAACATTGTAAGAAACAACAATAACGGAATCCTGATTAATCCAGATTCTAATGACAACATCATGACCGACAATAGTGTGAGTGAGAGTGAGCTTTACGGAATTCATCTTTGGCGTTCAAACAACAGTATCCTAAATGGTAACATTGTCACAAACGGCCTAGATGGGATCATAATAGAGTTTTGCTCCAACACTACATTAAGAAACAACACGATTTCCGATAATGTATGGAATTTTGGAGTAGGAGGTGAAGACCTTCCCTACTTCATTCAAGACATTGATACGAGCAACAAAGTGGAAGGAAAACCGATCCAATACCTGATTAACAAAGAAAACATTGTCATAGATTCAACTTGGGATATCGGATATCTTTGCTTGGTAAACTCCACGAATGTTACAGTCAAAGACCTAGCACTAAATACTCCCAGTTGGCATGGAATACAATTCGCCTACACAAAAAACTCGAGAATCGAGAATGTGACAATTTCGGAAACCAGCTACGCTATCGACTTCGTATACTCCTTCAATAATAGCGTAGTAAACAGCAAGATCTCGAACCGAAATGGAATCATGCTGTGGAAATCCAATGACAACATAATCATCGGCAACAACATTTCGAGAAATGACTTTGCAGTTTTGCTTTTCTATTCCAGCAACAACACAATCATGAACAACAACATAAACAATAACTGGAGAGGCATCTTCCTATATTCTTCCAACAACAGAATGTACCACAACAACTTCATAGATAATGGCGTGCAAATTTTCACGGAGGAAAATGCTTATGTTAACATTTGGGACAACGGCTGCGAAGGCAACTACTGGAGCGACTACAATGGAACAGACTTCTATCATGGGCCTTCCCAGAATGAGACTGGAAGCGATGGAATAGGAGATTCGGCATACGAGATAGACTCTGCAAACAAGGATAACTACCCCCTAATGAAACCCTATCCCTTTGGCGAACATGACATCGGCATAACTTACATCGGCAGAGTATACTCCTTCGACCTATTAGTTCCGTTGAAAACAGTTGTCGGCTTACGCTTTTCGCTGAACATTAGCGCCTTTGTTATGAACTATGGAAATCAAACTGAAACTTGCAGCGTACAAGTGTACGTTAACGACACACTTGTTGGCACTTTCGCGAACGTCACTCTAGAGAGTCGGCAATCTGTGATTCTCAATCTACGCTGGAACACCACTGGCTTTGCATATGGCAACTACACTGTCATAGCAGTTGCAGACAATCTTGCAGGAGAAACAGATGTTTCAGACAATGCTTATGCAGACGGAATAGTCTATGTGGGCATTCCTGGAGACGTCAACGGCGACGGCAAGGTTGACATGAAAGATATAGGATATGTGGCTGTGAGATTCTGCAGAAACCCCAAAGACTCTAACTGGAGCTCAAATGCAGACTTGAATGACGACGGAAAAATCGACATGTATGACATAGGCTTTGCAGCAAGACACTTCATGGATCATCTGTAGTATAAATGCGCCAGCAAAGCTTTCAAAGCAATTTGGAAAAGATTTTTAAGCCTAGCAACTGCCATAATACTATTCTAGAGGCTTGAAAAATGACAGAAACTCAAGAAGCGCCAAGAGGCGCTGACGCTGTACAAAATGCAGCTACACATTCAGAGAATACTCAAAAACACTGTGCATATAGAGGCGAAGTTATCAAAGCAGTCGTGAAACTGAGAGAAATGGGATATTCCCTTGAACTTTTATGCTGAGAGGAAGCCTCCGTCAACGACTACGAGCGTTCCATTCACGTAACTCGACAAGTCACATGCAAGGACGAGAGCCATCCTTGCGATCTCATCTGGCTTGCCCATTCTACCCAGGGGGGTTCTCATCTTGTATTCTATGCCGGACTTGATAACGTTCAACTTGAACTTCATCGCGTCTTTCGCCAAGCTCTTGGTTCCAGGGGTCCATATTCCGCCGGGAACAAGAACATTTATCCTGAACCCGTGCTTGCCGTATTCACTGGCCAAGGCTCTTGAGAAAACCATGACTCCGGCCTTGCTAATGTCATAGTGACATAAGCCCTCTTTAAGAGGCATCACAGCCTCGATTGAACCCATGTTGATGATAACTCCGCCTGTCCTAAGCCTGCCTCTTACCATATGTTGGCACATCCAGAAAACAGAATTTAGGTTAATGTCCATAACCCTCTTCAAGAAAGCAGGGGTCACATTCAGAAAAGGCTTGCCTGGATATATCCCGGCATTGTTAACCAAGATGTCGGGCTCTTTCCCTTTCAGTGACGTGGCCCACAATGCATCTATTTCGTCTTTCTCAGACAGGTTCACTTTGTAAATGTTGACTTCCACTTTGAACCGCTCAAGTTCTTGCCTTACCATGTCCAAGCTACCCACGTCAATATCGACAAGCTCCAAGTCTGCGCCTGCTTCAGCAAACCGGTAGGCTATAGCCTTCCCAATACCCGCTCCTGAACCAGTGACCAATGCCCTCTTGCCCTTCAGAGAAACAAGCTTTGACAACGGCACCAACTTTGCCTTACTCACTTTTTCCCTACTCATTTTTCCGAACAACCTGCTTTTCCACGAACGTACAGTCAGCCGGCATCAGAACATTGCATCTGTCAGCTTAAAACAGTTAAGTATCCAGAACAAGCCCATGCTCTCCTGCAGAAGAAGCAGGAACACGACAGAGCCTTCTCAATAAGGGATCAGAACGATAGTAAAGATAGAATTCGGCCGCTCACACCAGCCTGAGTTGAAGGCAAAGCAAAAGGTCACTCATACAAGCAATGACAGCTTGCCAGGCACTTTCATTCAGACCTGCTTGACTCCAGCCCCTCTGTCACGCGCAATGTTTTCTCAGCTGCTGAAACACTGAACAGCAGGTCATCAAGCGTCGCAATGAACGTGGGAAGCTTACCCTGCCACTCCACACGCGTAACGACTTTTTTGTCCGTGCAAACCGTCCTCACAATCAACCCGGCTGGCGCCTTGACATTGTCAGCTGACACGGCATCCGCAACGGCTTTCGCCCATCGCGCCTGGTCATACTCCAGCACGACTTCAGCTTCCAACCTTCTCACCCTTCAACTGCTTCCCAACCATCTCATCAACAGCTTTTATGAAATCAGAGACATGTCCCAACGAAACTTGAGCCCCAGCAGCCACGTTATGCCCTCCGCCTTTCCCCTGAAACCTCGCTGAAGCTATCTGCATAATATCACCCAGATTAACTCCCTTGCTCACCACAGCATCCGTCGTCCTAGCACTAATCTTCGCCACATCCTCGCTCTCAACATTCGCATACGCAATCAACGGCTTCTCAGGGTTAGGAAGACTCGACGACAAAATCGACGAAACCGCACCTATGATCTTATCATCAATAAAATCCTCACCGTAAACCACATAAATATTCTCAAACTCCCTCATCCGCTCAGGCTTCTCCATCACCCAACCCAAATACTTGTTAATCGTCCGCCTATACTCCTCCAAAACCTTGTTCGCACTCTCAAGCTGCACGCCCCTATCACCCATACACACCGCGATGCCCAGACCAGCCCTGTCCATGCGGCCCGTCGCATTCAGCAAAACCGCAAACTCCCTTCCATCCCTCAAAGGCGTCCACGGCTCCTCCTTACACAGAACATAAACATTCCCGATAAGACTCGAAACCTCACAATGCAAACCCCTCGCGACCAGATAATCAGCCAAAGCCGAACACAAACGCTTCTTCTCTTCATCCGACAAATCTCTCAACGCCCGCCACCTGTCCCCCTCCCTAGGCTTAATCCCCAACCCAGCCAAAAAAGCCAAACTCTTATCCTCCTCACCGCTCAAACCAGGAATAAACGGACTCGTCGCACACGCCAACGTACGATGAATCGGCCGCGTCTCCCGACCGAAAAACACAAGGTCCTTCTCAACGCTCAACAACCCAGCACCCACAGCATCCTCAACAATCCTCGCGTTCAGACCCGAAAGCGTCCGATGCTCACGTTTATCCTGCATATCCCCCAAAGCACCGACCACGGCCACGGGCGCCATATCAACATTCTCCTTGTCCAAAGCCTTAGCCACAAAATAAGCCACGCCCGAACCGCTCACATCCCTCGCCCCGTCAATCCCGAACAAATGAGGATTAACCTGCACACAACCATCCACATCTCCACCCACAATTTGATGATGATCCAAAACCACCATCCTAAGACTTGAAAGCTTCTGCCCCAGCAAATCCATGTACCCGCTTCCCAAATCAGCAAAAACCACCAAATCAGGCCGGTCAGAAAGAAGCCGACCCACAATTTTCTCCTCAACCCACTGAGTTATTCGCACCCGAAACCTAGCATCAAGCCTAAAAAGAGCCTTCCCAATCACACCTGCAGCCGCAACGCCATCAGCATCCAAATGAGAAAAAACATGAACAAAACCATCATCCTCAACAACATCCCTAACCAGCTTGGCCGCACGTTCAGCAGAACCAAAAAAGCCAGCAACATCAGTCTTTTCTGAACCCGCAGCCATAACAATCACACTAGCCTAACAACGCAGAATATTTAAAGATTTAAAAAAAGACTTCCCAACAACGAAAAAACTCAGAAAAACAAGAAAACCTACGTGATCGAAGCTACCTTCGTCTCATACTTCCAGTTCGCCGGCAACACACCCTTCTGCTTATAGTACCTTGAAACCTTGTGAATCTTCGCCTCAATCAACTGCAACGCCCTCTTATTGACCGAATCAGTCCTATTCTTCTCCAAATGAAGAACAAGGCTCTCAGCCTTCCCAAGCAAACTGGCCAAATCCTCAGGCAAAGAAGGCGCAAGCTCATTCTCCCTAAGCACCTTAATCACACGCTTGCCAGTAATGGGCTTCGTCAAAGGAACCGCATACTGATCCCTCAAAATCGTGCCAATACGACTCGGAGAATTGCCCTCCTTGGCAAGCTTCACAATCAAAGCCTCCACCTCTTCAGGCTGATACTTACACCAGCTCGGAGGCCTCTTACTAACAGGCCGTATCTGATGCGACTTACCCTTTTCCTGCTTAGGCACCACTATTACCTCAAACGCTGTATGACGGAGGATAAACGATTATTTAAGAGTATAGATTGCCAAGGCACGTTGAAAAAAGGCTCACTTAACAACAAGAACCGGGCAGACGGCATGATGCGTTATCGCGTCGCTCACACCGCCCAACAGCAGCTCTCTAATATGACTAAGCCCACGAGCCCCAATAACAATCAACCCAAACCTACCCTCTTGAGCAGTCCTAACAATCTCACGAACAGGATGCCCCTCCTCAAGCAACGTGGTAACCTCAACGCCTGAAGCCCCAATACGCTTCTTGCCCTCATCCAAAACCTTCTTCCCAGCCTCGCGTACCCCCTCAACCAGCCTGGAAACGTCCGACGCGCTCATCACCGGAACACCGACCGTCGCACTGGGCTCAGGCAAATACCCCATGATACCTCCAACCGAATAAACATGAATCAAAGTAAGCTGTCCCCCGAACTTAACAGCGACCTCAACAGCAACATCCAAAGCCTTCAAAGACTGCTCAGAACCGTCCAACGGAACCAAAATCTTCTCAAACAACCTAGACACCTCAGTAATTCACTAACTCAAAAACAGATATAAGCTTACCCGAACCCCAGAATAACCCCGAAAAAGACGTTAGGCAGACGTCCTGTACCATTCACCAAACTTCCGAAACGCGTCCGCACGATGAGAATCCTGGTTTTTCTCCTCAACACTCATCTCAGCAAAAGTCCTCCTGTGTCCGGACGGGATAAAGATGGGGTCAAAACCGAAGCCAGTCTCCACATTTTTTCTTCTTTCGCTCGACGCGATGCTTCCAGCAACTGCACCAGCGAAACAGACAGGTTCCCCGACTTCCCCTGAGAAATAGGCGACGACAGACTCAAACCTAGCCTTCCTTTCTCCAACACTCTCCATAAGCTTAAGCAGACCCCGATTGCCTAGGGTCCTGTAAACATACGCAGCATAAGGCCCAGGAAAACCCTTTAACGCGTGCACAAACAACCCAGAATCATCCACCACAATGGGCAAGTTGCACCTGCGAAAAGCGTCCATAACGCTTGCCTTTGCAACTTCCTCCAGGCTGTCACTCTGAATCTCCAACGATTTGGCCCTAATCATCCCAACTGCGATTTTGAACTCGCCGAGAACACGGCGGGCCTCATTGAACTTGTTGATGTTGTTCGTCGCGAAGAAAATGGCACGACCCTTCAACCTGAAAACCACATCCACCCCCCGTTAACCTCTCCGCGCTCACACGCCAAATTCAAAAAGAACGCCGCCCTATTCACGCATCTCCTTCCTCTCAGCAACATAACGTCCTCTTCTCTCAATTTCCCCCACCTTCTCGGTCAACTTCTTTGAAGCCCCAACGCCAACGACGCTCGTGTAACCTTCAATAACGCTCCGCATACATTCTTCCGCAAACTCAAAATGAGCACTCTGAAGAGCCCTTTTCATAAGATGCAAGTCCACAGCTCTAGCCTCAAGCTCAACCGTCTTCTCCCCAAGCCCAAAATCCACGAAGAAAACCTTGCCAGTCCTATCCAAAATCATGTTAGAAGTAGTCAGATCCCCATGAACTATTCCCTGCTTATGAAGCAGTCCTATCAAACAACCAATCTTGAAACACAGTTGCCGCCTCTCCTCTTCAGTGACTTCGCTTAACAACTGCTTCACCTGCCTCCCATCCACGTACTCCATTACTATGGTCGCGTCCTCAATGTCGACAAGATAGACCAGCGGCGTCGGAACCCCCGCCTTCTTTGCTTCATGCATCAACTGCGGCTCATGCACCGTACGGTAAGTCCGAATCTGCAAATCCAGCTGCGACGGCCGGTAGTCTTTGGGCAATCGCTTCTTCACAACGACCCTTCGACCATGCCACTCTTCAAGGTACAGACTTGCCTCCGCGCCTTTCTTGATCAGCACCGACCGCTTCAACGCAACCAAGATATTTCCACCTCATCAAGCCTCCACCGAGGCCTAACACAACTTACATCAAAAGGCGTAACCACGCCATGCGTCCAAGCCAGCACGCCCGTCCACGCAACCATCGCCCCGTTGTCAATCGCAAACTCTCCAAGCACAGCCTCAAACCGAGCATCATGCGTCCTAGCCATCGAACAAATCATAGCCTGCAAACGCTTGTTAGCCGCAACCCCGCCGGTCAGCAGCACCTCCTTCTTTTCCACGTGTGCCAACGCCCTCTCAGTGACCTCCGTCACCATTGAAAACGCCGTCTCCTGAAGACTGTAACACAGGTCCTCAAGCCTATACTTCCCGCTCCTAAACAAGGAAGCAGCCGCAGTCAACAGGCCACTGAGAGACAGGTCCATACCCTTAACCACGTACGGCAACGGAACAAGCTCCTTCCCTTCCCTCGCAAGCCTTTCAACAACAGCACCGAAGGGCAAGCCTGGCTTCTGCCGCAGACCAGCTTCCCGGGCGAAAACATCCAGACAATTCCCCAGAGCAATGTCCAACGTCTCACCGAAAACACGATACCGGCCAGAATCATAAGCTGCAACGATGGTGTTACCACCGGAAACATATAAAGTCACCGGGTCCCTTGCACCTGTCTTAAGCCTGCCAATTTCGATGTGGGCCACACAATGGTTGACCCCGACCAACGGCACATCAAGAAACGATGCCAGTGCACGAGCCACAGTCGCCCCAGTCCGCAAACAGGGACCTAGCCCTGGACCCTGAGAGAAAGCGACCACAGACAAATCCTCCGGCTTAACCTTGGAAACCTTGAAAGCTTTCTCCAGCACGTTCCCCGCCACTTCAGCATGATGTCTCGCAGCTTCCCGCGGATGTATGCCACCCTCCGCCGGCACGTAAGCATCTATCACATTCGCAAGTATTTTCCCGTCAAAAGTTGACACTCCAACGCTGAAATCATCTGCCGAGGACTCGATGCCCAAACAGTACCGTTGACTCGGCTTCTTCCCCTTCATTTCAGCCCATCTTCAACATTGATTTCCTGAGTTTGAAGCATACACGTTTTTATTTAAAGGCTGCATGTATTAAAGTGGATTGGAACGGATAATAATGCCTAAACGCAACGACCTAGAGCAGAAAGCCCTTCAATACGTAATGAACACAGGTTTCGGCGGTGTGCTCCAATCTGACCTTTGGAGGGAACTCGGAGCAACAAGCAGGGAAGGCTCCAGAATATCATTGAAGCTGGAAAGCAAAGGCATGATCAGAAGGGAGAAGGAACTCCGCGAGGGAAGATGGACTTATAGACTTTTCCCGAAGAGGCTGCCCGCATCTATTGACTCGATAACAGATTGCCCATGCCTTATGTGTGTGGAAAATCCAAGATGCGACCCAGCAAGCGCCCCGTCACCCCAAAACTGCGAACGCCTCACAGGATGGGTTCTCAGCATATCAGGGGACGAACACGGCGTCATGGGTGACAGCTGACCGTGCCAAAAGCATGGATACAGGACAGAAAACGGGACTATTACTACAAGAAAGCCAAACAGGAAATGTACCGTTCAAGAGCGGCCTACAAGCTTTTTCAGGCAATCAGAAAATACGAGTTCATAAAGCGCGGCGATGTTGTCATCGATCTCGGCGCAGCGCCAGGTGGCTGGATCCAAGCTGCAAGGAAAACTGTTGGAACCAAGGGCTTCGTATTAGGCTTGGACCTGAAACCGATCGAACCGTTCACGCAACAGTATGTAAGAACGATAATCTGCGACATGACAGAAGACGACGCGATACAGCAGATTCTTGAGCTGCTTCCGAGAAAAGCCGACGTCGTGATCTCAGATGCGTCCCCGAGCATTTCAGGCATATGGGAAGTAGACCACGCCCGGCAACTAGACTTGGCACAGAAAGCGCTACATATAGCCTCAGAAACCCTCAGACCAGAGGGCAACCTTTTTGTCAAAGTCTTCCAAGGAGATCTGCTCGACGATTTTGTGGAAAAAGTGAAACAGCAATTCAGACTTGTCAGAGTCATCAAACCACATGCGAGCAGAGCCAAAAGCTCAGAAATGTTCGTGCTAGCGACAAACTTCAAACCTATCTGAGGCTGGACGGTAAACATATAATCCCTCAAGTTTCTAATTGATAAACAACGGTGAGACATTGAAAATCATCGCTGCAGATTCCTCAGCCGCTGTGCTCAATGAAAAGTTCGAACCAGTATCGATCGTGGCAGCAGCATCAGTCCTAGTAGACTCACCATACAGAGAAGCCGACGCAGTCATTGCTGAGCCGATCTTTGTAGATGCACAAAACGGCCAGAATGTCATAGTGCATGAAGCCGAACTTTGCAGGGACCTAATCGGAAAAGTGGGAGCAGACGTTGTGCATCTGGACATGTCATTAGGGGCGTGCCCACTTGAAGAGCTGTCGCCCATCCAGCTTACAAACATGAGGATTTCCACGAGAGCAAGACAGCATCTACTGAAAGTGCTGCCGAAACTGAGGAAAATCTCGACAGAGATCACGCAGAAGCACGGAGTCGAAGTCTTGGCCATAGGAAAAGAAAGCATGCCCGTCAGAGTTGCAGAATTGACGTCTGGCGCTCATGCAATACTCTATGCATGCGAGAAAGTTCTGGAACAGAAGAACGAAGTTCTGCTAGGTTTGCCTTCCAAATGCCAGCCGAGACTGGGAAACAGGGGAGTGCATCTTTACTCGCTTATGGCAGCTGAGCATGATGTGAGAGGACACGCTGATGATACAAAGGGCATTCTGAACAAGGTTAATATTTCTGAGCTGTTAAACCCATGTGCAAGAGGTTTCAGAGCTCTCAGAATCAATCTGAGAATCTGAGAGGAGTGAACTGAATATGAGTATGCCGTTCTGGAACAACGCTTCGCCTCGCAACAAGAGACTGATAACGATAATCGTGGTTTTCATTGCATCCGCGGTGGCGATGGGACTTTCGACGCTGACGCCTATGAGCCAGCAGGACGCGGAAAGCACTTTCAATCAGCTGAATCAGACAGTCACAACATTTAAGGACAACGGGGGGATAGTGGAGTTCATCTTCGGCAACAACCTCATGATTACTGTCATGATGTTCATTCCGTTCATCGGTCCACTAATAGGGTTCTACGTGTTCTACAACACTGGCGTCGTTATGGGCGCCCAAAGCGTCCATTACGGTCTTCATCCGCTCATAGGTTTTGCCAGTCTGTGGTTGACCCCTATCGCCTGGCTGGAAATTGCAGCTTACTCAACAGCAATGGCTGCAAGCCTCTGGCTATCATGGAGACTAATGCACAATGGAGCCAAACATGAACTTGGCAACACGAGCAAGTTCCTCTCAATCTGCACGCTCATACTTCTGTTCGCCGCAATAATAGAAACCGCGATGATATGAGAGAGTAATCCTCATATTTGGTTCAGTTCCTCTTTTTTGTGGTGGTTCTGATTTGCAGACTTATGTCCAGAGCTTCTGCGCTGTCAGTAATCATTCCAACGCTGATGATATCGACGCCTTTCGACGCGAAGTCAAGAAGGTTTTCCCCTGTAATTCCCCCGCTCGCTTCCAATAGTATCTTGTTGCGGAGCTTCTTTTCCTTGAGCAACGCAACTGCTTTCTCCACTTTTTCGGGGGAAAAGTTGTCGAGCATTATCACGTCTGCTCCTGCGTGCACTGCGGGCAAAATGTCCTCCACGTTTGTCACCTCAACCTCGATTTTTTTGCTGAACGAGGCGTTTTCTCTAGCCTTTTTGACGGCTTTCTCCACGCTTCCTATGATTGCGAGGTGATTGTCTTTTATCAAGACCATGTCATCTAGATGAAATCTATGAGGGTCTCCTCCGCCCAAGAGAACGGCTTTCTTGTCAAAATATAGTAGACCCGGAGCGGTTTTGCGTGTGCAGGCGATTCTGACCTGAGCTCCCGCCTTTCGAACTTCCTCCACCATGCTGGCTGTTGCTGTGGCGATGCCGCTCATGCGTGCAAGGACGTTGAGCATCGTGCGCTCAACAGAGAGAATTGCCCGGGCATTCCCTGCTACGCTCAGCAAGACCTGACCGGGTTCTATTTTGTCTCCATCTTCAACGTGAGCCTTCGCCCTCAGCCCCACTGTGTCTGAGAGGATCTCTGCTTCCTCGATGCCGGCGACCGTGCCTGCCTCGTTGGATATGATTTCGGCTTCTGCCTCAGTCTTAGGGGGCACTATTAACGAGGTGGTCACGTCCCCTTCACCTATGTCTTCGGCCAGAATGTTGCGAAGCTTTTCTTCAAGAATTCCGCGGGGAACGAACATGCTTGTAGTTGTTGACCGTGCTGACTTAAAACAGTTGCTTGCTCTCGGCGGCAGCGATGATTTCTTTGGCAGCGCTTTCCAGTCCGTCATATTTCAAGGCTTCTCTCTGGACTTCTTCTGTACGCTGTATGGTATCAGGCTGGAGCATTTGCTGCACGCATTTCAGCAGTTTCGTTTTGTCCAACATTTCTTGCAGGACTATTTTTGCGACGCCCAAGTTTTTCGCTTGTCTTGCATTTGTAAGTTGTTCAGTGTGTCCTGGCGTGGGTATTATTATCATTGGTATGCCGTAGCAGATGCACTGGGTAATTGTGCCGTGCCCGGCGCGTCCGATTACCACGTCGCATGCTTTCAGGTATTCGAAACGGTTTGGAAGCCACTTGTAGATTGTCACGTTGCCGTGCCGGATGGGTTTCGTGTCAGCGTTGGGGCAACCGTAGGAAATCACAATTTCATAGTCTGATGGAAAATCCAGCAGGATTTTTCTGAGGACTCCGCTGACAAAGGCTTTTTCCGTGGTGGGTCCGCTTATGGGCACGAAGATAACCGGTTTGTCCATGGGCAGGTTGAGCTTCTCGCGGAGTCTTTCCTTTGTTGGCAGCGAGTTCGGGTGTTCTGGCAGGATGGGACCTATGAGTTTCACGTTTTTCCTGTAGGCTTTGGGGATGACTAGGTTTCCTTCGCATACCGTGTAGGGTGGGGGAAAGTCTGGGATAAGCACGCTGTTGCCCATGGTCCATGTTAGCCCAATGAATGCGAGCATTGCGGATTCCGCTAGTCTGGAGAGACGTAGGAACCGCTTTTTCCTTGGAACCCGCATCTGAAACTGGTTGAGTATGCAAACCCTCGGAATGCCTAACAGTCTTGCTGCCATCAGAGGTGAGACGCGTGAGTCTGAGACCACAATATCAGGTCTGATGCTGCCTATCGCATTCAGTTCGAAACCTACCTGTTTAAGAAGCGTGAACGAAGCGATGAATGGTCCAGGGTTGATTGCGGTCTGCCTGAAGTCCACGCTTCCATCTGGCCTGACCTGGAACCCTATTGGTGGGGCTTTCAAGAGTGGGAATTTTTCTCGTTCAACGTAGTCTATTCCTTCGCGGTAGGTTGAGAAGACGATTTCAATGTTTTCTTCGGCCAACCTTTTGGCTATTGGGATGCATCTTCCTGCGTGTCCTAGGCCGATGCCGCATGGTGCGAAGTAGACCTTCATAATGTTATTTCCCGCCGAGGGGTTTGCGTTTTATGGTGCCGCAGGGTTTTTCTTCTTCGAATATTATTGCCTGGAACTTGTAGACTCTCGTCCCTTGTACGAGCCACTGATCCGCGGGCAGTCCTGCTTTGTTGCAGCATTGGCACAGGAATTCCTCTGCAGTCCATTGCCATTCAACCGGCACTTGGGGGAGGAGGAGTCCTTTGTACATTCCTCTTTCGATTATGAGGCCGTCTTCGCCGACTCTGATTTTTGTGCAGTATTCTTTGGGGTTTTTGATTTCTATTCTCTGTGGTGGTGTGAGGACGCTTACTTCGAAGACTACGTGGTCGAGCTCTTGGGGTTTCAGCGGAGGAAAGCGAGGGTCTTGGGTTGCGGCGTTTATGGCTGAGTCGATTACTGCTTCTGCTAGCGGCATGGTTGGGTATGGGTAGCCTATGCAGCCGCGGAGTTCTTTCTCCTTGTTCTGTAGGGTGTTTATTGTGACGAAGACGCCGCAGGGTTGGAGAAGTTTTTTGCTGAGTCCTTCTGGGACTGGCGTGCGTTCTCTGGTTTTGAGGTAGTTTTCAACGGCTTTTCTGGCCAGTTGGACAAGTAGGGTGCCTTCGTTTGGGGTCAGTTGGAATGACAATACTGTGGCCTCTCTCGTAGTGTTTGTGAACCATTCTGCAGAAGGGAGCGTTTAAGTTTTGCCGATGTGCGGCGTGTCTAGAATTTGGTGGATTCTTCTTCAATGCCTTGTTTGGTTATTATTAGGAAGTCTATTCCGTCGCCGCTCATGATGTCTCTGCTTATGGCAGATTTCATGGCTCGGATGACGAGCTCTTTCGCTTGTTGCTGGTTCATGTTGTCTTCGTACCCATCTTCTACGACGCCCATTGCGATTTCTGTTCCTGAGCCGACGACCGTATACTTGTCCGGCAAGACTGACCCAAGCGGGTCAAGAGAATAGAGCGAGGCGCCTTCGCTGTCCACTCCGCCAACGATTGTCTGTGTTATAAGCGGTGAGAGGCGCCGGTTAAAAAGCAAGTTTGACATGAGTTTGGCAGCCGACCTGACGGACACGGACCTGCCTACGTCCAGTTGGAAGAGGTTGCCGTAGGCTTCTACTTCCCTTACGAGGACCTGCATGTCTGAGACCAAGCCTGCGCATGCGGCTCCTATGTGGTCTGCTATTCTGAAGACTTTCTTGCCGACTTTGCTCACGACCAAGTAGCCATATGAAATTCGTTTCTCTGAGGCGAGGAGTACGCCGTCTTTGAAGATTAGACCTATTGTTGTGGCGCCGGGCACCCACATGTAACCGCCCTGTTGTGCGTGTTTTTCCATGGTGACACCTTTCTCGGTTTATTGCACGGACAACCTATTAAACTTAATGTAAAAAGTGCGCGCGCTGTTCTCGCAGGATAATACGGCTCTTATGAGCTGGGTTGGTTTGCCAGGCAGGCATATATTTTGGCTTGGAGTTTGTACTGAAGACGTTGCAGGATTAGGTGGTCTTTATGGTTGGAAAGGATGAAATTGCAAGAGAATGGGATGAGGCCTCAGAGTCTTGGGCGGATTTTGTTAGAGAAGGGAAGGACTATTTTCGGGATATGATGAACGGTCCCGCTGCTTTCAAGTTGATAGGGGACGTAAGGGGTAAGCATGTTTTGGATTTGTCGTGTGGCGAAGGGTCTAACGCTAGGATTCTAGCGGGGAAGGGAGCCATTGTAGTAGGTGTGGATTTCTCAGAGAAGATGATTGGACTGGCGAGGAAGATGGAGAAGCAGGAAAGGTTGAGCATAGAATATCATGTCGCGGATGCGACTGAATTGAAGATGTTCGGAAACGGGCGTTTTGATGTTGTGACCTGTTTTATGGCTCTAATGGACATTGAACGCTTTGAGAATGCGATTTCAGAGGCTGCCAGAGTGCTGAAGAAGGATGGGAGGTTCGTTTTTTCAGTTACTCACCCATGTTTTGAGACGGGTGCAAAGGCCTACGGAAAGCCCGTTGCGGAATGGAAGTATGCTGAGGAGAAGGATGCTGCAGAGGCAGAGAAGACGGCAGTTCTAGAGGTTCACGACTATTTCGCCGAGACCAAGTGTGAGGTGTCATGGACGATGAAGAGACTTGCTAAGCCGTTCAAGACAACGTCATTTCACAGGACTTTGACTGATTATTTTCGGGCTTTGCATAGGAGCGATTTGCTGATTGTGAGGCTCATGGAGCCGAAGCCGACCCGTATGGGGATAGCGAAGCATGCTGGCTTGGCGAAGCACACGCGGATTCCACATTCGCTGATCGTTGAGACAGTGAAGGAGTAATCGTGATCTAGCGAGCTGATTGCCTCGAAAACTGGCGATGGTTCTGAGGACCTTTTTGTTCTGGGGCAATTCTTAAAACTTGATGCCTTACATTAGTGTTGGGGCTGAAGAGTGTTGACTGAGCTTCATGTCAAGGAAATTGAGGGAATGTGGTTCGCCGCAGCATATGAAGGGGAAGAAGTGTTGGCTACTTCTTTTGCTTCTGATGAGAAACGTGTCTTGAAGGATTTGCGGAACAGTCTACCGAGAAACGTGGTCTTGGAAAGTTCAGACAGGACTTCGAGGTTTGCTGAGCGTGTTTTGAATGTGCTAAAACTTGTGTACGATGGAAAAGATGCTGATGTGAACAGTGTCCAGTTGAACATGGACCGTCTGCCTGACTATACGAAGCGTGTTATCGGAGCGGTTTGTATGGTTCCAGCGGGTTACGTGACGAGTTATGGTTTGGTGGCGAAGGCTGTGGGCGGCGGAGCCAGAGCTGTTGGGAACGTCATGGCCCGTAACCCGTTCGCGCCGCTGTGCCCGTGTCACAGGGTTGTCGCGGCTGATTTTGGCTTGGGCGGCTATGGCGGCGGCTTAAGCGTGAAAATTGCGTTTCTCAAGCGGGAAAGGAGGGGTTTTAGGTCTGAGCGGGACATTACCGTTGGAAAGGGAAAACTGCATGTTTTTCCTGTTGAACGTGTTTTCGAGAAGGCCACGAATGGATAAATGTTTATTCGGTTTGCATGCGAATAAGAATGTGATGGGTGAAGGGTTTTGGTTGGCCGCGGATTGTATGTTGGAAGGTTTCAGCCTTTTCATTTGGGGCACCTTTGTGCGGTGAAGAAGATTCTCGGTGAAGTTGACGAAGTTATCGTTGCCATCGGCAGTGCACAATATAGTCATAATGTCAACAACCCTTTTACAGCCGGGGAAAGGTTGGTTATGATTCGGGAGGCGTTGCGGGATGAGAAGATGGACCTCAGCAGAGTTTGGCTTGTGCCTGTGCCTGATGTGCATTTGCATATGATGTGGGTCTCTGCTTTGGAGGGTTATACGCCCAGGTTTGCTGTTGTTTATTCGAATGAGCCGTTGACGCGAAGACTTTTTGTGGAGGCAGGTTATGAAGTGAAGGACATTCCGCTTTATGACAGGAGAGTGTACTCTTCTGCTGAGATCAGAAAGAGGATGGTCAAGGGCGAAGATTGGGAAGAGTACGTGCCCAAGAAAGTGTCGGTGTTCATTAAGGAGATTGACGGGGTTAACAGGCTGCGAGACCTGAATAGAAGCGACAGACTTTGACAGGATAACTTGTCATAGCGGTTCATTTCTTCCAGCATAGGTGTTGCTTCTCTTTCTTGTTGCTTTCACTTCCAAACGACCAGGAAAAAACTTCTGACCGGTCAGTCTTTGTAGGCTTTGATTGGCTGAGTTGCGCACACGGCTGTTGAGACCGTGTGAAAACTCGGACGCCCGCTATCCAAGACTCCGCGAAGTCTAGGTACTTCTTTGGACATCCATACAGCCCAAAAGACTGTGAATATCCCCCCCTAAGCTCTAGCCAGGTCAAATGCTACTCCGTCCGCCACATACAGACTCCGTGCACACGTTCTCGATTTTGAAGCTCGAAAGGCACCTACATGCTTGGCTTATATTTGTGTTCTAGGATTTCTTGATGTGCGGTTTTGGCCGTTATGGAGTATCATGAGTTCGGGTGGACAGGAGTCAAAGTCTCCGATATTGGCATGGGCACGTACTATGACCCAATGTACATCATTATGTCGTTCCTCTTCGGTCACCAAGGAGGAAGGGACAAGAAGATAGCCGCTCTGAAGAGGGGGTTAGACCTTGGGATAAACCTCTTAGACACTGCAGAAATATATCAAACAGAGGACATAGTTGCAGCGGCGATTGAGGGTCGCAAGAGAGACGACTTGTTCATTGCAACAAAGGTCTTCATGAACCATCTCAGATACAAAGATGTTATGAAAGCTGCAGAGAGGAGCCTGAAGAGGCTGAAGTGCTCCTACATCGATCTCTATCAGATTCACATGCCGAACCCGAGAGTCCCTATTGAAGAGACAATGAAAGCCATGGAGAAACTAGTTGAAGACGGAAAAGTCAGATACATAGGCGTGAGCAACTTCTCCTTGAAACAGATGAGGAAGGCTGAGGAAGCCCTCTCAAAGAACAAGCTCGCCTCCAATCAAGTTGAATACAATCTGACTGCTAGAAAAAAGGAGAAGGATCTCCTTCCCTACTGCGAGGAGAAAGGCATCGTTATCTTGCCCTACAGACCAGTCGCTCATGGCGCCTTAGCCAATCCAAAAAAGAAACTGAAAGTTGCCATGGACGAGTTCTCGCGGAAACATGGCGGCAAAACTCCAGCGCAGATAGCCCTCAACTGGCTCACATCCAAGAGCAAGGTGAACTTTCCTATCCCGAGGGCTTCTAGACCGGACCGAGTGACCGAGAACCTCGGTTCAGTAGGTTGGAGGCTTGACGCCGAAGACATGAGAAAGCTAGAGGAAGCCGCACACTCTTAGCTTACAATGGGCATATGGCAATTTCTGGTTTCACGCACGTTCTTGCCGACTTGTCTCGGTCCACGCAAACCATAAACAAGGTTAACATCCTAACAAAAAATCTCATCGATCCTAGGCTTCCACTTGAAAAACGAATGGGCCCACGAGCGCGCGCGCTCAGAGGAAAATTGAAGTTTGCCCTCTTATCGCCAAATCCAGTATTGCCAGAACGTTCAAGCATAGTGCACGCTCCAATCTATGACGTGTGCGCTGACTTGAGACAAGTCGACTACTAAAGCTGCAAACCTTGACCCGGAAGATTTCCGATTCCAAATTCGAATACGGAGAAGAAGCTTCTATAGTTTATTTCCACAAAGCAAATTAGATAGGATCGCCCACCAATGAAGCTTCGGTGAAAGAATGGGCAAGAAGGCCACAATCGTCATTTCACTCGTAGACGAGAGCAGCGAGAGTTCAAGTGAGGAGATTCAGAAGGAGATATTTCAGGAACTTGTGAAAGGAACCGCCAGGATTCCCTGGTGCAAAAAGATTGAAAACGTCAAAGTCACATAGCTCGATTTGGGATAGGCTCGTTTCCTTTCAGCAAACGTGTCAAGAAACTCTCGAGAACTCCGCTTGATTCACGTATAGCCTTGATTGTGGCTTCGCCTTCAGGTGTAAGTCTGTAAATTCTCTTTCTATCAACACCTCGAGCTTTAATCAGTCCATTCCTTTCCATGGAATACAAAACAGAGTAGACCGTACCTGGACTAACTAGGAGATCAAATTTCTCATGAAAATAAGTCAGTATGTCGTAGCCGCTGGTTTCTCCTTCCCGCATCTTCACCATAATCAAAATATCCATGAACTCTTTCAACAACCGCTCATATATCTTGTTCACAGCATCTCTTTCCAAATCTTTCACCAGCTTTCAATGTTGTCTACACGAAGTCAAAAGAAATAGTTTAGCATGCATTCGGATTCGGAACATTGACAGCGCGTGCTAGAACCAGAAAAAATGAGAGAAGCTTCGACAAGCGCGCACCAAAGTTCAAATTCCAAATCCGAATTGACAATGCTGACAGTTCAAATCCGCCTTTCACAAATGATATACATTGCCTGACAAACCAAGTGACAGGGGCTTCCCCCTACCCCTAGAGACTGAGCGAACATGATTTCCAGAGAATTCGAAGACACTCTGCTAAGAGCAGTCGATTTTGCATTTTGTTCCCTTGGCAAATCATGTCGGAGGGCCCTATACTTTCATTTGGAAACGACTTTCCGTTTGCCCAGACGGCAGATTCCGGAAAGACTTGAAGAGTTCGATAAAGCCCTAGAAACAATCTTTAAGAGTGACGCAGCGTTTCTGGAGAAACTGATCTTGAGAAAACTGTGCGAAATGTTAGGAGTAAGGGCTGTCGAAGATGATGCCCCTGATTTTGTTGAGTCATTTTTCATGATCAGAAGCATGTCCTCATCCAGTGTGATTTTGGTTCCAGGCTTCAGTGAAGTTGCTTCAACAGCTAAGAAAACAAGGAGGTGAATATTTGAAACAAAGACCTAGTGTGCTCGTTGTAGACGACGATACCGTGATAAGGAAAAACCTTTCGCAAATTCTGAAAACAGAAGGTTACTATGTTTTGACAGTGGAGACTGGTAAGCAGGCAATTGCAGCCTCAAAGAAGCACTTTTTCAATGTTGCTTTGATTGACGTGCGACTACAGGATATGGAGGGGACTGCCCTGATAGACAGGTTGAAGGAAACGGAGCCAAGAATGATAAGAATAATTGTCACAGGGTATCCGTCAATGGACAGTGCCATCGAAGCCGTGAACAGAAACGCCGATGGTTACATTTTGAAGCCAATTGATGTTCAAGACTTGCTGGCGATGATTGAGAAACAACTGAAGAAGCAGCGTGAAGATCTTGAGTACAGTGAGAAAAAAGTTGCGCAATACATTGAGACACGAGTTAAGAGTCTTGAGCTTGAAATGGACAGGAACCGCTAGAGTCATTCAACCTCAGCGCTGGAAAAGATTGACGAAAAAACGGCATAGCTGCGTTCGTGAGTCATGCAGACTCTGTTCAAGAATTCTTCGCCCTGTCTGGTTAGCTTGTAGACCCTTCTCCTTCCATCGAAATTTCCTTCTAAGAAGCCTTGTCTTTCCAGGGAGTACAGCATCGAGTATACTGTGCCTGAACTCACAAGCATGTGGAATCGTTGATGGAAATGTCTGATCAAGTCGTATCCGCTTGTAAGATGAGTGTTTCCAAGCAGTTTGAGGACGATTATGTCCATGAAGTTCTGGATCAGTCTGGCGTCAAGATCGGTTACTGTGTCGGACTTCGAAGCTGACACCTCTACGGAAGTAGTATATAGTTAGACGTTTAATACTTGTGTAAGTGTGACAGTACAGTTACACAATGATCGTGGCGCTTGCGCGCGCTAAGCTGCCGAAAACCATTGGCTGCAATGGAAATGCCAGAACTAATATGATGCGATCGGTGATGAATCGAGCTTCGCCCTCAATACTGATAGTGGATGATGAAATAGGTACACGTGACTCTCTCTCGGTTATACTGCAATCGGAAGGATATGTGACGTCAGGCGTGGCAAGCGCAAAAGAAGCCATGGAAAAGGCAAGGACCAGATTTTTTGATCTTATGTTGCTTGACATTAGACTGCCGGACACAGATGGAACGCAGCTACTGTCGCATTTTCAAAAAGTCGCTCCAGAAACAATAAAGATCGTAATTACCGGCTACCCTTCAGTTGAGAATGCTGCCCAAGCGCTCAACATTGGTGCTGATTCATACTTGACGAAGCCACTTGATCCGGATAGTCTGCTGGAAACGATAAAAGACAAGCTGCGAGAACGCGAACAAAATGAAAAGATTACAGCGAAGAGATTGGCAGATTGGGTTAAGTTGCGTGTGCTCAAGACTCAATCATCTGACTTTCAGGGATTTTTGGAGAAAACCGCAAAAGAGCTGGCTCTTTTCGGGGTGACAAATACCCAGGCAAGAATCTACATTGGACTAAATGCTTTGGGCGTGGCTTCAGCCTCAGAAATTGCTTCTCTGTCAGAAGTCCGCAGAGAGGAAGTCTACAGAGTGATGCCGGAACTTGAAAAACTCGGCTTAGTAACCAGGAAATTGGAGACACCAAGAAGGTTCTTAGCAATCAAAGTGAAGATGGCCCTCGAAATCTTGATCAACTCCAAACGCAAAGCCATGGAAAAAGAGATCGCCAACCTTAGACAGAAGAAGGTTGGGTTGATCGCCAAACTGAAAACAGCAATTAGGTTGACTACGGAAGAAGAAGACAGTTCAACTGAGGTTTTTTCTGAACACCTGAGCGTACTGACGAAACTCGTTCAGATGATAAAGAAAGCTAAACGGCGGATAATGTTGGTAAGCTCACTTGATCAGGTAGGAACGGTGCTCGTGAGAAAAATAGAGAAGACTATAGAAATTAACAAAAGCCAGATCAGCACACAGATAATTATCGATGACTCCTGGCTGAACGAAACGAGCACTTTGAAGCTCATGCGGTCAAAGACAGCTGACAAACAGATTGAACTGAGACACGTGGAAATGTTGCCCTTCAATTTGCTAATAGTTGATGAAGAAGAAGCAATTTGGGGAGAGTTTCAACCCAGAAATGCAGGCTCCAAGATTTTTCTGACAAATGACCAAACGCAGATTGGTTTGGTGAAAATGGCCTTCAATAATCTGTGGATGCAATCGCAGAAAGTCGACGAGAGCTTGGATTTGTTCGTTGGTGAAAACAAGACAAGTGCTGCTTCGGAAGGTAAACGTGGTGCCCCTATTTGAATTCTCGGTATGTGCTTGCATTAGCGCGTTCGGCTGCAATGTGGGCGAGTCTTTGCAGTCTGAATCTGAATTTCAAAGTTCTCTGATTCGTACATCCGGTTCAGAAGACTTAACTTTCGAGCATGGAATTGGAAACAAGTGTCCAGTACTACCGTACGATAAATGCTCAGACGTACGCATGGGAAGTTGATCTATATGACAGAATCCGTTTCAGAATCTTCAGCTACAATTCCTTCAAGCTTGATTGTGAAAAAAAGCATAAAGATCTTGCATGTTGACGATGACCCGAGCTTTCTGAAAGTTGCGAAACAATGCTTAGACACACAAGGCGAATTTGAAGTCGATACTGCGTCTTCAGTTAATGAAGCTTCGCGCGCGCTGGCCTGTCCCGAAATTGGTCTATAATGGTTTTGATTCTTATTTTCTGGTTTGGTGACAGCTTTGATGTGAGTATCCGTTTTTAACCGTCTTGCATGCCTTGAAGCTTCAAAGCGCGCGCGCTGAGGTTGTTGTCCAGGATGCCCCGCGCACCTTGTTCGACTGTCCGTTGCCAGAATCTTGTCCGGAATTTGAGCTTCCATTTGGAAACCCTCTTTGTTGACTGAATCTGGAAGGGTCATCTGGGCAAACTATGTCTTTTGTGAATCGTGGACATATCGAACTCAGACTCAGAACGGAGTTGGTTTGAACGTGTTGGCTGAGAGGTCAACGCTCGGAACATTGAGAGCGGGCGCGCAATTCTAGGCGGGTTCGAGTTCTGGAGACAGCCTTGACCAAGTGTGCCTGCACGTGTGTCTGAGGGGCAAGCATTTCGACTGTTTTCGCTTTTCTTTGTTCTTTGTTTTTCCGTTGGCGTTGAAGTTCAGTATTTTCCTTCTGTTTCAGGCCATTGTCTGCTGTCGAGTACATGGCCCAGCCTATTGCCCAGAGTATCACAGCGATAGGGAATACGAGAAGTCGAAAGAAGCGTTTGACTCTCATTTTCTAGTCTCTTCCAAGGGCCGTCAGCTAGATTCTTTTTATGTTCAGGTAGCGTAGGTGCAGGTCAGATCTTGTGTCGACAATTTTCTTGAGCGATTTTTCAAGGTCATTGACCGAGAGGGGTTTGACCGTCTGGAGTCGGGGGTGGATTTTTTGGGTTATCAGACGTTTTTGGAGGTAGTGATGGCCGCAGTCGCAGTTGAACCCGACTACCTCGCCATTCTTGACGAGCAGGTCATGAAGCCTTGATGCTTTGCATCCGGTCTGGTGCTTGTGTATTCTCCAGAGCAGAGCGAGGTCGTCGAGGGTCAACGGTCGGAACTCTTTTGCTCTGAACACGTACCACAGCATGTAGGCTACGAATGAAAGCCACATGCTTGATGCTACTGTTTCCCACATTTTCTGGACCTCTTTGTGTATGTTTGTTGTACAGGTCGACAATACGTCCTTTCTGAGACATGTCGTACCTTGATATATTATATATTACGATATAAGCCTTACTTATGATTCCGACTCCGAACAGAATCCGCAGAAAATAAGCGCATGCCAACGGTCAGATGCATTTCGCTCAAAAACCATAAACTTCAGGAGGCACGTGCCATGGTCAGCCCAGCCTTCATGTTCTATCGTTTCTCGGTTCAGAAATGCTCTGGCCGTCCGAAATCCGGACCTCGCTCAATTTTGGATGCCCAGACATGGCCGTATATCGCTAGGGAGAAAACAGACATAACATCTAGGGCAGGTTTTATGTGCGGTTCATAAGCGCGCGCTAGCGTTGGAGTTTACGAATTGAACGTTGAAGCGAAGTCTGCTTCTGGGCTTCGCAGTAATCAATTCAAGACAACTCCAAGCATTTACCTCTCCCAACCTCATGCGCTAAATGGGCGTCCTGGTGGAAAGCGTTGCTTCTGACCTGATTGCAGAGAAGACTAGTGTGTTCTCCTTTGCATGGCTGTCCTCTCTTCTTCCAGTTCTTTGACGCGTGTTTCGATGAATTCTGTGACCTTCTCTTTGCTGTACTTTTTCTCTTCTTCCTGTTTCTTCAGTTGCTCTTCCACTGTTCTGAGGACTTTGTCCATGTCTAATGGTTTCAGTATGTAGGCGTGTGCGCCTTTGTCGAGTGCGCGCGCGCAGAATCAACCTGGAAGTAGTAGAACAAACGCTACGATCTTGGTCTACTACTTCTAGTCCAAGTCGCCTAATCTTCTGGCGGACGCGCGGGCGGATTAAAATCCTGATTCATGTCGGGAGAATTCGATCTGATTCTGTTGGAACCGTTAGGCCCCTGAGACAGCAATCTGTGAAATGTAGCCTACTGCAAACCTAAGACAATCATTTAATCAGCCCACACGCGCTAGCGCACTAACTGTTGATGTTAGAGAGCAAATTGAAAACACTCAAAAGAACATAAAACGTCTCTTGAAAAGACTAACTAATTCTCTTTGAACCGGTTTTGTCGTCGTCTGCTGTTGAAAATGTCGGAAAGGAGTTCTTGTCTAATGTGGGATTCTGCTCTTGTTTTTTGTCTGTAGTTTGAGGGGGGTCATTGGTTTTCGATAAGGTTTAGGAGGCTGTTGAATAGTCGGCGGAGGGGGCCACTGCGCTGAGCATTTCGCGCAGGATGCTTATGTTGCCGAAGGACTTGCTGATTGTTTGCGAAAGTAAACGAAGGAGATGTTTATCACTTTTGGTAGTTGACGCGGGAAAGCGGGGCAAGTTGTCTGAGAGTAGTTAGAAAACCGAAGGTTGAGAAGTGCTATGATGGAGCTGGTTGACTTTAAGCGGTAATGAAGAAAGATGTGTTTGTTAGGTTATTTTATGAAAGTTACGGTTTTGAGTTTTTTGAAGTGCTCGTCGCCTGTGACTACTTCTGCTTTCTTGATGAGCGCGGTGGCGTAGACTATGGAGTCGGCTAATCCCCATCCGGGGATTTCTCTTTTTAGTTTAGAAGTGAGCATAGCAGCTTCCACGGCGGTTATTTCATCTAGCGGAGCAAGCGCGCTTTTTTCTTTGATGAAGATTCTTTGTTTTTCAGCTAGTTCGTCATTTTCTGCTCTGAGGGTTTTGGCGTAGATTTCAGCCAAGCATATTGTGGGAGTGATTTTCTCTTCCGTGTTTTCGATAATGGGTTTGACTTTTTCTCCTGTTTTGGTTCCCATGAAGTATTCTATCCACGCGTAGGAGTCGATCACGTATTTCATTGGCAACGATCCTTGTGATCTCTTAGGTCTGTTAAGTCTGTTTGTTTCATTACGCCGAACATGCTTTCTTTTTTAGTGAAGTGCGCGATGAGGATTTTGTTTACTTGGCTTGAGATGTTTCTGGCGCCCGCTGTTTCCTTTAGTGTCTGGTAAACGTCGTCTCTCAGAGTTATTGTTGTTTTTTTAGTCATGAACGTCACCGTAAACATCTATGTATATGGCTTTATTAAAAGTTTGCGCGCAAATGCCAAGGTTAGCAGGCATAATACTCGTTCGCGCGCTGCCTTATCCCTGTATTGATCTAAAAGGGTCTTCATTCCTATTTTCGGGTTTGGTGACAGTTTTGATGTGAGCATCTGTTTTTAGCCCTGCTGCATGCCGTGACGCTTCAAAAGGGCTAGTTGCAGCCTCAACTGGTCATGGAAAAACCCTACTTTCTTCAGGATTTGTTGGAACCCCGTGAGTTGCCATCTTTCAACGCTGTCAAGATTACACGTCAAACAAGCCCAAATCAGGCGCGAAAAGACAAAATAAGACTTAAGACCATTTTTAACCATTTAAGGGACAAGCCAGCGCGCCACACTGTTCGTGCAGTTCTCGAAAACGATTTAAGGGTTCTTGCACATATTATGTTCAGAGTTTGTCGGTTCTAGATAATGGAATCTGTTGTCGCTGTTCTTTCAAGGTATGAGGAAAACGCGAAATGGATTAGCAAGCACTATGAGAAGCTGAAGCCAGAGTATAGGGATGAATGGATTGCTGTTTTGAATGGTGCGGTTGTTGACCATGATCACAAGTTGAGCAAGCTTGTTGAAAGGTTGCGTAAGAAATACCCAGAGAATTATGACGAGATTGCAGTGGAGTACGTAACTACTAAGGAAATAGAGCTTATTCTCTGAGAAGTGATTTCTTGAGGATTCCCTGCTTTTTCACGCATGCTTATTCAACATGATCTGATGTGATACGGGCTGGGTTGATCTATTCCCTCATCGATTTCAGAAGATCCTTGGTGAGCCAAACCTTAACTCTATTCTGTTTAAGAAAATGTCTATCTTCTGACCAGACGCCATCATTTGGAAATGACAAAGCCAATGCGATGAATGGCGTATCATCCATGTCGATTTTTCCCATGATCTGTTCAGCTTCTTTCATCCTTTCAAGAATCCTTTCCTTTGGAACAACCTGAACAGAAGTCAACAGAATGCCTAAAAGCAAATACATGTTTTCAACGATGAGCCCACTTCTCTTCGTGATCTCACCCATGTGCTTCTCAATCTCCTCAATGCAGTGTTCAGGCACATAAAACTCGAAAAGAGGGTTCAACAGCAACTCTCTAACAGCAGAATCCTTCATCAAAGCCGCAATCAAAACGCTGGTATCCACCACAAGCTTCACTGTTTCTCGCCTTCGGAAACACCCTTGTATCTCCCCCTCAATCCAGCTTTAACCCTTTTGTCTAGCTCTAAGACGTCTTTTTCCGAAAGCCGACTCTCGCCCGCGATTCTCTCCATAAACTCCAGTTTTCGCGCGTACTCCCACATGGCCTTCCTTGCGATCTCACTCCACTTGATTTCGGGATGGCGCCTCATGATTTCATGTAACTCTACTGGAACAGCAAACGTAACATTAACCACAACACGTCACCTAAGTAAAATAAGTAATAAGACTTACTTAAAAAGCTACGCCCCCCCGTATCGCCAACGTGCCGGCGGACAGTTTCCACCGCACTGCGGCAAAGAGCAACCATCACGTTCAGTAGTAGCCCAAACCTTCCATTTGCCTTTACGATTAAGCATTTGTTTATGACAAAAGACAAGAAAAAGCTTACATAACCGGCGAAAACATTCGCTAACCTGCTTATCTCCTCATCAATAGCCACGCCTCAAGCCACATAATCCGCCTTCTTCAAATAATCCTTCTCATAGAAGCCATAACACAGAAGCCCTCTGATCTCTTCAAACATTTGTTCGTTTCTTTCTGCCCAATCAGCATAGCCCGTGACAAGTTCAACCGCGTTTGGATAGCGCGCTGGCCTGTCCCGAAATTGATATTAAACGGTTCTGACTCTTGTTTTCTGGTTTGGTGCCAGTTTTGATGTGTACCTCAGTTTTTAGCCATGTTGCATGGCTTGAAGCTCCAAACGGGCTGGATGCAGCCTCAACGGTTTATGGAGAAACTCTGCTGTCTTTCAGACTCTTTGGAACCCATGAGCTACCCTCTTTCAACACGACCAAGAGTTGCTCACCAAACAAGCCTAAATCAGACGCCAATAGACAAAAGAAGAATAAAAACCATTTTTAACCATCTTAGGGACAAGGCAGCGCGCTATTCTGTTACTGTGAGTAAGCAGGTGTTCTCCCTTTTGTTCGGGTAATGGTTTAAGTGTTTTTGTCGTTTTCCAGCATAATTCTCTCGCACGGGGTGAAGTGAATTGTAGGCTACTTAGTCAATGTTCAGAGTACGTGCTTCTAATTGCTTCGAGAATCCTTAGGACTCCTGCGTCTCGGGCTCTTTTCTCCAGATACTTCTCGTCCAGTTTGCCAGCCTGCCTGACGAGTACGCTTTTCACGTCCTGCTCGTCTATGACTCCTCTGTCCGGTCGAGCCAGTTTGGTTACGATGAAGTCTTCTGGAGAAACAAGCCATGATGAAATGCCTTGGCGCAGGTCGACTTTTCTCCTTCTCTTCAGTGTCGCCTCGTCGAAAACGATTCCATCAGGCTTAGTCCATAACTCCAACTCGATTTTTTCTTTCAGATCTACTACTGGTATTAGGGGGTTATGAGGGGAACAGATGGTTGGTTCAAAATCCGCTGCTCTGAGTAGACCGAGAAGAAAATCTAACTTTCTCTGGGTTTTGGCCGCGACCGCTAGGTCCAGATCGACTGTTGTCCGAATTCTTCCGTAGAAGGGAAGGGCGTAGCCGCCGATTATCATGTAATCGATCTGGTTCTCTTCGAATAGCTTAATGAGTTTCTGAAGAGTTCTTAATATTGCTGGCAATCATGTTCAACTCCATGAAGAGTTCGAATGGTGAGTGCCCATTTTCAACGAGTCTGTTGGCGTACATCGCGTCTTTGGCGGCGCGGTTTAGGTCTTCTCTTGTAGCTCTGAGTGGTTTCATGTTTAATTGTTGGTAGACATTGAGGAATTCGCAGCCTAGGGGTGTGGCTGTGATGTATTTTTTGGGTCTGCCTTTCTTTGGACTTGTGGCAGGCCGCATCTCGATTAGTTGTTCTTGCCCCATTTTTCTCAGCAGTGAAATGACGTTGGTGGTCTTCAGTTTCAGCTGACGAATTATTTCTCTGACTCCGCAGGGTGATGACAGTGTGATTTCGAGAATTTTGGCGCGTTGTTCCAGTGACATTTTGTTTCCCTATTGGAAACATATTAAAAAAACAAGTGTTTAAACCGTTAGCGCGCTGGCTTGTCCCGAATTTGGTCTTAAATGGTCTTGATTCTTATTTTCTGGTTTGGGGGCAGTTTTGTGGTGTGCATCTGTTTTTGGCGCGCGCGGAGTTGGCTCGAACGTGTTGGCGCGCGCTTACGCCAGTAACAAGTTGCATGTCGCCAAAAACCGCAAAACCCAGAGGTGCACGCCATGGCCAGCACACCTACGTTGAAAGAAAACCAGCTTTTAGAGGAAACAATCTGTTCAGTGGTGTCTGGCGGGGGCGAGCAATCGTGTGAGAGTCTGTTCTGAATCCGAGCTTGAAGTATCTGGCTTTCATAAACGATATAGCTTGTCGAACATGATTCAGTTTCTGCTCTCGAAGGGGCGCACAACCTTCATCCTGCATTTTCACACCTGTTGCTGCCTTCTCCGTGTCCATGCGCCCTGAGAGAGCGATACTGACTATGACCCAAAGGGTGAGTCTGGGCAACGACGCCTTCTCTTAATAGCTTGTCACCTCAGAAAGATTGCTCTGGTTCTCTCACGGTCTGCCCTCCCAGTTTATCATGTGGTTCAAGTATGCTTGAGTTCCAAATTTGTAAGGCCGTCGTGCTTCGAGTGTTCTGGCAGGCACTTCCGTTGTTCGTGTTCTTGAATAACGTTTAAATCTGGAGAAGTGAAAGATCTCTGAGATATGTCTCGTGGAAGACATACTGTACGCAAGTTCAACGGAAATACGGGCGCGGATTGAAGGGGTGAATGGATGGAACGAATGGGTCTGGAGAACTCGGAGGAACCTGTGATTGAATTGGTGAGAGATGATCCTTTGGACAGAGGAAGAGAACACGAGATTGTAAAGTTGCTGAAGAAGCTTAGGCGGTAAGGCAACTGTTAGTGTGCTTGAAATGAAATTGGGTGTTTGGATATACGATTCTCTTGAACTAATGGTGATCAAGGGGCTGATAAAGGTCAGGTAGCTGGTGCTGTGCATCTTGTTCGGAATCTGACCTGCAAATTCTAGCAATCCCTATTTAGTTTTCGCAAGCATTATAATATGCAGGGTCGGATATCGTATTAAACAATATAGGGGTGACCTGAAAAATGAAGATGAAACGTCTATCCAAGTACAAAAAAGCGTTCTCAGCGGTGATTGCTTCATTGATTCTAATGCTGCTCGCAGTCGCAGCCGGCGTCGTCGTCTACAGTTACGTCATGGGATGGATCGGCGGAACAACTCAGAACCCGACACACACTGGTCAAATGCAGTTTGACAGCATCAATGCAAATGCTGGAACAAGCAGGATAAAGATATACGTCAGAAACGTCGGAGGCACAAATCTCACAATCTCCAAAATATACGTGGACGGCATTGATACGGCTAACGAGACAGTAATTACGACCGGTACTACGCTTAGTGTGCAGGATGTACATTTCGTGAATGTCACGTATACCATGACCAAGAACTACTTCTACGAAGTGGCAGTAGTCTGCAAAGATGGTACTACAGTCTCGCAATCAGTCCAAGCCAAATAACCATCTTTCTTTCTAAGGGCAGTCAATTCGGAAAGGAAGGATCTCATGAGGATAGTTCATTCGCTGTTTCGCAACAAGCGTGGAGTAAGTGAAATCATAGCTAGCCTCATATTGATTCTCATAGTGTCTGCTGCAGGGGTCCTAGCTTACTCGATCAGTTTGGCAACATTCTCTTCCTCCACTAGCCACTTCCAACTGCAGACGGGTTTGAGAGAAGAGAAAGCTCGAGAACGTTTCTCAATAATACGCGTCCGAAATACGACGATGGTCAATCAACTAAACCTGACTATGTTCAACTATGGAGAAATAGAAGTCACTATCGATTCAGCATACGTTGAGGGAACAAAAGTCAGTGATCTAGCTGGCAGAGGCGTCATAGTTGGAAAAGAGCAATTGACCACAGTCCAATTCATTTCTCCTGTATCAATTCAAAGCGGAGTTACTTACGAAATACTTGTGGTTAGCAGCCGAGGAGGAAAAAATGCGGTTTTTTGGAAGGCTTAAGCGAAGCAAACAAGGAGTCGGTTCCATAATCGGAGCCGTCTTCGTAATCTTAATTCTGCTGTCAGGTCTAACGTTCTATGCTACTTATCTGAGCATTACTGATGATTATAATGAGACTTTAGGGTCGATGGGCGACCTTGGCTGGAGCCAAAACCAAGAGAGAGTAACAATCAAACAAGTCAGACTGACGGCTGCAAACAACTTGAATCTGACGGTGGAGAACGAAGGCGCAGTTCAGTCACGCCTGATCTGGATCGGAGTATTCAACAAGAGTGCAGTGCCCGAGGACCAGACATATTATCCGTTGGACGAACACCTCAACCCTTCTGAGAAACTGAACATAGTCTCCAACTTCACTGTTGTGCAGGGACTGAAGTATGCGATACAGTTGGTTACTGAGCTGGGCAATACTATCCAGAACGTTTTGTATCCTGCAAGCGAAGTTCAATGTGCATTGAGTTTGACAGTTGCTTCACCCACTGCGTATGAAGGAAACAACGTCACGGTCATGTTGACGGTGACACATAACGATACTGGCGTTGACACGATTCAGAGTCTTACAGCTAGCGTCAATATGACGCCTGGTGGCCTGGTACAGCTTGTTGACAATTCGCCGCTTACAGTCAACGGGCTTACGAGAGGGGAAAGCGCCTTCTTCTGGTGGATTTACAACACGATAAGCACAGGCACTGTGACCTTTAACGCCTCCTATTCGCAAGCGCCTGCTGGAAGTTACACTTTGTCCACCGCAAACATAGCTAGTGCGCCAAGCGGAGGAGCCGGAAATGTGACGATTACCGGCGTAAACTGTACTGCGCCATATAATCCATCGCAGTGGACTCTGGTCGGATCAACTCAGAATGTGACTGGTTCTGTTACTGATTTGGCAAATGACGACGGCAGTTATGCAGCTTTCCGCTCCTACACCAATGATTCAACTGCAGATATTAATGATTTTGTGGATGACAACACATCTGACGTGGACGGTTGGCCGAACAAAGGAACACACAGCAACTTCACTGCTCAACAATACGGGCCAGACTCTGTCAATGACACCTTAACTGAAGAAAAAGCAACCGGAAATTTTCTGGTGAAATACGGAGCATTTACGAAGGCAACTTCTGTGGGATCGCAGACAATCACAGGCGTTGGCTTTTTGCCCAAAGTGACAATTTTCTGGTGGACAAGGCAAACATCATACGGCGAACTAGCTGGCATTAGTATGGGCTATGGGTTCGCAACCAATTATACTGGCGCATACCAGAATCGGGGGGTTGCGTTTGCTTCGAATGACGCTGTTGGTTCGTCAGTCGCTGGAAGACGCAGGTCAGACGCATATAGCATCATCATCTTGTCTTCTGGAACTCCCGCATTAGGAGCACAAGCAAGCGTAACAGCCTACAACAATGATGGATTCATCTTGAACTGGCAAACAAACGAGGCAAGGGCAGACATTATTCATTTTATTGCTTTGGGCGGATCAGACCTGACCGCTGCAAGGACGGGTTCATTTGATTTGGCAACAGGAACTGGAACGCAGGACATCACAGGTGTCGGTTTTCAACCTGATTTCGTCATGTTTCTTTGGGCTTTCACCGAAGCAGCAGATACAAACACTGCACATGCAGAAGTCGGCATGGGATTGGCTGCCTCATCCACAAAAAGAGGTGCAATAGTTGCCAATTCGGAAAACGGCAGAGGCACAATGGACACATGGCAACAACAAAGAACCGATTCATGCATTCTTCTCCTTGACCCCACAAGTGGCGGTCAAGATGCAATCGCTGATTTCAGCCAGTTTTTGGCTGACGGTTTCAGGCTCAGCAAAAGCGATGGACCTGCGGCTAACACGCCAATATTCTATCTGGCGCTGAAGGGTGGAGAATATGATGTAGGAAGCTTTGACTCGTCTACCAGCATAGGGAACCAAGACATCACGGGAGTGGGTTTTCAGCCGAAACTAGCGTTACTAGCGACTCAAGGGCGTTCGACGTCAACTTCCATAGGTTCAACCGCTGAATTGATGTTTGGGGCGGCAACAGCATCTACGGAACGCGGAGTTGCTTGGTTTGAAGATCCCGATAACTTACCCGATTCTGATAACGAAAGGGAAACTCTAAACACAACCGTTGTTCGTTGGAGAGATAGAACCGCGGCAGACACGTTTACTCTCCGTGGTTCAGCAGATTTTGTTTCATTCCTACCTAACGGGTTCAGATTGAACTGGACTAATGTCGAGGCGACTGGAAGACAGATCATTTACGCAGTGTTTGGAGGGCGCAACTATGAACTGGATTTGGAGGTTCGATGGACTTCCGCCAATTTCAGCCAGCCAAACGAGTATCTGTGCATCAAAACGGGCGTGCTTGATTCCGAGTCTCTGAAAGTTGATGTTCGGACTGGAAACAGTTGGACCACTGTGATTGAGAGTTTGAATTCAAGCAGTTGGAACAACGTTTCAGTCTCTGCTTATCTTACTTCGTCAACGTTCACAATCAGATTCAAAGATGGCACTAGTACGGGTGACATTACACAAGACAGTTGGAACATAGACGTAACACTTTTGCATGTCTGGGCGACTCCGAACGAGTACACAGCAGAAGTCGAATTTGTTGGATCGTCAAATTTGCAGAGTTGGCTGAGGCTTGTTTGGCAGATTGACAGTTGTTGGGACATAGACCAGGTAACAGTAACAATTCAGTTCTACAATTTCACATTGGGCGACTACGCAACTAGCGGGAACGGGTACATCAATTACATCTCAGACGCAATCCCAGACAGATACGAATTGAAAACACGAACAATAATCACCAACCCAATTGATTTCAGAAACTCCACAACTGGACAGTGGAAAGTCAAAATCAAAGGTGTCAAGTCGACAAGTACCCAATTTCTTATGAAGGTTGACTGGATAGACTTTGAAACTTCCTACCTGTCATCTGGCAACACTATGCCATACAAGGCTTGGCAATGGTACTCGTTGAAAGCAACTTCGGCAAGTGGCGGCCCAATTCCTTACGCTTACGTGTCCATCTATGCAAACGGGACGCTTGTTTATTTTCGAAACACAACAGAGGTTGACATTGGAAATCCCGCTTGGGTTCGTCTGGATGCAGGCGGACAATTCATGCTGGAAGTCAAGTCTGCAAGTGACTCTGCCGAGGCTTTTGTTCTGTATGCGGTAGTGGGAAGCATAGTCGGCCAAAAAACGGTTACGCAGGAGGCGCCTTGATGAGCTGGGTGAAACTCCTTCACAGGAAGACGAAGGATGAAGCTGAACCCATTAAGGAATCGGTGAATGGTGTCAAGGTTGAGGAAGAGTCAGCGTTCACTTTCAAAGAGTTCTACCCGGTCAATCCTCCGTTTGGTCATGTTGGCATACAAGTCGATACGCGGAGTGGGAAGCTCCAGTATCTCACGGTAGAGCCGACAATGAGTAAGGAAGAGAAAGAAGCCATTGTAAAGCTCAAGAGAATTCTGATGGAAGAGGCCAACACTCCCTTGTCTGTTCTCAACGATGCGGCACGTGCAGACGAATACTTGACGAACCAGATCAAACGTGCAGTCAAGAATTTTCAGCTTCAGGTTTCTGGCGATTCCCTTGACAAGTTCATCTACTACGTCAAAAGGGATCTTCTTGGCTACGGGATTCTTGACATTATCATGCGAGACATGAGCATAGAAGATGTTAGTTGTAACGGTATCGGGATTCCGATTTACGTTTGGCACAGGTACTATGAATCCATCCCAACCAACGTTAAGTATTCGTCGAAAGACGAGTTGGATGCCTTCATTACGCGGTTGGCTTACAAGGCTGGTCATCAGATTTCAGTTTCAAGGCCGATTCTTGAGGGTACGCTTCCTGAAGGATTCCGTGTTCATCTCACGTTGGATGAGATCTCGAAGCGGGGAGACACTTTCACGATAAGAAAGGTCAGGACTACTCCGTTCACCATCATTGACTTGATAAATTTCGGCACAGTTTCTCCTCATATGGCCGCTTACTTTTGGACTCTTGTTGACAACTTGAGGTCGATCATAGTTGCTGGCGCAACGGCCTCGGGGAAAACTTCGTTGCTGAATTCGATCGCGATGTTCATGAAGCCTGAAATGAAAGTTGTCACTATTGAGGAAGTTCGTGAGCTCGTTTTTCATGAGAACTGGATACCTATGGTGACACGTCCGTCTTTTCAGCCAGGTGTCGAAGAAGTCACTCTTTTTGACCTCTTGAAATCCTCTTTGAGGCAGCGGCCAGACTATTTGATTGTGGGCGAAATCAGGGGTGAGGAGGCGTACACGCTTTTTCAGAGTATCTCGGTTGGCCACGGCGGACTCTGCACAATTCATGCTGAAAACGTTGAGACTGTGGAGAAAAGGCTGCTGACAAAGCCTATGAATATTCCTCCGATGCTGATCCCCATGATGAATGCTATCGCTTTGGTCGAGCGAACCAAGATCCGGGACATTACGGTTCGTCGTGTCTTGGATGTTTCAGAAATCACCGGAGTTGACGACAGGACTGGACGAGCGAAGTTCCTGAAGATCTACGAATGGGACCCTGAACGTGATTTCTTTGTTTTTCGTCTCAAGTCTGCAAGCGACAGTTATCTTTTCAAAAAGATTTGTGATCTCAGACATGTGGCTATGAATGATTTGCTGAACGAAATGGGCAGGCGAGAGCAAATCCTGACATGGATGGTTCGAAAGGGTGTCAGAGGCTATGAAGATGTTGCCGCTGTGATTAGGGAATACTGCCTCAATCCCGAGGAGATCTATAACAGAGCGAGGTTCGAGACTTGAGCGAGAAATCGGAAAGGGGATCGTTCCTTACGGCAACTAGTTACAGACTTTTTGGAAAAGCAGCCTCACGGTTCATGCTCCTTAAGCAGGTGTATGAGCAAAGCGGAATTTCAAGGCCGTACGAGTCATACATAGCTCTTATGCTTTTTTCGTCCATAGTCGCGTTTGTTCCCGTTCTTGTTACAGCTGCTTTTTTGCACTATCTTCTGTTCAAACTAGCCCTTCTACAGTCTATCAGGGCTGTTTCAGTGTTGTCTGTTGTCGCTTCGATTGTTGTTATGATTGTCTTCATGGTGTATCCCGTATATCGCGGAAAACAGAGGAGAACAGAGATAGATGCGAACTTGGTCTACACGACGGGGTATATGGGAATTCTTTCGGCTGGTGGCATCTCGGTCGAAAGGATTTTTGACCGAGTGATTGAGGTTGAGCGTCATCCTGCAATTAGGGATTTGGCAAAGAGACTCATCACAAACGTCAAAGTGTTCGGGCTAGACGTGGTCTCTTCGTTGAATGACGTCATAAAGCACAGCCCGTCAGAAATCTTCTCGAAGCTACTCGTCGGAATCACGAACACACTTAAGACAAGCGGAGATTTGAAGAGTCTTTTGACATTTGAGACGGAGAGGCTTCTGCACACGAAGAGGGAACAGTTGAAGAAGACTCTGAACGCTCTGCTGGGGCTGGGAGAGGTTTACATTGCGGGAGTCGTCATGGGACCAGTGACGTTCATCATTATGATAACGATCTTGTCAGTTATGGGAACCGTGACTTTCGGCATATCTCCAATCATGCAGTTGAATCTTCTAGTCTTTCTCGGAATCCCGATGATATGCTCTATCTTCATCTTGATCCTGAACAGTGTGCTGCCAGAGGAAGAATAATAAATGTTTATTGAACGCAAATTCAGTATCGCGGTCTGGGCGGTGTCGGGTTCAGTTGGGCTTGCGATAATCCTGGGGCTGGTTGTGTTTGGTCTCTACGTTCCCACTGGGCCTTACTTCATACCTCTTAGCCAGAGAGTGAACAATGCCATTGCTTTCAGTGTTGTGATAATCTTCGCTTTTCCAGCTATCGTTGAGTACAACAACTATGCGTGGAAAGGACAGGTAGAAAGAAACATACCTCGCCTTCTCAGGGATGTTGCTGAGTCTGTGCGTTCAGGTTTGACGTTGCCCAGAGCTTTGGAGGAGGCGTCGCAGAGGGATTATGGCCCAGTTTCAAAGGAGCTTGAACGTGCCGTTTCCATGTTTATCATGGGGGCAAAGTTTGAGGACTCGCTTATGTTTCTCGCCGAACGTTTGAGGCGTCCCGTTGCCCTGAAGATGTCCACGATTTTGATCGAGGCCCATCAAACTGGAGGCAAGCTTCTGGAAGTTCTCAACACGAGTGTGGAATTGTTCACGAGCCTGGACAAATACAAGGAGGAGCAGCACACAAACATGAAACCTTACATGATGACAGTGTACATGGCCACGTTGACTTTTCTCATCATAGCCTTCATCATGCTGCATCAGTTTCTTGCCCCCTTGTACGCTGCCAAGGGCGGCGCCACCGTGCAGCAGTCCGGCCTCCTGTCTGGGGTCTACGACATTAACTACTATGCTTCTTTGCTCTTCTGGGCATCTGTTCTTGAGTCCATTTTCGGCGGTCTCGTTGTTGGGAAAATCGTGGATGGAAATCTTGCTGCTGGATTGCGTCATTCAGTGATTCTTATGGTTGTCACATTTGTGTTCTTCAACATTTCAGGTGTTTGAGGAAGCGTAAAAATGGAAGTAATCGAAAAAGCTGCGATAAGCGTCGGCGGAGGCGAAGACGAAAGTGTAGAGCCTGTACGCAGACTTATCAAAAACGGGATTCTGCAGCTCGATCCCACGTTAGACAAGGCAGGAGTTCGTTATGTTGAAGCGGAGAAGATTTGGAATGCAGGTTCTTCTCAAGTCAGGATCGTTCTTGATGACTTGACAAAGAGAAACCTGCTAAAGTCAGAGCCGTTGCATCGGGTTCTGACGTGTCCGCACTGTGGTTCTCCCGATATGCACTCCAAGTATGCCTGTCCGAGATGCAAATCTGATGATGTGGGGTTCACTGAGCTTCTTGAACACATGAAATGTGGAAACATCAGCTCGAAGGACACGTTTGAGAAGGGTACCTTCTTGGTGTGTCCTCGCTGTCAAAGCGTGCTGGGTCAAGGTGGTCCAGACAGTCGGGTGATTGGGAGTTTCTATCAGTGTGAAAAGTGTGGGCATCGTTTTGACAGACCCGACGTTGTTCATGTCTGCATGAATTGTGAGCAGACTTCAACTCATCAGACTGCGAAGTATGTCAAGGTCTTTCGTTACAGGGTTCCAGACGACGTTGCCAAGGAACTTCAAAAGGATCTGCCTGTTCTTAGGAACCTCAAGAAGATTCTTGCAGACAAAGGATTCAAGGTTCAGACGCGTGCCAGAGTCAAAGGGGTTTCGGGCGCTGAGTCGGTGTTTGACGTTCTGGCCGAAAAAGAAGATGTCCGCTTGGTCTTGGATTTTTCCATGACAGGGAACAAAAATGATATCGTTGGGCTCTTGGCAAAGAAAGTTGATGTTAACCCGACGCGGGCAGCGATTGTCGATTTGTCGGGTTCTGACGTTCTGACCAGTCTGGGGAAAGCCTACGATATCGTTGTTTTCAGCACGATTGCTGATCAGGCAGTTGTTGATGGGTTTGAAGAGTTTCTGGCAGTGGGAAAAGGAACAACGATAATTGCAAAGAAAGGGAAGGGCAGCCCCAAGCTGTAGGAGGAGGTTGAAAAATGTCCGTAGCCAAGCAAAAGAACCTCATTTCCAAAGTTGCCCAAAAAATCTTTGAAGAAGCCACGGCCTCAAGTCTAGGTTCAACTTTCCACGTAATCATATGTTTCCACCTAAAGCAGAAGTTCGGCAAAGACCCTTACGAAGTATTCACAGAAAGCCCCAAGACATTCTACGACGGACTTAAAGAGGTTCTGGGCGAAGGCGCTCAAGCTGTCATCGGCTTGACAGGCACTTATCTCACAGTGAAATACGACGTGAACTGCACAGTTGAAGAATTCACAGGTCTATTCACTAAGGACGACACATCGTCAATACAAAGACTGCGCAACATACTCGAAAGCATAATCACACAGGAAGAACATAAACTGAAGGCAAGATAATCCAGCATTCACATCCATAATGAATGCAATAACAATAGAACGAACGTTGTTACAAACGGTGATACCGAAGCAGAGCAAGAAATTGCACGATATCTCTACTGCTCAAGCCATCCAGAGCAAAAGGTAGTTCTCATTACAAGATAGGAGCAAGACCGAATCCCCCACGCCCACCACACTGCCTGATACTGCAAACGCATCTGTGACAACTCTTATCAATTCCCAATTGGCTCTTCAGCACAGTGAACAAGATTTTGCAGTTTTTCTCCCGAAGAGGCACTATTCTAAGGGTGACGAGCGCGCGCATTTGTTTTACGATGGGTAAATGATGGAAAAGCCTACCAAAAAGGCTATGAAAGCCTATTTTTCTCCGATTTTGCCTGAAAAGCCAAAAGACTGTGGAAGAAATTGACTTTTTTCTTCTAAGCAAATGTTATTCCTATCACACTTTTCTTCTGAATGGTTTTCTCAAAGATCTTAGCTTCTTTTCCAGAAAAAGCCTGAAATATTAAGCGGGGTGCTAGAGAACTCTTTTCTTGCGTAGAGAAGCGCGCGCTGTATTGTTGTCTTCTAGGTATAAGCTTCTAGATGGTTACCATAGCTCTTTTAGTGGCTTTAACGTTTCTTGCCCTTGGCAGGAAGTTGCTGTCTCAACTGTTTCTTTTTCGCTTCTTTATCCCGTTCTATCTTTTTCTGTTGTGCGATTTGAGTATTCTTTTGTTTACGTTTCATTACACTCGGCATAAATCTCAGCTACAAATTAACTATAAATAAACAAGCTAAAACATATTTCTTTCGCATTAATGGAGGAAGCCAATAATATCCAAAGCTGACGCGTCTTTCTTTCATTTC
>JBGQMW010000004.1:0-211790 GCA_041500785.1 Bathyarchaeia archaeon
CCAGCCATTGTCCACTTCTTCTTAGGCGATGAAACAACTGTTCCACACTTTTTACATTTTCCCATTTAATCTCCTCCAACACATCTTGACAACCATGGGTTATCATGATACTAGATAAAAACACTTTCCACTGTTTTCGGATACAAGCGCGTTCTACTCCACTACGATGAGGAATGCACAAACGAAAGGCGATCCGCGATTAACGTATGAAGTTTCTATTCGTAGAATATGAGATTCTGTTCCTCCAACCTTTCGTGAAGCTTATGCACTGCGTCATAAACATCCTGTTCGTTCTTCGCCCCTGTGCAAACAGGGTTCCCGCTTGCGAATATCAGTATAACCACCTTAGGCTCATCCATCCTGTAGATCAATCCTGGAAACTGCTCCGGCTCATACATCGTTTTTCCAAGCGCGCCCACTGCCAGTTCCAAGTTTACCTTTCCGCCCAAGCTTGCAGAAGCAACCATGTTCACAACCTTCAAGTCCGGCCTACCGATGATGATTATTCCGCCCTTTTTCAACTCTTTAGCAACTGTCATAACAGCCCTGCGCGCTTTCTGCTCTGATTTGGCGCCTGTACAGACCATTTTACCAGAATTGAAAATCAGCGTGGCTGTCTTCGGTATCTTGAGCCTAAATACTAATCCTGGAAACTGTTCTGGGTGATACTCGACTCCTGGAAAACTCTTGACAACAGCGTTCAAATCGACCTTCTGGTTCAAGGTGGCAGTGGCAACAACGTTTTGAATCTTTATTACGGCCTCAGTCTTCGGCATTAAACACCGCTTCTTATAGTGTGGCTGATGCTTATATGCCCTTTAAAAAGTCTTATGTTGCCAGTGTATAGAAGCTTCCCGCACATTCCCTATTTTTCTCTGATACATAAAATTGGCTTGAAGGAGATTTCTTAAAGGGATAAGCAAGCTTTAACAGCGATTTCCATTCTATAATAGCTGGAGCGAAGATATGAAGTGACGAGACTGTCGATTCATAGACTATTCTGCTATTTCCCTTGAGAGGGTAAAAGAAGAATGAGGTTAAAAGTTTTGCAAATAAGCAGTTTAGTTCCCCCAGGATGGGGATTTACAGAGACCGAGGCAAAGAAACCAGCTGGATTCTGTACGATTAAACAAGCAACAGAATTCGCCATGCAAAATTTAGGTTTGGAACAGGGCAAATTTAGAGTGTTGAAGGGCAGAGGAGTCGATTTAGACGGCAATCCTAAAGGAAAATGGATTCTTAAAGTTAAGATGGAGTGATTTCAAATGAGCAGAATGGTAATCCACGATTTGGTACTGCCGATAGTTCTTAGGAAAAGAACAACATTAGGGTAATTAAGCGAAACGTAAAAAGCGCGCGCGGGCGGATTAAATAATTGATGTAAAATGGTGATAAGTCTTATTTTCGGATTTGGGGGCAGTTTTGAGGCGTACAGTTCTTCTTTGTTTCTTTGCAGTATCCGCCCTTCTCGAACCTGCAAACGTGCCTTGAGCGGCTGAACGGCAGGGCCATGAGTTCAACGTGTGGGTCTTGGAGGGCGGCAGTGACCTGTTTTACGGTTCTGGGTGGCACATGGTAGGCGAATTTGGGTCTTCCCAGACTGTTTGAAGCCATTTTCTCTTTGACGACGAGGCCCAGAGCATCCAGCCGGTCAAGATGCTGCTGCAAAGTGTTATGGCTAAAACCCACTTCGCCCAGAAGCGTAGTGAAACTTCTGGGTTCGCCGTCTTTGAGCGCAGCCAAAACGCGGTCATCAAAAAAGTCCATTACGGGCTCAAATAAGCAAAAACGGACTCATACCCATTTTTAACCATTTATTTAATTCCCCCGCGCGTGCGTGCGCTTATCTAGGCTCTTCTTTTTCTTCCGGCGCTTCTGCTTCTTTTTTCAATTTGGGAATCAGCTTCCTTGCCCATTCTATTTTAGTAGAGTAAGCTTCACGCAATTGTGGAGAAGTAATGGGTTTCCATTCTTGAGCCACTGCAAGCATTCGACTTTTGCGCGCACTAATATTGCCTTTTCGTTTGGGCTTTTCTTTCCTTCTCGGTTTATAATGTTCAGGTTTCATATTCGATCTCCGCTAGTTCAAGCTCAGATACCTAATATATATAGAAGTTTAGCGCGCGCGCTACAAACATAGACCGCGGGATGCTGAAGAACTGAAAGTTGTAGGCAATGACAACCAAAGTCAACAAAACCAAGAGAATCAGACTGTATACTTTCATCAGTACTCCTGGCCTTCTCATCTATCGTGAGCCACAGAGTAAGACTTGAACCCTTCGAGGAGACCTGACGCCAGTTTGCGCAAGATTATTATCGTGTTTTCATGCTACTAATGAGGGGGTTTGTTTCTGGGCGTTGACCTGCGCGACCTTGTCCCGAAAAGGGCTATCAAGCTCGAGGAGTTAAGCGGAAGATCCATAGCTGTTGATGCTTACAACGCCCTCTACCAGTTCTTGGCGATTATCAGGCAGCCTGACGGTACGCCGTTGAAGGACAGCAGCGGAAGAGTCACGAGTCACCTGAGTGGTTTGCTTTATCGGACCAGCAACCTTCTGGAGCTGGGCATAAAGCCCATCTACGTTTTCGACGGGGCACCGCCAGTGCTCAAGGCGGTCGAGATCAAACGACGAATGAAGGTGAAGGAAGAGGCTCTTGTCCAGTACGAGCGCGCTTTGAGGGAAGGTCGCACGCAAGAGGCTCGCGTCTATGCTCAGGCAACTTCGCACTTGAAGGACTACATGACTGAGGACAGCAAGAAGTTGCTGGACCTAATGGGTGTTCCATGGATTCAGGCTCCAAGCGAGGGCGAGGCTCAAGCTGCTCACCTGACAAGGCGGGGAGACGCTGACTACTGTGCAAGTCAAGATTATGACAGCCTGCTTTTCGGCGCGTGCAAATTCGTGAGAAACATCACCATCTCCGGCAGACGGAAGCTGCCGAGCAAGAACATGTACATCGAGGTCATACCCGAAATTGTTGAACTGGACCAGGTTCTGAAGGAATGCGGCATAACCTACGAGCAGCTCATTGACGTTGGCATACTGATCGGAACAGACTTCAATCCTGACGGGATCAAAGGTTTAGGACCGAAAACTGCCTTAAAATTGATAAAGGAACACGGGAGTCTGGAACAAGCGCTGCCTCATTTGAAGAATGCAGAGTTTCCAGTTGAACCTCAAAGAATCAGGGAGATTTTTCTGCATCCGAAAATCACAGACAACTACAAGCTTGAATGGAGAAGCCCAAACGTGGAAGGCATCGTCGACTTCATAGTCCAAGGCCGCGACTTTTCAGAAGACCGCGTCCGCAAAGCACTCGAGAGAATGCAGAAAGGCATGACTGAACAGAAGAAAGGAACGACTCTAGAGAAATGGTTCGGTTAACATCAACCTTTTATAACCTCCCCAAAACTATGCCTTAAAGGAGACGCTATTATGGACGAGGACCTGCCATGTCAGCCTGAACCGTTCAAGATAAAAATGATTGAGAGAATCCACCTGCACCCGCGGGAAAAACGCAAGGAACTCATCGAGAAATCTGGCTACAACGTCTTCAAGCTCAAGTCTGAGGACGTTTTCATCGACCTGCTCACTGACAGCGGCACCTCAGCAATGAGTGACAGTCAGTGGGCCGGAATGCTCGAGACTTCGCAAGCCTACGCCGGAAGCCCAAGCTACTACTCGCTCGAGAAAGCGATGAAAGACATCTTCGGCTTCAAACACTACGTGCCAGTCCACCAGGGCAGAGCCGCAGAGAACATCCTGTTCAGCACCGTGGTAAAAGAGGGCAGCTACGTGCCGAACAACATGCACTTCGACACGACCGAAGCCAACATCCTCAGAAACAAGGGGACCCCCGTTAACCTGGCGGTTGAAGAAGCTTATGACACTGCGAAGCTGGCGCCGTTCAAGGGCAACATGGACGTTCCCAAACTTGAAAAGTTCATACGCGAAAAGACCCCTGCAAAGATCCCGCTCATCATGGTTACGGTCACGAACAACAGCGCCGGTGGTCAGCCCGTCTCCGTGAAGAACATACGGGAAACCAGCACCGTAGCCAAAAAATATGGCATCCCCTTCTTCATAGACGCCTGCCGCTTCGCAGAAAACTGCTACTTTATAAAACGACGCGAGGAAGGCTATAAGAACCATTCACTAAAGGAAATCGCAAACGAGGTTTTCTCTTACGCTGATGGATGCACGTTCAGCGGCAAAAAAGAAGCCTTGACAAACATAGGCGGTATGCTCTGCACGAATGACGATGAGCTTTTCAAGGAACTCAACAACCTGACCATCGTCATAGAGGGGTTCACAACGTATGGCGGTCTGGCATGCAGAGAGCTTGAAGCCATGGCAAGAGGTCTCTACGAAGCCATCGACGAAGAGTATCAGGCTTACAGGCAAAGACAGATCGAACATTTCGCGGGTCTATTGCGAAAAAGTGGCGTGCCGATCGTGGAGCCGCCGGGCGGACACGCCGTGTTCGTGGACGCGGGAAAATTTCTGCCCCACATCCAAGCTGAACAGTTTCCAGCTCAAGCGTTAACCGCACAGCTGTACGTCGAATCAGGCGTCCGCGCCGTTGAAATCGGTAGCTCCTGCTTTGGGAAAACTGACGAGAAAACTGGAAAATTCATACCTGCCAGAATGGAACTGATGCGCTTGGCAATTCCACGGAGAACATACACAGACAACCACCTCAGATACGTTGCAGAAAGTCTCATATGTCTGCACAAGAAGCGACGGCAGATAAAGGGGCTAAGAAGAGTCTACGCGCCGAAGCTTCTCTCACACTTTACCGCAAAGTTCGAGCCAGTAGGCTAGTACTGCTGGCCGTGGCGGCCGGTTAGCGGCACGAATGCCACTCCGCCCAAATTTTCCTGCTTTGTTTTTCCGTTTGATCCCTTGACTATTTTGAGCAGGCTCTGGAAAAGTGAAGCGTTTCCAACGGGGATCAGCATTATCCCGCCCTGTTTCAGCTGTTCAACGAGCGGCGGCGGCACACTGGGTGCAGCAGCCGTCACCAGTATCCTGTCAAAGGGCGCCTTCTCAGGACAGCCCATTGAGCCGTCCGCGCTGATGATCGTTACGCGGTCGCCATAACCGTTGTTCATGTTGTTCTTTCGGGCAAAGTCGGCTAAGCCTTGGACGATCTCCAACGTGTACACGTGTCCCCACTCGCTCCGCGGCGCAGTATTCGGTGCGATGAGCTCGGCTATAGTGGCGGCGTGCCAGCCTGAACCCGCTCCGACTTCTAGGACTTTGAGACCGGCTTCCAACTGCAGGGCTTCATTCATTATCGAAACCATGTTTCGCCTAGCCGGCAACAACGTGCCCGCTATGTGGCGCCGAAGCCGTCTGCCCGAAGCCGATCGGAAGAGGCGAATCCACTGCACTGTACGCTCGCATGTTCTCAGGCAGGAACCTCTCCCGGGACACCTTGCGCATCGTCTCAATAACCCGGGGAGACCGCAGCACGCCTTCCCTGATCAGACCTTTAATCAGCTTTTCCCAACCGTTACATTCCACTAACAGCACCAACAAAAACAATGGTGAAATCAGTTATTAACACATTTGCATTTGAAAATAGTATGTGGAATAAGAAACCCAACTACGTTGAATCACCGCTACCACTTTCCTCCGACGCGTCATCCTACAGAGTCAACCATTTAAACCGTGGGCAGAATAATCCTACTAAACCACAGTCCAAGCGGGTGACCTTTTGACGAGCGAAGAGAGCGGTGGCTCCAAGACAGAAGACCTGAGCAAGAAGCTTGACCAGATACTCCGCCGACTAGACCTTCTGGAACAACTGATCCTTGACAAGCCCGAATACGAGGGTCTTGCAGCGTCTCTTCGACTTACACGAATGGGCATAGGCATGTACGGCGAACCCTTGAAGATCGCTGCACGCCTGAAAAACGCTGAGAAGTACCTGCGTCAGAAGCCTATCGCTCAGGATGACATTTCAAGATGCATAGTCCAAGCCCTAGCCGTCAAGGGACCGTTGAACGTTTCAGCCATCACGAGACAAGTTGCCGCGATGAGGGGGAAATCTAGCAGACGCATCGTCCGTGACAGAGTAAAAATGCTCTTGCAAGAAGGAGTTCTGCTGAAAACAAATGGCAGGGTTCCCACGTACGACCTGGCTGAAAAAAGCTGACCACCCGACTGGTCACTTTTGCACAGAACACCTAACTACAGTGACCAGCCCATTAAATGCTTGGAGGTTGAAAAAGATGCAACTTGGACACTTACGGCATACAAACCGAAAGCATAATCTGCTTTCCAACGTATACAGAATAACTTTGGCCGCGGCAGAAACATATTGCCCGGTTCGCTCAGAGCCAATGGCTGAAAGCCGCAGGCAGGAAGTCAAGGCCACAGCCGTTTCAGCACGGTTACACTCGAACCTAAGCTAGACAGAGGAGGTGAAAAACATGGTTGACGAAGAGAAGAAGAAGAAGAAGGAAAAGAATGGACCCGAAGAACTGAAGGAGGTACTGAGCGTCGTCTCGGCTGAGGTTCCGGGCATGATCAAGAGCATACTGGCCTCAGTGTTCTCAGAGGAAGCGGGAAGGAACATGGGAAAGGCTGCCGCTGCGTACTATAAGGAGCTCAAGAACGGCGGGTTGCCCGAGCAAGTGGCTGTCAAGATGACTGAAGACTACATGAAGACTTTCACAAGTATAGGCGACATGCTCAAAGGCGTCGGCAAACATGGAGAGGGCGGCGAGATGGGCAAAGACCTCGAAAAGAAGATCCGTTTGAAAGTTCAGGGGAAGATGCACGATGAGGAAGAGGATGAAGATGAGGAGGAAGAGGAATAAGCCTCCTCTACCAAACTTTGTTGTAGGATGACCGGTATGAGCGCGGGTTCAGTCATGTCGACGGTTCTCAAGTCTTCTCCGTACTTGGCCCGTATGTCATTGGACCTTTTCTGGGTGTACATCACTCTGGGCAGTCGCGTGCGAAAGACAAGAAAAGCCTTTGAAAGGCAGCTCATCATGGAGGGCATGTCCAAAGCCGATGCAAAACGACTCAGTGCCTGCTTTGAAGACCTGAAGAACAACATCGCGGGCATGCTGAAACAAGGAGTAACCGGCAGCTTCAGACAGCGACAGAGCTAGGCTCATCTTTCGAAATCCGTGCTCGTGCAGAACCTTCTGAGTACGCGGATGATTGCCAAGCATATCCACAGGTTCAAGTCCTTGTCTCTTCCCCTAAGCATGTACACCTTCCAAAGACCGCTTTCATCCTGCTTGCCAACAAACCACTCAACTGCATTCTTGACTTGCGGGTCCTCCATTTTGAACCCTAACAGCGACAGCGAATCGAGTGAGGACAGCAGATCCGTGAACCAGAAGGGGTAAGAGAACTTCGTCCAGGAATCAACCGTCGCTCGGTCAGGATACACATCTCTTTTGAAGAACCGCGATGCCAACAGCTTTCCTGCCGCCTTCCCTTCGCTAGAGCTGCGGTGTTTGCTGTGGACTGCAAAGGCGTGCAGCACGACGCCGGTTACAAGGTTAGAGAGCGGTCTGGTCTGGTCAGGCCGCATAGTCTCCGCGTCGAGTAGCGCAATGGTGATCTTGTTGTTCTTGGTTCGGCTCGCGATCGCCCATTCACCGTCATTCTGCCTAGTAGAGAGCAACCAGCGGAAACTCTTCTCTATCCCATGGTCGTTCTCGTACCCGGCTTCTATGAGAAGCTCCATTATTGCAACAGTGTAGTTCGGAGAATACTGTTTTCTGTATGTTCCTCTGAAGTCTCCTTCGCTGGTTTGGAACTTGAAGAGGAAGCCGGCAGCTTTTCGTATGGCGGCGTGTATGTTGTTGAAGCCGTACTTCTCTACGAGTTCGCCTAGGATTCGGTATGTTTCAAGTTGATTGTAGTTCTCCTCGGAACGAATGCCAAGTTTTCCATCATGATACTTCCATGAACCGCCTGACTGCTGTCTCTCAACCGTCTTGAAGGCGGTGCGTAGTTTCCATAGAGTCTCCACGGGCACGCTTCTCTCGCTTCGTAGATCACGTTTCGCGAAGAATATGATCGCTTGGTTTTTCGATGAAAGAAGCTGGGGCAACGGGTCGTATCTAAGAAGGCTCAGCCATTTCTCCAAGCCTTCCATCGAAGGAAGGGCTGTTCTCAGCAGTTCATGATATTGTCTGGTCTGTTCTATTTCACGGTAACAGATTTTGCCAGGTTTCGGGGCATGTCAGGGTTGTATCCTCTGTCCACGGCCATGTAATAAGCGAGCAGCTGCAGCGGTACGACGAAAGCTATTGGCGACAGCACTTCGGGTATACCTTTGGGCACTTCAACATAGTCATCTGCCAGACTCTTGATTTCCTCATCGTCTTCCTCTACGACGGCGATTATCGCGGCTCCTCTGGCCTTCATTTCCATGATGTTGCCCATCAGCGTCTTGTGCGTTTCGTCCTTTGGGCAGACGAACACGACTGGGAAGCCGGGTTCCACTAGGCTTATGGGGCCGTGCTTGCTTTCTCCCGCGGGGAAGGCTATTGCGGGCGCGTAGGCTATTTCCATGAGCTTCAGCCTACCCTCGTACGCAGTTGCTGTGCTGATGCCGCGGCCGAGGAAGAAGAACGTTTTCTTGTCCTTGTACTTCCTGGCGATCTGCTTTGTTTTTTCTTCCTGCGTGTCAATGATGGTCTGAACGGTGTCCGGGAGTTTGCACAATCGTTCTGCTAGATAGTCCATCTCGTCCTGTGATACCTTGCCCCTCTTCTTCGCCAAGCGCAGAGCTAGTTGCGCCATGACTGAAAGTTGCGATGTGAACGTCTTCGTTGCTGCTACGCCGATCTCTGGTCCTGATTGTTGGCCGATGTAGACTCGTGAAACCCTTGTGAGAGTAGAGCCAATGGTGTTGGTCAGACCGAGTATTGTGGCTGCCCTTTGCCTGGAGGCGTTCACTGCTGCCAGCGTGTCAGCTGTTTCTCCTGACTGGCTTACGGCTAGTATTGTGCTTTCAATGTTGACTGATTTTCCGTGCTGCTCGATGAATTCCGAAGCAATCACCGGGTACGTAGGCAGAAAGGCGAGCTTGGAGAACATGTACGAGGCAGCCCAACACGCGTGGTATGAAGTTCCGCAGGCGACGAGGTACACTTCTCGTGCTCGGTCGAGGAACGTTGCCATCAAGTCAGCATAGTGTTCCTGCACTCTGAGCGTGTTCCTGAGGCATTCCGCCTGTTCATGGATCTCCTTGATCATGAAGTGCGGGTACCCCTGCTTCACGGCCATCTCTGGCGTCCACGAAATCACTTGGGGCTCCCGGGTTACGGGTTTGCCGTCAGCAATCTTTCTGATCTCTACGCCTTGAGACGAGAGCACGACCAATTCGCCGTCGTCCACGACTATCGCCTTGTTGGTCAACGGCAAAAACGCCGGAATGTCCGAGGCAAAGTAGACAGCTCCGTCGTTGACGCCTATCACGAGCGGGCTTTCTTTCTTCGCGCACACTATCCTGTCGGGCTCCTTGGCTGAAACGACAGCGATCGCGTACGACCCGTCAAGCTTTTTCGCGGCATCTAGCACGGCATCCGTGAGGCTCAGAGAAGGGGTATTCTTCAAAGTTTCCTCAATAAGGTGTGGAATAACCTCGGTGTCGGTTCTAGATTTGAAGGCGTGTCCTTTGTTCTCGAGTTCCTGTTTCAGCTCTGCGAAGTTTTCGATGATGCCGTTGTGCACAACGGCGATTTGTCCGCTGCAGTCAGTGTGAGGGTGAGCGTTCACCTGCAACGGTGCGCCGTGCGTCGCCCATCTTGTGTGGCCTATGCCTAGGCTTCCGGGCAGGTTGTCCATGTTTAGCACTTTGTGCACGTCGTCGATTTTTCCCTGGTCCTTCTTCATGTACAGCTTGCCCTCGTATAGAGTGACTTCGCCTACCGAGTCGTAGCCTCTGTATTCAAGCCTTTTTAAGGCCGCGTGTATCAGTGGCGCTGCGTTTCCTTCTTTGAGGATACAACCGAATATTCCGCACATCTCTAAGCCTCGTCAATAATTCCTTGTAAGCGCAATTCATAGCCGAGTTTACTAATAAGCGTTTTTAGGAGAAAACTATTAGTCCTATCAAAAGATTCTCAACCGTTTTTCATGTTTCTGAGCGGTTGCGGCTTGAAACTGTTGCCGTTTCGAATCGAGTGTTAGGAAAAATCTTTTAATGGTTTTTTTGGGGCTGACCATAACGAAATTTTTAATAATAGCTGCGTCTCTATCAACTGGAAGGCTCATGGAAAAACGTCTCCTGCTCCACGAAGAGAACAAAACTCAGAAAGTCAAAGAGATAGCCATGGCAGACGACCCTGAGAAACTCAAGCTCATGTTGAATAGCCTCAGTTGGAAGATCCTCCTGCTGCTTTCTGAAAGAGAAATGTACCCGTTGGAAGTCGCTCGGGAACTGAATATTCATGAACAGAAAGTGTACTATCACGTAAGAAAACTCCTCAAAGCCGGAGCCATAACAGTCACGAAAGAAGAAGAGAAGAAGGGAGCAACCGCGAAATACTATCGGGCAGCTTCGCCTGCGTTCGGCATCGAGCTTTCTCAAGAATACCGAACTGTGAAGATAGTTTCGTTGCTGAGCATGGAGGAGAAGGTTCAGAGGTTCTTCAGAGAGTTCACGCGAAAAGACGGGACGTTCGAGGGAAAGATAATCGTCGGCTCTCCAACTCCGCACGGGCCGTTCAAAACGAGTGCAAGAGATGGCCACTACGCGGCGCACTTGACTTTCTTTCTAGGCCAGTTCGTGAAGATGCCAGAGGACTTCGCCATAAAACTCGACGTAGACGTGAAAGCTGAGAAAGAAGAAAGGAACAATCTCATCCTCGTAGGCGGACCGGGAACAAACCTGCTTGCACAAGAGGTCAATGAGCATTTGCCAATCAAGTTCAACATGCAAGCTTCTCAGGAAGGTTACTTGTTCGGCGGACTGGTGTCGAAGATAACGGGTCGCGTCTACACGGCAGACAACGTCGGCGTAGTAGCCAAGATAACAAACCCGTGGGACAGCAGCAAGCGAATCATTGTTGTGGCGGGAAACAAGGCCGTGGGCACCAAAGCCTGTGTTCTGGCTCTGACGAGTTTCTGGGAGAAAACCCTCAAGAATTACAGTGGTCAAGAGCCTTTCGCAAAAGTCATTCAAGGCTTCGACCTAGACGGTGACGGAAAAGTCGATTCGATAGAGGTTCTTGAGTAACTTGCCACCTGCCGAACGTGAAATTGTCATAATTGCCCATGGACACGCGAACGTGTTGGCGACACATCCTACAACATTGGAGTTCACCAAAGAAGCCTACTTATCAAAGAAGGGTGACTGCATCATCGCCGTCTCGGCTGACAAAACAATGAGCGACCTCGACCCAGTATGGAAAGAGAGTCTTAAGCAGGAGGGCAGCAGAATCTCCATTCTAATCGAAGCCGGAGGAACGGTTGAGACTGTGAACGCTCAAGGCAGTCCACGCTTGATCCTGTCGCATCCTACTGACTTCGTCATCAGAAAAGGCAACCATATCTGTAGTAGAACCTTAGCGATCCATGCCGACAAAGCCGCGGCCGACCTGTCAAGAACGCTTATGAAGAAGTTGAAGGACCCACAGCAAAAAGTCCGCTTTACGCTCATTGTGACAGATTACCGGATTCGAGCGTCGAGAACTACTTGATGTTCATGAGGAGCCGTTTCGCGGACAGACCTGCAGAAGAGAAACTCAGAAACTCTTCTTCCGTTCTTCTCCACCGCTTCCGTAAACATTCCCTGAGTGTCTTCTAACGAGACAGAGGCAGTGGTGAAACTGTAATAATGTACGATGCCGCCTTGGGGTTTGACCGCGCGGCATGCCGAATCAACAAACTCGATCGCCGTTTCGGGTAGGTTCATGATGACGCGGTCAGCTACTCCAGCGAGTCTCTTGCTGACGACTTGCATTGCGTCCCCAAGAATCGGGTACACTTTCCCGTCAACTCTGTTCAGCCTGATGTTCTTCTTCAAAAACGTGACCGCGTCAGGGTTGATGTCCACCGCGTAGATTCTCACGTTTTTGCGTCTTCTGGCTGTCATGATAGCAAACGGTCCGACTCCGGCAAACAGGTCCGCGACGGTTTCGCCTTCTTGGACAAGGGATGCGACTCTGTTGTGCTCGTATGAAAGCCTCGGAGAAAAATACGACTTGGCAACGTCCACGTAGAAGCGGCACCCGTACTCGCTGTGGACTGTTTCAGTCTTTGGAACGCCGGCTATCACCATGAATTCTCTGAGCCTGTAGGAACCGCTGACTGCACCTGCTTTGGCTAGCACGGTTTGAAGGTTCTTGTTTGCTCCTAGTATTGCTTCGCCGATAATACTCTTGTAAGGTTCAAGCTCTGAAGGAATCTCCACTATGCCCATGTCTCCCACAAGGTCCGCTGCATGTGGCAGTCTTGGTAGCAGATTTTCAGGCAGATTGTCTTTGAGCAGTTCTGCGAGTGAAGGTTGTTGTCGTTTTCTTTCTGAAAAGAGATGAGTGACAACTTCGAAGCCAGGCATATGCTCTCTGAAGTTTTTCAGACCGTCTTCTGGAGGTCTGTCGAGCAGCGGAATGTATATGCGAGTTTTGTCTCTTTGAATTTCCCCTTTCGTATCCACAAGCCCTAACTTTCTTGCTAATGCTATGGCTTTTTGACCTTGTTTTTTCGGAATTTTGAGGCATTTGGACTTCGGCATAGGACCACCGTGCGCTAGTTTTTTGGCTGCAACGATCATTGTATAGTACAGGGTTAATTCGGTGTCGGTAAGACCATATTGGCTCTTCGCATCGTCATCTGCCGTTTGTAAACAATCGGTGAGCTGTTCTAGCGAAACGTTAAAGTATTCTCCCTTGTCCTCCATCAAGGAACGGTAGGATTTCCTGTAGGCGACCGTTTTCATTCGTGCAACCCAAAATCCGCTGGTTTCTATAAGTTTCTTGATTTCGGACGGTTTGAAGTACATTGAATGTGCTTTGGAAACTGTCTTCTCAAGCTTTTCTAGGAATCCTCTGTGATCCAGCTCGTGAAGTGTCAAGTCCCCATACACGATTAAGCCATTACTCTGCATTGCGGCTCCAAAAGTGTGCAGGACCTTTTCGGGGGATGAAAAATAGTGCAGTGTGCTCATACAGACTATCGCGTCGAAAATGCTTCGCTTGAAGGGCAGGTGTTCAGCATCAGCTTGGACAAGCGCGAGGTTTTTCTTAACTAGTTTGGTCTTTATCTTTGTTTGCTGCAGCATTTCTCGTGAAAGGTCGAGTCCGACAAACTGGGGTTCAATTTTCACTGTTAGGGGCAGGGCGTTCCTGCCGCTTCCGACCCCAACTTCCAGAACCAGTTGGTCTTTGAATTCTGCCAGCGCGCTCGTCAACTCGTTCATTATTTCAGCTGCAAAACCTTGACTGTCGTTCCACGTTCGGCTCTTTTGTCTGTCATAGTCCTTGGCTCTTCTTGAATAGTATTCTCGGATGAGTCTTTTTCGAGCAACGATGTTCATCTTGCTTCAACTCTATCATACGTCTGCGCCCTTTTTCAACGTATTCTCTTCATTCTGCAAATAGTCCAAATTGTGGATGTATGGTCGCCGAGTTTTGGTCCGGTGGCTCTGGTTTTCGTAGGTTTCCTTTGGGAAAACATGTGGACTCCTACATTCAATAGCTTCTGAAAGGGTTCTAGGGGAGGTAACTGAAATGAAATTTGCGAGAATAGCGTTGATCGTCATCGACCTTGTAACTCTTGTGAGGGTATGTTGGGCGCAACAACTGAAGTACGGTGTCGTGGATCCGGCGTGACACGCTGTGTTCAAGATGATCGTCGACCTCATTGGGGTCGGAATAGGTCTTGTGGAAAACAGTTGAAAGCTAGGACTGTCCAAACTTCTTTTCTGCTTGGTAGGCTAGCTGTGTTTTTCGATTCTGTACAGTCCTTTCGCATTGATGACACTGAAATGTACGTCTAGTATTCTCTCTGAGACCCAAATGTTTGTTTGCAGATGTTCAGTGAACATTCGTGTCAGGAAGCTGGAGTTGCCGTGAGCCAGAGCCATGTACGGAATGAGAAAGTCTGCGAGATGAATGTCCACGGTTGGCCGTGCAGAGGTTTCTGCCAGGAGCTTTTCAGCAGCCTCTTTGCCCACGTTCTCACTGGTTTTTTTCAACTCACCAATCGCGTCACTGCCGAGAATTACGTTCGTGTCTGTTTCAACCCATAGCGTGAGTGAGCTGCCTTTCTGCAATTGATTTGACGTGTCATTGACTACTTGGATGTCTGCCGCAAAGCCTTTTCGCTTAAGGCACTCTTTAGTCGCGTCAGCTTGTCGTGCCGCCACTTTTCTGTCTGCGAGAAATGTGCAGACAGAGACTCCGCGAATTTTCTGAAGATTGCCGAAATGCTCAAGAAGTATTGGCTTCAGATTCTTGGAGGATTCAACGGTAGCCGTTACTTCTCCCATTCCCTTTGGGTAGTATCCGTACTTCTTCACGTCTATGGTTGCTCTAAGTCCCATGCGTTGAAGTGTTGGCAGAAGCACGAAGCGCATGTAATTTATCGTGGGTGAGTGCGAAACGTCTGTACCGCCTTTGGAAACGTGCAGTTCTATCTTTTCTTGGGCTTGAGTACAGATCGGTAAGACAGCCATCAAAAGCATGGGTATGCTTCCTGCGGTGCCGATTTCAGCCTCAAATCTGCCGCCTACTATGCCGTTGGGCTTGAACCAGATCTCGCGAGAGTCAATTCTTGCTCCTTTTACGTCCGCGTTGCAGAGCTTTGCTGCTGTCAACACAGTTTCGAGATGTTGAGGCTTCAAACCCGGCTGAGGTCGGTTCTCCCGGATGTTGAAGATGTGCACTGGCTCTTGCACAATCGCTGACAATGCAACTGAAAGCCGAAGAATCGTGCCGCTTCCACCCTTCTCGCTTCCATCAACATCAATCAAGATGTGTCGTCTCCTCCGCCTTGTCAGTTCTGAAAGAGTGAGAAACAATAATAAATACGTCAAGTATTAAACACTTGACAGGAAGAAAGACCTATGAGTGCAGATAAAGACAAAGTTGAAGCGCTCACAAGAAGAGTAGATGAACTCGTAGTCATATTGAACGGTATCATGGAAGACCTGAGACAAGTTACTTCCTCCCTCAAATCTTTGGCAGTGGGACAGATAACTCGGCCTTTGACAGCTTCACCTCCCATACCCTTGCCACAAGCAACTCAGTCAGTAGCGGGGGTGCCGAGAGCTCTCGACAGATCGAAGGAGACAGAGGACATAAAAATGCTCTTTCCAGAAGATCTCGAGAATATGCTCGGCTTCGAAGAGAAAGATGAATATGTGATAATAAAACCGCGCCAATTTCTGGGCTCGGACAACTTCTCCAAGATCGCCTCCATAATCCGCGGAGTCGGAGGAGAATACGTCAGCGCTGGAAAAGCTTCTCATTTCAGGGTTCCAAAGAAAAGAGTTTAGTATTTCCAAAGAGCAGACTCCTAGCCGCATCTTACTAGAAAACCGCCAAAACTGCCTGAATATCTTTCCCAAGAGACGTCTACAGTCCACTCTTTCAGCAGGTGACCCTTTTCTGCAGAATTCTTCAAGTCCGTTCACGCTTTCTTCATCACGTTCAAACACAGCCTCAACCCGTCCATCCTCCAGATTTCGGATCCAACCTGTCACTCCATAAGCGTTTGCTACGCGTCTGGTTTTAGACCTGAAGAATATTCTTTGTACCGCGCGCGCTGCAATGGTTACGCGCGCCCTGACTTTCATGATGTTTTCAGTGTTTGCCGCATTCATTTTAACCCATCTCTCCGCAACGCGGGTTTGTTGTTTCCTCACTTGTCTTAAAAGCGGTCAGCATCCTCATTTTCTTTGTGAACCAAAATGCTCAGTAATCCTGAGGGGAAATTGCTTGTTTATGCTTCAACCTTTGCGGACTACAAGAGACGCTTGAAGTCAATTAGCTCTGCTACGGAGAAAATGGCTAGGATGCTGAACTTGAATTTCAAGATCGTCACCTTCAGAAAGAAGTTTGCCCCGATCTACGTTTATTACAAGAATGGCGACGAAGAACCTGTTCCTCTGTATTGCGCACACGAAGGAGAGTCTGATATTCAAGAAGTCAGCAAAGTTCTGAAGAACATGCTGTTTGTTCTGTCTTTCCATCCGAAATACTCAGTGCTGAGAACCGCCAGAAAAGAGATTATGCAGTTCTCGTGAACCGCAGTCCTTGATTCTCAAGGTTTACATCATAAATCTGGTTAACGTCAAACCCAATTCCCAGGGTTTCGTATTCCTGCTCGGTTAGGAACAGTATTATTTTTGGAACTGCAACTTCTCCCCGTGCAGGAAACATGGAAAATTGTTGTTGCAGGGCCTGCATCACGTCCTGCACGACCTTTGCTTCTTCAGTCTGAGGCCTGAGCACAAAGCTAGGGATCTGCCTGTCTTCTATCAGTTCCACACGTTTTCCAAGATTACCATCTAAGTCCCTGATGGATTCTATCTTGTGCACTCTTACTCTGAACATGACGTTTCCCTTATTGTAGAAGTTCATTGAGGTATTATATGTTTTGATGATTCGCGATTCAGTCATGCAGTATACGTCTGAAAAGCTTGGAGCCCAAGCATATTCAGGTAGGACTGTTCGGTTATTCCATTTCGATGGTTGCCGGCGGTTTCGGAGTAACATCATAATAGACTGTCGAAACGTTGGAACATTGCCCTATGATCTCTTCAGCTGCTTTGTCCAATGTTGTCCACGGTATCTCTGAGACTGTGGCTGTGAGGAAGTCTTTGGTTTGGACAGCACGCATACCTACAATGTAGGGTTTCTTCTTGGCAATGTCTCTGACCGCGTAGAATACTCTGGCAACTCCAGGGTTCTCTGTGATTATTGCTGCCTGCAAAGAAATGATGCTTTGAATGGAGGTCTGATGCAACTTGCCGTCGAGTGTTTGGACCAAGGCACCGACAACGTCACCATATCGTCTTTTTCCGCCTTCAACTCCAGTTGCTTTGTCTGTGAAGATTTTCGCGCGCACATTTCTTGAGGGAATGTTCAGACGTCGTGCTACAGTTTCTTGGATGTGCAGAGCTTTTGTTTGTTGTACTGCCTCTTCGTTGTCTACTATCACCGCGAAATATTGCTCTGGTTTGTGCTTTGAAAATTCATGCTCGACGATAGTGTTGGCCCTTTTTAGGGCATCAAGCTTGTCAGGCCGAATCTGTCCAACGTTGCGCACAGACAAACCAGGACCCGGGAAGGGCTGACGCTCTGAGAACTCGGCGGGTAGTCCGAAATGTCTGGCAACGCTCCTTACTTGTTCTTTAAAGAGTGGCAACAAAGGTTCGACCACCTTGAAGCCGAACCGTTCTATCGGGTTGATGCCAATCTGTTCCAAGACGTTGTGTTGAGTCTTGATGCCTCCGACTGTTTCCATAATGTCGGCTCGGATTGTTCCTTGAACAAGAACACTGCATGCTTCATTCCTTGCTGTCTCACCTAGGACTTGATAGAAGGTCTCGCGGAACATCTTCCGTTTTTCTTCCGCGTCTCCCAAACCGTTCATGGCTTTGAGGAAACGCTCACGAACGTTCACGATTTTCATGGGAACATTGAAAGGCGGTTTGGATAATGTGCTGGCAACATATTCAGGTTCACCTTGCCGCATGAAGGCATCATCCAAGATGACACAAACAAGTCGTTCACCTATAGCCTCGTGTGTCAGAACAGCGCAAGTAACGCTATCAACGCCGCCGGAGACGGCTACCAATACTTTTTCGTCACCAATACTCTTTTTCATATTCACAATCGCGGATTCCACAAACTCGTGGGCAACAAACGACTCTGGACCCAAAATGAACACTGTTCCTCTAGTCTCTTACGCTGCTTCCTTTTTTATGATTTATGCAAGAACCCTGTTTTCCTCAATTCTCGTTGTCAACAATAAGAAAACATTAATCTCGATTTTCCATGTCACTTCACATTGACGACGCATGCGAGATGTTCGTCAAACACCTGAAGAACTGCGAAGCGGTGAGAAGTAGCGGACGCTCGTGAGGCATCGTCACTAAATCTTATATTTGTGGCATATTATATGCATGACATGTGGGGGAAACAGAGTGAAACTCGTGACAGTATTGCTTCCTGAAGCCTATTTAGAAGGATTGGACGAGCTAGTCAGAGCCAACATGTATCCAAGCCGCAGCTCGGCGATACGTTCTTCGGTCAGAGATCTGCTCAAGAAAGAACTGTGGGAAAGACGAGGAAGATAACAGATTTGCATGAGGCCATATACACTGAACTGCATTACAGCAACTATTGGCTTGAGCATGATCAATGATAGGCCGTTGAGCGTTCTCTGAACAAGCTTTTATTCACGGTACTCTTTGAGTTGATCCTTCACTTTCTTTGCAGTTTCTGCAGGATCTTTTGCCTGTGTTATTTCCCGCCCGACTATGAAGTAACGGGCCCCAGCTCTCAAAGCTTGCTGAACCGACCCGCCTTGAGCTCCTATTCCTGGGGAATAGATGGGGATGTTTTCGCCCAGAATCCTACGTATTTCTCTTATTTTTTCAGGATATGTTGCTCCTACAACTGCACCGCTCGCTTTGTATTTCACGGCTTTCTCTGCAAAAACGACGTACTGAGCTGTTTTGCCTCCTTTTTCAGGGTCAAAGACATTCTGTCCATAGCCTTCTGGCGCGGCCTTGTGGCTCATGTAGACAAGCAGGATCACGCCTCTTGCCAACTTTTCAGCGACACGAAAAATCGGTTCTAGTCCTTCCTCCCAGCCTACAAAGGGGTTTGCAATTAACGCGTCAAAACCAGCCTCGAAGTAGTACTTGGCAATAACTTCGTTCGTTGAGCCTATATCATTAGCTTTGCAGTCCATGATTGTCTGCAACCCCGCATCATGAGCCTTCCTGACGAGCTTCTGAACACCGTCGAATATTCCCAAAGGTAGGACCAGATGGTGGTTGAACTTGACTGCGCAGATGTACGGATGCGCCAACTCCAAAACCTTTTCTGCTTTAGCGAAAAGCTTGTTACGATTCTCAGGTTTCTCGAAGGGGAAATCAAGAGCTAGAACAATGTCTGATTTGTGCTCCTTTGCGGTCTGTTCAATTTTCCTACTGAAACCCATCTTTGAGCGCCAAGTCTTATTTAGAGGTCGAGCTAAAAACGTTTACTTCTAATTTTCACCGCGCATGGGAGCGTCCAGAACAACGTGTTATTCCAGATTCAGACCTTGAATATGTTTGGGCCGCTTTTTGAACTGGGGGAGTAAATTGTGAGAGAACAAGGGTATTCGGCAAAGAGCGACAAGCTCATCGAGACTGCGCCAGCTTGACGCTATCACCTGATACGTACCCTTTTTCGCGATTATTCTGCGTAGGTTTATTTCGGGAAAGCGCGCGCAAAGAAATCAAGAACAAACACGAAGCCCAAAGCCCTCCCTGGATCATGAAGGGCGAATAAAAACCATTTTAGACCAATTTCGGGACAGGGCAGCGCGCGAGAACGCTCGGGGATCAGTCATGATCGTGATAGGGACTTTCACCATTTTTTTCATCTAGAGCTCACAGTTGTGGAGTCACATATATTTTTATAGTCCATCCTGTTCTAAGGGGACCTTGCCTGAGCATAGAGGAACACATTGAATGTCAACCTCTCCGAGCCCCCGCAATTCAGTCTTAGCAAGAAGAATTGCAGGCGAGGTCATCCTTTCAAGCAAGCCAGGAGCAACCATGCGGAAATGGCGCGAACTCTTTGCCGTCTCTCAAATGCGGCTCTCAGATAAGATGGTGGTCTCTGCCTCGGTCATCAGTGACTATGAAAGCGGGAGAAGACCAAGCCCAGGAACCAAGTTTGTGCGGAGATTCGTTTGGGCCCTCGTCAAGATTGATGAAGAACGAGGAGGCCGATTCATCCATGAATTCTCAAAGCTTACAAGTTCACCCACCAACGCGATCGTTGACCTCCGCGAATTCCCAATGCCTGTTCGTGTCGAGTATTTGTGCAGAGCAATCGAAGGGAAAAGTATGGCGTGCTTGGACAAGTATGTTGAGGAAGTCCAAGGCTACACAGTCGTGGATGCGAAAAAAGCTGTTGAGACTCTCTCAGGACTCGAGTTCTCCCAACTGTTTGGAGCTACGACCGAGCGTGCACTTGTTTTCACAAACATAGAAAACGGCATCTCGCCGATGCTTGTCGTACGAGTCAGCAGCCTCAAACCCCTTTTAGTGATCTTCCACGGCACAATGCCCGACGAGTACTCGATACGGTTGGCAGAGTATGACGCCATTCCGCTGGTATACTCAAACTTGCCCAGTGTGGAGCAACTTGTGAAATCGCTCAGAAGATTATACAGAATAGCGCTTCATCGAAAGCTTGGCAGACCAGTACGGCCGCCACCACAAGTAACTACCTGACAAGCTCACTGCCCAGGACTCCCTGCCCTAAGTTTTTTCCCAAAAGCCGAAAATCCTCGACAAGTTGATCCTTATACTTACCGTTGTAGAGCGCCGCGGCTGGATGGAAAGTCGGGAAAATTGTTATCTGCATTCCCCAGAGCTTTATCTCATAGAGTTTTCCTCGAGTCTTTGTGATGCTGTCAAACGGCAGCTTTGCCTTGGAGAGCACATAAGCTGTTGAATGCTTTCCAAGGGACACGATCAGCTTCGGTTTGATGAGCGCTATTTGCCTGTTCAGATAGGGTGTGCACGCTTCAATCTCGTCGGGCAGTGGGTCCCGGTTTTCTGGAGGATGACACCTTGCTACATTGCAGACAAAAACCTCATTTCTAATCAAGCCTGATTCAGTCAGCAATGTGTCGAGAAACTTCCCAGATTGACCCACAAAAGGTCTTCCCTCAAGGTCTTCATTTCGTCCAGGCCCCTCACCGACAAACATCACTCGGCTTTGGGCACTGCCTTCACCTGGCACGGCTTTCTTCCGTGTTGCTGAAAGCCTACATCTGGGGCAGACCATTATTTCCGCGGCAACTGCTTCCAGAAGCTCTTCTACAGACAACGGAAAGACCTCGGCGTCAACTCATGCGCTTTAAGGCTTCAGAACCCTTCATTCCCGCCTCGATGCCCAAGCTTGTGGCTTTGGAGGTTACGGTTTTGACTTCCGCGTTCAAGACGTCCTCGAAGGTCTTTACACCGCTTACCACGGCAGCTGTAACATTCAGTTTTTCTGCTGCTTCAGCATTCAAGAAACCGCACATTACAAACCCTTTTTCGCCAATTATCAGAACCAAAGGGGGGCTTTCGGGCAGGTCAATCTTCACGCCGGAGAAAACTTTCCCATCCACCTTGACAGACGAGATGTTGATCATCGCAAACACCTTCTAACGGCTAATATATTTCTATCCAGCTTAAATAAGAGTTGTCAACCAAAAAACGGGCGAAGACTATGCTGACAAAGCTCAAAGAGAAAGTGCAGCAGTTGCTCATGTTTGAAGCAGGAGCAGCTCACAAGCTAGGCCTTACGCCGAACATGATAACAGCAATCGGCCTTGTCTTGGCCTTTCTCTCAGCCTTTGCCTACGCAGAATGGGATTTTCACTACACAGTTCCTTGGCTTGCATTCATCCTGCTGTTGATTTCGGGGTTCTGTGATGTTTTAGATGGGGTGGTTGCGAGGGTTTATGGGAAAGCGACTGTCTTCGGCGGGTTCTTAGATTCGTTGCTTGATAGGTATGCTGATGCTGTAGTCTTCGTTGGCATTGCCATCGGAGGAGTCTGCGATTACCGAGCTGGGCTTCTGGCGATAATAGGTTCGCTGCTCGTAAGCTACAGCCGTGCTAGAGCAGAAGCGGCCGGGCTCAATATGGAGTCCGTGGGCTTGGCTGAGAGGGCAGAACGCATGCTAATACTGCTTCTCACAACACTAATCGCAGTCTACTGGTTTCCAGCACTGAATATTGGGGTGATTGTCATCGCTGTGCTTGCTAACGTGACGGTTGTGCAGAGAGCCGTTTACGTTTATACTAAAACAAAGAAAAAAGAATCTGTTTGAGGACTAGAACCTTCTTGGGTTCGTCCGCATGTGTCTTTCGTTTTCAGCTCTGACCTTCACGACGCCACGGTGCACTGCACATGAGATGCAGTAGTATTTAGTGTCAGACGACGCGGCTATGTAGGTGCCCGTCTGCCTTAGCTCTTTGGCTAGGGCATAATCAACGAATGACAACCTCTTGGTAACCTTCTTGGCTTTGTCACGAGGTACCATTCCCCCGCAGCTGGCGCATTGAACTGTGCCGCTGCTGCCTTTGCCACCTTTTGCCCTTCCGCGACTTTTACGTTTAGACGGCAATTCATTTTTCTCCTAGACCTGTGTGAACAAACAATGGGGCTTCTGCTTTATATGTCTGCCCTCAGCTTCATCTTGGCAATATTTGCTTTGGGGTCAATCTTTGGAGCAATCTTTCCTACTGAGGATACGAACAAGTGGTTGCACATTTATGGTGGCCGAAGACTACACATCCTGCATGTACGACTATGCCCACGGAAACAGCGCCCCGCGCGCACTTCCGGCTACGCCGAACAAGACCCTTGATTGTCCCTGAACCGAGATCGTGTACACGTTTGTGAAGACGGGGCTTACGGCTAGCCCACAACTGATAGCTTCACAAGTCTGTCCGCGTTTGTTCTCAACATCAGACATTCCCTCGTTCTAGACTATCGGCATTAGCAGGGTCGAGCTAATGGATTTTTCTCAGAGAAATGGCACTGATTTGAATACAACAAGTTTTAAATTAGGCAGCTTCCTTTTCAGTTGATTGTCTCATATCTCAGGAAAACATTGTTTGGGTGGCTAAAAAACTATGGCGGAAATTGGACTTAGATCTAAGATGCTCGTCAAGGACGTTATGAGCAGCCCGGCTACCATCATCGAGGAGAATGCTTCTGCGAATCGTGTTGCCACCGTCATGGATAAGAATGAAGTGGGCTGCATAATCGTGACGACCAAAGACGGAAAGCCGATCGGCATCATAACCGAGAGGGACCTTGTCGCACGTGTTCTTGCAAAAAATGTTAAGCCTGGTTCCTTGAAGGCTAAGGAAGTCATGACGGCTCCGTTGATTAACATCGAGCCTGACGCAACAGTGACAGACGCTGCAAGGCGGATGAGCAGGTTGAACGTGAGGCGGCTGGGCGTCATGTACAAAGAAAGACTTGTGGGCATAATCTCGAGCAAGGACATCTTGGGCGTTATGCCTGAACTGCTGGAGACCATTCAGGAAAAGACCCTGATTGAAAATGAGAACAGAATTGAAGAGTCTGAGAAGGAATCGGGACCCTTCTCAGGTTACTGTGACCGTTGCGGCGTGTGGTCAGACAACCTGGTACAAGTCAACGGCGAGTTTCTATGTGAAGACGACAGGGCAGAGTTGGAAAGTGAAACCGAGGAGTGAGAGGGGATTATTTGCGTGTCAAAGAAATTATGGACTCAAAGCATCCTGTCGCATATGGTGATGACCCTGCCACAAGAGCTCGTGCATTAGTGCGTGATTATGGCCTCAGGATTCTTCCAGTAGTTGATGAAAACGAGAAGCTTCAGGGAATAATCAACCGAGGCAGTCTGCTAACTATTTCTTCTTCAGTCTCGCCCATACAAGTCAAAGGAATAATGGCCACCCCCAAGTATGTGGCGTCCCTCGAGGAGGACGCTTATTCTGCGGTGAAGCAAATGATCAGGCTGGATGAATGGTGCGTTCCTGTAGTCAGCTCTGCACAGGACAAGACGTACCGCGGCGTTCTGGGACTGGGCGGTTTTATCGAGGCGATTATCAGGACAAGTCCGGAGAAGCTTGCGAAGGAAGTTTCGGCTATTATGTCGACGAACGTGGTTTGTTGTTCGTCTGATGACGAAGTTGAGCAGGTTTGGCGGCTGATGCAGGAGCAGTCGTTTGGCGGACTGCCTGTTGTGAAGAAAGAAAAGCTGGTTGGCATGATAACCCAGAAGGATCTGCTTGAGAGTGGCAAGGTTCTTCCAGGCTTTGAATCTAAGAAGGGTCGTTTTCGTGCTTCTCCGAAGGTTCATATGATCATGAAGGAGAACGTCGTGGCCGTGGAGCCGTCGGTTAAAGCGATCAGGGTTGCAAAAGCCATGATTTCTAAAGACATCGGTCGAGTGCCTGTAACAGACGAGAAGGGTAAGCTCGTGGGCATGGTCGACCGTGAGGACATTGCGCGGTTGATAGTGAAGTGAGGGTATAGGGTTGAGCAGAGAAGGTTTCAGACATAGAATACGAGGGAAAGGGCCTGTTGACTTGAAAGCTCATCGTGCCAAGAAGCATGAGGGCGAACTACTCAGCATTGCAAAGGGTCCTTTGAAGGTTGCAACTCCTACCACGCCGATTTATGATGCGGTTCAGATTATGGTGAAAGAGGGTTTCAGGCGGTTGCCAATAGCCACCCCTGGGACACGACACTTGGAGGGCATAATAACTGCAACTGACGTTATCGATTATCTTGGCGGTGGCGAAAAGTTCGAAATCATACGGCAGAAGTACGGCGGCAATTTTTTCAAGGCCATAAATGAGCCTGTGAAGCTTATCATGACTCAGAACGTCGTGTCAGTCAGGGCAACCGCGAAGATTGATGATGCGATTGACACGATGAAGAAATCGAACCTCGGAGGTTTGCCCATAGTTGATGCGAACGGCAGCGTGAAAGGCATTATCACTGAGAGGGACATCGCAGGCTTGTTCGCCGACAGGATAAGTGGTGTGCGAGTGAGCCAACTGATGACTGAAAAAGTTGTTACGGCGTTGCCGAGTACGACTGTTTTTGAGTGTGAGAAGACGATGGTGGCTCAGGGTTTCAGAAGACTGCCGATCGTTTCAGATGGCAAAGTGCTGGGCATAATCACGACTATGGACCTCATCAGGTTCTTCGGCTCAGGTGAGGTTTTCAAGCATCTACGATCGAGCACGATAATTCAAATACTGAACACGCCGGCGCTCGAGATCGCCACGAAATCCGTCGCTACCATAGAGCCGGAGGCAGATGTGGGGCAGGCCGCGAAGATGATGCATAAGAAAGACATAGGCGCTGTGCCAGTCGTCAAGAGCGGTAAACTTGTCGGGATAATAACAGAAAGAGACTTCTTCAAGATAATTGAGTAGGCTACTTAACCATTTCTAGGTAGAAGACGTTTCCCCTGGCTCCACTCTTTAACTTTCTTGAGCCTTGCTTTTGCGGCGAGCCCTTTGAAGTATTCCAGATTCGGTGTCTTGTCCCATATCGTGCCATAGCCTGTTTCCACCTTCTCATTAGGCAGAGCGATTCTAGGGTGGATGGCGTAGGTTCTATAGTTTCTTTGTCTTTCCGGAATTTTCAGGTCCCAGAGCAGAAACCTTCCTCCGTCTTTTAGGACTCGATTGACCTGGTTGAAGACCTGCAGATGCTGGTTCTTTGGGATGTACATGAGACAGAAGAAGGATGTGCACACTTCGAAGGTTTTCGGCAGGAATTTCATTTCTGCGGCGTCCATCACGATTTTGAGGGTGTCATTCTTCGTTTCTTCCAGTTCTTCTTCGTTCGTGTCGATAGCGACTACTTGTTTACCATTCAGTTTGCCGATGATCCCTTCTCCGCCTCCTCCAATGTCAAGGATGAATCCGTCAGCTTTCACAGGCACCAACCGTGTTGACTCCACTTTTGCCATGTACCTGAATTTTCCAAAAGTTCATCTGTCTGCAGTTGCACCTGCTTTAGCAGCTTCTGGTCCTTTTTTTCTAGCCAGTTCTCTTGCTCGGCGAAGTTTTTCCAGCGCTTCCTGAAGTTTTTCCTGCTCAGCGTCTTGTCCTGCCTCGTTCAGGAGCTGGTTGACTTCTTCCTCTTCTGTGTTCATGAATGGCGCCTGCGTGTGAACGTGTGCCCGGGTTCGAAATAAGAAACTGCTGGCATTTGACGCCCGAATCATGGATTGCGTGTTTGAGTAAACCTTTAACGTGTGGTCCAGTGCTATTTGAGAAAGGGGGACGTGGTAGGAATGATCGTTGACCTTGTTCTTGCCAACACGAGAGCTTACGTGGACGGCAAGATTGTTGAGTGCTCGATAGCGGTTGAGGGCAAGAGGGTGTTCAAGATTGGCAGAGATGTGAACATGCCGAAGGCTGACGTCAAAACGGACTTGAAGGGTCTGCTTGTTCTGCCTGGCTTGGTCGACGCTCATGTGCATCTGAGAGATGAGGGGAAAGCATACAAAGAGGACTTCTTCACCGGCACTGCAGCGGCTGCCGCTGGAGGGTTTACGACTGTTCTCGACATGCCTAATAACAGTCCTACTACGATGAGTGTTGAAGCGTTGAGGCAAAGGGTCGCGGCTGCGGAAAATCGTATCTTGGTGAACGTGGGTTTCTATTCTGCCTTCCCAGATAGCGTCGGAAGCTTGCAAGGGATTGTTGAAGAGGGTGTTGTGGGGTTCAAGCTGTTCATGACTGAGCAGATCGGCGGGCTGGACATTCAAGACGATGATGCGTTGTTGGAAGCTTTCAGGACTGTGGGTAAGTTGTGTTCTTTGACCGCCGCGCATGCTGAAGACGAATCTGCTTTGAAGCGGGCTGAGGAACAGTCTAAACGTTCAGGCTGGAATGATGTTAACGCTTTTCTGAAGGCCCACTCTGAGGACGTAGAAGTGAAGGCGGTGAACCGTTTGTTGGGCGTCGACAGAGAAGCGGGCATGTCCCTGCATTTCTGTCATGTGAGCACAAAGAATGGTTTGGACGCGATTGTCGGGGCGAAGAAGACTGGTTTGCCGGTGACTTGTGAAGTGACTCCTCATCATCTGTTTCTGTCTTCTGAGGATTTGCGGAGGGTCGGCACATTGGCGGTCACTATGCCGCCTGTCCGTGACAAGGTGCACGTGGAGGCTTTGTGGGATGGTGTAAGGAACGGTTCTGTTGACATTGTCGCCTCAGACCATGCACCACACAGTTTGTCTGAGAAAGAGGCTGAAAATGTGTGGGACGTTAAGGTAGGGGTGCCAGGGTTGGAGACTACGCTTCCGTTGTTGCTGACGGAAGTGAAACGGCGGCGGCTATCTATAGGTGATGTAGTCCGGCTTATGTCTGAGAGACCTTCAGAAATTTTCCGTGTCAGAGGCAAAGGCATGCTGAAGAGCGGTTGCGACGCTGACTTGACGGTTGTTGACCTTGACCTGAAACAGAAGGTCAATGCGGCTGATTTTCTTTCAAAGGCAAAGTATTCACCGTTTGACGACAGGTTGGTTGAGGGGAAAGCTGTCAGAACAGTTGTAGGTGGCCAAATGGTTATGGAAGATGGCGAGATTCTGGCGAAGCCAGGAAGTGGCGAGATCGTTCGGAGAGCATGACGCGTTGAAGTTTGTCGTTGACGGCATGTTGGGGAAGCTAGCGCGTTGGCTCCGGATGATGGGGCATAACGTGGAGTACTCGAACAGTATGGATGATGCTCAACTGCTGTCCTTGGCGAAAGATGAGCATCGGGTTCTGCTCACGCGGGATTTTGAGCTTTATCAGCATGCGATTACTAAGGGTCTTTACGCGTTCTACGTTGAGGGGGGTACGGAAGAGGAACGGTTGGTCGAGATTGCAAGATGCTACGGCGTCAGGCTTGAGATCGATGCGAATGTCTCCAGGTGTCCGAAATGCAATACGCCTGTGAGGCAGATTGCCAAAGAAGAGGCTGGAGGAAGAGTTGAAGAGAGTACTTATCGGCACTACGATGAGTTCTGGGAGTGCCCCAAGTGTCGTCAGGTTTACTGGCAGGGTGCTCACTGGACACGGATAAGGAAGACTCTTGAGGCGGCTGAAAGCAGCCTTGAGAGTATGAAAAGAAAAGGGGCTTAAGGCTCTGCCAAGAGCCACTTCAATGGGATGTCTTGGAACGTGCCGTCAGGCAGTTTTCTTCTGATTGTCATGGGAAGGATGTTGGAGTCAAACTCCTTCAAGGCAATGTTAATCGGACTTGAGCCGCCTTCTGACACGTCAACAAGTATGGGAGCGCCCATGGATATTTGCAGGGCTCTGGCTCCCACTACTCTTGCTTTTTCAAAACGGGTTATTTTTGGGGGTCCTATTGTGATTCTGGCTTTGGCCGACGTTTTCTACTACTCCCCCATTCCGGGGTATCCTCCACCTGGCATGCCCCCTGGGCCGCCGCCTGGAGGTGTTGGGGGTGTCCTCATCTTTCCGGCAGCAATTACGTCATCTATTTTCAGTAACATTGTAGATGCTTCTGTTGCAGACTTCACTATCTGTTTCTTGACCGCCAATGGCTCAAATACGCCGGCTTTGGACATATCTTGAATTTTTCCGGAGATTACTTCTATTCCAGCCCACGTTTCGCCTTTTTCGTGTCTTGATCTCAGGTCGGACAGGATGTCGATTGGGTCTAGGCCGGCATTCTCTGTGAGTGTGTTTGGTATTGCTTCAAAAGCTTCTGCGAAGGCTCTGACTGCAAGTTGTTCTCTTCCAGGGAGTGTCTCGGCATACTTTCTCAATGCTCTTGAGACTTCAAGTTCTGGTGCGCCGCCACCTGCGACCACTTTCGGTTCTTCAATTAGGTCTCTGACGACGCACAGTGCGTCGTGTATTGAGCGTTCTGCTTCGTCGATGATGCGTTGTGTTCCGCCCCGTATGAGTATCGTCACTGCTTTCGGGTGTTTGCATCCTTCTATGAACGTCATCTTGTCGTCGCCGATCTTGCGTTCCTCAACTAGTGCTGCGTATCCCAAGTCGTCTGCATTTAATGCGTCCAAGTTTGTGACTATTTTGCCGCCTGTGGCCTTCGCAAGCTTTTCCATGTCTGATTTTTTGTTCCTGCGGACTAACATTATTCCCTTTCTTGCCAGGAAGTGTTGAGCCATGTCATCCACGCCTTTCTCGCATAGGACGACGTTTGCGCCTGCTTTGAGAATCTTGTCAACCATGTTCCTGAGCATGTCTTCTTCCTGTTTTAGGAAACCTTCCATCTGTTCTGGGCTTTCAATGTTAATCTTTGCGTCAAACTCCGTTTTTTCAATCTCAAGCGGGCAATCGAGCAGGGCAATCTTGGCTTTTTCGACTCTTTTGGGCATCCCTGAATGTGCGATATCCTTGTCTAGGACTATTCCTTGGACGAGTTTCGTTCCTCTTACGGATTCGCCTGGTTTCTTCTCGACTTTGACATCGTCAATGTCTGCTTTGTACTTCTCTCCATCTTTCTCCGCTACTGCAAGGATCGCTTTAACGGCTATGTCTGCCAAGTATTCCTTATGTTCAGCAACCAGCTTGCTTGCCATAGCGGTCATTGCGGCCTTCTTGAGATAGTCCGATGATTCCACATCTATTTTGATCGCGATTTTCTCCAAGGTTTCAAGCGCTTTCTCTGCAGCTTTTCTGTATCCGTCAATTATTACTGTGGGGTGAACACTCTTTTCGATTAGTTCTTGAGCTTTGTTCAGTAGCTCTCCGGATATGATGACGGCTGTTGTTGTTCCGTCGCCTGCTTCGTTGTCCTGAGTCTTTGCAACTTCCACCATCATTTTGGCTGCTGGATGCTGAATGTCCATTTCATCCAAGATTGTGCGTCCGTCGCTCGTTATGGTGACGTCCCCGAAACTGTCCACAAGCATTTTGTCCATGCCTTTGGGTCCGAGGGCACTTTTCACGACTTCAGCAACGACCTTTGCAGCTTCAATGTTATTCCCCTGTGCTTCTCTTCCTCTAGAACGACTTGAGCCTTCTTTCAACACTAAAACTGGAATACCACCAGCTGATGACAAATCAAACAACTCCTTTAACGGGTCTCAATCAAGAAGAGCTTCAGAATATAAGTTTTTCTGAAACATTGAGCACAAATCAAATTTTCAACGGTGATTTTTCCAGAATTCTCAACATGTCAGCTCTAGTCTGGTCTTTAAGCCTATCCCTGTCAGGATGATCATAGTCTTTTCTCTTGCAGCGTTTTTTTCGTCGGCGACGCGCTGCTTGTAGGCCGCGTAAGCAACTGCTGAGCTGGGTTCAACGAAGAAACCCTTCTTGCCAAGTTCATGCCAGGCCTTCAGTGTCTCTGGTTCTTCAACCATAACTGCATCTCCTTTGACTCTCCGCAGGTTCTTGACCATGATGTCAAGAAGCGGGGGGTTTACGCTGACCAAAGCGTCTGCAATTGAAGTGACCTTCTCAGGTGGGCTGTAGATGAGGCTCTTGAAACGATGATAAAGCGGTGAGACTTGCTCAGTTTGGCAAGCCATTATCTTTGGCACTCTTTCTATGACGTTTGACTTTGCCAGATGTTCAAAGCCGCTTATGACGCCCAGAATCAGTGTTCCCGCAGAGACCGGCAAGTACACGTTTTCAGGCGGGTCCCATTCGAACTGCTCAGCAATCTCGTATGCGAGACTTCTTATGCCATCCCTGTACAATGGGTGGAGGATGTGTCCCACATAGAATTTTCCCGGTTCGGGTTTCTGTGCTCCCTCAGTCACTTTCTGGCGGCCACCGGCCACTTTGACGACTGTTGCACCGTAAAACTTGATCTGGCTGAATTTAGGGCCTGAAACGGTTTCTGGAACATAGATCTTCGCTGCAAGACCTGCACGTGCAGCGTAGGCAGCCATTGATGCACCAGCGTTTCCAGACGAGTCCTCGGACAGGTAACCTCCTGCTTCTTTTATGCGCGTACGTACGGCAGAGACTAGCGCGGCAGACCCCCTGTCCTTGAAGGAGCCTGTGGGGTTCAGACTTTCAAGCTTAAAATAGACATGATCTTTCAGCTTCACTGTAGGCGTCCAGCCTTCGCCTAACGTGGTCTTGTCAAAATCCTTCATATACGGAAAGAACTTGAGATAGCGTCCGATGCTCCAGATTTTTGTGAAGATTCTTTCCACTTCAAAGTCTTGGCCAACTTGCACTTCGAGCGGGTGACCACATTTGCAGCACTTGTAATCAAGCACGTTCTGGGAAGTTTGGTCACATCGACTACATCTGACTTCAGAGTCCATGAAGACACCGACGGTGAACCCATGGATCTGAGTCTTTTCTTCCTTTTATGTTTTCGATCGGCCTTTCAAAGCATTCTCTTCTCCGGGACTGCGCGTTTGAGGCGTGACTTCAGACGTTAATTGGGCATTTGAGGCTACAGATACGGAGGGATAATGATCTGGGGTGGGTGGCAACTGTAATAGAGATACTGGATCGCAAAAACGATCAACGACACTCCGAAAAGAACCAAGGCAGATTTTGACATTTTTCGGATTATGTACTTCTCAAACCTTGTCATCTTAACCTTACGTGGTTTCAGTTTCATATTCTGCGCGCCTCTGAAGTGGTTGCGTGTCTATGGGGCAGATATTTAGAGGAGAAAAGAGAGAAGCAATGAGAACCATCCGGTTTCTTCCAATCTGCCCCTGTTTGCACGCGGTTCAACCTCTGCAATTAATCACTATGATGAGTCACTTATTTCTACTGAATAGAACACCCTGTTCTGGAAGATGTACACCTGAAAATGTTGATTCAATCGTACTCCCATCGCAGTGTTCCGATGGAGTCAACAGACTCGTCTTAGACAGGCTCCATTTCCAGTCCTTTTCTGAAGGCTCTGACGTTGGTTTCGATGGTTCTTTTCGCGACGTTCTCGCGTATCGTCTTCTCCGTCGCGCCAGGAGTGACTATGGCTGTTGTCCTTACGAGCGTTCCGAGCATCACCATGTTCGCGTATAGCGCTTCTCCGAACGTTTTCTTCGTCATTTCGGTGATGGGTATTCTGTGGACTTTGGCTTTGGTTTCAGGTATCGTGTTCACGTTTGTGCTGTCAATTATGAGTGTTCCTGTTTCCTTGAGGTCTTTGATTAGCGTGTTCAACGCTTCTTGGTTCATAGCTATGAGTATGTCACTTTTTCTGACTGCGGGGAAGCCTATTTTGCCGTCTGAGATTATTACTTCGCTTTTCGCTAGGCTTCCTCTGGCTTCTGCGCCGTAAGCTTGAGTCTGCAGTGCATTCTTCCCGTCTAGCACCGCGGCTTTGCCCAGTATCTGAGCGGCTAGGACTACACCTTGTCCTCCGCTTCCGCCTATTCTGATCTCAGTCTTGTTCGCCACTTTTCTTTGCCTCCTCGAGCACCGAATGAACTGTTTCCACAAGCGTTGGGCGTTTCCTATTCACGAATTCGCCTATGACGATTTTCTTTTCCAGTTCTTCGTCGTTCATTTTCTCGGCTTTTTCGGCGGGCACCGCGTTTTCTTTGAAGTATCTGAGCGTCTCTCCGATGTCTTTGAACCCTGCTCTTCTGCCGTAGGCTGTTGGGCATTGGGTTACGGCTTCTATGAACCTGAAGCCTTGCAGCTGCAGTGCTTTCTTGATTGATTCTTTCAGTTCAGTCGGGTGGGCTGTGGTCCATCGTGCTGAGTATGCCGCGCCGGCTGCGACTGCAAGCTTTGCGGCATCTAGCGGGTGTTCGAAGCTTCCGTAGGGTGTGGTTGTGGTTCTTGTTTTGAACGGTGTTGTGGGTGCTACTTGTCCTCCTGTCATGCCGTAGACCATGTTGTTGCCCATTATCACGAGGATGTCCGTGTTTCTGCGTGCTGCATGTATAAAGTGGCTTAGGCCGATTCCGACGATGTCTCCGTCTCCGCCGAAGACGACCACGTTCAAGTTCGGCCGTACAAGCTTGATGCTTGTCGCGACGGGTATACTTCTTCCGTGCAGCGTGTGGACCGAATCAGCGAGAAAATATGGTGATGGAATCCATGAGGAACAGCCTATGCCGCTGGCAAAACAGAATTTGTCCAGGTTTTCGTTGCCCAGCTCGTACACTGCTTTTAGGAACGTGTCACTGAGTAAGAAAAGCCCGCAGCCCGGACAAAAGGGCAGTTTCAGGTCTCTCATGTACCTGCGGGAAGAGAACGTTTCAGTCATTCCTTTTTTTCTCCTTCGAGAATCTTTGCGTAGATTTCTTCAGGTGTGATCAGCTGTCCGCCGCCGATCTTGTTCAGCGGGATTACTTCTGAATTGCAGGCTACTCTCTGCACTTCGCGTACGATTTGGCCGAGGTTCATTTCGGCGACGATGATTTTCCTGGCGTTGTTGGCTAGGTGTCTAATCTCTTTTTCCGGGAATGGCCAGATCGTTTTAAGACGGACAAAACCGACGCGTAGTCCTTTTGCTTCTGCTGCTTCCACGGCTTCATAGACTGCGCGGGAAGTGCAGCCGAAAGAGACGATTCCTACGTCGCAGTCGTCGACTTTGTAGTTTTCGACTTCCACGAGGTCGTCTGCGTGGTTGCCTATTTTTGCATTGATCGCTCCTACCATTCTCCCGTGCACGGCAGGGTCCTGAGTGAAACGTATGCCATATTCATCATGGGTAGATGCGGTGACTGCTACGTTGAAATTTTCACCCACGGATGGCATGGGCGCGACGTTTTCTGAGCCGAAGAAGGCTTTGTCCTGTGTTTTGGGCTTTTTGCGGTCGATTATCTCTAGTTCTTCTCTTGGCGGTACCGTGATCTGTTCTCTCACGTGGGCTGTAGTTTCGTCTGTTAGGAGGATGACTGGTGTGCGGTATTTTTCAGCCAGGTTGAAAGCTCTGATCGTCAGTTCAAACATTTCCTGAACAGAATTGGGTGACAACGCGATTGCGGTGTAGTCGCCGTGGGTTCCCCAGCGTGCTTGCATGATATCTCCTTGTGCGCACTTCGTTGCCTGTCCAGTGCCCGGGCCGACTCTTTGCACGTCCACTATGACGCAGGGAGTCTCAGTCATGAATCCCCAGCCGATGGTTTCCTGCATAAGACTGAAGCCGGGGCCGGATGTTGCGGTCATGGCTTTTCTTCCTCCCCAGCTAGCTCCCATGACTGCGCCTATGCTTGCTATTTCGTCTTCCATCTGTATGAAAATGCCGCCGACCTGTGGCAAGCGCTCAGAAAGGTGTTCGGGAATTTCATTGGCAGGCGAGATCGGGTAGCCAGCGAAAAATCTGCATCCAACAGTTATTGCGGCTTCCGCGCAGGCTTCGTTTCCAGACCAAAAATAGGTTCCTGCCTTGACTGTTCGCATTTTTTACCACCAAACTAATGCGAGTTCTCATAAAAGAACGACACTATTTAAACGTTCCAACCCGTTGCGGCCACAAAAACCGTCGATGCTGGGACCATATTCAAGCCACTTCTCTGGTGGATTCTTATGCTTTGACGTTCTGTCAGGGTTAAGAACGACCTTTCTAACGTTCTGACGTGTGAAGCTAAACCTTTTATATTTTGACCATAACTTTCTATTCTTCCAATCAGGATAATCCGGGAGTCGAGTGGTTTGAAGAGGATAATTGTCTGTCTTAAGCAGGCGGTTGATGTTTCGCAGTTGAAGGTTGACGCTGCCACACGTCAGTTGATAACGGTTGGTGCGCCCAAGAAGATCAGTGATTTTGACAAGAACGCTCTGGAAGAGGCCATCAAGATCAGAGAGAAGCTTGGCAGCGTTGAGATTGTCACACTGACCATGAGTTCCGAAGATCCCAAGACTGTGCTACGCGAGGCGCTTGCGATGGGTGCTGACAAAGCTTACGTCGCCAATGACGTGGGAGTGCAGGGAATTGACACTTCTGGAACGGCTTATGTTTTGGCTGAAGGAGCCAAGAGGATCGGTGAGTTTGACTTGATCCTCTGCGGTGAGACTTCGCTGGACAGCTTCTCAGGACTCGTAGGCTCAAGGATCGGAGAACTGTTGAAGCTGCCTCAGATAACCTCTGTGCGAAAGCTTTCAGTCGAAGGCGACTTTGTCACGGCGGAAAGGGTTCTTGAGGACGCAAGCGAAACCGTGAAGGCAAAGATGCCTGCATTGGTGACAGTTACACGCGAAATCAACCAGCCTCGGATTCCGTCGCTTATGATGATAATGAAAGCTTCCAAGAAAGAAATAGTCACGTGGACCTTGGCAGACCTGGGAATCCCGAAGGAGAAGCTCAGTCCCAAGATTGAAGTGATAGAGGCTCTTGCGCCGAAGACGGAACGGAAGAAGGCCAAAATGACTGGCGAGACGGTTCAGGAAATCGCCGAGAAGCTCGCCAAAGCGTTGATTCAGGAAGGCGTCGTCGGAAGGTGAGCGCGATGAGCGAAAACAAAGGAATCTGGGTCTACTCAGAAAGCTATGACTTGACTTTGGAGATGCTTGGAAAGGGAAGAGAACTTGCTGACCAGCTCAAGACACAGCTCATAGCCGCCGTTGTAGGGCATAATGTGCATGATAAGGCAGCTGAACTCGTGAAATACGGCGCAGACAAAGTGTACGTGGTTGACAATCCATCTCTGGAATGTTTCCAATCTGACATGTACCTCAGTGTTCTGCACGACTTGGCGGCAAGCCAGAAGCCTGACATCATCCTGATAGGATCGACCAAAAACGGAAAACCGCTTGCGGCCAGACTAGCAACGCGCCTGGAAGCAGGATGCGTTCCTGACTGCTATAGGCTGACAGTTGACGAAAAGGGCAGGCTCATCGGAGAGAGAATAACATACGGCGGCAACGCATCCGCAAAAGTGGTCTTCAACACAAAACCCCAAATTGCAACCGTGCCCGCAAGAGCCTTCGACAAGCCCAGCCCTCAAAATAGGCATGGCCAGCTAGTGAAGCTGGACGCAAAAACTGAACCACCAAGAACCGAAGTGGTTGAGACGAAACCGCTTGAAGCTTCGAACACAAGGATTGAAGAAGCTGAAGCCATCATCAGCTGTGGAAGAGGATTGACAAAGAAAGAGGACAAGATCCTGCTCGACGAGCTTGCCAGCGTGTTATGTGGACAAGTGGGCTGCACCAGACCGCTGGCCGAAGACCGGAAATGGTTCACTGAATGGGTCGGTCTCTCTGGGCACAAGGTCAAACCGAAGCTCTACATTGCCTGCGGCATTTCAGGCGTCATCCAACATGTAGCCGGAATTCGAGACTCAAAAGTAATCGTTGCCATAAACAAAGACCCGGAAGCGCCGATATTCGAGATCGCGGACTATGGCGTAGTAGGAGATCTGTACGAAATGCTTCCTGCCTTGAAAGACGCTTTGAAGAAAATGCTGCAATGACCTTTTGCCTGATGCGCTCTATGTATCACTACTGTTCGATAGATGCATTGCTCGACAGGGTAGATGTCACAAGTTCGGGATTACGATGAATGCGGAAAACAACATTGCGATAATTGAACTTGACAAGAAAGATACGTATCTGAGAGAGATCAGTTCCAAGTACTCAACACATCATTATTATGATGTGTCGGTTTGTCGCGAGTCTGGATCGTGGAGAATAGAGTTGACTCGTAAGGCATTCGCTAGCAGGCTAGACAAGAACTATCATGGAAAGCTTTTCGAAGATCACGTCGAAGAGCCTAGAGTCTTTGCGGCCGTGCTGGGCAACAGGCAAGTCGGTTGGATTGAGCTAGGTTATGACAAATGGAACAATAGGATGCGGGTCTGGGAGTTTCTGGTAGAAGAAGAGTTTCGCACGCGAGGAATAGGGACATTGTTGATGAATCATGCTGTTAAAATCGCGAAAGAAAAGGGTGGAAGGATGCTCGTGCTTGAGACACAGTCAAACAATGCTACCGCAATCAGTTTCTATTTGAATTTCGGGTTCGAGTTGATTGGTTTCGACTTTGCAGCATATTCGAATGAAGACTTTAAGAAGAAGGAAGTTAGACTTGAACTAGGTCTAAAGCTACAATAAAAGGCATGTTTTTCCGAAGATACAAAACCGACAAGCTTGAAATAGAGCAGCCGGAAGCTGATAAATATCAGTAGGTGGCAACGTGTGCACACTATGTTGTCTGAACTTAACAAGACGGTAGCTCGCCGCTATTTTGAAGCCTATCACATGGGAGGCATAGAGGTTGTGATGGAATTCATAGACCCCCACTACGTTCTTCACCTTGGGGGAGGGGGAGAACCAATGAATTTCGACGCCAGAAAACGCGATGAACTGGTGTTCTTTTTGGCTTTCTCTAACATCCAAGCCATTGTGGAAGACCAGATCGCCGGAGGTGACAAGGTCGTGAGCCGCATAACAACGCATTGCACTCACAGGGGAAGCGCGCGCTAGACTATACTCAGAAGCATCTAGCGTGTATGCTTGTTCCAAAATTCGTGTAAAGCGCGCGCACGCGAGCCACAAACACTACTTAAGACTGAATGCCACTCACAAGGATACTGACGCTTTGGAAAGTTGTCGACCCAAGCTCAAGAAAGAAACCATGAAATAATAAGAGTACCAATAATGAGTATGCGAGGCTACAGTAATGAATGAGACTAGGGTCGTGTCTGCCAAAATTCCGGAAGAAGTCTACAAAGAAATGACTCTCCGCGTTCCAGAAGGAAACCGAAGTGACTTCATAAGAGACGCAATAATGGAGAAGCTACAGAAGACCCCCAGGCCCGACAAAGTCTCAGACCTAGAAAAAAGAATGACCAATATGGAAGAGGAACTCTCGAAAATCAAAAAGTACCTTGCAGACCTAGAACTCCTAACGTATGGACAAGAAAAGACAAACCCGCACACTTTCGGCATGGACGAAACAGACCACAAACTGATAGACTACCTCATCCACTACAAAGGCGCAACAACACCTGAACTCGCGGACTACATGAAAACCAACAGGTGGTTAGTCCTGAACAGGCTGAGACGAATACAGAAAACATCAAGAAAACAACTTGGAAAACCAGTGATAGAATACTATCCAGGAGAAAAATCAGGAAAGAAAAAAGCATGGTGGATGAACGAAGAACTCGTCGAAATCTAACAGCAACCATTAATCCTCAGAAAGACTAAAAGTTAACGCGGGCCCGTAGCCCAGTCAGGATTAAGGCGTCGAACCGCAATTCGGTGCGCAAGCCTCCGAGCGTCCAAACGGAAGAAAGCCGGAGAACAGGGGTTCAAATCCCCTCGGGCCCGCCACTTAGCACGCGCCAGAAGGATCACCGGTCAGGCTAGAATTCAGGCAAGAGCGTACTTGGTTTTTCGACGAGTCTTCCTTCTCTTTTGCACGTTTGCTCGTTCACAAGAATGATCAGTTGGCGCGGGTTATAGCGGAGAACAGCAAGAGGAGTCATCAGTCGGCATGTGCTTTTCTATAAGGTCCTCGTTTTTTCAGCGTGTGCTTGGCCGTTTCATGGGAAAAGAAAGGGTTTAGCAACCGCTATTTTATGTTAGAGTGATTCTGTGTGATATGACAAAGCATATTTAGCCTCAAGTGTAAAGTGCAGAGGGAGAAGTATGTCTGAACCGATTTCGCCTCCGCCACGCCAAAAACGTGTTTCTTCCAGACATGTATTATTTGCTGTTGCCCTAATTGCAGTTGCTATAGTATCAGGATTGGTAGTCTATTTTGTCATGAAGTCGAATGAACCGCGAGCATATTGGGCTCATGTTACCAGCTCTCCTGCCATATTCTCAAATGAAACTGCATGGGCAAGTCGCCCCTTTGTGATTACTCGAAAATTGGGACTCAGCTGGAATGGTGGAAAAGAGGTAGTTCAAAATGCAACATGTTTTGTGACGGTCTATAATTCGGCCGACATTCCTGTCTGTACAGCGAGTCTGAAGCCAAGCGATACCGTTACTGAAATTTCTAATAGCCCTGGAGAGTTTCACATAAGGGTGCAAATCTCGGGCATGGTTCCCAGCAGCCAATATCTCTGGGCTGTAAATGCATATGACCAGCTTTACAGTTCATGACTGGGCTTTGCAACAAACCTAGTGTCCGAGACTTTTTCAAAACAAGCGCGCGCCGTTGGGCGTAGCACCGTTTAGAGTGGAGAATTCTCCTGCATATTTCCCTTTTTTCTTGCTGCGACTGTTAGGGGTTTCTTTACCTTCGGTTTATGTTCGATAGAAATGACCCTCGGCACCAAGGATATTTTGCATCTAAGGATGGCAAAAGGAAAAAGTTTGATTTCGTGCGCGCGTGCGATAGACCCTTTCCGTTGCATTAGGCCAAGTCTCTGGCTCTTTTGTCTTTTTTCTTGAGAGTTACGCCTGCCAGAAATGTCACAGGCATGAGAATCAGCAGAATCTGAAAGGCTGGAAGCTCTGGAATCCAGTAGTAACTTCCCGAGGACAATTCGCCCCACTGTTCGGGGGTTTCACGTTGTGAGTGCCAATCGTATCCTGGCGGCCATACGGCGGACGGGAGCGGGTCGTAGATCTTTCCAGAGACAAAAACGGCTCCCAAGGTTTTCTCTACTCCGGCCGTAACATTGATTTTTGAATAGCTGATGTTGAACTCGGCTTGCCACATGTTTAGGATGATAGAGGACTTGGCAGTCCACCCTGTGGCGTTTTGAGGATCACCCCAGCCGCTGCCAGAGACGTGTCCCTCCCACGTCGTTCCATTGCTGAATACGTGAAGAATGATATCGTCCGAGCGCAGTTCATAGCCTTTGTCGTGGTTGGGGTCAAGGAACATTCCGCAACCTAAGTCGTCTTGTGGATTGATACCTGATGTGCTGAACCCGATGTACAGATTGGTGCCGTCTTGTTTGACAAGGACCTGCGTGTCATTGGAGGATAATGCGCTAGCATCGCTCCATTCCCCAACGCTGATTGAACCATCAATTGTCGGCGTGTTCCCAAACTTGGCAACCACCTGGTAGCTGGCATCGGCGTATACAAGCAGATGATCGTGTGCTAGGAACAACGCAATCATGAGCGTGAAAAGCAGTACCCGATTGTTGAACATGCTTTCACATCTGTACATAACAGGTACTTATGAATTGCGCGTGCCGTGCTGTCAGCTTGATTTGATTCCACACTCTTTGAAACCAAGCGCGCGCTATTTTCCAGAAATGAAACAGAAAAAATGTCTGGAGGGATTACGTTGAGAATTCGTCCAGTTTATTGGGCGTATTCCCTCGGGCTCACCAATCATGCCGTTTCTCTAGGCGCGCGCCAAGCAAGACCAGAAGGATTTCTATGTTGGCGGTGGCGGTGGGGGCGGGGGTCCGACTGGGAAAAACTGTTGAGCCGTATCTGGGACAGGCTCGAGGAAATTCTGGAAGTTGAAGTGTCCTCCCAGAAAGTCGCGAAGGATCAGTGCGAACATCGGAAAGGTGACAAAGACATCCACTAGTATGGACCCGTAACCGAGCTCCGGAGACAATAGAATTGCTATACTGTTCCAGATCATATGATTCAACATTCCTAAGGACAGGAACATCAGCGGCAGTCTCCACTCTACTTTTCCTGTTTGGGACCTCTCAGCAACAAACACGAAGACTCCTATGCCGACGAATGCCGACCATGTTGGATGCATAAAGGGCAACAGCAAGAACCTGACAACGTACGCGTCAGCTCCAGCGCCAGCTGCAGAGAACTGAGAAAAGTAGAGTATATCTTCTGCTACTGCAAAGCCCAATCCCGCAGCAGCGCCCAAGGCTGCACCGTACCGACGATTCGGAATCACCTTCCATAGGAAGAACGCGGCGATCAGCATACCAACAGCTTTGAAGGGTTCCTCAGTCAAAGGTGCAAACACCGCGATTAGAGGGATCGTCCCCACGGGAATCAGAGCAAGCTGGACGAAATAAGACAGAAGAAACCCTACCACGGCAGCAAGGACAAGAGAGACAAGTAGACCTCCCTTCAGGTTGACCTGGATAGACGACAACGATCGTCCCTCCAGAGATGACAGGCGCACTCTAAGACTTCTGAAAAAGTTTGTTCCAGGGCCGTGAAAACCTGCTAGCGGTACAGCCGTTGCAGGTGGAGGAGGCGGATAAGGCTGTTCAGTCATTATTCTCGCCGCCTTTCAGTTATCTGTGATACTTTTTTAATCTTTCGCACACACACTGCCCCAAAAACGCACTGCACCCAAAGTCAGAAGAAAAGTGGGAGTCTACGGAGAGATTTATGCCCTCCAAATTCGTACTGGGCGACAAAGGTCAACTTGGCGGTGGCGGCGGTGGTGCAACATTCGCAAAAGCTTGCTTCACAGAGACAACTGTTGTTCCTGCCATGCGGTCGAAGTATCTTTGACGGGGGTCAGGTCCTGGCGTGGCTATACCTACCAGTATGTCGATGAGGAAAATGAACCAGAGTATCTTGCTTATGTTTCTGGTCAACACCTTGTTTGACGGTGCCTTACCGCCGTTGAGCATTTGCACTTTCAAGCCCATAACTCTCTTGCCAAGCGTTGCAGCGGATGCTGATGATTCCATTATGGTACAGTAGATCATATACAGTAAGCCATAGAGAATTGGCATGAGGAAAACGTAGACCAACCACCACATTCCGGCGAGTGCTCCATAAAGAGGTGCCCCAGTCCCGTTCCAGATAAGCACCCACCAGAGAACCCAGCCAATGACGATCCAAGGTATACTGTCAATCAGAGCAGCGACGATTCTTAAGAGCCAATGAGTACCCATGTCAACTTGTGCACTTGCAGTTCCGTAATCTGTAGACATTCTTTCATCTCGCACACTATTTCACCCGACATGTTCTTATCGTTTTCTATCAAGCGACAGGACAACCTAAATGACAGCTTACATTTCACTGATGCTGAACCGTTTCAGAATCTTCAAGCGCGCGCGAAGACTTATTCCTCAGTCCTAAAACTTATAAGACATCAGCATGCTAAGGATTCAAACGACAGAAGTGGTAAAGAATGTCCAGAATGGAAAAAGAGAAGAAAGCCATGACAAAAGACAGGCTCATCGGCATGCAGGTAATCGACAGCGATGGCTACGACATCGGAACCGTGCAAGACATTGCATTCACCGTAGGCAAAGTCGGGATGACGCTCATGGTTGAAACAAAGAAGGGTGACACCAAAGAAGTCGCATGGGACGACATACAGGCTGCAGGAGACTTCGTTATACTGAAACTTCAGTCAACACAGCCGCAGACTTTCGGCCCGCAACCAGCAGTACAGGCACAACAAGCCCAGGCACCAGTCTGCCCGACGTGCGGGGGACCCTTAACCTACATACAGCAATATCAAAGATGGTACTGCTACAAAGACAAGAAATACGTATAGATAGAAGCAGAACATTTAACACCCCTTTCTTTCTGCTCATGCTTTACGATCATTAGAGCGCCATGTCTTCATCTTTAGATATCCACGTTCCCTTTTGCAAGCATAGACTCTGCTGCTATTCAGCGCGCGCGAGACAAGTGTTAAATACTTACAAAAAAGAAAACATGAACTAATAGAAAATGCTATGAGGGATCTATATGTCTTCAAGAGAAGGATACCTACATGACTATCTCGCAGCAAGCTTTGTTGGAATAGCTTTTGGCATGGCTATAGCTTCTCCTGCTGGACTGGTGCTCGGTGATTGGGGGAAATACATAGGTGCAATGGTCGTAGCAGGTCTGTTCGGCTTCGTTCCCGGCGGCCTTTTATCAGGGTACATCAACTTCAGGTTCCACCATATGGGAGAAAACATGGAGATGAGCGGTCTAAGCGCTGGCTTCTTCACAGCTCTTGTCTATGCAATCGTTGATCTTATCATCACTTTGGTTTATGCAATAATGGGTTCCGATCCGGGAAGGGTGTTTATTGGTTGGATCATATCAGTGGCCTTCGGATTCATGTTCTTTACCTTGGGAGGCTATCTTTCGGGGATGCTCGAAAGAAGACCATTTGCAATGCCTAGCATATTCAATCTTTCGAATATTCGAAGAGGCGCCACTGCTCCGCCGCCACCACCAGGCACAACGACAATGACCTGCCAAAGCTGTGGCAGCCCGTTGAGATACATACAACAATACCAAAGATGGTACTGCGACAAAGAACAAAAATACGCCTAAACAGCCCCAGTTTTTTCTTCCATCTTCACTATGTCCAGTCGATCATTAATCGGGAATTGGCCTTCTCAAAAGGGCGAAATGCTGAGTATCGATTTGAGATTTTAAGAAACAGAGGAAGATAGAATGAGCACAAAATGCCCCGCCATCACCTCCGGCTTATGGCACGGCAGAAAGGCGACCTGGCAGCACCATCGGAGGTTAAGTCCAGGCAACTATAGCGCGCCCCTAAGTATAATCTTCATAGAGTTAGCATTTTTTTGATATCTACCATTGTCCATCCACGGACTGCTTCTACAGAGGCATCCGCGTCTTTCGCGGTTTGCACGCTGATCTGTGCGTCGGACCGTTCTCCGGCCAAAAATGGGCGCACAAACTAGCAGGAAAAAACAACAAAGAGTGGACAAAAACACCGGAAACTACTGCATAGTCCGCTACTTATCCGTCTTATCCACCAACAGACCATCCGCCCTCAACGCGCAGATATCCTAGCTGAGATCAGCCACTAACAGGTCTACAACAATATCAAAGAGAGCAGTACCACAACTGCAACAAGTATGCACGAAAACCTATGGCGCGCGCTAGAGATTGAGTCATTTTGCTAGCCGTAGGCTTAACGACTTCCTAAACGTTAAATACTGACAGAGTAAGAGATAGCGTACCTCAGGGAACGTGAGAGTTGAATGAGTGCAAAAGAAGAAGGACTTTTACGGGACTACATTTTCATCGGCGTCATAGGATTCGCAATTGGAACTGCAATAGCGACTATTGGAGGGTTTGACATAACTTTTGCAGGACTCGGCCGGTTTGGCATTGACTGGGGAAGAACCGCAGGCCAGAATGTCATTTCAGGAATTTTCGCATATGTCCCAGCAGGCATCATCGCAGCGTACCTAAACTTCAAGATGAACAAAACGGAAAACAAAATGGAAGGGCTGACGGTTGGACTTGTGACCTTCATCGTTCACCTGTTCATCACACTATTCATGACAATTGGGAGAGGTGCAATAAGCGGTAGTGATCTCGGCGTCAGTATACAATTGTGGGGTTTCTCCTTGGTCTTCGCACTGGTATTCTACCTGCTAGGCGGCTTTCTATCGATGATGTTCATAGGTCTTAAGATGCCAATGCCTGGCATATTCAGGTTCCAGCGTGCATCTTCAGCACCTGCACCACCGCCACCGCCCGGAATGGCAGCACAAACTTGTCCAACATGCGGCGGGCCACTGCGATACATACAACAATACCAAAGATGGTACTGCGACAAAGAACAAAAATACGCCTGAACAACCCCCCGTTTTTTCTTCCATCTTCAACTGCAGCTAAAGCCATCAAGAATGTTGAGCTTTCTGATCCGACAAAAACTTGTACAGATCGCAGGAGTCTCAGTACGAGAGATAGATGGAATGGCTGCTGAACATCCCCCTCCACCACGTACGCCACCAACTTGTGACACGACAAAGAGAAGACGCGTGCGTAGCAGGTTTTCAGAAATTGGATTGACATTTTCACTTGCCGCCAGATTGGATGGACCGAACGATTCGCTTTTCGATATGCAGCAATTGATATATAGCATGAGGCTATTCTTAAGTCCGAAATTGGGTTTGAACCAGTCCGCATTGGAAGGGAAACTATCCATGAGGAAGATACGTATCTTTTGGTCCTATGCACTGATTGCCTTTTTCGTATTTGCCATAATGGTTTCATTTTCATCGATCTGTTATGGCGCTGATGAGAAGAACTGGTATGCTCACGACATCATCTTTCCTTCATTGGAGGAAGTGAAATGGTCTGAAGAAGGAGGAACTGAACAGGCATTCAGTTGGATATCCGACGGGGCTTGGTACACGCTTTCTGTCCAACAGAGTCTAGTCAGCTCAAGCGATATCTTCGTTTCATGGTATGAGCAATTCAACTGGTCAATCGTGCTTTCTTCCTATGTGCAATCCATCTACAACTTGCCTTATCAGAGCGCGTCTGTGAAGGACCTTGCCAACTATTCGGTTGCGAACCCAAATTGGTGGATCAGCTATATGTGGAAGCTCGATACCCAATTCTACGGAATATCACCGAACACGACAAAGGTCATTTGCAATTACGACAATGTTAGCTCAGAGGTAGAGATGTGGACATGGTTCCACATATCACGCATCCCAGAGTACTTCGTAAGCGGAGGCGGACTTCAAAGATGGCTCGCAGGGTTCGATTTGACGCCGGTGTCAACAGGAAACTTGAAGGCATGGGAGTTCAATCAAAACTGGAACATGAACGGAACGCATTACAGTCTTTACTTCAAGGCTCCAGCCAATATACTGACCCAGCACGGAGACAATTTCACGTTTAGCATCAACGTCTCCCCCTTCTATAAGGGATTGTCCTCCCCCACCCAGCAAACCATTGAGATAAACATGCCGCCGAACACAGAGGTAAAAGAGGCCTCGCCCTCCAGCATGGTTCTCTTGAGAGGAAACACCGCCATATTCGTCAAAACCATAGAAGACAATTATCCTGCGGCATTCACTGTCGTAAGCGGGCCGCCTGCAAAATCGTTCGGCCAAGCAGTCTGGGAAGGCGCGAGTGTCTGGTTACTAACGCCCGGAGGCTGGGCAGCCATAGCCTCACTGTCATTCCTAAGCTTCACTGGACTCCGCGGGAGAAGAATCTGGAACAGAAACAGACTATACCGCCGCTTGTACAAGAGCCTTGTAACCGTGTACGACATGTACTCAAAAGATCTGATAAAATTCAACCAAGAAATGGACAACATGTCCAGGACAATCATAAGAATGCTCATAGAAGACCACATCACCGACGAGCAATTCGATAGGCTCCTGCGGAGACGGGATGACCTCCTGCAACGGATGCAGTAGCCGAAGTTGACAAAAAAGGCCTTGCCCTTACTCCGTCAGCTTCTGTAACACCTTTCTGTCAACAGTTTCTTCAGCTATCTTGAAAGTTTCATGTTCAGCCTTCTGTAATATCGCCTTCAAATCTCCAGGGTCAAGCTGCATCACAAGACGGAGAATCTCCCGTTTAGCCGACTTCAAATGCTCCTCCAACAATGTCTTGTTTCTGTAGACTATGCCGGCAAGCTGACATAGCGTGTCCATTTTCACGTACCATTCGATCTTGCCCGTTTTTACGTTAATATCAAAAGTTATGGGCCCTGCTACGCAGGTTTCTGGCTTTACAGAGTGCACGATGCACTTTCGCGTTTTCGGGTTCTGGAAAACACAGTACGTGTTTGCGTTCAGTCGGGGGAATGTGTACGCTGTTCTTTCAAAGGGTTCACTAACAGCAATTCTCTCTTCTTTCAGGTAAGCCTCTATGATTTTCTTTCGCTGGCGTGTAATGGGCGGAGTCGTGTCGTTGCAGCAGCTGTAGGCAGTTTTGCATGTGCTGCACGTGTCGAGAAAATTGCTCTGTCTGCCAGGTTCATTTTTCGCTTTCACTGCTGATCCCAACGTCTAGAAGAAAGGTTGATTACTCACGAGACTTCTTATAAGTTTCGAATAAACGTGCACGACCGCCTCTGGGAAAGTTGTCCGCTGGCTTTTCTTTTCAATCTGTTGCCTTATCAGTTCTGACAGGTTCCCGCATTCCACTCTTTTCTCGATGAGTGGCAAGAATTTCTTCTCCTCTTCCGACGCATTCTTCCAAGCGACCTTCAGAAGCGAACGACAGACTTCACGTGCTGTCCGCCCGAGCCAGTTCAGAGCCTCCGCGTCCAGTCCGTCTTTCACTGTCGCGTTGAAATCCTTAACCAAAACCTCGTGCGGCAGAAGCTCCGTCTCTTCTTGAAGGAGCCCTCTTGTGAGAGCTCTTATGAAGCAGCTGAGAGCAACATCCGATTTGACGCAGTCCTGCTCGTCCATCACGCGGATTTCAACAGCCTTTCTGTCAAATCTGAAGATGACGCCCCTCGAGTTAATCCATTCCTTGTGCAGAATAAGAGGTTCCGCGTCGGCGCGGGCCATGTCAGCCGAGTACTTGTCGATAATCTTTTCATGATATTCTTTGAACGAGTATACGTACTCAGGCACTACGTCCCCAGTCACAGATGGCACTTCCTTCTGATTCAGCCTGTAGAAGCCCAGTCTATTGTCAACATCACGCCCAAAGTGACCCTCATAAATTGGCGAAGAAGCAGCAACCGCGGGCAAATATGCGCAGGCGTTTGCAAGTACGTTATGAATCTTGATGCCGCTTTGCTCGTCGGAATAGGGAAGATTAAGCTGAAAGCTCTGGATGTTCAGCCACCCGTGCCTTTTCAAGTTGAAAATTCGGCCGTAAGCCTCGTAAATCTGTCTGTGCCGGTGAGGCCACACGCCTGTCTGCTCCAGTCTGAGCAGCGGATGCATTCCCGTGCCGAGAAGGTGCGCCCCATACTTGTGTTCTAGGAAATCTGAAAGAGTCAACACCGCCTCTTGCATCGTCTCTTCAAAAACTTGGGGCGACTTGAAGGGTTCGTTAGGCTTGATTTCCATTACGTGGAGTTGAAGTTCTTTTCCGAAAGTGAAGGTGGGTTGTTCTACAAAGTTGACGATGCGGCCGTGAAAATCTTTCAGTATTCTGTCCACTATAGGCAGAGGCTTAAGCTGCTCATTCACAACGGCATACTCGTGTTCTGGGCCAAGGACTTCTAGGGTTTTGTACGTTCAGGCTCCTCTCACGATCAGTTGTTCCTCAGAAATTGGTTATAAACGTACAGTTAATCTTAAATATGTAAGCTGTAATACCGAACTTTCCAGTTATCTGGTGTCACATGGGTGCTGGTTGTCTCCAACATAGACCTCACAAAAGACTTGCCAACGATAAAACCCGCAGCATTCATCAACTCGTCCACTAAAGAGGCTACTCTCAACCTCAACAACGACTACAGATACCTGAAGACAGCTTACTACGTTTCCATGCACGCAGAGGTCCTCGGGAACCAGGTGATCCCGACGACAGAAAGCATAATTGACGCCAGCAGAACGCCCCTTTTGCTGCTTAAAGCTTCAAAAGCAGGGATTCCGACATTACCTTATCTTGTTGCCAGCTCGGTGAAACAGATAGTCACTGAGTACGGGTTTCCAGTCGTCGTGTTCGCGGTCAACCCCTTCTGTTACGACGGCTTCAAAACTGCACAAAACCGAAGTGCGCTCTACCGCGCCGTCAAGAGCCTAAGCATGAACTACAAGTTCTCTGTATGCGTTCAGCCTCTCAGGGGCGAGATGCTCACGGTAAAGTCTTTCTTCGGAAAGACCGAGATGGACGACGCAGTCGGCAAGGTCGCAGAAAAAGTCTACGAAGTCTTCAAGCTGCCAATGTGCAAGCTGCACGTTCAGCTTGTCGGAAGCGAGGCTTACCTGTGCGGGCTCCAGCCGTTGAAAACGGAGGAGATCGCCCCGGCAGATTTGAAGCTCGTTTCAAAAGAGGTTTCACGGATTTTGACCAAGGGTGAACACCTAGTTGGCTAAGATAGCCTGTTTTGTTGAGAAGTACAATTTCTCAGACCAAGGAGAAGCAGAGGCTCTGGAAATCTTTAGGAACACAGCCCACAGGATGGGCCACGAGTTCAGCTTCATGTTCAGAGAAGGCATACATGAAATTCCCAAGTACGATGCTGTTTTCATAAGAGCCACAACAGATCCGCTTTTCACGGCTTATGTGGTTTCAAAGACAGCGCAGGAACTCGGCATAAAAGTAGTCGACGACCCAGAATCCATTCAGATCTGCGGGAATAAGGTCCACCTGTATGACCTGTTCAAAAAACATGGCGTACCCCACATCCCAACGCTTTTCCTGACCAAGGAAGAAATGCATCACAGAAGGCTGCAGGAAATCTTTAGGACTTTCGGAAAACCCGTCGTTGTCAAAGCGCCGTACACGAGCTTCTCACGGTACGTGGAAAAAGTGGCCTGTGAAACAAGCTTCAGAGACGTGGCAAAAAGATTCTTCAGAAAATCTGACGTCCTAGCAGTACAGACTTTTATGCCGACAGCCTTCGACTGGAGAGTCGGCGTCCTCAACCGGGAAGTCTTGTACGTGTGCAAGTACATGATGCCTAAGGGCAGATGGAAGCATGGTGCCAAACAGAGAGGCAAGCCTACCTTCGTATGGGGGAGAACCTTCGCGCTTAAGAGAGAAAACATACCGCCGCGCCTGAAGGAAGTGGCGCTTAAAGCCTGCGATGTCATTGGCAACGGACTGTACGGCGTGGACGTCAAAGAACACGACGACAACTACGTGGTCGTGGAAGTGAACGACAACCCAAGCATTTACTCGGGTTATGAGGATTACAGAAATAAGGACCTCTACGGTAAGATAATACAGTACCTGACGGACTAGCCCCTGTTCCGAACCGTTTCATGGTATAGTCAGCTTATTAAAGGCAGGAATCATTCTGCATTGTGAAGTGGATTTATGGTTCACATTGCTGTGGTGGGCACTGGCCGCGTTGGAGGCCAAGTAGCCTTCAGCCTAATATTCGAAAGATACGTGACCGAGCTGTCGCTCGTAGACACAGCAGTGAAGGTTGCAGAGATGACCAAAGAAGAGCTGTACCACGCCGTGGCGACTCATGGTTTCGACGTCAAAATAGGCTCGTACGAAGACAGCGGCCAAGTTCAGAACGCCGATTTGATAGTCATTGCCGCGGGTTTTCCGCGCACTCCGGAGATTAGCAGACGGGATTTGGCAAGCAAGAACGCGTCTATCGTAAAGGAAATCATTGAGAAAACACTTGAAAACAACCCTGACGCATGGTACTTTGTAATTACAAACCCTGTTGATGCTATGGCAACGTTGGCAAACGACGTTGCACAATGCAAGAGGCACGTGATTGGAACGGGGACTAATCTTGAAACATCAAGGTTCAGAACAGTGCTATGTAGAGAGCTTGACGTCCCACTGCGCACGGTTGAAGCCTATGTTGGCGGCGAACACGGCGAAGCTGCTGTCGTGCTGTGGAGCACGGTTAAGATAAATGGGCAACCGCTGGACAAGTACTTGGCGGAGACGGGGAAGAAGTTGGACGGGGCAAAATGTGAGAATTACGTGAAGGAGGTCAGTCGGGAAGTTATCCGTGTCCTCGGGGGAACACGGTACGGCCCAGCTGGTTCTTTCATCGAGATAATTCGCGGGATAGTCCTCAACACGGGCAGAACGCTCAGTTACTCGAGGCAGAGCATTTTCAAGACGACACCTGAGCCCGTGTACGTTACGGTGCCGGCTAGGATTGCCAAGTCGCTCAGCCCAGACCTGTGGGATGTGCTTAGTGATTCGGAGAAGAAGGCCATCAAAGCCGCGGCGGGAATTATCTACAAAACTTACATTGAAATGGACGTGGGAGAAACATGATGCTGAAAAAACCAGTTGAAGACTACAATTTCTCTGGGAAGATGTCGGTCGATGAGCTTGTCACGCAGATGGAAAAAGCATGGGGCTTCACGGCCGGGAAACTTGCGGTAGGCGTGAAAATCCTTGAAAACATGGTTGGAGACAAGAAATGTGTGAAGTTCCTTTCGTTCACGGGAAACCTTGTCGCCACGGGCGCGCGCGGAGCGTTGAAGGAGCTGGTTAAACGAAAGCTCGTGGACGTTGTCGTGACGACATGCGGCACGGTTGACCATGATGTTGCGCGGTGCTGGAAAGACTACTACAGGGGCTCTTTTATGATGAATGACTCGAAACTCAGGAGCCAGGGCATTAACCGTCTCGGAAACGTGCTTGTTCCCGACGACAGCTACGGCGTGATCCTTGAGGAGAAAATGCAAACGCTACTGCAGACGCTGTGGAAAGAAGGCGTGAGAGAAGTGTCGTCGAGCCAGTTCTGCGCTGAGATTGGAAAGCGCATATGTAATGAAAGTTCGATCTTGTTCTGGGCAGCCGAGAATGGAGTGCCCGTGTTTGTTCCAGGCATAACTGATGGGGCAGTCGGTTATCAAACGTGGCTTTTCTCCCAGGACCATGATTTTAGGCTCAACTTGCTGAAAGATTCGGGCATGCTTAACGACATAGTGTTTGATGCGAAAAAGAGCGGGGCGCTGCTCGTGGGTGGAGGCATTTCTAAGCATCATACTCTCTGGTGGAACCAGTTTAAAGACGGTCTGGATTATGCTGTTTACGTTAGCACGGCGGACGAGTGGGACGGCAGCCTGTCTGGTGCCAGGCCGCGGGAAGCGGTATCGTGGGGGAAGATCAACGAGAAAGCAGACATGACAATGATTGAGGGTGACGCTTCGCTTATACTGCCGATAATGGTCAGCGCCTTGCTGGACAGACTGGCTAAGACTTAGGATACTTGTTTGAAAAGCCAGGACAGGTCGGGCGCTTTCCTCTTAACTTTCACCCGCTCATTCAACGCGTGCACTATCAAAGGCAAAGCGATTGTTGCGTCGCAGTAGCAGACGGCTCTTTTTCCGCCCGTGTCGATCTTACCCCAGCTGATGGCTTCTTCCAGAGTGCAGCCTGAGAGTCCGCCCCATTGGGGAGAGTCTGTCGTGATTTGGATTGCGTATTTATGGGGGTAGTAGTATTCTTTGAGGCCTTTTCGGAGGTGTCCGTTTCTTCCGGGGACTCCTTCGTCCATCGTTCTTGGCGAGACGGATATTGCTAGGAGTTGGGTGAAGTCTTTGGGGACTCCGCCGCCGATGTAGACGACGCCTACATTTTTTGTTTTTTCGCCTATGCTGACGAATTGATCGAATTCTTTGACTTGGTCGAGTATGATGGGATGGCCTTGGTTTTTGGCCATGAGGAATGCTTCGCCGTAGGCGCTGTCTGTTATTGCTGGACTGAACACGGGAACGTTGTGGGCTGCGGCTGTGGCTACGATGCTGTCTACTTTTTTCTTGTTGAGATATCTGCCGAAAACATACAACAATTCGGCTGAAGTGTACGGATAGCCCTTTCTGAGCGTCATAAGGCCTTCGGTCATGAGTGTTTCCATTTCTCTGTAATCGGTTTCTTTTCCGTAGACATCGTAGTACCTGTTCACGTCGGCTTTTAGTAGTTCCTGGTCGTCTGAATAGTGTGTGCCCTGATAGTAGCCTAAACCCATGGCGTCAACGATGTCCTCGGAAACGTTGGCTCCGGTGGATACGAGGATGTCGATGTAACGGTTTTCAATAAGCCAATTAATAATCTTCCACTGGCCAGCAGTGCTCATCGAGCCCGAGAAACCCATTATTATGACCAGGTCTTTTTCTTTCACCATTGCTTCCCACACGTCGACGGCTTCGCCGAGTTTTCTTCCCTGGTAAGCGGTTTCGCTCATCTCGGCAAGAAGCTGAGATATGCTTTTTTCTTTGACGCTGATTGCTTTGACTTTCCTTGTGAAGTATGAGTCGGGCATTTTTGGGGACCTCTCGTTGTAGATTAAGAGTGCAGTATAAGAGATTTTTGATTTCAGAGACTCAACCACAATCCCACTGTGCGTTCTTGACTGGCTGTCTATTGTTTAGTACCATTTTGTTCTGAATGTTAGCATTATACGTTTCAAATAGTCACTGTTTTGCAGGTGAAAAAGTTGAAAAAACAAGTTAGGCTAGTGTTGGCGGTTGCAGTGGTGATGGCTGTGGGCATTTCCGTTTTTTCGGTGTACGTGAATCGGCGGTCGAATGAATCGGGGGCGTACATGCACGTTAGCAACGTTGAGCAGAGCAGATCGGGCGTGTTCGGTGTCCAGTCTTCGAGTGAGGTTCAGCAGGTAATTACGGAGAACATTCAAGGCGAGTTGAGGAAGGGCTCGTTTGAAACGGTGGTGCAGGGCTTGAGGATCTTGGTTGTCAGTCATGGCGGGTCTGTTCCCGTGTTGAATATGGGTTTTGACAACGATGTTTGGAGTGGAGGCATGAGTTGCAAGGTCCCGACGGAAAATGTGGCAAATTTCACGTTCGATGTGAGAAAGTTGATCGGTGACAATGGCAGAGTCACGCACATAGCCATAAACGTCGTGGAGAAGACGGTGAATCAGACCGGAGAGCCTGAAGTGTCCATGTCAGACGTGAGCATAGGCTTAAGAGAAACGCTTGAAGGTGTGGCTCCTGTAGTGAACCAGCTGGGGACGGTTACTTCTTGGCTCGTAACAGGTCTCGTCTGGACAGCGCAAGGCTTGATCCTGTTCGTTCCTTTGTGCTTCGTTTGCTTGGGTATTGTGTTGCTAGTCGAAAAAGGAATAGTACCCGCCTGGAAGAGAGAGTTCAAGGGCAAAAGCTTCCCGAAGATCTCTCGACTCGGACGTCAAAAGCAAGAGCAGGACACCAAGGCCGCCGATATGGTCTGACAAAGAAAGGCAAGCTGAACCTTTGATAGATGCCTACGAACTTCCCCTTTTCTTCACAATCTTGGGACTTGCAGAAGCTGGAATCTACATTTTTTCTGGTGCGAGTATGCCGATGAGGTTGAGGCTGTTTCGGAGGACCATTCTCACGGTGTCTGTTAGGACGAGTCTTGCTTGGCTGAGGCCTTCGGACTCGGCTTTTATGACTGGGTATGCGTTGTAGAATGTGTTGAATTTGTCGGCAAGACTGTTTGCGTAGTCGGCGACCATGTTCGGTTTAAGGTATTCTGCGGCTTCGATGAACGTGTCTGGGAAGCTTGCTATTGCTAGAATTAGTTCTTGTTCGAGTTTTTCGCGGAGCATTTCGTAGGGCGGGTTTGTTGAGGGTTTGGCAGCTTTTCTGAGGATGCTGCACGCACGGGCATGAGTGTATTGGATGTATGGGGCACTGTTTTTTTCGAAGTTTAGCACTCGATCCCAGGTGAACAGTACGGGTTTCGAAGTGTCCACCTCGATGAGTGCGTAGCGGACAGCGCCTAGGCCGACGAAGTTTGCTATCCGGTTTTTCTCTTCTTCTGACAGCTGAGGCGAATGCTTCGAAACCTCTTCGTAGGCTCGTTTGACAGCTTCGTCCATGACTTCGTCAAAAAGGATGTATCTGCCCCTTCGGCTGGACATCTTGAAGCCTGGAAAAGTCACAAGGTTGTAGGCGAAGTGAACAAGGTTGTCAGCATACTTGCCGTAGCCAAGAGCGTGCAAAGCTATCTTCAACTGCAACTGCGCGAGACTCTGTTCCATCCCGATGACGTTGATGACTTTTTCCGCTTTCTCGAACTTTAACAATGTGTAGGCTACGTCTCGAGTCGTGTATAATGTTGTGCCGTCAGCGCGCACGAGTGTAAGCGGAGGAACCTCCTGGCCCTCTCTTAAGCTGAGCCTTTTTCGAAGGTCGAGTTCCCGGATGACCTTTTCAGCGTCGAACTCGGTGACGCCGGCACCAGTGAATGTGTACGACGATTTCTTAAGCTGTTGGAGGACCTGTTCAACGTGGCCGGTCCAGACGAACTCGCTTTCCCAGTCCCAAACATCTAAGGTTACGTCTATTCTTTTCAGGGTTTCCTTGAACCCTTCGAGGCACATTTCGGTGACAGTTCTGACGAGTTTTCTGGCTTTCTTGTCCTCAGCTTCGTATGCCTGGTTCAGAATTTTGATCGCGGTCTCGGAGCTCGGGTCTTTCCCTATCTTGTCGAGCAGTTGGTCAAACAGGTCTGGATACTTCTCTTTCAGCTCAGCAGCGACTGAAACCCAGTCGTCCAGTTCTCTCGTTATCTTTGCGATTTCTTCTTCTGCAGAAACTGTCTTAGCGTGTTCAAGCTCTTTTTTCAGCCGGTTGATTTCGACGATGCAGCTTGTCGTTGTGTATATCTTTCCGATGAACTGGTCAGGTTTGCCTTCAGGCTTAGGCTTTTCCAATTTCTCGTAGCCGTAAGCGACTACGGAGCTTTGACGACCTACGTCGTCGATGTAGAAGTGACGGCTGACAGTGTGACCGCGTGCTTTGAGGATGCGGGCAAGCGTGTCTCCGAGAACGGGGTTACGCGCAGTAGCAATGTTGATGGGGTGAAGCGGGTTAGCGCTCGTGTGCTCCACAATCACGCTTAGCGGCCTATCGGTCTTGACTAAACCGTAATTGGCATCCAATTCCTTGGCAGATGAGAGCGTCAGAGCTGAGAACTTTGTGAAGTCAACGTGAAAGTTGACGTAGCCTCCGCCGGCCGGAGCGACCTTCTCGACAAGAGAGAAACCTGAAGTGTCGACGGTCTTGGCTAGACGCTGAGCCAGTGGGAACGGTTTTTCGCCGATTTTTTTGGCCAGTTCGAAGCATATTGATGAAGCCAGCTGGCCGAATTCAGGGTTTGCGGGTTTTTCCATCGCTAAGGTTTCAAGTTGGATTTCGGGGAAAAGTTTCTTGAAGGCGTCTGCCAAGCCCTTTTCTGCTTCTTGACGAAACACGTGGAAGGGGTTCTCGGCTACTGGGGCGGTTTTCATTTTGTTTGATGTTTCTCCAAGGTTTAAAGAGGCGAAGTTATATTTTAACTTGGAAAAATATCAACCTATCGAGTCACGAGCACAGTGTCTATGAAAGTCAAGATAGTCTTTTCAGAAAAGTGTCTGGGATACGGGTCCTGGCACATCGAAGGTCCAGAAAGAGTGAGGAAGGCAAGCGAGATCCTAAAGATGAAGGCCTACGAGTTCCAAGCGCCTGAGCCGGCTTCTGAGGAAGCTTTGCTTCAAGCGCACAGCAATGAGTATCTTTGGATGGTTAAGAAGGGAATGGTTGAAGACGGGGACACGCCAGCCTATGACAACATTTTTGAACATGCGAGACTTTCTGCGGGCGGAGCTATCATGGCTGCGAAGGTCAAGGGGTTTTCGCTTATGCGTCCGCCGGGACACCATTGTGGAACAAACGGTGTGGCGTTGGGCGCTGCGACGAGAGGTTTCTGCTATCTTAACAACATAGCAATTGCCGTGAAACATCTTGACAAGCCGACTCTAATCTTGGACATAGATGGGCATCATGGAAACGGGACGCAAGAAATATTTTTTGGAACCGAGAAGGTGACTTACTTGTCGTTGCACCGGCATCCGAACTATCCTGGAACTGGAGCGGCTTCTGAGGGTAATTGTCTGAATTTTCCTTTGCCGCCGGATTGTGGAGATGAAGCTTATCTGCACGTGTTGGACAAGGCGCTGGGAACGATTAGCATGGGCAGGTTTGAGGTTGTGGCGGTGTCGGCTGGGTTTGACACACATGCTGGGGACTTGGCCTCGTTGGGTTTAACGCAGAAGGGTTATAGGATGATTGGGAGAAGAATCGCGGCGTTGAAGAGACCCACATTCTTCGTATTGGAAGGAGGTTACAACGGGGAGCGCGTTGGAAACGACATAGATGAACTGCTCAAAGGCTTTGAACCCTGAAAGCGCATGTTGATGCTCAGCTTTTTTTTGTGTTGGGCACTGTCTAGAAAGGCTGTTTTTTCCAGATGTTGTAGGGGCATTGGCGCCAACAGTAAGTGCTTGCCTTGTAGATGCAGCCTTGGCATTCGAGCCTGTCAAAATATCTGCTTCTGCTCACAAGAGTCCCTCCTGCTCTTTCCGGCACAGTCCTGGTTAAAGCGGGTCTAACGGTTGCGTGCCCACATCATTTTCAGGTCAGAACCAAAATCAGCAGCCGGCTTGTTTTCAAATCGACGTTTCGTGAAACACTGGCTACAGTAGACAGGTTTCCCAGCCTGCGGTTCAAAGGGTACTTGCGTGGTCTTGCCGCAGTCTGAACATTTGGCCTCATGCATCCTTCTCTGCGACGTGTAGAATCACCTCGATTTTCAAGTTTGCGCGCCAGAAGCATTCTCCAGGTACGTGGTATCACGTTGGCGACGACGCTTTTAAACTGATTGTAGTCGAAAGGCTGAAATGGCTTGGCCATCTGTCAGAGCGCGTGCTTGGTCAGGTCACGCGCTTCGATGATTGCCTCTGCGTTCATGGTGTTCCCCTTAGATTCTGGTTTCTTCCTTAATGTGTGCTGTCTTAAGAGAAGTCTCCTTTTTCCAGTGTTTCACTTTAGGTGGTCAGAGTTGATTTTGCGCGCGCGTGGGCTAGGACGGAATGAAGTATGTTTAAGAGTTAGATATGTGTCTTAAAGGGAGTGTTACGATGGTGAATGTTTGTGTCTCAGCCTGTTTATGGGAGAATAGTGAATTATCGGATTGGCATCAGGGAGCAAATGGGAAAATGGTGTCTGATCCAGTTTGGAGATGCGGATTCCATCTTTAAGATGGGCCGAATTATCGGGCGGAAAGTGGTTTTGAAGTATGGGAAGAACCGTTTCATCGGGATAGTTGTGGGTTTTCACGGCAAGAACGGCGTGGTCAAAGCCCATTTCCGAAGAGGAGTGCCGGGTCAAGCTTTAGGGTCAATGGTTGAATTAGTCGGCTAGCGCACGCCGGACTTTTCGCGCATCATAAGCTCTTTTTGATGAGTTCTAGCGCGGGCTGAAAACTGAAAGTCATGGAGGATGTTTTCTGGCGTTTTGGAGCAGGTCACATGAACGGGAAATATGTTGATTATTGAAGATGCTGCACATTATGGATATTTCTTTGGTTTTCTCTCCGTCTCGATATTGGATCCAGAGAACCTTTCTGAGGGAGAAACTGAAGTGTTCCGTGGCAACTATGGCATCATAGGGCACTTCGAAACGCAGTTTGTCTTTGAAGAATAGGGAACGCGAGGTGGGGCAGCTGCTTATCCGCCGGTTGGTGAGGATGATTCTGGTGCTGTTTTCGTATCTTGGCACGAAAAACCCTGGGCGACGGAAACAGATCCCGACTCCCGTAGGACCGAACGAGTAGAGTTCTGTCTCTTGCGCGTCATCAGCCGTGCATTTTTCCCTCATGTAGAGCAGAGTTGGTTATGGCTCTTAAGCGCACGTTTATTTGAGGAGTTTTCTTTTCATGGCGTTTATGCAGATAATGAAGAATATGGGTGTGACTATGGCGATCCAGGCGATGCTTATGAGGAGTGAGGTTTCGGATTTTCCGAGCATGAGTCCTCTTGCGAGGTTAACTGAGTGTGTGAGTGGCAGGGCGATGTTGGCGAATGTTTGGAGGGCCGCGGGGTATTGTGAGAGTGAGAAGAATGTTCCGCTTAGGAGGAACATGGGGGTTATGAAGAGGAATGCGGGGTAGTTGAAGAAGTCTATGTTAGGCGCCAGCGAGGTGAAGCACATGGCGATGGCTGAGAACATTAGTCCTGCGAAGAAGGCGATTGGGAGGATTAGTAGGGCGAGGGGGGTGGAGATGAGACCGAAGGCGGCTATGACGGCGATGACGATGCTTGAACTGATGAGGCTGCGGGTTGCGCCCCACAAGAGTTCGCCGGCGATGACCTCTTCGAGGCTGATGGGTGTGGCGATGATGCCGTCGAAGGTTTTTTGGTAGTACATTCGGACGAAGGAGCCATAGGTGCATTCGAAGAATGACGAGTTCATGGTTGTGATTGCCACGAGCGCGGGGGCTATGAATTGTAGGTAGGAGAGGCCTTCAATGGATTTGACGAATTGGCCGACGCCGAAGCCCATGGCGACGAGGTAGAAAATGGGTTCTAGGAGCGGCGGGAAAAAGTTTACTTTCCACGTTTTCATGAAGACGTCGAAGTTGCGGCGCCACACTTTCCAAACACGGTAAGTCAGTTCCGGAGGCTTGAAGGTTTCAGCGATGCGATTTCGGGTTTTCATTCCCTGAGTTGCCTCCCGGTCAGTTTGAGGAACACGTCTTCAAGGTTCGCGTTACGTATCGTGGCGCCTTTTGTCGGATGCTTTTGGAGGAAGGTTTCGAACAGGCCGTGCGGCTGAGACGTGAAAACGCGTATCCTTTCGCTTACCACTTCCAACCGTGCGCCTGGAAACATGGTCTGGAGCATTTTCATTGTTTTTTCGTCGTATTCTATTTCCAAAACGTCTTCGCCGATGTGCTTCTTAACAAGCTCGGCGGGCTTGCCAGTTTCGATTATTTTGCCCTTGTCCATGATCAACGTGCGGTCACAGAGCGCAGCGGCTTCATCCATGTAATGCGTCGTCAAAATTATGGTCACACCCTGCTTTTTCAAAGTGCGGATCTTGTCCCATATCAGATGACGAGCTTGCGGGTCAAGCCCTGTCGTAGGCTCGTCCAGGAGCAGGATCTGGGGTTCGTTGATGAGGGCTCTGGCCAGTATTAGGCGGCGTTTCATGCCGGTGGAAAGCTGGCCGATGATGACGCCGCGTTTTTCTTCTAGCTGGATGAATTTGAGCAGTTCTTCGCTGCGCTTCAAAGCCACGGGCTTTGGGATGTCAAAGTATCGTGCGTAAACAAGCAGGTTCTGCAGGACCGTGAAGTCCGGGTCAAGGTTGTCCTCCTGCGGTGCCACGCCGATCATTTTCTTGATCTCACGGGGCTTCGATGACACGCTCATGCCCGCGATAGTAAGAGAACCTGAAAAGGGCGGGAGAACACAATGGATCATTTTGATGGTTGTTGTTTTTCCAGCACCGTTGGGGCCGAGGAAACCGACGCATTCGCCTTTGTAAACCTGAAAATCTATGTTGTCCACTGCAACGAAATCGTCGTATTTCTTTGTCAGGTTCTGTGCTTCGATGAGAGTGTCTGAAGCCATTGGTTTCCTTCCAAGGGTCTTATCTCATGCAAACTGGATGCATCCTTAATAGAATTTTCTTTTTTTTAATGATAGCATGCTTCGCTCAGCCTTTGTCTCTGGCTTCTTCAGGGGTCTTGTGCGCTGCGCCGTATGTTGTGATCACGGCGACCGATGTCAAGATTATCAGAGCGGCTACTATGTCTTGAACGGAGAGCGTCTCGCTGGCAAGTGCCCATCCGAGAAACAGTGCCACCACAGGGTTCACGTAGGCGTAGGTTGAGACACGTTCAGGGTTGACGTTCTTTAGCAGCCACATGTAGGATGTGTAGCCTATGAGGGAACCGAAGACTATCAGGTACAGCCAAGAGAATCCTGAACGAAGTGATACTTGATCTAGTCTGATTCGCGTCCACTCTCCCGTCACAAAGCTTGCGATGAACAGTAGTATTCCACCTGTGACCATTTCCATAGCGGTAGCCAGTAATGAGGAGGATGGAAGTTTTGCTGTGCGAGAGTATAGTGATCCTGATGCCCAGAGCAGTGTGCCGAACACGAGCGCGATTCCGCCGAGGAAAGCGACTTGGCTTTCGCCTAGAGTTCCTATGTCGCCCACAAGTAAGCCTACACCGACAAATCCCAGTATCAAACCCGCAACGATTGCGCGGTTCGGTTTGTTTCTGGTGCTCAGCCAGCTCAACAGGGCTATCCATAATGGGACTGTGGCAACGATGATGGATGTGAGCCCAGAAGGAAGATATTGTTCCGCCCAGACAACCGCGCCATTTCCGCCCAACAGCATTAGTCCGCCGACCAAAGCTGCTTTGCCCCACTGGTCTCGAGACGGTGTTTGGGCTCCTCGCAATCGCGTCAACAAGTAAAGAACGGCTCCCGCAATCATGAACCGTGTTCCAGCCATGAAAAAGGGTGGAAGCGATTCGATGACGAAGCGGATCGCTAGGTATGTTGAACCCCAGATGAGGTAGACTGCTGCAAACGCCAACGCGACTTGTGTTTTCAAGTTTGCCACTCCAGAGCCAAATGCTGCTTGTAGAACCTTATATTTGTTGAAGGACCAGAAGTGAGCAATTGAAGGAAAGTATCCTAAACAGAGTTGCCGGCAGTGATGGTTAGCATGGGTAAGCATGTCACGTTGGTTTGACGACGGGTTCTTGAATCTGCAAGGTCCATTCAGTTTCGTTCATTGCGATCACTCGGATGACGAAGCTGCCCGTGTGGCTCACTGGGACGAAGCCTTGTGTCGTGTTTGTTTCTGTTGCGTCAGCTTCTGCAATGGGGGAGTATTCGGTACCATTTTTGATGTAGACGGCGAGGAAGAAGAAGCTGTCACTCTGTTTTTGAATTGACCAAGCTACGCGCCACGGGTTGTTCATGGAGAATTCGGTAGTGTCTTGGCGACCTGTGCCTGTAATCTGTGCTGCTACTTGCCAGGTAAAACTCTGGGTGGGTGGATTTCTTCCGGCAACATATGCTACGACTGCTACGCCGACCAGAGCTATCACCAACAAGAGGGTCAAAGCGATTTCCGTATTCTTCTTCATCGTATCTTCCCCCAACTGTTACAACAAGGCCCTAAAATAAGAGTATTGGCACCGCAAGACTTGCATGCGCGCTTCAAAAACGTTCTAAGGAACGTGAACGTGCCACTTTTCTGGCCTAAACTTGTGTGTGATGTGAGTTTGGCGGGCCCGCAGGGATTTGAACCCTGGATCTCCGGCTTCGCAGGCCAGCATCCTAATCCAGCCTAGACTACGGGCCCCTAGCACGAGATTACTCTACTCTTGCAATATAAACGCTGATGTCAAAGGAAAAATCATCAACACTTTGCTGAAGCTCAAGAACAACGGGTTGGAGGAGCAGACCGTCAAGATAGTTGGCTTCTATTTGAATAACTTAGCTGTGAATATTGATTTGCGGCGCGCGCTAAAGCAGAAGCTCGGCTGGAAGAAACTCGAAACAGCTTTGTTCTATCTACAGCGCATGGATCTAGGCTCTCAAGAATACCATAGTGCAACAGCAAACAGTGTCAGCGAAGCTGCGAAGCTTGTTGAGCAGGGCTTTGACTATGTCACTGATGTCGATGGAGTGAAGCTGTTTAGAAAGCGGAAGTAGCTTTGCTCAGCTTCTCTTTTCTCTTGTAGGTTATCACTGCCAGCAGCGCTGCTATCATGAATAGGGGTAGAATGAGGAATGAGGGAAACTCTGGAATCACGTTCATGAGTGGGTAACGGTCTGTGTTGTTTGCATCAATGACATATGGAGTGTCGCCAATGCCGTCATGGTTTGCATCCGTTCCATTGTAGTTGCTCCAGTAGTTGCCTTCACGCCCGTCGTCCCATGAATTAGAATATTCAGGTGTATTGCCGTCCACGTGGACAGTGTTGTTAATGAAGTTGTTACGATACACGGAGTTGTCTGAAGAGTAACCGAGCCAGATGCCATAGTTGCTGTTTGTCATGTTGTTTCCGCTTATGCTGTTAAAATCTGAAGAGTAACCGACTCCGATACTATGGCTGTTGTTTTTCATGCTATTTCCGGTTATAGTGTTGTTTGTAGAGGAATCGAGCGCGATGCCATAGTTGCTGTTTGTCATGTTGTTTCCGCTTATGCTGTTGTTAGAAGAGGAAAGGAGTAAGATGCCATTGTCGAAGTTGTTGATGTTTGTGTTTTGGATTGTCACGTTGCTTCTTCCGTCCAAGCATATTCCGTAGTCTGCTCCTGTGCCTCCAATCGAAAAGCCCGACCCATCAACGACGATGTTATCCCTTTCCACAACAATTCCGTCAGCATCACTGGTGATGTTGCCAGTTAGAATGTAAGTAACATTATCTAAAGTGGAAATCGGTGCTGTAGGAGGGTCTATGCTTCCATCAACCCTGATGTAAACAGTTCCAGATGCTTCCACGCTTTGAACTTTAAGTGTCACAGATGAAATGCTTACAAGAAAGAACAAAGCAATCAAGAATACAGGCTTCCAATTCATGATGCATCATTCGCTATGTACTTTGATTAGCTTCTTATGACTTGCGGCAAAGCTCTGCTTGAAGCCAAAAAGGCGGATTTCCCCATATAGATATGGTATATGGGGTTTTCCCAGTTTTGAAAACGCTAGTTTCACAATTACCATGAACTCGACTAGAGGATTCTTCTAGAACTATATTCCACAAACAATATGTGATTACTAAACAAAGTCTTCAGCGGAAGGAGAAGGAAGAAAACAAAAGTAAGGAGAGAGAAGAGGCAAGGGGAGAAAGGAAGAAGAATTTGCCTCTTCCCTCAGCCTTATACATTATTCTACGCAGCTTTTTGCTTAAGTCTTTGTCGCTCAGTTTCTCCTCAATGTCTCTAGATTTCAGGGCCTTCAGCTTCAGCGATGCTATTCAGTTGACGTATACGTATCTCTTTGCGCATGGGGCAAGATGCTTTGGCAAAATATTTTGGAAATAGAAAAGCTCCGCTGGTTTGACTCTCCTAACTAGCGCGAGCGTGCAAGATAAATAGGGAACAGCTCATCTCAACTAAGGCAAGGATGACAAATGCTGTGTGCCCAATGCGGAAAAGACAAGAATAAAAGCACTCTTTTTGATGTGACGCTGAAGGGAACGCAGGCGCTCGTCTGTGCTGATTGCTATTCTAAACTCAGAGAAGAGTACAGACACTTGAAGACATGTGAAGACTGCGGCTACTGGAAAAACGAGTTCTGCAAGAAGCTGAAAAAACCCCTGACACCTGACACAGTGATTGGATACATGGACTTCTTTGCCCATGCTGAAAGCTGTGAACATTACATAACAACTGAAAAATATCAGAAGGCTCGAGCGAGAAAACCTGTCAAAGACGAAGATGAGGATGAGCAAAAGCAAGCTGTCAAAGAGAAAGAAGTAGTAAAAGAAATAGTCATCGTCAAAATTCGCTGCTCTAACTGTCGCAATCTATATGATGAGACTCTCGACAAGTGTCCGCACTGCGGCAGCAAAAGCTAGACACCATATGTGCTTCACTCTGCGAGCAAATGCCTTGGAGGAAGTATTCTGGATGCAATTATCTCGCAGAAAGCATTGCCTAATCCTTTCATAGAGAAGCTTGCTCAGTCGTGGCTTTTGCTTTGACTTCTCTCCAGAACCTCTTGGTTTCACATGAAGTGTACCGATTGAAATGTGTCGACAGATTGTATTCCGACAAGCTGTCTATATCATCGCTGAAGTTTTCAATAATGACTTTGTAGGAGCTCGCGCTAACGCTAATGTCAATGTTTCTTGTTGAAGACAAGGAAGTATGTGTGCATTATTACTGAACAGGGTCTGTCCTTTACTTGAAATGCGGTGGGTGACATTCTATGGTGTATAAAAATGAAGAAATCTATGATTTCAAAATTGGATAATCTGTTAATCCAAGTGTAGTGGTGTGGATAAAATTTCCTTTCCTTTGTTTGATATTGGTCAGCACATTTCACAACTAGTTTCCCATTCTCTTTCAACCATTCAGGAAACCTTGCGTCTGCTATGTCCATAAATTCGAGTAGTCCTTCGTAAGTTTGAATATAATCTCCATAATCCTCTCTTCGAGGGTCATTAGAACCTTTGTATCCAAAGAAGTAGGGGGGGTCATAGACTATTCCATCAAACTGGTAATCAAAATTCAATGAATTCACATCTGAAACAATTTCTTGACCGTAAAGTTTTATGTCAGAGAAAACCACCTTTCCATATTCTTCCAGTTTTGTCTTTCCGTAAAAGTCCTTCTTGAGATATTCATCCCATAGGTGTTTCTTTCCACAGGTTGGGTCTAGAATCATTTTTTCTTTAGACGGCGGTATATGAAAAGTCAAAATCTGTTCAAAGAATTCTCCCAGTTTCTTGCTCCCGTTGTGAGAAATAGGATATTTTGCCAAACCGTTTCACCATTGTCCTGCAAATATGTGAATTAGAGCTTCTTTGAGCAACCCTCTTCTGGAGAATTCAATATTGAAGATGTAATCCAGACCATTGAATGCTTTGACTATCTGGTTTTCAGAGACACGCCATACATCTCCATCGGTTATCCATATGAAATCCCAGTGATTCTTCACAAGTTCATTCCTTCGATTGATGTATGAATCAACAATTTCCTCAGGTTTTGACCCAGCTCCTGAGAAGTAATTCGCTTCAATATTCACAAACTTTTTGCCCAAGTAGAGAATGAAATCAGCTTTTCGATTAGCTAATTCTGGAGGAACCACTCCGCCAAGTGGTTGGACTGAATCAAATTTTTTCTGAGATAATAACCTGTAATTCATTTCATTGGCAATGTTTTGGATTAGCGGAGTAAGAAGCCTCTCCATTGCTTCACCGCTTCTATTTTTCCTTGCATTTGTGTCAAGACCTACTTCAACTCCAAGTATGTAATCGTAGAAGCCCTTGACAATGGAGAAGAGTCTAAAGAGACCTCCCTTCTTGGCAAACTCAACATAGTCATTAGTTTCAGAAGGGCTAAGTTTGGAATACCTATTCTTGTTAAAGTTGAGCTTCTTTACGCCTTTCTCCAAGTTGAAGAAATCAACAATTACAGGAAACTCTCGATCCCTTATTGCACATAAAATTGGTATAGTCTTAACGACTTCAGGATACTTCTGAATCAAGTTTCTAAAATCAGCCTCTATGTTAGCTGAACCTATCAGACTGTTCCATAGAGAAAGCTCTATTTTGATATTATCCGCATTTTGCTTTACTTTTGTCCAATCAACAAAGAATTCTGGTGTTCGATTAGTTGTGATTAGGGTTTCTTGGAAAACTTTTACAAGTTCTGAAGTGTTTTGCACATGATAGCATTTCTTATAGACCTCTGTAACGACCAAGGGCTGAACTTCCACTTCGAGGATAGACGTATTCTTCAGGAAAGACATTAAAACCTTTTAGGATTTTTCTTTGTGTTTAGTTGGTTGGGGCAAGATTATATTCACTTTACGCGCGCCTTTACTTCTTCACAAGCCATAGTCTAACCAATTTTCCTTTCTCAGTTCGACTTACAGCCTTAACGTTTTCGACCTTCTTCGCCTTCTTTAGTGCAATTACTCTACTTCTCAGATTATACAGCAACTTGTCATCAGGGTTTGATATTTCGACAGATTCTTCTTCACTCTCCGAAAACCATTTAATAACATCATCACAATCTGTCGGTACGTATCTGCTCGTTGATTCTGAAACAAGAATGAACTTCAACTTCTTACCTACATACTCCTTAGCCTTCTCTTTACTATCGGCCATTCCAACCGCCTCCTAAAACCTTCTACCAGAAACATACGCCCCAACACAATTCAAGCCTTACTACTCACCTCGTACCAGCGCGGTATCTGGGCCGCACGCGCTACAGCCACAAACACCGGGTTGTTGTTCTTCTAATCTGGAAGTAGTAGTACGTTCGTTTGTGTTATGGACTACTACTTCTTGAGCGCGATTTCTTAAGAAAGTAGGGGGGTAGGCGCTCTTTGAATTGGGGCAAACAAGTTCTTGCAGTGACGCGCGCTGAATACCTGCTTAATCACGACACTATGGAAAAAAGTGCGGATCTACTTGGATTTTGTCATATGCACGTTCTTGATCAGGACGTACGGTGCCAGCGACGGAGGGTCCGCTTCTATCCACCAATGCACATGCTGCCTCTCCTTCGACACGGCGGCTATGTTGCCCAACATGGTAAGCACGTTGTCGCTCACACGCAGGTCTTTGAGTGACTTTCCAATTTCTCCTTCTTCAATTCCGAAGATGCCGTCCCGGGGGATCGTTGAAAAGTCGCCCTTCGCAGAGTTCTGGAACCGAGTGTACCACGTATTAGTCAAGTAAAGCCCATTCTTGACTTCTTTGAACAGCTCTTCTTTGCCCATGTCTCCCGGACCCATTTCTACGTTCCACGGGTTCGGAGTAACTATGCCCGCGTTGCCCGTGGTTCTTGTCTTGAAGACCTTTGCCGTGGACGAGTTGTGCAGATACGTCTTCAATATGCCATGGTCGACAAGCACGTTTTCCCGTGCGGGAACGCCTTCATCATCGAAAACCCTGTCAGCCACAGAATATGAAGCTGGATTGTCGCTAAGAGTAACGATTTCAGGCGCGACCCTCTTGCCCAGCTTATCAGCGAACACTGACTGCTGGACTAAGACACTGTAGGCTGACGTCATCCCTCCCCATATCCCGAGCAATGAGCCCAGAATCAAGGGGTCGAAAATGACGTCGTAGACGCCTTCCTCGCCCATCTGGGGGTTCCTCGCCAGCTTGGCCACGCGACCCGCTTTGGCCCCTGCCCGGGCAGGTTTGAAACTCTTCAACGTTGAGCTGCATTCCACACCGTGGCCCGAGGCTTCGCGCTCCGTGAAAGCTCGTATTGAAAACTCGACTGCCGACCTACTGTCAACACCCACGGGCCCATCTGAGGAAGCAAGATAAACGTCCTCATACTTGGTGAACAAAATGCCTCCGCATTCAACTTTGACGCCTGCTTCTTTCTCAGCCGCACCTATCGCTTCGAAAATATATTCCGAAGGGGTCTCCAAGTCCGCGAGCTTCTTGTCTGCCTTGCTCTGTGCATATGAGAATTTGCCCTGCGCAAAACCAGCGAACACGGGGTTTTCCTTTGACACTTTCGCCAGCTTCAACAGATTCCGGAGCCCAGCGTCTGCGTCTTGGAAGTTGTGGACCTGCGTGGCAACAACTCTTTTCTTCCACGCAAAGACCACGTCGGTAACGTAGTCGTTCCAAGCGACCGTGATATCAACCTGATTGTTGCTGAAACGGGCTTGCCGATACTTGCCGAAGGTCGTCTTAGCAATCACTTCATCTGCCCCAAGCTTTTTTCCCTGGGCAACTATCTCCTCAGTCTGACTGAGCGCGTCTTTCATTTCACGTACACTCCTCTGAGCCTTATGCACGGTCCCCCCGTGAACACGGGAACCCCCTGCATCGGGTCGCCCTTACCACACGTAGCCGCATCAAACTCCACGTTCTTCGACACAGCATCCACAGCCGTCCAAAACTTCAGCGTCGTCGTTTCGATAACAGGCCGCGCCACCGGACCCGCAAGCTCGCCTTTTTCGATGAGGTAGGCTTCCCTTCCCACGTAGCGCTGGTTAAAACGCTTATCGTCAATGTTCCATTCCGTGAAGGATTTCATGTATACTCCGCGGCTCACATCCTCGACAAGTTCCTCCTCGGACAATTCCCCGGGCAGCACGAAAGTGTTAGACATACGAACTATGGCTTCCCGGTCATAGTTGATGCTTCTACTCGACCCGTTGCTCTTCACGCCAAGTTTGGCAGCGGATTCGCGGTTGTGCAGAAACTCGTTGATCATTCCCTTCTCGTACAAGTGCCTGCGGCGGGCCTTAACGCCCTCATCATCATACATGTAATAACCATAACTATGCCCAACCGTGGGGTCGTCCACGACGGTGACGGCTTCACTGCCGATCCGCTTACCGAACCAATATGGGCCACCTTCGTAGATGAAGGATCTACCTGCCTGACTCATCTCGCGGCCCAAGATCCTGTCAGCCTCCATCGGATGCCCACATGACTCATGCGCAGCTATACCCGTCACTTCAGAACCGCATACAAGGTCCATCTCCCCAGGCTTAACATGCTTCGCCCCAGTAATCACGGCTTTCAGAACCTTGGCATCATGCACCATCTTCTCCTGAACCCCCCAAACGCCGAAGGCTTCCCATCCTCCGCTGAAGCCGAACTGCTCAGAAGCCTGCTCAGTCTTACCCTGCTCGACCACCGCTATGAAAACGCTCGCGCCGACCCTCGGCACAAACGATGAAATCTGCGAACCTTCAGAATTCACAAAATACTTTGCTATCAAGTCCACACTACACTGGGCCACTGTGGCAACAACTTTTACTCCACAACAAGCCAGTGCCTTGTGAACGTCCACGAAAGCAGAAATCTTCTCCTCAGCTGGAACGTTCTCGACCCTCTTCTTCTGCTCAACCACCCATTCTGTCTTGACACCTTTCTCCTCCGCGAAAACCAGCTTCTCCCTGCGCCTTGCAGACATCGCATACTTGTAAGCCTGGTCAACTATTTCCCTAGCTTCCTCTCTTGTCCACTTGTTCGTTGAAGCGAAGCCTATTCCGCCGCCGGCTATAATACGCACACAGAAACCGCTGTCAACAGCCGACGTGTAAGCTTCCAAGTTGCCGTCCCGCAACAACAGCCGGTCCTGCTGTTGACTGCTAGCCCGAGCCTCTGCGTAATTGACCCTTTTGCCCTTTGCATAGTCTAGGGCGTAATCCACGATCTCCTTGTCCATCCTTGTCCAACCTTGAACACATAGTTTACATGCAAACGGCATAAAAACCTTCTATTTTTACACAGGTTTCAGCGAGCGGACGAGGCTTCGCAGAAAACGGGAGGCCCACAAGCTTTTCGACTCTTGACAACACGTTATTGGGAACTCGGCCGTTTCAAATTTGATTTCCCTTTCCGACGTCAGCCCACGCTGGTCTTTCAGCTTCACTCTCTATTCTTGGTTGCACGTTCCAGCGCGTTGATGACATTCTGTTTTCCCATGGCAAGTATGTATGGGCCAAGTCTTGGACCCTGCGGCACGCCTATGAGAACTGTGTATATCGTCTTGAAAAACTGAGCCGGCGGCAGGCCGCGTTTCTTGGCAGTGCTAAACACGGCGCTCTGTATCTTGTCAGCTTCATTCTCAACTCTCAGGACCTCGACGAGTTCGGCCACGGCAGCTTTCTCTTCTTCAGTGAGAGTCACAGCTGTTTCCTTGATTTCTTCGAAGTCCCTTGCCCAGTTAAACGCGTACTCAACTCGTTTCGTCAAGCTTTCGTCGAACGTTTGACCCTGCTTCAGATAACCAGAGGTTTGAAGCTTCCCAGCTATGTACTGCTCTTCAGACCCTTTGGGCGCAATCTTTGCCAAGTAAGTCAACAGGTTGTAGGGTACGTGTACACTCGGGCTTGCGGGAGGCTTCATCGCGTAACAGTAAGCGTACAAGCCTCGAAGTCTTTCCTGTTCGCGTTCATTCTTTGCCTGTTTCTTTCCGAAGTAGACATCCTCGATCCTGTCAAGCTCGTCCATGTAAATCGGGATGTCCATCACGTCTAAGGCGCGTGTGCCCACGAACCTTTTGAGCATAAGCAGCATGAGCGACTGGGGAGAACCATACGTGAACCATGTCTGAGGCGTGAAAACGTTGCCCGTGCTTTTCGACATCCGTTTGCCGCTTTTGTCGAGGAAAAGCTCGTATTTTGCGTGAAGCGGAGGCTCCCAGCCGAGTATTTCCCTGCATATACGGTCGTTCACCCGCACGGAGTCAGCGACCTCTTTTCCGAAAGCTTCAAAACGTATGTCCAAAGCTTTCCAGCGAACGGCAAACTCGCCCTTCCAGCTCAGTTTGCCCAAGCCTTTCCTATAGTCGACTTCGCCCTGGTGGCCACAGCCTTCAAGCCATCGACCCTTAACCTCCATGCCTTCACATTTGTAAAGAACCATGCTTTCCTTTGGCAAGAAATCATAAGCCTTAGTCGTGTAGATTCGACCGCAGTCTTCACAAACAGCAAAATACGGCAAAGCTTCAAGAAACTTTTCTTGCCCAACTTCTTCCTTCATAATTTCGCCTATTCTCTTGGCGTTCGTGAGAACAGTCTTGATTTCCTCGTTAAATAGGCCCTGACGATAGACTTCTGCTCCCGATATGAACTTGTACTCCAGCCCACACTTGTCAAGCGCGTCCCTGAGCAGCAGCGCCATGTGCTCGCCGTAACTTTTGTGGCAACCGTACAGGTCAGGAATGTCCGTAACAGGCTGACCCAGATGCTTCTCAAGCGACGCAGGCAGTCCGGCGGGCACTTTTCTAAGCCCGTCCTTGTCGTCGGCGAACGCGATGAGCTCAGAGTTCACGCCCTGCTCCCTAAGCGCCTGCGTCACGGCGAACGACCGTGCAGCGTCGCTGAGATTGCCAATGTGCGGGAACCCCGAAGCGGCTATGCCCATTTCTGTTCTCACGAGGTTTAGGCTTCTGCCAAGCTTCTGCTCACGACTGATTAACTTCTGAGCCGTCTTGTCGTACCAAGTTCCATGGCCGATTATTTCCTCGCTCATCTCTGGTCTACTTCTTGCTATGCATAACCTGTATTCGGATAAAAATGTTACAGAAATTGGGGGAGCTATCCTTTCCGCGCGGGAGAACAGCTCTCTTTAAACATGGGAAAAGGGGGGATGTTTACTTCAGTTTTGCTCCGCAGTTGGGGCAGAATTTGGTTCCGGCTGGTGCTTCTGTTCCGCATTTTGCACATTTGACTGTTGCTTGCAAGGGGGTTCCGCAGTTCACGCAGAATTTGGCGCCTGCTATGTTTGAGCTTCCGCATTTAGGACAGCTTATCGTGCCTTGTGCTGGTGCCTGCATCGGGGCGCCGCAGCTGTTGCAGAATTTTGCTGTCTGCGGGTTCTGGAATCCGCACTTGGGGCAAATGACCATCGGCTGTGCTTGAGCTTGTGGCTGCTGCAATATTTGCGGAAGTATGACGGCGCCGGCTCCGATCGCGGCTCCTCCCTGGCTCTTGGAGAGGCTTTCGGTTGATTTCTGCATGGTTTCCATTCTGAGGACTTCTGATGCGCCTACGCCGGTCTTTATGTAGAACAGCCGGTCTCTCCATTCTGGTGTGGTGTCGAGTCCTTCGAATTTAACCTCGATGAGCTCAAGGCCGATTCGGTGGAACGCGTCGAACAGCACGTTCTTCGAGAGCATGCTTGTCTCGTCCAGCTTGCCATACACGTCCTGTAAAGAGTACTGACTAAGCGTGTCGATGAGTCTTTCGTTGAAGTAGCCTCTGAGGAAGTTTTGCAAACTGTCAGTGGTGAATCCCCCTTGTCCGCCTACAACTTCGTTGACAAAAAGGTTAGCTTCTTCAACCCTGAACCAGAAGCCTCCGAAGAATTTGAGGGGTGCAAGTTCCTTTGTCTGTCCTTGTGCTCCGAATTTGCCCTGGAACTGTTTCAACGAGACGAACACGATCGTGGATCTGAAGGGCACTTTGTCAAACCCTGCGAGTTTCGAGAATACTTTCGTCACAAGCGGCAGGTTTGCTGTTGAAAGCACATGGCGTCCTGCTCTGAAAACATCGTATGCTTTTCCGTCCCTGAAGAAGACGGCCGCTTCGTATTCGTGGACGATCAAGTTGTCTCCCCAGCCGATCTCCTCAACTGGGTACTTCCAGACTATGTCTCCTTCTCTTGCTCCAACCCATTCTATCACTTTTGGCATTCACTTTCACCTCCTTTTGACTACTCCTTTAGGAAGCCAATGTCTCTGTCCAGCGACAACGCTTCCGTTACACGCGTCAACTATCATAGAGTACGAGGTTCCTCCCATCTTGTATTTGATGAACCACCAGGGCATATAGATGAGTTCAGCGCGCGCTGAGAACTCAGCCTAAACCTCGTAAAATCTCGGTCCTTTGGTCGATGAGCGCATCAAGATCTTCAACTTTGCTGATGAGACTGTCCACGGCGGTTCCCCAATCAGCGTTGCCCGGCTGCATCTTGGCCACATTGTCACAGTCAGTCTTTATGGCGTCAGCCTCCTGTATTAGGCTCAAGTCATGCTGAATGACCGTGTTAAGTTTGTCTTCTTTCACCTTAACCGCGTCAAACATTCCCTGATAACCTGCGACAGCACGGTCTATACGCTGGGTAACCCTGTCCAAACGAGATGTAAGTGCGTCAAACCTGTACGAGTCCTCGCTTGTAAGTTTCTGAACGACCGCGGGGTTTGCGAAGGTCCGCCTGACAGCGGTCTTGGCGGCTTTAAGCCTGTTCACAGCATCCGTTCTCACAAGCCGGTCGCTTTCCCGTCTCAACTCTTTCTCCTTGTATCCTCGGTATCCTGGAATGTAACCCATTATTCTTTCTAAGAGACCTCGTTCTCCGCGAACTTTTCCCAAATAGTCTTTTCCACTCATTTTTTACTCCTCCAGTATGCGATTATGCCTATGATGGCGAGAACTATCAGAAGTATGCCCATGACCAAGTACACTGGTACCTTATCATAGAACCCTGAGACGACTGCCACGGCAACCATTATCGCTCCCCAGACTAGGTAGTATGTAGAGTTCCTGCCGGCTATGAGCGAGTACGCGACGGTGTAGATGCCTAGTGGGCCGAAAATCCAGGCGGGAAGGTTATAGACGTTCAGTCCGATCATGTTCATACCGTAGACTATGGCGGCCACGCCTATGGAAATGACGAGTACTGCAAGAGCCCCGGCGTCGTAACCCAAGGATTTACGTTCGGTTTTCAAGTTAGTCCCCGCATCCGCATTCAGTGCATTATTATGGCGGTTGCTTTTAAAGTTTGATTGAGGGAATGTCGCCCTTGACAGCCGTTCCAGTTGCACCATCTACAAGCAGCTTGTAGTCTTTGCCTTTGTATTCGTATTTTATGAACCATATGGGCGCATGAAGGTAGACGGTTTCTTCAATCTTCATTTCTGTTTTGAAATCAACTATCTTGTCTATGTCCTGCTGCACAAGGTAACGGTGGTTCTCATCGATCTCCTGTCTTGCCTGTTCTTCTGCTTCTGCCCTGTCGATTTCGCTGTTGAGAACATGCGCGAAAGCTTCAATCTTTCTGAAATCGTAAGGAACCTTGCCCTCTAAGGGTACGTCGTACTCCCGTGTCGGGAACTCTGCAGCTTTTCTCGCTAGAACCAACCAATCGTACTCTTTCTCGATCTTTCCCTCCTTCGCAACTGCGGGCGCTATTCGTTCAAACACGCCTTTGTACGTGCTTGAAGCTTCCGCTGACACAACCCAGAAGGGAAGATAGGTAAGGTTCTTCTCGGTCAACTTCGCCTTTTTGGCTAAGTCGCCGGGTTTAAGGAAGCCTCCTCTCATCCAGTTCCGTATAGGCTCTTCAATCTGAGTTTGGTCGTACTTGTTTATTATCAGCGAATGTTCAAGAGTGAAAGGTTCTCCAGTTTCTATGGCTACCGTGTAACCGCAGTACTTGCATGTTGCAAGCATCTCGCCCGGCTCGAAGCTCAAAGGAGCACCGCAGTGGGAGCACTTGATCTCGTTGACTACGGACATGCGGGTCATGCCTTCTGTTTTTCCCTCTTGACTATTTCCCTGGAGACTATTACGCCTGACGCTGAGGCTTGTATCAGACCGCGTGTTACGCCCGCACCGTCGCCGATAGTGAAAAGGTTGTGAACATTTGTCTCCAGACAGTTGCTCAGCTGGAGTCTTGAAGAGTAAAACTTGACTTCAATGCCGTAGAGCAACGTGTCAGCTGAATTCAGACCGGGAGCCATTTTGTCAAGGGCTTGAAGCATCTCCCGGATGTCTGCAAGGTACCTGTACGGAAGCACGAAGCTCAGGTCGCCCGGCGTGGCATTCTTTAACGTTGGCGTTACAACGCTTCGGGCTATTCTTTCCGGCGTGGACCTTCGTCCAGCCTCAAGGTCGCCGAGACGCTGCACGATGACGCCGCCGCTGAGGAGGTTTCCAAGACGGGCGACGTACTTTCCGTACGCTATAGGCTCTTTGAAAGGTTCCGTGAACGATGTAGTGACAAGGATAGCGAAGTTGGTGTTGTCAGTCTTCTTTTCAGCGTAGCTTTGACCGTTAACAGTCAGGACACCGTCGTAGGATTCTGTGACTACTTGACCGTAAGGAGCAACACAGAACGTGCGAACAGTATCATCGAAAGACTTCGAATAGTAAATCAGTTTAGGCTCATATAGAACATTTGTCAATTGTTCCATAACGGAAGCTAAGACCTCGACACGTATACCCACGTCAACAGGGTTGCTAAACGTCTTCAATCCTAATGCTTGAGCCTCAGACTGAAGCCACTCAGCCCCACTTCTGCCTGGAGCAACGATAACGTATTTTCCTGAGAATTTTTCGCCGCTTACAGTTTCGACACCTTCAACGACGTTGTTCTTCACCATCAGACCCTTGACTTCGCTCTTAGGTCTAAAGTCAACTTTGCCATTCAGTTCCTGCCGCATCTTGCGCAGCGTTTCACCACATTTCTCCGTGCCCATATGCCGGATTCTTTGCCTGATAAGCTTCAATCCTGCCAAGGAAGCTTGGCGTTCAATCTCATCTGTCTTTGCGCTTTCAACTCCATAGACGTGCTTCGTGGCACCGAATTTGAGGTAGATGTCGTCTGCATACTTGATAAGTTCTTCAAGTTCTTTGTTGGATACGTACTGGCTCAGCCAGCCGCCCACTTCTGTTGAAAGCGTGAGTTTTCCGTCACTGTAAGCCCCAGCCCCTCCCCAGCCCGAAAGGACAGCGCAAGGGGCGCAATTGACACATTCAAACCCTCGGCTTGCTGGACACTTCCGCTGGTTGATGTCTTGCCCCTTATCCAGCATAAGTATACTCATATTGTTCCTTTGCGTTAGCTCCAAAGCTGAGAAAATGCCTGCGGGGCCGGCTCCTACAATTATCACATCATACTTCAAAGGGCTTCTCCCCTAAAACCCACACTTAGATGTCACAACTAGCATATATTCCTAGCGAGAAAGAACCGTGTTGAATTGTAGCACGAGGCGTAGTTACTTCTTCATATGCGGCACAACACAGATGAACCTGACAAGTTTCTTGCCGTTGTTCCTAAATTGATGTTTCTCGTTCGGAGCTACAAAAACCACGTCGCCACGCTTAAACTTCTTTTCTCCTTCTCTACTGACGACAACGCCTTCACCCTCAAGGATGAAAACTTCATGCTCCCAATCGTGAGAGTGCAAGGGGCTGTAGCCACCCGGTTCCACCTCGAAAACGCGCATAGCAAAGTTAGGAGCCCCCATTTCCTTGGTGATGACCCATCTGACTTTGACATTAGAGGCTCCTCCATCAGCCTCTTCCGCTTCTACGTCGGCATAATTAGCGATTTTCAGCAAGAACACCTTTTGATAAACAGACGAAACTGCTAGTCTTTTATGGCTTCAAGTAGGCTCATGACGTTCCACAGTTTCACACGCGTATAAGGCGGCATGTTCGGATCCTGCAGAATGTCGTCAAGAAGCGAAATCGCGTTTGAAGCTCTAACAGCAGGAGTGAATTCCGGGTTCTGCAATGCACTCATCGAGTCTTTTGCAGCTCTTCTTATGTTCCTAGGGGTCGTGTTATCCTCAGAAACAAGTCCCAGCACTGCCATCGCTTGCTTCATTCTCTCCACGTACTCATCAGCTTTCTTTTTCCTTACCATTCGGTCACCCCGCGGAACTTGATGATAGCGTGGTTATATAGGCTCTGTTACCTATTTACTTTGGGGTTCTGAAACTTGTCGCAAAAACCACATGGGGACCAGCACATAAAACGTATGGCAGAACTGCTGCGTCAAGGCGCAACACTAACAGAACTCGCTTGTCCAGCATGCTCAGCACCTCTGCTAAGGCCCAGAAGCGGCGACCTCTGGTGCGCAAAATGTGAGAAGAAAGTCATAATCGTCAAAGAAGGAGAAGAACAGACGAACGTTGCCCGCTCAATGGCTTTCGAGAGCCTCGAAGCCGTGTTGCTGGCGAAAGTCCTGGAACTGCAGGAAAAAATCCAAGGGGAAAAGGATGTGGACAAGCTACAGAAACTGGCCAACACACTTTCTGGACTGCTAGATAATCTGGAAAAGACGAGAAGAGCCAAGAAAACCTGAACGGAATCAATGATGTTCGGATTCTACGAAGCCTTTCCGCACCAAGTGCACAAGACAAAGCATTTTGTCACGTCGATCTCCAGCAGGAAGCTACAGCAGATCCTTCTTCAACTGCTGAGCGAATTGAACAAAATAACGCTCAGGCTGGAAGATGTTGGCACACCTTCTATGACTAATTGCGTCACCTTTTTCGAGTTCGGAGTAGCTGAGGACAACGGCTTCAACTATCTCAACGATGAAGAAACAGCCAAAGCTCTCAAAATCGTGCAAAAGGCTCCATTACAGATCCTGGATCTCCTCTGCGCCGTACGCTTCTACCGGACAGAAAACGAAAAGAGAAAACCGTTAAGGTTTGATTATTACATGCTCAGGTTCACTTTCAACCCAAAATTCCTAGAACTGCAACTGTTCCATGAAAGAGGTCCTATGCACATTTTGCCCGAGGAGTTCATCGAGTTCATCGCCAAAAAGATCAATGAAACCTTCGGCAGAAGAGCGGTGAAGCTTCTGAAGAAGGATTAGCAGGATTCTTCAAGAAACTCTTCAACTGTTCGCAAGAGGTCTTTGGCAACTGCGCTTTTCGGCTTGTTGCCGTCAAGCCTGACAAGCTGGTCTTTCTCGACGTATTTGCGGTAGACCTCACGCACTTTCTTCTGGGTCTCCAAATTTTCCATCACCGATCTCCTGCGCTTCAACCTCTGCACAACAGTCTCAGGTTTCACGTCGATAAATATTGCCAGATCAGGATGCAGCGCATGCTCATTCAACTGCTCAATCCATTTAAGCTCCAGCCCAGCGGCACCCTGGTAAGCGTACGATGAGTAGACGTAACGGTCTGAAACCACGACTCTGCCCTTGCTCAAAGCAGGGAATATCTCATTCTGCACATGGTCAACACGGTCAGCAGCGAAGAGCAAGGCTTCAACAAGTACTGAGCCGCGTTTTTCAGCATGCAGGCAGTTTTTCTTGATGAATTGGCCGATCCTTCCCTGGCTGGGCTCAGCAGTGTACACAGCATCATATTTTTCTCTCAGTTTTTTCACGAGCAGCTTGGCCTGTGTCGTTTTTCCGCAGCCGTCCAGACCTTCAATGCAGATGAAGACTCCTTTGCCCACCATGCTTTTTCCTCCTGCACCTCTGAGCATCAGGCATTATAAGAGCGAAGGAACATTAATAACTGTTCAAAGCGTATGGAGAAGTTGGCAGTTGCCCAGAAATTACTGGAGCGAGATCAAAGACCCAGTTCATGGGTACGTTTACGTTACTGAAGACGAGAAAGCAGTCATAGATTCTTACCCTGTTCAGAGGCTGCACAGACTGCGCCAACTCGCAGGTGCAGAGTATGTCTATCCCGGGGCAAACCATACACGGTTTGAACATTCGGTCGGCGTAATGTATTTGGCAGGCCGAGTCGCTGAGAACCCATACATTTCACAGCTTGTGAGTGAAGAAGAGCTTGCGATGGTTAGGGTTGCAGGCTTGCTGCATGATGTTGGACATGGGCCGTTCTCGCATGTTTTTGAGCAACTACTCGAGAAAGAGCTTGACAAGACTCATGAAGACATCACCACATGGATAATCAAGAAAAGCGAACTGCAGGACATCTTGAAGAAAAACGGATGCAAACCGGATGACGTGAGCAAGCTGGCGGTTGGGAAGCTGCACAGACCCGGCAAGGCTTTCCTAGACCAGATCATAAGCAGTGCCGTAGATGTGGACAAACAGGATTTCATCGTTCGAGATACACACCATACCGGCGCAGAATACGGCTTCATAGACATCTTCAGACTCATACACACACTGGACGTTATGGAAGGCAACCTAGCCGTGGATGTAGGCGCGTTGTCAGCTCTGGAATCGCTCATAATAGCCCGGATCGAGTCTTTCAAGAGCATATATTTCCACCGAGTAGGCCGGGCAGCGCAGATCATGCTTGCACTGGCTATGGAGAAGGCAAACGCTGAACTCAGACTGACGAGCTTTAGGACACCTGAAGAATACTTGGCAATGGATGACTATACCGTTTGGACCAAGCTGAAGAACTGTAAGAAATCAAGCGGGATTATCAGGAACCTTGAGAGAAGAAAGCTACTCAAGTGCGCCTACGAACGGACCTTCTACGAGAAAGACACTGTGGTCTCGAGCATATTCAGTCGTGAATCAAACAGGAAACAACTGCAAGCAGACATCGCAAAGGCAGCCAAGCTTGATGCGGACGCGGTGATTATCGACGTGCCCACAGTCCCATCTGTTCCTTACCATCATTCAGTGCTCACTGAAAGCATGGAAATCCCCGTGTTTTGCAGGACTCAAGAAGGCAGAAAAGTGCCGCAACGACTGAGCGAGATCTCCAAGATTTTTGAGACGCTCAAAGGTTTCATGAACATACTCCGTGTGTACACGGATGAACCAAACCGTGAAAAAGTGAGCGTGGCAGCCTCAAAATTACTGGGCAAGATGCCGTCCTCAGCAAAAGTATCCTACTAAAGGGTTTAAGATGCAGCCTACAACGTTAAAGGGTCGGGTAATCGTTGAAGGAAAATGTAGAGCCAAGGCGCTTGTGAGTGAAAAGCCCATCAGTTTCCTAGGTGGAGTTGACCCTGCAGACGGGAGAATAGTTGAGAAAAACAATGACCTATGCGGAGTATGCATCAAGGACAAAGTGTTATGCTTTCCACACGGGCACGGTTCCACAGTGGGCAGTTACGTGCTTTATTCGCTGGCGAAGAAAGGCTTGGCGCCCAAGGCGATAGTCAACCATACGGCTGATCCCGTCGTGGTGGTCGGAGCCATAATAGCTAACGTTCCTATGGTCGACCAAATAGACATTACGAAAGTTCGGACTGGAGACACTGTCGAAGTTGACGCGTACGAGGGCACGGTCAAGATACTGAAGCGCAAGGAGGCCTAGACGAGAATGTACTTGACGAAGGATGAGGAGTGCATTCTTAGAGGCGAATGCGGCTGGGCCAGCCAAACATGCATGAAAATCTTGAGTCGTCTGGGCGACCTTTTCAACGCTGAAAAACTCATCCCAATAAAGTCTGCACACGTCTCGGGGGTTTCATATAGAACGCTCGGCGACGCACCCATAGAATTCCTTAAGGCGCTGGCAGACTCTGGTGCGAGAGTGCAAGTCAGAACAACATTGAACCCGCAGAGCCTCGACCAGGAGTATCTGGGAAAAAGACTACCCAGCAGACTGTGTGAGAAGCAGCGGGAAATATTGGAACAGTTTGAAAAGATGGGCTTGACAAAGTCTCTAACCTGCACGCCCTATTACCTGCAAATGCCTGAGCGCGGTTCACACGTTGCTTGGGCCGAATCTTCAGCCGTTGTTTACGCGAATTCTATACTGGGCACGTGGACAAACCGTGAAGGCGGGCCAAGTGCTCTTGCGGCGGCGGTAATTGGAAAAACTCCGGAATACGGAGTACACAAAGCAGAAGGCAGACAGCCAAACGTTCTGGTCAACGTGAAAGCCAAACTGCAGAACCAGACTGAGTATGGTGCGCTGGGAATCTGTCTGGGCAAAGTGCTAGGAGACAAGATTCCGGCAGTCAGCGGACTTCGTGACCCATCAGAAGAGAAGCTTAAACAGTTCAGCGCGGCTTTAGCCACCACCGGCATGACAAACATGTTCCATCTGAAGAAGCTAGCAAGGGAAGAAGTCGAGAAGATAGACATCGACGACAAAGACGTAGAACAAACAATTACAGACCTGTCAACCGCAACAACCAAGAAACCTGACCTGGTTTTCATAGGCTGCCCTCACTGCTCCAAAAACGAAATGAAACAAATTGCTCAGCTCATCGGCAACAGAAAAGTAAGACATGGAATGGAGTTCTGGGTATGCACGTCTGCCTGTGTCAAGGAAAAATGTGAAAATTCTGTAAAAAGAATAGAGCAAAGTGGAGGACACGTGCTCGCAGGCGTCTGCACCGTCGTATCATGGACAGAAAAGCTGGGAATAAGAACGATAATGACAGACTCTGCCAAGACGGCCTATTATGCTCCGACACTCAACAAGGCAGAAACAATTCTCGCACCACTGAAAGAATGCCTGAAAGCAGCTTTGAAAGGATAAGGTTTATTCGAACGAAGCCACAAACTGCAGGGTGCCTCCGGGTTATAGGGCTCCGGTAGTATAGCTCGGTTAAGTATTCCGGCCTTTCGAGCCGGAGACCCGGGTCCGAATCCCGGCCGGAGCACCAAACAATTCAGTCTTACTATAATCTCGGACTTTTTTGTCAACGACGCTGCGAAGGGAATAATGCCGAAGACGATGACAATACTGTGACTTGGATGAGTCCCAAAACTCAAATACGAGCGCCTTCTATCGTTTATCCCTAGAATTCAAAAGTGATTGTCATGGCAGAAACATCCTCGGATTACAAGAAGCTGATGGAGAAGGCCAAGAACCTCGCCGTCCTTCAGTCCGCAGAGGCTATTATTGGCTGGGATATGGAAACTATGATGCCTCCCAAGGCCATCAATCTGCGTAGTCAACAACTTGCGATGCTGAGCGTTCTTGAACACAAGATGAGCACGGACCCAGAAATAGGAAGCTTGCTTGGCAAGATTATGCGCCAAAAAGAATACGAAAAGCTGGACAGTGTTCAGAAAAGGAACATGTACCTCGTAAAGAAACGGTTTGATGAGCAGACTAAGCTTCCTGAGGAGCTTGTTTCGGAAATTGCGAGACAGTCAGCTCTCGCAACGGACATTTGGAAGAAGGCAAAGGCTGCAAAGGATTATGCGATGTTTAGACCTGAGCTTGAGAAGCTTGTCGCACTCCAGAAGAAAGCCGCTGCAATCCTGATGGAAGTCAAGCAGACTGCCACGCCGTACGATGCGATGATAGACATCTTCGAGCCCAAGATGACGGCTAAGCAAATCACAAAAACTTTTGATGAACTGAGAGAAGGGTTGGTCGCGCTTCTGAAAAAATGCGAGAAGGCACCCAAACAGCCTGATGTCAGCATTCTGCAAAGCAAAGTGTCCATAGACACGCAACGCAAGATCGCAGTTGCTCTTGCCGAAACGGTTGGCTATGACGTGACTTCAAAACAGGCAGGAGGCAGAATCGACACGACTGAACACCCATTTACCACAGGCTACTACGATGACGTGAGAATAACAACGCACTATTATGAAGACAACTTTACATCCTCAGTCTTCTCAGTACTGCATGAAGCAGGCCACGCCATTTATGAACAGAACCTAGACCAAGATTTTGTGTACCAGCCTGTCGGCTCGGCCTGTTCCTCCGGCCTTCACGAATCGCAGTCAAGAACGTTTGAAAACATAATCGGCCGCTCATACGAATTCTGGACGTACTTCATACCAAAACTCAAGGAAATCGCCGGCAGCACCTTGGCAGGGTTGGACCTTGACAAATTCGTGCATGCCATAAATCAAGTTACTCCCTCAAAGATACGTGTGGAAGCCGACGAAGTCACATACGGCTTGCACATAATCATAAGGTTCAACATTGAACGCGACCTGTTCGCTGACAAGATAACAGTCAGAGAGCTTCCTGAGACATGGAACCAATGTTACAAAGACTATCTCGGCATCAAAATCGAAAATGACTCAGAAGGCGTCATGCAGGACACGCATTGGGCAGGTGGCGCATTCGGCTACTTCCCAAGCTACGCACTGGGCAACATCTACAGTGGCCAGATACTCGCAACGATGGAGAAAACCGTGCCAAACTGGCGAAAACAACTTGCAAAAGGAAACCTCGCCGAAACGAAACAGTGGCTAGCCAAGAACGTCCACACTCCCTCAAACCTCTACGAGCCAACGGACCTGATAAAGAGAATCACAGGTCAAGAGCTAAACGTCAAACCATACCTGAAATATTTAACAGACAAGTACTCCAAACTCTACAGCTTCTAGCCTAACCCTACTTTTTCCGTACAGATTCAAGCAACTTCAACACAATACAGAGGATAATACCGCCGACAACAAATCCGACACCTGCCCAGCCCAGCGTATTGTCATAGTAGTTGGCTCCGTACAAGAACAGAACAAAACCCAGTATTACGATGAGCAAGCATACAGGAACTTTCCACGGCATCTGAACAGCTCCGCAACCCAGTTTGAGCCTCATACACTAACTCAAGGTATATAGGCTTACCTATGAGAAGACTGCCCATGCTTGCGACTAGAAAACCCTTCTACGAACAAAGAAGGAGCACTGTTGGCAAAGAAGCCTCGCGCCTGTTCGGCACTTTCCTGCAGACCGTCGGATCAATGGTCAGACCGGCAGCTCTGACATCGACAGTTGAATGCGGAGGCTCCTGATCTCCGCAGTGACTTCGGCACTATCTTCCGACAGTTTTAAATACAAGGTGAGACTTCAGCTCAGCGTGAAACAAAATGTCGGCACATGAAGCTAAGAAACCTGAAAGCAAAGAAGAACTTGTCGAAATGCTGACGGAAACAGTCAGGAAAGCAGTAGAAAGCAGACACGTCTCACGAGGCAAGCCAGCGAAACCCACCGTTTCAGGAACGGCCCAAACCTTGAACATTCACAGAGACACACTGCACACGTGGCTCAAGGAATTCAACGTTGACTTCAAACAACTTGCAGATAGCATGCCGACACAGTCGGAGGAAACAGAAACGTCAAGCAAAGCATACATGATAGGCGAAGCACTCATCGGAGAGGGAAACGAGGTAGCTCATATTGACCTTTTGATCGGTGACAAGAATGGCCCAGTAGGCCAGGCATTTGCATCAGGCTTGACCAACCTCTCAGCGGGACACACGCCACTTCTTGCAGTCATAAGACCCAATTTGCCGCCCAAGCCACATACCCTCCTCGTGCCAAAAGTGACCATCAAGAATATGGAAGACGTGGGCAAAATCTTCGGACCTGCACAAGCCGCAGTTGCCAAAGCAGTCGCTGACGCCGTTGAAGAGGGAATCATACCCGAGGAAAAAGTGGACGACTGGGTAATAATCTGCAGCGTGTTCATACATCCACAAGCAGCAGACTCCCGAAAAATCTACCAGTACAATTATGGAGCAACCAAGCTAGCCTTGAAAAGAGCACTCGCAAAATACCCGACACTAGAGAAGATAATGTACGACAAAGACAGAGCTAAACACCCGATCATGGGATTCAAAGTACCAAGACTGTGGCGACCACCATACCTACAGATCTCACTCGACGCCCCTGAACTCGAAAGGTCAAAGAAAATTATAGCTCAACTACCAGGCAGCGACAGGATAATACTGGAAGCCGGCACACCGCTAATCAAAAGGTACGGCGTCAAAGTAATCAACGACCTCAGACAAGTGGCCAAAGACGTCTTTTTCGTCGCAGACCTGAAGACACTGGACGTTGGAAAAGTCGAGGTTGACATAGCATACGATGAAACAGCAGACGCCGTCGTCGCGGCAGGACTCGCACCCGCAGAAACACTCGATTCGTTCATACACGAAGCCAAAAGACTGGCAATATACGCTGTGGTGGACATGATGAACGTTGAAGACCCAGTTAAGAAACTGAAATCACTCAAAGAATTCCCAGACGTAGTCATACTGCATCGCGGAATAGACCAGGAAACGGGAAGATCACTGGGACTAGAACTCATCCAAGAAATCAAACAAACATTCAAAGACAAGAAATTCCTTGTCGCAGTAGCAGGGGGCATAGTACCTGAAACAGCCAAAGAAGCACTCCGGAAAGGCGCAGACATAATCATCGTAGGACGCTACGTGACACAATCAAAAGACATCGAAAGAGCAGTGAGAGACTTTCTAGAAGCGACACCCGAAATGCGGGAAGACATAGACCTCTTCAGAGTCCACGTTGAATAACTCCCCCTCATCCTTTTTTTACCTGAAGAGTTTGAACGCAACATAAGTCATGATGAAGAGTCCTAAGGTTGTCATGAAGACGATGAAGAAACCGAAGGTCTGCGCAATGAAGGGACCAAGAAAAGAGCCTAAAGCCCCTCCTGTGCCTATCAAAACGTTGAACAAGCCTGCCTTTCCCGCGGGTATGAGCTCCATCGACAGCGAAAGCGCGTAGACCAGGAACATTGCGTAGGCGAAGCCCATTAGGATAAGAATGCCTGTTACAAACCCCACAGAATACGTGGTAATCTGCAAGGTCACAATCAACAAGAACGTGAGAAAGCCCCGAAGCACTACGACCTTACCTAAGTGTCGTTTCCCTGATGACTCGCTTGAACGGCTGCCGGCAAAAGCATAGCCTACAATAGCCCCACCTGAGTTCAGAACAAAAATCGCGAAAACGACCCCCTCAGGAAGGCCCGCGCCCTGTACTACGTTCGAGACAAAGATCGGCATAGGCGTGAAGAGTATGCTTGTTGCCAAAGAGAAAAGAACAAGCCCAGCGCCGAATGCTCCCACGTTTTCCTTCTTCAGTCTTTCACCATTAGACACGCCATCCATAATTTTTGAAGCCAAGAACATACCACGTGAGGCAAAATCCAGCGTTTTCTCTATGCTCACCAAGCCTCTTTCAAAAATCAGGGCAGGGTCTTTAACCAGTAGCAGGGACAAGACAAACGCGACTAGGTTCAAGCCACTGCAAACAAGCAACATGTTAACCGGACCGACGCCGAAGGTCGAAAGGACGAACCCCAACAGCAAGCCAATGAGCCAACCGACCTCGGTGAAGCCCTCATAGAAGGCGAAAGACCTCTCCCAATCCTGATGCGAATACAATTCTGCAATCAAAACGTTCTTCGGTGCCTCATGTGCAACGTGCATAATCGAAAGGACAGCATACAAGACAATCAGCAGACTCACAGCAGCCGTGAACGTGAAAAGGTAAAGAAGCATTGTTGAGGCGAAGAAGGACAAGAGAATATAACGCTTGTAGCGTCGAGTCTTGTCGCACACGTAGCCCCAGAAGAACGAAGCAGGAATCGCCGAAAACAAGGCGATGGCCGAGATGATTCCTATATAGAACAGCCCGTTGCCGCGATCGATGGACACTATGTAGAGGGGCAGAAAAATGGACAGCAGCCCGAATCCCATTTCGTGGAAAAAGAACCCCAGCCGCCACATAGCCAAAAAACGTCTCTAAAGCAAGATTAAAACCTTTAGTCACGCAGAATCCCTTTCTTCTGAAGACGCTCATAAACCCTTAATAGAGAGATATTCAACTTTCATAACACTGCCTCAGAGGCTGTCAGCAATGGCAAAGTTCAAGATAATTGTTTCAGACCCGGCAGAGGGAACCTCAAAAATAGTTGAGCTTGAAGAAGCAAGAGCTTCCCCGTTGATCGGCAAGAAGATAGGCGAAGTAATAGAAGGAACAGTCGTGGACCTTGCAGGTCAGAAAGTCCAAGTGACGGGAGGCTCAGACAAGGACGGCTTTCCAATGAGACCAAGCGTCCACGGCGGAGTCCGCAGGAGAATACTCTTGGCAGGAGGAGTCGGCTTCAATCCTACGAATGAAGGAATGAGAAGACGCAAGACGATCCGCGGAAACGTCATAACAGATGAAATCGTACAAATAAACATGAAGATCGTGGGAAAGCCAGAACCGACAAAAGAAGAAAAGAAAGCCAAAGCAAAAAAGAAGAAGAACCCTCCGGCAGAAAAAGAAACCAAGACCGAAGAAAAACCTGAAACTGGAAACCAGAAAGCAGCCACTTCTTGAGGCATACTTTCCGGACACCTTCTTCAAGAGCAATCGCTGACTGGACTGCTTCAAGCAACCCTCGTTGAGATATTTCGCAACATCGCCAAATGCACTAATTATTTATATACGCCTGGGTATGATAGGATTTTGAAGGGTCTATCATGGCAGAAGGCAATCTTTTGGGAGGCACGTTCGTCGGCTTTGTCGTCACAGCTCTTCTCGCATGGCTCTTTCCCGGGATTGGCTCCGTGATCGGTCACGTGGTCGGCGGGTTTGTCGCTGGACTTGTGGCAAGAGGGATAATGAGAGGAGCATTGGCGGGATTTCTGGCTGGAGTGTTCGGCGGAATAATCTTGGCCATTCTGATAGCAATAACTGGCGGCTTGATTGGTGGAATACTGGGCGGCATCGTCGGGGGACTAGTCGGCGCACTTGCAGGACTAATCGGAGGAATAATTGTGGCGATAGTGGCAGGCTTAGTAGGCGGGATAATATCAGCTATTGGCGGATTATTAGGCGGAGCACTAAGAGGATAGTGAAGCTAGACATCAAGAAGCAGTCTTCATTGCCTGTAGCTAAGCATTTTTGAAGGAGCAATTCAAAAGCTGAACTCATGCTTAAAGGCGACACACTTATTATGGGCTTGGATGACAGTACAATGAGAATCACAACTTCCGCAATAACAGAGGAAATGAGCGAATGAGTGAAGACAACGCAGAAAAATCCGCCCCTTTACCTTGTCAACCAGTGGTCAATATTGGAACGATAGGCCATGTTGACCACGGCAAAACAACTTTGGTGCAAGCATTAACTGGCGTGTGGGCATCAAGACACAGCGAAGAATTGAAGAGAGGCATCACGATCAAACTAGGCTACGCTGACATGCCCATCTACAAATGCCCAAAATGCGAACCGCCAAAGAACCTTTCGATGAAACCAGTGTGCCCAGCTTGCGGTTCCAAAGCAGTTTTCGCCAGAGCAATCAGTTTTGTAGACGCGCCAGGACACGAGGCCCTGATGGCCACCATGCTTTCAGGAGCAGCCATAATGGATGGCGTCATCCTTGTCATTGCCGCAGACGAACCTTGCCCACAACCTCAAACAAGAGAACACTTGGCCGCAGCCGACGTAACCGGCATAAAAAACATCATCATAGCACAAAACAAGATAGACATCGTTGACGAAAAACGAGCCCATCAGAGCCATGCCGAGATAAAGAATTTCGTCAAGGGAACTGCCGCAGAAGATGCACCTATAATCCCTATCTCTGCACAGCGCGGAATCAACATGGACATCCTATTGCAGGCCATGGAACAATTCATTCCCACACCAAAGAGAGATGAAAACAAACCGCCGTTCATGTATGTGGTCCGTTCATTCGACACCAACAAACCAGGCACAACCATTGACACGCTGGAAGGAGGTGTCCTCGGCGGAACGATAATTCAGGGCACGTTCAAAGTCGGCGATGAACTAGAAATACGCCCTGGAATAGCGGCTGAAGGCAAAAGCACTCACACGCCCTTGTTCAGCGAAATAGTCACTCTGCAAGCCGGAGGCAAAAATGTTGAAGAAGCCCACTGCGGCGGCCTTGTCGGCGTTGGCACCCTGCTGGACCCTTCATATTCTAAGGCAGATGGATTAACAGGAAACATCGCAGGAAAGGTAGGCATGCTTCCCCCAACACTGTCAGAGCTTACACTGCAAGCACAAATCCTAGACCGCGCAGTAGGAACAAAAGAACTCGCCAAGATCGAAGAAGTCACAATGAACGAAACCCTGCTACTACACGTAGGCGCCGCAATAACAGTCGGCAAAGTCGCATCAATAAGAAAAGGTAACGTCCTCATCAAACTCACTCGGCCAGTATGCGCGCAAACAACATCACGCGTTGCACTGAGCAGAAAAATCGGCGGCAGATGGAGACTCATAGGCTTTGGAATGATCAAATGATATGAAGGATGAACGCAAGCCTGAAAAGGAACCCCTGAAGATAATTCTGGATTCGAACGTCCTCTTCACACCTTTACAGTTCAAAATCGACATTCTGGAAGAACTCAAAACCCTTCTAAACAAAAAATTCGAACCAGTTCTTCTCTCCCCAGTAAGACAGGAGCTTGAAAGACTCGCCAAAGAAGGCTCCAGTCAGATGCGCAAGAATGCTGTTTTTGCTCTGAAACTAGCAGAGAAATATAAGGTTGTTAACGCAAACGAAACAGGAGCAGACACCGTAGATGACATAATAGTCAAAGTTGCCAGCAAAGGTGAATGTGCAGTGTTCACCAATGACAGGCAGCTTAAGAAGAAGCTAAGAGATATAAATGTGCCAGTTATCTATGTGAGACAAAAGTCACGTTTAGGTATTGACGGGAGGCCATAACCCCTGTTTAAACTTGTCACTCTTGAAGACACAATTCGGATTCCGCCCGAGACGTTCGGCAACCCTCTCGAAGCAGTTGGACACCAGCAGGTTAAAGCAAAGTATGAAGGAGTTGTCGATGAAGAGTTAGGGTATGTTATCGCCGTGACAAAAGTGAAAGTGAGCCCAACCGGAAAGATCATTCCTGGCGACGGTGCTACGTATCACAAAGTCAATTTCTCGTTGTTAACATTCTACCCTAAGATACAGGAAATAGTTGAAGGCGAAGTCGTAGAGATCGCTGATTTCGGAGCGTTCGTGCGTATCGGACCCATCGACGCGTTGCTTCACGTCTCACAGTTAATGGACGATTTTATATCATACGATGGAAAACAGGGCATACTTCTGGGCAAAGAATCAAAACGCAAACTAGCCAGTGGCGACCAAGTGCGTGTCCGCATAACTGCAGTCTCGTTAGGCAGAGCAGGAAGCTCTGGAAAAATAGGTGTGACCGCCAGACAGCCTTTCCTTGGAAAACTAGAGTGGATTGACTACGACCTGCAGAAGATCAAGGAAGCTGCTGAAAAGAAGCCCTCAGAGAAAGAGCAGACGCCGCAGAAAAAGGGAGAAAAGAAATGAGCGAGAAAGCCTGCTCAACATGCCACTTTCTGACCAAAGAAAACGTTTGCCCAAAATGCAAAAACACAAGTCTAAGTGACGACCACGCTGGACTGGTAATAATCTTCGACCCTGAAACTTCAGCCGTCGCCAAAGCAATGAATATCAAAGAGAAGGGACGCTACGCACTAAAGGTAAGATAAATGGGCGTTGAATACGTTCTTACGCCTGAACTGCGTGAAGAACTCAAGAAACCTCTTGGACGCCTCATCAAAGGTTCTTTTTCTCAAACAATGAAAGAACTGAAGGAAATGGTGGCCAGAGACAGACCGCCCATCATAATCTCAGTTGGAGATACTGTCTCAAAAAACTTGCACCAATGTGGTTTCCACCCCAAAGTGACAATCATTGACAACAAATGCATGAGAAAAAACACACAGGGAACAAAACTTCCAGCAGAGAGGGTTGTATACGTTCAGAACCCTCAGGGAACACTAACCAAAGAAGCCATCATGGCAACACAAGGCGGTATGGAGAGCAAACAAAGCATAGAGATTGTAGTGGATGGCGAAGAAGACTTGTTGGCTTTAATTGCCATAGTGTACGCACCTGAAAACGGATACATCGTCTACGGACAACCGCATGAAGGCATCGTCGTGGTGAAAGCTACGCTAAACAAGAAGGAAGAAACAGCTGCGATCCTCAGAATCATGAAGGAATGTTCGAAAAACTAAATAAGAAGCCCTCCTATCAAGTCAACACCGCACGCGAGGAAACATCATGGAAATCAAAATATTGTCAGAGAAGACAAACAAGCTGCTGAAGAGAAGAGAGATTCAGTTTCAAGTGGAACATGAAAAACCAAGCAGCACCACACCGAGACTTGAAGTAAAAAGAGCCGTTGCTGATTCCTTGAGAGTTAATGTTGACCTGGTTTTCATCAGAAAATTTGAAACCAAGACGGGCACGCACCAGGCATTCGGAACGGCAAACCTTTACGATTCTGTAGAGAGTGCTAAACGTGTCGAACCCGCCTACATTGTGAAACGGAACATTCCTGAAAAACCCAAGGAAGAGAAGAAGGAGTAGGTAGATTATGTCCAAGAAAGCAGAGAAGAAAGAGACGCCAAAGAAAGTCGAAGACCCCAAGAAGGAAACAAAGAAGGCTGAGGCAGCACCTGCAGAAACCCCGAAGGAAGAAGCAAAACCTGCAAAGGCCGAGAAAGCGCCGAAGCCTGAGAAGAAGAAGAAAGAAGAGAAAGGAGTCTACACTCTGTACAGAGTTGACAATGAAAAAGTGGTCAGACTTCGCCCAATCTGCGAACGTTGCGGCCAAGGCTATTTCATGGCTGACCACGGAAATAGGTACACGTGTGGACATTGCGGATTCACAAAATACAAACCCGCAAAGGAATAAACAGATTTAAATCAGCCAGTGCCTTCTGTTAGCTCTTGATGATCTGAATGATCAGGGTAAACGTCGCCGTATCCAACGTTTCTGCTGAACGATTTCTAGACTTCCGACAGCCTATTCCACCTATTCAGATAAACACTAATCTCAACCTTACGGGCATGGAGAAGAAACCGGACAATTCACTTGAAGTTCCCTTTGTGCTAACGATCAATTACAGTCCGTCTTTTGCCCAGATAAACTTGAAGGGACGCGCCTACGTGATCGGCGAGAAAGGCGAGATTGACAAGATCTACAAAGAATACGAAGAGAAAAAGCCCCCGCCACTGGCCATCGTTCAATCAGTATCAAACGTGGCGTTTACCGAGTCGGTTTTGATTTCCAGAACATTGAACATTCCGCCGCCTATTCCCCTGCCACAGATGCCGGAGAATCAACCCGTGGACAAGAAAACCTCGGGCAGAGAATACACTACCTAGTTAGATAAGAATAAAGGGCTACTTGAGTGGCACGTACATTGAGGAGCGGGAGGCGCCGATGCCAGGCGTTCCATGTCTCACAGGCTTGTTTGTAACCGCAAACTCGCCAAGGTAGTGACCAATCATCCCAGGTTTTATCTCCACTGCAACGAATTCTTTACCGTTGTGAACATGAATCGTGAGGCCTACCATTTCTGGGAGAACAATCATGTTCCGCACATGAGTCTTGACAGTTGAAGTGCCTCCTTTTCTGAGCACTTCCTTTGACCGCCTAACCTTTTCAAGCAGTATTCTTTGCTCTGGCTGCAGGCCCCTGTGGAGGCTCCTTCGCTGTCTTGAAGGAAGAAGGGTGATGAATTCGTCCATCGATATGTTCTGTACTTGGTCAAGCGTCAATCCGTGGTACATGAATTCTTTGGGCATTCTTCTTCACCTGATCCGTAGTCCTTAATGCTATAAACTTTCTGATTTTCTACTGATCTTGTCTTTGTCACGTGCACTCTTTGCTTTCCTTCCTGTTCCTCTAGCCGCAATAAGTCCGACTTTTTGTCCCGGAGGTGCACCGTGCGAAGTGGTGGTTACCTTGCGTGCGCTTCTCTTGCTACTACCGTATGGGTGTACAGCCGCGACCATCTTCCTTCCACTGGTTCTCGGGTACTTGCGTCCTCTTGCTTTCATCAGATGGAACTTTGTCCCCGCCTTCAGGAAAGGCTTATCGGTTCTGCCCCCTCCTGAAACCACGCCTATAGTTGCCCTGCAAAAATCTGCTACGTACTTGGATTGTCCTGATGGAAGCTTGACCCCTGTTCCCTTCGGCGTGTGAGAAACAACAGTAGCGTACGCGCCAGAGGACTTTGAGAGTTTGCCGCCGTCTCCGGGGCGAAGTTCTATGTTGCAGACCATAGTGCCTTCAGGGATTTTTCCGACAGGAAGGATATTGCCCACGTCAACCGAGGCTTTTCCACCAATCTGGATCCGACCGCCTGTAGAGACTCCTTCTGGAACCACAGTGTAGCAGGTTTCTCCGTTTTCGAACCTTATCAGGGCAAGAGGAGAACCTCTTCCAGGGTCGTGAACAAGATCTTCGATCACGCCGTTGACTACCGTGTCAAAATTCTCCTTGACCCTTATTGCTGAGGGGTACCTTGCCGGCGCGACTCTCTTGTGTGTTCTTGCCCGAAAGGTGGAGCCGCCGCGCCCGCGTCTTTGAACACGTATCCTCTTTCCCATTAGTCAGTTCACCATGTCTACAGTAATCCGAGTTTGATTGCGACGTCAGCTGCTTTGAAATCAGGAGTCAGTTTGACGTAAGCTTTCTTTTCTCCTTCAGGTGTAATCTGAACGTTGACGCTTTGAACTTTCACTTCGTAAAGCTTCTCAACCGCCTTCTTAACATCCGGCTTGGTTGCCTTCAGACTCACGACGAAAACCAGTTTGTTTTCCTTTTCAACCATCAGGCTGGAAGATTCCGTCATCAACGGGTAGAGTATGATTTCATAGGGGTCCATCTGTCTGTTCTCCCTTTCCATACAGTTTGCCAAGTTTCGCAATGGCGCTGCTTGTCCAAACGGTTAATCTTCCAGGATGCGTTCCAGGAGCAAGCATTTCAGGATTCAGAGTGGAAACTGTGGCAACTTCTACGCCGGGTATGTTTTGGGCTGCTTCAGCTATTCCCCTGTTCTCAGCCACAACTATGAGCGGCCCCACGGCATGCTTCATCTTTCTTCCTCTGCTCTTGCCTCTTCCAGCTCGTATCTTCCTGCTTTCTCTGACGCGAAAGATGTCAGAAAGAATGCCTAAACGTATCAGAAACTCTTCGACTTCTTTCGTCTTGCTCATCGCCTCAAGATCATCTGAAACTATCAGAGGAATTTCCAGAACATCTTCAACGTTGTGTCCGCGCGCAGCAACTGCCTTCTTCGACCCTGTAGCGGCAATCGCCGAGAATAGAGCCAGTCTTTTTTCCTTCTTCGAGATTCTCTTGACAATAATCTTTTCAGACAGTGGAGGATGTCCCTGCCTGCCGCCCACCGTTCCAGGCGCGAAAGCTCCTCGGCCGCTCGCCCCCTTGCGTCTCGGGATCCTTGCCGTCCCACTGCCCGTACCTCGAGATTCAGCGGAGGTCCTCTTGCCTGCCATTGGGTCTCTGCCTTGCGGCTGAAAACTGTTTGACTGTATCGCAAGCACAGCTCGCTTGATCACATCAGGCCTCAAAGGCGTTTCAAAAACATCTGGCAACTCTATTTTTCCAGTTGATTTTCCCTCAAGGTCAAGGATTTTCGCAGTCTTCTTTGCCATGTGTGTTCACCGCTCATCTTCCTTGAGGCGATTCCAACGAAATCTGGGTAATCTGCATGGGCTCTTCTCCGAAACCCTTCGGCGGACGTGCAGGAAAGCGAAGCTTCACTGGGCGTTTCTCTGTGCCTGCTACGCTTCCGTCGAGCAACATGTATGAACCGCGAACTAGGCCATACCTCAAGAAACCACCCTTAGGAGTTATTTCCTTCCCGTCCTTGCCCATCTTCAAAATGCGTTTGTTATATTCAGTTCTCTGATGGTAACCCATCTGTCCAGCTCTTGCAACACTGTACATGACATGATGTGGGTTCCACGGACCTAACGTGGCGACACCCCTCTTGGTTTTCCTGCCCTTCGCCTGAAGTATCGTTACACCCCAACGTTTCACAGGACCCTGAAAACCTTTCCCAGTTGATATCGAAGCTACGTCTACAAACTGGCCTTCCTTGAAAATCTCCGCAGGCGTCACTGTCTTACCCAGCAAGCTCTTAGCATACTCAAACTGCTGCTGGACCGTGCCTCCGCCGATCTCTATCTCCGCCATGTCCGGCTTCTTCCTAGACATGCTAGCTTGCTTAGGCTGGTTAATGGAGATAACACGGACCTTCACTGTTCGGGGCAGGTTCCCTTCAACCTTCTTCAAAGCCTCTTCAGTGTTAAAGTTTTCAGGAAGCGTAAACACGCGGTCCAACTCGTCCGGAGGATCTTTCATCCAAGCCTCAGCAACAGTACGCAGTCCGGTAACGTCTTTCATGTAAGCCTTAACAGCACAGATGAGAATTGGAGGGGTCTCCACTACAGTGGCCGAACGCATCACTTCCTTGCCGAAGTCCGGTGAGCGCTTCTTGTCCTCAATGCCAAACACGTGAGTCATACCAGCCTTAAAACCCATAAAGCCCAGCAATCTGGGGGTTTCAGACTGTATCTTCGGCCAAAAACGGATTCTAGCTAAGACATGATCAGACCGTTTCCTAGGCAAATACGCAAGTGAACCATGCCTAGGAGCATGCGTTTTTCTATGTCCCATTGTCTTCCCGCTTCGTCCCTTCTACAAATGAGAACAACAGGCTATCAACATAGACCCAGATGGCCAAACCTAACCTGCTATTCCCACCAATCATCATGTAGGTGCTTTTTTAAATGAAGCAGAGGAGTATTTATGTCTTTTTCGCCATTCCAACGCTCAGCTGCTTGAAAGAGCGGTATGCACAGAGTTAGGGCCTTCGTCTTGTCAGCATCTGGAAGCCGAGTTCGCTCAGGACCAGGTCAACCGGTCAGAACATGTCAGATTACGTACTGATTCGTCCTGCCATTTCGGTTTCGGGCAAGCATTAAATCTGTGAAGAACAAGTTACTCTCGGGTCTAAGATTGGACAACACATCCAGGATCGCAAACGCCTTGTACAGGTCCGGCTGCCTGAAGTTTGGCAGCTTCCGGATAAAGTCCGGCGCGTTGAGCCCATACTATATTGACCTTGCACATCTGCTTGCCTCGCCTCAAGAATTCTGCGCGCTCGTGGACGTTGCTGCGACTGAAATAGAGAAGATTGCGTCCTCGCAGAAAATCACCAAGCTAGCATCGATCGAATTGAAAGGAGCACTAATACTGCCAAGCATAGGCTGCCGTCTGAACCTGCCCTGCATAATCGTCAGAAAAGAAAAGAAAACATACGGTACAACAGGAAGAATCGCAGGAGCAGACGTAGTGAAAGGAGAAAACGTGCTGTTTTTCGACGACGTCGTCAGCGAAGGGTTGTCCAAGCTTGAAGGAGTAAAACCTCTGCAAGAACTAGGGGCAAACGTTGAAACCATTGTGGTAGTTGTTGACAGAGAACAAGGCGGAAAAGATACCCTCGAAAAATTCGGCTACAAGATCCATGCCCTCGCAAAGATCTCCGACCTGGTCGCTTCTCTCCTCAAGTCCAAGAACATTTCAGAAGAACAAGCCTCCCAAGTCTTAGAGTACATAGAAAAAAACCCTAGCCCATCGTGTCCGCCACGGACATAATACGATAATTCAATTGGCGCGCGCTCTTTGAGTGGTCAACCAAAAGCATGGACTAATTTTGCAGGTCAGGTCTCTTCTGTCAAATTTGGCGCAGACAAATCATCTGAAACGCTCGCCGATCAAGTCTACAATTCTCTCAGCACACACTATTGGCGAAAGCGTCGTAGTGTCCAGCACCAGCTCAGGCGCCAAAGGCTCCTCGTAAGGTTGCCCAACTCCAGGCACGTTCAGAGCCTTGCCCTCCAGAGCACGAGCATAGATCTCCCTCGGGGCCAAAAATGCCTCAGTCCGTTTAGACTCGCGATCCATGCAAACATTCAAAGGACACACTAGATAGATCTCAGCAAACTGCCTCATCTGCTTCCGCGCAGCGTCACGATAACGTCGCAAATTGCCAGTCGCATCAATCACCACGTTCACTCCGTTTTCAGTCAACAAACGGGCATTATCAACAAGTGCTCCATAGACCACATCCCGTTCCTCCGAAGAATAGCAGGGCCGAGGAGTCACAACCCTACGCAACGCGTCAGAAGATAGCAAATGCACATTAATACCCTGCTCGGCCAAAAGGTTAACCAAAGCCCCGGAAACCACAGATTTGCCGCTCCCAGGCAATCCAGTGACCCACACACACCAACCCGCCACTCAACGTACACTCCTAACAGGTTTCATACACAACTCGCGCGTAAACTCGATTGGAAAACCGTACTCCTTCACTTTGAACAAGTGACTCGTACAGTCACAGTCCGAACAACCAAAGCCTGCAACCGGCTCACCATGTTTACCCAAAACCGTTGCCAGACTACACTCTTCACTCTTCTCACCCTCCTTCCAAAACACGTTCACAACCTTGGCAACGGCAGAGTTTGACAGGTAGTCAATATGCCAAAAACGTTTCTTAACCCTTCTCAGGTGCCGTGCCACACGCTTCTCCAACCCAACCTGACCGGACCTCGCATATGCGTACAGACCCTCGCCAAAAGACACGTTACCCAACGCGCCAACCCTAAGACAAACAGGCTCAGTGACAGACACTACAAGAACATAAACGCCTTTCATGCCCTTCTATCAGAACGACCCTGGTTATACCACTTCAGAATCTCCTTTACGGCATCATCAGAGTAGCCTATCTCCCTAAGTCTTCTCCTCAAGTCATCCGCAGATTCAACGTCCAAACTGGACACGTCCCACCTGCACACTAACACAGGACATTATATAATCTTTCACCTCAACCTCGAAGCCCCCTTTCTCGCCGCGGGCAACAACAGCTATTTCAGGTATGAAGCAACATCTTCAAAATCGAACTTCTTGGTTTTAAGCACCTTAGACGCGAAACGGAAAATCATCTTACGAACATTCAAAGGCAGATCAGGGTACCACACGGGCGAAGCAACCACCAGACTGCGCCAAGCATAGAAAGGCTGTACCGCACTCAAAATCTCGTCATCCCCAGTCCTGTCTAGATAGTTCCTCCAGAACAGCAAGAACAGCCTCAAGAAGGGCTCCTCAAACTCGCCTAACAACCTCAGAGAATAGAACAGATAGTTAATCGTTATAGCACTCACGTCATCAGCCGGCTCACCCCACTCGCCCCTGCTCCGATCCAACACAGTGAAGTCCAGCCCCCGTCTGAACATGACGTTCCAAGGATGAAAATCACCATGAACCTGCGAAAGCCTATGCACTTTCTGCTTAAGTCTCCACCTCCACTCCACACAAGCCTTCTCGAAATCCACAAAAAACTTGTCGCCGACATAGCCCAGCCCAGCGGGATAGCTGTCAGTCAACCCGAAAATCCCCTCACCATGACCCAGCAGATCTCTCACACGCCGTATGTACAACCGGGGGGCATCTTTCTTGACTGAATGAACCTCTGCCAAATAGTCAGACAAAGCCAAACACCGCTCCTCATCCAGTCCAGACACCTCGCAAGTGTCCAGTACACGGTCCAAATCGACATGGTACAGACTCCCATCAACAAACTCTGTCACAACAAAGAACTCGCAACAGTCACCCAAAGACTTCAAAGTTTCACAATCACTCGCGAAAGAGCCAACATCAACAGACCGCACATGCCGAGGCAGCTTGTTGAACGCAGAATGCTGCCAAAGCAAAACTCCCGCCCTGTCAGAAAAATGGTCATGCCCGAAACCTTCCTGCCGCATAGTCTCCAAGACCACAGACTTCACTGCACCATCAACACTGAACTCGACAAAGTACGGCAAACCATAACCAAACCCCTTCAACTCTGCCCCGCCGCCCAGAACAGAAACCGTTGAAACCTTCACTTTCGCCTTATACACAGCCGCAAGATACTCCTCAAGCCGCTCAACCTTCAACTCAAACAAGAAACAGCACCCGCACCAAGAGTAGCCTACTACAAGTTAAAAGCGTAACGATACTCAAACACCATCGCCGTCACAGTCTTAAATAGCAACAGCCAGAACAGTAGAAGAATAGGAGAACATACAATGTCAAAAGTCAAAGACCACAAACTAGCAACCAAAGGACACTTACAAATCGAATGGGCACAAATGCACATGCCCGTCCTCGCGCAGATCAAAGGAAGATTCAACAAAGAAAAACCGTTGAAAGGCACAACCCTAGGCGCCTGCTTACACGTTACAAAAGAAACAGGCGTCCTAATCGAAACGTTCCTAGCCGGCGGCGCAGAAGTCGCCCTCTGCGGCTCAAACCCATTGTCAACCCAAGACGACGTGGCCGCTGCCCTAGTCGAAGAAGATGCAAACGTTTTCGCCTGGCGAGAACAAACAACGGAGCAGTACTATTGGTGCGTCGAAAAGACCCTCGACTTCAACCCTCTCTTAACGTTGGACGACGGCGCTGACCTCGTCAGCACACTCCACAACAAAAGGCCCGAAGCCCTCCGGAGAATCAAAGGGGGAACAGAAGAAACCACAACCGGTGTCCAAAGACTAAGAGCAATGGAAAAAGCAGGAGCCCTCAAATACCCCATAATCGCCGTGAACGACGCCTATACCAAACACCTATTCGACAACAGGTACGGAACAGGCCAAAGCACACTCGACGGCATCCTAAGAGCCACAAACGTACTGTTCGCAGGCAAAACTTTCGTCGTCTGCGGCTACGGCTGGTGTGGAAAAGGAATAGCCATGCGCGCACAGGGCATGGGAGCAAACGTCATCGTAACGGAAGTCAACCCCACAAGAGCCCTTGAGGCTGCAATGTCAGGGTTCCAAGTAATGCCCATAGCCAAAGCAGCCGCCATAGGTGACATATTCGTGACCGCAACAGGCAACACTGGCGTCATCAGAAAAGAACACATGCAGAGAATGAAAGATGGCGCCATACTCGCAAATAGCGGCCACTTCAACGTCGAAGTGGACCCCAGACACCTACAAGAAATCGCAACCAAGAAACGAAACATAAGACCTAACCTTGATGAATACACCCTCAAAAGCGGAAACAGACTCTACCTCCTAGCGGAAGGAAGACTCGTAAACCTGGCAGCTGCCGAAGGACACCCCTCAGAAGTCATGGACATGTCATTCGCGAACCAAGCTCTCTGCGTGGAACACCTGACCAAGATCAAGAAAATGCAGCCTAAAGTCTACAGCGTACCCAAAGAGATAGACGAAAGAATAGCCAGCCTGAAGCTAAACGCAATGCAAATGCAAATAGACAAACTCACGAACGAACAGAAGAAATACTTTGCAACATGGGAAGAAGGAACCACATAGCAACAAGCGGCCTTCATGACAAGCTTTAAAAGGATTGAGAACGTACAAAGGCATACAACGTGGTGAAAATCAATGGCAAGTAAAGATCAAGCAATCGGTGGAGCAATCTGCCTAGTATGCGTCGTGGTAGGCGTACTCTACGCTGCTGGACTCTTCTATTTCGGAGGAAACCCACTTGACTGGGGTCTTACATTCACGCTAATAGCCGTCCCAGTGTTTGTAGCTTTCATCGCCATAATGGGTATAGGCGCATGGATAGGCTGGACAATGGCCACAACACCCCCACCAAAGCCAATCGAAGAAATCACGAGCGAAATAGAGACAGAACAAAAAGCAACCGAGGAGAAAACGGCAGCACAAGAAACATCGCCACCGCCGCCAGAGGTAGAGAAGAAACCCGAAAAGAAACGCAAAACCGAATAGCCTCGCAGGCCCATAGTTACCTTTTTTCAAACAACTTCCTATTTTGATAGCTTACAGGTCAAACGGGAAACTAGTTTTTAACAGATTTCAACATACAGTCAACAATTTTCCCACAGACCATACATTCCTCAGGAATCTTCTCCTTGCTGGAACGTTCACTCAGATACCCAAAATGATGAGCACACTCCGCCGCAGGTTCTTCAACACGCTGCGCAAAACTGTTCACAGCCTCTTGTCTGCTATCCGCATGTTCTGGAGCATCAATCGCAGGCCCATGAACTTCTGAAACGGGGTCAGGTAAAATTCGCCCCAAGCAGTGTGGGCAAGCAACATAAGGCTCAGGGTTCTTCGCCTGCAAATCCATGACCTTAATGGGAACAGGAAAAGTCTTACCACACACTGAACTAGAACACGTGAAGCTTCTGCCCGCCTCAGCAGACGCTTTTTTCTTGGTCATGGTAGATCCTCCCTTACACAGAACAGACCCCTCACTTTATAGCATTATGAAACCACAATCAACATTCCACATCGTCCCAATTCCCGCTTCAGGCTCCCATGCAAACGTCTGCAACATGAGCCGTTCCATCAGGCCTTTCCATCTCCGCGAGCCTTCATGACTACACTACCGTGTCTTTTTTCCAGTTCGTTGAACCTGCCAGACAATGCGAATGCATCTGCGTTCACTCACAGCTTACCCGTCTAGGTTCCCCTAGGACCCAAATAGGCTCAGATCATAGGTTCGGGAGGAGAGTATGTCCCGAGTTGCAGAATACAAACGGTGTTCCGTCAGCGAGCGCTCATGCTCTAAGCAAGCTTAACCGAAAATTCTTATTCCAGATTCATAATCGTTTTAATCATCAAGACTCACTGGTTCTCAGACGTGAACGGTGGAAAACTTGTTCAGCATCTGGATAAAAATAGACAAGACTCTCCCGTGGATCGAAATCAATGGAACCTACGAAACACGGAAAGAAGCAAAGAAAGCAGCTGAAACCTTCCTTAACAGCATACAACTGAGAATCATCTCAACACCAGAAAACAGGAGGAAACTGAGAGCACTCGTAACCTTACAAACGCACAGAAGATGAACCTAGGACAAAGAGCCCAACCAAACACCAGAGTTGCGCGACCGTAGAACCCGTAATGCTTATTCTCAGTTCGTTAATACTGCCGAATTAGTTGGCGCCGGGGAAGGGACTCGAACCCCTGCGGGCCAAAGGCCCACTGGCTTACTTGTCCACACTGGTCTAAGCCCCTTAGACTCCTGCTGATCTCGAGGCCAGCGCGATAACCACTCCGCCACCCCGGCACTGTATAGAACTTCTGAGCAGTGACTTTTAGCTTTATCCAGTGCAAGCAAAGTCAATCACAGATCAGAGTGCACACGCATGAACCTCACTAGACCACTATCCAAAAACCTAGTCAGCACCAACGCACCAAATCTCCGGCATGAGCGCACCGATGAAGGCACACATGCGGCTACTGTTGAAATAGGAAGGAAAAGCGAGGTTGAAGGCCCAGTAAGAGCCCAAAGAGTGATCATAGGCGAACACGCCCACGCCGAGAGCATCTATGGCAAGGAAGTACTTTTGAGAACCGGGGCGGAGGCAGAAAACGTCTACGGCGAACGGATCACGATAGATTCGCATTGCCACATAAATAGCGTGATATGGTATGCTGACGAATTGAGACTCGGTGAAGGCGTCTCGCTTGCCAAAGACCCTTAAAGAACAAGCACGCTTCCACCACAGAAGAACAGCCCTAAGGTTTCTTCGGAACAGCCAAATCAGATAGATCAACACTGTGCTCATAGATCTGTCTTAGGAACGAAGCCACGGCCAGGATCTGTGGCATGGCATCAGGTTTCTGCTCTCCCGCTACCTCTTCGATCTTAGCAAACTCTTCAGCCATCTTTCCCCGAGTTGCCCTAGCCTTCTCCGCCAGGTCTACGTCACTCGTAAGGAAGGCCGTCAAGGCATTCTCATGAGCTTCAAGACAGATCATGTGAAAAGTCACAAACAGTCTCCTCAGCTCTCTATCGAGTTTCATGCCTCCTGACTCGACCGTCTTATGGGAGATCCGTACACACTCATCGCCTATCGCTTCCACAAGACTTGCAGCCAAACGGTAATCTAGGCATTCAATTGGACTGACACCTAGACTGTCACCAAGGCTCGGGTTCTGAACAATTGTGCGAAGAATGCGCACAAGAAGGAAGTAAAGCCTGTTCCCTTCATCATCACGTGCCATCACGCTCTTTGCCAAAGAGACGTCTCCATCAATGAAGGCAGAGACAACATCACGGTGCATACCAGTAGCAATAGCATACCCACGGCGAAGGATTTTCTCCGGCGGAAAGCCAGAAGGCTCGAGCAAACACTGCAGGACAATAGTTGAGTAGTCCTCTTCCACAATTTCCAGTCCAACTAGCCGGCTTACAGTGTTTCTCACAACATCTTGCACTTCAAAACCAATGGACTTCTTGTCCTCAACACGGATAATGTCGAAACCAAGCAGGTAAGTCCCAATTATCTCACGCCCCAAAAAAGGACCAGGATGCAACACGGCAACCCGAGGAGAAGCCTCAGAACCATACTTGGCATCGACAACAAGCTTTCCATCTCCACCTTGACTAAGCGCTACAACAGATCCTTTCTTAATACCAGTCAGCTCGGCCCAACGCTTAGGCAGACAAACAAAGTAAGTACCACCCGGGGTGCGCTGAACTCTACGTAATTCGCTCATCCACGTACCTCCTATTCACAAATCCCAAGCAAAGAAGGAACGTTTGAGAAAGGAAACCCACGGCATAGATTAAGATATCGATGAAGCACTTTAGAGCAGTTACAGGGTCCGTCAAGACATTCAGCAAGAACAGAGCCTGAAAGCAAGCCTGTAAACCCGCAGGTAGAGCATACCTCGGTTCAATTCTCTTTCCGACAAAACATTGGAAACACTCCTACGGTCAAAACCAAAAAAGTAAAACATCACGGTACCGCACATATCGATCAAACTAAGGGTAGGAGCACGGGACCGCGAAGGGTTAAAGAAGTTGACCGTCGACATTCCGAGGGGTCTTCAGACTGTGAAGGGAAACATGCAGCTTCAGAGAGCCGTAGAGCTTGCGATGACGGCAGGGTATCAACTCAGCAAAGAAGCCTTCGAATTTCTAACCCTGCTTGCGACAACCGAAGACCCTGCAGAGATCATAACCAAAGCAATGAAGTACATCGGAAGCCTCGACCCAAAGCCCTTCTTCATTGAAAGGAGACTCCTGGAAGAAGTACTGGAGCCGAAGAGCGCGACAGAAGAGGTTAGCGTTCAAGAACAAGCCACACAACCGAGACAAACACAAGATTCGCCAGAGGCTCAATTGACGGAGGCAAAAGTCCTTTTTCATCCCTTCGCTAAAGAGGTCGATGCAAGTATAAGCGTGGTTGATGACCCAGGTGCAGAGCGGACCTCAAACGGCACAGTTGAGGATTTCTTAGAGTACTTCCAAGACAGGTTCAAGAAGCTGGAAAAACTCCTCAGACAAAGAATAGACGTGAAGAGTGCTACATCAATATTGGAAGCGATGCGAACCCAGCCAAACACCAGACTCAAAATAGTCTGCATAGTAACTGAAAAGAGAGAAGCAAAGCAGAAGATAATACTGACTGTAGAAGACCTGAAAAGCACTGCGACCGTGCTTGTTTCGCAGAGTGCATCCCAAGACCTTGAGAAAAAGGCGAAAATGTTGCTTCTAGACCAAGTTGTTTGTCTAGACGTTGTGAGGACTAGGAGCAACTTGTTAGTCGCGGAAGACATAATAGTGCCCGATGTGGCTCAGAGAACACCAAGGAGAGCGTCCATACCTGTTTATGCAGTGCTCACATCTGACATACATTTGGGTAGCACAAAATTCACAAAAGAAGCCTTCAACCGTTTCATACTCTGGATCAACGGCAAATACGGCAACACAAGAATGAGAGATATAGCAAGCCATGTAAAGTACATTCTCATAGCGGGCGACATAGTAGACGGAGTCGGCGTCTACCCTAACCAGATCAAAGAACTTGCCGTGAAGGACGTTAACAAACAATATAGACTGGCCGCAAAATATCTGGAGCAGGTCCCAGACTACGTGGAAGTTGTGATAACCCCCGGAAACCATGATGCACCAAGAAAGGCATTGCCTCAGCCAGCCATAGCGGGCACGTTCCTAGAAACTCTCAAGGACTCGCGAAGGATCCACTCCTTCGGAAGTCCGTGCACGATCGATCTACACAGCGTTGAAATACTGATGTTCCACGGTCGCAGCCTCGATGACATAATATCAGCTGTTCCAGGTATGTCATACGCTCACCCAGAGAGGGCAATGAGACTTCTGCTCCAAAGTCGACATTTAGCACCACTATACGGAGGAAAAACGCCGTTGTCACCAGAGAGCAAGGACGCCCTTGTCATCGAAAGAGTACCTGACATTTTTCACGCGGGTCACGTCCACTGTCTGGAATATGCCAACTACCGGGGCGTCCTACTCGTAAACTCGGGCTGCTGGCAGGGACAGACGGACTACATGGCCAGAAATGGTGTTTCGCCTACTCCAGCGAAAGTCCCTGTGGTCAACCTTCAGACATTGGAAGTGTCAGTAGTTCCCTTTGGCTGACGCATATCGCATCAGACGAGTAGGCGCATGTATTTGTGTTGCGAGTTGTTCATACGACGTCTATCGTCTATTTTTTGCCGCTTGAGGCCTGAGCGATGCATTTCGGCTCGTAATGAACTAGACAGCCCACCCTAGCATCTGCACTGAACACTTCCTTCACGATGGTGCGCATAATCTCTAACCTAATCTTCTTTGTGCGCCCATACCTGCCCATGTTCACGATTTTTGCACTGGCGATCCCCATCACGTCCAATTCGTTCACAAGTGCGCTCAGTCGGCGTTGCGTCAAAGGAGCAACACCTAACTCAGAACATAGTTCCACGTAAACCTCAAATATCTCACCAGTAATAGCGCCATGTAAGCTTGTCTTGCAAATATGGAAAACACTCAGAACAACAAGCTTGGAATGAAGCGTCAGATTTTGTAGAGCCTCGAAAACACGGTTGTGTTCGATATGCTTTTCAGCCTCTCGCACATGCTCCTCTGTAACCACAATGGCTCCTTCTCTCTCAGCAACCTCGCCGGCCACACGTAACAAGTCCAACGCCCTTCTAGCGTCTCCATGTTCAGCAGCAGCTAGAGCAGCGCACAGGCCTAACGCTGAATCAGACAAACTGTTCGCGCTGAAACCTGCACTAACACGCTCAGAGAGAATGTTCCTCAATTCTGCAGCATCATAAGGTCTGAAGACAATCTCTTCCTCGCTGAGCGAGCTGAGAACTCGTGGGTCGAGAAATTCTTTAAGCCGAAGATCGTTAGAAATACCGATCAAAGTCACCTTACTATACGTCAGGGATTCATTAATCCTAGTTAGCTCGTATAGTATGCTGTCCCCCCGCAACTTCACCAACGCGTCAGCTTCATCCAGTACAACAATGTAGATCACCCTTGAGAGGTCCACACCTCCCCTAAGCCTATCAAATACTTCTCCCACAGACAGACCAGTAAATGGAACTGGAGCCCCGACATTCTGAGAAAGACTCGCAAGGACACGATAATCCGACCCTGCCATGCGGCAGTTCACGTAACAAAACTTTACTGGTGCACCAAATTCCTTCGCCTTCGACTCAAGATGGCTCAACACATACTTTGTCACCGCCGTCTTACCTGTCCCAGTTTTGCCATAAATGAAAATGTTGGAACTCCTTGCCCCCTTCAGCACTGGTGCAACAATCTCACCCAATTTTCTAATCTGGTCCTCCCGGTGTGGCAATCTACCCGGCAAATAGTCGTGCCGAAGAACCTCCCTATCCTTAAAAACACTAGCACCATTAACAAACCTGCAGAACACATCATCCAGTACATCGTTGCTCTCCACGGTTATCCCTACCTAACTCCAAGCTCAACGCCTTGTTGTCGTCTTGACAACATAAGACGTATTCTACAGAAAACTAAACACTGAACATAACAATTCTGAAAAACTAAGAGAGCCACACCCTGATTTCGAGTGGAGAGTTTATTTTAATTAGCAAAAATGGTGGAGATTTCTTCTTTTCTTAAAATATACTCTGGTATGTAAGTCTAGTAAACAGTTTAAATCTACTTGTGTACAGTTTTCTAGATTTGCTCCATAAAAGTACAATTAGCGACCTCTTCTTTGAAACCGTAGCAGTTCTCCAATGGAAACTAAGGGGCGTGTCCCCTCGATGAATTTGTTGAATCTCTGAACAGAAACTTGACATAGTACTCACACTTCAACTCACAACATCTAACACCACAAACAACTGTCCTACAACAGGTACATATGGTATCTATTGACTTGCATTATTTACAAACTTGTGAACACTTTGTGAAGTGCTAACTATTAATGCCTTCAATTAGCGTTTTTCACATTTTCTAACTTGTTTCTCACCTGTTAGATGTGAACACACCACCCCTCAGCTTCCACTGGAGAAATAGTTACGCCGTGAGCTTTTAGCACGTTCTACAATTCCTGACTCTGTGAAGACTGTGTTACAAAAAAGGCTGGAGAACAGGCAGAGTTGTCTATTCTAGGCGAGATTCATGGCGACTGGTTTTACGTTCTTCACCAAAACAGCTATATTCTGTGAAGCACAAAGTTGTGAACACGTTGCAAGGTGTATTTCCCGATGCCTGCCAAAAAGATGCGTGTTGAACTTTTTGACAGCGAAGGCAATAGATACTGTGTGAGTATCGAGGGGGAAGTCACTAGAGACAAGGCCCTCCGCATATTAGACTTGGTAGAGCTACTAGGCGGGATGCCCCAGGGAACGAACAAACTTGGGATGCCCACAGCAACACAGACACGAGAACTATCCAAGTTTGACAAGGTTCACACAGTCGTGCAAAAACACTTCCCCCTTGTGTGGTTCTCTTCACGGGAGGTTCAAAGCGTGTATGAACAAGAATCAAGAGAGCCCATAAGCCTAAGCACTGTAGCAACCTACCTTGCCAGGTTGACCGCCAAAGGGTCCGTTATGAAAACTGGCACGGCGAACAACCTCAAATACAAAGTGTCACCGAGTTTTGCGCAGGCCGCAATCAACCAAAAGTGTCCCTGAGAGAGAAAGAGATCAACAACTACCTGCCGGAGCTTTCAACACGCGTCAAATCTGCGCAGGCTCACTTTCTGACTTCTTCAGAAACTTCTCCATTTCCTTTTTGACAGTGTACCTAAAAGGTATCTTGTCTGTCTCTCTTTCAAGGTAGCCTTCTTCGTAAAGCTTCTTCATCAATCTGGCTGTGTGCTCTCGGCTCAACTTCACTTCTTCCTTGATCTCTGGCGCAGTCCTTGCGCCCTCTGATACGAGCAACTCTAACACGGACACCTCTGTGTCGGTTAGCTGAGCCAAAGCTTTCTCCCTTCTTATTGGTATCGCCGCCTCGAGACTGGTATCTGGGAAAGTGTGTAACTGTCTAGCCGGTTCTTCCAACTTGGCAACCTTTGATACAAGCCTTTCATGCGACACAACGATCTCTCCTGCCCTTCTCTCAACATCGATCAAACGTGCCAAAAGTGGCTCTTTGCTTTGAGAATCAGCAAGCAGGCTCTCCTTCACCTTGCCTATGTTATTCCTCAGCTCGTCCACTCCAGTGACTGCTTCGTCAACCCTCGAAGCAACGGCTTCAACTCTATACGCAACCGTCTCCAGCCTCCTGGCTTCCTGTTTAAGTTGCCTGTTGAAACTGAAAACAACGTCCTCAACAACGCTTTTCGCCTTCTCATATTCCTTCTTTGCGCTTCGAAGCTGTATATAGTAATCCACTCCGAAGGTAATCGTGACAAAGGCAAATATCCATAAGATTACAGTTAGTACATCCAATCGAATACCCTCGCCTGTGATTCACGTGTGACTTCCAACAAACAATACATGTTGCGTCACACATCACACTTTGACGTTGCCCCATTTAAGATTTATGGCTAAAGAAGGTCAAGGTTCTATGATGTCACACATCACAACTTGTCTAGTCAGGTCGTTCTTGCGAGTCGAGTGTTTCAGGCGGCTAGAAGAGGCGAAATCTGCCCTATTTTAGGCTGTTGGCGCGATTCTGAGGCTATCCAAAAAAAGCTGGAGATCTACTTGGAACGCAGTCCACTATGTGTGACCTGTGACGTCACATAATATTCTGAGTTGGCGTGGACAGGCTTTTCAGGGTTGTTTCTAGCTCTTGTTTTATGGTTTGGAGCACTTTAAGACGTTCAGTGAGATCCTCGTTTGTGTTTGGTGTGTCCTTGTATGCTTCACGGTATGAGTGGAGTTTGTTTGCTATTTCGAGGTATGGGTCAAGAGCTGTGGTTTCGAAGATGCCTAGGTACCCTAGGAGTAGCACTGTGAAGATGGACCTTGTGACGTTTTCTTTCGCTTGTTTTAGTGTTCTGTTAAAGGCTCCTCTGGTTAATTTGGCCTTGGTTAGCCTTAAGCTGACCTTGTCATCGTATGTTAGCGGTTTGTTGGCTATATTTTCAGATAAAACGTCAATGAGTAGTGTTTCGAGCTGGGTTCTTGTCAAATGGCTATTTCCAGCGATGATTTTGGCAATTGGGTCATTCAGTGAGCCCAAAAGCCACATGTGAACACTCTCCTTCAGTTTCAAACTCATAGCTTCGAATTCCCCACGAATGGATACTGTTTTGTATACGGGCTGTGCTTTTAAAACCATTGAACATGAACCTGCATAAGAAAAGGCAGGTGACGCAAGGATTTTATTCTGGACAAAATAATGATTGACAGAGGGCATTGTTTGATTTCCAAGGCGGGACCCGCAAAGCGTATGAAATCGATCAAACAGTCAGGAATACGTCGATTTTTCGCTTTGGCCATGAATGTGCCTCATTGTATTAATTTGAGCGTTGGGGAACCAGATTTTTCTCCTCCAGAACACACTTTAAAGGCAGGCTTTCGAGCGGCCAGTGAGGGAAATACCCACTACTCTGCGACGAACGGAGTGCCTGAGTTACGAGAGGCTCTGAGTCAGAAGACATACAGGGATTACGGGCTGAGATACGACCCGGACAGTGAGATTTTGGTGACTGTAGGCGGAACCGAGGCTGTTTTGGCGACACTTTTGGGATGGTTGAACCTCGGCGACGAAGTACTTATCCCTGACCCTGGTTTTGTCGTTTACGAACCAGACGTGCTTCTAGCTGAAGGAACGCCTGTCCACGTACCCTTAGTGGAATCAAATAATTTCTCACCCTCTCCCATTGACGTGATGTCACTCATCACGGAGAAGTCACGTGTGATTGTGCTGAACTACCCAAACAACCCTACCGGTGCCGTCCTACCATACGAAGAGATTGCTGCTTTGGCAGAGATTGCTGTGGAGCGTGACCTCATTGTGATTTCTGATGAAGTCTACGAGAAGATAGTCTACGATGGCACTCGGCACTATTGTCTAGCCGCTTTTCCAGGGATGCGAGAACGAACGCTGGTTGTTAACTCATTCTCAAAGACATACGCTATGACCGGACTTCGGGTAGGATATGTCTGCGGATCGAAGGAACTTCTGTCACCCCTTTGGCTCGTTCACCAGTATATGGTTGCTTGCGTTGACACTCTATCTCAACATGTTGCCCTAGCTGCCTTGAACGGTCCACAGGATTTTGTTAGAGATATGGTACGCGAATTCGACAAGAGGCGGCACTTGGTGTTCGAGAGATTGAACGAGATTGCCGGTTTCCGTTGCTCTCTCCCAAAAGGAGCGTTCTATGCTTTCCCAAACATTGAAGGATTTGGAATGCCCTCCGAAAAGTTCGCAGAATTCCTGGCCAAAGAAGCAGGAGTTCTGACCGTTCCAGGATCTGCATTCGGCAGCCTCGGCGAGAATCACATCAGACTCTCCTATGCTGCCTCCTACCCGAAACTTGAAGAGGCCCTAGATCGAATGGAAAAGGCTTTGAGGAAACTGGCTTAGGTTCTGGCTAAAGGTCTTCTGCACTTTGTTTAAGCTTGTCAAAAAGCTCCGGGCGTAGGTCTCTTAAGGTAGGAACGAAAGCCTCAACCGACTTTGCGTCAGCATAGTCCACTTCGGCGACAACGAAATCCTCTTCATCATATTTGGCCTGCGCAATGATCCTGCCACCTGGGTCGATCATTCTGCTTCCTCCCCAAAACTGCAGACCATCCTCGATGCCTGCCATATTCACATACGCCAGAAAAGCAGTGTTCTCGATCGCTCTAGCAGTCGTGAGCGTCTCGAAGAATGAACGACGGATTCCAGGTGACGCAGAAATGCACACAATTAGCTGGGCTCCCTTGAGGCGTGTAAGACGTGTTACTTCTGGAAAATAGATGTCATAGCATATGACCAGCCCAATCTTGCCCAACTTGGTGTCGAAGACCGCAACTTGGTATCCGGGGCGAAAATACCTTTTCTCCTCGAATACACTGTGCGTCGGAAGGTACATTTTGTGGTATTTGCCAATGAATCCCTTCGGGCCTACCAATATTGCAGAGTTGTAGAGTGTAGCCTGCGCCTTTTCGCTAGCCTCTGGCATCCCGAAGATAATGTGCAGTTTGCTTTCTTTTGCCAATTCTTCAACGAATCTTGTTGATGGTCCATGTATTCTTTCAGCAAGTTCGTAAATTTGGTCTCTTACAACGTAGCCGGTCAGAGAAAGTTCGGGAAAGATCACCAGTTGTGCGCCTTCTCTCTTAGCTTTTGCTACATTCTCTCTAATGGTTTCTAGGTTCTTCTCCTTGTTCCCCTGTTCACAACTGATTTGCGCCAGAGCAATGCGAAACTTGTCCTGCATTTTTCTTCCCTGTTGGTGACCTAGCTGATGACTCTAGGCAGTCTGAAATCAGATCCTACGGTACGGTATTCAAACTTTGCTGTAAGCGGCATCCGCCTCTTGTGCTCTGCGGAGAGCCATCTGTGCTTTATCCTGTTGACCGCTTTCGTGCTTATGTTCAATTGAGTCGCTATTTCATGGGAATTCACAAAATGCTCCAGACCATACAGAACAAGATCGAGCTGATCGTACTTCATCCCGAGTTCATGTTCTGCGAGTTGGCCGGGCCACAGGGCAGGCGTTGGAGGTTTTGATATGATTTCAGTGGGAATACCCATATGTGTCGCGAGATTCCGAACTTGCGTCTTGTATAAATCCATTATTGGAGAGATGTCCGCTGCAACGTCACCCCATTTCGTGAAATACCCTATCATCGCTTCAGACTTGTCCGAACTTCCGCATACGAGGTTGCCAAGGCGGTTGGCATAGTAGTAGATGTAACTCATCCGTGTCCTCGCTTTGATGTTGCCTTTGCTTACTTTGTCAGATGGATCGAAGTCCTGTATTGACGTGTAGAATGTTGCTAGAGTATTCGTGATATCAATCTCTTGTATCTTGAGTTCAAACTTCTTGGCTACTAGTCTGGCATGTTTGGTGTCTCTAGGGCTCTTTGTTTCGTTTTCAGGCAACATCAGACCCAGAACTTTGCTTCCCCCCAGTGCTTCTGAAGAAAGAGCTGCCACGGTACAACTGTCAATGCCCCCCGATAATCCTAATACTACGCCGTTTGCGCCCGCCTTTTCTATGTAGTCTCTGATGAACCTGATGATTCTTGTTTTGGTTTCTGACCAATCCCTTTCAAGGGCTGAACTAGTGAGGTTCAGAAGGTCCACTTCCTTTACTTTAGTGAGGTAGGCAACTATTTAAGGGCAAATGTAAATATGGAGATGGAGTCTTGAGGCCCATAGAAGGATTGTGTATGGGAAGAAGAAGGAAAAAGGTTGTTCGCATCCCGAAGAAGCATTTGCCGAAGCTTTTCCCTTGTCCAAAATGTGGAAAGGAAACTGTGCGTGTTGAGATTGTCAGGGACAGGGCAAGTGCAATCGTGGGATGTGGTAGCTGTGGGCTTAAGGAAGAGTTTCCAATGAAGTCAATCTCACAAGGCGAGATTGACGTGTATTGCATGTTTACAGACAAGCTATACGGGCGGTTCAAGAAGACCCCCTCATCAACGGTTCAAGGTGTGCAAAGTTGAACCCTGCTGTTGGGAACGTTGAGAAGTATCTTCTCGAGAAGATCGCGTCAGAAGGATCTATACATATCACTCTTGTAGATCCTGAAGAGGTTACACCCCCTCAAGCCTCAAGAATAGCGAACAAAGCGAAGCTGAGTGAAACGGCTGCCATTATGATCGGAGGGTCCACCTTTGTTTCTGCAGCACATTTGGATGATGTTGTCAAGGCAGTCAAGCGTACGGTGAAAATTCCCATAATTCTCTTCCCGAACAACGTGACTGGAATAAGCCGTTATGCAGACGCAATTTGGTTCATGTCATTGCTGAATTCTGTAGACCCTTACTTTCTGATTGGTGCCCAAGTTCTTGGCGCCCCGCTTGTGAAGAAGTATAGCCTAGAACCCATTTCGCTTGGGTATGTAATCGTGGGCGAGGGTGGCACTGCAGGAGTCATAGGTAAGGCGGTGCCAGTTCCATACAACAAGCTTGAACTTGCCGCCATGCACGCATTGGCTGGCCAATATCTTGGTATGCGCTTCATCTACTTAGAAGCTGGTTCAGGAGCAAAGAATCCGATTCCACCAGATATGATCCGCGCTGTAAAACACTATATCGACGTTCCTCTAATCATAGGGGGCGGTATACGGTCAAGGGAACAGGCGTTGGCTACAGCGGCTGCAGGCGCGGACATAATAGTCACCGGCAATGTTGTTGAAGAGTCAGGTGTTAGGCGCAAGGTTTCTGAGATAATCGAAGGCATGAGGCGCGGGAGAGCCTAAAACTCTTCTTGGCCACTTCTTTGAACTGTTTCAAGACGATTAGCCTTCTCCTGGGCGATGAGGACGTTTACTCTGTTTGGCCTGATTTTGAACCGCTATATGACGAGTAAGAATGTCACTGGGTTACTTTGCAGGGGCTTGGTGAACTTCTGCTTCTGGATTGTGGAGTGTGTGACTGGCCAAGCAGTGTGAGGAATGAGAACTGCAGAAGGTGTGTTGAAAGTCGGAGCAAGATTGCTGGGAAGAATACCTCAAAGTTGCGAATCAGCTGAAAGACAGGTGGGCTTGAGTGTTTTTGCGTAGAATCTATGCGCCCTCGAGAGTTCAGCTTCAGATGGTTTTGCCAGATTCGTGTTAGGCAATAGAAATAAGTCCCTTTGAGTCTCAGAGTAGCTGGCGAGAGATGGGCGTTCCGTGGACACCAAGATGGGCGAAGCTTACCGACAGTATGTTGAGGACTTGGAACATACTGTTGAGTGCCTGTATGCGATTAGCGAAAAGACGCATCAGAAGGGGGTAGATCCTTCTCTCCATACCGAATGCGCTGTTGCCAAGGATTTGGCCGACTTGGTGGAAGGTCTCGTTGGTCCGAATGGCGTTGCTGAGAGCATAAGGTTGTTGAGTTCCAAGCTTCCAAGAGAAGAGTTGGCTTTCAAAGTCACTGAAGAGATAGTATTTGGGAAGTTTGGCCATATGGAACCTGAAGTAGCAGCTGAACAAGCAATCCGTACTGCACTTGCCATATTTACCGAGGGGCTGACCGCGGCGCCGATTCAAGGAGTTGCACGAGTGAGGATCAAAACAAATAGTGATAGAAGCCGTTACCTCGCGATATATTTCGCTGGCCCAATGAGGTCGGCCGGTGGAACTGACCAAGCTCTCACTTTGGTTGTGGGCGATTTCGTTCGTCGTCTTCTAGGGCTTGACCGTTACAAGCCTACCGGCGAAGAAATCTCGCGTTTCATAGAAGAATTGAGGATATATGAGCGGTCTGTGACGGGGTTTCAATATCACATCACAGATGAGGAATTGAAGAAAGCTCTAGAGTGGCTTCCCGTGGAAGTAACAGGGACAGAATCGGACCCTGTTGAAGTCTCCTCTTTTCGGAATCTTCCTCGAGTTGAGACTAATCGTGTAAGGGGAGGGGCTCTTCGAGTTGTCAATGACGGGATTGTGGGTCGCGCCTTGAAAGTTTCCGCAATCATTGAGAAGCTAGGTTTTCAAGGGTGGGACTGGCTTAGGGACTTTCGAAAGAAATCAGAGAAAGAGTCTGGCGGATTCATGGACGACGTTATTGCAGGGCGGCCTGTCTTTTCATTTCCCTCCCGGAAGGGGGGATTCAGGTTGAGATATGGACGAGCACGCAATACAGGCCTGTCAGCTGTAGGGATCCATCCTTTGACGATGCTCGTACTTGAAAAGTTTCTTGCAGGAGGTACTCAACTTCGAATGGAGCTTCCAGGAAAGGGAGGCGTTGTAGTTCCAGTAGATACAATCGAGTCTCCTATAGTCAGGCTGGATGATGGCTCTGTTATACGGGTGTCTCTGGACAACTTTGACGCAGTAAAAGGCAAAATCGATAGAATTCTCTTCTTGGGTGACATTTTGATCAGTTTTGGAGATTTCCTGTACAATAGTAAACCGTTGGCTCCTTCTGGCTATGTTGAGGAATGGTGGGTTCAAGATGTGAGTACCTCGATTGAGCGGAAACTCGGAGGAAGCTTAGAGAGTGCAGGATTGGCTACCAAGATTCCTGTAGAAAGGCTGAAGTCTCTTTTGGAAAGTCCTTTCATGAGCAAGCCGAATGTCAAAGAGGCCATAACTCTCTCGCTTGTTCTGGACGTTCCTCTGCACCCCTATTTCACCTATTTCTGGTCAAATCTAGCCTCTGGCCAAGATGTCTATCTGCTGAGGAAATGGCTTTTGAGCTCTGAACTGTGTATCCAAGACGGTTCAGTTGTTGAGATTGCCGGCGAGATGAACAAGACTGTACAAGATTCTTTGGTGGCAATATGTCTACCGCACAGGGTCACAAGTTCGGGAATTAGTGTTGAAGGTGAAGATGCGTATGCGTTTGCTTTTTGCCTAGGTTTCGATAAGCCCTACGACTTGAGCTGTACTCATGATGGGCAAGTGCTTGATTTGATTCGTACAATGTCTGGGGTTGTGGTAAGAGATAAGGCTCCTACACTTGTGGGGGCAAGGATGGGCAGACCTGAAAAAGCGAAGAGGCGGGAAATGAAACCGCTCGTTCACGTTCTTTTCCCAGTCGGGTTGGCTGGAGGGGCACGGAGGGATATTGTTGAGGCAGCGAAACACGGACCGGTATTTGTCGAGTTGGTCAAGCGTAAGTGTCCCAACTGCAAGACATTTTCTCTTAGCGTTCTCTGCCCGTTGTGCGGGTGTCAGACGGTTCTCGAAAAGAGCTGTCCGAAATGTGGAAGAAATCTGAAGGAAGAAGAGTGTCCTACGTGCAAGATGCCAAGCAGGAAATCTCAGAAGCAAGTTGTCAATTTCGGGGAAATGCTGGAGAACATATGCAAACAACTTGGCGTCTCAAAGCCGAAGATCCTGAAAGGTGTGAAGGGTCTGAGTAATGAAAATAAAACACCGGAGACAATAACGAAGGGAGTTCTACGTGCAAGGCATGATCTGTCTGTCTACAAAGATGGTACTATTCGGTTTGATGCAACCAACGCTCCTTTGACGCACTTTAAACCTGCAGAAATCGGAGTTTCCATTGAGAAGCTCAGACAGCTTGGCTATACTTGGGATGTGAATGGCGAGCCTCTGGATGATGCGAATCAGACTTGTGAACTCAAGATTCAGGATGTTGTGCTACCTTTGAAGAGTGTGGATTACTTTGTTAGAGTTGCCTGCTTTGTTGACGACCTTCTGTCAAAGGCATATGGTCTTCCTCACTACTACAGTGTAAAGGGAAAAGAGGACCTAGTTGGGCATCTGATTGTTGGATTGGCTCCTCACACATGTGTGGGCATAGTTGGAAGGATTGTTGGCTTCACAGGTCTAAGCCTGTGTTATGCGCACCCGGTGTGGCATTCAGCTAAACGGAGGGACTGTGATGGCGATGAAGATTCGGTGATGCTGGCACTGGACACTCTGCTGAATTTTTCTCGTGAATATCTGCCTACGCAAATCGGTGGGATAATGGATGCGCCACTTCTACTGATTCCAGTCGTTATCCCTAAAGAGGTTCAGAGACAAGCTCATGATTTTGACGTTGCTGGTATGTATCCCGTCGAATTCTTCAGGAGGACACTAGAGAAAATGGAGGCTAGGGCGGCTAGCTCCCTGACAGACCTTATTAGGTTCCGGCTGGACACCGAAGCTCAGTTTGAAGGGTTCCATTACACGACACCTGTCTCGAACATCAGCATGGGTAACCCTGAGAGTTCGTACAAACAACTGAAAACAATGATCGAGAAGTTGGACAGTCAGATGGAATTGGCAGAGAGGATCGATGCTGTTGATGCTAGAAGGGTCGCTCTGAAAGTCCTCACCACACACTTCATACGGGATATTGCAGGCAACCTTAGGGCTTTTTCGACGCAGAACTTCAGGTGCAAATCTTGCGGACGAAAGTTCAGGCGTCTCCCACTACAAGGAAAGTGCCCTTCTTGCATGGGCCAGTTGTCTCTGACAGTCTACAGGGGGAGCATAGAAAAATACGTGGAAGTAGCGCAGAATCTTGTTCAGAGGTATGGATTGCCCAAGTATTACTCTCAGAGGATTTCGCTTTTGAAGGAAGAGATCATGGCGTTGTTTGAGAGCAAGAAGGACAGACAGATAAGCCTCTCGGCTTTTACCTGACAAGGCTTTTCTATTCAGCCCGTAATATTCAGCGTGAGAAAGATATGTCTAAAGGGTCTTACCATCCTAATGCCTATCTGGCGAATGTCAGGAATACAAGACGAGGTCTTAAGGCTAGAGACTCAATTCTGGAGAGTTTGCAGAGAGTTGCAGGCGACGCTAAAACCGTTGCTGCAGAGGCCAAGGTGTCATATGCTGTTGTGATGCATCATCTTCGATTGTTGTGGGCAGAAGGTATTGTGAGCCGGCAGGGATCTAGACCTTTCATGTGGACGGTCAGTGGTCTTGGGCAAAAACGTTTGATGAATTAACGTTGAAATGCGCAATCGCATGGGATGTGTCCACATTTCGGGCACTTATGGTCATATTTCTCGAGACCCGCGGTTTCGAGGTCTACGTTCGTAACGTTTGCAAGGGAAGCCAGCCAAGCTATTGCGTCTGCGAATTCTTTCTCTAATGCCTTCTTGTCAGTAGTTTTCAAGGCTTCTCCCAACTCTCCGACTTCGTCTACTAGCCGATTGTAGGTTTCAGTCGTGCCCCGGGCTGAGTCTTTCTGAAAGTACAGTTGGCGCATCATCTCTTGGAATTCGCGAATATTCATGTTCATACCTGCTTTTGTTTCGAAACAGTGCTGGGAATGTTATTGGAGCCAAAAGGGTTCTGCTTCGTTCACTGAGGCTTGGTTCAGCTTTTGCTTTACCGGATTCTTATGTACTTGTAGGCCTCTGTGCTGTTCTCGAAGCAGTAATGGACTTTTTGATAGTCTCTCCTGAATTCCGTCACGTCTTTTCTTACTTTTTCTGCTGGTTCTTTGTTTATTATCACTCTTTTGACTAAATCTGCTATTTCTGACATTTCAGATTCTTTCATTCCTAGCCTTGTCACTTCGGAGACGCCCATTCTTATGCCGCCTGGGTGCATGAAGTGCCTCCCTTCTTTGATGTCCCATGGTAGCAAGTTTCTGTTTATGATGACGTTTGCCTTCTCAAGTGTTTCTTCGATCGTGCCGCCGTCTCCATGTCTTGTTATGTCGATGAGAATGACGTGGGATTTTGTGAAACCTTTGTGTTCGGCTAGCACGTTGAAGCCCCTTTCATATAGTGCTTGGGCCAGAGCCTTGGCATTTCTTACAACCTGACTTGCATATTCTTTCCCAAATTCCAGCATTTCTGCGCATGCGATTGTGAGGCCTGCGACTTCGTGAAGGTGGTGGTTGCTTACCATGCCCGGGAAGGTTGCCTTTTTTATCCTTTCAGTGTTCTTTTCCCAGGAAAGTATTCCGCCGTGTTGCGGTCCGAAGAACGTTTTGTGTGTGCTCAGGCTGACGACATCGGCACCTTCTCTTAGTGGGTCTTGAAATTGGCCTCCGGCAATCAGCCCTGCTACATGTGCTGCATCATATCCGACCGTTGCTCCCACGGAATGAATTTGTTCTGTCAGTTCTTTTACTGGGTGGGGAAAGGGGAAGACGCTTGCACCGAACATGACGAACTTGGGTGGTTTGCCTTTTGAAACCAGTTTTTGGATCTTGTTTTTGGCCTTGTCCACATCTATGTTGAGTTCTTTATGGTCAAGTGGTAGGTATTCGACAAGGAGCCCTTTGACTGCGCCCGCCGTGCCGCCTAGTTCCTTTTTCCCAGATGTGATGTGGCCTCCGCTTGGGATCGATAGAGCCAATAGTGTGTCTCCAGGTTCTGTGAACGCTGTGTAGACAGCAAGGTTGGCTACGACTCCAGAGATCGGTCGGACATCCACAAATTCTGCTGTGTAAAGTTTTTTCATGAGGTCGATGCATTTGAACTCTACTTGGTCGATGTATCTGCAGCCGGCGTAGACGCGTTCTCCTGGCCAGCCTTCTGCATAACGGTTGCCGAAGTCCGTTACTATCGCTTCTCGCACGGCTGGGCTTGGTATGTTCTCGCTGGCTATGAGCGGTATGCTTTCTTGGAACCACCTGTGATGTTGTTGTAGGAGGTCGAACACTTCGTTGTATTCGTCTCTCGGTGTGGGCATTGTTGGCACCTTTTGCACCACATTATCGAGCGTTCGATAATAAAAGCTCTTTGAAACTACGTAACATTAATAATGAAGATGATGCTACATGTTGCCACGTGGATAGCAGGTGTGACTGTTGAGCAAGAAGAAGAAAGAAAAGTCGCCGATGCCGGCTGCAAGCGCAGGGTTGCTTAGGTTTTTTGAAGAGGAGACTGAGGGAGTTAAAGTTAGGCCTGAACTCCTTGTCGTGTTGGCCGTGGCACTGATTATTGTGGCTATTTTGGCTCACGTGTTTTTCTAGGACCGATTTGGCGATCGGGAAGGGGCGTGTAGGACTTCTATTCTCTGCACAGAGTTGAGGTGCAGGAAGATTTCACTCCTTTCTTCTCTGCTAGCTACTTGTGGTATGGGCTGAGCTATTGTTGCGCGTAGTGTCACTGCCTCTGCATCTGAGAGCCATATTCCTGCTGGTTCGGTTGTTACGGCCGCCAGGGTCCCTTCAAAGCCGTATGCTGAGTCTAATATCACCCGTATCTCCTTTCCCAAGTTCTTTTCAAGCATGTGAAAGATCGTTGGGGGAAGACTCTGGTCAGGCATAGAACTGGCAAAACCTTGTAGTTGACGTTTCAGGTTATAAGCACTGTCTTTCTTCGGTATAAGCTATACTGTTGTCACGAAGGTTGGAGCGGTCTCTTGCTCTCTCATTTTGTTCATGTGCGACGTGCTTTGCAGTAAATGCGTTGGGTTTCGACTCTTTTCGGCGTAGGGTTTCACGACAGTTTAATATGTGTGGCTTCACCTTCTAGAAAAGTCAATCTTGGGGAACGGAAATGGCCGCTGATGATTCATTGAGACAGTCGATGGATATTGCTGTACAACATTATTCCTCCTTGTTTAGGCTTCCGTCGCACGGAAAGGTGCTTTTTTTGCTTTCGGTGTTGTGTGTGGGCGGTGGAGTTTTTTCAGTGGTCATAGTTTTCCCTCGTCTCTGGTTGGGCGGCGTATGCCTTGGTTTGATGCTCTTTGCTCTAAGCTTGGTTGCTGATTATTGTACAAGCTTGCTTGTTTTGAAGAAAGAGACGCTTTTCGATCTGAGAAGAATTTTGGCTCTTTCACTTTTCTGCTGGGGAGCATGGTTCTTCTTCACTTTTTTAGGATCATTTGCCGCGTTGGCTTTCGGCTTCTCTTGGTCGGTCAGACTGTGCCTTCTAGGCTTTTCAGCGGCAATGATATTGCGGTTGCTAGTGTTCAGTTCGACAGCGTCAATGAGTTACGGACGGCTTTTTGCTTCTTCCTTTTTTCAACCCCTTCTTTCTGTAGTCCCGTTTGTTGTCTTCTGGTATCAAGTTCCCTATCAACTCACGCCTTATCTGCTGTCTTTCTTTGCTGCTAGCTTGGTAGTGAGTGTGCTAGCTCCCTTTGCCTTTCTCTTTCTTCTAAACAGAGTGGGCGAAAAGACTCTGGGAATGCAGTCGATGTCCCTTTTCAGGGCATTTATGCTTAACTGGGTCTTGAACTTGAATGCGCCTTTTGAGGAACTTCTTGAAAAACTCGGGGAGCAACGGGATATCAAGATTTCTTTGCTAGAATTTGACACTGCCAAGAGCAAGGTTGTGTTAGTCGTGCCGTCTGTTCATCCCGGTCCTTTCAAGAATATTGGGAGCAGCGTTCTGCCTTCCCTGCTGAAGTCTGACCTTGAAAGAGAGCATGGATGCGTTGTTTCTGTGCCTCATGGTTTGCTCGGGCACGAGTTTGATTTGGCTTCTCAAGCGGAGAACAGGAAAATCGTTTCCAGTGTTGCAGAAGCTTTGAGGGATTCAGACGTGTCTGAAGTGAAGGTTTCTCAGCTTGCTAAGGTGAGCAACGGTTTGGCGACTGCTTGTTGTCAGGTCTTTGGTGGGTCAGCTTTCATTTCATTCACTCTCGCGCCGAGGACGATTGAGGACTTGCCGGATGAGCTAGGCTTTTTTGTGCGCCAAGAGGCGAAGAAGCATGGCCTGGACTTGTGTGCGGTTGTCAATGCACACAACAGCATTGACAGGAAAGCTGAGATGCCTGAGTCATTGGATTCTCTGAAGGATGTTGCGGCCAGGTGTCTAGAGCAAGTAGTTTCAATGGAGCGACTGCCATTGTCTGTTGGTGCTGCGACGGTTCTGCCGAGAGAGTTCAGCCTGGAAAACGGCATGGGATCAGGCGGCATTACGGCAATCGTAGTTGGGAGTGGTGAGACGAAAAACGTTTATGTTGTGATAGATGGCAACAACATGGTTTCGGGGCTTCGTGAGAGAGTGCTTACGTCGCTTTGTTCCATGGGGTTTGATGATGGCGAGGTTTTCACGACAGATACTCACGCAGTAAATGCTCTTGTGCTGAGCAGCCGTGGGTATCATGCGATTGGAGAAATGATGGACCACGAGAGATTAATAAGCTACATAAAGAATGCGGTGGTCAAGGCTGAGGAAAACATGGGCAGAGCGCGGTTTTCGTGCCGTGAGATAACTGTTCAAAGCGTGAAAGTCATCGGTGGAAAGCAAATTGAATCTCTGTGCCTTCTGGTAGAAAGGGCTCTTCACAGAGCAAAAGTGTCGGTGGTTCCCGTGTTTGCATTCAGCGGTCTTCTTCTGATGTTGCTTTTGCTGCTTGTTTGAGCCAACACTAATAAGCTGGAAGTTTTTCCTCATTAATTCTCCAGCTGAAGGGGAAAGCAGTGCTTAGGGAGATTAGAATCCATGGTCGCGGTGGTCAGGGAAGCGTTACTGCCGCAGAAGTTTTGGCTCATGCTGCTTTCATTGAGGGAAAATGGGTTCAGGCATTTCCCTACTTTGGAGCGGAGCGAAGGGGGGCGCCGGTTAAAGCTTTTGCTCGGATAAGCAGTGAACCTTTGCTTGTGCACAGTCAGGTCTACAGTCCGGATTACGTGATAGTGCTCGACCCGTATATTCACAAGGTTATCGACGTGACTGAGGGTTTGAAGGAAGAGGGTGTTATTGTTATGAACACGAAGAAGAAGCCTGCGGAGCTTGGCTTGGAGGGTTGGCGCGTTGGGACAGTTGATGCTACTGGGATTGCGTTAGAGTTGAACCTGCTTGTGGCTGGCTTACCTGTTGTGAATACTTCGATCTTAGGAGCGTTTGCAAAAGCTAGCGGCGAAGTGAAGTTGACTAGTGTCCTCCAGGCTGTTAAGGAAACTTGGTCAGGCGCGGCTGGTGAGAAGAACGCCAGAGCGACAGAGTTTGCCTATGAACGTCTGACGAAGTGGTGGGATGGTGAGGGCTGATGGCGTCGGTTCCGAAGAAACGTGGGGATTTACCTTTGACTCCTTTGTCATGGCCGACCGAGGGAAGTATGGGGAAGACAGGGTCCTGGAGGATTTTCCGTCCTGAGGTCAACTATTCCAAGTGTACGAAATGCACGATTTGTTGGGTTTTCTGTCCTGACGCGGCCATAACTCGTCAGCAGGATGATTCTCCTAAGATAGATTATGATTACTGTAAGGGTTGTGGGGTATGTGCAAATGAGTGTCCTGTTAAGGCAATAGCTATGGTGAGGGAGGAAGAGTAGGGTGGTGCAGAAGATTGTTGATACGGCCAATCACCTTGCGGGTTATGCTGCGAAGGCTGCTGGGGTCAAGGTTGTTGCAGCGTATCCGATAACTCCTCAAACGAGTGTGGTGGAGAAGATTGCTGATCTTGTTGAGAGCGGTGAGATGGATGCGGAGTTCATTAGAGTGGAGTCTGAGCACAGTGCTATGGTGGCCTGTATCGGTGCTGCTGCGACGGGTGTCAGGACCTTCACTGCCACGTCTGCTCATGGCTTAGCTCTCATGCATGAGGCTTTGCATTGGGCCTCCGGGTCGCGTTTACCGATTGTGATGGCGGTTGTTAATCGTGCTATGGGGGCCCCTTGGAGTATTTGGCCTGATATGAGCGATTCGCTTTCTCAGCGTGACACGGGGTGGATTCAGTTCTACTGTGCTGACAATCAGGAGGTTTTTGACACTATCCTCCAAGCTTACAAGCTGTGCGAGAATGAACGCGTGTTCTTGCCGGCTATGGTGTGTCTTGAGGGTTTCATTCTTTCTCACACATATGCTCCTGCAGAGATACCTGACCAGGCCAAGATCGATGATTTTCTGCCAGAGTACAAGTCAGGCTGGGTTCTGGATGTCAACAAGCCCTGTTCTCATGCAAACTTGGTTTCGCCCGAATGGTACATGGAATTCCGTTACATGATCCAGGAAGCTATGGAGAATGCCAAGCGGCTTATTCCACAGATTGACAAGGAGTATGGAAAACGTTTTGGCCATGAGTACGGAGGGTTGGTTGAGAAGTACAGGTGTGATGGTGCAGATTTGGTGTTGTTGACGATGGGAACTATGGGGAGCGATGCTAAGCTGGCCGTGGACAAGCTTCGAAAAGAAGGTTTGAAGGTTGGTTCTGCACGCGTGCGAGTTTTTCGTCCTTTCCCAGTTGAGGAGATAGTGAAGCTTGCGGCTTGTTCGCGGATGCTTGTGACGATAGATAGGCACATTTCGTTCGGTATGGAGGGTTTTCTTGGTTCAGAGGTGAAGGCTTCTGTTTATGGTCAGAAAGATCCGCCGCTCTTTGCTGGGTTCATTGCGGGTCTTGGTGGAAGGGATGTGACTGCTGAGACCATTGAGAAAGTTGCGAAAAAATCTTTAAGGATGCTCGATGCGGGCAGGGTGGAGAAGGAGACTGAATGGGTGGATTTGAGGGAGTGAAGGGCATGGTGACGATGAAAGAGCTTCCGAAAGAAGAGTATCTGCTTAAGGGCCATGCTGCTTGTGCGGGTTGCGGTCCTGCTGTTTCGTTAAGAATGCTTTTCAAGGCTTTGGGAAACAAGGTGTTTCTTGTTGTTCCTGCGTGTTGCACGACAGTGATTCAGGGGCCTTATCCCTTTACAGCGTTTGGTGTTCCTCTTCAGAACATACTTTTTGAGTCCACAGGGGCCGCTGCTTCGGGGATTGTTGCTGCTCTTCGGCAGAGGAAGATGAACGACATCACCGTGGTAGGTTGGGCTGGCGACGGTGGGACGGCCGACATCGGGATTCAGGCCTTGTCAGGGGCAGCTGAGAGGGGAACACACTTCATCTACATATGTTATGATAACGAGGCTTATGGCAACACGGGAATGCAGAGGAGCGGTTTGACTCCGTACGGTGCGTGGACGACGACGACGCCTTCGGGTAAGAGGGAACGGAAGAAGGACATGCCTATGATTATGGCTGCGCACAAGATTCCATACGTTGCGACTGCATGTACGTCTTTTCCTTTGGATTTTGTGAACAAGGTCAGGAAGGCAAAGGATATTCAGGGGACAAAATACATTCATCTTCTAGCGCCCTGTCCGACGGGTTGGCGTTGTGACACTAGCAAGACGATTGAGATGGGGCGCCTCGCGGTCCAGACTGGCTTGTTTGTTCTTTTTGAGGTTGAGAACGGAAAGTTTAAGCTTAGTTCTCCAAGTGACAGGTTGGTTGATAAGTCCAAGCGGAAGCCTGTGACGGACTATTTTTCTGGTCAAGGCAGGTTTCGCGGTTTGACTGGAGAAGACCTTGCGAAGATTGAAAAGTGGGTTGATGAGGACTGGGACCAGTATCGTAAGCTTGCGTCCGAGTGCCTCTGACTTGATGCTAGGAGATGTTCGATTCTGAGGGCTGTCGATGCGGTCGAGTTGTTGAGGCGTTCTTTCGCGAAGGGTTTGTAGCTTGCGAGTATATGCCTGCCCGCTTTTGATGATGCTTTTGAATGGGTGCGTATCGATAGCTATATAAAACCAGTTTTTCTAATCATTTTGTTCTGGTTGGTGATGTAAGTATGGCTGATTACCCCAAGATTGTTGTTGCTCCGCCAGGGCCTAAAGCGCGAGCTGTTGTCAAGAAGGATGAACAGTTTATTTCGCCCTCTTACGGTCGGTTTTATCCGCTTGTTGTTGAGTCAGGTAAGGGGTGTATCGTGAAGGATGTTGATGGTAACGAGTTTATCGATTTTAACTCTGGTTTGGTTTGCATGAATGTGGGGCATAACCATCCCAAGGTAATTGCGGCGATTAAGGGTCAGTGTGACCGTTTTCTGCACTATTCTAACACGGATTTCTATTACAGGGAAGTAGTTGACCTTGCCGAGAAATTGGCCAAGATTGCGCCTGGAGAGTCTGAGAAGAAGGTCTACTTTGGCAACAGTGGGGCCGAGGCGGTTGAGGCGGCGGTTAAGCTGGCGAAGTGGCATAGTCGCAGGCAGTTGTTCATCGGTTTCATAAGTGCTTTTCACGGTCGCACGATTGGGGCGTTGTCTTTCACGGCGAGTAAGCCGACTCAGAAGCGGCACTTCTTCCCGTTGATGCCTGGCGTTACTCATGTGCCTTATGCTTACTGTTACCGTTGTCCGTTCAAACTCGAGTTTCCAGGTTGCCATTATTGGTGTGTTGACTTCATCGATGAATATGTTTTGCAGAAGTATGTTCCTCCTGAGGATACGGCTGCTATTTTGTTGGAGCCTATTCAGGGTGAAGGTGGATATGTTGTTCCGCCGCCTGAGTATTTCCAGCGGTTGAAGAAGATTGCTGACAAGTACGGTCTGCTGTTGATTGATGATGAGGTTCAGTCGGGTATGGGCCGCACGGGGAAATGGTTTGCGATTGAGCATTGGGGTGTTGAGCCGGATATTATTGCTACCTCTAAGGCTTTGGCTTCGGGCATGCCGTTGGGCGCCACGATTGCAAAGGCTAAGGTCATGGATTGGGTCGCGGGTTCTCATGCGAGCACTTTCGGCGGAAACCCTTTGTCATGTGTCGCTGCGAGCGCAGTTATTGACACGATTAAGGAAGAGAAGCTTCTTGACAATGCGACTAAGCAGGGTGCATATATCATGAAGAGGCTTGGCGAGCTTAAGGAGAAGAGTGACATCGTAGGCGACGTGCGGGGCAAGGGTTTGATGATAGGCATGGAGATTGTTGAGGATAAGGAGAGCAGGAAACCGGCTCCGAAGAAGGCTAGTGAGATTATGATGCGGTCCTGGAAGCGGGGAGTCAACGTGATTACTTGTGGCGCTTCGACTATCAGAGTTGCGCCGCCGCTGATCATAACGAGGGAGCTCGTTGATTCTGCGTTAGACATAATTGAAGATGTTACGCGAGAAGTTGAGAAAGAAGGTTAGGCACGCCTTTTTCTTGCGTGTCTTTCGTCTATTTTCTTAGTTCTTCTATCAGCTTAACTGTTTGTTCTGTAATGTACTTGTTTATCATTTGGCCTTTCTTTGTTGTTGCTGTGGTTGGGTCGCCTATTATTCCTGCGGGGAAGTAGGTTTCGGGGTTTGCGAGTACTTCGAACCGGGGTATCGTTGGGTAGTGTTTTTTGGCTTTGGTTTTTACGAGTTCGGGTTTGATGGCTTTGACTCTTGAGGTTTCGATTGTGCCTGCGTGGCCGTCTTTTTCGTCGAAGTGTTTTCCTTTGAGTTCGTAGGCGAAGTCGTAGTCTGAGCAGACTTGGATTCTGGGCGGTTTCTTCTGTTTCTCGTGGTTCCAGATGACTTGTTGGGCGGCGAGCCTGAGGGCTGCCATGTGTGATTGACCGGCGTGGCCGCTGAGGATGAGGAATTTGGTGAAGCCGTTGCGGACGAATTCTTCGAGTACGTCTTTAGCGATTGAGCGGAGGGTTTCGAACTGTATTGAGATGGTGCCTGGGAAGTTTCGTGTGCTGTTGCAGACGCCGTATCTGAGTGGCGGCGCGATGAGGGTTCGAGTCTTTTTTGCTGTTTCTTGGGCTATGTATTCGGGTTGTATGCTGTCGGTGCAGAGGGGTAGGTGGGCTCCGTGTTCTTCGACGCTTCCCACTGGGATTATGATGACAGTGTCTTTTTTGGCGGCCTGTTCTGCTTCCTGCATCGTGAGTTCGTCGAACCAGACTTTCGGGGTTTTCATGTTGTTTCGCGTCCTGACATTGGCTGAGTAGTTGTCTGTTTTTTTGGGCTTATATCACTATGTGCTTGTTCAGAGAAAGCGATCAGTAGCTTTCAATTCACTAGTCAAAGAAAATGTCTTTTGAGCAGTCAACTCCATGTAGCGCCAATTCGGAGCGGATTGGGCTCTCAACTGACAACTCAAACAAGGTCTTTTTCCCCAGTCAAACTGATGCTTTGATTGAATCATGTTTGGGTGGGGTGTTTTTATATTTTGTTGGTTGGTTTAGGGTGGGGTGTGGCTGTTTGGAGTTTCGTAGGCTGGTTTTGACTGATTATGGTGAGATGGTTGGTTTGTGGTGTTTGGCGGGTTTGCCTTTCAAACCTAGGGGTAGGGACAGCCGGGAGCATGTGGCGGCGCAGATGAGGGTTGAGCCTGACTTTTTTGTTGGGGCGTTTGATGGAGGTCGCTTGGTTGGGGTGGCTGTCATGAGCAGTGACTTGAGGAGGGGTTGGATTAACAGGTTGGCTGTGGACCCTGAGGTTAGACGCAGGGGAGTTGCCAAAGCGTTAGTTCTTGAATGCGAAAGAGTATTGCGAGTGCATGGGCTAAGGTTGTTCTGTGCTTTGATCGAGAATTCTAATGTTGCGTCGAAGAAGCTGTTCAGGTCATGCGGCTACGTTGAGCATGAGGACATCACGTATTTCAGCAAGCGCGAGAGCGATGATGTTTAGCCTTTTTTCTTTGCCACGAGCAGGAAGTGTTCAGTGTTCCCGACGACAGATGGATGTGTGCATGTTTCAAGGATGATTTCTATCCACATTCGCCATCTCTCCTGGTCCTTGTACAGCTTGTTCGTTTCCTTTCCGTGAAGAGAAGAGAGGCCTTCCAGCCCTGTCATCTCCAGGACCTCAACGTTCTGTTTTTCAAAGAGTCCGCGCAGTTCTTCGGGCAGAAACCAGTGTGCAGCAGTGAAGCCCTTTCCTTGCAGGCCTGGGATGTAATCGCCGACTTCCCAATGGTGCTTCGCGTAGCACATTTCATGTGGGAAGGCTGTCAAGATGGTTCTCAGCAATCCGAGGCGGCTGATTACTGAGACGAAGATGGGGGCTCTCTTTTTCGCGACGCGCACGAGTTCTTTGGCGTCTGTTTCTCTTTGCAGCTGGCTAAGCAGGTGGTTTAGGGGGCCTCCTAGGCACATTACCGCGTCGAATGTTCCGTCTTGAAACCTTGAAAGATCTTCAATGGAGCCATGCAGGAACTGTTTGATGTTTCGGTTTGCACCGGTTCGTTTTGCTTTTCGCTGGGCTAGCTTTAGCATCTCGGGAACGAGATCCAGAAGGACAACTTTGTAGTCTGCCTTTGCCAGCTCAATGGCGTATCTGCCGGGTCCTCCGCCGGCGTCCAGGACTAGTCCTCGTTTGGGGAGGTGCTTATGGAGAAAATGCGTCGTCACCAAGTGTTCAATCTGGTGGTATGGATCCTTTTGCAGCCTTAGCCACTCGCCTTTGGCCTTTTTGCTGTACCATTCTTTCACGAATTCTTCTGGTTCTCGACGGTTCGCCTTTGCCATTTTGCTACCTGCCTTCGATAGAGACTTTGGGGGAGACCTGCTTGAGCTCGACAATCATACATGACAAGTTTTGTCTAGAAGTTGGACGGTTTTGCTATGATTTCCCTTATTTTGAGGTCGAAGAACCTTGCCGTGTTGGCGGGACATATTCGAAGTGCCGTGTCTGCCCCTCTTCCTGTTCCTCCGATTGCCACAATATCTTTGTCGGCTGGGATCAACCCGGCGTCTGCTGCCATAAGCGTGATTTCCACGCACACTTTTGTGCCTTCTCCCATGCGTCTGAGAACGTTTGCCATCAGTTCCAGGGTTTGGATCGTTCCAAATTCCTTCCGCACGGCTCTCTCAACGCTGCTTAGCACATGTGTTCCCACGAAGACCTTGGCTCCGGCCTTTAGGATCTCTTCTTTGAACCTTTCGTCCAGGTCGCTTTTTCCAGGCTCCTTGAACCCGTGGCTGTGTGCCACAACCGTGACGTTGCGGCCTTGAAACAGTTTTGCTGCCTTTGCACCCGTGCTGCCCGTTGTTGAGGCAACCACGATGTCTTGGACCTTTTCCGCTTCCACGTATTCCCTGACAGTGGCCAGTACAGTGTCGGTGTTTTCAGTACCGGCTTCCTTGAAATAAACTGTCTTCTTCTCAACTGGGCTCATGGCGTCTTCACCTTCATGTCTGTAAGACATGACTTCTCTGTCTTATGTTTTACTTTTCTTAGTGGTCTATGTGGTTCTCTTTCATCGGTTTCCTTTTGATTTCGGTTCCGCATACCTCGCATCTTACACCTCTGTATTCTTCTGGGTATTTTCTGTGGCATGCGGGGCAGTATCTCATCCAGTGAAGACGTCGACGGATGCCGAAGGTGACGAGTGAGGCGAATTCGATCTTCATCTGGTTGGCCACGTTCTGTATTGAATAATCGTCCGTGGCTATCAAGGGACTGTAGCCGTTTGTCTTCAGTTCAAGTGCGAGAGCTAGGACTTGGATGTCTGTTTCGGAAAGGAAATGGGCGTCTCCGACGACTGATGCTGAGGCTTTCGCCTTTTCCAGGAAGTCCATCTTGGGGGCCTTGACGGTTACCTTCCCACTCTCTATGGCTGTTTCGAACCTTAGTGAAGGCACAGGTTTCTGAGAGATCTCTTCTATGACTGATGGGACAGTGTATTGTTCTTCACTTATCGAGAACGGGTCAAAACCGGCGACTAGAGCTGACGTGTCCAGCACCACTGCTCGCTTAGCGGTCTTGTCCGCTGGACTCATGTTATCCCTTGAATAGGAGTCTGCTTCTGAGACGGTTGTAGAAGTTGTGCTTGAACCGTATGAATGACGTCTCATACTTTGAGCGTGTAACGGTTAGACTTAACCGTCTTGAGCTTATGAGTTGACGGTGGCGGCCGTCGACGAGAACGGAGATTTTTCTGGGCTTCACAATCTCGATCGTGATTTTCGAACTTGCTGGGAAGACTATGGGGTGAAACAGGCCTAACGGGCAAATTGGCGTCAGCACGAAGGCGTTGATTTCCAGGTCCAGTACTGGTCCTCCTGCCGATAGGGAATAGCCTGTGGATCCGGTTTGTGTCGCTGCCATTAACCCGTCTGACTGACAGTCGAGTATGTGTTCTTCGTTCTTCATGATGCGCGTGTAGAGCAGCTTTGCCGGTTCATCCGCTGAAACTACGACCTCGTTCAGGGCATCTGGAAACTTTGCGCTGTCTCCGGCGATGGAGAGTTTCATGCATTTTTCGATTTGGAAGTCTCCGTTCAGACATCTGTCAATTGCCGTGAAGGCTTGCTTTGGCGGGACTTCTGTGAGGAAGCCTCTGACTCCCATGTTTATTGCCAGTATAGGCGGTTCAGGTTTGGGGATTGAAAGGCAGGTTCTCAGGATCGTTCCATCGCCGCCGAGCGTGATTATGAAGTCAGTGTCGAGTTTCTCCAGTGAGACGCTCCTACCGTCGGTGGTCATTTTCTCAGCGAGCGTGTCTTCGACGTGAACTTCCAGTCCTTTCCCGGTAAGGTAGGCGTCCAGTTCCTGCGCTAGCTTCACGCATGTCTTCTTGTCAAAACGTGCGACCAACCCGACGCTTTTGAACAGAGTTTCCGACCAGCCTAGGCTGAACTCGGCAATATATTGCGACAGCCAATCAGAGCCTACAGAGCGACACTATAAAAGAGTTTGGGAACGGCCTAACTCGCCGATAGACAAGAAGGAAGAATGCACACGATTGCGTAAAGAGTGTCTTTCGTTGATGCTTCTGTATACGGCGTTCGCCGGACAAGATGCCTATACTGAAAGAACCCGTAAAGAGACACCTTGGAGAGGGCAACATAGACAACATCGAAATTGTCGGAACCTCTCTGGAAAGAATCAGAGAAGAATTCTCGGCAGCGGTCAAAAGCCTGAAATAGCGCACGTTCAGGTTTAGTGCAAGTCTATGGGCTTTTGATGAATGCCGTTGTTCCTTGAATACGCAGAAGCTGCTTCAGTTGAGCTGAAGAAAAATGACCCGCGTTACCGTGATTTGCGTTAGCTTTGCATGGAAACGAGGCCCAAGCAAACCAGCTTAGGAGCTCAGTCATCTCCTCTCGGATGCTTATTCATCCAGTCCATGGCAAATGCTTCCGCTTTTGATTCAGTCGCATATTCAGGGGATATTTCCTTTCCTTCGTCATCCTTACTTTCCTTAGAATACAGCAGCACTACGTAGTGTTCTCCGTACTGTTTCTTTGTAACGACAAGATTCTGGCCCGTTGTCGCGTTTATGTATCCTCTCTGATTGTCTATTCTTCTCCAGCCTTCCACTATTTTCATGAGTTATTCCTCACGCGCGCCTCCTCTTGTCTTGCATTTCTGGTGCTGAAAAATCCTGTTTCTTGGCTTCACTTTGCTACATTAGGGACGGTGCACAAACGCTGGGATCAAGCAGCACAGCCATCTGGTTATATAGTTCCAGAAACTCTTTGCCAACTACTGTTCTTTGATACGTTACTCTTCCTGCCATGGCGTCTGTTCGAATGAGATCGTTCGACGTCATGAGTCCCAAGTACAGTCCTGATTGTCTGCTGCTCATGTTACAATGAGACATAATGTTCGTCCTGCCCGTCGGCATGCGAAGCTGCCGCAGTATCTCGGCTATGATCTCAAATTTGTTACGATTGGTGTCAAGGACCTTATTGATTCTCAGTATGTTTTACTACCTCTTAGGCAAAAGCAGGCTATTTCTAAGGCAAACACTATTGTAGAAGTCTTGGAGCACGCCTTTCCTGCAGTATACATTCGCAGCATGGCTTATAAAGATGAACTCGTTGACGCGGCTTTCTCATCTTCTCTTCTGCTTCTGTCCACCACGAGTCCTTCTCGTCTGATGGCTCTTCTGCCTATCAATCATTTTTCCAACAGGTTTGTCCCTTTTGCCCCTGTTCCTTTACCTCTGTCTCGACTGTGAACGCGCGCTGGGAGGCACACGCCAGTGCACACGTTTCTGCATGTACAGATGGGAAGTTCAAGCTTTTTTTGTTTGGGAAAGAGATCGGCTGGTCCTGTTTCGCTTATGGTTTGACCATGGTACTCTTCTGCTGAGCAGAGAGTTGGAACGCCCTATAGTGAGTGGGATCCCCGCGTAGGCGCGCGCGCATTTCAACTTGTTACACTTAATGGTTCTTTCAACATTCTGCAAAACTGCTCGATATCACACTTTGTCATAGTCCGGTCGTCAAAAGAATTCCGCGGGGTCAGTATTGCTCTTAGCGTGCGCTAGAAACACGACGATTTGGTATGGGAAATGATCAAGATAGAATATTTTGAGAGACTGAAAAGGCGAGAAGACTGAAACTGGGTCAAATAGCGTACCTGCGCGCGCTTTCTGTTGGGGTTGTCGTACCGTGGCAATGTGTTTGCTCCAAGTTGCCGCGTGTGGACAAGTGTTATGAGCGCATGTGTTTGATTAGGGATGGAATTGGGTCTAATTCTGAAAAACAGTTTAATCGGTGATCTGGAGTTCATTGAGGGTTGGAGGTCGAGAACGATTCGAGGCATCCTCATTTCAAAAAGGGCTCGCAGAGGCCTTGAAAAGACCATTTTCCCCCAGTTCTCTCCTTTCTCCCCTTGTCGGTTCTGGGCTTCTGCGAGAACTTGAGGACTGACAAAGCGGCATCAGTACCTGCGCCGCGTCTGTTCCGGTGCTGTCAAATCGGGCCAACTGCAAACAGTTGTGACAGAATTGGGCTGCCGCAGCAAGATTGATACGTTGAATGAGGCTTGACTGATCGGTTTGTGTGGCGGGTGTTTCGGTGATTTTGCAGTCGTCAATAGTCTGTACGGGGGCACTCGATCTGGTTGTCATGCGAACCGACTTGGGACTCTTAGATGAGTGCGTTTTCTAGTATTTGATGCTGAGGTAGAGCAGTATGGCCAGTGCCACAGATGTAAACAGGTCTGGCAACAGGGCGAAAGGTCCCAGACCGAAGGGCTGGAAACCGAAGACTCCCACCACTAACGGATTGGAGGCAAGAGCGTTCAGAAGAAAGACTGCCGAGAATATTGTCAGTCCAATTGTGAACTCTGACCGCGTCTTTCTGTATATATCTATGTACGTGAGTAACAGGAAAACTAGCAGGGTTACATTGATCGTTGAAACTACCGTTTTTGCCGTGTAGAAAAACTCTATGTCTCCAGGGACAATGCGTGGAGGTGGCAGACGGCGCTCAAAAGGAGAAAACCGAAACCATTCCCTAGATGTGGCCAAAAGTGCTGTCAGGATAGCTACCACTACTATTGTTGCTATTATCAGCCATATTCGCAAGCTCTTATTCATATAACGTCTCATTTGCTTCGCTTCCTTTTCTACTTTTTCCAGATTTTCTTCAGAATCTCTTCGAACAAAACGTAGTTCTCCTCCATTACCTGAGACAAGAAATACGTTGTGCCGTACCCTTCACCAGCGGAGATGATTATTCTGTTTTTTTCAAGGACTCCGAGATGGTGTCTTATTGTTCTATAGTCCATGCCGAGCAGGTTTGACAGCTGATTCGCATTTTGAGGAGTCTCTTTTAGAGTCTCGATCATTCTTGCACGAGTCGGGCCGCCCCTCGTACCTGCGATCAGCCATCCGAGCAGATATTTCAGGGGACGCGCGCTAGCAGCCATCAGCAACTCTCCAGAGATTCAGGAGTTTTTGTTAGAGCCTATTTGAACTTATGTAATAAATGTGTCCCCCGTTTTCTCGCCTTCCGAAATACTGAGAGGTTGATTATGAACGGAATTGGGTCTAATTCTGAAAAACCCCTTTATGTCACATGCCGCATGAACGGAGATGACGCGGTCTGAGAAAAAGGGAGGTGATTAAACTGGAAAGAAGAACCAAGACCTTGATAGTTTCAGCAGTCCTTGCATTGGCGATACTGTCCGGGATAGCGGCGATGGCATACGCGAACGCAGGAGTGGGCGACACCAACGCATTGATGGCGACGTTCAACGGCGCAACGGCTGACGATAACTCTTCGTTCTGCTTTGGGTACGGTTTCGGTGGTCACAACCGTGGCGGCATGGACGGGTTCTTTGCCGGGCCACCACGTGGATGTGGACGCGGCGAGTTCACCACTGTTAGCCAAGAGTACAAGGACAATGTCATCAACATAACCGAAAGCGACACGGATGTTCAGAAACTGCTGGCTGAAGGGTACAACGTTACCGGAGTGAGGCCGCTCATCAACGCTACGGTTGAAGCAGACGGCACTGTCACGATGAAAGCGACGAACGCTATAGTTACCCTTACGCAGAACATGACGGGCAGAGCAATCGTATGGGTGAACGTGGAACAAGCGAAAGTGACTAGACTAGTGATTATGACGATGACTGTGATCGAAAAATCTTGAGAACGTATGGAAACGAAGCCATAACCCTTGACGCGCCAACACTGTTCGGTTGGCAAAAAAACGCAAGGGGAAACCCGACTGTTGATAGCAGCGGTAGAACCAGGGCAAAGCCAAAATCCCCCTTTTTCAGTCCCAGAAAAAACGCGTTTTGGAAAGAACGCGAACTCTTTTTTCATCGTGTTTTGCATTTATTTGTTAGGAACGTCAGTTTTGCATGGCTTGACAAGTGAAATGGATTTGGGTCTAATTCTGAAAAACTCTTTAATAGTTTGCGGTGTTGGTGTCAGATCTAACACGGGGTGGACGAATTGGGTGCCTTCACTAGGGCAGTCAGAAACTTGTCGAGAAGGAAAATGAGAGCGCTGTTGGTGATCATTGCCCTCGGCTTTTCTATGGCAATCATGGTTTCAATTCCCGCGGGCATCGTGGCAAACCAGGAAGCCGCGCAGGCTATGACTGCGAATTTCAACAGTACAATGACCACTACGCAGGAGCAGATCAACAAGACTGCTACGCTGATAGAATGTCAGACTTCTGGACAAGGCATGTTCCGCGGCGGACAACCTGGATTTCCGCCCGGGGGAATGCAGCAACAGCAAACCTATGTGGAGGAATCCGTTGCCAATGAGATTCGTTCTATTAGTGGTGTCAAGGATGTTGTGGAATTCATCACAGTCTCATCCGATGAGACAACTTCGGAAACCATAAATGGGCCTGGGGGAAGAACCTTCACGATTTCCAGGCCTGTCTATACGATTACGGGTGTTACCCTGAATTCCTCTTTCATCGACGACTATTCCATACTGCCAACGAACATAACGGCAGGCAGGAACCTGCGCCAGGGGGATAGCGGGGTTGTTCTCTTGAATTCGAACTTGACGGCCTATTTCGGAGTGGGAGTTGGTGACAAGGTGGAAATGTACGGGGAGTCTTTTACGGTGGTCGGAGTCTGTGAAGCGGCGGGTCAGGGAGGCATGGAAGCAAGAAGTGCGTATATGAACATTTCTGATGCGCAGAAGGCAGTGGGCCTCACCGGGAACGTGAGCAGGCTTGACGTGTACGTGGAGGACGTTTCCGATGTAGACAGCATAGCCGAGGTGATAGGAGTGGCGTACACAAGTCTTCAGGTCACGACGTACAAGGACCGCTTAAGCCAACTGGAAAATATGCAAACCATGTACACCCAGACATTGACGAGTGCTCAGGCAACCGTCAGCCAGACGGAGACGGTCGCAACCCAAGAAATTATGATTGCTGTCGTGGCAACTAGTCTGATCGTCTTGTTCGTTATGCTGTACACTGTGCGCGAGAGGACCAAGGAGATCGGCACACTCAAGGCGATAGGCTTCAGCAACTGGAACGTGATGAGTCAGTTCATGCTCGAAGGAATGCTGCTGAGCCTAGTAGCCGGCTTGGTAGGCATCGCGATAGGAACCGTTGGGGCTCCTCTTCTGTCTGGGATTCTCCTTCCTCAAGTAAGCCCGTTCGGTTCACGCGACAACTCCCAGTTCCGGCCAGGAGATGCGAACGCTGGCAATTTTGGCAGCTTCGGAATACTGGGCGCATCGACTGTCACAGTGACGCCTAGCCTCCAAACGATGCTGATCGCAATCGGGGCGGCTGTGCTGCTCGGAGCCTTGGGCAGTTTGTACCCGGCCTGGAGGGCGGCGAGAACCAGACCCGCGGAGGCGATGAGGTATGAGTGAGACTGTCCTGAGAACTGAGAAACTGTTCAAGACTTATGAGATGGGTAAGCGCAAGGTTCCGGCTTTGTATGACCTGAATCTTCAGGTAAACAAGGGCGAGTTCGTCGCGATCATGGGACCGTCAGGTTCGGGCAAGACGACCCTGCTGAATGTTCTGGGCTGTCTTGACAAGCCGACAAGTGGAAAGATGATTCTGGACCAGGTTGACGTGACGAACCTGCCTGAAAGGCAGCTGTACAAGATAAGAAGGAACAAGATTGGGTTTATTTTCCAGACTTTCAACCTGTTGCCGTACCTGAATGCTGCCGAAAACGTGGGGCTGCCCATGGAGTACGGCAAGAGATCCAGGAGTGAAAGAAGACAGGAAGCCAGCAGGCTGCTGGATTTGGTGGGGTTGACTGGAAGAGGAGAGCACAGGCCGCAACGGTTAAGCGCGGGTGAGCAGCAGAGAGTGGCAATCGCAAGAGCCTTGGCGAATGATCCGGCCATAATTTTGGCAGACGAGCCTACCGGCAACTTGGACACGGAGAACAAGTTCGAGATCGTCAAATTGCTGGGAAACCTGAACATTGAGCGGGGAACCACGATCGTTATGGTGACGCATGACGGGCACGTGGCTTCGCACTCGGAAAGAGTGCTCTTTCTGAAGGATGGCAAGATTGCGAAGGAGAAGCAGGGTCTCCATCTGGCAAAGAAAAAGCTGGCCTGTCCTTACTGTGGAAGCAAGATACAGCCTACAGACGAAAAATGCCCCACCTGCAGGAAGAAATTGGTGGCGGCAGAGGAGGAAGAAAGCATATGAAATCGGCGCATGGAACCATTAGCGCGCGCCTAAACGAGAGCCAGTGGAGAATAGACAAGACAACCAAGAAGGGAGTTGACAGACATGGAAAGTAAGGTGTCAATCTTGCCGCGAACGGCATTGCGGAAAGTCACGATGTGTCAGATCATCTTGGAGCGCACTAACGGCACGCTTGGAAGTCGCGAGGGCAGTGCAAGACGCGGCTCGTATACTCAGAACCATAATCTTTCTACACTCTGCCGAGGATTTTCCGTCTGTCCTTAGACTCTATGAAATAGAAGAACCTTCGCTCGTGATTAAGGCTAGTGATAATTGAATTGAATAATCTAAGAACGAGGAAGAAGTTCGTATCACGGTCTGGAAAAACACTGAAGACCAAAACAGCTGTTCTTGGATTGATGCTTGTTCTTCCAGCATCGGTGTTTGCCGCGATGTATTCATCGCAGTCAAGCGCACTGTCAGAGACAGCAGCCAACAGTCAGGCTTCGTCCACGGTTTCTGGCGCACCTGCATACACGGCGGAGTGGAACGTGACCGAGATGGGGACGACGGGAGCGCGCGGGGCAAGTCAACTAACTTTTCTAGATCAGCAAGTGTTCGCCTTCAATGTTCCTCACGAATGGGTTCCTTCTGACACTAACCATCATTACTGGAACGAATATAGTTTCGGTAGCACTGTACCGTCAAATGCGATTATGGCATTGTGTATGCTCAAACTTACAGGCGTAGGCAGTCCATACGGTGGTAGTGACATATCATTTTGCACTCAAGACCCACAAGTAAAGCAGCCTCTAGGATTGTACTTTGGTCAGGAAACTGTGCCAGGCTCAACTACCTATAGTATGGGTGCGGACTCTATCTGGTTTGACGGAACAGTATTCGCTTATGTAGCCATAAAGAACGGGATGGTTTGGGCCTGTAACCCTGGAAATGTTTGTGGTGTAGACGTTTACATAGTCGGGTACATCACGGAAGCCACTGATGTTCGAGGCTTCTACTTTGACTTCGCCACTCAAGATTATAGTGTAGTAAGCGGGTCAGCCGCTACAACTTGGGCAGACATCAGCGTAACCAGCATTCTTCCATCACATTCAAGTTACAATCTGATAGGACTCTACATAGCCTTGGATTCTCCCACGACAGAGGTTGACGTTTCCTTCAGGGCTAAGGACAAAACAGGGGACGGCATAGTGTACGAAACCTGCACAAAAGACCCTGGCACTCACTTAATCGGGCTTATTCCAGCAAGCGACACAGGCTTCCAGTATCGCGCTTCTTCAGGCGCGTCGATAAGTATCTACGTTGAAGGCTTCATATTCAGTTGTCCCGTAGCTAACGGGGACAAGTTTGTATATCAACTCCAATCCAAACTCCCGTCGGTCGTGCAGGCTTGGACAACAAGCCCATCATACGCTAATGCTAAAGCCATCATGTGTGGGTTTGGGCAGTCGCCTGAGATGGGGCAGTTCGTGGTTCGAGGCAGTGGCGCGAGCAACACGCAGATATGGTACAAGAAGAACAGTTGCGGTTGCTTCTATATTCTGACTCCGTTAAGCGGAAACCACGCTTTTGAATATTGGACGAATCCTTGGGGAGACTCGAGCGGGCGCAGGATATATGTTGCTTCAATGGTTCTGCTGTCTTCACCTATAGCACTGTAACTATTTCTCTATGGGAGTAGATCCTTATGCAAAGAAGTATGGCGGCAATACTCATCTTCATAGGAGCAGCGCGCTTTCAAAGGATGAAGTTAAACCTATCCTCTTCAATTTCGGCGGAGATAACCCAGTCATAGATGCTGATAACACAACCAAGAAGAATATTCTTGACCAAATCTTAGCACTCTTGAAAGACCCAACCATGAAAGCTGTCGGAAGCCTAGTGTCAGTCCTATTCATCGGAGTAGTGCGCGCTAAGATAACCCCTCAGAGATAGCTCCGCAGCCAGCGCTAGTCTTCTCGCCAAGTCTCTATGTTCTTGTCTCGCAATCTCGGCGTGCGGAAATCTGTCACCAAGTGCTCGCGCAAGCCACGATGAGCCAAGGCAACGTTAGGCTTTTGTCCGTGGATATTGGCGTCAGATCAATCTCTAATCATCAAGAGTCTCGCATTTGCATGGCCCAGATAGTGAACGACGAACTATGTCTGATTAGGGAAAGAATTGGGTGTGATTCTGAAAAACGGTTTAATAGCCCACCGTACTCGAAGAGATACTGCGACAAGGAAAGGAGGATTGTAATGGAGTTGCCTGAAAAACCAAAAGTGTTGCGCCTAACCACGGCTTTGATCGCAACATCTATCATCTGTCTGTTGGTAGGAGGAATACTCGGCTACGCAATAAGCACTTTCACAATTTCGAGCCAGAACAGTAATCTCCAGGGTCGCATCTCAACTCTCGAAGGGCAGGTTTCAGATCTCCAATCAACGAATAACTCTTTTTCCCAAAACGTCACCTATGAGAACATCACCTATGTTCTAGGAGAGAATTTTTCACTCTCTCAATTGTATGAACAGGTCAAAAGCTCTGTCGTTGCGGTTCAAGGAACAATTGTACAGTACGACTTTTTTGGGCGACCCTACTACTCGGGCGTGCAAGGATCTGGGTTCGTCTCTAACTTGACGGGGCAGTTTGTAATCATCACGAACTACCACGTCGTTGACGGCACAACCAACATCACTGCGACGTTCATAGATGGAGACACTTATCAGGTCAACGTGACTGGGTCGGATCCTTACGCAGACCTCGCGGTGCTTTCTGCAACTGCGCCACAGGATGCGTACAAACCGCTCATGATCACAAGTTCATCAATGTTAGAAGTCGGTGATCCAGTGCTTGCCGTCGGCAATCCTTATGGACTAGCTGGATCGGTGACTGTCGGAATAGTCAGCGCCCTCGGCAGAACAATTACCGAGAGCACGACAGGCGGCTATTCTATAGCTGATTGCATCCAGACAACGACGCCAATAAACCCTGGTAACTCGGGGGGACCACTTCTGAACTATCAAGGTGAAGTCGTCGGCATAACCACCGCCATCGTAAGCGATTCCCAGGGGTTAGGATTCGCGATTCCTTCGAGTTCAATACTGCGAGAAATCGAATCTTTGATCACGAACGGTTCGTATAACAGCCATCCCTGGTTAGGAGCGTCAGGAACAGACATGACGTTTCAGATTGCGCAAGCGATGAGCACAAACGTGACATATGGTTGGCTAATCTCTCAAATCACAAGCGGAGGACCAGCGGACAAGGCCGGCATGCGAGGCGGCACAAGGCAGGTCCAGGTTGATGGAAGCTTAGTGACAATCGGAGGCGACATCGTGATAGCAATCGATGGCACGAGAATCAGAAACATGGATGATCTCTCAACTTACCTGGAAGAGCACACCTCAGTAGGCCAGACAATCAGCGTATTATTGGTAAGGAACAGCGAGGCTCTGACGTTGTTGGTCACGCTAGGAGTACGGCCCCCACCAACGTAGCCTGCTCGAAGGAGACGAACAAAAATGAATAGGAAGTACGATCATAGTGCATACTGTAGCCATTGTCAGCGTTGGATTTTGAGGACAACTCTCGCATTTGACAATTCGGGCTATAGAATATGCCCCTACTGCCATGGTCGCGTACGAATGAAACGACACCTTCATGACCTTCCTAAAAAGCCATGCCTAGTGATTGATAGAGAAGCCGATTACAGCTATTAGGCATTTCAGATAACCCTACTCATAGTTGGTGGCGCGCTGGCTTGTCCCTAAAATGGTTAAAAATGGTCTTAAGTCTTCTTTTGTCTATTGGCGTCTGATTTGGGCTTGTTTGACGGGTGATCTTGACCGCGTTGAAAGATGGCAAATCACGGGGTTTCGTCAAAGCTCGATGGAAGTAGAGTTTTCCCATAAGCTGTTGAAGCTACATCTAGTCCTTCTGGGACTTCAAGGCACAGAGGAGGGCTAAAAACAGATATATGCCTCAAAACTGTCCCTAAACCCGAAAATAGGAATTAAAACCATTTAAGACCAATTCCGGGACAGGCCAGCGCGCGAAAACTTCTCCGACTCGCTTTCACCGTTTCAACCTTGGGCGCGCGGGAGATGCTCCTTGGCATGTTGAACGTCATGAATCTGGAAAGGATGGAATTTGCTCTCTTGAGATATTCTATGGCTCCTTGAGCAACATGAAAAAGCACCTTTGAACCGTAAGAAACCTTATTAGGCTTTACAAGGAACCGAAGTGTGGTGCAGCAAAAGTGGGGCAGTCTTCTGAATTTGAGCATAGGAAAAAACTGAACAAGATAAGAGAGGACGTGAACAAAAGAGTGAAAGATGTTAGAGACCATTTTGCAAAGATTGAAAAGGTAAAACTGGATGCTTTGAAGAGAACTGAGGAAATGAAGCGCTCTGCCCAGCAAGACATAGTAAAATTGGAGGCAGAGATTGCGAAATCAGACTTAACGTCAGACGTAAAGAAAGCACTTTCCTCAGACATCGCCACCCTGAGAAAAGAGATCGAAGACAGAACTGCGGAACTAAAAACTCGAATCGGTGGAACCGTCATACCCTCGTAGCCGCCAACCCATTTCCAGAAAGTGCACACTCTCAACCAAAGAAGACGTAAAGACTCAGCTGACAGGGTCTTTCGTCGATGCTTTTGTATACGAACTCTTCTGGCGGCAGTTCCAGACGGACTTTTCTTTCTCCTTCCAGAGTCACCGCATCCGCGATGCCGTCGTGCGCCTGCCTAAATTTATATATGTATGTTGCTTAGAATTGCTCTGTATACACACGTTTGCCAGCGGGTCAGAGTATGAGTAAACCAGTTCATGTTGGTGAGTTGCGAGTCGGTGGGTACATGTTAATTGAGGGTGAACCGTGCCACATAGTTGACATACAGAAGTCGAAGCCCGGAAAACACGGTTCGGCCAAGGCAAGAATAGCTGCTATTGGCGTTTTTGACGGTGTCAAGAGAAGCTTTGTGAAGCCTGTTGATCTGGGAGCAGAAGTACCCATAATTGACAAGAGAATGGGTCAGGTCTTCGCAGTGAACCCGACCGGTGTTCAAATCATGGACATGGAGACGTACGAGTATATTGATCTTCCATATCCGCAAGAGGAGGAACTAAAGACGAAGCTTATTGCCGGCGTTGAAGTTGAGTACTGGAAGATACTGGGCAAAACGAAAATAGTCAGAACAAAATAGTTCCTTGATTCTTCGCAGTCTCCGGATTTTCTCTTGGCCGTTCCTGGAGCCGGTCATTTCTTCAAGTTTTTGACCTATTGGCTCCACCATTGCCATTCAAGTTTGATGAAGCCTGTGTAAAGAACCAGCAGGATCACTCCCCAGCTAAGCGCGATGCCCGCGATTTGAAGGATCAACGGCTGCAGGTAAGCATAGCACACCCATGCGCTGACGGCGCATAAGCCTATGAGTAGAAGCGTGAATATTGCGAAATGGATGGCACGTTCTGCCGGCACGGATTCTCAGCCTTCTGGTTCTGTTCAGTTAAGGGTCGTTTGCGGTTAAAAAACTTCCGTCAATGTTTATCTTGCTGTCTTCTGTTAGTGGGCTTAGAGGTCGATGATGCATGAAGAGCCGTCTGATTTGTGACGATATTTAGTTGCTGAGACTTCAAAATCAACGACAATGCGGTTCTGAACTAGTGTTTGCGGGGCATGTGGATTTCCAGAATTCCCTTCTTGTATTTGATGCTCATCCTGTCCATCTTCACTGGAACTGGAATTTGTACGTGACAGTGGAACTTCTGGATTTCGCCTATGTGGTGGCTGACTCCGAGTTCGTGCAGATGCAGTTTCCTTTTCATCTGGGCCAGTATCTCGAGCGAGTTGTCAGTTGGTCTAACCTGAACAGTGTTTTCCAGCGTGAACGGCAGGTCGACGGTCATTATTACTTCAGTTGCCGTCATGCCAATTTCCCGCAACGGCTCCATTGTGCAGTTCTTCAGGTTCCAAGAAGGCCTCTGGGCCAGTATCTCCTCCGTCTGCTCTGCCCATTCTTCAAGGACATACAAAGATTTGTCTATTCTCTTGGGACTCCGGCGCCTTTTCTTTTCAGGCATCATTCATTTCCTCCTATGATACGTACATTGGAATGTCGTATTCCTGGCCTTTCTTCATCTTTGACATCTCCTGCTGAGTCCGTTTCATCACGTCTCTGGCTCTCAGACGGATCTCTTCACCTTTCTCCAAAAGCTTTGCAACGTTCACTTTGACGCCGGTGATCTTCGCCAGTTCCTTCAACACTTCAGCTGCAGCCTCCGGGTCTGGATAGTTGTAGAAGCACTGGGCAAGCAATGCTAGGGCAGGGGAACGATATTTGGAAGCGCGCTGCAACACAACTGCCTGAGGCCCCACCATATAACCTTCCATCAAAACCTCTATTCCGTTATCTTTGGCGATCTTCAGGGCTTCAGGGTTCGAGGCAGCCGCAAAACCTTTCAGCTCGGTGGCGTCCTGCCTTTCTTCAATCGGGAGTCCACTCAGAGAGATCATCATCTTGACGTTCTTTGACCTTCCCCACTCGATCAAAGCATCCATTATCGGATAGATTGTTTCTGTCGGTATGGGCACTTCAGAGACTGCCAGAAGAAGGTGATCACCTGCGAGAATTCTCATTGAAGAGTGCGGCAGGCCTTCATGCAGGACGATGAGGGGCGGCAACAGCGTTGACTCCACATAAGCTACTTCCGTCATGTTGAGTTCGCCAACCAAATGGGATGCAGCTATGAGGCCGACTAGTCCCACATCTGGGAAACCGAAGAGCAATGTTGCTCCCGAAGGTATCTTCTCCTTCTCAATGATTTTCACTTGTTCACTCAAGCTTAACCCTCAATGTTCTTGTAAAGATGCGGGAATACAGAAAAAGCTTGCGGACGCCGAGTTTGAAGAGCGGAATAGCTATTAAAGGCTTAGAGCGTTCTAGGTCTGGAGAAAACCATGGCGTTGGACCGACTTGGTTCGTCGCTTTACGACGCAATCAAAAAGATATTCAAAGCTTCAGTCGTAGACGAGGCTGCTGTCAAAGAACTAGTGCGTGATATACAGAGGGCTCTTCTTCAGGCAGACGTGAACGTGAAGCTTGTACTTGACATTTCGAAAGAAATTGAAGAGCGGTCGCTGAAGGAGAAGGTTCCGCCGGGAATTTCAAGGCGTGAACACGTCATAAAAGTTGTTTATGAAGAGTTGACGCGTTTCTTGGGCGCCAAGCCAGTCGCCTTGAAAGTGGAGCCTGGAAAAAGGAAAGTGGTGATGCTTGTCGGCATTCAAGGTTCAGGAAAGACAACTGCTGCCGCTAAACTGTCCAGGTATTTTCAGAAGAGAGGGTTGAAGCCTGCCCTTGTCTGCGCTGACACTTTCAGACCTGGAGCGTATGCTCAGCTCCAGCAGCTTGCAGGCAGGGTCAATGTGCCGCTTTACGGCGACCCAAAGGCGAAGGATGCCGTGAAAGTTGTTACGGAAGGCCTGAAGCAGTTCAACGACAGGGAAATAGTCATTGTAGACACTTCGGGTCGTCACAAAGGAGAGCAAGAACTGATAAAAGAGATGAAATCACTCGAGAAAAGTATCAAGCCTGACGAGGTTATGCTCGTAATAGACGGAACCATAGGGCAGCAAGCTTTGGTCCAAGCTAAGGCTTTCAACGAAGCAACACCAATCGGCTCGATTCTGGTAACGAAACTAGACGGTTCGGCACGGGGTGGAGGAGCACTTTCCGCTGTTGCTGCCACGGGCGCACCTATTAAATTCATCGGCACGGGAGAGAAAGTAGAGGACATCGAGGCTTTCGTTCCTTCTCGGTTTGTGGGCCGACTGCTGGGCATGGGAGACTTGGAGACGCTGCTTGAGAAAGTCCACGAGGCAGAAGTTACTGTTCCAGCGAAGAAGGCCAAAGCCATTTTGAGCGGCAAGTTCACGTTGACGGACATGTACGAGCAGTTTGAAGCAATGAAAGGTATGGGCACTCTGAAGAAACTCGTGGGGATGATCCCCGGGATGGGCTATAAGATACCCGACGAGATGCTTAACACAGCTGAGGGGCGTCTGGTGAAATGGCGCGTTATGATACAGTCAATGACTTCTGAAGAGAAGGAAAACCCCAAGATTTTCAACGCTTCACGAATGAAGCGCGTTGCACGGGGATCAGGCACGAACGAGAAAGAAGTGAAAGAGCTTCTCAAGCAGTACGTGATGATGAGGAAGATGCTGAAGACGATGCGGAGACAGAAGAAGTTCCCATTCTTCGGCAGGGGAATGCCTGCTGACATGAAGTAGATTGGGCAAAGATCAGAAGGAACATGTTATGGGCATTTTGCGCAAGGCATTGAGCATGTTTGAAGCATATGCTTTGTGCGCCCACTGCTTGGGGCGGCAGTTTGCTCTGCTTGGACATGGCCTTGAAAACGATGAAAGAGGGCGCGCTCTAAAGCACACGCTAGTACTGAAGGCTCATGCTTTGGCGCTTTCCGGAAACAAGAAAGGCCTTAGGGCTCTGAAAGTTCTGGCCACAAACGGTTCCTCGCGAGTTGCTGGTGAGGTTCTCGAAATAATCGAGGGTCCCAATCAGCTAGAACATGGGTTGACCGCTTGCTTTCTGTGCGAAAACAGATTTGAGTCTCTTGATGATTTGGCGTCGAAGTCTGTTGCACTGCTTGCCGACTACGAGTACACCCATTTTCTGGTTGGAATAGAGCTGCCCGTTTCAGTTGCGGAAAGGGAAGACGAGTTCAGGGCAAGATTTGAGGTTGAACATGGTGAAAACCTAAAAAACGAGTTTGGTAGAGTCATAGGAAAAAAGATTGCTGAGAGTACCCGTAAGCCTGTCGAGTTTAGGAAGCCCGACATTGTCGTACTCGTGAACCCCTTTACCGGGCAGATTGAGCTTCGGTCAAACCCGCTTTTTGTAACTGGTCGCTACAGAAAACTCGTCCGAGATATTCCTCAGTCAAAATGGTTCTGTTCAAACTGTCGAGGAAAAGGCTGTGAGAAATGCAGCTGGACAGGGAAGATGTACTCTGAGTCAGTGCAGGAAATAATCGAAGAACCTTTCTTAAGAGCTGCTGATGGAACACAAACATCATTTCACGCGTCAGGAAGAGAGGACATTGACGTTAGAATGCTCGGAAACGGTAGACCTTTCGTGCTTGAAGTGACAAGACCCAGGAGACGCTTCTTAGACCTGCGGAAACTGGAGAGGGAAGTGAACCGTCGTGGGAAGGGCAAAGTCAAAGTCTTAGGGTTAAAACCTGCCGATAGGGCCCTTCTGAGGGAGCTCAAAAGAGGAGAGACAAAACAAAAAGAGTATCATGTGTTGATGGAATTCGAGAACAAGATAACCGCCAAAGACATGCGTACCCTGAAAGAGAGGCTTTCTAACGCTCTTATCCTTCAGAAAACGCCTTTGCGCGTTCTGCATCGGCGTGCCGATTTGACGCGGGAAAGGTACATATACGAGGTGAACACTAAGAAACTGTCGCCTAATAAGGCTGAAATGCGAATACGATGCCAGGGAGGACTCTACGTTAAAGAGTTGGTGACTGGAGATGAAGGAAGAACAGCAAACAGCGTCTCAGATATTCTCAACAACAAAGCGAAGCCTTTGAAACTCGACGTTTTGAACGTGATTATGGAAGAATGATTGAGGTGGAAAAGTGAAAAAATCAAAAGGATTCCGTTCTGGGGCACGTCGCGTGCTAACCAAGAAACCGAGGGAACACGGCAAGCTTAGGCTCAGCAAGCTTCTGCATGAGTATCCGCCGGGAAGCCACGTTGTGGTTAAGATAGATTCTGCCGTTCACAAAGGGATGCCTCACAGACGTTTTCACGGCCACGTTGGGACCATCATCGAGAAACGCGGACGGAGTTATGTACTCACTGTTTCACAGGGAGACGCTATTAAGGAAATAATAGTCAGACCTGAGCATCTGGAACCCTTTGCGTGATCGTGATGCCTGGAAAGAATGCGACGGAAGAAAAGCTTAGCCTTCCACAAGTTAAAAAGATCATGGAAGCTATTGGCGAAGAGAACCTCGACCAGCTGCAGCGCCGCACATTTGACTACATTTCCAAGTTCTCGAAACTCGAAGCTGAAGATGCTGAAAAACTCGTGAAACAACTCGTGGCAGAATTCGGCCTGGACGAACTGGAAGCCGTTCAAGTGGTCAACTGTGCACCAAAAAGCATTGAAGAACTAAGAATCTTCTTGGCGGGCGGTCGCAAGATTATTGAAACGTCAAAACTAGAAGCGATAGTTGCACTTCTTAATAAGCATCGAAAACCGAAATAGGCAGTTCATACCAACTATTTTTAAGCAGAAAGAGACAGAATAAGGAAGACTATGACAATGATGGAGAAGCGGTACGAAGAGTACGCTTACATACTGGACTTTCTGCCACACGGACGTCAAGGCATACACGTGTCAGGACGCGCCGGTTACAGAGCGGGAGCCCTGGTTCAGCTTGTCGGCGGAGAATTCTTCACACTGCTAGAGGCCCTAGTCAAAGAAGGCGTAATGCTGAAACCGCACGACCGCGTTCTTGTAGGGAAAGTAGCGCGAGACGAAATCACATACATAATTGGCCGAATACACTTTGACGAACTAACAGCAGCTGCAAGAACCGAACTCCCTACCGTGATCAGCAAAATAGTCTTGAACCGTGAGAAAGGATTCGTCGGTTTCTTCAACACCGCCAGAGCCGTCACTCCGCGCATGCACACGCTGGAACTGGTTCCTGGAATAGGCAAGAAGTATATGTGGCAGGTTATCAATGAACGGGAAAGGAAACCGTTTGAAAGCTTCGAAGACCTCCAGAAACGGACAGAACTGCCGAACCCAGTTAAGCTGATCACAAAGAGGGTGATGGAAGAGCTTGAGACCGACAGCAAATATAGGTTGTTCACAAGAGCCCAATAAATCGTTCTGGCCAACGGATTAGAATGAGCCTACTAGAAAAAGCGAAGTGTCTGCTTCGAACATATCGAATTCGTCCGAAAAAGTCTCTAGGGCAAAACTTTATGATCGAACCTGCATTTTTCAGCAGCATAACTGATTGTGCTTCTCTGAGTGGCAACGAGACTGTCTTGGACATAGGGGCCGGATTAGGCTTCCTAACAAGGTTCGTTGCCAACAGATGCAATACTGTTCTCGCCGTCGAAGCCGACAAAGCGATTGCTGGTCTCTTGCGTGAACAGTTTTCGGACGTGAGTAATGTTAGGATAATTGAAGGTGACGTGCTCAGAACAGAAGTTCCTCCCTTTAACAAGGTTATTTCAATCCCTCCCTACAATATTTCCTCTCACTTGCTCCTCTGGCTCTTCAGTAGAAAGTTCGATTCAGCAGTATTCATATTCCAAAGAGAGTTCGCCGATCGCCTTGTTGCTCCACCTGGAACTGAAGAATACGGTTCGCTGACGGTCATTTCACGCTACTACATGAAGGTCGAGCTCTTGGGCTCTGTTCCCAAGTCCGCATTCTATCCTCAGCCCAAAGTCGTTTCCGTCATAGTATCCTTGAAACCTTGGGAGAACAGGCCCTTCGTCTTGAAGGATGAAGCGCCGTTCAGAAACTTTGTTCAATCCCTTTTTACTCAGCGAAATAGAAAAGTCAGAAATGCAGTATTGCCATACCTTAGAAGTGCTTATTCACTGTCCAAAGAAACCGCGGTTAAAACCGCTGAGGCTCTTCCGTTTCACGACAGGAGGGTCAGAGAGTTAACACCTGAAAACTTCGGTGTATTAGCCAATGCACTCGTCGACTAAAAAGGTCTTCTTTGCAGAATATGTGTTCACGATTCTTGAGGATGTATATGAGCCGGCTGAAGATTCATTCCTTTTTGCAGAAAATCTAGTGGCGCATGATAGTGATTCGGTTATTGATGTGGGTACTGGCTGTGGAATACTGGGCGTAGTTGCAGCAGCAAGGGCAAATAGAGTTCTTGCAGTTGACATAAACTCAAAAGCTGTTGGTTGCGCGAAGGAAAATGCCAAGCTTAATCATGTTGACCACAAGATGCTCTTTATAGTAGGGGATCTGTTCGCGTCGATAAGGGTCAGAAAGCAATTTGACCTCATCCTTTTCAACGCGCCGTATCTTCCTTCAGAAGAATTTGAAGGAGATTCATGGCTCGTGCGAGCCTGGGCTGGAGGGTCTTCTGGACGAAGACTGATTGACAGGTTCATTCAAGCGGCTCCAAGATACCTCAGACCTGACGGCAGGATCTTGCTGATGCAGTCAACATTGTCTGATGTAGAAGAAACGTTGCATAGTTTTGAAGAGGCAAGTCTAAGAGCAGACGTTATTGCGAGACAAGTTCTCCCTTTTTTCGAGGCAATAGTTCTAATAAAGGCCGAGTTAACAAAAAAATGAAGTTGGGGTCTAGGTCAAGCAACCTAGTTAATTCCCAACAGTTTCAGTAGGTTATATTTGATCATCAATCCTGCGAGCAGCGAAGCAATGAGAGACATCACTGTTATCATTGTGTTAAGCGAAGGTCCCGCTGTGTCCTTGAATGGGTCTCCGACCGTGTCGCCTATGACAGCTGCCTTGTGCGCGTCTGAGCCCTTTCCGCCGTGTTTTCCTGACTCGATCAACTTCTTTGCGTTGTCCCACAAGCCTCCGGCGTTTGACATCAGCAAGGCTAGCAACAGACTTGAGAGTATTGCGCCTGCGAGGAAGCCCCCTAGCGCCTTTATTCCTCCGACAAAGCCTATGACTATGGTTGAAACTATCGCCACTGTGCTTGCTGGCATGAGTTCACGCAGGGCTCCAACGGTTGCGATGTCAACACATTTTGCGTAGTCAGGTTTCACGCCAGGTTTTCCTTCTTTGAGTCCCGGGATTTCTCTGAATTGTCTTCTGATCTCCGCGATCATTCTAGTGGCGTTTCTACAGACGCCTAGCATGACCATCGCGGAAAACACCGCTGGAATTGCCAAGCCTATGAGTGCGCCCAGTAGAACCAACGGGTCCATAATGTCAAATGTGACCGTCTTTCCTGGTTCTGTCGCCAATTTTTGGAATGCCGCCAAGAGCGCAATTACAGTCAGTCCTGCTGCTCCTATCGCGAATCCTTTGGTTATCGCTTTTGCCGTGTTTCCTGCTGAATCAAGTTCGTCTGTTATGGCGATTACGTCTTCGCTTAATCCTGATTGCTGAGCTATTCCTTTGGAGTTGTCAACGATGGGGCCATACGCATCGTTTGACACAGTCATTCCAACGATTGAAAGCATGCCAAGAGCAGCCAGAGCTATACCGTAGACAGCGTATGGACCGCCTAGCGCGTGCTCGCATATCTTGTAGGCTAGAGCTGCAGCAACTCCTATCCCAATCAATGGGAATATTATGCTGCGCAGACCGTATGAGAAGCCTGTCAAAATGTTCAGTGCCGGTCCAGTTGCGGATGCTTCGGCAGTCTTCAACACCGGAGCTTTGTCTTCTGACGTGAAGTAGTCACTCGTAATTCCGATGACTATTCCTGCCGCAAGACCTACGATGGTTGCTCCCCACAGTGCCCATTGGTATCCAAGGTACCATGTTGCTATGGCTGTCAGACTTCCGAAGATTGCGCATGTTACGTAAGTGCCTCTGTTCAATGCTCCTCCTGGATCGCCTCTCTTGCCGACTCTTACAGTCAATGCGCCAAGAACGGCAGCTAAGATGCCTAACCCAGCAAACACTAGGGGTATCTGTACGTAAGTGCTGGTGTTGCCTGCGAGGCCCACCCCGAGTATCATCGCAGCAACTATGCTTGCTATGTATGAGTCAAAAAGGTCTGCGCCCATGCCAGCGACATCTCCCACGTTGTCTCCGACATTGTCAGCTATTACCGCGGGGTTTCGTGGGTCATCCTCAGGGATTTCTAGTTCCACTTTGCCGACCAAGTCGGCACTGATGTCGGCGGTTTTTGTGAAGATGCCGCCTCCTGCCTTGGCAAATAGCGAAAGAGAACTTGCTCCAAAACTGTAAGCGAGCACTGCTGGAATGGTCCCTTCCATTCCCGTGAGATAGTAGACTGCGCTGACGCCGAGAAGACCAACGCCAACTACTGAAAGCCCCATTACAGCACCGCCGCGAAAACCGATTGGAAAAGCTTTGTTCAACCCGCCTTGTGCGGCATTTGCCACCTTAGCATTTGCTTTTGTGGCAATACTTAGTCCCAAGTAGCCTGCCAGAGCTGAACAGAAGGAGCCGAACATGTAAGCCACAGGCAATTGGAGGTTAAGCGTTAGGTTGTGATTCTCCCACAGTGGTTGCGGTAGAAATATGCCGATTAGTACGGCAACAACGGTTATGAAAATCGCCAACACGGTGTATTCTCTCTTTATGAAAGCATCTGCTCCCTGCTTGATTGCGGCGGAAATCTCTTTCATTTTTTCAGTTCCGCTATCTTGCTTGTCAACATACCTGTAGAAATAGAGTCCAACTAGCACTGAGACTATTGCAGACAATGGTGCCATCAACCACGGTTCAAACGTCATTCTTTCTTTCTCCTCATTGCGATGTTATTTGCTTTTCAGAAGCTTTAGTCTGCATCGCAACCTCTTATAAACTTGTTTGTTGACGCTTTTTTTTCAGAGAAAAGAATAAATCTGGTCAACTTGACATGATAAGTTCTGCACGGTCTGGAGGAGAGCGAGTTGGCGTCAAAACCTTGGCACACGATGGGTCGCGAAGAAACGTTGAAGGAACTGGACTGCACTGAGGCTGGCCTGAGTCAGGCGGAAGCGCAGAAGCGGTTAATCGAATATGGCCCGAATGAACTGCAGAAAGAAAAGCCTTCTTCTCCGGTCAAAATGTTTTTGGAGCAATTCACGGACATACTCATTATCATATTGCTTGTTGCAACCGGGCTTTCCATCGCTGTTGGCGAGATTGTTGATGCTGTGGTCATACTCGCGATAGTTCTTGCAACTGCAGTCTTGGGTTTTGTCGAGGAATTCCGTTCAGAGAAGGCGGTTGAAGCTCTAAAGAAGATGACTGCGCCCACAGCGATAACGCTGCGTGATGGCAAAGAGGTAAAGATTCCAGCAATCGAAATCGTTCCTGGAGATATCCTGCTTCTTTTCACAGGAGACAAGATCCCAGCTGATGCGCGGCTTATTGAATCAATCAATCTCAAAATCGATGAGGCTCCATTGACGGGAGAATCTTCTCCTACGAGCAAAGACACTAACGCATGTCCAGAAGGAACTCCTCTCAATGACAGAAGGAACATGATTTTCACAGGAACCATCGTAGTATACGGCCGAGGCAAAGCAGTCGCCACCTCAACCGGCATGAGCACAGAGTTTGGAAAAATCGCCAGAATGGTTCAAAGCACTGAGGAGGAAGAAACACCCCTTGAGAAGAGAACCCAATCCATCGGCAAATTGATCGGCGTCCTGTCTGTTGCGATCTGCCTAGGCGTAGCGGTCATAGGCATCTTTGAAGGTCGAAACCCGATCGACATGGTTCTGTGGGGAATCAGCTTGGCCGTGGCAGCGGTTCCCGAAGCGTTGCCAGCAATTGTAACTGGCGCACTGGCCGTAGGAATGTATCGAATGGCCAAAGTGAACACGATAGTGAAGAAACTTCCAGCTGTAGAGACGTTGGGTTGCACCAGCGTCATATGTTCCGACAAGACCGGAACGCTGACGAAAGGTGAAATGACGGTGCAGAGAATCTACTTCAACGATGAAGCTGTCAAAGTAACAGGAGTTGGGTACGGGCCGGAAGGAGAATTCCTAATCGAAGACCAAAAGATTGACGCGAAAGGTGAGGGACTTGAGCAACTTCTGACTGCTGCTACGCTCTGTAACGACGCCAAACTCGAAAAAGACACGGCTACCCAAAGATGGATTATCAAAGGAGACCCGACAGAAGGAGCACTGATAGTGGCAGCTGCAAAAGCAGGTCTATGGAAACAAGAATTGGAACAACAGCAGCCACGCGTGGGCGAGATTCCCTTCTCTTCTGAAACAAAACGTATGACAACCTTGCACGTCATTTCTGGCGAGAAGAAAATAGCCTACATGAAAGGAGCGCCAGAAATAGTCTTGGAAAAATGTACAAAAGTATTGACAAACGGTAGGGTCTCAAAACTGAGTGAAAATGACCGGGCAAACATACTCAAAGTGAATGAAGCCATGGCCAGACAAGCCTTGAGGAACTTGGGCTTTGCCTTCAGGGAGCTGCCCGGGACAACAAATGCTTGTGATGAGAAGATTGAGAAGGACTTTGTGTTTGTTGGCATTATGGGCATGATTGATCCGCCGCGTGACGAAGTCAAGGATGCAATATACACGTGTAAGAAAGCCGGAATCGATGTAGTAATGGTGACTGGCGACCATAAGCTTACGGCAGTAGCAGTGGCGAAGGCACTTAATCTTCTAGGCGAGAACGAAGAACAGGGAAAGGTGCTGACAGGTGAAGAACTGGAAAAGCTGAACGATGAACAGCTTGCAGGCATGGTCGAAGAAGTTGTAATCTATGCACGCGTTTCGCCTGAGCACAAAATGAGAATAGTAAAAGCTTGGAAAGCCAAGGGTCGAGTCGTAGCCATGACTGGAGACGGCGTCAATGATGCCCCAGCTCTCAAGATGGCTGACATAGGCATTTCCATGGGCATAACAGGTACAGAGGTGACGAAAGAAGCTTCTGACATGGTTCTGACAGATGACAATTTCGCGTCCATCGTGAAGGCAGCAAGAGAAGGACGCGAAATATACGATAACATCAAAAAATACCTTACCTACCTGATGCGCTGCAACATAATGGAAATCCTCGTGATGTTCATTGCCGTCGTTTCTGTTCCGTACCTCGCAAGCATATTTTCACCTGGCACGCCGACAGAGCTCGTCGGAAATGCGACAATAGCTTTGACTGCTGCGCAGTTGCTGTGGGTAAACCTGACTACTGATGGTCTGCCTGCAATAGCCTTGGGTATTGACCCTGGAGACCCTGACATAATGGACCGAAAACCGCGTGATCCAAACGAGAGTGTTTTTACGCGCGACGTTAAATTCTACTTATCCATAACGCCTGTGCTAATGACAGCGCTACTCCTGTTCGGATACTTCTTCTATAGACCATGGGAAGGCCCACATCAACTGGCAGAAGCTCGGACTCAACTGCTCACTGCTATGATCCTCATGGAACTTGCAAACGCCATTTCTGCTCGCTCACTCAAGTATCCAGTTTGGAAGGTCGGTATTTTCAAGAACAAGTTCCTATGGTACGCTGTGACCTTCTCGTTCTCCCTTCAGCTTATGATACTCTACGTGCCAGGTCTCAACTCAATGTTCGACGTACACGCACCTGAACTCCTTGATTGGGCATTTGCTATACTGTTCACGGCAATAGTCTTCATTTCGTTGGAGACTGGCAAACACATTGCAAGCAAGAGACGAAAGGCAAGTACTTAGAAAGACTTAAATTTGAAACACCATGAAAGAGCCTTTCATAAACTGAATAACGAGGAAGGCTTGAATGGGAATAACTCAAAAAGTGGCGAACCCAGGACCCTTAGGACTGTTAGGCTTTGGAATGACAACGATTCTGCTGAACTTTGTGCACAACGCAAGGCTCGGTCCTGCTGACGCCATGATCTTGGGGATGGGCATAGCCTACGGTGGACTTGCTCAAGTAATTGCGGGAGTGCTTGAATACAAGAAAGGCAACACGTTCGGCACAGTTGCTTTCACGTCATACGGCCTGTTCTGGTGGTCTTTTGTATTCTTGAACATTTTTCAATTTGGCGGAGCTCCTTCGCATGAATCCTTAATGGCATACTTCTTCATGTGGGGTCTCTTCACGTTGATAATGTTCTTCGGAACTCTCAAGACCAATCGTGCACTGCAGGTTGTCTTCATGACATTGGCGATACTGTTCTTCCTGCTTGCAATCAGGGAAGAACTTGTCGCATCGGAATATCTCGTACCTCACGACGGCAATTGGAATCTCTTTACTCAGATAACGGGAATCGAAGGAATCATCGTAGGATTCAGCGCGTTCTACCTGGCCTTAGCAGAAGTGCTCAACGAAGTACATGGAAAGACAGTGTTGCCTATCGGGCAACTCATTTAGAACCAATCTTCCATTCTATTTTTTTACACCAAGAAGTTTATATCCGCGAAAGATGGTCTTACCACAAAATTCATGGAAGGTTAAGAGATGTCAGAAGGAAACTTACCGTTCAATGAAAGAGTGTATCCTGGAAAAACGCTGAAAAGCGAGTGGGAAAGGTCAATCAAGAACCCGCAAGAATATTGGGCAGAAAAAGCAAAGGCAATTGACTGGTTCAAAACATGGGACAAAGTATTGGATGACTCAAACCCGCCGTTCTACAAATGGTTCACCGGCGGCGTCCTAAACATATGCTACAACGCTCTTGACAGACACCTGACCACATCGAGGAAAAACGCTCTTGCGTACATTTGGGAAGGCGAAGACGGAGAAGTGCGAACCTATTCTTTCTACCAGCTTTACAGAGAAGTAAACAAGCTTGCCAAAGTCTTCAAAGACCTAGGCCTCAAGAAAGGCGACAGGGTCGCTGTCTATCTGCCTATGATTCCAGAATTGCCAATCACCCTTCTGGCAATTGCCCGAGTCGGCGGAGTCCACACTGTTGTGTTCTCAGGCTTCAGTGCAGAATCACTTGCAGACAGAATGAACGATTCCGAAGCAAAGATCCTCGTAACAGCAGACGGAGCCTATAGACGCGGCAAAACAGTCACCCTGAAAGACACGACAGACCGTGCACTGCAAACTGCCCCATCAGTTCTGAAAGTAGTTGTCGTCAAGAGAACGGGGCAAACCGTGCCGATGAAAGAAGGACGCGACGTATGGTATCATGAAGCAACAGCCAAGGTTGATGCAAACGCGTATGTTCCCCCAGAACCTATGGAATCAAGTGACCCCCTTTTCATTCTCTACACTTCCGGCACAACAGGAAAACCAAAGGGAATTCAACACGGCACAGGCGGTTACCTCGTGTGGGCGTACTGGACACTCAAATGGGGTTTCAATCCGAATGAAGAGGACATATGGTGGTGCACAGCGGACATCGGCTGGATCACCGGACACACCTACAACGTGTACGCGCCACTGGCTGCAGGCGTAACCTCATTCATTTTCGAGGGAACACCAGACTATCCTGCACAGGACCGATGGTGGGAACTAATCGAAAAACACGGCGTCACAATACTCTACACTACACCAACAGCCATCAGAATGTTCATGAAATTCGGCGAACAATGGATAGCAAAGCACGACCTGAGCACTTTGAGACTCTTGGGAACGGTTGGTGAACCCATCAACCCCGAAGCATGGAGATGGTACTACCACGTCATAGGCAAAGATAAACTCTCAATCATAGACACTTGGTGGCAGACCGAAACCGGCGGTTTCATGATATCTCCGCTATCGGGCCTAGAGCTTGTTCCATTGAAGCCAGGCTCAGCCACAAACCCGTTGCCAAGCATCTACGCAGAAGTCTACGATGAGAAGGGACAGCCAACATCAACGGGCACGAAAGGCTTTCTGGTAATTAAGACTCCGTGGCCAGGGATGCTTGAAACCATTTGGAAAGACCCTGAAAGGTACAAGCAGACATACTACGGCAGATTCGGAAACGTTTACTACACAGGTGACTACGCTGTGAGGGACCCAGACGGTTACTTCTGGCTACTCGGAAGAGCGGATGAAGTCTTGAAGGTCGCTGGACACAGAATTGGCACCGTTGAGCTTGAAAGTGCACTCGTGTCTCATCCTGCCGTCTCAGAAGCTGCAGTTATGGGCAAAGAAGACGCACTTAAGGGCGAAGTTCCAGTGGCTTTCGTTGTGCTTAGAAGCGGCTTCTCACCATCAGAAGAACTACGTGCAGACCTTGTGAAGCACATCAGGTCAACAATTGGTCCTATAGCCACGCCTGACGCAGTCGTCATCGTCAACAAGCTGCCAAAGACACGTAGCGGCAAAATCATGAGAAGACTCTTGAAAGCATTGCTGGCCGGTGTGCAATTAGGCGACGTTTCAACGTTGGAAGACGAAGGTTCAATGGACGAGATAAAGGCAACATACGAGGAACTGAAGCGCGAACTCGAAAAGAAATAGTCATCCCCGTTTCTTCATTCCCTTTTCTTTCCTTGTCTTTTTTCCTAGGGATAGAATCTCCTAGTCGTTCTCGGGAATGGTATGGCATCTATGATGTTCTCTAGGTCAAGCATCCATGTAAGAACCCGTTCCAAGCCCATTCCGAAACCAACGTGGGGCACGGTTCCATAGCGTCTCAGGTCAATGTACCAGTCGTAATCTTTCTCCTGCAAGCCCAGTTCAAGTAGTCTGTCAACCAGTTTCTGTTTGTCATCCTCTCTTGCGCCGCCGGTGGAGATCTCCCCTATCCTTGGGACGAGAATGTCCGTTGACATTGCCAGCTCAGGCTTTTCCCGATAAGTCTTGCAGTAGAATGCTTTGATCTGTTTTGGATAATCATGAACGAAGAAGGGTTTGCCATATTCCTCAGCTAGGACTTTTTCTTCTTCGTAACCCATGTCGTCTCCCCACTCGATTTTCATGCCCTTTGCTTTCAGTTTCTCTATGGCCTCTGTATATGTTATTCTCGGAAAAGGCGTCTTGACTGCGGCGAGTTTCGAGATGTCCGCCCCGAGCTCAGTGAACTCGGGCTTGCACGTCTCAGCGATCCTGTGACAGACATACGTAAGCAGCTCCTCTTCAAGCCGCATCAGGTCGTCCATGTCTGCAAATGCCTGCTCGGCCTCGATATGCCAATATTCTGTCAGGTGACGTATCGTCCTGCTCTTCTCAGCTCTGAACGAAGGAGCAATACAGTAGACTTTCTCCAAAGAGTAAATCAGAATCTCAAGGTAGAGTTGAGCACTCTGCGTCAAGTACATGTTCTGGTCGAAATATTTCAGTCCGAACAGTGTTGAACCTCCCTCGCAGGCGCTCGTTATGAACATGGGCGGAGTAACCTCGGTGAACTCTTGCTTCTTGAAGAATTCATGCGTAAACCTGAGGACTTCACTTCGAACTTTCATAACAAGGTTCATTCGGCGGCTGCGAAGCCAAAGATGTCGTACGTCTCTCAGAAACTCTTCGCTCTTGTCTTTCGTTATTGGGAAAAGCTCGGCTAAACCTATTATCGCCAGGTTCTCAGATACGATCTCGTAGCCTCCTGGGGCTCTTGGGTCCTTCTTGACTGTTCCCTCAAGAATTAGCGAGGATTCGATCGTGACCTTTTCGGCTTCACCCCAAGCTGGACTTTCCTTCTTGACTGGACATTGAATGACTCCGGATGAGTCTCGTATGAGCAGGAAAATCATTTGCTTTCCTTCTCTTTTGCGGTAAACCCATCCTCTGACTGCAACTTTCTTGTCTTCAAACTGTCCGTCTAGAATTCTTCTGATAGGAACGAAGACCATACACGTCAGCCTTCCGTCTGAATACTTTCTTCAAACCTAAAAGTCTATCTTGAATTTTAAACTTCCTTAGTAACAGGCTCGAAAACCTTAACGGCAACAATAACTGACAAGGGTATCGCGCCAACTGCAAGCAGCAGAAACGGCGTTAGTGGCGAAACGTAGGCATAAAAGGCTCCCACTACCAGTTGGGCGACTGCTTGGCTGAGATACATGAAGAATTGGCCGCAGCCGACCACTTTGCCCCTTAACTCTTTAGGCGTCAGGTCTCCTACGAGAGAGTTGTAGCTAGTTCCCTGCAGCATCTGTCCAAGTCCGAACAGGAAGAAAGACAAAAGCAACATGCTGAAACTCGCATTGACAAATATGATCATCGCAGGAATGTAGAGTATGAACCCTAAAATCAGGAAACGTTTGCGCCCGGTAACATCCATTCTGAATCCGGCCAGTATCGTGGGAATTGAAATGCTAACGTACATGAAAGCCACAGCGATTGCGTACTGAACCTTGTCAAGATGGAGCCAGGATGTTGCATAAACGACAAAATACGTTTGGCATCCTGCAACGAGGCTGGTTATCCCCGCATAAGCCAAGAACAAGTAGAAGGTTGAACTCGGCACTTTCTTCCACACACGCAAACTTTCCTTCACGGACCTCGGATATTCTTGGATGGCCGCAAGAAGGTTGGGAAGACCTCCGGTCTTGTTGGGCGAGAGCGTCTCCTTGAGTTTGAACCTTAATGTAGCAGCCGCAAGAAAAGTCAACAAAGCGATCGCGTAGGCTATCCGCATACCCATGTTCAGTTCAAAAGCAGTGACCAAGAACAGCGCCATGATCGGCGCGGGCAACGTAACAAGATTTGTTATTACCGCTTGTAGAGTGAAACCTTTTCCCCGATGTTCAGGAGCGACAGAATCCAGCATGATCGCGAACAATGCAGGCTGGTACAGAAGGCAGAAATTCTGTATCATCAACCCGAAGACAATGAACTGCCATGAGGGTGCAAACACCAAGAGAAGATAGGACAAAGCAACACCATACGTCATTGTGACCACCAAGCTCCTTCTTCCGTCCTTGTCAGCAAGATAGCCGCCTGGAAACTGGACCAGAGCTAACGCAATAGTTGCTGCAAAACCTATCACACCTAGGAGAAAATCGTCTGCCCCCAAATTCTTGTAATACAAACTGGAATACGTTCCTGGAATGGGACCTGCGAAATTCATGAGGATCCATGATATGATCAATATCAGAAAATTGCCGCTGATGAATGCGTAACGACTGCGGAAATTCAAAACAGACCTCACTGTTGAAATGCCATTGAAAGACGGAAATATAAGGTATCAGATGAAACAGGTGATGTTGGCTCCATAATTCTTAAATCTCCCAAACTGGGAGTATGACCCAAGCCGTGCTGAAACAGTTGGAAAGCGCTTACAAGCTTAGAACGCTTAAACGATCCACAATAGCAATAGCAAGTGTAGTTGTCGTTGAAGCAGCATTAGGCTTAACAGTCAACAGCCTCGCAATCATAAGCGACGGCTTGCACGCCCTGCTTGACGCGCTAACCATGATGATTTTGTTTGTCGCAACACGAGCCTCACTCAAACCTCCAGACGAAGAGCACATGTACGGCCACGAAAAGTTCGAATCAATCGGAGGCCTCGTCGGAGGACTTTCCCTCATAATCGTGGCACTCATCATAATCTACGAAACTGTACTTAGAATACTCTCTGGCCAAAACATCAAGGAGGGACTGGAATACGTCGGTTTCATCGCTATCGGCTACACCTTCTGCATAGACTTCTTCAGAGTTGGAACACTAGTGAAAGCTCGGAAAAGCGGAAGTATAACCATGAAGGCCGGGTTCTACCATGCGATCGCGGACCTCAGCTCCACAATAATAGCTTTCATGGGCTTCGGGCTAGCAACCTTGGGGCTCTACTACGGAGACTCTGTGGCTTCAATGGCTCTCGGAGCCCTGTTGGCATACCTAAGCGTCAAACTCGTATGGAGCAGCGCGATGGAACTTACCGACACGATTTCTAAAGACATCGCAGAACAAGTGGCAAAAGCGATCGCAGAAACAAAAGGAGTCTGCAAGCTTGACGCGCTTAAGATCAGAAAAGCAGGAGAAAAGGCGTTCGTGAGGGCAAGCATACAGGTTCTAGACTATCTGACTCACGAAGAAGCTCATGATCTAGCCTCAAGAATCGAATCAAGCATAAAGAACGTGCTCGGAAACGCAGAAATTACAATTCACACTGAACCGTGCAAGTCAGAAATGCCCCTGGAAAAACTCGTCGAAAAACTCGCAGACGAAGTAGAAGGCGTAAAAGAAGTCCATGAAATCAGCATAGTAAACGCAAACAGCAAACTGTACATCACGATGCACGCAGATGTCGACGCCAAAACAACTGTTGAAAGAGCCCACGAAATCGCTGAACGCATCAAAAACAGGATAGAAGGGCAGATTAAAGAAGTTGAAGATGTAACCGTCCACGTAGAACCTTTCAGCTCCAAGAAACGCAAAGGCGCAATGGTCACCGAAGAAGAAATCAGAAACCTACTGTACAAAACGGCCGAAACTTACCCGGGCGCCTTCCGAATCAAAGGCATAGTAACCTACGTTGCCGGCAAGAAACGCTACATAAACATCACTTGCAGCTTCACGAAGCAACTCTCGGTCGAAGACGCGCACAGAATAGCTTCACAAATTGAAGAACACTTGGCCGAACATTTCGAAGAAACCACGGTCACTGTTCACATGGAACCAACCTAGGCGCGCGCGATGTTGGATCTGGACCACATCACGGACTCAATACCGTTCTCGAGAACCACTAGAAGATTCTACCAGTAGAAGTCCAAAAGCACAAGACACAAGGAAGTATCAAAAAACCCTTACCTGCGACAGGTACGTCAGGTTTCTTCGGATTTCCTTTTCCTGTTCTTCAATAAGTAAGCAACTAGAAGCGCTTCAACGAAAATGTTGCCGACTGCAAATACTGTGGCCGATCCTATGTTGATTGACACGATGTAGAAGACTAACAGACCAAGCAGAACCCATACAAATATGAAGTCTGTCAAGATTCGAGTTGGTTCTCTTACTTTTGAGTTCGGTCTTTCCCGCCGTGTTCGGCTGTCTGAGTAAAGATATATGCTTACCAACGTGAGGAAAATACTGCCGCCGGTGATGCTTATCGCCCACCATTGGAATAGATCAAGTTCTGCCATCGTCATTTGCCTCATTGGAATTTGCATATCTTGTAAAAGAACACTTTGCCTGCATCCACCAGCAGAAGGTAAGTTGCGACCATGAGAACGAGAAGAGTCCAGTATTCAAGTGGAAGGGCTGTGAATCCCAAGTAGCTTCCGAGAATGGTGAAAGGAAGTATGGTGCCAAAGGCTACGCAGGCCAGTGTGAGAACGATGAGCCATTTTCCGGGACGACTTGTAAAGAAAGGAATGCGCCTGGTTCTGATTACGAAGATAACAAGAACTTCCGTCCAGAACGACTCCACGAACCATCCGCTTTGGAAGAGCGCAGGATTAGTAGCGGCGCCGAATATGAAGAGCATTATGCCATAGGTTAGAAAGTCATAGAGCGAACTGAACGGCCCGAAGAAAAGCGTGTATTTTCTTACGAACCCTATGTCCCAATGCTTCGGAGACTTGACGTACTCCTCGTCCACGTTGTCGGTGGGCAGAGTCATGTTCGCTACATCGTAAAGCAGGTTCATGAAGAGTATCTGCATCGGCAGCATCGGGAGGAAAGGCAGAAAGACTGATGCTGCAGCAGCACTGAACATGTTTCCAAAGTTGGAACTTGTACCCATAAGAATGTACTTCATCGTGTTGCCGAAGATCTTGCGTCCTTCGTTTATTCCAGCCGCCATCACAAGCAGGTCTTTCTCCAGAAGAACAATGTCTGCCGCTTCTTTGGCAACGTCAACCGCCGTGTCCACAGATATGCCGACGTCAGCTTCATACAGGGCTGGAGCATCGTTTACACCGTCTCCTCCGAAGCCAACTACATGTCCATTCTCCTTTAGGGCACGTATTATGCCGAGTTTTTGTTCAGGAGTAATGCGTGCAAAAATCGTTATCTCTTCAACTGCTTTCTTCATTTCAGTCCAGCTCATCTGGACAAGATCTGAACCGCAGACTATTTTTTTGACTGGAACCTTCAGTTCGTCACATATTGTCTTGGCAACAAGCTCATTGTCTCCAGTCAGAATCTTCACCTCAACGCCCATATCTTTCAGTCTGTTCATGGCTTCATGAGCGTCTTTCTTTGGAGGGTCAGTGAATATGAGAAAGCCTAGGAGGGTTAGATCCTTCTCGTCGTCAAGCGAGTAAGACGTTTTTTCTTCGACTTGTCGACTTGCTACTGCAAGGATACGATATCCAAGTTTTGAAAGGTTGAAAAACTTGTCGTTGATTGCCTCTTGAACGGTTTCTATCGGTTTGATCTTTCCGCTCAAATCTGCCTGCGTACATCTGGCAAAGACTGATTCGGGCGCGCCCTTACTAATAAGAAGGTGTTCACCGTTATTTTTGACCACAACAGACATTATGCGCCGCTGATAATCGAAAGGTATCTCGTCGATTTTGGCATAGGGCTCTATGCTCTGCTGTTTGCCATTCTTTATGGCGTATTCCCAGATTGCCATGTCCATCGGATTTCCGACAACTGCGTCTCCCACGGCCGCGGAATTGCAGAGCAACGAATATGGTAACATTCTTTCATCTTCCTTTTCACCGAGACTGCGGCAGTCGTGTAGGGAGATCTTGCCTTCAGTGAGTGTGCCCGTTTTGTCTGTGCAGAGTACATCCATGTTGCCGAAGTCTTCTATGGAAACCAAACGTTTCACTACTACCTTTTCTTTTGCCATCTTGCTTGCGCCTTGGGCGAGGCTGATCGTCACGATGGCAGGCATCAGCTCAGGTACCAAGCCAACGGCAACCGCTAGAGAGAACAAGAGAGAATCGATCAATTGATGCCCCACGATCGCGTTCAACACGAAAATTCCGATGGCAAGAGCAAAAGTCAAAGTCATAAGCATGTTTCCATACTTTCGGATGCCTCTTTGGAATTCTGTTTCCGGATGGGATCGAACCAAGCTTTTGGATATTGCCCCTAGTTGCGTGTTCTTTCCGGTTGACACTACCACGCCTTGGCCACTACCATGCACAACAACGGTGCCCATGAACAAGTAGTTCGTTAACTGCTGGGGCATCGGCCGTTCAAGGTTGAGACTCTCGGAAGTTTTCTCAACTGGAAAAGATTCGCCTGTGAATGTTGCTTCGTCAGCTTGCAGATCCTTGCATTTCACGACTCTAATGTCTGCCGGTGCGATATCGCCAACGTATATCGAGACAATGTCACCTGGAACTAGGTTTCGCGAATCAATCTGGCATAATTTGCCATCTCTCGTTACAACAGCCTTGATTGCTACATTCTGTCGCAGGTTTTCAACAATCTTTTCCGCTTTGTATTCATTGTAAAATCCTAGTACTACGCTCAGCGCAATCATCGACAATATTATTATAGCCTGCTTAAGCTCTGAGTAGACACCGGCTATCACAGCGCAAGCTATAAGAATAGCGAAAATCGGATTCTTGAGTTGCCTAAAAACAACTTGCACGGTGCTGAGTCTATGAACAGGCAACTCGTTGGAGCCATAGGCCCCTAGTCTCTTTTGCGCTTCCTGCTCCGATAACCCTTGGTCGTCTGTCTCAAGTGATTTGTAGACTTCCGTATTTGGAAAAGACCAGTAGTCTTTCTGGTTGGTGGTCGTTTTCTCTTTTGCCGTAGTCTTGAATCCGCCTCAACATGGTCCTCTGAGTGTCTGGAAAGATGTGCTCAGAGTAGTATTTCCATAGAATATAGGCGTTACGCAGATCATGCGAGGCAGCATGAAACAGAGTTCACACAATTCAGGCAGGCTCTTCATGCACATCGATTCTTGTGATCTTAGGATACGCGCCTCTGATTTCTTTCTCGAGTCGACTGGCAATTTCATGTGCCTTCTTAATACTCAAATTTGGGTCAAAACGACAATAGAGCACCAAGTGCATACTGTCGCCCACACGACGAATCCGGACATTGCAGACGTCCTTGATTTCAGGTAACTGTTCGGCAACATGCTCCACGAACAACTCTAGCTCTGTCTCAACTCCTGCCAGCTCTCTGGAAACACGCCCTGAAGTAGATTCGATGTGGACCGTGACTTCGGAAATCCTCGGGTTAGCTTCTTTTATCTTCTTTTCAACTTTGTCTGCAACTTGATGTGCCTGTTTTACCGTCATGTTGGAACTGACCTCTAGGTGTAGATCGACGCATAATTCTCCACCTATTCTTTGGATATGAATATTATGAACTCCTCTAGAACCAGGCGTTCCTTCAGCAATCTCTTTCACTAGGTTCCAGACACTTTCTCGACCGTCGCCGACTGGTTCGGTGTGGATTGTGACTCTTGCGTGAGGGAACTCTCTCATTACTTCGCGTTCAACGGTTAACGCAATTCTATGAGTTTCCTCCAATTCGAGGTTGCTGCCCAGTAGGAGAAGTATATTCACGTCGAGTCGTTTTCCACTTACACGCACGTCCAAGTGGCGAACTCCTTTGACTCCTTCTATCGATTCGACTTTTCTCTTTATTGCTACTGCAATCTCTCGTTGTGATCGTTCAACTAACGGAAGCGGCAAGTTTCGCACCCAATCACAATTGCAGGTCTCAAGAATATATGCGTGCCCACCACAGCCAATCATGCATTCGGTGACTTCAGCAAAAAAGCAGGCGCGCTAGGCCGTTGCTAAATTCGGACAAAAATAGATTTTAATGAGTCTGGGTTTTTTCTTGTCATGTGTCTCGATGTTTTGACGGCAGGATAGTTGTCGAACAAAATCTATTAAAGTCTGAATTTAGCAACAAGCTGGCGCGCGCGGATTTCATACCAAGCCTTGGAACAGTCTGTTCCAACTTCTAGTACGGTCTTTGAGACCATACCCGTGCTGCTTCATACCAGAAAATGGCTGAAACAATAGCTCCGAACATGATTATGAACAAGTTCTCACGGCTGAAACTTTGCCTCAACGTCAATAGGTAGATCCCATAAAACGTCGTGGAAAAAACCGCGTAGAAAAAGTATCTTGGAAAAATAAGCTTCCCCAGCTTAACAAAATGGCGCAGCACGCCAATTTTCACTTCGCTGGTCAAAGAATAGTCACCGCCAACGTCCTCTTTCTTGACGAGCCCCAAATCACGCAGCTGTTCAAGATGATGCTGAGCCACGCTTGGACTGCTGAAACGCAAGGCTCTTTGCACTTCACGCACGCTCATCGGACGACTATTCTTCAGCAATAGCCAGTAGACCTTCCAGTCTTTTCCTCGAAGCGCATACTCAAGCCTCATCTCGTCCCCGGCGTTCAAAGACAGGCAAGCCTCCACAGTCCAGTATTGAACACGGAGACATATAATTCCAACCTTTAGAACACACGTACAAGAACAAGTACGCGCATCATGCAAAGAGAAACAAGCTCCATAGAGACGTCTTATCATGCTGGGTCGTCCATTTTGAAATCCCTTAAGAATGGGAACTAGACAGGCCCTAACTGTCAGAAGGCAAGTGCAAAGCCTCTGCGATGTCCCTTGCAATGTCTTTCTCCGGCTTGTTCGCATTCAGCACTCTCCATCCGCCTGATAGTGCAAGAGAAAGCGCTTTGAGCCTGACACGCTTCAGCTCAACCAGATTCTCAAACATCTCCACGCTGCTTCGCGTCTGTTTGATCCTCCTTTCGGCTTCCCCAGGTGAAACATCCAAGAAAAACATGAATTCCGACGTCGGAACAGCCAACGCGAAGAACCGATAGGCAAACACGTGCAACGGAGAAGGCAGATAAGCCGTTCCCATAAGATAACGAACAAACACTACATAATCATACTTGCGCCAAGAATAGAGCATGACTGACCGCAAAACATCAAGCATGTAGAACACGGCCGACGCAAAATGCGCGCCCTTTCCTTCAAAGCACAGAAACTGTCTCGCTATGCGGCCGAGCAGATTGTCTTCAGCTGGGTGGACCCGCAAAAGAATGCTTTTCCCAGTTTGCTGCAGAGACCGAACGAGGGCGGCTGCTTGAGTGTCCTTTCCGGAAGCATCAAGTCCGTCTAGTATCACGAGCGCCAGTTTCAGCCGCCCCCACCATAGAGCAGGAACACTAGAACACTGAAGACAGGCACCGTTATGTTGTCAAAGCCCATAGGCGAGAAGCCTTCAACAAACGTGGCCACAGCTGCAGCCGCAAGAGCCGCAACAAGCTTCTCAACCAGCGAGAAAGGGTAGACGAACGAGCAGAAGACCATGCCTGTCGCAAGACTGGCAAAGCTGACCGCAAACATCGCAGCAGACCCTTCCAAGCTTTTTCGAGCGACAAGCTTGTACTTTCTCTTGCCATATTTTTCGCCTACGACCGAAGCTGCACCGTCGCCGTAAGCCATAGGCAAGATTCCCGCAGCAATCACGTAGGCTCTTGAAGGGAACATGAAAGCCAAACAGGTGTACGAAACAGCGTAGAACACAAGCCCCAAATGGTGTCCTTCCTCAGTTATGTCCGAAAGTCCCCGCATCCGAGTAGCGACGCTCTTAAATGGCGAGTAGGGTGACGCCAAGAAAGTCAAGAATATGAACGGCGCAGCCACAAGCCCCGGAAAAAAGTTGATCGTGAAGAACGGGATCACGAAAGGCAAGTTGCCGATCATAATGTGCAGAAACTTGCGAGAAGTCTTCCGTGCAACATGCGCCACCTCTTCGAACCTGCTTGAAACAAGAATCACTGCAACTACGTAAGTGTAGCACAGGAGCATCAGCAAAACATTAAACAAGAGTTCAGTAATGGACAAAAACTCACCTCACCGCGCCCAAAACAAACGCTAACAACCCAAACGCGAACCATAAGAGCGCAATCTTTTTGATTTTTCTCGCATTCTCCCTAGAATAGTCTCTCAGAAGCATTACCGAGGACACCAAAAGCCCCATGTCGGTAACGACGACAGGAGGAATGAACCACAACGAAACCAGGTTCAGAAGCCACGGCACTATGCTCAGAACAACAGCCGCAAGACAAAAGCCCATAGCAACAATAGCCGCGGTTCTTTCACCGAACCTAACCGCCAACGTCTTCACACCGTGCGCTTTGTCGCCTGCAACGTCCACTATTCCCTTCGTAACCTCCCTGCCAGTGTTAGAAAGAAAAGCCATTGAAGCAAACAGCAGAACGTTCAGCTCAACCCTCTGAGCAGCGGTCACGCTTCCGTAGATGAATGGGATCGTCACGCAGATGCTTACCAAAAAGTTGCCTGGCAAGCCGCTCCGCTTGCCAACAGTCGTGTACAAGACAAAGACTGCCCAAGCGACTATCGCCGTGAACAAGCAGAAAATGTTCGATAAATACGCCGCTGCAAAACCTACGACTGTGAGACCAAGGGCGAAAACTAACGCGGCTTCTGGCTTGACTAAGCCGCTGGGAATCGGACGGTCACGCTCGTTGACAGCGTCAATCTGCCTGTCGTAATAATCGTTTATCGCCATTGAAGCGGCCGTCAACGTGAAGCCCGTCACAAAACCGTAAACTAAGTTCAAACCCAAAACAGTCCCGCCGTAGCCTCTGACCAGCACAGCGCCAACCATGACGGCGAACCCCATCATTAAACAGTTGACAGGACGCATCAAACGTGCATAGGCGCCAAGCTTACGCATAGACATTCAGACCTTGAAACTGCTCATAAGGCTTTCATCAAAGCGGATTATAAGAATTCTCGTACGACCTAGAAAGTTTAATACCTTGGAGCAAATAACTCACCCAAGAATATGCTGGTGATTGCTCCTTGCGCAACAACTATGCCTTAGACAGGTTGAGAGTGATAATCCCCGTCGGTGGAAAGGCCACTCGGCTGCTGCCGCTAACGGCCGAAACGAGCAAAGCCTGCCTCCGCCTGCTCAACAGACCTCTGATAGATTTCTCATTGCTGCCACTAGCGAGGCAAGGCATAAGAAACTTCATCTTCGGAGTAAAAGGATACACAAACTACAGAGACCTGCATGACTATTTCGAGTCAGGATACGGCTTTTCCGCTAGGTACCACATAACCCCTCGCGTTCACATAAAATACCAGCCCAACGTCAACGACGTAGGCAGCGCAAATTCTGCGATGATAAACATGGACTACTACAACGTCAGAGACCCAGTCTTCGCAGTTCAAGGCGACAACATCTTCGACGTCAACGTGAAAGAACTCGTAGACTTCCACGAAAAGAAAGGTGCTGTCATGACCATAGCCCTCAGGAAAGTGGAAAGCGTCGAAGGCTACGGAATTGCCGACATAAGCAAGGACATGAGAATCAACAAATTCGTAGAAAAGCCCTCCCCCAAAGAAGCTCCCTCAGACCTTGCCAACACGGGACTGTACATGGTTTCGCCGGAAATAAGGCAGATATTCAAGGAGAAAGGCGTCCAAAAAATAGTCAAAGAAAAACATCGTCTGGATTTCGGTTTTGATTTCATTCCGTATCTAATACGTACAGGCAGACCTGTCTACGGATACGCGCTGGAAGGAAGCTGGTACGACGTGGGAACTCCTAAACGTTACCTTGAAGCTATGGGCGACATGCTTAACGGGCGTTTCTCCTCGCTGACGGATTTCGGGGGAAGAATAGATGAAGAAAAGCGGATCTGGGTGCAGGGAGAAAGCTCAGAGTCCCTGAAGAGAAGAAAAGAAATCATTACCAGAATAAAGCAGAAGAAGATCGAGGTTGAAGGCTCCGTCCTCATAGGCAGACACTGCAAAATAGCAGACGGCGTCAGAATCGTGAACTCATGCATCGACAACTACACAACTGTCGGCAAGAACGTTGAAATCGTGAACTCAGCAGTGATGGACAGAGTCATAATCGGAGACAAAGCACAGATCAAAGAGAGCATAATTGGCAGACACGTCACAATCTCCTCAAGCTCCAGAAAACCCACAACAATAGAGTCTGTCTCAGTCGTAGCAGACGACGTGATAGTAGAAGAGGGATGCACACTCACCGCAACCAAAGTCTACCCGCACCAGTACGTAAGAGGAGAATTCGAAAACCAAACACTGATGTCAGGCTAACTGAAAAGACAAACGCGAGAGCCAATCCGCGAATATGCAGAAAACAAGGTTCACATCTCCACGTTTGACGCCTGCTTCACGTCAACTTTTGAGCGCTGATTGAATGGTCGCCTTATCAGAAATCCGGAAGAAGACAGTTACAGCAAAAGAATACATCCATAGCTTAGAGCAACCCTTCAAAGAAGGGTTTCTGGCAAGAAAACGGACTTGTCAGCTGCATACAGAAACCGTGAAGCAGTTGAAGGAGCTGAAGGAACGATATGAGGTCGTTGTCTTCTCAGCAGCTTGGTGCAAAGACTGTGCGGCCAATATCCCGGTTCTGGCATTGCTAAACGACGAAACAGGACTCGAAGTCAGAGTCTTCGGAGGAATCAAGAAAGACCCACTGAGCCATCTGCACAAGTGGAGAATCCCGCCATCCCCGCGTGAAATCGAGTTGTTCACTGTAGACAAGCTCCCTTGCATCCTGATATTAGATATCGCTGGCAATGAAATAGGCCGAATCGTTGAGGCTCCGAAACGACAACCTACTCTGGAACAGGAAATGTTGGAACTCATCATATCAAGGGAACGGTTGCGTTCCATGGAGGAGCGCCGTCAAGGATGACGTATGAAAGATCCGGGGAATGCTACGACCTTGTCTACAGGGGAAGAGAGTGCGAGAAAGAAGGCGACCTACTGAGTGAACTGTCCGAAGTTTTAGGCGCGGCGTGTGCGTGTATGCGTTGTTTAGGCTTTGAACCACTTGAAGATCAAGTATCGCGTGTTCCTCTTTGTGAGGTCTGGCACTGCTATTATGAATCTCTTGCGTACGGTTGTAGCTAGTCTTCCAGCTTTCACAATCTCAGTTGCGGTCATGTTGGAATCGCTTTTTTTGACTGAAACCATGTAGGGGGCGTGTTCCATGCCTGGTCCATATTTATAGACTGCGAAGTCGCAACCGAATTTTATCCCAGGCGTTACGACCAGGTCATTGTCGCGCAGGTCGCGGTAGACAGTATATTTTTCGCTGAATTCCTCGTAAAGTTGGTTTGCCAGTCGGGACAACTTTCTGATTCCAACTTTCTTTTTCTCAGAGTCTTCGAAAACAGTTATTTTTCCTTTTTCCAATAGGTACAATCCTTCCATCAAGTCTAGAATCAAGGGGACGTTGAATTCAGGAATTTTGGGTTTGGCAATGCCTAACGGTTTGCCATAGAAACCGTTCCTGTAAAGTTCTGAGCCTTCTTCAGGATCCCATACTACAAGAAAGTTTTCGATGAGTTCTACGCTGGCTTTTTTCGGCATCCGCTTTTTCGTCCTTTCTACATGATGAAGGATAGGATTCGTACGGCGTCAGCTGCGTCTTCGGCTTTGTCTGCTGAGTCTTCCAGAAGCTGCAAAACGTCTCGTAGCAGGGTTAACGCAGGGAAATCCGTTTTGCTGCTTAGTAGTTTTATCTCTAGGTCGCGGTAGATCGCGTCAACGTTGCGTTCGGCAATTTCAACGTCTTTCGCTTTTTCCATCGTCTTTGTAGTGCCGTAGTTGAGGACCATTACGGTTTCTCGGAGCTTCATGACTGCTTCTAGAACGGCTTCTGAAAGTTTCAGCAGTTCTTTCTTTATGTCGCTAGGTACGTTCCAGCCGTGCTCCAGTATTGCAACTAGACGGAACGCTATTCCCTCGGAGAAATCGGCAATTTCGCTTGTCAGGTTCGTGAACCTCAGGAAGTCTTCTCTGCTTAGTAGAATGGCACCTATTTCGGCTAGCTCCTGTGAGACCAATCGTCTCGCCGTATCAACTTCGTCTTCTCCACCTCGAATTTCGTTGAACAGTTGTTTTGCCCGTTCTTTGTCATTCTTTGTGAAGCATTCGATTATCTGTGGCACTTTTCTCGTCAGATCTACGACTTTCCGTAAGTGGTCTTGGCAAACGTTCAGTGCCCTTCGCTTCACGCGCTCTTCGGTCTCCGCTGGAAGTACCAAATTTTTCCCGCCGCAGAACAGGTCTTCTCTTCTTATCCCTAGATATGCTGATGTGTTAAAAAAGGTAACGAAATGATGAGGTCTAAATGTTCTTCCCTAACTCGCCAAAATCAATCTTTCCGCGGAAGTACTTGTGTAATAGTTCACTCAATTGTTTGATTGGGCATCTGATCTGCTTCCATGAATCGCGGTCACGGACAGTGACGGTGTCGTCTTTCAACGTGTCATAATCCACAGTTATGTCTAGCTGCACTCCGACTTCGTCCGCGCGTGCGTAACGTCTGCCGATAGACCCTGCTTCGTCATACTCGACTGTGAATCCTTCTTCAATCAGCATCTTATGTATCTCCACTGCTTTCTCTGGCAGCTTGTCTTTGCTCAGCAGAGGGTACACTCCGATCTGGACGGGGGAAATGTCACGAGGGAAGCTTAGAATCACCCTGTCCTCTTTGACATGGTATGCGTATTCAAGTGTGACGTAGAGAAGTCGGTCAGAGCCGAAGCTTGGTTCTACAACGTGGGGAAAGTAGTGTCTTCCACGTTGCACAGTCTTCTGGAGAGTAATGTCTACATATTCAGGAAGGATCCTGTGTCCCCCGAGCATGTAATGTCCTTGCTTCTTGAGGGCTACTTCAAGTTCTTGAGGGTCAACTTGGGAAAGGGTCTCTGCTACCTTTCCTGCTTCTCCCTTGAAAATAGGACCTAGCTTGGCCATTACCGGCTTCACTACGCGTTGTTCCTTCTCCAAAGGTTTCTCATATTCTTTGAAGACTTGCATGTCGACGCCGCTGCTTTTCATGTGACTTTTCAGGTCATAGTCAGTCCTGTAAGCATGGCCTGAAACCTCAACCCATCCCCAGCGGTCAACATGCACTTCTTGGTCAAAGCTCTGGAGCGAGTAGTGTGCCCTTTCCCAGGGAAGTTTTTCGATGAAGCGCTGCTTTTCGGCAGGGATGCCCAACTCGACCAGAAGTCTCTTGGCAAGGGCCATGAAGGCTATTTGCCACTGGGACTTGATTATCCCTCTGTCCAGTGCTTCTTTAACTGTGATCTCGACAGTTTCTTCTGAGCCCTTCTGTTTGGCGTCAGCAAGCAGCAGTGGCAAGGTTTCACCCTCGACTTCTTTGAGAAGCCAGCAATCAGGTTCTTCTGGGTCAAAGAAGAATTCCAAATCTGCTATTGTGAACTCTCTGAGTCTGATCAGTCCTTGTCTCGGTGAGATTTCGTTTCTCAACGCATGGCCAATTTGTATAGCTCCGAACGGGAGTTTTTCCCGAGCCATGTCGTATAGGCGGTTGAATTCAACAAATATTCCTTGGGCTGCTTCGGGTCTCCCGTATCCGACGGCTTTTGAGTATGGTCCTATTGTGGTTTCAAACATTGTTAGGAAGTGTTTTGGTTTCCCTAACTCACCTTCGCATTCTGGGCATCGTACTTTTTTCTTCTTGATAACCTCGTCAAGTTCTTCTAGATTCAGCTTTTCAGCTTCTGTCTCACTCATCTTTGCAGTCTCCCGTAAGAGGTGGTCTGCACGAAACCATTTCCTGCACTTCAAACATTCCACCATGGCTTCCTTGAAATTGGAAACATGGCCCGAAGCCTCGAAAACTGCCGCTGGAGCAATAATAGGAGACTCCACTTCCATGATGCCCAATCTGTTTACGAAAAGCTCCCGCAGTTTCTTTTCGATGTTCTGCTTCAACCGTGCACCCAGAACACCGTAAGTCACAAAACCGCCTACTCCGCCATAGATCTCATATGATTGCCAGAAGAAGCCACGTCGACGCGCCAACTCGTTGATGGCCGTGAACATGTCAGACACTGTGTTCTCGCTAGCCATTCTGTTCAGCCTTCTCTAAGTTAGACATCCTCACAGACATTAACCTTACTAGAATTGTCCGCGTCAGACCAGCAGATAGCACGTCCTTCAATCCACCTTTTTCCCAGGCCGTAAGGGAGCATTTTTTAAGGTACTTGTCAAATATGAACTGCCGGACAAGGTGTCATCTTTGCCGAGAATAAGAGTTGCTCTAGTTGGCGTTGGTAACTGCGCTTCAGCACTGGTGCAAGGTCTGCAGTATTACAGTAACTGTGAAGAGAAAGAGTGTATTGGGCTGCGCAACGTTGTTCTTGGCGGATTTCATCCGAAAGACATTGAGGTCGTTGCGGCTTTTGACATAGACGAACGGAAGATCGGAAAGGACCTGTCAGAAGCCATTTTCTCTCAGCCTAACAATGTGCCCAAGCTGGCTGACGTGCCGCTTTCAAACGTTGTCGTTCACAAGGGCCCAGTGCTGGACGGGCTGGGCGAGTACACGATGAATGTTGTGCGGACAAATGCTCATCCTGAGGCAAACGTCGCGATGATTCTAAAAGAAAGTGATACGGAAGTTGTGCTCAATTTGCTGCCCAGTGGAGCTGTGAAGGCTTCGCAGTGGTATGCTGAACAAACGCTGATTTCTGGGTGTGCCTTTGTGAATGCCACGCCTAACTTCATAGCTAGCGATGCTACATGGGCTCATCGTTTCGAAGTAGCTGATCTGCCCGTTGTGGGTGATGACTTAATCGATCAGGTGGGCTCAACAACACTGCACAAGACGCTGCTTCAATTGCTTTCGATGAACGGCGTGCATATCACAGAAACGTACCAGCTTGACGTTGGCGGAGGCACAGAATCTTTGGATACGCTGGAAAGGACAAAGGATATTAAGCGTGCCGTCAAGACCGCGGCTGTTGAAGCTGCCTTGCCTTACAAAGCAGCAGTTGTTGCGGGTTCCACAGACTATGTTGACTTCTTGCAGAATAGACGGGATAGCTACTTCTGGATCAGTGGGACTCATTTCTGTAATGTGCCCATGCAAATAGACTTGAAGCTTTCAACGATCGATGCACCTAACGCGGGCTCCGTCCTGTTTGATGTGATAAGAGCGGTTAAGGTTGCTTTGAAGAAAAAAGCAAAAGGGGCTTTGCTGCCTGTTTGTGCCTATGGCTTCAAACATCCACCCCAATTCATGCCTCTTGAGATGGCTGAGAAAATGTTCAATGATTACATCAATCAGGATATCTAGCCGCAAGTCGTTCGGGTCACTTGAACTTTTGCAGTTCACGTATTGTCTTTTCCTTAGCTCCGGTCTGCTCGAGTTTTTGTTTCAACAGGGTTATCGTTTCGACTGGTGTAGGGTCTATTCCGCGTAACACAGCCAAATACACGCTTGCAAAGTCTCCAATGCAGATGACCGATGCCATCTTTGCCAGACTACTCCTGCCTCTGCTTTGGACTTCGAAGAGTCTCAATCTCTTTTTGCTCATTATTTCTTTTGTCGTTTCAATTCTTTGGCGGATTTCAACGAGCTCTTCGGCATCTCGAATGAAGATAACTGAAAACCACTTGGCAAACTTTTCAGCGGCCTCCCAGCCCACTATTTCGTTATGATTGAGTTCAGGAAAGTACTCCCATTTTGCAGGATTCTTGCTGTTCTCGTTAAACTGCGTCTTGAAACGTTGGGCAACAGCTCTGTAAATACCAAAACCGTAGATCGTCGGCACAGTTCCCTTGATGTTCGCTGCCAAGCTCTTGGAAAAGTTATTGTCTGTCTTTATCTCAGGCGAATTCTCGGCACTGATTTGTTTCAAGACTTTGACGGTGTCAAAGGCTTCGCTTTCAACTTTAGAGGTCAGCCCCATTTTCTGGAGGATGATTGGCATAGGCATAAACATGTATGGAAGCGTGGCGCGTGGAGCCATGCCTGAAGGTGCTCCTACGTATAGGAGGTTCAGTTTTTGTGCAAACTCTGCCAATTTTCCGCCAGAACTTGTGCACACGATCATGCAGTTTCTTTTTAGGGCGTCGAGAAGAGCGCTGAGTGTTTCCTCAGTCTCTCCAGAGTAGCTTGAAACAAAAACTAAGGTGGTTTCGTCAGCGTATGCTGGCAAAGAGTATTCTCTGCAGATTTCAATAGGAACCTCTATTCTGTCAAATGCCCAGTCTCTGAGAAGCTCCCCGCCGATGGCAGAGCCGCCCATACCAGCGACTATGATCGTTCGAGGTCTCTTGAAATCAACAGTAACGTTTTTGGCTAGTTCAGTTGCTTTTCGATAATGTTTTGGGGCTTCGATGCAGAACGAAAGCATGTTGCTCCTGTCAGTCTTCTTTATCTGTTGCAGGTCGTCCAAAGTTGTCTGTCTTGGCATCTACTTTCACTTGTTCTTCTTGAACGTAAAAATCATATGAGGCTCTCAGCTTTTAAACAAAATGCACAATACTATCCTTCAGAAATGCAGGATGCGCGGCGAGTTTGGACAGAAAGAAGCTCTGCATAGCAATACCGGCGTCTGTTGTCTCAGATACACCACACTTACGCGAGAAAACCTCAAAGATAGGTCTGATTGGAAGAGCAGCCGCGATTTTCAGAGTTGATGAGATCATAATCTACCCTGACAGTCAGCAAGCCAGCCAAAGACCAGAGCTGGAATTGATCTCCCTTCTGCTTGCCTACATGGAAACCCCTCAATATCTCCGCAAGAGGCTTTTCAAGCTTGAACCAAGGTTGCAATATGCAGGGATCCTTCCACCGTTGCGCACACCGCATCATCCGTTAAACCGGAAAGTGAGCGACTTGAAAGTCGGAGAGTACCGCGAAGGTACAGTGTTTCTGAAGACAAATGGCGGTGTACTTGTAGACATCGGTGTCGAAAAGCCAGTGCTGACAAGAGGGGTGCCAGCAACTTCTGGTTTAAGAGTCACTGTTAAAATCATCAAAGCTGGCAAGCACGTAGAGGCTGAGCATGCTAACCGAGACGAGGTCCCCCTTTATTGGGGTTATTCTATTTCTGCGGAAAACCATCCTCTTGGAAGCATATTGAAAAGGAGAGCCTTCGGGTTGGTCGTTGCAACTTCTAGGTATGGTTCGCCACTCACTGAAATAGCTGAAAAACTGGCTGAAAAGTGGGAAAAGGCGAACTCTGTTCTGGTAGCATTCGGAGCCCCGTCACAGGGACTTGCTGACATAATACGCCGCGAAGGGTTCAGTTTGAGCGATGTTGCGGATTTTGTGGTCAACACTATACCTATGCAGGGGACGGAAACTGTTAGAACCGAGGAAGCGCTTCTTGCTTCTTTGGGATCTATACGCTGTGTTATTGAAACGTAGGCTGAGTCCCAATCTATCGTGAAGAAAAGTCATATGTTGAGCCGCTCCAGACAAGAGTGGATTCGGAAAAGGAAGTGGCTCGTCGTTTTCTATTCGAGGACAGGAACAACCAAGAAGGTCGCAGAAACTCTTTCAAGACTTCTCAAATGCGACGTAGAAGAGATCTTTGACACTAGAAACAGACTGGGATTTTCTGGATATTTGAGGTCTGGAATGGACGCAGCCCTCAAAAGAGTGACGGTGATAAAGAAGACGGAGAAAGACGTTGCAGCGTATGATGGACTAGTAGTCGGCACGTCTATATGGGCTTCAAAGGTGTCTCCTGCAGTGAGAACGTATATTTTACAGAACAAGGGTCATCTCACAAAAGTGGCTTTCTTCTGCACCTGTGGTGGTCTTGGACGTGAGAAAGCACTAAGGGAGATAGCAGACCTATCTGGGCAATCGCCGCTTGCTTTGCTTGAGGTAAGCCATGAGGAAGTGCTGAATGCAGACTATGTTTCAAAGGTTGAGAAATTCGTTGATGAGTTGGGCAAGTAGCAGGGTTGATTGAGTGATCGATGTGCCAAACATCCAGTTCTGTGTATAAAGAGATAAATGTTTGTTCTGTTAATGTGCCCGTATATGCTCAACGTGAAGCGGTCTGTTTGATAACATGGGTCTCCGAATTGTGAATCTGAAAAACAGTAAGGGTACACGTGATGGAAAGAGCGTACTTCTCTCCGTAGTTATGCTAGCAGCAGTTGTGCTTCTCATTCTTTCATCCATCAAACCGGTCAGTTCACTCGACCAGAATAATGAAGCCAGTGAAACAGTGTTGGTAGTAAGACCTTTTATGATAATGAATCACTCGAAGGTTCCGAATGAAGAGCTGAATCTTAACATAACCGCAATTAACACGGTCTCCCTTCATGGGTTCGAGATGAAGTTGAGCTACAATGCAGCCTTGGTTAACTGTGCTGCCGTTCAGGAAGGTGATCTGCTTGGTGATTTCGGGCTCACAAATTCTTCCTCTGCCATAAATAACACATTGGGAAATGTCTACATCTCGGTAAATCTCACATCTGCTGGGTCTTTGGCAAGCGGTAACGGAACCTTAGTCAAATTGACGTTTCAGGTGGTGGGCGAAGGTGAGACCAAGTTCCACCTTTATGAAGTAAATCTGTACGGTCTTGATGGACCGCTTTTGCCCCCTGTGACCTATGATGGGTATTTCAACAACAAAATCAACTTTGATTTAACGATGCCTCTGATTCTCCTTGCTGTCACTGTGGCATCTGTATTTTTGAACGGGAAAGTTGAGGGCAAGTTGAAGGGCGTGATGGAGGAGAGGGAGTTTCGAGTTCGGGATACAGTTTTGCTCGTCGGCATGATGACCATCATGATCGGGTTAATAGTTGTCGTACGTCAACTGAGCTTGATTTTGATGGTGCTGTTTCTGTTCGCTTATTCTCTGCTTCTTTTCACATTTGGCTACATCTTTTCAAAGAATCGCTGGTACATGGGCATCATAGCTCCAGCAGTCTTTGTTTTACTGTATGCATTCTTCAGAGACAGTTTCGTTTGGACGTACTATTTGAGCAATATTGTCGGTGTTGTTTTCGCTATTCTAATTACTCTCTACTTAGCAAGCTTGTTTACTTGGAAAACCACGGCTGTTTTCGGTGCGTTGATAACTGGGATGGACATCGTGTTGGTTCTGATAACTGGAACGATGGTTGAAGCTGCGAACGCCGCTAGGAGCTTAAGTCTGCCAATGCTGATTTCTGCGCCGCTTCTGCCACTAATTGAGACCGGAAACGGCATAATGTTGATGAGTCTGGGTTTGGGTGACTTTTTCTTCGCAGGTTTGTTGGCCATTCAAGGCTGCAAGAAGTACGGTCGACCCTTTGCATTTCTGTCTATCATAGGAATGACTGTTTCATTCTTTGCTTTTGAGGCTTTCATTTTGACTTTCAACGTGAGGGCTTTTCCGGGTACGTTGATGATTATTTGCGGCTGGATACCTCTGATACTCTGGAAGCAGCTTAGAAACAAGAAAAGTGCATGAAAAAACAGTTGACAAAAATAAGAAAATTCGGTTTTTTAGCCGAATAGTGCGCCGAGTCCTTCGAGAGCTGCTTCTTCTTTCTGCTTTTCGTCTTCTTTCTTCTTCTTTTCGTCCTCTTTCGGCTTGGCTTCTGCTGAAGGTGCAGCTGCTGCTGGTGCTGCTGGTGCGGCCATCATTGTTGGAGCAGATTTTATGGCTTCGTCGATTTTGACTTCTGCCAAGGAAGCTACTAGAGCTTTGACTCTTACTGAATCAGCTTTTGCGCCGGCTGCTGTCATGACCTGTGTAAGGTTTGCCTCATTGATCTCTTTGCCTGCTTTGTGGAGAAGCATCGCAGCGTAGACGTATTCCATATTTTTTCACCTCTCAAATCAGATGTTTTGATTTTTTTCAGTGGGCACGGCCTTTTCCTGTAAGGTGGGCACTCTACTACTTGAGTTCCCTATTGGTTAGGTTACTACTTGGCATTGCTGCCCTGTATTTGCCTAACCTTAGTGTCCTTTGAGATACAGAATCCCAAATTTAAACTTTCTGTGAGAGATTTCAGCTTTAACCTCCATCTAAGGCAATCCATGAACCACTATGTGCACATAGAACATGGACTTCGATGAAAAACTTCTAGGGAGTCCTTGAAACTATGGTTGAAAAGTATAGTGGGCATTCTGAAGAGAAAGGTAATAAGAAAACCTGAACTAATGCAATACTATGGATTTTGTGGAAGAGAAGAGAACTAGAGAAGAGTGGGAGAAAGGACTACCAAAAAGAACTTTGAAGGATCTAGTGGAGGCTCCTAAGTGGTTCTTCTCTCAAGAAGGATTCTGGCTATGGATAACCGAGAGGATAATGAGGCAAGACTGGAAGGAACTTTCACCTTACGGGCTGGCATATGTCTTCAACATTTGGAGAGGATTCAATGAAGATGAAAGAAGGAACCTCAAAGAGCAATACAAGAAAGAAAGAAAAGAATGGTCGAGAACAACCACTTTCCTTGTGAGTGAACGAAATACGGTGAAAAACTTCTAGGAACTCTCTGAAATCTCTGAGGAATCAGATTGATTAGGAGGTTTCTGTGTTCTTCTCAGTTTTCTGATCTCTTCAATCAACCAGTTAATCGTTTCACCTATTGCACCTATGATCAAAAACATTGACATTATTCCCCAGACTATGTCAAAAGACATGTCCCGTGGACCTTGATTAGGAACAGGTCCACCGATGGCAGAAAAGGCAATGAGCAAAAAGTACAGATTGTAAACAATCAGAAGTGCCCAAGATGCATAAGAAGAAGGATCATTGGGATATCCATAGCTGTACAGAAACATGATAGAAGGCACTTCGATAATTGCAGTGACAAGGGCATAAACTGCCAATCTATGCAAGAACTTCATAACTATAACAACGTCATGTATAGCAGGTCTATTATGCTTTCACATTCACAAATATGCTAAAGAGTCCCTGAAATCTTTGATTGCTGAAGCCTTTGTTCTCTCTTCTTCAGTTCATTGAAGAGATATTCACAGTTCACTAATTCTAGTATATTCCACTCTTTTCTGATACCTTCAATCAAGGGCATAAAAACCTCAAAGTAAGCGTTGTACATGCCGTAGAAATCATATACCATGTCGATGCTCAACAGTTTTCTTTTCACCAGAATGCCAAGCATTTCGAAATAGCTGAGAAACATCAACGTTGACTCTGTTTCTGGTGTTCCACTTTGGAATGGACCATACTTCTTAACGAAGTCATCATAGCCTTTGAAATCCAACGGTAGATGCAGCATGTACTCTCTCCATTCTCTGTAGCTGAAATTGAACATTGGCTGGGTTCTCATGATAAGGTCTGTCTGCCTCACCTTTTTCTGATGCTGAATCTGGAGAATGTAATAGACGACTGCTACCACTATGCTTGCAGAAGCAATAGCAATAGAAACTGTTTGTATGTCAACCATTATTGACACCTCTCTGCTAGGAGTTGTTGTTCTCTTTTCTTCACTTCATTGTAGAGGTATTCAAAATCTCTAAAGATATAGGGATTCAGTTGTCTTCTGCCACCCTCTATTAAGAGCCGAACCTTCTCCCATGTGGTTGTAATTGGCATAAGGAGTATGCTGGAAACCATTTCAATATCAACAAGTTTTCTAAGGAGAAGAATGCCGATTCCATCAAAGAAAATGCAGACCATACGAAATGCTGAGTAGACTTCTGTTTCAGAGTACCAAGGACCATACTTCTTTACAAAGTCATTGTAGTCCTTGAATTCTAGATTCCAGACTTTCAGAGTCGCATCTGAAAGTTCTTTACTTTGCCATGCTGAGTAAAGTCTCATAACCATTTCTGTCTTTCTCACTTTGTTCTGATGCCTAAGCTGAAGCATGTAGTAGATAGCAGCAGCAAATACACCTGCAGAAGCAACAGCTATAGAAACCGTTTGAATGTCAACCATTCTTCACACCTTCTTGTTGGAGTTTCTGTTCTCTTTTCTGCATTTCATTGTAGAGGTATTCCCACCATTCCCAGATTTGGGGACGACTGAATTTCTTTCTCTCACCTTCTGCTACGGGTTTCATTATTTCCCATGAAATCTTGATTGGTGAGCTGAAGAGGTCGTCAACTGCGGCAATGTCTATGAGTTTTCTGTGTAGAAGTACACCGACTCCTTCAAAGAACCAGCCAACCTCATTCAAGTCAGATAAGCCAAACTCTTTCTGATAGGTGTTGAAGTCCTTGCTTTCCCTTGTTGTGATTTTCTCCCATGCCTGTCTCATTTCCCTGCTACCAAAAGTAGTGTACAATCTAATGACCAAATCTGTTTGTCTGATTTTGGTCTGATTTCTTATCTGAAAAATATAGTAGATAGCAGCAATTACAACACTTGCAGAAGCAATAGCTATAGAAACAGTCTGTATATCAACCATTCTTGGCACCTGTCTGCTCTCTCTTTTTCATTTCATTGTGGAGGTATTCAAACCACTCGAGAGTTGCTGAACCATACTTTTCTCTCATGTAGAGAACATAGGGCTTCATTGCTTCCCAGATAACTTTGACATTGAGAAAGTCAGAGATTAGACTTGCATCTACGAGTTTTCTGTGCAGTAGAACACCTATTCTTTCATAGTAATTGCCGATCATGAGCAATGCCTGTGGTGAGCACTTCTCAACAAAGTCTTTCACACTATCAGATTTTGTTGTGGCGATTCTGGTATATGCGTTTGTGAATTCGATGTTGTCAAAGGCTGAAGACAACCTGATCAGTAGGTCTGTGTCTCTAGTTCTAGTCTGATGTCTTATCTGAAGACTGTAGTAGATGATTCCTACCACTATACTTGCAGATGCGATCCCCACAGAAATTGTCTGTATGTCAACCACTATTGACACCTAAAAGCAAGATTAGGTTAGATCAGTATTAAAGACTAGATCATGAATTGCCAACAGATAGAAATGAAGCTCAATCATAGCTCTATATGTTATTAACAGAAAGAACCTTTCTACTTCTTCTCAGTCCTTTTCAGTATCTTTGGTTCTTTCCATTCTTCTCTGAGGATACTGTAGACACAGGCATCTCTCCATTCTCCTCTGATGAAGAAGCTTCTACGGAGTATTCCTTCCTTCTTAAACCCAACCTTCTCTAACACTTTCTGAGAGGCTATGTTTCTCGGGTCAGTCTGAGCCTGAATACGTCCTGTGTCTTTAGAGAGAAACAAGTAGTCTACCATAATCTTGACAGCTTCAGAGCAGTATCCTTTCGCCCTCTCATTTGGCAACAGACTGTACCCTATTTCTAGCTGCCTACCTGCAACGTGCAGAACATAGAAATGGGTTATGAAACCTATTTTGCTTCCGTCCTTTTTCTCTACTATGAATATCTTCTCTTCATGAGGACCCTCAACGATTTTTTCCACTTCTGTTCTGGGCATCTGATGCAGAGGATTGTATTCACCAGAGACTTCAAGCTTGTTGAACCATTCTGCCAACAATGGCACATCCTCTTTTTCCAGAATCCTCAAGTTTACATTCTTTCCTTCAAGCAATTGTCAACACCATACCTGTGTCTTCTTGTTTCAGTTCTTATGACTTGTGCAAAAAGTCTAACGTTAGACTGGTAACTACGATGAAAAACTTCTTGGGAGTCTCTGAAATCTTGCTTCACGGAGTATGTTTATCTTCTAGAAGATACTTCTATATAGTATTGGGGGAGAATGGTTTTGAACTTGACTCGCCCTTTCAGGAGAAGAGATTCTCTTGCTATTTCTATAGCTATACTGAAAGCTGCAAGACATGGAATCAGGAAGACACATCTCCTTAGTTCGGTTTCTATGAGCTGTGAGCAATTCACCAAGTATAGCGATGTGCTGAAAGCCCATGGTTTCTTTGAGAAATGTGGCTACTTATATCAAACAACAAGAGAAGGTTTGGAGCTGATAGAGGAATTTGACTCTTCACTTCTGATACAAAGTTTTCTGGCTAATTGAAACCAGAGTATTTTGACACGTCAACACTTTCCCCTTTTTTTTCTCGCACTACGATGAAGAACTTCTAAGGAGTTCTGAAATCTTCGAGGAATCAGATTGATTGAGATGATCGACAATGGGGTGACTATTTCTTGGATTTGGTTTTCCTATGAGCAAAGTATATTGCTGTTGTCAGGCCAATTCCTGCACTCAGCCCAACAGTCAAATACACATAAGGCAAAATCGAGTTCTGTTCCAAGGATTTGATCTGGGTTATGTAGCTTCTTGTCTTATCAAGGATGAGTGTTGTGCTTCCAGCTTTGTAGGAAGTGTTGTCAAAACATGGTTCTATTTGAGATCTTTCGTGAAATTCATTCCAACTATATATTGACACCATTTTACATTTGTCATCCTTCGCAAAATCTATAGCCTGTAGCCACTGGCTATCATACAAGTCTTCAAAATATGTTGAGTCAAATGAATGATGCCCCCAACCAAGATGTGTGTCATCATATCTTGGTTGTACACAGACCATACTATCGTTGGAAAAAACGCCTATCATGGAATTGCTGTCCTGAGAATATGGCATTGCAAACCACCAGTCAACATAGCTGCTTTGTCCTATTATCCTGACTTCAACATCAACATATGGACTGCGTATCCTTTCACGGTTTGCCAATGGAACGGTCATGTTAACAAAATTGAACCAGCATACAACTGGCTTTCCATTTAGATCAAGGTAAATATCACCATAGGGTAGGACGTAGGTGTTGTAAACATATTCATAGATACCTGTAAAATTGTAGGCGTCTGGTCCAAATCTATCATTGAACCCTTCTACCATTATAGCCAACTTCATCCACGGAGCGTATGATTCAGTTAGGTTGAATAGAGCTTTTGTGGAATTGTCCTCATATGAGTTAGGTCCCCACCAAGAAATGATGAGGTAGTCTAATCCTATGTCTTTCATCCAGTCTAAATGTTGTTTGATAACACTTTCATTCTGAGAACTGTAGTATCCTAGGACTGGCAAATCGATTACAGTATTATTAGTTATGTCATTCCAATGTCTGCTACCGTTTCCTTCAGCATACCAAACATAGTAGTAGGCTCCTACTTTCACCTTCTCTTCAGAACCTCTCACAGACATCATGCAAAGACAAGGCATAAAAATCAAGATGCTCAAAACAGGTATCGCAACACTCTTGGAACTGATCTTCATATTCACCACCAAGCTTGTCACCTGTCACAGTTCTTATGGCTTGTGGAAGAATCCCTAAGCATAGACTAGCCATACCAAGGTTAGAATATTGCAGGTTTCTACCAGTAGAAACATTCGATCCTATCCCAGAGAAATCATCAGTCATAACTTGTGATAGAATCTCCATGCATAGACCAACCGTACTTCGATGAAGGACTTCTAGGGACTCCCTGAAATCTTTGGAGAATTATTAAGCTTTGATAGCTGGAGCTTCTGTTCTCTCTTCTTCATTTCGTTGTAGAGGTATTCAAACCATTCTCCTACTGAGGTCCTTCTTGATCTTGCTCTTAATGCTTCTATCAAGACACCTATCTTTTCCCAGGTTGACTGGACAGGACCCGAGAACAAGTCATCCACCAAATCCATGCTCACAAGTTTTCTCTTGACAAGCAAGCCTATGCCTTCGAAGAATACTGTGACTGAATACAATGCAGATATTGTCTCTGTGTCTGTTCCATACCTGTCTCGGTAGTCCTCAGGGTTTTTGAACACTAAGTGCATTACCAATTGGTATCCTTTCTGAAATTCTGCACTTCCGAATGTCGAATATAGTCTCAAGACCATATCCGTCTGTCTTTGCTTTGTTTGATGTCTAATCTGAAAAATGTAGTACATGGCTGCTAGAAACACACCAGCGGAAGCAATGGCTATGGAAACAGTCTGCAACAAAAGTATGTCAACCATTATTGACACCCAGAAGACAAGATAGGTGAATTAGTATTAAAGACCTACATCATAGACTGTGAAGAGAATATCAGGTAGAAAAGAAGCTCAATAATAGCTTTGTATGTTAATAACAGACAGAATCTTTACTTCTTTTGAATTCTTGTTAGTATTTTTGGTTCTTTCCATTCTTCCCTGAGGATGCTGTAGAGATAGACGTCTCTTCTTTCTCCTCGTGCAATCTTTCGTATTGTTCCTTCTCTTGTGAACCCTGCTTTTTCAGCAACTCTCTCAGAAGCTTTGTTCCTTACAGAGAGTGTTATCTGAACTCTGGAAACATCTATAGAAAGAAACAGATAATCCACCATTAGCTGAGCAGCTTCAGTACAGTAGCCTTTGCCCCTCTCGTTTGGAGCCAAGAAATAACCTATTTCCAAAAGTTCTCCCATACCTAGATACGAGTTGAAGTAATTCATGAGACCAATTTTGGTTCCATCCTTCTTCTCAATAAAGAAGAGTCTTGGTGCAAAGGGACTGCTTCCAATTTTCTCAAACTCTTCTTTGGTCCTCTGTATCGGAGCAATAAACTCACCCATGAATTCAGGGTTGTTCATCCACTCATGAACCAAAGACAAATCCTCTTTCTCAACTATCCTCAAATTCACATTCTTGCCTTCAAGCAATTGTCAACACCATCCACTGTGTCTTCTTGTGTCAGTTCTTATGACTTGTGGAAGAATCTCTATGCATAGAGTAACTAGAACTACGGTGAAAAACTTCTAGGGACTCCCTGAAACCATTGTGAAAATCATAAGCTTAGAAGAGTCTCAAAAAAGAGAAAAGAAAGTTATTGTGGTGGATAGATATAGTGTGTCATTGCTTCTGCTGAGATGTGAATCAGGATGAAGAAATCATCTAAGAAACAAGCAATAGAGAGGATGAAGTCCTACATAGTAGAAGCCGAACTGGGGTGATAGCTTATGGAAGAAAGATGGTATAGCCGATTAGTAGTTCTTCTGATAGGAATAATTGTTGGATTTGTTATACTAATACTGTCTAGAATTTTGAGGTAAGAGACAATGAGTAAGAATCAGGTGAGGAAAATGATGAAGATTGTAGTTCCTGTCCTTTTTGTTCTTGTGATTAACGTAGCCCTAGTATTTGCAGACCCCATAGTTATGCCTGGCTTTCATGTGGAAGGAGCCAAAATCGTCAGTGAGGGGGCATACTTCTGGCTTGAAATAACCAACATAGGATGGATGGGAGCATCAGGGGGAATAAACATGTTGCATCCAAGCGATTTTCTGGTTCATGCAGTGTACATAAACAATGAATATTCAGTTAACGGAACTGAATACACCTCTAATGATACGACACTATGTATACGTAGTTTGAACGTCACAGACAAGGCAGAGATACTGCTTTCAGCACCCAATCTAAGGGATAATTATACACTTCTGGGAGTTAATTATACAATAAGACAGATGAATATGATGTTCACCTTCACTAGGGGTGAAGAACGCTCAGAATTCGAAATGACGATACTCAGCATGGAGTTTCTGTCCGACTATTACACTTTGGAACATGAGTATGGTGGACTGTTGACAAAGAATTCTGACTTGAACCAGACAATAGAGAATATGCAGCATGAGATGGACCTGTTGTCTAGCAAGAATTCTGACTTGAACCAGACATTAGCAAAAGTGCAACATGACACTCAAGATGAACGAAGTATAGCATTACTTGTGGAAACAGTGTTGTTTGGCATAGTCATAGTCACTTCAATAGCGACTCTGTACTACGTTAGAAAGAGAAAATGAAAAAACGTCAGATAGAAAAGAATCTCAACAGGCTCTCTACGTGTTGATAACAGACAGAATCTGACTCTAGACTTCTAGGGAGCCTCTGAAATCTTTGCTAGGGACATCTAGGGTTGGAGTTTTCTTTTTTCCATCTTGGTTTTTTCAAAAGTGATCAGTTCAGGTGAAACCACGGATATCTGTAAGTTGAGAGATAGTCTAGAAATCTTATCAATACAAAGAGCATTTGAGTCGCAGCAGCCCAGAAGAAAAGAACTGTAGCAGCATATGCTTGCAGTTTCAATTGCTTCTTGTAGAAGTAGATAGTCATTGAAAGGAAAGCCCAAGGAGAAACAATGGTCAGGGTGGTTAGTATGATCACAAAAAGAGTCATGGAGAGGTCTCCATAATTCACTGTCTTATTTACTGCAGGAAAAAGGAAAATCATACTCATTGGAATTGAAAAAACAACAAACATTAGTATCGTCCTCAAACTGGAAAACCTGTTCCTCTTCAACATTCCATCCACACTCCCAGAAGCTTCTATCAGGACTGCTTGTGCAGAGCCGAATTTAGTTCTAGCCATCAGAACAGACTGTTCTAAAACAAGTACAGCAAGTCCTCCATTCTTCGAAGTCACAAACAGTCTAGGAGTCCATAGAAAGAAACAATCTGAGATTAAGGGTAAGTAACGGAGAACTCTTCATAGAGAAGTTGACAGACAAACAATTACCTTAACTCTCCCTCTTTCTTCTTCTTTCTCAAGTAGTCAACTGGTCAGACTGGCTTGAGAAGAGTGATAGACGACTATTCTATGTTTGTTTCGGTGTCAACTTTCTTTCTTTGTTGAATTGCTTCAATAATTTTGCAATTCTATTCTTCTTTCCTTGTGTAAGTTCATTTCTGAACATCAACTCCAACACAACAGCCATAAGCATTGAGCTGTGAGCAATTTTGATTACTTTGCTTTCGTCAAAAATGGGAGTGAATCCAACTGATATTTTTCCCGACTGTTTGGAATGCCAATCAGAAACCAACGAAATAACCGCCTCAACGTTGGTATGCACATAATCACTTAATCGCCCATAGACAGGTTTCAAGTCAGTCTTAGAATAACTTCCCATGAGTAATTTTGGAATGTAGTCAACGAGTTTTATGGTTGGAACTTTAAGCTTATTTCCTTCAATCCAACTTTCTGCTTCTTCTTCATTCAGCGAAAGGTATGCACACAGACCCATGCCTTCCAGAAAACTCCTTGCGATTATTGAAGCATCATAATAATATCCTTTCGAAGTCAAGAGCCTAATCGACTGCAATGATTGCATGATTCTGGGGAGAATGAGAAGGATTGCCTCTTTTGCAGTAGAATCCATTGATTTCTCTTTCGTTCTTTTACAAAGATAGTGAACCATTTCTGAGCATAGGCTAAAAGAACGTTCGTAAAGTTTGATATCTTTTCTGAATTTGCGTATTGTCTTATTGGTAGTCTCGTCTTCTTGCTCAAGATAGTTTCTCAAATCTGGGAAATCTTTTACAGTCTTCACACAATAACAATCATTCTCGGTTCAGCTATAACTTTTCCTCAACATCACAGTTTTCTTGACCACCTGTCTAAACTGTGTCCTCACATCCTAAAAATCAACTTCCTGTTCCATGGTTCGGTAGTGTCATTGTTCAGTCAAATAATAGAAGTTGTTTCTGTTTCCTATTGTATCTCTTCTTCTACATCATCATAGTCAAGGAATGCTAGGTCGTAACAAGCTTCATAAACATGCTATCAAGAATGCTGAGACAGTACTCTAAGAAGAACTAAGTAAACTTGGTGTACTTGGTGAACGTAGAAAGAAAGGTATAGACTCTTACGTAGAAAAAAAGGGGAAAATGGGAGTATTTTCTCCGTGTAACAGTCTCTATGGTCTTTGTTGAACTTGAATTGGCTCATTGGGTCTTTGTGTTGCAGGAGGAATTCCCAAGTATTCATCAAATGTTTTTAGTACGCTGTAGATTGGACAGTAGTATTCTTTGAATCTGAAGTTTCTTTCTCTGGCTCTGACATAGTACTTGGTCAACCAGACATAGTTAGCTACGAGCCATACTTCTACAAAGTCACAAAGCAACAGTTTTCTTGTTCGCCATGCTTTTTTGACATAGTAACGGAGCGTTCGTATGTTTTGTGATGTTACATCTTCAACTATGTCTGTGTCATTTGTCATGTCTAAGAAATGTAGTCTGTAGTAGAGAAGATAATTACACTTTCTGGTCACCATAGTCCTCACGTTCCCTTCTGAATCACTGCCGATGCTAGATCAAGCAAGCATGAAACTTCAGTTCCTTGTTTGCCGTTGCTGTTGTTAGATTGTGTTTTGTTTTGCGACATTGGAACGGAAAAGGTGCTCTTGTACCAGTTGAAGAACTGTTCCAGCTCAGTTGAAAGGCAGTATCTTTTGTCTTCTTCTCTTATCAATCCCTTTTCAATCAAAGACCATGCACACCTTTCGATGTGTCTCTCAGACAACCTTAGGGATTCGCAGAGTTCTTGTTTCGTAATGCCTTCAAGGTGTTTTCCAATCTTTGTCAATAGTTCTACATGTCCAGAATGCACTGTTTCAGTGTCTTCAAAACTTTCTCTCTCTTGAAGCTTCGAAAAGGATTCTAGGTAAGGACTAAACAGTTTATAGAATGTGTCAACGTCTTCTTGCTCAACTTCAGTTTTCCCTTGGAACCTGGCTATTGCAGTCGCATAGTCTCTGGCATAGAGGTAGGCTCTGCCTTCACTTATTTGGCTGTTAAAGAGATTGACTAGTTTCCGTAGTCAATGGTTGGTGGCATTGTTGCTAAGGGGGGTATTTTCCTTTCTAATGTCGGAACGAAATCCTCATCTACAGTGCTTCCGTTCCTCAAAGGGTTGAAGAACAGAAACTTGGAAAACCTATCATAGGACATGCTTTCCCATTGAGCATAGTAGTTGCACAGGCGTGAGTAGATTCTTGGCTGGATGGCTATCAGCATTGTGAGCTTGCATTTCTCTATGTTCAAGTGTTGGAGGGTCGTGGTTACATGATTATATTCGCCATCGGCACTTATTCTGCTGCAGACTGTAAGGAAGATTTCTTTGTGGTACTCGGACAGTGCTGAGAATTCTCCAACCTTGAAGACAAAGTGTTTGTCATGGACACTGTGAGTGCCGTTAATGTGTTTTCCGCAGAGTATGTTCAGTTCATCTAGTGTGAAAGCATCCGTCTTCGAGGCCATCGTTCCTTGAATGTTTGGTATGCACTTGATTGCCCTTGTTTTTCCTAATCCTCTACCACCAGTGAAGAAAACACTCTTGTTTGCTAGTATGCTCAGAGTCCCATACAGTACTGGAAGTCCCAGTCCCTTGTAGACTGATTCCACTTGAACAACAAAGTCATGAATAGCTGTGTCTTGATTGCTTTCAGAAGATGTTTTGATATTGTTTTTCTCTGTCATTTTTCTTCTCTCCGTTTTTTCGTGCAAGAAGAACACAAATTGGGCAGCAGTAATTAGGAATGGTAGATATGTCACGATCGTGAGGTATACATATATAACCAAACTCGAGTCCATGACGTCCATGAACGGTAGAAAGTCTGGCAAGAGAACTTTCGAGTCTAATTTTGAAGTTCCTGGGACATATGCAGGTCAGAAGACTTCTAGTATGAGAATCGGAACATGTGGGCCAAACTTTGTTTGGAGACTGGCAAGAGAGGGCAGGCTCTCTGTCTATGACTTGTATCGCAACAGCAAAGGAATTGTAGAATATCAGTTGGCAGGATGTGTTGATGATCTCGGTTCAGTTGCCAGAGATAATGGCAAGTTGGGAGAGAGCAAAGGGTCAAAATACTTGTATCCTTCTGTCCACAAAACGGTAAGAAGATTGGAGCAATTGGGTCTTATCCGAACATCGAAAGATACATCTGGTATCAGGAACAGAAGAATAGCTGAACTTACTCTGTTGGGATTACTTGTTTACCTAAGAGGTTCTACTGACAAAGACAGACTTGAAAAGGCATTAGAGAAGAACGGAAATCTCTTCACGTTCTTTCCAGTTTGGGACATGTTGGTTGAAGAACTGGGCGAAGAAAAAGTCAAGACAACACTGACTAATGCTCTGAACCAATTGCAGTGTCCAGAGGTTGGAACATTCACAGTAGATTCAACTTGCGTTGAAGTCTATTACAGGATAGACAGAAAACTGGGACAACATTCAAACAGAAATGAAAAAGTAGCTTCATTGCTGACGAAGAAAGAAGCGTCTGTGTTGGCAGGTTCATACTTTTCTTACTTGCTCCTCCACGATTCACGCATGTCACAGGATAGGAAAGAACAGGGATGTAAACCATCATCGGAAGAACCTTTTTCAACCACAGAACTTGTCTATTTTGAAAAGAGAGGATTACCTACTCGTTCGTTCTTCAAAGAAGGAAGGTCTTCATTCTTCCAGAAGTTCTGTGGTCTGGAGTCCTTGGTTACAGGGATTTTTGTTGAAAATCTGCTCTGGACATGAGATCTTGTTCAGGAATTTCCCTTATCCTAACCATACCAAGACCATTACTACAGAACAATAAGCCAAGATTAGGGAAATAGAGAACCACCTGAAACTAGTTGAGTATTGATTATGGCAAAATAGGGGTTTCATTTGGGAAAAGTCTCTATCTTTTAGGGTTATATTTGGGAAATAATCCAATATCGTTTATAACGTTAACATTAACGTTAACATTCCTGACCATAATGTTACTTCTTAATGTTAAGATTTTTCGACTCTGAAGCTAACTATTCTAACCTTAGAATCCTTGACCATGATGACACTCGATACCCTTAATAGTTTTTGACCATGTTAATAATCGATAACATTATCAGTTTTTGACGAGTTCGTAGACTGTAGCTCTCTTGTTCATACCTCACTTCATATACAATGTTTGTGATTGCACCTTGAGCTAGGGTCCAGTTACAGTTTGTGTCAATTGCATACTAGTACGTGTTTTGATAACTTAGATTTTAGGACTTGAATTTTATATCGCATGAGCTTAACTTGCCTCCGCACTATTACTAGCCAATTGAAGGTCATAGAAGATTCGTCCAAAACTGTTATCTTGTAGGTTTACCTTGTTAATGTTGGGAGAAAGGTATGCTGAGATTGCCAATCTCTGCTATGTTCTTAGTATTGCTTTTGACATGCTTCTGTCTGTCATCAGTGAGTGTTCGGCCTGCCAAGTCAGCTTCAAGAACTATCATTGTTCCAGATGATTGTCCAGCGATACAACAAGCCATAAACCGTGCAGACGAGGGAGACATGATTTTTGTTAGAAATGGAGTATATCATGAAAATGTTGTTGTGAACAAAACAGTATCGCTTATTGGAGAGAATTCCAGCAGCACCATCATTGATGGCACGAGCAAAGGCAATGTTGTTGATGTCGATTCAGACAATGTGATTGTCGGTGGATTCACGATAATTAACTCAGGTGGAGCAGGAGATGCTGGCATAAATCTGCATAATATCAAAAACTGCATTATTAAAGAGAACAGCATTTTGAACAATTGGAGAGGAATTTGGCTTCACAATTGCACCAACTCTGGTATTTACCGCAACAATATCTCAAACACTACGGAGTCCTTGGCAATTTGGCTAGAGGAGTCAAATAGCACTGTCATCTCCTCAAACATAATCTCTAACAATCCTTGCGGTGTATATTTGTACTATTCGGACAGCAATGTAGTTTGCAGAAATAGGATCCTAGATAACAACTATTATGGTTTGACACTGACAGAATCTAGCATGAATTTGATAATTGAAAACGTCATCGAAAATGATTCTGAGTGGGACGGTATCGCTTTATGGTCTTCTAGCTCTAATGTAATTATGGCAAACGATATTCTAAATAATAATCTATACGGCCTGCGGATTGGTTTTTCATCCAACAACACAATTTGTCACAACAACTTTGTGAATAATACGATCCAAGTCTATGACACTTACAAAGACTATGGCGCCAGTGCGCCTTCAGTCAACTTTTGGGATGACGGTTATCCTTCTGGCGGAAACTATTGGGACGACTATGTTGGTGTTGATCAGAAGCGTGGACCTTATCAGAATCTGACTGGAACCGATGGAATTGGCGACACTCCTTATGCTGTTGAGGGCAACAATACAGACCATTACCCATTGATGAGACCTTACGTGTATGTGCTTGGTGACTTAAACAATGACGACAAAGTGAACATGATCGACATAGGAATAGCTGCTTCTGCCTTCGGCTCATTTCCAGGTCATTTGAGGTGGAATCCTGAGGCTGATATTAACCAAGATGGGGTTATCGACTTAAGAGACATAGCAATTGTAGCCAGGAACTTTGGGATGCCATTCTAGAACGAGACAGAAAGAAGGTACAGTTACAAACAAAAAGAGAGAAAGCAATCTGCTACTTCCTCTTCCTGAACAACTTCACTCCGTCTATTTCTGTGACGTACTCAATGATTCTATTGTTCCTGATTCTAACTGTGGAATTTCTGTATTGGCTGGAATGCAGGTGTTTGTTTCTAGAACTTTACTTTCTAGAGACAGTTGCTGAAGTACGTCACAGAGTGTTCAGGTTGCTTTTGTTCGTCTTATCTTGTAGAGTGTGACTGCTAGTAGGGTTGTTGTGAAGAATAATGGTAGAACGAGATAGGATGGAAACTCTCCTAACTATGGCACTGTTGTAGTTTCTTTCTGCTTAATAGCTGGTTTTCTAATCAAAACTGAGATTCCTGTTATTACTGCTCCCACTGCAACAGATGCTATTCCAAGATACATTGCTGTTTGCCAATTATTGTTGACTAGAAGATAGTTACCTGTGGTTTCAACTATCCAGATGACAGGATAGTTATATGGGTTTGTCACAGTAATGTTGCCAGTGAAAATCCCATCCTCTGGGATATTGAACACATGGACTGCCTGAAACATAAAAGCACTAGCTCCTGTGCTGAAAGAGGGTTGAAGATCAGCCGATACATATTGGTTACCACTTCCCAAGGTTACTGTAATTGGATTGAGTCCTAAACCCAATTGGTAAGTTGACTTCATCGTTGAGTTTAGGTGATCCTCTAGCTGATAGCTGGAATGAATTTGTACTTCGATTTGCTTCAGGGACATGCTATTGCCAAGTATGAGGTATTGACTGGATGATGAATTTGAATCTATGAAAAATATATACCTATAGAACGTTTGTGCTTGCCAGTAGTTGACATTGAAATATGATGTTATAGTCAGAGTTGCTCCTAGAGTAATCAGGATCACTCCTATTATTGCCAGTTTAGAATTCATTTTCAACCACCTTCAACAGAAGCCCTGTCTTCTTTTCAATTGACAGATTATTTATTGATTGTGGAATACTCAATTACGCCAAGTCTTTCAAAAAAAGCATCACCAGACGTATGAAACCATGACCTCAGAGAGAGTTCTAGTGCAGTTTTGACAGAAAAAGAAGGGAAGGGAACTTTGCTATTTTCGTTTTCTGAACAGCTTGGCTAAGTCTCGGTCTCTTCCATATCGAGTTGCAAAGATCCATCTTTGTTCTTTATGACCTTGGCTTTTCTCATTTTTTCAACATACTTCCAAAAATCTTCTAGTGGCTTCACCCTTGTTTCCAGTGCTGATAGGCTGCTTTGAAGGTTGACTACGCTTTCGTCTTTTCTCTTTACTTGTTGTTGCAGTTCCTCGATTGTCTTGTTGGCATCAGTCAGTTTTTTCTCAAGAGTCTTCATTTGACCTGATTCTGAAGGTTCAAATATTCTGAGTGACTGATATCCTTCAGTATACCTTCTTCTATGTTCTTCAATGTTCATTGAAATGTAGTGCATGTCTGCGTTGTCTGTGTGTCCCATCCAGAAGTTTATGAATCCACTGTCAACGCTTCTAAGATTGTTTCTGAAGTATTTTCTAAGATTGTACAGTCTTAATGCCTTAGGTTTTCCTCTTCCTATGCTTGCACTAAGCTTCAGTTTCTGTACTGCTCTGTTGAATGCTGTGCTGAAGGCTGTTGGAGTAGCTTGCCCTTCTAGGTTCATTTCTCCTCTTCCTTTCCTTCTGGGTCTGAAAATGTAGTCTTCGTCTGACAATGGCAAGAGAGGTTTCAGGTATTCTCTCAGAATCCTTACACAGTCTTCTCCTACAAATGTGAATCTGTCTGAGACTTTGTATTTCAGTATTTCAGAAGGAAGGTCTACTTTCATGGGCACAGTGTTGGTTTGGTAATCATGTTTTATGTGTTTGTACTGTAGTTTGCAGAGTGTGTCTGGTCTCATTCCAGATTCTGCCATCATGATGAAGAAGCACTTGTCTCTTATGCTGTGAACATGCTCCACTATTGACCTTATTTCTTCCTTTGTAATGTCCCTGTTGTGATACTGAACAAAGGCTCTCTTAGGAAGCTCTATTGTAACTGGAATGTCTGAACTCCTGAGAAAACTTTGCAGAGCACTAAGATACCATTTCAAAGACAGAGAAGTGATCTTTATTGTTTTCAGATGACTTCTGTAAGATTCTATTACGTCTTTCAGTTCATCTTTGAATTTCTCTATTTTCTGTTCTCTGTTTCTTGTAGTTGATTTGATGTTTCTCCAGTTGGTGACAACGTCTCTAGAATTGTAGCCCATGCCTGTACAGAAGTCATCAAATTTCTTCCAAGCAAAAGTGTATCCTTCTCTTGTTTGGGAAGATTCGCATTTCTTGTTCAACCACAATTCCACATGATCAATCTGCTGCATGCTTATCGAAAAGAAGGTTAAGGGGATGAGGTATTTCAATCTTAACTAATTAGGTAGCTTACTACTTAAACTTAACATTTCCGCATGGGCCTTTCTGATCAGGTCTTCTATTGTTTCTTTCGTGGGTATTGCTGCGCCTATTGAGAGCGCATAGGCTTCTCGATGAGCTACCGCTAGCAGTGTTTCCATGTTTTCTTTCGTTGGATAGGCGATGGTTAGTGACAGTGCAAAGGAATCGGCGTAAGCTCTTTCCACGTTTTGTCTGGTTCCTTCTAAGTCTATTTTGAGCTGTTCCTGAGTGATGACTAGACCTTCATCGAAGGCATAGCTCATTGCCAGACCAGATTCGACTGGTTTTACTCCCAGCTTGGATAAGACGCTGGCAAGTCTTTCTGAAATCGCCTCACCCTTCTTGACGACTAATGTATCCTTGCTTATCCAGACACTGCCAGACTCGATTCTTGTGGGCAAACCTGCGGCGTTCAGTTGGCTGATTACTGGACCAGGAGCTTGCCCTGTGTTGCCTGCGGGGATGACGACGTCGAAGGCAGCGATATCGCCGGATTTTGCAGTGGTTTTGACTTTGCCTTTTTCCAGCGTTAGGGCGAGTTTGAACGGGTTCAGGTCTGTGAATATATATATGTTGGATCCTTCAAGGTGGTTTCCAAGTTTTCTTAGGTCTGGTTTGTCTTTACATTTTTCGATTGCCATTTTCATCAGATTGTTTTTTATTACCCTCATGAATACTTTGTCTGCTAGGTTTTTCTTGAACTCTTGTAGTTGTGCGGCTCTTACTTTTTGCAAGCTGGCAACTGCCAAGACTTTATGTTCATTTATTAGTTGCGTTATCTCTCTAACTTCCTTGGCTTTTTGCTGTAGGATTTGTTCGGATGGCATTGGTTTTTCTCTTCTTTACGGTTTGATTTTAACAGGAGTGCCCATTGCTGTTTTTATGTAGGCAAATCTGATGTTTTTCATTCCTTTTTTAAGTTTTCCTTCAAGAACTTTGAGGATCGCCTGAATGTTTTCGGTAATTTCCTCGTCCTTCATGTTTTGCATTGCAACTCGGTTTTGGATAATCGGCTGGTTGCGCAGCCTGATGACGATTGTCTTTCGGTATTTCTTCACCAAAGTTGAAATGTCTGCGGTTGGTGGAACAGGCAGAGGCATTTTTCCTCTTGGTCCCAAAACTGGACCTAGAACTTTACCTACCATCGACATCAATGGAGCTTCAGCGATGAAAACGTCGTAGCCGTTGGCTATTTTTCGCAGCTCTTGCTTCTTGCCGCCTAAGGTCTCAAGCTCGCTTCTCTCGATCACCCTGTCGACGTTTACGTTTTTTGCCTTCATTGCTAATTCTCCAGAGGCAATAACACATATCTTGTTGGGCTTTTCAAGGGCATGTGGCAATTCCAGAACTTCTTGTATCTTGCCTTCTGGCGCTTTCATGTCAACATCGCGTAGTTTGAGGACAAGTTCTACCGATTGGTTGAACTTTCTTTTCTCGGATTTCTCCTTCGCTTCTTTGACTGCGGCAAGTATCGTTTTTTGGTCCAAGGGCATCTTGTAGGCCTCGTGCCAATGAGGGAATAGGGTGCAGTTATAAAAATATTCTTATATTATTGACTCTTACCAGACATGTTGACTGGCTGGCCTGGCAGCCTGTCTTGTTGTTCTATGGAGTACATGGGTCTATCTGTTTGTGACATATTTCGAATAGGGAATATACTGCTATATATTAAGATACCCTATTCTGTACTGATGGATGCTTCCCCCCGTGATGGAAGACCAAACTGTGAGTGGATAGTAATGGGAAAAAATGACCAGACTTTTGCTTGCTCAAACGACAAGTGCAAAAAAGTGTTCGATACTCCAATAGTCGTGCATAATTTGGGTTTGCAGAACAAGTACTCCGCATGTCCTTCATGTCTCACTGAGATACTGAAGAAGGCGTTTGCTAAGAGAGGGCACAAAAGGGCAAAAGAAACGGCGCAGACAAAGGAGGACCGAACTAAACTGCGGTCAATTGATCCTCGAATATTCTGTCAAGAAGCTCAGCCGAATGACTGTTCTTATCATTTTTCATATTTGAGCGAGCGTTCAAAAGAAGAGGCCATACCTGAAGAATGTCTGTTGTGCAGTAAGGTAATGGACTGCATGCGTCAGCAGTAGTAGCACGTGTCGGAGCGAAAAGTGAGAGTGGCCTTGTTCTGGAATATTGTGACTTTGGAAATAAAGTATTATCTATTAAGATACAACGTGTCTTGTAGAAGGTCAGGAATGTAGAATGTTGACGAAAGTGGAAGCGTGGGATCACTCCAGCAATAATGAACCGATCAGAGCAAAGGAAAGGACAGAGGTAGTACTGCAAAGATTGCAGGCATTGAAGAGCGAGGTCTATGAGCTGAGACTTCAATGCGAAGAGCTTAGGAAGCAGCGCTTGGAAGAACAAGACAAGGGGTTGCTATGCAGCGAATGTGGGAATTCCATAGAGACGGGGCAAGGAGTTATGATCAAAGATTCGGATGGAACGGTAAGAAATTGCTACCATCCCAAATGTTTCAAAGAGTTCTTGCATTGAAATCTTTTTTAAAGCTTGGAGACCAAACTTGTTGAGTTGCGCCAAGGATCTCTAACTTGCAGCTTGTGGCAGTCTCAACTAAATTTGTCGTCGTACTTGCCTTGATCTATCTCGCTTTGTACTTCTCGGGGGTCTTTGCCTTCAGCGGTTACTCCCATGCTGACGCAGACGCCAAGGATCTCTTTTGTTGCAGACTTCAGGGTCCTAGATAACAGTTGTGGCCTTTTCATTTTTGCTATGCGCACTACCTGGTCTATCGTCAAGTTACCGACTTTTGCGGTGCTTGGGGTTCCAGAGCCTTTTTCAATTTTAAGTTCGCTGACGACAAGCGCGGAGGTTGTTGGGGTTCCGACAGTTACTTCGAACTGTTTGGTTTCCGGGTCTACAAGCACTTTTACAGGAACTTTCATTCCTGAATAGTCTTTTGTCAGTTCGTTTATCTTGTTCACAATTAACATGACGTTTACGCCTAGGGGGCCAAGTGCTGGACCAAGAGGTGGACCGGCGTTGGCTTGTCCTCCGGCGACAAGTAGTTCTACGGTCTTTTTGTCAGCCATCTTATGTTTCACCACTGCTTTCAAGTTTTGCTCTTTCAACCAATTTAACGTACTCAGAGTTGACTGTTATCGGTAAGGTGAATGTTGCTTCCAGAAGTTCAAGGGTGACTTCTGCTTTGGTTTTGTCGATTCTGGTTATCTTGGCGCGCATGCCTTTGAATGGACCGCCTGTTATTTCAACTATGTCATTTTCGTTTAGTTCTTCGATGATTGGTTTCTTGATAATGTATCTTTCAATCTCCGAGAAGGTCACGATACCTGGGATCCTTGAGCGTACGTGTCTTATGCCTGCTATGGCGTCCTCAACGAAATGTGGGCCTTCAGCTTCTATGAAGACATATCCCCTGAGGGTTTCGGGGACGAGAATGGCTTTGATGGGCATTTTGTTCATTTCGACTTTGGCAGCGACAAGTCTGGCCACATTTTTCTCTTGGCCGGTTGTGGTTTTCACGGCAAAAATCTTTGTGGGGAACTCTTCATGCTGTTCCATGCGGTCTTTTCCCTCTAGGATGTAGTAGCGGTGCCAGGCTGCAATACAGTTGACAGCATTTTGATGACGAAACCGATTAGTCCTATTGCCCCAATGCCTAGGAGGCATATCTTCATTGATAGCCAGAGTTCGCTTCTTCCGGGTTTGACTGCCAGTTTCATTGTTCTTGCACATTGAGCTAGGAAGTCTCTGAGGCCCATTGTTCTTCGCCTTCTCAACATTTCAATTTGATATAAACGTTACTGTAGGCTCTGATAGATAAACCCGCGCATTCCCATTAACCTTTCCCTCTTTTTTCTGGCGTGGGAATCTGCAGGGAAACTGGGCGCGGCCTGAATTCTAGACTTTCTCGGTCTGAAGATCTGTTTTTTCAATATTGTCGACGAGTTTTTGTTTGTCTTCTCCCTTTATCCCTTTCCAGTCTAGGACTATAGACTTCACTTTTTCAAATGTTCTTTCGATGCATTGTTTTAGCATTGCTTCATCAGTCTGGGAAACTGCGTATTTCGGGATCATATGCCCAAAAGCTATGTCGTTTTCGAGTGCAAGGTGAGTAAACTTGGAGTTGTAGTGGGGTCCACCGATGCCGAGTACGGTTTTTGCGGAAAAGCTGCCGAATGTTGAGATTGCTTCCATAGTGGCGTGTGCAACGATGTCGGCGGCATTCGAGTCTTTCCATTGCTCTGCAGAGCTTCCCAGCTCCACGAACATGGTCGGCACGTTCAAAGATGGTCCGTGATGAGTGCCTTCATAGGAGATTTCGTAGTCAAGGTGTCTTTCCTGTTTCAGTTTCATCATTGTCTTCAAGGCTTCCCTCATGGCGTTTGCGGGTGAGACTGAAACCTCTCGTGAAGTTCCGCCGTATTTAGCCTCGCCTAGGTTGCCAGGCGTATGAACTGATAAGGTCGGTTTTCCGCTGACGCTGCTATGTCTTGAAATGAAAACTACAAGCTTCGCATCGGGGAATTGGCTTGCCAAATTCTGCGCATGGATTGACTCCCTGTTTAGGGTCACGAGTTTTACGTGTTTGCTGTTGATTTCGGCTTCATAGATGGTTTCTTCTTCGAATTTTGTTGTCTCTTTGAATCTGTAATTTTTAAGGATTTGCTTTTTGATGTTTACGCTTGCAGGGTCCTTGTTTGAGGCGACGGTCAGGATCATTCGTTTTCTTCCTAGGGCATGCTATAGGATTCTCAGTAAAAGGTTTCCATAAAGCTTATAATTGTTGGAGTTGGTTGAAGCCTTGAAAGTCCAATTTAGGGGTGGAAACATGCACTTGATCAATTTCAAAGGATTGAACGGTCAGCAGCTTACAGAGATGATTGAGAAAGGAATTGAGATCAAGCATAATCCTGAAAAGTATGAGACGGCTTTGGCGGGCAAGTCTTTGGCTTTGATTTTCCAGAAGACTTCCACTCGGACTCGGGTTTCGTTTGAGGTCGCCATGACGCAGCTTGGGGGTCATGGGCTCTACATTGACTGGAGAACCACGAATTTTGCTTTAGCTGATGTAGGTGATGAAACGCAGTACCTTTCTAGGAATGTTGATTGTATAATGGCTAGACTGCTGCGGAATGTTGACTTGCAGCAGATGGCCAAGGCTTCCCGCGTGCCGGTGATTAATGGTTGTGATGAGAAGTATCATCCGAGCCAGGCGATAGCGGATTTGATTACCGTGAAAGAGAAGAAGGGTAAGCTGAAAGGAGCCAAACTTGTCTACGTTGGCATTCACAACAATACCTGCAACTCGCTTGTTGAGGGGTGCACGAAAACTGGTGTGAAGATAGTCACTGTGACTCCAACATTTAATGAGCCGAGTAGGGATGATGATCTTCTCAAAGAAGCTGAGAAAACTGGGCTGTGGGAGAAAACGTTAGAAGTGAAGCAGGCAGTCAAGGACGCCGATTTCGTCTATACGGATACTTGGGTTGACATGGAGTTTTTCACTGATTCGAAATTTGCCGGGGAGAGAGAGAAGCGCGTCAAATTGATGATGCCTTACCAGATAAACAAGGAATTGCTCAAGGGCAGCAGCGCTTACGTTATGCATGATATGCCGATTCACAGAGGATACGAAATAACTGCAGATGCGATCGAAGGTCCGCGGTCAGTGATATACGAGCAGGGCGAGAACAGGTTGTATTCTGCTAAGACGATCCTTCTGAAGCTGTTGGGAAAGTACTAGGTCACTCGATTATTCGTTTGAAACTTATCGAGGCAAGAATGAACATTACGGTGTCGAATACTGCGACTGCTGCTACGTCGATAAGGAGGTTTGTAAGGTCTCCGGTTATCATCAATCCTCTTGTTGCGTCTACGACGTAGCTCATCGGGTTGACGGCTGAGAAGTATTGAAGAGCTTGTGGCATCATTTGGACTGGGTACAGCGCGTTGCTCGCGAAGAAGAGCGGCATGATTATGGCTTGGCCTATGCCCATGAATCTTTCTCTGGTCTTCATGAAGGATGCGACGAGTATTGATATTGCCGCGAAACCTCCTGAAGCGAAGAATATGATGACAAAAGCCGAGATGAAGTAGGCGGCGTTGGGAACGAATCTGACGCCTATGAGCAGGGCGAATGGCACTACTATCAGGCCTTGAAATATTGCTCTGATGCCTGAAGCCATTGACCGGCCGATGACTGTGGCGTATCTGGAGGCGGGCGTGACAAGGAGTTTCTTTAGGATTCCTGAGTCTCTTTCCCAGACCATCATTAGGCCGTAGAAGATGCACAGGAAGGTTGTGGATTGGATGAGCACGCCTGGGGTTATGAAGTCTGTGTAAGGTATGCCGCCTGTGGGTATTCCTTTGACGGAACTCATTACCGGGCCGAAGACGACGATCCACAGGATCGGTTGGACGGCTCTGAAGTAGAGTTCTGTTCTATCATGTCTCAGTCTTCTGAGTTCAAGCTCGATCATTACGAACATGTTTCGTATGGCCTCTCTCACTGTTTATCCCTTCCTTATCATGCGTCTAATGCTTGCAACTTCGCTGATGCGGCCGCTTGTTTCAAGTCTGGTTCCAGCGTATTTCAGAAAAACGTCGTCGAGAGTCGGCTTCGTGATGGAGATTTTCTCTGTTTTGATGCCTTCGCTTCTGAGAATGTTAATTATGCATGGCAAGTTTGTCTCGGCGTCTTCGACTAGAATGCTTAGTTCTGAATCGTTCAGAATGACGTCCTTGACCGTGTCTGTGTTCCTTAGTTTTCGGAGAGATTCTCCTGTGAGACCCGCATTTTGCAGGTTGAACAATATGACTTCACCTCCGAGCGACCGCTTGAGTTCTTCTGCAGTGCCCTGCTTGACTATTCTTCCTCTGTTGATTATTGCTATCCGGTCGGAGTAAAGGTCGGCTTCGTCCATGTAATGAGTACTGAAGAATATGGTTACTCCGCACTGTCTTTTGAAGCTCGTGAGTCTCTCCCATACGACCTTTTTGGCTGAGGGGTCAAGGCCGATAGTCGGCTCGTCTAAGAACATGATTTTGGGTTTGATCAGCATGGCGCAGGCAATTTCAAGTCTCCTGACCATTCCGCCTGAATAGGTACTTACGAGGTTGTCGGCAACTTCATCTAGCTCCATGTTTTCCAAGGCTTCATGGATGATGCTCTTTCTTTCTTTGGATGAAATGCCGAAGATCTTTGCATATATGAGCAGGTTTTCGTAGCCGCTTATGTCGGTCCAGACACTCATTTCTTGTGGGACGTAACTTATTAGCCGTCTTATCCTGCTGCCTTCGCGGGTGACGTTTAAACCGAAAACGTGGGCGTCGCCGGACGTGGGTTTTAGTTGTGTGGTTAAGATTCTGATCAGGGTTGTTTTGCCGGCGCCGTTGGGGCCGAGGATGGCGAATGCGATTCCTGCCTCGGCGGTTAGGTCTATGCCGTCTAGTGCCCTGGTTTTGCCTTTGTAGATTTTGACTAGTTTTTCGGTGCTGACGGCAACGTCAGTTTTTTCCACGTTCTTTTCCAGCTGTTAGCTGGTGATAGTGTTTGTTGGATAAAAGGGTGCTTGCCAGATGGCGGTTTCTATTTTAGGATCATTTGGATGAATTTTTCAGGGTTGAATTCTTGAATGTCGTCGTATCTTTGTCCTGTTCCGATGAATAGTATTGGCTTTTGGGTGACGTATGTGACGCTGAGGGCTGAGCCGCCCTTGACGTCCGCGTCTACTTTGGTCAGTATTGTGGCGTCTATTCCTACGCTTTTGTTGAATTCTTCTGCTTGCATGACTGCATCGTTTCCGATTAGTGAGTCCACGGTTAGGATGGTTAGGTCTGGGTCTACGACGCGTTTGATTTTTGCGAGTTCGTTCATGAGGTTTTTGTTTGTCTGCATTCTGCCTGCGGTGTCTATGAGGACGACGTTTATTGAGTGTGCTTTGGCATGGCTGATTGTGTCGTATGCTACTGCTGCGGGGTCGGCGCCATAGTTGTGTTTGATCATCTTTATGCCTAATCTTCGAGCGTGTTCTTCCATCTGTTCGATTGAGCCTGCTCTGTAGGTGTCGCTGCATGCGATGACGGCTGAGTATCCTTTCTTGTTGAGCAAATGGCAGATTTTGGCTATGGTTGTGGTTTTGCCTGTTCCGTTTATGCCCACGAAGGCTATGGTGAAGGGTTCGCCTTTCCTGCGTTTTTCTTCTGCTGTTTTCCAGAAATCTATCTTGTTGTTTGTGAGCATGATTTCTAGGAGTACTTCTCGTAGGTTGTTCTCAACAATTTTTTTTCGGTCTTCAAGCCTTTTGACTTGGACTCTGTCTAGACGTTTTTCCATCTCGTCGCATATTCGCTCTGCAACGGGAAAAGCTACGTCGTTTTCTACGAGGTTCATTTTGAAGTCGGAAAGAATCGGGTGTATGTTCTCGGCTTTAAGCTCGCTTGTGGTGACTTTTGTGACGAGTCCTTTCAGGCCGGACTTTAGCTTTTCAAACATTTTACGATGTTTTCCCTTCTCTCATCGCGGCGGCCATCGTTTCGAATCTTTCTCGGTCTAGGTTGATTCTTTCGGCTATTTGGACAAACTGTTGCTGTGTTGCCTGCTGGTTTTTTCCAAGGTCTTCCAGGCGTTTTTTGATTATTTCTTTTGCTTCTTGGCGTGTTTTCTCGGCTGAGACTCCTGCGCCTAGGCCGACGATTATTCTGTCGGGGTTGTCCAGTTTTGCTCTAATGTAGGACGTGCCGCCTATCGGGACTAAAAGTTCGGCGTTTTCTTTTTCTTTGTCAAGGTTTTCAAGCGCCATGTTCGCGTAGGTGAGATCTGTTGCGACGGCGTTTATCATGCTGAGCCTCGACTGTAAGGCTTCTGCTGTCTGTTCGAGCATGCGCAGTTCAACGCTTAGTTTTCGCAGTCCATCTTCGCTGTTATTTGCCAACTTTCTCTTCTCCGGTGACGAAGTTCTTCAGAATCAGGTTTTCTATTTTGTCAGGGGAGACTTCTTCGACGTTGATGATTTTGATGTGAACACGTTTCACGCGGTGCTTGCTGCCTATTTCAGTGTAGACTTTTTCCACTGCGTGTTCAGGTTTGTCTGCGATGATTTCTTTCCTGAACGACGTTTTCAAGTTAGGCTTCCGAATTTCACCTGTTACTCTGAAGACTTTCAATTTGTTCATCCTCTTGGACAACATCCAGAGCATTCCCTATTATAAATATCTCGGGTCCTGTTGTCAACAACCCAGCGATGGCCGCGTGTCGGTTGGCTATTAGGCCTGTGCCGACATAGGGGATTCCACAGTTGATTGTGCCTACGTCCACGGGAACCTTAAGTACGTCTTCTAAGAGTTTGCGTTCGGTGTCTTTGATCAGTGGGTGAGTCAGGACGCCTTTGTTCGTGACAGTGGCAAGTGAGCCAACGTATGATAAGTCTCCTATTTCTGCGGGCACAACTTCAACGCTTAGGGTTTCAGCTATTTTCTGAACGTCTTGGGTTTTGAGGTGTGGGTCAACGATTGCGCCATGGTCGTTTGCCAGAACGAGGTTCCCGTAGGCGGTCTTTTTGGTTTCCATTATTGTTATGTTTCCTTTGAACCCTTCTTTTATTGTTTCAAGTTCTTCTTCTCGGACAAAGCTCGGGAGCAAGATGCCGTTTGAGTTTGCGCACGCGAGTGCGCCGACGAGGACTGAGCCGCCTACCGAGGTCTGGATCAGACTGGTTTTTAGCCAAGTGCTGAGTTTTTCAGCTTTTTTGGCCGGTACAGCCTTTGGAAGTATGAGAATTGTATCGGTTACGAGGGAGAATACGCCTAAGCATGGGCTTCCAATGATGCTTGTCAAGTAAATGGCCAAAGATTACTCTCCTTCGGCCAGGTAAACAGTCACGTTTCCGTCCTTGTCTTTTGCCGCTCTTATTCTGATTTTTCTCGGGGGTTTTTCTATTCCTCTTCCCCAGAGTTTCTCGTTCACTTCGTTGCTGATTGTGAGTTTTGGAGGTTCCTCTTCCTCTTCTCCTTCTTCGGGTTTTTTGGCTTCGAGTTTCATGTGTTTGATTATGAAGGTTCTGAGCATTCTCATGGCTCGGGGTGTTCTTCTTCTAGGTGGCGTGATCAATACTTTGCCGAGGGGAACTGTGTAGATTCTTTCTTCAACGATTTCTTCTTCCTCTTCTGCCTTTTTTTCTTTTGCAGGTTTTGTTTTCTCTTTTTCCTCGGCGGGTTTTTCCTCTTCTGCGCCTTCAGTTTTTTCGGCTTCTTCAGGAGTCTCCTCTTTTGCTTCTTCTTTTTCAACGGGCTCCTCGGTTCGCTCTTCTTCTTTCAGTGCTTCTTCCAAGTCTTCTTCCGTTGGCTTCTTTATTTCTTTCTTGTTCTGTTTCTCTGCCACTGTTCCTTCCTCCTTAGGCTCTTATCTTTCTGGAGCGCCATTGTCTTCTTTTAGGGTGTGCTCTGAATTTTCCGCCTGTTCTGGCTACTACCCACGTTGGGACTGCTCTTGCCTCTTTTCCTGCTTTTCCAAGTCTTCGTTTTTTTGCTGTGGGCTTGTTTCTGGCCATGTTTACATCCTTCTTATTGCTGTTTCACGCTTCCGTGATTGGAGCTGGGCGAGTATTTTTTTGAGCTGTTCGTCGGCGAGGGGTATGGACAGCTTTCCTGTTTGTGCAAGTTGGATGAGCTGCAGTTCAAGCTGGTCGGTGAATTCTGGTTTGATGATTCTGAGGTTTGTGAGTCTTTGTCTGGCTTCTGGTGTGAGTATGCTTCTCAGCAGTGCTTGTTTTTGTTCCTCCAGCTGTTGTTCTACCTGTGTGCTTCTTTGTTCTTCAGCTCCCTGTTTTCGCAGCGCTGAGAGCTTCCGTCTGCGAAGCTCTTCTAGCTCGCTGTCTGACACGTTAGTCACCTTTTTGGTATTTTGCCATTTCTGGTATTTCTTGGACTAGTTGTTTGTTTACGTCTTCTGCTATTTCTTGGAGGAGTTTTCTTCCTTCACGGGTTACTTTTCTTCCTTGGGGTTTCAGCGTTTCAACGTAGCCTGCGGTTTGGAGTTGTTGCAGTGCTTTTCGTATTGTTGAGCCGCCTGCTTTTGCTGCATGTTCGGGTTTTACGCCGTTGTCTTTTCTGCCGCCATAATCCGCTCTCAGTTTTTCTATGCCGACTGTGCCGTGAACGTAGACTTTTCTCAGCACCGAAGCGCATCGAGTGTACCACCAGTCTGGGTCTTGAGGTGCCTTTTTGGCTTGTACACCTGTTTTCGCATAGGTTGCCCATGCTGGCGGGGTCACTGCGTCGACGTTTTCTTTCAGGTATTTAGCTAGTCTTTGGATGAGTTTCGATGTTGGGACATCATTAGGGGTGATCAAGATTGTATTTCCTCTTGACTTTTTCTGTCAGTAAAGTCATGAGGCCTCATATAAAGGCTTTCACTTTTTACGTGGCTTGTATAACATGAAGGTGTGTCCTCTTGTGTCAACAAGGGTGGCTTCAGTTTGTTGGGCGATGCTTTGGGCGATTTGTTTGGTTTCGCCTTCGGCCAGGGCGGTTTTGAGCAGTTTGACCTTGACCATGGTTTCTTTTTGCAGTTGTTTTTCGATTTCTTTGAACAGTTCGGGGGTTGCGCCGTTTTTGCCTATGAGTATGGTTGGCTGTGCGTTGGTTAGCTGGCGTTTGACGTAGCGTTTCTTGCCAGGTGTGATTTTGCTCATTGTTTAGTTTTCGCCTCCTTCCTGTCTGCGAGCGGGATGCGTGTGTGGTGGCCGCAGTTGAAGCATGTGATTACGAGGTGGGGTTCTCTATGCTGTCTGGTTCGTACTCGACAGTTTACTCCTGGCAGGATGAAGTTTTTGCAGTGTCTGCAGACTTGGCGTCTGTACTGTTTCGGGAGCCTGAGTTTTGCTGCCATTGCTATTCTGCGCGCAATGTTTACGTAGCGTTGGGCAACCGCGGGATCTTCATGAAACGTTTGCTCTGCCAATGTGAAGAGCGTGTGGATGCGTTCTTTTGCTATGGCGCGGACGTTGTCGTTCATTGAAGTCTTCACTCTGCTGGTGAGAGGGTTTGCCCTAATGTATGCTTTGCGCTTTGCTGTGGCCTGGTGCTTTCAATTGACAACTCAAATTCTTCTCTTCTGACGCGTCAGACTGAAGCTGCGGTTAAATTTTCGGGTCAGTAGACGGTGAGGATTTTCCCGAAGTAGAGGATGTGATAGCCGGCTTTGGGGTAGAGTTCTTTCTTTACGTCTAGGGGGACTAATTTGGGGTTGACTTTAAGTCTGTGGACTACTTGGCATTCGTAATGGATTTTGCATTGTTTAATTATTGGGGTTTTGATTATCTTGGCCTTTTCGAGTGTGAGCTTGCATTCTTTGACTTTGTCGGTTTTTCTGCCGGACATTGTGCCGCAGTATTCGACAACTTTGCTCATGTCGTCTGCTGGTACGTTGACGGTGAACTCCTTGCTTTCTTCGATGAACTCATACGTGTAACGGGTTGGGCGGACGGCTATCATGAAGACGGGCATTCTCCAGAACGTTCCGATTAGGCCCCAGCCGATTGTCATCACGTTGCTTTTTCCAGCCTTGTTCATGCCCACGAGCAGCAAACCTGGGTCTTCCAGTTTGCTGAAAGTCTCAACGGTGAACCCGTCTGTTTTCGTGTTCATACCCTACGGTGGTGAAACGTTCTTCTTAAATCAGTTTCTGTGGTCTGCGTGTTCAGGGATAGACTGTTTTTAGGAAGTCCTCGATCACTCTGTAGGTCAATCCCCATATTACCTGATTGTCGATAATGTAGGCGGGAGGCTCTCCGTGAATGGACTTTGCCGTTCCCTTGTGATCTGCCAGTCCTTTCAGTGAAATCCATGCAAACCCTTCCAGTTCCTTTTCGTTGAGCTTGACGGTCGGTTCATGTTCAAGAAGAATTACGAACGGGAGGATTCTCATCTCAGGACTGCGGTTAGAATGTTGGATACTGGTTGTGCCTAGAAAACGGCAACCATGTTCGAGATCAATGTTTGTTTCTTCCAGCGTTTCCCTTATGATAGTGTGCTTCAGGCTTTCATCTTTGGGCTCTCGTTTTCCTCCAGGCAGCGCCGTTTGGCCGGACCACGGGTCATTTGGGCTGTTGGCTCTTTTCACGAAGAGTACGCTGAGCCTGTTGTTTGCCGGTTTTAACAATAGGGCAACGGCAGCATCTGCGGTTTCTGTTCCTGAGATATGTTTCAGGTTTTCTGACAGTTTCTTCAAGCTCTTGATAGCGCTCAATTGCATCACACGTTGAGTAACGTCTGTGTTTCTTCCGTGCGCTAGAGATTCTTCCATCCCATCAGTGGCGGTTCGATATTCATCTGCCACAGAAGTGCTATGATTTCTCCCCGATGATGGATTTCTTCTTCGAAAACATGAATCAGGACGTCTTCCGCCGTTATTCCAGCGGTTTCATTCTCGTCATTCTTGATTGCGAATTTTTTTCCGAGTCCTCCCGCTCGTAACGCGTTCAAGTAGTTTTGCATCCGCTTCTCAACGTGTTCCATGTAGGTTTTGACTTCTTCAAAGGTTTTGTATTCATCATTTTTCCTGCGAGAAAAGAGGTTCTCTTTCTGGAGGAAATCCAGCCAGTAGTCTACCGCGCTCAAAGTGTGGACAAAGATGTTTCTGATTGACCCCCAGCTTGCTCCCCTGTCTTTGACGAGTTCACTCCAGGGAAGTCTGGCAAAGGTAGCAAGATACTTGCGTCTGATTTTATGGTTGTATTCCAAAAGCTCTCTGATTTCAACCATTCATATCACTGTCGAACAAAACGTTCCTCCTTGGCCATTTGACTGGCTTTCAAATATATGCTTTAACGTTTTGTGTTGTCTGCCGAAGAACGTGCGCTTGCCCTCAGGTCAGGCGGTCTTCAACTTTTTGCACACGAGTTTTCTGACACCATCCACTTGGAAGCCTAGGCTTCGCAGCAGAGCAATCGAAGAAACGTTCTGTTCCGAAGTTCCCAACCTGACCGAATTCATTCCTCTTTCAAAAAGGAAATTCATCGCTCGCGCCGTAAGCGCCGAAGCAAGATGCTTTCCTCGAAATTCTGGGAGAGTGGCTGCCGGACCAAGATAACCCCTCTTGACATGCAGATACTCCATGTAGTTCGTGTCGGGCTTCGCCACGACGGCCGATACGATTCTTTCTCCGACCTCAGCAACCTGAACCCATTCCTCATTGAACGGCGGATCCTCAACCTTCCATTCTTCTAGGTCTCCAAATTCGAGCCTACCCCACCCAAAACCAGCATTGACAACTTCAACGAGTTTAGCTTCCTCGCCAGGTCCCAAGCTTCTGAGCTTGATTTCTTCAGCGACTTCAGGAATATGCTTCAAGCCGTCCAGCCTAGCCGACATCCGCTGGAACCCCGGCTGCAAAACGTAGCCTCGGCTGGTCCAATCTTTGATTCTTGGACTCTCTTCATCAATCATCGTTAAAATCGTGTCGCCTTCAACGTTCTTCTCAACAATGTTCACCAACGTGTCTTCAACGGCTTTTCGATCGTGTCCTCCGCTGGTGGCGAGCCAATGGATGTCTTCTCCACGTTCATCTTTATGAGTTCCGACAAGGCCTAACACTATGCCCTCTTCCTCTGCAACGAGGACCCTGACGTTTCGCCTTCGGATCTCGGACAGGACTCTCTTCTCGTCAAACGGAATGAACTCATAAGAGCTTCCGTATTCTTCATTCAGCAACCTTGCGACAGGCGACAAATGTTTTTGGGCGAAGTCTGAGATTTGAATTGTCATGTTCGCGTTCAGCAGAAGTCAAGAGAAGCTATAAGCTTTTGGTCGGGCTGAGGAATGAAAGTCGCAAAATGAGGGTCGCATGCGCGATAGAGAATTCAAGGTCTTAGCTGGGAGCGATTTCTCCCGCAAACGGAAATCTGTTAGGGCCTCTTTGATCTTAGTTTAATAGTGCTCTCGGAAGGCACAACTAGGTATTGTGGGTTTGTTTTTGAATATGCTTCTGAATGGTGAAGAGGTGGGAAACCTTTTCGTTCATACTGTTTAAGAAAGCAATCGGCCAATGCTGCCAGGTCAAGGTCTGAACGTTTGGGTTTGATTTTGCCATCTTTCACCACCTTCAATAATCTGTTCATGACAACCATGAATTTGCCTTGGGATACTCTGGTTTCACATTTGGCTTTCATGAATAATTGTGTGGCCAACCTGTAGTCATTGCCGTTCTTGTGTTTGAAGGCTCCGAGGTCAAGCCTGACCCATCTCTTGCCATATAGTTTCTCTGTTACTGGTCTTCTTGCTGGTTCAACAGCCGTGAGAGCCTCTTTTATCCATGTCTCGATTTGTTTCTCATCCATGTGATCCAGTACGTGGAAGGACCCCAACACAGACTGGTAGAGCATTTTTACAACATCTGTGAAAGCAACGTCAGTGTGCGTTTCAATATGTCTCTTTACCGCCTTTTCAAGAAGGTTCTTAGCTGTACCTTCAAATTGCACTTTTGCAAACCCGAGCTTGTCTTCTTCCGTACAATCATCCCCCAATTGACATCAGCGATCGATTTGGTAACTGTCATATTAATGCGCGCGTCCAAAAGAACTTTCATTGGCACAGCACTAGGTATTCTTCTCATGTAATTCACAGACCAGCTTCTCACAATCTAATGAACTCTCTAGCCAGATGGGTAAAGCAGAATGTAGAGGTATATTCCGAGAATCAGCTCGACCACCCATAGTGTAATGATGGTTCTCATAGTTGTTCTATTCTTGAAGCATGCTTTGGGGTCGCGACGGTTCAGAATCCATATGCTCAAGAGGCATATGCCCATTATTTCTACGAGACTTCCCAAAATAGCATGTGGAAGGATTACCAATGCGAGCCGATCTAGGAGATTCGCGAACAGCCCCGCGCTTGCCATCAAAGAAGGTACCATTACCACGAATATGGATATCGTATGCAAAGCAACAGCCAGCCCCATTATGATTCCATGTTTCATGTAGTTGTGTCTGAACTTGAACCGCAGGCTCACAATCAAGATCAACAGGATTGCCACTTGAAGCAACAGGTTCACATCAGCTAGGAAAGTCGCATAGGCATTGAACAATCCCACTCTTTGTCCACCTTTTCAAAACTGGTGTATGTTTTTCAGGGAACTATGCGTGTTGATTTGAGGCATGGCTGCTAGCGGAGGTTTTCAGCTGCCTTTTTTTGCTTCTGAATCGTAGAAGCACTGGTGAAACTGTCAAGACGACTAGAACTAGGAGCAGCTGAAGAGATGAGAATTCTGGGACGGTTACGGCAGTAGACCACGTGCTTGGACCGTGTATTATGCAATTCGCTTGGGACTGAACTGTCGGTGTGTCCAAAACTACTCCCATATCATAAGGAATAACAAAAGTCGAGCTAGCCGCCTGGTCCGCTGGTGAAGAGTCCGTCACATTCATCGTCTGAACCGTGCCCTTTATGTTGACTTGAATCCGGTTCACGTAGTGCCCTGAGAAATATGCACCGTGAGTCACTGTGACATTCAAGATTGTATGATTATCGCTTTGTCTAGTCCACGCCGTAACACCGGTCACGGCCGGTACGTTTGCAAAAGCTGGAACAGTCTGGAAAACGGCAATTATGACGAACGCAAAACAAAACAATATGCTCAAACCCCGCTTCACTGCAAAACACCTGCCCAAACTCTTGTTGCAGACCTTTGTCAACCAGAATACTTAAGATTTTTGCATGGCGTGCACAATGTTTCTTTGGCTGGAATCTCCTGAAGTCTAACGGTTCATCTGGGATGTATGACCCAAAAAACGGATAAAACACTGCAGGAAGCACAGAAGCTGGAGAATGAATATGATTGGCCAGGAGCTGCAGAGATCTGCGAGCGAGCTCTGGGTGAAATTGGAGGAAGAGATTCTTCAAAAGCGGAAGAGATCGGGGAGAAGATCGGCTGCTGTCTCTATAGAGCTGCGTTTCAGGCTCCACAATCGGCAATTCCTTCAGAATCTCGAGAGAAGTAGTAGTCCTAAGGCCCTTAAGGTCAACTACTTCGCGCGCCCTGCTTTCAAGACGCTAAAATCTTTAGGAAAGCAAGCACTATCCTCTGGACAAACCCCACGCATTTTTCACCATGGAGGTGCGGGGGGTGGGACCCCCGCCCAACTTTGCCGGTAATAATATGCTTGCAATATGCTTGGCGAGAGTTCGAGCCTCTCCCGGGGTACCATTCCCAGGTTGTAATCTATCGTTCTGGATGTTTCGACTAGCTTTCCCAGCAAACCTTCTTTGAGCTTCTGTTTCAATGCCTTCAGCAACGTATCCATCTGACCCTCATCCGTTTCTCTGCCCGCCATTACAACCGTTCTGTTAGGCATCGACAATGCTTCTTTCGTGAGGATTTCTTCAGGTTCAGAATTTGATATTTGCATATATCCGTTTGCGAAACAAAACATTTTTTACAGGGTGCAATACTTTTTTTCAGGAATAGTAGGAATGAAAACCATCAAAATCTCAGATGAAACATTCGAATTCTTAGCGTACGTTGCGCGGCAAGACGTAACGTTGCCGCCTCTCCTCGTTGATTACCTAAAATGGGACCGCTACACGAAAGAAGAGATCAAAGCCCACCTTCACGCATTGGACAGC
>JBGQMW010000005.1:0-127555 GCA_041500785.1 Bathyarchaeia archaeon
CTAGTATCATGATAACCCATGGTTGTCAAGATGTGTTGGAGGAGATTAAATGGGAAAATGTAAAAAGTGTGGAACAGTTGTTTCATCGCCTAAGAAGAAGTGGACAATGGCTGGACGCCCATCCAAAGCTGGAAAAAGAACTCTGTTAGAAATAGGCCTTTTCGACTGTCCAACGTGCAAGAAGCCTTTCCGAGAAGTACTAAGCAAGAAGATTATTTAGGCACGCCGAAGACGCCCTAAAAGGGCAAAAGAAGTCGCAAGCAAAGCCGATGTCGGTGGAGAAGGCACAAGGCATCAAGTTTACACTCCCTCATTCCCCGATTTTTCGATCTCTTCTAATCTTTTCAAAAGTTCTTGTTCATCTATTCTTAAAACCCCTTTTTCAATTTATAGAATAAAGCACGCGCATGAAACACCACTTCTTATAGTGAAGCTTTTAAACACCTATCATAAAGCCTTAGATTCAAGAGGTGGAGATTTCTCCCGCACAAGCCCCTTTGGGCTTTCAGCGGCTTCACCAAAGTATCACCTGCTCCAATGCAAAGGCATCCTGAAAATTTGAGAAGAAAGCAAAGATGATTAGTCCGGTAATTCTAACTTCAGCTGCCTTTTCAGGGTCTTATAGCGGTTTCTCACCGTGACCTCAGTGACGCCTGCTGCTTCGGCGATGACCTTCTGTGTCTTCTTCTCGTTGTTCTGCAAACAAGCAATGTACAGTGCTGCAGCAGCCAATCCCATAGGGTCCTTTCCGGCAGCAGCCCGCTTCTTTCTGGCTTCTCGAAGAATCCGTATAGCAATTCCCTGCGTCTTGCCCGAAATTCCTGTTCTTTCAGCGATTTTCGAAACGTACGTGAGGGGGTCAGCGATGGGCATGTGCATATCAAGTTCACGTAGCAAAAGCCTGTAGCAACGGGCAACGTCCTTTTTATCGACTAGGCTTGCCTCTGCGATTTCATGGAGTGCTCTCGGGGTTCCACTTCCGCGGCAAGCCGCATAAGCCGCAGCAGCCGTTATGGCTGCGATAGACCTGCCGCGGACTAAGCTCTTATCTAAGGCTTTACGATAAATGACCGCGGCCTTCTCTTTGATTGGGCGTGGAATGTGGACCCTGTCTGAGAGGCGGTCAAGCTCAGCCATTGCCTGGGCAAGGTTTCTGTCAACTGAAGAATGCGCCCTAGAACGGATCTGCCATTTCCTCAGGCGCCACATCAGCAGGCGCGTTGATAATGGAAGTTTCCTTCCGAAGGCGTCCCGGTCAACCTGGCTTATGGCCGTTGACAAGCCTTTGTCATGGACAGAATAAGATGTTGGCATCCCAACGCGGCTTCTTGAGGCTTTCTCTTCTTGGGTGAAGGCGCGCCATTCTGGTCCTTTATCCATCATTTGCTTGAATAAAACGAGTCCACAGTCGCCGCAAAAGGTCTCACCAGTATCATAATCATGGATAAGGTTTACACTACCACATTCTGGACACTTGTCCCGCAACGTTTGCTGAGGCAGTGACACTTTCTTTCTTCCATCCTTTCTGTCTCTATCATATAGAGTAGGGTCATAACCGGATAACCTTCACAAAACGCAATTCCTCATATTGCCGAGCAGAATTTGAGCGATTAGATCATTAGTCCGCAATTATACAATTACAAAGTGTGTGTAGAATAAACGTTTCGGCATGATAATTCTTCAGTTAAGGTCCGATATAGCGCGCATGCGTGTTCCTAAATTGGTCAAAAATGTTTTTAATTCCTGGTTTGCCTGTTTTTCCTGTGTTCGAGGAAGACAAAATCCCCCGAGAAATCAAGAACAGACACGAAGCCCAAAGCCCTCCCTGGATCATGAAGGGCGAATAAAAACCATTTTAGACCAATTTCGGGACAAGCATGCGCACTACATGTTCTATGGATCTAAACGCTTATAGCCTGAATGACAAACAGGCAGTAGAATTCCGACTAACTCCACCGACGACCGGTTTCCCTCATGAATACAAAGACGTTACTGAAGACAGTGATTTCAGAGTGGGGGTTCTTGACTACGTACATGCATCAGACACTGTTCGCGAACCAGTTGAGATACTCGATCCAGGAGGTACAGCTGCGTGGTGGCTGACACATGCCAAGTATGCCCCCCAAGGCTACGATGTGACTTTGAGATTCTTCAACGAATCGTACTTCATGCAAGTCAGATACTTGCCAGAGTTCCATCGAACATCTCTGGAGAAGATGATTCTGTGGACGATAGACGGACCCGCATTGTTTACTTTGGGCGTATTTATCTTGAAGCGGCTTCAGAGGGTTTGAGGCCGCACATTCCTCTTTTTTTGTCACATTTCAAACGATTTATAAGGAAGGGCTACAATTAAAAGTCCCACACCGAGGAAGTTCATCATGACCGAAAAACCGGCAACGTTGATGTTGACTATGTGCACATGCTGCGGCAAACCGATTGCTCCCGGAGGAGAGGCTACCAAATTCCTGTGTCCCAACTGCGGAGAAATTCAGATCAAACGTGACGCAAAGTGCAGAAAGTTCGGCAGACCGTACAAGTGTCCGAAATGCGGTTTCGTCGGTCCTTGACCTGATGGAGGGTCAAAAAATGGGTTTTGTTGTTGTAACATACAAGATCTTTCCAACAGATATCGTCGAAGATTTTGCTGAAATGAAGAAGAGACTGGAAAGCAACATTCCAGCTCACACTATCGTGTACGGCTACGGGGAGGAGCTTGTGGCTTACGGCTTGAAGGCACTTTTGGTTCAGGTGAAGTTTCCAGAGGATGAAACAGGCTTGCTTGATGAGTTTGAGACGAAGCTGGAAGCGATGGAAGGCGTAAGCCAAGTTGAAACGCTCATGGTGAGGAGAACAAGCAAGTAGGCTATTGCTACTGCTTAAGACATTTATATAGGAACGTGCTTCTGTTTCCGACCGTACTAGAGCATAGTTGCGGAAGGATTCTGTTTGAGTGAAACTCAGTTACGTGTGGGAGATGCACGACAGAGAGATGTTGGAAGAGGCATAGCCCGTATAGACCAGCGGACGATGCAGAAACTGGAAATCTCCGCGGGCGACGTTATCGAGATCTGTGGGAAACGCACGACTTCAGCCATAGCGTGGCCAGCTTACAGTGAAGACCAGAACCGTGACCTGCTGCGGATCGACGGTTTCACGCGGAAGAACGCGGGTGTGGCTATAAACGAGTACGTTGTTGTAAAACCGGTAAAAGTGAAGACGGTAGTTAGTCTGACACTTGCACCTGTCGACATGAGGTTGAACGTTGATGAGGATTTTACGAATTTTGTGAGGAACAGGCTGATGGAAAGAACGCTTGTTGAGGGCGACACTACACTGGTGATGATGCTGGGGCACGCTATACCGTTCACAGTCATGAAAACCCGGCCGCACGGCATCGTGAAAGTCACGAACGAAACCAAGCTCACGATATTGAATGAGCCAGCGCCTGAAGGAAAAGGACTTCCCAGAACAACGTATGAGGATGTTGGCGGATTGCAGGAGGAGATTCAAAGAGTGAGAGAAATGGTTGAGCTTCCGCTTAGGCATCCGGAGCTTTTCCAGAGACTCGGCATTGAACCGCCCAAAGGTGTGTTGCTTCACGGACCGCCAGGGTGCGGAAAGACTCTGCTTGCAAGAGCAGTGGCAAATGAGTCTGAAGCCAACTTCTTCTCGATCAACGGGCCGGAAATCATGAGCAAGTTCTACGGGGAATCTGAAGCTAGGCTTCGGGAGATTTTCCAGCAGGCTCAGCAAAACGCGCCCGGCATCATATTCATTGATGAACTGGATGCCATAGCGCCCAAGAGAGAAGAGGTCACGGGTGAAGTGGAAAGACGAGTAGTCGCCCAGCTGCTTGCATTGATGGATGGCCTTTCTGGAAGAGGAAACGTCATAGTAATAGGTGCCACGAACAGACCTGGAGCACTTGACCCTGCACTGCGCAGACCAGGCAGGTTTGACAGAGAAATCGAGATAGGCGTACCAGACAAGCATGGTAGATATGACATAGTGCAGATTCACACGCGAGGAATGCCCCTTGCACACGACGTGGACCTCAAGAAACTGTCAGATATGACGCATGGTTACACGGGTGCTGACGTTTCTGCGCTCGGAAGAGAAACCGCCATGAAATCACTGCGCAGGTACTTGCCGCAGATAAACTTGGAAGAGGAACGCATTCCACCGAACGTCCTGGAAAAGATGGAGGTAACAATGGAAGACTTCACCAACGCTTACAAGGAAATAACCCCGACTGCCATGCGCGAAGTGTACATCGAGGTGCCAACTACACGCTGGGAAGACATAGGCGGACTGGAAGAAGTAAAAGAGGATCTTAAAGAAGCAGTTGAATGGCCGCTGAACACGCCTGAAATCTTTGTACGGTTAGGCATAAAACCGCCGAAAGGCATTCTCTTGTTCGGCCCACCAGGATGCGGAAAGACTCTGTTAGCAAAGGCCGTAGCGACTGAGAGTGCAGCCAACTTCATTACGGTCAAAGGTCCAGAGGTCTTCTCGAAGTGGGTTGGAGAATCAGAAAAAGCTATCAGAGAAGTATTCAGAAAAGCCAGAATGGCAGCACCAGCCATCATATTCTTCGACGAGATCGATTCGCTTGTGCCAAGGAGAGGCGCAGGCTTTTCGGACAGCGGCGCCAGCGAACGCGTCATCAGTCAACTGCTGACAGAAATGGACGGTATGGTATCGTTGGAGGACATAGTGATCATAGCGGCAACGAACAGGCCGGACATAGTTGACCCCGCCATCCTGAGACCCGGAAGGTTTGATAGGCTCATATACGTGCCCGAACCGGATGAGAAGAGCAGAGTCCAGATTTTCAAGTTGTACACGAAAGACATGCCGTTGGCTAAAAACGTGGACACAGCAAGCTTGGCAGCGTTGGCTAAGAACCATTCAGGTGCAGACATCTCGGCGCTTTGCCGCGAAGCGGCAATGTTTGCGTTGAAGAAAGACATCAACGCTAAAGAAGTCACGTTGTCAGATTTTGAGGAAGCGAAGAAACGCGTCGGCCCCTCGGTCACGCCGGACATGGAGAAATGGTACAAGAGTTTCATGCAGCAAGCCCGGCAAGCGCAGAAGCCAGCAACCCCTGTTGCATAGCAACCCACCCCACTTTAGACACCAGAACCCTAACAGCAATACAAAACACCATCTACTCATGCGAATGTTCAGGAAGATGCAACAAAGTAACAATAGCCAAGCACCAGAAGAGACTCTTGAAACTAGCAAGACAAACCGACCTGTTCAACTCAAGAGAAACAGCCCGACACATTCTAAACTTGACACGTTCACCACACGTAAGAGCCAAGAACAAGCCCGCAGACACAAAACCACTCACAAAGATATACATAAAGAACATACTCGACACCTACGCAATATTCTGCACAACAAACCAGATACCATACGACAAACCGAAGATACGCGCAGAAAACCCGAAACAGATTATTCCAACAACGGAACAAGTGACAAAGATAATCTCAGCATCATCAAGCAAATACTCAACAATCTACGTAATAATGGCAGAAACAGCCGCAGAAGGACAAGAACTGAGACAAACACCAAAGGAACAAATAGACCTTGAACAAGGAATAATTAGCCTCGCAGGAACGAAAGGACACAGCAACGGAATCTATAGACTAAGACCGAAAACGGCAGACTTGCTAAGAAAGTACTTCGCAAAAACAACATCACAGACTAGATACATATTCCCAAAACCTAAAGCATTAGGCGAAACATGGCGAAGAGCAAGAACAGAAGCCGCAAACAAATTCAGCGAACCAGAACTAGCAAAGATACCAATGAAGAACCTACGCAACTACGCAGGCGCAGTATTCTACAAAACCACAGGCAAACACGACCCCATAGCTACAATGCGATTTATGAGACACAAACGAATAGACACAACACTACACTACTTACAAACGATAAACCTAGACGAACCCGAAGAATACCTAACCGTAGCCATACAACTAGGAACACCTGAAACGCAAAAACAGATAATCGAATATTCGAACGCTGGATACACAAAAATCACCGAAGCAGACGGATACCAATATTTCCGAATACTGAAAGCACTAGCACAACAACCCTAACCCCTCTTTTTTTAAAACATTGACAGAGCTAAAGCCTTGAAAAGAAACTGAGGGAAGAAAAGCAAAAACACCCACACGCAAAAAAAGAAAGAGGCACAACATGCATAACCCGATATATTTAAGAAGTCAGTAACTGTAGCGTCAGTAATGAGGCTAGGAGCTCTTGGATAAAGCAATTCTTGATAACAAAGTAAGAGAACTCGTAGAAAGGCGATTGCTGGAAAATCCACCTGAACTTGTCAAATTTCTTCCACCGATTCTTTCAGTAGCCCAAGTCACTACTTTCACCTATCTTACGAACGAATATTTCATATTGGCTCTTGTCAAGCGAAAAGAGAAGGAACAGTTGAAAAAGCTTGTAGAACAAGGACTGCCGCCTTTTCCCTATCTGATAAAACCAAACGGTGCGATAGGGACAACAGCTTTTGGAATCAATAACTCAAGAAATATGTTTATCAACAGTTGCACTGTGGAAAACGCCTTTTCCATGTCCTTAGGGAAAGACTCCACAGTAATCCTCTGTAACCATAAACAACTAAACAAGACCAAAACGGGTATTCACGAATACACGATAGAGCTAGCTTATGTCATCTCATTTGGTGATGAGATAAAACAGTATAACCTTCTTGATTTTCTCGATGACTTAATGGCTTATTCGATAAAGCAATGGAAACAGAATCATGGTTAACCTGCATGAAGAGCTTGAAGCTCTAATTTATGCCAAAGAGAATAGAGAGTGTGAGTGCAGAGAATATCTGAAATACGCAGCAGATGTCTTGTTTAGAGATGGTGGCGTGAACATTGTTTGCGATGTCGAATATCGCGCGCATAGCGGAACTTCAGATTATATCGTAGCAGGTCAAGGTCATGAAAGCGGCAGTGATTGCAGACGAGTATATCTATGGGAGCTAAAGGCTCCTCAATGTCCTCTTTTCGTAAGAGACCCAAGCTCAGCAAATAGATTGTTTCCAAGCAAAGAGTTACTTCAAGCTGAAAACCAGCTGTTGAATTATTATGACGAGTTAAGGGAAAGTGCCGATTTTCGGTCTGAATTCGGCATTACCCATCCATCTAATGTCTGTCTAGGAGGAATAATAATAGGAAACCACGAAACAAAGGTTAGGCTGAAAGCAGAACCAGCACAGAAAGCTAGTTTGTTTGAAAAAGCATATCGGTGCCGAAGGTTATTCTACAAATCTGATACAAGATTGATGCTTTGGAATACTATTCTTGACCATTTACAGCCGCCTCGGATTGAAGAGCGAGTTTAGAAGAATGTTCTCTTGATTTTTCATTATTGAGAAAATGGTCATTCTGCGATCGATAGCGCGCGTGTAACACCAACAACCATACCCTAAAAAGCCTTCAAAATCAACCAACCATCAGCAAAAGACCAATGCAACTTATCATAACCAGACAATTCAGCCGCGCACGCTATGTAAGATTAATAACCGTACCTCGTGAGCCTTCGGCTCACTCGAACGTTCCAGACGATACGCCAAGAAGCCGAAACAACGAGAACATCGTCAACAAACACACTAAACCAAACTAATCTAACGATTCAAACAACATCAACAGCCTTCTAACGAAGACGAATCTAACGACCAAACAACAGCAAAAGGCGATACGGCAAAAAAACCGAAACCACCAGAACTCAACGAATCAAAGAAACACTACCCATAAGGGAAGAAGAACGCAAAAGACGGAAACCACGCGCTATAGAACGAGTATCTTGGCTTCTTTATAGTTTTAACGATGAATTATGCCTAGAAACAAGAAAAGAGTCTCAAAACGGAACATTAATGTTAGAGTTACACTTAAAGCTGTCGTTCTGTAGATATATCTCTCTGTGATGAATATTCATGGAACCAAGCCTACAATCCTCTGAGAAGAAAGCACGACTACCTAAGAGGTACATAGCAGGATGGGTAGTAACAATAGTCGCAGCACTAGTCGGTGGATTAGTAACTCCGTGGGTCGCCGAATCATTGAGACCAAAACCAGATGTCTACTTCGTGAAAGATAGATGTGCGATTGTTCCCACTGGCACGAACACTACTCTCATCAAATTGGTCGTCAAGAATAAAGGTCAAGCTCAAGAGACCTCTGTTCAGCTATATGTTCGACTAACTTCACCTTATGTTCTTCATGATACAACGCAAAACTACTATACTGCAGACTTCCCGACACTTTCGGCTGGGGAATCATACATGTCTGTGACTAGTGTTGTGAATCCTACTGTGCAGTTTGACCAACACAATTCCATTACAGTAACCGCTGAGATTATCGGTACAAAGGTTTGGGACACTTACGAAATCTCAGAATCATGGTGAGTAATCATAACACCTTTTCCACTGCCTTCTGAAAAAAGAGCTACTAGCTATACTATTACTATTATTATTATCCGCGCGCGCTAAACAAGAAACACACCTACCACTAAAACGCTTCAAGAATCAACCAACCATCCACAAAAAACCAACGACGCTTACGAAAACCAGACAACAAAACCAGACGTTTCAACGGAACAGACGCAATATAACACCCTTGCGCCCGACACCGCACAAACAACCGAACCTTACCCAACCGTCTTATCGCCTCTATGACCGCCTTTATGTTTCACAATCCAAACAGGTTTCCCATCTTCAAGCAGGTCAGCTTCAAAATCTCTTATTTCGCCCGAAGCTATAGCCGCCAAAATCTCAGGATTATGCCCAACATATTCAACGTCTTCCATCTTTTCCCCACAAATCGGACAAACCCCTGAATCAACTCCAACAGGTTTAACTACCTTCACAGGGTCAACCAAAACCCATTGATAACACCCAGAACAAACTAACTGTTTATTCCTATTCCGCTGAGAAATGTGACCGTCGTGACAGTAGTCCCCATAAACGTCACCACACGGAAACTTCTTCACAACAATACGCCTAACGACAAATTCAGAATGTTCAGACCAAGACCAACGCCGAACCGAAAAAGGCACAACACGACCTAATGCATCCCAAATCTGAAGAACGTTTTCCATGTTACCTTTCATAGCTACCGCTACCCCCTACCCAAACAATAGTATTCGGTTCTCCATCCTCATCCAACGGGTCAACCGCAATCCAAGGACGATACAAAGGGTCACCAACATTCTTCGCAAACCATTCTTTTCCAACATAAGAACCCCTTTGCATCTCTTCCTCACAAGCAGGACACACACTTTTAGCCATAGACCTATCCGTCCTGAACTTCCGATTACTGACTAACCCAAACCACGAAACAACATGAGTACGTTTCAAACCTACATGCACCGTCGAATGATTCAACTCGTAGAACGCTGTTCCAAAAATGGTCTTCCGTTTACCGTGAACCTTAACAATAATTCCATCTTTTTCAAACGTCCTATAGTTATGGTTGACAAACCCGTCACAATCTTTATTTTCTGAACAGATTTTATGACATTCACGGCATTTCTGCAACATGGGAGCATGACTTAAGGTATGGTAGTGGCAATTCCAGACCAAACGACTACCATCTTTAGCAGGTCTAAAACCGTGAAATATTTCACACCCCCACGTGACGCCTCTATCCAGCAAAGCCTTCTTCGCAATCCCTCTCTGAACATGTTCAGGCAACTCCCAATACTTTTCAGGCAGATTAACCGAAATATGTTCCGCAGAACCCAAACCACGTTTTTCAGCCGTCTTTACCCTTGCTTCAACGTTCATACCACCGCGAACCGACCACCCACGATTAAAACAAACAGGACACTGAGCCGAATGACACCAAAGGTGCTGATGCCGAAGAATATGCTTACCCGTACAATCCACGCCTTCGATAAAAATGCCTTCATGTCCAACTATGTCAGTACAAACATCAAAACCGACCCACCTACCACAGACCTCAGAAGTCGGCGACCCCCTACCAACAGGCACATAGTTTTCATGTCCAACGTTGTCAACAGGCAACCGCCAATACTTGTTTTTTAAAATGGCATGATTCAATGCCAAACGACGAGAAAAAGACTTATCTTGTATCATTGACTTGTCCCCGCAAGTATTTTTCAGGATTCGTAAAAGCATCCTTGACTTCTCTATCTATCTCTTCCTCTTCTCTATCCATCTCACGAATGAACCTTGCGTAATGTTCGCATTTGAGGCATCGACCCATGACTCCAGACTTTTCACTCTTACGATACGAACACAAAACATCAGGCAAAAACGCACACGACAACAACTTTTCAGTGGAAACCATTCCTTATACCTCTTCTAAGTCACTCCCTAATTGACGGAAGATATATATGAATATTCAATGGTATACTCATAATTAAGGGATAAAAATGGTGAATCCTAACAATTCCAGCTACAAACAGTACAACCAACAACAGATTCTAATGGCTCTTGTGGACGGTCAATGGCATCGGATCATGGAACTTAAAGAAGAAATCAAACTATCGCCTCGCACATTATACAAGCACCTAAACGAACTAGAGAAAGAACTCCATTGGATCGAAAGGAAAGAAGATACGGAAAGTGGAGAGTACCCACACCCCGTTCTTTACAAAGCCAACCCGACAACCATAAAACACACAAAATTCGTCATGTCAATCCACGAATATGCGGAGAAGATAGAAACAAAGTTGAAAGAAACAAGAGACCCCTCGCTAATGCTAGATGATTTTCACATGCTCAACAAACTAACCTTCACACTAATCTTGATGGCAATTCAAAGTAACAAATACATGACTTGGAAACAAATAGACTATATGACAAGACTCTTTCTTTTTTCACCTTACGAAATCTATACTCAAAACCTGATTACAGCAATCACCAAAGCCATACAATCAGGCGTACGATTTGAATTCAAACAACTATCAGTATCTCAAGCCAAACGACAAAGACTAATTCCCGAAGAGATTATCAGACCATACGAAGAACTAGGAATACTAACGCCATATCCGACAAAGCACGGTACGACAAAACGTGACCTAACAACGCAAGACGAAAATCAAACTTCCTTCAACAAAACCAAAAATCGGTAAAGAAGCATAAAGGGAACCCCCCGACATTGGGCTCGAACGCCCCCCTTTATCCACCAAGGACTTCACCCTAAATTCGCTCCGCTAAAAAACATATTGTCTCACTCACCGTCCGTTCGCTCAACATAAGTTTTTTCTTTTTCTCTCCACTGAAAAAGCCGCTCCGCTCATACACAAACCGATATAAGGAAAGCATGTGGATACTGGTGATGTGACCAAACATGGAAACCCAAAAGATAGAAACACATGGTATAACAGAGCAAACAATGGAAAAAGAAGAAGAGAATAAAGAAGCTTTTCAAAGGATAACGACAAGCGCAGAAGCCGACGACGCCTGTTGCGTAGGAGTCGATTGGCATGCCTATGCCCACTAAGATTTGGAAGACCCACCCAGCCTACTTGGTACTGTTGGACCTGTTGAAGAAGAAGAGCGCACTGCCTGACACCGAACTGTTTGAAGCTTTGAAAGACGAGTTTGAAGATTTGGGGTTCAAGGACTTCAACGAACTGCTAATGAGACTGGAAATAGCGGGAAAAATACGCATCACTTCCATGGTCCGCAGCAAGAGGCGGGTTGAACTTGCCAGCTGAACAGGCAACGTCTGTCTAGACTGTCAGCGTGTGATGCATGAAATACTTTTCAGACGCAATAGTCGTCGGGGGCGGACCATGCGGCTCATACGCGGCACTTAAGCTCGCTCAACGCGGGGTCAAAGTGACAGTTTTCGAGGAGCACAGTCGAATCGGGTTGCCATCACATTGCGCAGGCCACGTAAGCATTAAGGGCCTGGCAAACTTGGGCTTGATGCCGTTGCCAAGGGAAATTATTGAGAACACATTCTACGCTGCACACTTCCACTCGCCAAGCGGAAACACGTTCTCAGTACGGTTTCGGGTTCCTGTAACGTACGCTGTAAACAGGGCGTGGTTTGACAATTGCTTGGCAGACAAGGCAGCATTTGCTGGAGCAGACTACTGCCCAGGTGCACGCGTTGAGTCTTTGACAATTGAGAATGGCCGCGTCAGAGGAGTCACCTTGAAATTCAAAGGACAGATGATGAAGAAAACGGCTGGAATCGTGCTTGACGCTGAGGGAGTCTCTTCGAGGCTTCTGAGACAGACTGGGTTGACGGGTCTTAACAGGCAAATGCTCGTTAACGGAGTTGAAGCAGAAGTCGATAATGTCAAAGACGTGGAGCCTGACGCCGTTGAGGTTTTCTTGGGGAGAGAGTACACTCCTGGATTCTATGCGTGGTTGATCCCGAAAAAAAACGGAAAGGCCAAAGTTGGCTTGGGCGCAAGAAACGGGAACCCAAGAACGTTGCTGCAGAAACTTATGACCAAGCATCCTGCAGCCTCCAGGAAACTGCGCAACGCAAGAATACTGCAGGTCTCGTTTCATCCCATAACGCTCGGTGGTCCCGTCAAACAGGCGTTTTCACACGGTTTCTTGGCAGTAGGCGACGCAGCCTCTCAGGTCAAACCGACCACGGGAGGCGGCGTTGTGCTCGGGCTAACATGCGCGAACATTGCAGCAGAGGTTGCCAGTGAAGCTTTGGCTACAGATGATGTTTCGGCAGGGTTTCTGAGGACTTACAAGACTCGCTGCGATGAGGCTGTGGGGTTTGACGCGGGGACTATGCTTAGACTGAGGAAGAGTCTCGACCTTATTCCTGACAGGAAACTGGATGATATCGTGGCTATGTGTTCGAGGCTTGGTTTGGACAAGACTCTGAAGAGAGTTGAAGACGTAGATTTTCAAGGACAAACACTCCTGCATGTTCTTAGAAGCCCTCGCATGTTGACGGCTCTTGGATACTTCTTTCTCGTCTACTTGTCTGCGAACCTTTAAAATCTGCAAAAGCTGAAGTGATAATGAAAGGTTGTGGATGAGCTTGTCTGAGTTTCGCTACAAGCAGGTTATCGTCTTTCGCTCTGACTTGCACCTCAGCAAAGGCAAGACGGCAGCTCAAGCGGGACACGCTGCAGTTTCAGCGGCTGAGGAAGCGCGCAAGCACCGCAGGGAATGGCTTGAACAATGGTTGAGCGAGGGTCAATGCAAGATCGCTGTGAAGGTGAAGAGCGAGAAGGAAATGTCAGACCTCGAAGCTGCAGCCAAAGAGTTAGGACTACCTAACGCGCTGATCGTTGATCGAGGGTTGACAGAGATCCCTGCTGGAACGGTAACCTGTCTAGGCATCGGTCCGGCGCCTGCTGAGAAAGTTGATAGGCTCACAGGCAGGCTTCCGCTTCTCTAGACGGGCGAAGTCACATGCAAGTTCCTGAACTGGAAAGGGCGATAGGTATTGAGGTCTACGCCACACGTTCCCGGGGGATCGGCGGGACTATTCGGGAAGTGCTCAATGACTTCGTCGTTGAGGAAGTGCTTGTAGACGGTTCAAAAGCTTCCTCGCATGAAGGAAAAAAGGGTGTTTCCAGTCGAGCTCTGGGTGCATCTTCCACCAAAAGCCGTTACCTGTTATGCGCACTAGTTAAGAGAAACTGGGACACACTCATAGCCGTCAGAACCGTGGCAAGAGAGCTCTGCATAAACACGGGTAAGGTTCAGTTTGCGGGTATAAAGGACGCCAAAGCGATTACGGCCCAGCACATAACAGTAGAAGATGTTGTAGCAGAGGACATACAGAAAGTTCATATCAAAGACATCGAACTCAGTCCCATCGGCTATGTTCCCAACAGACTTTCAGCATTCTACCTGTTGGGTAACAGTTTCTACATCACGATCAGAAACATAGACCAACCAGAATCTGATGCTCGAAAATCAATAGATGAGACAGTTGAAGAACTGAACGCTGCAGGGGGTATCCCGAACTTTTTTGGGCATCAACGCTTCGGCACAAGCCGCGCCATCACACATCGCGTGGGAAAAGCCATAATCAAAGCAAATCTCAAGGAAGCGGCCATGATTTTTCTGGCTGAACCAAGCCCGTATGAGCATCCTTCTTCTAGGCAGGCTCGCAGACAGCTGCAAGACACGCAGGATTTCAAACAAGCATTGCAGGACTTCCCAAAGCAACTGCGCTATGAACGAGCTATGCTCGAGCATCTTGCTCTGAAGACTGAGGACTATGCAGGTGCTTTCAGGAGATTGCCGAAGAAGCTGAGGGAACTTTTCGTTCAAGCCTATCAATCCTTCCTGTTCAACAGGTTCCTGAGTGGAAGAATTGGAAATGAGACTCCTCTAGACAAGGCTAATGTAGGAGACTGCGTAGTGAACGTCGAGCGTTCGGGTTTGCCGCTGATCACGATGCACCGGATAGTCAGTGAAGCAGTCAACGCGGAAGTGAACGACAAGATCAAAGCGGGCAGGATGCGACTGGCACTTCCGCTTGTTGGCTTCAAGCAGCGCTCGATGCTGGGAACGCAGGGTGAAATCGAAAAACAGATTCTTGAGACAGAAGGTGTCTCCAAGGAGGATTTCAAGGTGACTGCCATGCCTGAAGCTGCAGAAAAGGGGAAACTGCGAACGGCAGCCACGCTGATAAACGAGTTTTCCCTTGAAAAAACGTCGCCTTCACAGATAGAAAACATCGCCAGAGTAGCTTTCATGCTGCACCGTGGCTCTTACGCAACCGTGCTTCTTAGGGAGATCATGAAACCAGCGGACGTCGTCAATCAGGGATTCTGAGAATAACCAGTCCGTGTTTCATGGAATTCGCAGAGATCGTTGGAAAGGGTTTTTTGCTTTGAGATACAAGGATAGTTGCATGGCCCTCTTGAGCGGTGTTGAAGAGTTTAGGCGTTACCGCGAGCGTATGAATAAGCGCATTCTGTCGAGCAATAATCTCGGCATCAAAAGGTTTTTCGCTTTGGACACCCGGGCCTATGAGAAAGAAGCGTTGGACACGAATACCAAGGAGATGCTTTGGTTTAGTTGCTTCAATAGCGGCTGCGGTGCAGTGATCGTATCGCATACCATGTCATCCGTTGTGTTCAAGAAGGCCTTACTGATGAAGAGTTTTCCGAAGCTTTGAACGTCGCATTGGTCGTGGGCGGATCCATCACTATTCCACACATTCGTCGCGCAGTGAAAATACTCGACCAATGCAAAGACATGCAGAAGAAAAACAAGCATCTAAGACTGTAGAAATTGCGGGTAACCGCCTATCATAGGCGGCCCGCTTACGAGACGAGGGCAAGTCATAGAAAAGTTGAAATCCTGATTGTCATCATAGCTTGGAGCAGGTGACTCATATGCCCCACTATATTCTATTGTCCAACCTCACGGATGAGGGATGGAAGACTGTAAAAGAAAAACCGGAAAGGATCAAGGAAGTGAACAAGGAGCTTGAAGCACTAGGCGTCAAAGTCATCAGCCAATACGCAGTGCTTGGACCGTATGACTTTGCGAACATTGTGGAAGCACCCGACAACAAGACCATAAGCAAGGTTTCAATCGAACTCGGATCAAGAGGGACTGTAAAGATAATGAGCATGGCAGCCGTTCCAATAGACGAGTTCGTAGCCTCAATCAAAAAACGCTAGGCCCACGTTACTTCCAACCTTTTTTCTGTTTAGCGCACGCTGTGTGTTGCAAGACCAAATCCTGAGCGGATCAGTCCGGAACAGGCAGTTCTCTTGCTTCAATGAGACTGCAGTGTAGCAGGATTTTCTGTCTTTTTTGCACACACAAGAAACTATATGAAACAGGAACGTAACCTCATGTCACCCCGGAATGTGAGAAATGATGCTTAAGAAGAACTACCGTGACGTTGAAGAAGAGCAGGTTACGGTTGAGGGTTCTTCCGGCGCAACGATGCGTATTCTGATAACTGCCAAAGATGGGGCTCCCAGATATGCAATGCGACGTTTCGAAATCAAACCTGGTGGAAAGATCGGTGTGCATGATCACCCTGAAGAGCATGAAATATATGTTTTGACGGGGAAGGCGCGGGTTTTTGATGATGAAGGCAACGAAGCCACGGCAGAGACCGGGGACGTGCTGTTTGTTCCTTCATACGAAAAGCACGGATACGAAAACCTCAGTAAAGAGACCCTGACTTTTGTTTGTGTAGTCCCGATGCTTGATAAGGAATAGCAGTCTCACTTTGCTTTGCGGAGAGGTTTCTACTCAATTGTTCTGAGCAGGTCTGACCGCGTTATCATTCTGACTGTTGTCTTTCTCTTGACAAGTAAGCCCGCGTTCTTTTCAAGCAGCCCGCGCGCTTGGTTCTAGAGCTGTTTCTTCAGCCACTACTGGCAGAGGTGGGTCCATTTCGTTTGCAACTTGTTCATTTGCCAAGTTGCTTTTCAAATTTCGGATTATGTTTTCTTCGGTTATGGTGCCGATGATCTGGTTCTTGTGCAAAACTGGCAGCTGGGAGACCGCGTTCCTGAGCATGACTTCGCTGGAATTCAGACGGCCTCACCCTACTCCGCGCATACAGTGCGTGTATCGTATATGTATCATTTTTGAGTCCATCATCCTTAGTGTGTACGCGCTCAGAGGGCGAGAACAGTTTCGCCGGAATGGTACGTAAGATAATTATTGTTGATTTTCAATCCTGCATTGGTTGTCGTTTGAAAACCGCACGTTTGAGGTAGTATGTGTGAGTTCCTCCTCTCCGGAAGCATTAGTTGCCATGGTTGTTCTGTTCTTTTTCACCAACAACCTGTCCGGAAGCTTCTTGCCGATATACTTCAGAGACCAGGGACTAAGCGTCACCGAAATAGTGACAATACTGCTCTTCACATTCATAGTTCTCGGCTTCGTGCCTGTTGCTTTTCTGAAGCTTGTCAAGAATTTTGAGAAGGTCATAAGTATTGGAATCTTCATGACGATGCTCTTCTACGTCGCACTCATCTGGATCAAGAGCCCGCTGATCCTTGGCCTAGCCCAGGGCGTTAGCCTTGCCACGTTCTGGCCAAGCTTCAACCTGCTCCAGTTCAGGCTTGGCAGCGCGAAAACTCGTGCGCGAACCATAAGCCTCTACTCCTCGATAATCCCGTCAATCGCAGGAATAGTCGGTCCAGCAACAGGCGGCATCATAATACAAAACTTCAGTTTCACCTCAGTCTTCATAGTCGCAGTAGCACTCTACCTGATTGCCTTCCTGCTTTCGTTTAGGGTCCCCTACAAGCCGGAAGCAAACGATTTTTCTATCCCAAGAAATAGAATGTTCGCCGTTTTCTTCACATCCTTCATAATCGTCGGACTCAGTGAAACCTACTGGCTTGCTTACCCTTTCCTCCTGTACAACATCTCTGGCACAATCCTCAACATGGGACTCGTGCTCGTCGTAACGGGCATACTCATCTCAGCGATCACGTTCTCCATTAACTGGGCGTCAGACATAAAGAAAACCCGCATAGAATTCGCAGTCATTGGCACCGTCCTGAGCGCAATGTGGTATTTCGGAGTGGGCTTCGCCACTTCAACAAGCCAGATAATAGCCTTGTCACTGCTTTCAGGATTCGCGAATGCCTTCAGGATCTCATGGTTCGCCCACTACGGAGACTCATTCACCAACTCGCAATACGCCAGCATACTCGTCATGATGGAAACCGGATTAATGGTGGGTAGAATAGTCAACCTTGCCCCCACGTACATCTTCGTGTCCCAAGCCAACTATGCAGGCTACTTCATCCTACTAGGAATAGTAATATTGTCTCTAATCCCACTGTACCTCATATCAAAGAACAACGCAAAGAACAACGACCGCGCAGACAGCCACTAAGAATCTTCAGTGTTCGGACTTGTGGGCACGCACGATAACATGCTTATACTCGTCTCCATCGACGGGTAACAAGTCCATCGGATTATGAGACCAAACTCCAGAATACGCTTCGTCCACGCTGTCAAGAACAAGCCCTGACCTGGCCAATGCTTTCTTAAGTCTAGCTTCACTGGCGACCTCAGCAACCCCATGCTTCTCAGCAAGCCGCATACTCTCTGAACCCTCCTCGTACCATAGAGAAGTGAAGAACACGTGGCCACCGTCCTGCAGAACTCGAGAAACTTGTCTGAAGGCTAAAGCTGTTTCTGGCACGTTGTCAAACCCAAAAAATGAAGAGACTGTGAAGAAAACATTGTTCTGGAAACAGAGGTGTTTGGCGTCCGCAACTACAAGTGAAAGTTTTGGATAAGTCCCGGCCTTCACAGTCTTGTTCATCAATCCGCGGAGAGGCTTCTCATCTATGTCGGTCCCGATTATCGAAGCATCAGCTGAACATTTCTCAAGCAGTGGAGCCAAAAAAGTCCCCATTCCCGTTGCGACATCAAGAACCATGTTGTCAGACGCTGCGCTTGAACGACTAACAGTATCGACAAGCTTGTGCTTCATTTTTTGTGTAGCAGCTTTCTGCTCCGGTGTTAAGTATGAGTCGTACTGACGCCTTATTTCCTCGTACTTCTTCTCGTCTGCAACGTTGACTTTCCATTCAAACTCGTCCTCAGACATCTTCGCATCCTTAAGCAGACCAACCTGCCCCTTGACCTGGTACATGTGACCTACGGAACACTTGAAATGTCCGCTCGTGAAACGAGCGTTGCCGGTTTTTCCCTTGAAAGTGAGAGGCCTCAAGCAGACTGGGCATGCAAGAAGCTTCAACATTCCCTCGCGCATACTATTTCCCGAGACACAAGGAGGGGACACATTCTCTAAAACTTTATCATCTACCACCTATAGAATAGTGGCGAGATGAAACGTTTGGAAGCTTCAGAAGCTGCCAAGAACGCTCTGAAATGTGTTTTAGAGGCAAAGAAAGGCGAGCACATCACTACTTTTTGTGACAGAGAGAAACTTGAGGTAAGCGAAATGTTTGTGGTAGGCGCCATAAAGCTCGGCCTCAAAACGCGTTTGGTTAGGCTGAAATCTGAAGCGAATGTTTTCAGGGAAAAGGTGCCGCCTGAAATCGTGTCGATATTTGAGAAGCAACCAGCGGACATCTACATAAACTTGCTCCGTGGCGTTCGTGAAGAGACTTCTTTCCGAATAGAACTCACGAAAATGGAGACAGAGACTCACAGGACGCGCCTTGCACACTGCCCAGGCATCATGATGGACATGTTGACTGGCGGAGCACTGGCCCTAACGATAAAAGGCCATGAACAAATGCAAAGCTTTGCTCAAAAGATGATCAGAAAGCTCGGAGAAGCTGTAGAAGTGGAAGTCACAAATCCATCTGGCACGCACATCACGATGAGTGTGAAGGGAAGACCATTCTTCACAGACACAGTTCTTGACCGAAAGACGCTGAAATGGATGAACCTTCCAACAGGCGAGGTCATAGTCGCACCCGTCGAGGATTCGTTGGAGGGCAAGCTTGTATGCGACATGGCCATCGGCGGCGTAGGCCCGATAAACAAACCGTTAGAAGTTATCGCCAGAAAAGGCAAGGCATACGAAACCAGTTCACAAGAACCACAAGTGCTAAAGAAAGTGAGAGACTCGCTGAAGACCGACAGTCGAGCAGACATCGTCGGCGAATTCGCTTTCGGAATAAACCGCAAAGCAAGGTTTGTGCAGGAATTCCTAGAGTCAGAGAAAGTTTTTGGCACGATTCATGTTGCTTTCGGAAACAATTCAGACATGCCATGCGGCAAGAACCCGTCTAAGAACCACATGGACCTCCTCGTTTCGAAACCCACTGTAAAAGTCACAAAGAAAGACGGAACAACCGTCGAAGTGCTCAAGGCCGGAACATTCAAGAAAACCCTAGACGTGCCCTAGCTGCAAAGTTTAAATCTTGAAGGACAGATTCTATGAGAAAAAGGTGAACAATAGTGACGGAACAGACTGAGGAAAAGCTGCCGATATCGGACTTCTACAAAGTCGTCGACTACGTCACCATCTTCAAGAACAAGAAATGGTGGGAAGCCATAGTAGTCTTCGAATCAGCCGGAAAACGGGCAATCGGCATGTACATGTGGCAAAAAAGAGAAGATAAATGGAAAAGAAAACACAAATTCAACGTACGAAACCTAGAAGAATGGAACAAACTTAAAGCCGCCATAGAACAACTCGCACCAAAACTCGCTGAAAAATAAACTCACGTCCAAGCGTCACATTTTCAGAAGCATCCCTTTCTGAGTTTTCTAATCGGTGAACCTATCCGTCCGTATGAGAGCTGAGAGAGTGTAAATAGTTTAAAAGCCCAAAAATCGAAGTAGGAAACGGGAAACCCATGCCTGCAACGCTGAGAAAACTGGTCGAGAACCTCGTCGGCGAAAGGGCTCCCGGACCAACAGCCGCATTCTCAGTGCCCCATCTGCTCCTCGCACTCGAACTCATAGCAGAAAAATCGTTCGGCCGCAACAGGTTGGCAGAAGAACTGGACGTGGGAGAAGGCACAGTTCGAACACTGATAGGACGTCTCAGAGACGCTGACCTGATATCAATTTCGAAGGTAGGATGCTCTCTGACGAAGAAAGGGTCCAAACTGTGGAAAGAGATCAAATCGAATTTCAAGAAGACTGCCATCGAAAAGAGTGAGCTGGCGTTTACAGACTTTGACGTTGCAGTTCTGGTAAGAAAACGGGCGTGCGCTGTGAGCTCAGGAATGGAACAACGCGACGCAGCCGTGATGACCGGTGCAAAGGGAGCCACTACGGTGCTGTTCAAGAAGGGCCGGTTGGTCTTCCCATCTTCTGACATGGACGTGACAAAGAGTTCACCGAAAGCCTCAAGCCAAATAATGAAGCTGCTGAAGCCTGAAGAGAATGATGTGATAGTAATCGTAAGCTCTGACAATAGGAAAAAAGCTGAGTATGGAGCGTTAGCAGCAGCCTGGACGCTCTTGGACTGAACCATTCTAGTCTGTGCGCCTTCTAGAAAGTGTACTTGTCGCTCTGCGAAAGCACGCGTTCCAGTGCCATGTTGAAGTTTATCATTCCCTCGTTTGTCTTTGCCGAAAGAGGTGTGAGTGGAAAACTGAGGCCGAGCTTGTAGATCGCTTGCATCATTCCTCTGTTCAGCAAGCGTTTTTCGCCTTCAAGATTTTGGTCGATGGCTTCTGCCAGAGCGTTTCTGTTAGACGACCAGTCTACGACCTTATCAACCTGCTCTTTCGGAAGCAGGTCACATTTTGACAGTACGTGAATCTGCGGTATCAGGAAGCGGTTGTAGACTGCTGAGGAAAGGAAAAGGTTTGAAACGTAATTCTGCGGGTTGACGGAGAACACTGCGTCAAACAGGTACACTATGGCTTTCTGTTCTTTTGTAAGCTCGCTGACGATGTAGGGTCCGCTTGCTCTGAACGCAAAAAGCTCCATCTGCCCTGAAGTGTCTACGAGCACGATGTCTGACCGCAGTTCTTCGACTTCTTTGGAAATCTTTTCGATCTCGTCAGCAACCAGGTCTGAAGCCATTATCAGCGCGCCGTTGGGACCGAGACGATATTCATCCATCAAGTTGTCTACGTTCACGTAGTCGCGCACATCAACATCTGGCTGGTAGGGAAGCGATGAAACACCAGGGTCCAAGTTTACTATCGCAACGTCTTGCTTGGACATCTTCAGCCAGTCGTTGAAGGCTGCTGTAAGCCGAGATTTGCCTGACCCTGCTGTTCCGATTATGAAAACCATCACCGTCAACTAGTTAGACCTCACGACATTCGACGAAGACACGCCGTTTCAGGAATCAAGCTTGTGCTTACGTAAAGCTTTTTCTGTCAGGGAGGAACTTCAGGAGGTTCCGGCTCCGAGAAGGCGTGGTTAGCTCGTCTAGACATCATGAACACGATGATTCCGACGCAGACGAGGACAATTGTGATGGACAACAAAGAGACGAAAAACAGGGAGAGAACTGTCACGGTATGTACTGGACTGTCGGCCGTGGTGTACGTCTCATCTCCGGACCAACTTGCTCGGACGGAACAAATGCCTGCAGTCGAGGCATCCCAAACGTACCTGAATTGCCCATTCGAGTCGGTCTCCGTTGTGGCTAGTTCTGACCAAGGCAGGCCGTTGGCTTTGATGTAGATAGTGACGTTTACGTTAGGCATGACCGGAGAAAGCTGTCCCGAAAGGGTCACGGCACTGCCCTGTAGCAGGTAGCTTGTGGAGACGCTGAGCGACAACAACGAGGGGTGAAGTGTCTTGTAACTTGCAGTGACTTGTCCCGGCGCGGAGTGTTCACAGTCTCCAAGAGTGATTACCTGTGGTGACGCTTGCTCAAGGTCTGGCGGGCATTCTCCCACTCTCCAATCGCTCATCCCTGTGCATTCAGCCATGTAGAACTTTTTACCTCCATACTCCACGTATTCAACGCCGCTTCGCGCCTCAACAGGGTCGTGCGAAAAGTTGACGCCCACGTTCATGTGAGACGCATCTTCATAGTAAAAGAGCACGACGTCGAGTCCGCCAGCCTTGATTATTGAAGCTGCGACATACGAAACAAGGTCGCAGTCTCCTTTGCCCGCGACAATGGTTTCCAATGGATACTTGGCAGGTTTGGTCACCTCGTAGGTTATCTGATGAACAATCATCAACACTCCGTTAACAAAAGCTTCATCATCATCGTAAAGCTGCCACAGGCAGTCGCTTATAGGCTTAAGCGCATAAGGTGTGACAAACTTTGGAAAATCGTTCTCCGTGCTAAGTATATGCTCTTTCTCCACATAGTATTGATGCAGCGATTCTGAAACTGCAACGTTCAGCCTGTAATGTGCAGAACCGCCCACGCGGTCCATAAGCTGATACGTAACAGTATGATTCGCCCACGAGACTCCAGGGACCAGACCGAAAAGCGCCGCAAAGACCAACAGAACAACAAGAGCGCCTACGAACTTTGGCCTCATTTTCACCCGAGAATTCTGTCGCTCATATCGTTTATGGCACTTATGAAAAGCGAATCAGTAGCAGAAAAGTTGACTATAGATTCACACGAAAACGAGGCAGGCTGTCAGGCTATTCTCTCGTGCCTCTTTGTCCTATGGTCAAATACGCATGCGTCTGTGTATCCTACCTTTTTTGCGAGTCTCAGTCCCTCACTGAGACCTCGCCCTAACTCGTCAGGTTCATGGGAGTCTGAGCCGAAAGTAATGGAAACACCGTGTCCCCGAAGTATTTTCAGGAATTGCTCACTGGGATACACTTCTTTGCATGGCCGTGTTAGTCCTCTCATGTTTATTTCTGCACACACATCGGCATGGGCCATGGTCTTCGCTACATCATTCAGAATGTAGGAGAAGTCACAGTCCGGCTTGTATCCGTGTATTTTGACCAGGTCTGGATGAGCCAAGATGTCGAAAACTCGGGAAGCGCATAGCTGTTCTACGAGAGCAAAATATCGTTCGTACACTTGCATGATGCCTCTTTTCAGGTATTCCTGAGCTTGGTCGGGGTTGTCAATCTCCCAATCTCCTATGAAATGGACTGAACCGATAACGTAGTCAAACGGAAACTGACTGACGAATTCTCTGACCTTCTCAGCGTTTCCAGATATGAAGTCCATCTCGACGCCCAGCTTCACAGGCAGCTTGGAACTTTCTTGCGTTCTTCTAAAGTTTTCGACGTATGCTGGCATGGTTTCAGGCGTCATGCGTGGGTAGTTTTTGGACTCGTGGATCAACATGTGGTCTGAAAAACCGATTTCGTTGATACCCTTTTCCTGAGCTTTCGCAACATATTCTTCCATGCTGCCCCTAGCATCGAAAGAAAAGCTCGTGTGATTGTGGTAGTCAGCAATCATCGATTCGAACGCAACCCAAAGACATCATGAAGCTGTTTAGAAGTCTTCTAGACTGGTTTAACTCTTCCGCCGTTGCTTTCAATCAGTCTCGAAATACTGGCAATTGCTTTGTCCAAGCGTTTTGAGGCGTTCTTGGAGGTTTCTGCCGTAGTTGAGAAGTGAAGTTCGATGTGCGGTCTTCCTTCTGAAGGCTCAGGATTACCTTTTGTGTACACGTGGGATTTTATGTAGACGTGAGGATTGTAACGCATCACTTGGTCGATTAGCGGTGCAAGATTCGATTCCATGACGTGGTCGGCGTAGATGCTTTTTTCAAGGAAGACAGATTTTCCCGCTTCCTTCCTGATCAAGGACGCGACTGACTCGTCGAAAATGGCTTCCATCTCAGGCGGGACGCCGGGCAACGCAATTACAGATGTGCTTTCAGCCTTCAGTAACATACCAGGAGCAGTGCCCACACTATTGTTTAGAGGTTTTGCGCTTTCTGGAAGAGTAGCCATCTTCACCCGTGCGGGGGTCAACTCGACTTTGTCGATCTTGCCTTGCTTGAGGTAGCTTTCGTACTTTTCCTTCACCATGTCTAGCGCTTTTTTGTTAACCTCAAGTTTGCGATCAAGACCGCTTGCGATTCCTTCCAACGTCTTATCGTCGAAAGTCGGTCCAAGGCCGCCTGTCGTTATTATGAAGTGTGGTTTTCTCTTCAAGGCGTCGCGGAGAACTGCGGCGATCTCGTCCACTTCGTCACGCGTTACAGTTATCCGGTTCACAGTCAATCCCAATGATGTGACACGTTTTGCGAGCCAGTGAGCATTCGTGTTCAATGTCTTGCCGATCAGCAGTTCGTTGCCAACGCAGATAATCTCCAACGTGAACACTCTTCGTTTCTAGTTCTACGGTTTCTAGAATAAAAGTATCGCCCAGACGTTGTCAGTTTCACAGCTTCAGCTGACTTGGCTGTTTCAACACTTGCATGCAAAGGCTACTTTTTCTTGCTGAGATACCATTTGAGGTATTCTTTTCTTTGTCTGTTGTGCTCTTCTTCCTTTGTTTCTTCGTTAGGCCGCATTTTCTCCCGTAGCTCCATTAGTTCCTGCTGTGTCACAGATAACCCGCAGCTCTTGCACACATGGTGTTTTGTGCCGAGCATGTACTGCATTTCGCCACCGCATTCTGGACAATAGGGCATTTCTTTTCACTTGTTCTGTCCTCTTCAAGTGAAAATGCCTTGAGAAATAGGTTTCGCTCATCTCAGCGACTTTATGTGATGAAATTCGTCAGTTTTGCCTGTTTTGCGATCTGCATGGCTCTTTCCGTTTCCTCAGGAGTGAGTCGTCGTCCAAGTTCTGGAACTTCGAAGGAATGCCATTCTGGCCTGTACTGGAACATGATGTTGACCCTTGTTTTTCGGCCTAGACTGTCTGCGATCCAGTTGATTATCGGTTTTGCACAGCATTCCAGATGATTTGGCAGGACAAGAACACGTATGATGAGCTCCCCATGCTTTTTGGCCTCCAGATGGTTGTATGTGCATGTTTCCCAATAGTTGGGGGCGTCGGAGATTCTCTCTGCGCAGTCTCTTGGTCCGTACTTGAAGTCAAGCAGGTAAACATCAACGAATCCTGCCAGAAGCCGAGCGGTTTCAGGACTGTAGTAACTGTTTGAATTCCAGACAACTGGAATGTTGACGTTGACACGTTTGAATGTTTCCAGCCACTGTTTTAGCCATGGTGTTGGTTCGCCGCCGACCAAGTTGACATTTCTGCAGCCGTTTATGCGAAGATGTTCGACCATTCTTGCTAATCCTGCAGGGCGGTACTTCTTTCCATTTTCAAGCCATTGGGAAATCGTGTAGTTTTGACAGTGCTTGCACCGCATCGTGCAGCCAAGAGTGAAAATTGTGCCAGAGGGAACAAGCTCAGGCTCTTCGCCCATATGTTCAAAAATGGTTGAAACCGTTATCGCTGAACTACATTTACAGTATCCTTTCTCCCGCTCGAGCCTATCGACACCGCATCTTCGCGCGCAGAAATTGCAGCAAGAGAGTATCCTCTTCGCTATTTCGATTCTCAAGTCTAGGTAAGATCTCTCTGGAGCTTTCACCTTTTCAAAGGCGCGTGGTGTGTCTCCAGTTTCTTTTTCAATGTGGCAGCACTCTTTTAGTAACGCTTCATGTTTTTGCCAGAGCTGTTGAGTCGACTCGCTTTGCTCGAATTCTGCTGAGAGTTTTTTGGCTATCATGAATTTGGCTGGTTTCTCGTCCTGCATCACCGCGAAATATCGTTCCAAGCTTCTTCTGGCTGACTCATCGTTCAGCACTGTCAACGCATCGGGCCAGAGTTTCCACATTTCAGCTCATTTCTGGGCAGTGTAGGAAGAAAGCTAGAACAGGGCGTAGGGGAAGGAATGACCACTCGGATGAAGACCGCCTTTGATCGGGATCTCGGTGCCGCACACTGGACAGCGCATGCCTTTTGCGAGGTTCCATCTTGTGATGGCGAAATTGTAGCGTTTGATGAGCGTCTCGTTACAGTTGGGGCAATGCGTGTCTTCGCATGGATGTCCTGGCACGTTTCCAATGTAGACGTAGTTGAGCCCAGCGTCTTTTGCGGCAACGTAGGCTTTCTCCAGAGTCTCAACAGGTGTTGAAGGAGTTGTTGTCAGTTGATAGTCTGGATGGAATCGGAGTAGGTGAAACGGCGTGTCTTTGCCGATTCCGTCCTTTATCCATGTTGCCAGCTGCCTTATTCTTTCAAGCGACTCTCCAGATTTGGGTACTACAAGGTTTGTGATTTCGATGTGTATGTTGTTTCTCCTCATTTCTTTCAGTGCCTCAAAGATAGGCGCAACTGAGGGTACGGAACAAACGGTTTTGTAGAAATCAGGGTCTGCGCCGCCTTTGAAGTCAACAGTCGCCGCGTCCAGAAAGGGCACTAACGTTTTTACGGCTTCCGGCGTCATGTAACCGTTCGTCACAAAAGTGTTGAAAAAGCCCACTTGCTTCGCCAGCTTGGCAGTTTCATATGCGTACTCGAAGAATATTGTGGGTTCAGTGTACGTGTAGCTGATCCCTTGACACGCATTGTCCAGGGCGGCTTTGACAACCTCTTGCGGCGGGAAATCTTTGCCCTGGATCTTTTTGTCTTGGCTTATCATCCAGTTGTCGCAGAATTGGCAGCGGAAGTTGCAACCGACTGTGGCAATGGATACTACGAGAGCGCCTGGATGGAAATGCGCAAGCGGTTTCTTCTCAACCGGGTCGATTCCTGCAGAGATTGCCTTAGCGTAGTTGAGCGAAAAGAGAGTTCCTCCTTCATTTTTCCTTACAAGACAGAAGCCTGTTCCGCCGTCATTTATCTGACATCTCCGAGCGCATAAGAAGCATGCAACCTTCTTGTTCTCTGTCTTGTTGTAGAGCATGGCTTCATGAAGTGACATGTGCGTGTCCCTTTGTGTAAGTCTTGGTTTTGGAAGTATATGTTTTATTCGTTTGTCTTGGAGTCAGCCTTTTCTTTTATTTCGAAAATCAGCGGGGGAGAAGTTGTCTTCGCATCTAGCTCCAAGTTGAACAAGCCTTCCAGCAAGCCTGCCCAGATTTCCGGTTCGCTGATGAATGGTGTTTTCACGAGAATATACTTGTCTTTGAGGTAGAAGTCGCCGAACCCCTGGACCCTCAACCGTTTGAAAACGTCGGGCCATTTTTCACGGTTTTCAGTCTGCACTCCGATGGTCGTTTCGATCGAGATTTTTGTGGCTTCACCCATTTTCCTGCCAATCTCACGCCACTTCTCTCTGGCAACGTTTTGGATGAGAATGCTAAGCAGTTCCACATTCACGAAGGCGACGCGGCTTATGCCGCAGTAATATTCTCCTGGGAAGCGCCAGTCGTAAATGGTCATGCTGCGGTAGACGTCAAGCATTTTTGAAATGAGCGGTTTGATGCCCGGCTCTTTTCCTTCGCGGATCAAGCTGTCGATGTACTCCCGCTCTTCCTTCTCCAGAATTATTGTTGTTCTTCTGGCTGACCCTTCGTCTATGCCGATCAGTTCTTCGAGTTTTTTCTTCTTCTCTTCCTGCATAGTCAGTATATCTCTCAGCATATTTTATATAATTTGTGTGAAACATTCGGCATATTGAAACATATTCTACGCGTGGACCATAATCAAAACCATCTTGAACCTTTCAACAGCCCTCAACGCATGCGGCTTGCGAGCAAGCATAACAACGAATTCGCCCTCTTTCAGCAGGAAAGGCGTTCCTTCAATCTTGACCTCGGCAACACCGTCTAACAGATAGACCAACGTGTCGTAAGGAACGGCATGCTCACTTAGACCCTCGCCCTTGTCGAAAGCAAAAAGAGTAACAGTCCCAGCTTTCTTGTCAACAATTGTCCGGCTAACCACAGAACCTTTCTGGTAGTCCACCAGATCAGCCATTCTTAGAACCTGAGGCTTTAGCTTAGCTTGGTCATCTGCTTTCTTGCCATCTTTCACGATGATCACGACCTTAACAATACCATGACGTTCGTCCAGACAGGATGAAAGGTAACTCTGCAAGCATGCGTCTAATATGCTTTTGCCGACCTGGTCCTCTTGACCGAACGATTTTTAACAAGGATTCAACAACATTTCAGCTGCCGATGACGAACCTTTTTGGCTGAAAAGATGATGTACTCTAGGGTATCCGAGGCACAAAATCTGCTTGCTGTCTAGGAAATGACTTTCTTCTTGATCAAATACCAAATCAGGACCAGGCCGACCATGAACAGGACGCCGCCTGAACCTATCGAAATGAACCAGCCCATGTCCAATGCGCTGGTCATGACGTAGACCAGGTACGGTGACCCAAAAGTCAATACTGCTGCAATAATTGTGAAGACGACTTTCCAGTATCTGGACTCAAGCATTCCCGGTTTGGTCTGCTGCTTTTCCTCAGTCATGGTTTCCACAACTCGATGGTGATTATGAATTGACGTTTTCTCTTATAACCCTTCCTTTACTTCGTTTCCAAGGGCTTTCATGAGGAGCTTGAAAACTGAAAACCCTGCTCCTCGGTCAGCCTTGAATCCCGTTGTGGCTCCAAGCAAGCATATGCCTTCCAAGCCGCGTTCCTTCGCAAGACCCAGCGTCAGACCTGTGGCTCCAACAACCCGGCCTTTGCTGTATATTACTGCACCTTTTTCCATGAATTCCAATGCAAGTCTAGACGAGGTTGCAGCCACGTATACTTGGGCCTTTTCTTCTCGCAAAGGCACTCCGCCGAGAGTTATGAGGAAACTGCACGCATAATTTTCAATAAAATCCAGCGTCTCACCGCAGATCTCGTAATGTGCCAGAACGTCATCGAAAGAAGGCTGCGTGTCTCCTGTCATTATGATGAAATCGTTCTTCTCCATGTTCGCAGCGTAGAACTCGTACCGCGGCAAACGGCATAACCCTTTGGAACTGACTGAAACGTAGTCAGGAAAAGAAGGTGAATACAACTCTGCGAAGGGCTTTGCGCTGCAAAACTTTGTCATCAGATAAGCCGCTATTTTTCCGACGTTTCCGAACCCGGGTAGCCCCTGCACAAAGATTGGGTTCTTGAGGGTAGGCTTGGAAATCTGACGGAAGTAGGGCTTGTCCATGAATGCGAACTCCACCTCAATAGATGAAAGTGCAGGTCTAAAACGTTTCCTCTTCAGAAGCAGGGCGTAACTGGTTTAAGCTGTTCGAATGTACGTGTGGGGATGTACGCACAAATCGTTAATTCTGTTTTGAAATGAGTTGCATCAATACGTGTCCAACTGCTCCAGAAGGAATGAGACATGCAACCCAGAAAAGTGAGGTACGAGATTCTCTTGGGCTTGGCCTTACTTATGGTTTCGTCCCTAGCGATTCTCTGGATTTACCAGATGGTTTTTGAAGCCCCTGAAGTCGGAGCACTTGACCGCGGAGACATGAAGCAGTGGTCCATGGTGCTGATTCTTCTCAGCATAACAACCCTGTTCATGGGAAGCGTGTCAGGATACCTTCTTGGGAAATATTTCCAAGTAAAACCGTAACGCGGATCGTTATTTCCGAGCGTGTTAGTTGGTAAAAGGCAATTGTTGAAAAAATATGGTGCAGGAGGTCATAAGTCTTCTTTGACAGTTTGACTCCTTTGCTCGCGCTATTGTTCGTTCCACTTTTCTATCAGTAGCCTGTTCTCGCCGTGCTTGAAGACAACTTTGACTGGAATGGAGTCGGCGCCTCTTTTTGTCTTCGTGTAGTTCTTGAACGGGAACATGCTGTCTTCCGCCAAGTCTACGGGTATATAAAGCAGGTATTTGCCGTCTTTCCTCCTGAACAGACGTCCTCTTCCCTCACTGACCAAATTGTATCACCTCGATTGAATTCAGAGTTTAAGAAACAAGGCATATAGTTTAGACTATTTAACCTTTTTTCTCATACAATACAAAAATACGACATGTAAAATGTTCAGGGACTGTGGAGATGCATCAGATTCAAACTAGTCCTAAGGAAGCAATGTCGACCCAAACACCAAAGCCGACCGTCTCTACGCAATCATTTCTTCCACGGTTAATTCGGAAAAATCGTTAGCAATCAAGTCAGCCTTCGATAGGTCTTGACTTCCACTGTTGGGGTTTCTGTACCCGATAACTTTCATCCCAGCCTTCTTTGCCGCTTCCACGCCCAGTTTCGCGTCTTCCACAACTAAACATTCAGCAGGTTTCATCTTCAGTCCCTGAGCTGACTTCAAGAAGATCTCAGGGTTTGGCTTGCTGTGAACTATATCCTCGGCGCTGACTACAAAATCAAACAAGTAGTTTATGCCCAGCTTTCTCAGGAAATAATCTATCAGTCTCCTGTGCGAACTCGAGGCGATCGCCAGTTTGATGTCCTTCTGCTTCAGTTTCTTCAAAAGCTCAATAACGCCTGTCGTGGGTCGTGTCTCTTTCTCCAGCAGTTTGAAGAGGATCTCTTCTTTTTCGTTGAACATCTTCTCGAACGTTGTGTCAAGCGTGTACTTCTTTATCAGCTCAGTAAACATGAACTGGGCCGTCGTACCCGTAAAGATGTGCAGTTCTTCCGCCGATATGCGAACGCCGTGCTTCAGCATAGTCTGCCGCTCAGCCTCGATGTGTATGTGCTCGCTCTCCACGATCACGCCGTCCATGTCGAAAATCACAGCTTTGATCATCCGCCTTTCCACTCTTGCAGCTTTCCATAACAGCACGGTTCTACTCAAAAACCATGGCTGCTCGGCTCATAACCCCTCTGATTGACAGGTGCTGCGGACACTTCTCCTCACATTCTCCGCATTGGACGCATTTCTGGGCCTGGTTTTTAGGGTTAACCTGCTCGCGATACTTCTTCTTAACCTCTGCGCTCATTCCCATAATGTAATACTCATTGTACAACGAGATCACCCGTGGAATGTCCACACCATGCGGACAAGGCGTGCAGTATCTGCAGTCTGTGCAGCCGATGAATCCCTGCTCCGTATACTTCCTTTTAGCCTGGTTGATGACTTCTAGGTCCTCAGGCGTAAGCGTGTTCGAACCTGAGCGGCTGGCGCTTTCCACGTTTTCCATAACCTGTTTCATCGTGCTCATGCCGCTTAGGGCAACGGACACTTCCGGATGGTTCCAAACCCACTGTAGAGCCCATTCGGCGGGTGTCCTCTTGACCAACGCTTCGTCGAAGATGACCTGAACATCTACCGGCGGCGTCATGCCCAATTTTCCACCTGCAACAGGTTCCATTACCACGACTGCTAGACCTTTTGACGCGGCGTATTCCAAGCCTTTCGTTCCAGCTTGGTAGTCGCTGTCCATGTAGTTGTGTTGGATTTGACAGAAGGTCCAGCCGTCGTAGCTGTCGACAATGTCCTTGAAGACGCTGAATTCGTCGTGAAAGCTGAAGCCGAAGTGCAGTATCTTGCCCTCCTGAATCTTCTTCTCCGCCCACTTGCAGACTTCCAGCTTCTGTAAAGACTCCCACCTCGTCTTAGTCAGCCCGTGCAACAAGTAAAAATCGGCATACCCCACTTTCAACCGGCCAAGCTGCTTCCGCAAAAACTTGTTCATATCCCGCTCAGACTTCACGAGCCAAGTCGGCATCTTCGTCGCCACTCTCACCCTGTCTCGATAGCCATCCCGAAGAGCCTTACCCATTAACCCTTCACTCTTGCCCTCATGATAACCATACGCCGTATCTACATAGTTCACACCATGATCAATGGCATACCGAATCATTTTGACCGCTTCAGGCTCATCAATCTTCGAAGCCCTCCCACCTCTAGTAGGCAACCGCATAGCGCCAAAACCCAAAGCGGAAACCTTCCAATCCAACATGCCAAAGTCCCTATATTTCACAAGGCAACACCAACCCACAAATCAACACACAAACCGCTTATAGACATTACCCAACAACTAGATTCCACCGTAGACTCAGTTTGACACCTCAGCAGAGATTTTGAGCCACCAATTGAATCCATGCGTCATAGCAGAAAACATCAGAGAAACTGCAGTCCACGAGAGTTATGCACGTACCGTTGAGCTGCTGTTCAGCAGCAGTCCATCTCAAGCTGTCTGTGAGAACCACATCAGCAAGAACTTGTATGCGGGCAGTACCGAGATTTTCTTTTCGGCAATTTCCTGCTCTCTTTCCTGAGACAATGATATGACGTATCCTTGACTGACTTTGAATTTGTTCATGAACGCAAGCAATCCTTCAAAACTTATTTTTCCATATTTGATTTCAGCTGGCGTCAGTTTCTTGTTCGGCAAAATCACGTCCACTTCATTCTTGTAAGGGTCTCGCCAGAAGAATTCTGCCTTCAACTGATTGACTACAAGCCATTCAAGCACTTTTGATTTTGAAAGATCGTCTTCATTGAACAGGACATCAACAGAGATTACCGTCGGATAGTATTTCTTCAATTTTCTTTCCACTTTCCTCCTGCTTCTCGAGAAGTTGTACAGTTTTCTGATCAGAAAAGACTCCTCAAGATAAGTCAGATAGTTTGAGAGTGTTTGTCTTGAAATCTTCAGTTCTTTGGCCAAGCTCGAGATCTCGACAAGTTGTCCTGGTTCTTCCATGAACATATCCAGCAGGGACTCGATTACTGAGATGTCTCTAATCTTGAACAGTCTTGGCATGTCTCTGTGGAGAACCCGCTCCACTATGCTTTCAACGGCGTACTTTTTTATTACGTCCTTCTCTCTGATGCCGACTAGTTCTGGGAAACCTAGAGTGACACAGAATTCCTTGAACTGCTGAAAGAGTTCCTTCTCGTAAAGTCCCACCGGTTCGAAATTCGTCCCTTTGAAGCGGAGAAATTCCTTAAATGAAAGAGGTTCTACTTTGAAATCAAACATTCTGCCTGCGAGTGTTTCTTTTGATTTTTTCCGTATCAACAGAGATTCTGAACCCGAAACGATTATCTTGATGTTTTTCCCGAACAGATCATAGGTCCTTTTCAACTGGTCATCCCAATTTCCAAGTTTCTGTATCTCATCTAGCAACAGCAGATACTTTCCTTCCTTGAAGTCCTTTTCCACAAGTTCCTCGTAGGCATTCATGACATCCCTTATCTCAATCTCCCTGAACTCGTCAAACGAGAAGTAGATGATGTTCTTTGGATCAAACCCTGTTCTTATCCTGTCTTCTGCAAGCTTGAACATCAAGGTAGTCTTTCCGACCCTCCTCAAACCAGTCAGGGCTATTATTTGAGGCAGAGACATGAATTTCTGAATCTCCTTGTAGATCTCGCGTTCCTTGAATTCTACCTTGAAGTTCTCCGTCCACCATGGATTAGAGAGCTTCAGTACATCTCTGATTTTTGCCAAATACACACAACCTAAAATCGATTCTACGTTAATCGTATTTAACTTAGATATTTAAGCTTATAGCCTCGCGCTAGACTTATGAGAATAAACATCAGCCTGTTCAAAAAACAAGTCGAAACCGTAGATCTGCGACCACCACCAAAAACGCCAAACCGCTCAACAAGCGCCCTCCAATCCTCAGGGAAAAAACGTTTAAACGCATCTATGAAATCATGCGGCGTGAACGCGCTAGCAGCCAAACGTAGTATGGTCTCCGCAATCTTGCTCTCATTGACCAAGACCTTAGAAACCAAACCCCAAATCGCACGCTATGTGCATAAAGAACAAGAAGAACAAAGAAACAAGTCTACGATTGCAGTAGCAGTATTGCTTTGGCCAGGTCGCCGCCTGACTCTTCCAACGCTTTCCGCGCTTCTTCCATGCTCTTTCCAGTCTGGTCAGCCACAAGCCTGACATCTTCTTCAGCAACGCCTGAAGCTTTGCGCTTCAAAGTCTTCTCCACAACCGTGCCGCCTGTAATCTGAAAAATTTTCTGACCCTGCATCTCCAACAGCGCCACTTCAGGCTGCTCAATAACAATTTCTTTACTCCCCGTCCGAATCACAACCTCCTGAACATCAGGCATCGTGTCCATGCTCAGACCCATACGTCCCATCATACGTTTAGCTTCACGAGGATTAATGCGCTTGTGCATAACAATCGCCACCGATCAAAACTCAATCCACACAATGAACAAATATACTTAACTCTCAACTCCGCGTCGAACCTTCACAGCCACTCCGCGCTTGAAAGCCCTCATCTCCGCGCCAGACAGGACCGCGCGACCCACGGCCAAAACCCTGCCAGCCCCATCAACCACAACCACCTCATCCCTCGCACGCACCTCATCATTCACGCTTACCACGTGCGCCGCAAACACGTCACCGCCTTCAGCCACGAACCGTGCAACATTGTCCCGAACCACAATGACACACCTCACATGTCCTACAACTAGACAGGCGCCAGCAAGGCTCAAAGAAAATAATCCATCCGTCGGCCTCATCGTCGCGAGCCGCTTGCCACCCAGAAACACGTACCTAATCCTTCCCGTCCTGCGCGAAAAAGCCACCTCAACACTCTCAGGAAAAAGTGCAGCACCCACACCGCGGCCAAACTGATAATCCGCAACGCTCCTAATCCGCGTCAAAACACTTTCCACGCAGGCACCCGCTAACATGATTCGACAACTATAAACACAACTAGCATAAATAAACACACCACAGGTGCACAGCCCCTTGCGATGCGAAGTCTGCGGACGCAGAATCAACGGCAAACCCATAGACGTAATAATCGAAGGCGCAAAACTCACAGTATGCGGCGCATGCTCAAAACTCGGAAAAATATGCCAAGAAGAACCCAGACCCAAACTCATACTCCAGAGACTCAGACCGACAACAACGCAGCCCAGAATGCAGACTTTGAAGCCGCAAGCTCCCACGGTTGATACGTCACAAGAACTCGTTGAAAACTATCACGTCAAAATAAGACAAGCCAGAGAAAAACTCGGCTTCTCCCATGAGGACCTGGGAAAAAGAATGAGTGAAAAAGTATCTCTCCTCAGAAAAATCGAAACGGGCAAAATGACGCCTGACAACAGACTCGCAACGCTGCTTGAACGTACGCTCAAGATAAAACTGATCGTCCCCGCTAAAGAGGAAAAAGCGCCACAAACAAAAGTATCCAAAGCAGCAGGCCGCGAACTGACACTCGGAGATTTAATCAAACTCGACAAGAAAGGCAAGGAGGATCCAGCTGGACGAAAGTCATCATAGTCCAAAGACGGCGCCAACACGAACAATCAACCCTTGACGAGCTTAGACATCTCGCAGAAACGGCAGGCTACACCGTTGCAGGCAAGATGGAACAAGTCCGATATCCTGACAGTCGATATCAAATAGGCGTCGGAAAAGTCGAAGAACTCGCCAAGCTTGTCGAAGAAAGAAAAGCTGAAAAAGTGATTTTTGACAATGCCCTCAAGCCTACACAATCTTACAACCTGGCAAAGGCCACCAAGGTCGAAAACATCGACCGTTTCCAACTAATCCTAGAGATCTTCACAAAAAGAGCCACCACAGCCGAAGCACAGATGCAGATCCAACTCGCAAAACTCCGACGAGACCTAGCCCAAGCAAAAGAAAAAGTGAGACTCACCAAGAAAGGAGAACAACCAGGCTTCATGGGCCTCGGAGCATACGAAGCCGACGTTTACCATGAAAGCGTCAAAAGAGAAGTCCATACCATCCGCAAAAAACTCCGTAAAATCCGTGGAAAAAGAGTCCTTCACCGCGAAAGGCGAGCAGAACTGGGCTTCACATCAATCACCCTCGCCGGATACACAAAAGCTGGAAAAAGCTCACTCTTCAACGCCCTCACACAAGAAAGCGTCCCCGTAGACGCACAGCTGTTCACAACATTGTCAACAACAACACGTCTCATAACCATCAGCAAGAAAGATTTTCTCCTAACCGACACGGTAGGTTTCATCGACCGTCTCCCACTCACGCTCATGGACGCCTTCCACTCCACACTGGAAGAGACTATCTACTCCGACCTAATACTGCTGCTAGTGGACGCAAGTGAACCGCTGCCCAAGATAACGGAGAAACTCGCAACATGCCTAGAAACCATAGAACGCATAGGAGCAGCTGGAGTACCAACAATAACTCTGCTCAACAAAGTCGACCTCGTACCGCAGAAGGATCTGGAAGAAAAAACGGAGGCCCTCAAAGAAAAAGCAACAGCCCTCATCCCAATCTCAGCACTGCACAAAACTAACTTTGACCAGCTGCGAGAAGAAATACTGAAAATACTCAAGAACTATGTCCGAATCTCATTCAGCATATCCCTATCAAGAGAAACCAGACCCTTCATGGCATGGCTCTACCGAAACACCGACGTAAAGAAGGCCGAGTATAACGAAAACTCTGTGCATGTAGTTTTCGAAACCGACCCAACCACCGCAGAGAAAGCGAGAAGCAGAGTGGAAAAGGAATTCAACGGCAAAGTTGAAAGACTCTAGAGGGAGAACCGTGCCCAAGATTCTAGTTTTGAGATGGGGTCACCGACCAATAAGAGACGCAAGACTGACCACTCACGTTGCCCTCGCAGCCCGAGCCCTCGGAGCAGACGGAATCATAATCTCAGACATAGAAGACCCCAAAATCGAGGAAACAACAATGAAGATAAGCCGAAACTGGGGCGGCAGATTCAGTTTCAAGATGGGCACAAAATGGCAAACCGTCCTGAAAGAATGGAAAACCAAAGGCGACATAGTCGTCCACCTCACGGCTTACGGAGAGAACATACAAACGAGCAACGTTCTGGAACGCATCAGGAAAACAGGAAAAAACGTCATGCTGATCGTTGGAAGCCAAAAAGTCCCCCGTGAATTCTACACAGAACAAGTGTCAGACTACAACGTGGCAATCGGAAACCAGCCCCATTCGGAATGTGCAAGCCTCGCCGTGTTTCTTGACAGATACTTCCAAGGAAAAGAGCTGGCCAGAAACTTTGAAGACGCAAAAGTCAAGATAGTCCCACAAAGACGAGGAAAGAAACTGACCATCCAAAAAACAAGAAAAACAGCAAAACAGTCCTGCGAAGAAACTTAAATTGAACCACATGAAATATATAATATGAAGGATACTGTTGAGTACCAAAAACGAAAGGGTCAACATGCTCACGAACATAGATGACGCAACCCTCATAAGAGTTGCCCAAGCACTAGGCGAAGAGGACGCAGTGAAACTGATAGGTATCCTGAAAACCGTCAACGAAACGACAGACGATGAAATAGCCACTAAAACAGGCATCAGACTCAACTCAGTCCGGAAAATCCTCTACAAACTTTATGACCATTCACTCGTGAGCCTCAGAAGAACACGCGACCCAAAAACAGGCTGGTTCATATTCCACTGGAGACTCCAACCAGACCAACTGGAAGGGTTCATACAAAGCCAGAAACGACGAGTACTCGAAAAACTGGACACTAGACTCACATACGAAAAAAACCACGACTTCTACTACTGCAACACGCCCGGATGCAAACGCATCTCCTTCGAAGACGCAGTGGAGCTAGTTTTCAAATGCCCAACATGCAGCAAACCACTCATGCATTACGATAATCAGAAAATTCTCGAAGCCCTGGGAAAGAAAGTGGACGTCTTAAGGAAGGAGCTTGGTGAGTGAAAAGCTCCCAACACGAGAACAAGCACTAGCTTTTCTGCGACAAACCGGATGCCGACCCAACGTAATAAGACACATGGAAACAGTTTCCCAGCTTGCCGTCGAAATGGCAGAAAACTGCAAACAGAGAGGCTACCAGGTCAACGCGCAACTCGTCGAAATCGGTGCACTTTTGCATGACATCGGCCGAGCAAGAACACACAGCGTCCATCACGCCGTGGCAGGCGCAGAAATCGCAAAACAGCTCGGCCTTCCAGAACAAGTCATACGCATAATCAAAAGACACGTCGGCGGCGGCATAACCCAGAAAGAAGCAAGAAAACTCGGATGGCCAAAAGACACCTACACGCCAGAAACGCTTGAAGAAAAAGTAGTCTCATACGCAGACAAACTCATCGAAGGTTCAAGACGCGTACCAATAACCAACACCATAGAAGAACTCAGCCAAGAACTCCCACCATCAGCAATCGAGCGGATATGGAAACTGCATGAAGAAATGTTAACACTGACAGGCGACTGCAAATGCCCACCATAACACTAGCCGCAAAATCTTATAATGGTTCTCAACTCAGAAAAGTCAAAGAGAACCTTGACACACTTCTCGAAGGACTCAAAGTCGAAATTCAAACGTGCAAACGCAACGAAAAAGGATGGACACAAATCGACATCGTAGGCGACGACACAAACATAGCCCTACGGTATTTGGACCAAAAAATAGGAACCTGCCCCACAACCCTAGACAGCATAAACAAATTCTCAACCGCAAAAGGCTATCTAACAAACCCCAACAAAAGCAAAACCGCACTAGGCATAGACATCGGAATCACCATGTCACAAAACGTCACGGCGACCATTCCCATGCAAAGCCTTCAAGCCCAGCTCTGCGACGGAAAGAAACTTCCACTTGAAAAAATAGCTGAAATCTACGCTTTCTGCGAGAACCTGCCCATCACGGTTAAGATCATGAACGTGGACAAGGCAGCAAAACATGTTGATGCAGAATTGGCTGAAAAACAGCAGAACCAGTACAAGAACTGGACGGACATGCTTCTTGACAGACTCATAATTGTCCGTGCGTCCGTGGACAACATCAAACTGGCCTTGAAGTACGGAGGCTTAACCCGCGACATAGTAGATGTCGAGCCGCTGGGGTTTTTTGAGCATGCAGTCCTCTGCAAACTTGGAACAGATGCTCGAGGGCTGATTCCAAGGATAGGCAGAAACCTGAAAGAAGCCGCATTTGCAGTTTTCAGTCCTAGAAGAATCCTGAGAATACTCGAAAACACGTAGTCACAGCCTATTTCCACGTGACAAGGGCAACACCGATAAAAACCAGTAAGCCACCAGCAACGACAGAGACAGTTATCTGCTCTCCAAGAAAAGTAGTCGCAAACAGTGCCGTGACGAGCGGTTCCCCGAACAGGAACGAGCTTGCCACTGCGGCTTTCACCTGTTTCATAACGTAGAACCAGATATAGTATCCCAGCAACGAACACGTGAAAGCTAAGAAAAGAATGAATAGCCATCCCTGCAGACTGGCCGCGGCAATCAGATGGAACGATTTTTCGGCCAAGGAAAAGGGAACAAGCAGCAACCCGCCGAGGATGCTCACGTAGGCCACGACGAGAAACGGGTCGTACTTCTCCATCATTTTCTTCCCAAGAAGGGTGTAGCCAGCCCACATAAGAGGCGTTAGAAGCAGAAGCAGACTCCCCTGTAGAAAGGCAGAGTTACCCTGAGAACTGAAAACGTCGCCGGCAACAATGGTGAGAGTGCCCAAAGCCGCAGCACCTATGCCTGCAACCTGCCTCCTCTTCAAATGTTCACGGAAAAGCCACGCTGAAAAAACAGTGATCAGCACGGGCGCAAGAAGACAAACCAAGATGGACGCGATAGAAGCGCCCGCCATGCTTATGCCAGTGTACTGAACCATAAAAAACAAGGTAACCCCACTCAACGCCAACAACACCAGAGTCTTGATATCCTTCTTCTCGACCAGCAGCCTATAGCTCGGTTGCCTGACCTTGTTCAGGAAAAGTGCTACGAGAAAAAGTGCGCCTGCCACAAGAAACCTGAACGTCGCTATCGAAACGGGCGTCAACCCCTCCCCAAGCAGTCGCTTAACCACAACGAATGAGCTGCCCCAAAAAGTGATCAAACACAACATCAGAAAAGCGTTAAAAGGACTGATCGCCCGCACAGCCATGCCCACTAAGACGGGCAAACTTGCCTATAAAGGATTAACAATAAAGGTGGGCCGGACCGGACTTGAACCGGCGACCTTTGGCTCGTAAAGCCAATGTCCTAACCAAGCTAGACGACCGGCCCACATTTTTAAATTCTAAGCCTAAATCATTGAGTTTATGTTCAATGATATTTCCAGTCTTACATTGAACACTTGAACACTGGCCGTTATTGCTAGCGTCAGAGTTTTCATTAGGCTCAAGTTCCTTTAGTATCCTCTCTACATAATCTTTACTCTGTTGGTGACAGAAGAACTCTGATTTTTTAGTGACAGGATTCAGTCCTTTGTAGTTGCCTTATCCGATAGTAGTTTTTGCCTATCCGCTGCAAGAATCGCGCAATTCCACATTGTTCACATTTCAATCTCACTATTTCACCTCCTTAGTTTTCATTGTGCGCCCAGTCTTGGAGCTGGTTCTAAGATATAATGACCATTGAAGAACAATCGAGAGTAGTAGAAAGTGAAAGAATAACCACGCTATGAAAACTCTTAAGACAAATCATGTCTCATACTGTTCAGTGAGATGTGATAGTAATGGCAATGCCAAGTCCGATAACACCAGAGGATGTGGCTGCTGGTGAGGATATTGATTTCGAGGAAAAAGAAGAACATTGGAATGTCTACAAGCTCAAGGATGGCACAACTCTCAAGATTAAACTGATTCTTGTAGGAATCAAGAGACTGAGAAAGCACGGTCCCGATGGAACACCTCTCTATATGATAAACTCCCAGAATGTTGTTAGGGCTGTTGACATTCCCAAAGAACTGATTGCCAAGCAAAAAGAACCATCATTCAAGCCAGTCTAGCGGAGCTTCAGAATCAGAAGTTGAGTGAGCAGACTCCATATCCAGTAGGTCAACGCATCCGTATAGCTTACATCTTAAAATGCGATGTTTACTCAGATCCCAAGATAGCCTTACATCCTATAAAGACTAGAAGTGGGAGAATAGTAACACTGTCTTCTATGGCATCCTTCCTTTCTGGAACAGCCTAGGCATGACTAAAGTCAAGTTTAGCGCGCGCTGGCCCACAAGAGCATTAGAAAACAGCTTGACTGTTGTTAACATTTTGTCTCAAAACGCAACCAACCCGAACTTTAGGCATTATCTTTGCCGGTTATGACTTTCTCTAAGACATCAATAGGGTTCGTCAACGGCGCTAGCTTGCCTGCCACATCAAACCTTTTGCCCAAATACTTCTTCGCACACTCTAGTGCCTTAGGCGGGTCAACAAGAAACAGTGGAAAACCTTTCCGCGCCAGAAACCTGTTCACGTATGTACGGCTTATCTCAGAAACTGCGATGCTGGGAACTCCCTGCAAGGCAGCTTCCCTGGAAATGGTTCCGCCTATGCTTACAACAAGGTCCGCGTGAGCAGCAGCACTGGCAGAATCCACAAACCCCTTCACCACGATCAGACCCTTCCTCTCCGATTTCACGTATCTGGACAAGAACAGGACGCTTCCGAGTTGAGAGAGCTTCTCAGCCAGCTTAAGCGTGACATCCTCCTTGCCTAATGCATACGCAGCCCGAGTCTCCATCTGCCTGACCACAATCAACGGCCGCTTGAAATCGAACCCTTTCATCGGCTTGAACCCTCTGATCCACGCAACCTCGTCCACGCCGTCGAACTGAACAATATCGGACGCGCCATATCTTCGGAAGAAATGCAGGGGAATTGCTTTCGAGATGACGAGGGTGCTCGCCAAAGGTATTGTGAGCTTGTTCACGGCCACAGCATGAGGAGTGTCGGCCGTGAGAGTTATCGGAACACCGAGCCCGAACGCTGTTCTGCACAGCTCGACAGACTGGTGCGCAACCGCCATGTCAGGCAGCCTATCCCTAAGAAGCTTCGAAAAGCCCATCATACGGCTTGCACTGGCTTCCAATCTTGAATAAAGCGACGCAGGGGCATACTTGCCCACGACAACCGGCTTCTCACCAACCACGTCGGCCACGCCGACGGTGTCGGGATGCTCCCTCGTCGTCAGCACAACCTCATGACCACGGCTCCTGAGCCGCTTAGCCAACGCATTGCCGTAACGCATATGCTTGCCAGTGCAGGCGTCGTACCATACTCTCATTTTTTCACCGAACGCCTCTGCCCAACGTACGTTTCACGCTTAGCCTCGTACTCTTCCAGGCTCATCGCCTTCTTTGCAGGGACTCCTATAACAACTTCCCGTGCGGGAACATCCTTCGTAACGACGCTACCAGCAGCAACAACCGCCTTTTTGCCAACCGTGACTCCAGGAAGTATGATAACGCCCCCGCCGATGACCGCATTGTCCTCAATCTGCGGAGGCGTCAACAGACTGCTCTTAGGGTATCGGTCGTTGAGAAGACTGCTGTTGGGAGCGATGAAAACTTGATCACCGACCTTGCAGCCGTTAGAAATCGTTGCATGCGCCTGAATGCTACAGTTCTTGCCGATGACCACGTTCTTGCCGATGTCACAGAAGCTTCCAATGACCGTGCCATCGCCGATGCGCGTGCCGTCGCCGATTACGACGTAGTTCCAGACTGTAACGTTTCCCCCGAAATGAACATCCTTGCCCACGACGACGCCCTTACCCATCTTAGGCTCCAACATTTTCACGTCCCGCCCTTACGTTAGACATGAGAAATTTAAATAGTTTGGCAAGAGATCCTGCACGGACTCCGGTTTAAGGAATAGGTTAATTAGAGTTTTCAGCCAATTCCATCCTCTCAAAAGAGCGATGAAAACTCATGTGTGGTATAGCTGGTATCGCCAAGCTCGACGGCAAAACTGTAGATACATCGGTGTTCATGAAAGCCCTCACAATCATGCGACACAGAGGACCAGACGACGAAGGTTCAATCCTGCTGGAAACATCCAACGGAAAGTATGAGGAGAGAGGAGGCCCCGACACGCCAAAGGAGCTGCATCTTGCCGACCTGCGTTCACCATGCAAAATAAAGGCAACCCTTGCGATCGGGAATAGGCGACTCTCGATTATCGACCTCTCACCTAAAGGCCATCAGCCAATATCAAATGAAGACCGCACCGTGTGGGTTGTCTTCAACGGCGAAGTCTACAACTACAGGGAACTCAGGGACGAGCTAGTCAAGGCGGGCCACACGTTCGCCGGCGACAGCGACACAGAAACAATCGTTCACGGCTACGAAGAATGGGGAATCAGTGCCCTGTTGTCGAAAATGGTCGGAATGTGGGGCTTCGCCCTATGGGACCAGAAAAGAAAACTAATCGTCCTCGCCCGCGATAGGTTCGGCATAAAACCGTTGTACTACCATTTTGACGGAGCCCAGCTTGTGTTCGCCTCAGAAATCAAAGCCATAAGAACACTCGTCAAGTCTGAAGTAAACCAGAACAGAGTCGCTGAGTTCCTATGGTCCAAACCCTACAAAGCAAATGAGACCTTCTATGAAGGAATACACCAAGTCATGGCCTCACACTTTCTAGAACTAGACTTTAGCACGAAAAAACTGAACGTTCAAAGATACTGGGAACTCTCAAAAATCGACACGTCATACAGAAACACAGACCCAGAAGAGGCAACAAGAAACTTCTATGACCTTTTTGAAAAGTCGGTACGCTTCCACATGAGGTCAGACGTTCCCGTTGGAACATGCCTCAGCGGAGGCCTAGACTCCTCAAGCATTGTATGCACAGCACAGAAGCTGCTGGACAAATCTGAACTGCGGGAAAAAGGCTTGGAAGGCGTCAAGAAGCTGAAGACTTTCTCTTCGGCACCTCAGGAGCAGAGAATCTCAGAACTGCCCTATATCGAAGAGACTGTCAGGCACAGCGGAGTGGAACCGTTCTATGTTACGCCTACCTTTGAAGAATTCTTCAACGACTTCGACAGAGTCGTGTCGATGCACGATGAACCGTTCCAAGGCCCCAGCGTCTACATGCAGTACAGAGTGATCAAACTGGCGAAAGAGAACGGCATAAAAGTGCTCCTCGACGGCCAAGGCGGAGACGAATGCCTCGCCGGCTACCAGAAATACCTGCTTGACTACCTGTTTGACCTCGCACGGGCACACAAGTACCTCAAAGCCGTCAGAGAATTCATTTCAACGACAGACCTGACGCGCCCATACTTCACAAAATACATCCGCAGAAGGTCAGGCATAAGCAAGAGCGCGTTCCAGAAAGTCATAAAAGCGAACGTGCCGCCTAACACGTCAGCTGAATACCCCGTGAACAATCTCGCAGAACACTTGCGCTATGACCTATTGGCGGGCTCGATCATCGAGCTCCTGAAGTATGAGGACACTAACAGCATGGTCTTCTCGATAGAGAGCAGGGTTCCATTCCTGTTCCACCCGTTGATCGAGTACCTGTTCAGCCTACCCATGAGTGTAAAAATACGAAACGGGTGGACCAAGTACCTGCTAAGAGAAGCAATGAAAGGAACCCTGCCCGAAAAAGTGAGACTCAGACGAAGCAAGCTCGGCTTTCCAGCTCCCGAGGAAGAATGGGCAAAACGGTTAATCATGGAAAAGATGGACTGGTGTGCTAAAACCGTCAAGACCGCAGACGAATATGTTGGAGTGGAAGGTTTTCGGGAGTTATGCGTCCGTATGATAGCAAAGAAAAGGTCAGAGGACATCCAGTTGTTCTGGAGGATCATAATCTTCGCAAAGTGGCTCGAACTCAACGGCAAAATAGAGAAACTGGCTGAAAAGTCTTAATTCAAGAAGCATTTGCTTTTGGTGATGGAGCGCGCGCAACATTACACGGAATATTCTCGACGCCTTCAACTTGGCCCAAGACGCTTACAACGAAACGGAGGATACGCGTGTCAAAGGCATACGCGCCGACTTGCTCATCACAGGGAAAGAGGGGTAGGCTTTCAGCCCACCCCGCAAGCGTGGCGATGTTACAGTAGAAACACATAGAGCAAGGACCATAGAGAGTCCTTATATAAATCAATTATTGACAGGAGGATATACGAAGAAAGAAAGGTAGGAAGAAGAGCATATCTAGTTGTACCATTTGAAGATAAGTCGCGCGCGCTAATGGTTGCTTATGTTCAAAATTCCGGGAAACATTATATCAAGGATGCACATCATATCTCAAGGAGATAACAGGGTATGGATCAGAACAGTCTCCTTTCAGTTTGTATTCCAACTTATAACAATGCTGCCTGTTTGAAAGAGTGCCTAGAGTCTCTAGTTGCACAGGTCGAGCCTTACCGTATACCGATTTGCGTCTCGGATAATGCTTCCACAGACAGCACAATAGAAGTTTTGTCTTCATTCAAGAAGGAACGCTACCCATTCCTGTATTTTCAATCGAACGATGAGAACTTGGGGTTTGACAAAAACGCAGTCAAGGCTGCAACAATGGCATCCAGTAAATACGTGTGGTCATTTGGCGATAGGCGCAGGTTACTACCAAATTCTTTTGACAGAATATATAGAACCCTTAGTGAAAATGACCTGAGTCTTCTGATGTTAAAACTTGAATCGGCCCCTCAGGAGTACCAAGTAATGCCTATGAGAGACAAGCGGTATTCATCAGCAAGAAAGGTCTTTCTAGAACTGTCTTTTTGTGCACAGACTATTGGTCTCCAGATCTTGCCCCTGGAAGCATGGAGATCAGAAGTCTTGAAAAAATACCTTAATGAGGAATTCCGTTATTGGATATCGTACCCTGCAATCTATGAATTCCTAGCCAGTTTGAAGAGTGTGAATGCTATGTTTTTGGCATTGCCCACAGTAGATTCAACCAACCGTTGGGGATGCCAATGGGAATCGAGGTATTTTCAAGTGTGGATTACTTGGAAAAATACGATAAACGCGTTGCCAAAGGTTTATTCAGATGATGATAAGGAGTTCGTCATTAGATACACGGCCAAACTGGCGTTTCTTTCCTCCACTAATCTGTTGTGGCTTAGGTCGAAGGGAGTTTACAACGAGAGCATGTTTAATATGTTTCATGAGGATTTTTTAAAGTATACGAACACTTCCCTAAGCCTCGCAAGAACAATCTCAATGCTACCCACAGCGTTTCTTAAATTATACTATAAGTTACGTTCCATCGGAAGTAAGGGGATGCGCACGTTCATCCACACTAGAGCTCCTCTAAACCCCTTAGAAGTGCACGCCTTTCAACCAAAACCTCAACAAAGGGTCCAGAATTAGCATCATAGAGTAGAGAAGTACAACAAGGAACCTCAATCGAGCATCATAAGCACGCGTTTAGGGATGCTATTTCAGGATCGTTTCCAACAGGTTGTCTATCTCTTTCTTTGTGAGAGTTTTTGTTTCTTTCGAGGTCAATCTTTTGATGCTAATCTTCTTGAGGCTCTTGCTCGACGCGCATGCTTGTTCCTAAATTCGTTTGTGAAGTGATTGGTGCTTCTGTTTCTGCTTCGTTCACGGATGGTGATGTGCCTTGGGATACGATAAGCATCACTCAGAAGGCGCGACTTAGCTCTATCACACTGGAAAAAGGGAATTTAGGAACACACTAGCGCGCTAGATACGAGATAACCTTATCGATTCCCTCATCGAGAGCGATCTCATTTTTCCAACCTAGTTCTTTCTTGATTTTCGTGGAGTCTAACAGGATGCATGGCTGATCAGAAATTAGCGGGCGGTAAGGGTATCCGGGAGGATATGAACCGGAGACGATTTTTCTCTTGTCATATCCGATTTTTTCAGCTATCTTTTCAGCCAACTCCCTATTGCTAGTGCCAATTCCCGTTCCAACGTTATAGACTTGGCCCCTAGATTTGGCGTTCTTGATGACAGCCAAGTAAGCGTTTACATGATCATCCACATACATATAGTCTCTAATCGAGTCCGGCGCACCGATGTAGACTCTCTCGTCTTTTAGCATCTGCGTTACCAAGTATTCAATCAAAAAGCTAGTGTCAAATTTCCTTCCGAAGGTATTAGTAGGTCTCAATATAGTACCGTTTAAATAATTCGTGTGGAACATCATCTGGAGATAGAGATCCGCTGCAGCCTTACTAACAGCATAAGGGCTGGTAGGTTTCAATGCGAGGCTCTCTTTCATTGGTTCTTCTGGTTGTAGACCGTACACCTCTGCCGTTGATGCAGAAATCAAGTTCCTGGTTTGGGGATCTGGAAGCTCTAACATTGCATGCGCAACATTCATTGTACCGAGGAGATTTGCTTGCTGGTATTCGAAGGGACGCTCAAACGAGTCACGTACAGGACTCAGTGCTGCTAAGTGGACAACAATATCGGAGGTCGATGTTTTTATTGCGTTCCGAGTGGACACATAATCTGTAATGTCCCCAGAAATGAGGGTGATGTCGTTCAGAATTTTTCCAACAACAGCCATGGTTCTGTTCGCTACGCGGCGCACAACGCCGTAGACTTCGTAACCTTCACTAACAAGTTTCTCTGCTAGATGGCTTCCAATGAATCCCAGTATTCCAGTTACTAACACTTTCATCTTTACGGACCTCTCACGGATGTAAACTCCTTTTCAGCTGTAAATAAATCTTTGACGCTGTTAACCGTTAACCAACGCTCATTCTTACCCAGCAGGTACGCTTTGAGAAGACCTTTCCTTGCAAGTTGTGGAAACGCCGTTTTCTCGATGGACCCTACCTCGGGCAGGTAATCACAGATCGCGTGGTTAAACACGTAGATGCCCGCGCTAACGAGTTTATCTTCAAGTACTGGCTTTTCCTTGAACCTAACAATGTCGTTCCCTTTAATCTCCAGCACTGCAAAAGGTGACTGCATCGGCGAAACAGCTATTGTAGCCACGCCCTTCTGGGATAAGTGAAAATCCACGAATTTCTCAGGATTCATGTTGGTTAATTCGTCGCCGTTCATGGCTAAGAAGTTCTCATCAGTCACATGCCTCTTGATAGCAAGTCTGAACCCCTCACCAGTCTCACCCTCTTGCGTGTGCTCGCTAAAATCCACTTTTATGCCTAAGGGATTCTTCTTAATGTATTCAATCACAACTTCCTTGTGGTACGAAACGCCCAGAACAGCATGCTCAAAACCGTAATCCCTAAGCCAAGTAAGGGTCCAATGAATCAATGGTTTTCCACATAAAGGTACCATGCATTTAGGCAAGTCTTCCGTTAAAGGGCGCATTCGCAGCCCGGAACCACCAACCAACATGACGGCCGTTCGTATCTTTACTGTCATCTTTGTAGTCTCATTGGTTAAAGTATGATGAAGTTAGAGAAACTAAACATATAAACTTTGAACATCTAATAAAGACGTCCGAGGACTATATAGTATAAGAATAGCGATGATCCATAGATCATTTGGTGTACGTGGCGATGCGAAAAGACGAATCTTAAGGCTCGCAATCGAATTTGCTCTATCTTGAAATAGGGTTACACTTGTTCTTTAAGGTATGTTTCTGATGGCGTTAAATAGTTTAGCCCTTCATGAGGCCTCGTGTAGTTGTAGATGCGCATGAAGCCAGTGCTCCTTGAACAGGTGCGCCTCTGCTTCGTACGCTTTATGGAACGCTTCTATCTTGCCAATCGTTGTAGGCCTGCGCACGCTGGCGGTGATATGCTCAATTCCCAATTCTTGACAGTGCAATTTGAACTCCGATGTTCCCCCTCGGGCAGGCTTAAACTGTGTTCCCTGCTCAGTAAGCACCTGTTCTGGAACAGCCTACCGTTTAACGGTTTTTCAGTGCGTAGCGCGCGCGAAGTCTACGTCGCATGTGACGCCTTTGTCTGCCTATCTTCTGCTAGCCTTGGCGCGCGGGCCAGTGATAGTCTCAACACAAGTCGGAACCTCAGAGATCATCCAAGACAACGTCAATGGAATAGCCATCGACAAAGCAAAACTGAAGAAATCGCCAAACAAATTGAAATGCTGATAAACAACCCAAAACTGTGCAAGAAGCTAGAAGAAAACGCCTACCGATACGTCAAAGATGACCTGTCGTGGGAAAAATACGCCGAGAGTGTTGAGAGCGTGTTTAAATAAACATTGTCCCGCAAAAAAGGCGAACTGTAATAGCCAGATCATGCGCTTGGATGAACCCCAAACGCGCTCTTTTTAAATCTGACGCTATTGCCTATTTGGTAATTACTTTGAAGTCAGGTATGGCCACTATCATTTTTCCGCCGTTTTTGAGAAAGTCTTTTTCTTGTTCTCGGATTTCGTCGATGAAGTGGTAGGGTAACACGAGCAGGTAATCTGGCTTCTTTTTCCGGTATTCTTCAACGGACATTATCGGAATGCCTGTTCCGACGATGTATTTTCCCCATTTGTCAGGGTTCATATCTGCCGCGCCCGAGATCAGCTTATTGTCTATGCCGAAGTACTGCAGGACAACCAAGCCGCGCGTGGAAGCGCCGTAAATGAAGATGTTCTTTCCGCTCTTCTTTTCTTGGTTCAAGAAGACCAGTAAGTCATTTTTGTTTTTTTCTATCCGTCTAGCGAATTGGTCGCAGATTTTCTTGTTATCGAGGCCCATTCTCTCTTCGTACGCTTCTTGTTTCTTCAGCCTTTCTTTATGCCCTGGGAAGCCCGTTATGTTTGAGCCTCTGTGCTTTACGTATATTCTGAAGCTGCCGCCGTTTACATCGTTAAGTTCAACATCAAATGCTTGCAGGTTATGTCGCTCTAGCAGGTTAGACAGAGACAGCAAAGAGTAATACTCTAGATGTTCATGGCTGATATTATCAAAAGTGTTATTCTCAACCATCAAACCCAGATAGTTCATTTGTATGATCCATACGCCGTTCTCGTCTAAGCATTTTCTTATGTCTTCGACAAACGTGTTTGGATCTTCCAAGTCGTAGAACATAGAGATGCTTGTTATCACTTTAGCTTTCTTGTTTCCAAGTTCTCTTTGGAAGCTTCCATAGTTAAAGTAATCATTGACTATTTTGGAGTTGCCTTCAATTGCTAGCCTCCACAAGTTTGAAGGCTCAAAACCCACAGTCATCAAACCAGTAACCTTATACTGTCTCAGGAGTGTGCCGTCGTTTGCACCTATGTCAACAACAAGATCGCCTGAGGACAAGTTGACACTCTTTTTAGCGGCAGAGGTAATATCGGCTAAAGCCTTGACCATTATTGAGCTTATTCCTGACCTGTACCAGTACTTCCGGTAGAGAATGTCACGTTCTATCGTGTGTTTCAACTGTAGGAGCCCGCAGCCGCCGTCTTTTACACTGCACAAGACCAATTCTAAGGGGCCCCTAGAATAGTCGCTTCTTGGGTCTTCAACAAAATTAGTTACATATTGTTCTCCTAAAGACAAAATCGGAATCAGCTTATCTGACCCACAGACTCTGCAAGTTTCTCGCTCTTTTGCATACATGCTCTTCCGCGAGACAAAGTGCTTTGAACCATATTTAAAGCTATTCGTAACGCAAACTCACTGTTCTACGACGCGCACTAGAACAAAGCTAGACAACTGTATCCTCATTCTAAAGCATTTGTTGACAGATTTAGTATTGTGTCTTTATGCAAAACAAGTAGCCCAAGCAAAGCAAAACTTATTGAAGATGGTTTGCCATGAATTGCCTATGTTCTTGGTGACAAATGTGTAAGCATGTATGAACGCGCAGAACATAATGGACCAGGGTTACGCCTATGAAGCTTGAAGACCAAGCTGGAAAAGCAAATTAATCCGAGACATGACACTTACATCAAATATGATATCGTCTATACCGCTCGGAGAGTATTGAGAATGGGCGCGCGCGCGATAGGAAAACTCAAACGAACATTCTGGAAAGGACTTCGATATATACCGTACAAATCTCACAGTACATACAGTATTCCAACAGGGCCAGATTTATGTCTATCACACTTATTTGACATTCGTTGCTCCTATTGTATGCGAGAAAACTTCCATCCGAGAGCCGGTCCCAGGACATACGCACGTGCGCTGTATGCGAAAGCCAGATCTCTGCCAGGAGGAGCACGGCAATGAAAATTCTTAACGCTTTTAATATGGCTCAAACAGGTTACAGCGTGACCAAAGCGATGCGGGTTAGGGGTTTAAACGCTGACTTGATGGTTACGAGTAAGGAAAGATTTGATGTTGACAGGCTAGGCTGGGAAGATGGCGTGGAGATTCCTAGTTGGGTGAAGGTCGTGAAATTGCTCAGTGGCGGGAGGTTGGCGAGTCAGCCTGAACTAGTCGTCAAGCTAATAGTGCTTTTCAAGCAGTATGATGTTGTCTTTACCTATGGGTTAGGTTCGTTATATGGGCTAGTTTCAGGGTGCGCGTATGTGCCTTGCGATGCTGGCTTGATCCGTTACTTGCCGTTTTCAGCGAACCGTCTTGCACCGTATAGACAGAGATTTTATCATTCAGTAGTGTTTGAGGTTTTGAAGAAAAGTTATAGACATGCAAAAGCGATTCTTTTTATGAATCCCGATACTTTGCCATTGTTTGAGAGTGCGGGTTTGAATGTGAAGTTCGTTCCTTTCACGGTATCCCTCGACAAATACAAACCTCAACCAAGGAAAGGATTGTTTGACAAGTATGATCTTGTGTTTTTTATGCCCAGTCGTCTGGACTGGAAAGAGAAGGGATCAGACAAGGTTTTGCGGGCGTTTGCTATGTTTCTTCATGTTTGTCCAAACTCGTTGCTAATCTTGGTTGATTGGGGGGTCGACGCAAATAGGACGAAAAGTCTTGTGCGGCAGCTAGGTTTGGAAAACAATGCAAGGTTTCTGAAGCCTATGCCCAAACGTGAGCTTATCAACTTGTATAGTGAGGTGGATGTTGTGGTTGACCAGTTTATGGTGGGAAGTTGGGGGTTGGCTGCGGCTGAGGCTATGGCGTGTGAGAAGCCAGTCATAACATACTATGAAACAGACTTGACCAGAAAATGTTTTGGCAGTTTGCCACCGATGCTTAACGCTTGGAGCGTTGCATCTATTCTGTCCAGCATGATTCATTGCCAAGATGTTGAAGCGAGGGAAAGCATAGGTAGAGCAAGTCGTGAATGGGCTGGAAAACATCATGGTTCTGGCTTGGTGGTTGATACTTACGTCAAAACGGCAATGGAAGTGTTGGCATGACTCAAAGCGAATTTGACAGGAGAATTCAACAGGAAAGTCGAAACCCTATTGTAGGTGATGACATTAAAGCTGAAAGGAGATTGCTCGGACATAGGTTGCGGCGTATTTTGAAGGCTGAGGAACGTGATGTTAAGCATTACGAGTTTCATACTACGAATAGGAAGATAACCATTCATCATAGAGACCAAAACTCAACGAATAATCCTCTTGAGAATCTTCAGGTCCTTTACGATTTTTGCCAACAGGAAAGTTCGTGATATTGTACCGAGGAACAAGCATGACTGACTGTCTGATTTCTGGCGGAACTGGCTTCGTAGGGTTCCATCTTGCGGATAGGCTCACAAGCCTAGGAAACAGTGTTAAGGCGTTGCATGGTTTGGATGGGCTTGACAGGCTGAAGCAATGCAGGTTTGACGTGATTTTTCATTTGGCCTGTTTTCCGCGGAGCATGAGTTTTACTGATCCGTGTCGTGACGTGGACGTGAATATCAAGGGGACTGTGAGGATTCTTGAGTTGGCTAAGAAAACCAGAGCTAAAGTTCTGTTCAGCAGTAACGCGGGAATTTATGGCAACACGACAGAGCTTCCTGTGACCGAAGCCTTTCCTGATAATCCATGTTCGCCTTATGATATTGACAAGTTGGCGGCTGAACGTTACTTGAGATTCTATAATCAGGCTTATGGTGTGCCAGTCACAGTTTTTAGGCTTGCCACGATTTACGGTTCGCGACAGCGGGTTTCCGAAGTTTGGAAGCCTATTGTCGCCGAGTTTGTCACCAAAATGCTCAAAGGAGTCAGCCCAACCATAGAAGGTGATGGAACGCAGACCCGTGATTTCATTCATGTTAGTGATGTGGTTGAGGGTCTGGTTAGAGCGATGAATGTTGAAACAGGTCCAGAACCGATTATACTCTCGTCCAACACTGAAACATCAATCAACGAATTGTACTCGACAATCGGTGGGCTTCTTAACTATTTTCCGAGGGCCAGGTATGAACCGCGAAAGGCGAATGATGTGAAACGTATGTGGTTTAGCAATTCTCGCGCTGAGAAACTGTTGGGATGGAAACCTAAGATGTCGTTGAAGGAAGGTCTGGTGAAAGACGTTGTTCCTTATTACCAGAAACAGTTGGAGGTTCAAAATGAAGTTGCCACTGGTCACGGTACTAACGCCAACCTATAACCATTCCAGGTTCATAGAAGACTGTATTCGCAGCCTTTTGGCTCAGTCGTTTCAAGATTGGGAACAGATAATCATAGATGATGGGTCAACGGACGATACGAGAGAAAAAGCATGCGGTTTCCATGACGAAAGGATCACGTATATTTATCAGAACCATGTCGGTTTAGAGAGGCTTGGCGAAACGTACAATCGGGGGTTGCGGCTTGCACGAGGCGAATATGTGGCGATTCTGGAAGGGGATGACATGTGGCCCAAGCGTAAGCTTGAACTGCAACTCAACAGTCTTGATGATGATACTGTGCTAAGTTTCGGGAAGTGTCTGTTGGTTGATCAGTCTCACAAGTGTCTAGGGATTGTTCCTGTGAACCCGAAAAGGTATCTTGATATTGTTGATTGGTTGTCGCCTTTGCTGGTTTCAGATTATATTGTGGCTTTGACGGTGATGATGCGTAAAGATGCTTTAGAGAAGGTTGGCGGTTTCATTCAGCCAGCGGGTGTTGGTGCTGTGGACTATCCTACGTTTTTGGAGCTGGCTCTTGTGGGCAAATTCAAGTTTGTAAACGAAGTTCTCGGAATCTGGGTTAAGCATGGCGACAATTACAGCGACAGAAACCTGTACGCTAGCATAGTCAACAATTATGGGTTAACGTTCTGCAAAAGCCACGGTATCCCTGTGGATTGGAAACGTATTGGTGAACAGATGGGGCGTGACTTGTTTCATGTTGGGAGGCACCAGCTTTTGAATGGTGAGCGATACGTGGCTGAACGGAATTTTAAGCGTTCCTTCAAACTAAGCTCGATAAGTGGTAAAGTCAAAGCATTGATGGGGTATGGGTTGAGTATGACAAAATTGAATTTTGAAAGATTCGCGGGTATTGTTGGGAGGCCAACAGAAAAATGAGTATCGAAAAACCATAAGGATGGAACCTGTTGAGAACGAAAATTAGAAACTTTAACCGGTTCGTGTGGAAAGCGGCTGCCGTAATCCTGTACCGTTTTCACAGCCAGTACAGTATCCCGACAGGCATTGTGCTTTCGCTGACGCATGACTGTAACCTGAACTGTGTCTACTGTATGCGCCAATCGTTCAAACCGCCTGAAGGCAACATGACGCTTGACACTGTGAAGCATCTACTGGGGAAAATGCCATACATCAACAACGTCGTCATCCAAGGCTTATGTGAGCCGTTCCTTAACCCCGAAACTCCAGCGATAATCAACTGGCTGCATGAGCAAGGCTACTTCGTCAGCTTCACCACCAACGGCACGATTCCGTTGACGGGTGAAAGGCTTGACTGTCTCAGAAACATTGACGACTTCGTGATCAGCATTGACACGGCTGACCCCAAGGTTTTCGAGCTTCTGCGAAGCGGGGCAAAACTGGAAACGATTATGCAGAATTTCAGAAGAGTCATAGACATGAAACGGAGTCTGGGCTTAAAGAAAACGGACAATCCGCCCATGCACATAAACGCCGTCATAACCAGCCTAAACTTCCATTCAATACCGTCTTTCATCAAGATGCTTGAACCGTACGCAGACGACCTGACCTATTTGATGCTGGACCCCGTTTCAAGACCCGATTACAGCACATTCAACCCGCTGGCGATCAAGCATGACGCAGACTTTGACAAGCAAATTCTTGAACTGCGAAAAATCGCAAAAAAATCCAAACTGTGCGTGGTCGGCCTTGACTACATGCTAATGCCCAGCCATGACTGGCACGATTGCCCGTTAACATGGCTAAACATGGACATTGAACCGAACGGCGACATCTACTTCTGTTACGACTTCAATTATGTTGTCGGTAACGCTTTAACGGAGTCGCCTTTGAGAGCCCACAACAGCCAAAAAGCACGGGACTTTCGCAAACGTCTTGGAACATCTGATCCGCCTGTTCAGCAGTGTCATAGCTGCAATTTTGCTCGGAAAGGCTGGCAATTGAACGGTGTCTATCTGAAGGGACATGAGGACGTGATGGGATGAAATGTGTTGTCATAGGAGGCGCAGGATTTGTGGGAAGCCACCTGTGCGGAGGCTTGGCACGACAGAAAAACGAGGTTGTCGTGATAGACAACTTCGTTTTGGGCAAAAAAGGAAACTTGCAGGGTATGCCTGTCAAAATCTACAATGAAGATGCAACTCATCTTATCACGTTGCACAGCATATTGGAACAGGAAAAACCAGATATTGTTTACAATCTGGCGGTAAAGTGTTTGCCGACAAGTTTTGATGATCCTGAAGGTGCATACATGGTAGGCGTTCGCATAGCTCACAACCTGGTTTATTTGTTGCGGAAACGACTATACCCAAAACTTGTGCATTTTTCAAGCAGTGAAGCTTATGGAACAGCAGAATATGTTCCCATGGATGAACAGCACCCTCTGAGGCCTACAACAACGTATAGTGCGGGAAAAGCCGCGGCCGACATGCTTTTGCTTTCGTATCATCAAACGTTTGATTTGAACTTGACAATTGTGAGACCTTTCAACCAGATTGGACCCAGACAAAACAGTGCCACGTACGCTGCTATCGTGCCATTAACGATTAAGCGTCTCATGCAGGGTTTAACGCCGTTTATTGAGTGGGACGGAAAACAAACCCGCGACTTCACATACGTGGCTGACATTGTGGCGGCAGTCATCAACCTTGGAGACTGTAGGGAAGCAGTTGGTAAAGTGGTGAATTTGGGCCAGGGCAAAGAAACCACGATAGAAAAAATGATGAGGCTAATCTGTGAAGAGTTCAGGTTTCCGTTTGAAAAAGTTGAGTATAAGCCGAAAAGGGCTGCTGACGTGCGGAGACATTGGGCGAACATAAACTTTGCTAGGGAGCTGATTGGTTATGAGCCGAAGACAAGTTTGGAAGATGCTGTGCATGCTACGGTTGAATGGTACAGGAATATGAATGAGGGGGAACGGGTTGAAGCGTGATCGTGTCTCCATGTTGCGCGCTCTTGCCGGTTGCGTCTGTGCATGACGTTTCTCCAAGTAGTCTTGCAGAAACTCTCGTGCGCTGCAACGATGGTATTAACTGCCTATTCGCCGTGGCTAACCTTCAGTGATATCTCGCACTAGGTCTTTCAGGTCCAGACGGCTGTCTTAAGTGAAAGGTGTAAGAACAGCATTGCTGACTTAACGACTGCAAGCATTATTCTCATGTTGGCCTTCAGAGTTCCACCTATTCGCGGGTTTCTCCGCCTACGAGGAGGAGTGTCTCAGACCTCTGAGACTCTTAGGCCCATGACTTTGGCGCGGACAAGTATCTCAGCTCCGAAAGTCTCACCGCAGTCCACCTTCAGCTTCTTGATTACGACTTGGTTGTATGCCCTGAAGTTGGAGAACGCGTCAGTGACTCCACAGATCCTGCCAATTGTCACGCGGGCCATTTTCTCGGACAGCCTCGGAAGGGAGACTCGTGAAGCAACGACGATGTCAGAGCCAACAATTCCTCTCACCAATACCTGAATTAGTTCAGGTGGGTTCTCCAAGTCCGCATCTATGGTGACGACAGTCGGAAACTTGCACATTTTCATGCCTGTCAACAAAGCCACTGTCTGCCCTTCTCTTTTCTTCACCACTACAACATCAGCAGACTTTGCAGCCTCAAGAGTTCCATCAGTTGAAGAATCATCCACGACGATTATTTCATGCTTCACACCAGCTAGAAGTCCGCGTATCGCAGAGATAAGAACGGGCAGACTTTCGCACTCGTTGTAGGTGGCGGTTACCACACTTATTCCCGGCAACAAATCTGCCAATTCCCGCATCGAACCTCATGACTGATACTTCTTCTGCCTACTTGGTGATTTTGAAAGGTCTCAGTCGGACCGAAGACAAGGTCATATCTACCGTCAGGGGGACGCCTTGATACTCTGCCAGTGTCATTGGCTTAACATTAGGCGTGGTGATCTTGGCGAGTTCATACATCGACAGTCTCTCTTCGCCCCGTACATGAACAATGCCAGTAAACTTCTGTTGAACCACTGACTTGACTGCGGTTGCAACGTCAGGAGCGAAAAGGTACGTGCCGTACCTGTCGACGAAGGCTCTTGGATACGGCCACTTTTCTTTGGCTACAAAATTGGTTCTTATAATGAGAGACCTCAATTCCGAGTATTTTACCACAAGTTCTGCAAGCAATTTCGTGAGGGCGTAGTAGTTCTTCGGATATGGCAAGTCCGTTTCAACGTAGTTACCGACGTCGCCGCGGAAAACGCAGGCTGTGGAAATCTGCACGACGTAACATTTGGTGTTGTGCGCTAGACAAGCGCTTACAAGATTCTCCGTGCCTGTGACATTCGTCTCGTAGGCTTCTTTTCTGTTCTCCTCGCAGAGAGGCACGCTAGTGAGGGCCGCAGTATGTATCACCACATCGGGCTCCTCCTTACCAACGTATTTGTCCACTGAGGCCTTCACCTTTAGGTCGAGTTCCTGCCTAGTCGGATGCAGCGCCTCTGGAAAGACCTTTATGAGTTCCGTTCCTAATTTGCCTGAGCCTCCTGTTATTAGAACCTTGTCCATCAGGTCCAGCCCGCCTCTTTCAACAGGGCAAGTATTCCTTTCTTGTTCAATCTTCTAGTCTTGTCACTCGTGTATTCTTCTGCCAAATCCCTGTTGGCAAGTTTCGAACATGGATGGATGATGAAGTATTCGTCCTTCTTCTGGGTTCGATGTATCTCGTACTCCTGTATTAGGCACTCGTGAATCTTCTCCCCGGGCCTTATTCCCACAAACTTCAATGGATATTTCTCGCCACCCATTGCTTTTGCCAAGTCGACAATGTTGCACGCAGGCAAGTCAGGAACGTAGACTTCTCCACCCTTGCTGTCTTCAGTAGCGCGGAAAACCAATTCAGTTGCCTGTCCGAGCGTTATGAGAAATCTAGTCATTTCAGGATGAGTGATGGGCAACGGCTTCTTCTCTTTGATCAACTGTCTGAAGTAAGGAACAACTGAACCTCGCGACCCGATGACATTCCCGTACCTAACCACTGCGAGTATTGTCTCCGACTCAGCTTCCCGATCTATCCAGATCTTCTCGGCCATACCCTTGGTCATTCCGTACAGGTTGACCGGTTTCACAGCCTTGTCTGTAGAGACAAGAACACATCGTTCCACTTGGCCGGCTATAGCAGCCCTTTTCACGTTCCATGTACCGATAACGTTAGTCTTCAAAGCTTCGACTGGGTTCTCCTCACACGAATCTATGACTTTCTGCGCTGCCGCGTGGTATAAAATGTGAACACCTTTGCAGACCTGAGCAACCCTTTCATAGTCCCTAACATCGCCAATCAGGAACTTAACCCGCGAATCGGCAACCTCACGCTTAACATCAAGCTGTTTTTCTTCATCACGACTAAGAATGCGAACCTCCTCAACAGGATTCTTAAGGATTTCATTCAGAATCCATCTTCCGAAAGACCCTGTCCCACCCGTTATGAGTATCGTCTTGCCTTCGAACATACCGATGTCTCCGATTGAAATTTACTGTTAATGCAACGGTTTTCACAATTTAAGGTTTGTCAACATCTTACGTCTGCAGAAGCTATCCCGAAGTCTTGCTGGGAACTCATAGCGTGTATCTAGCTTTTTGACCCTGTATATGTGATTAATGCTACGCCACGGATCGAAGAATATCGCTGAATGGCTAAAAGAAAATGCACCTTTCTATCACGTCATCAAAACACACTCTCCGAAAGAAGGAGATATAATACATGCTCTGTAATCTCGCGATGAAGCATTCCTGCTTCTTCTCCGACAAAACGACAAGGCATACGTTCGAAAGAATATTACGATTTTCCGTCCGAGTAGAGGTTGTTGTTGCGAGAAACGCGGCTGACCCAAGAGAGCTTAACGCGCAAGAATAAATACCCTCTCAAAGTATGCATAAACAACAACAAAGGGGTAAGCTTGTCCAAGAAAGACCTTAGACTCGAGTACTCGGGCTACGTAATATTTGCCGCGAAAATGGTAAGCGTAGCGACCGGCCTGGTCTTCCAGTTCATGGTAGCTCGCGCGTTGAACAAAACAGAATATGATCTATACTTCAACGCTCTTACTGATGTGGCAGGAATTTTTGCGCTTCTAGCAGGTGTGCTTCCCTTTTGGGCAATGAGATTTGCCGCAAGAGACAAGGAAGGCGCGATCAAAACGGGCATCGTCGCCAACCTCGGGATTTCAGCGGCAGCGACCTTGACCTACGTTCTTCTCATTCCTTTGATACTCCCGGCCCTCGAGATCAGCGCGGCATATCTGCCAGTCTATTATATTGTCGCCATCCAAATCGTCGAGATGTATTCCATCGCCGGACTCGAAGCTAGCCTTCAAACCCGAATTCCACGAAAAATAGGATATGGATTAATCATACAGCAGTTCTGCAAAGTCATCATGGGCTACGTACTCATAGTCCTACTTGGTCAACTGCTAATAGGCGTCGCAGTGACAACGATCATCGCGTTCGCTCTACAAATAAGCTATTATGTTAGACTACTTGCGGAGGAACTGAAGCAAAGATTCAGACGAGAGTATGTGCGACAATGGCTCAAAGGATCCATAATCAACATTTACAACGTTGCAGGCGGCCAGATGGCAACATTTGTGTTCATAATGCTACTCGCCTATGGGGGCGATGGAGCTCGAGGCAAACTTGGAGCCGCGGCCATAATCGTCAACGTGATTACGTATTCTTCTTTCTTAGCTATTGCACTCTACCCGAAACTGCTAGCGGAAAAAAGAAGCGAAGACATCACAGTTTCCTTGAAGATGGTCTTGATGTTCGCCATACCTTTGACCATAGGCGCAATAGCTTTAGCAGATTCATACGTGACAATCCTTAAGCCAGACCATGCTGACGCGGGTCCAATTCTGATTTTTCTCGCCCTCAATTCCTTGGTCTCAGTGATTTCCGGTCTTCTTGGAACCGTGATCTTGGGATTTGACACCGTCGACGAAGAATCAAGAATGTCATTGCGACAATTGGTGAGAAGCCGAATATTCCTGGCTTTCTCCCTGCCATACGTCTATGCGGCCATCACTCTCCCAACAACCTTCTATGCTCTGACTAACTTTGCTCACGGCCAACCCTTCCAGGCTGCTTTCAGCGTAAGCATAATCAGTTTTTCAGCCAGTCTTGCAACGTTCTTCATTCAATACATCATCGTCCGCAAAATGGTCAGAATTAAACCCCCATGGAAGAACATCGCAAAATATGTTTTCAGTGCGGCAATTATGGGAGCTGTTCTGTACTTAGTCCCGCACCCAACAAGATTGACTACAACCTTGACCGAAACGGCGATTGGAGGACTAATCTACATAGCATTATTGATGGCGATTGACAAAGAAACCAGAAAACTACCGGGCACCATCCTGAAAAACCTAAGGTAGAGACAAGGCCGCTCAAGCAACGCGGCGTAGTGCCTGTGCAGTCTCTCAAATCCATCCGACTCCTCCAAAACATCTACATCTTTCCATGTTAGCATATACCATAACGTCACGGACACTGCTTAGAACAGCAACTTGTAGAATCGTTGGTTTGATGGCGTTCGTGACAATCGGTGCTGAAACACGAAGTGGCTCAGCAAAATGCTGCGAGTTCAGGCATAAGTCATCTCAAAGCCTAGAAAGCGACTGACCCCTCGCAGGCAAATGGTCCTTAACACAGCCAAGTTCAGAAGTATGACAATCATGTTAAGAGCAACTCAGCCAGGAGAGAATTCAGTTCCTCTTTGTCTTTCAGGTCACGAAAGATAGCTTTACCGCTTCCGTAGAGTCTGAAAGAACAGTTCTGAAATGTCAGTTCGAAAATTATGCCTCCGATCGACTTTTTCAGCGTTGCTTTTGTGAGGATTCTTTTGGTCACTTCGTCTTTCTTGTCATACTTGAAAATGACTATAATGTCTTTTTCTTTGCCGCATGTTCCTTCAATTCTAGATACGTAATCGTCTACTGGGACCATTAGAACTGCTCGATCTCCTTCAGCACTTCTCCGAACCTGTCGATTTCTTCTCGTGTGTTGTATACGTAGAAGCTTACTCTGGCAGAAGAGTCCAGATTAAGCATTTCATGCAGTGGCTGGGCACAGTGATAACCGCTTCTGACCATGATTCCGTAATTGTCAAGAAATAGGGCAACATCGTGCGAGCTTAGACCTTCGATGCCGAACGGGATCATTCCACACTTGACTTTCGTGTCGGCCGTTCCGTATATTCTGACCTTCTTGCAGCATTCCTGCATGCGCAGGATAGCATATTTCGTAAGCTTTTCCTCATGGGCTCTCACGTTTTCCATTCCCAGGCGCTTAAGATACTTGACGGCTGCCATCAAGCCTATTCCGCCAGCAACGTTCGGGGTTCCAGCCTCAAACTTCCAAGGAAGAACATTCCAAGCAATTTCGCAGCGCCTTTTCTTCTTGTCGAAAGAGACCTCCCGTATCATCTCGCCTCCACCATGGAACGGCTCCATCTTCTCAAGAAGCTCTTTCCCGCCGTACAAGACGCCTATGCCAGTGGGTCCCAACATTTTATGACCTGAAAAGGCAAGAAAATCCGCGTCCAGCTCTTTCACGTTCACAGGCATATGGGGCACTGATTGTGCGCCATCAACGAGCAGGAGCGCTCCGTTTTCGTGAGCCAGTTTCGCCACTTTCTTGATGTCGTTCACGATGCCTGTTACGTTTGAAACGTGAGACAAACAAACTATTTTTGTCTTCTTGGACAGCAGACTTTCAAGAGACTGATAGTCAAGCGTTCCATCATTCTTCACGTTGGCGTATTTGATTCTGAAGCCTTTTATCCGTGAGATTAGTTCCCATGGAACGATGTTGCTGTGGTGTTCCATCAAGGAAACGACAACTTCATCGTTCTTGCCTAGGTTGTGAAGACCCCAAGCGTAGGCGACGAGGTTTATGGCTTCGGTTGTTCCTCTGACAAAGACGGTTTCTTCCATGCCTTTTGCGTTTATGAACTTGGCAACTTCTTCATGTGCGCATTCGTACAGTTCTGAAGCTTCCTGCGAAAGAGTGTGAACGGCTCGGTGGACGTTGGCGTTGTGGTTCTCGTAGAAGTCTTTAATGGCGCCGATTACCTCTTTGGGTTTCTGGGAGGTTGAAGCGTTGTCGAAGTAGATGAGGGGGTATCCGTTCACTGTGCGCTTCAGTATGGGAAAGTCTTCACGAATCTTGTACGGGTCTAACATTACTTTCCTTCTTCCGGCTTCAGTTTCTTCGAAAGCACCTTTGCCAACTCTTCCTCTTCAAGAGCCTGTTTCTCTTCGAAGCTGGGTTCCTTCTCCAGCCAGTCCGGAGTCGCTTTTTTCTCTCCGTAGAATTTTCTGATCGCCCTCTTCAAAGCCCCGACAGCCAGGATTCCGCAGTGAAATTTCACGCTTGGCAAGCCGCCTACGGCTTCGGCCACGCTCTTGTAGGAGACCTTCCATGCTTCCTCAAGTTTCATCCCTTTGATCATCTCTGTGACTATGCTCGAGGTGGCTATGTTCGCTGCGCAGCCGTAACTTTCGAAGGAGGCTTTCTCTATCACGTTTTGGTCGTTGATTTTCAAGTAGAACGTTATCATGTCACCGCACATGGGGTTTCCCGCAACGGCCACTACGTTGGCGTCCTCCATTTTTCCCAAGTTTTTAGGGTTCTTGAACAATTCCAGTATCTTCTGGTTGTAGGGCAATGGAGCTCGTGACATTTCATTCAACTCCTGTAGAACCAGTTATGCCTCTTATTCTCTGAACCGCTCTCGGAATAACTTCCAAAGCATAATTTATGTCTTCCTCAGTGTGAAGCCGCGTTACCTTCATCAGTATACTCCCATGAGCTTGGTCAAACTTTCTGCCCGTAGCAACCAGAACGTGACTTGGCTGCAACAGCCTTCTTGAACAGGCGCTACCGCTTGAAACGTAGACGCCGTTCAAGCTTAACTCGATGGTCAGGGCTTCTCCTTCGCACCTCAAGAAACTGATGTTAACATTGTCTGGAGCCCTCCCCTCACCACGCGGACCGTTGAGCAGAACGTCTGAAGTTTCATTCATGATACCCGTCATCAACTTGTCCCTGAGCTTGCGCATAAGCCGCGTATTCTCCTCGAAGTTGCGGAACATCAATTCCGACGCTTTCACAAAGCCTACGATCAGGGGCGTGTTCTCAACACCAGGCCAGAGCCTCTGCGTTCCCATCTGCCCTTCCAGTATCTTTTCTACATTAACACGTTCTTTGACATACAAGGCTCCGGCTCCACGCGGCCCCAGAATCTTGTAGCTACTCAAAGTAGCGAGGTCAACGCCTGTTTGTTGCACGTCGAAGGGGATTCTTCCGTACGCGTCTGAAGCATCAGAGTGAAAAACCGTATCCGGGTTTCTGTCTTTTACTATCTTGACTGCTTCCCGTATAGGCTGAACCGTGCCAATTTCATGATTCACAGCTGAGAGGCTTACGAGGGTAGTCTCTCTATCGACTGCCTCTTTCAGTTGCTCGAGGCTCAAGAACCCTTCATGGTCAACCGGGACCTTTGTCAGTGTGAATCCGGTTTTCTGAAGCATCTCTGCAACGTTCAGAACGTTTATGGGTTCGACGTCTGAAATCACGATTTTTCTGCCCTTGTCCTTCGCCGCGAGAGCCGCGCCAAATAGCGCAAGATTGTTGGCCTCTGTCTCCCCCGGTGTGAAGTTGATTTCCTCAAGCGTTTTGCACCCGATTGAGCTGGCTATCTTCTGTGCGGACTCCATTAGCACTTCGAAGGCTTCCCAGCCCGGTTTGTGTGTAAGGGTCGGGTTTCCATAGGCACGTCTATTGTAGTAGGGGAGCATGGCTTCCACGATTTCATCTGGAACTGGAGTGGCGTTTTCGTTGTCTAGGTACACTTCGCGTCTAAGCCCTTCATGTGCCTTAAGCAGTTCTTTCACGTTTTCGACCATTCTAGGTCTCCTGCAGGTCGTCTCGTTACTTTTTACTATTGAAAGTTTTCTAGTAGAAAAACATAACCCAAGAAAAAGCCTCTGTGCGCAACGCTTTAAATTGTGATGGTATTTATGCTTTTGTAGCAGAAGAGATGGACGCGTTCGAGTGAAAGTTGCTGATTTGCCTTTGCCAGAAGCCGTTAAGGAACTGGTGATCAGGTCTGGGATTTCAGAGTTGTATCCGCCTCAGGAAGAGGCCGTGAAGGCCGGCGTCCTTGACGGGAAGAATCTTGTTCTTGCAAGCCCCACCGCTTCAGGCAAGACTCTGCTCGCCGAGTTCTGCGCGCTTAAACACATACTTGAAAAAAACGGTAAGACGGTTTACCTGACGCCTCTGAGGGCTTTAGCGAGCGAGAAGTATGAAGAGTTCAAGAAATACTCCACGATAACGAAGAGAGACGGAAGAAAAATAAGAATCGGCATCAGCACAGGAGATTTTGACAGTACTGACGCGTGGCTAGAAAGATACGACATAATAATCAGTACGAACGAAAAGGCAGATTCGCTTCTGAGACACAGGGCAAAATGGATGGACGAGCTTTCCCTGGTGGTTGCTGATGAAATTCACCTGTTGAACGAGGCTGAACGCGGGCCGACCCTTGAAGTTGTTCTAGCAAGGCTGATGCAGACGAACCCTGACACGCAGATTCTAGCTTTGAGTGCGACGGTAAACAACGTTGACGAAATTGCCCAATGGTTGAAGGCCGAACATGTCACAACAGAGTGGCGCCCAGTTCACCTTAAAGAAGGAGTACTCGTAAACGACGAAATCCAGTACAAGGACGGAGACGCACGCAAGATAGAAAAAGATGCAAAGGATCCAGCCATAAACCTGGCTTTGCACACGGTCAAAACCGGTGGACAGGCACTGATCTTTGCGCCAACGAGAAAGATCGCGGCAACTATAGCGAAGAGAGCCGCTGGAGAAATCGCAAGTGTGCTTTCTAAGCCTGCTAAACGTTCACTTGAACATGAAGCAAACAGGGTCTTGGCAGCGGGCGAAAGAACAAGCCTCAGTGAGTCCCTGGCTGAATTGGTCAAGTGCGGAACAGCCTTTCACCATGCTGGCCTAGGTGGTGGTCACCGTAAGCTGATCGAAGACGCGTTCAGGGAGGGAAGAATCAAAGTCCTGACTGCGACGCCCACCTTGGCATTCGGAGTCAACCTTCCTGCTAGAACGGTCATAATCCAAGATTACAGACGGTACGAGCCGGGCTACGGGTGGTACCCGATAAGTGTGCTGGAGTACAAGCAGATGGCCGGCAGGGCTGGAAGACCCAAATACGACAAGACTGGAGAGGCTGTGCTGATAGCCAAGACTAATGACGAAGCTGACTATCTGCTGCACAGCTACGTTCTCGCAAAGCCTGAGCGCATCTGGTCGCGGCTTGCAGTTGAGAGAATAATGAGGACTCACGTGCTGGCAACCGTTGCGGCTGATTATGCCCATACGGAACAGGGTATCTACGAGTTTTTCGGAAAGACGTTCTACGCGTTTCAGTATGACATCGAAGCGATCAAGGGCATAATCTCCAAGATACTGAAGTACCTGTATGATGAGGAAATGATCGAAATCCTAGGCCAAGACGTCAACGCAACGAAATTTGGGAAAAGAGTCAGCGAACTGTACATTGACCCGGCTTCAGCCGTCATAATCAGAGACGCTTTGAAGAGAAACCCTGGAGAGCTCACTGAGTTCAGCTTCCTGCACATGATTGCTCACACGCCTGACATGGGACCGGTGTTGCGGCCGTACTCCAGAGAGCAGGAGGAGGTTGAGATGTTCATGGAAGAGCACAAGTGCGAGTTCATTGTTGCCCCGCCTGACCAGTATGAAGACAGCATAGCGTATGAAGAGTTTCTCGGAGAAGTGAAGACCGCCATGACTTTGAAAGCTTGGATCGATGAGATAAGCGAGGACCAGCTTATCGAAAGATACCGGGTTCAGCCAGGCGACCTGTACAGAACAATCGAGAACGCAAAATGGCTACTGCACGCCACACACGAGCTTGCACTGCTCTTCGGAAACAAGCAACTCTTGCCTGTGACCCTCGAAGTGAGACAACGGGTAGAGAAGGGCGTTAAAAAAGAGCTGCTGCCACTGGTGAAACTGGAAGGCATCGGCAGAGCGAGGGGGCGGACAATATTCAACGCAGGATACAAAACAACAGGCGATTTGAAACGCGCCTCGATCGAAGACCTGGCAAATCTGCCGTTAATCGGCCCTCGACTGGCCAAGAAACTGAAGGAGCAGCTCGGCGGCTTCATGAAGAAAGAAGATCTGGACAAGCTTGAACAGAACGAGTGGAAGCAAAAAGCACTAACAGAATACTAGCAGACTTTAGGTGTTTAGTTCAGCCGAAGTTCTATTGATGGCCAGGTCAACTTGTTTTAGTGCCGTTCCCAAGTAGTTCTCCGGATTCAAGGCTTCATCTATTTCTTCCTCACTCAGGATTTTTGTCACGGCTTTGTCTTCGAGGAGGATTTGTTTGAATTGCCGGTGCTCAGTCTCGCTCTTTATCGCCAATCTTCTTAGATGTTCGTGAGCTTCCTGGCGGTTCATGCCCTTTCTTGTCAGTGTGATCATCACTGCTTCAGACATCATGCGCCCCTGGGTCACGTCCATATTCTTAAGCATTCGCTGTTCATCCACTCGAAGGTCAGTCACTATTCCACACATAAGCCATAACAGGTAATCAGTCAGAATGCACACTTCCGGGAAGATGAAACGTTCTGCCGATGATTGCGTTAGGTCGCGTTCATGCCAAGTCGTAACGTCTTCCAAAGCCGGCGTAACCAAGCTTCTCACGATTCTTGCTAAGCCGCAGACTCTTTCACAGAGTTCTGGATTTCTCTTCTGAGGCATCGTAGAGCTACCGACCTGTTTCGCGGTCTCGAAATGTTCAAAAAGCTCACCGATCTCAGGCCTCTGCAGTTCACGGATTTCAGTAGCGAAATTCTCCATCGAAGATGTAGCCATAGCCAGCAGGCATACGAGTTCCGCGTACCTGTCCCGCTGCACGATTTGAGTTGAAATGTCAGCAGAGCCAATCTTCAGTTTGCGCATTACAAGGTCTTGAATTTTCATTGCGTGTTCGCCCAGTCCGGCCTGCGTACCGACTGCTCCGCTCATCTTTCCAACTAAAACACGTTCCCTGCACGCCCTAATTCTTTGAACATGTCTTGCGGTCTCGCGCATCCAGACTGCAAACTTGAAGCCCAACGTTATTGGCAATGCATGCTGTCCATGTGTCCTGCCTGCCATCACGGTCTCTTTGTACTGTTTTGCCTTTGCCATCAGTATCTTTTCGAATTCAACGAGCCTCCCCTCAATCAAGTCCAGAGCCTCTTTCAACTGTAGAGCGTTGGTTGTATCTACAATGTCGTAGCTCGTAGCTCCCAAGTGAACATATGCGCCGCTTGCACCGCAGGCCTCGGACAAAGCCCTGACCAAAGAAGCAATATCATGCTTTATTTCGTGTTCTATTTCCTTGATCCTATCCAGCTTGACATATCTCAGAGAAGCTTTGGATGCAATCTTCTCTGCGTCTTTCCGCGGAATATCGCCCGCTTCGGCGTGTGCCCATGCCAAAGCAGCCTCGACATCAAGCATTCTCTGCACGCGAGTCTCTTCTTCAAAAACCCTCTTCATTTCTGGCGTTCCGTAACGACCAGTATCAATAGGCAGGACCGGCAACCTCCATTTCCCTCGCAAAAGAATAAGATGATTGAAGATTAATGTTTTACCGACGCTATACACCATCTCAGTCCAAAGGGTTACTGCAAATGCAAACAACAGTCGGTGTTCTCGGCAAAAAAGGCCAAAACGTGGCAAACACAGCAGTCACAATGCTGGAAATCTGTGAGCAAAAAGGAGCAAATGTCTATGGACTGGCCTCCTCAGAAACTGTCTCTGAGGCGAAATCACTTGCGGAACTCACGGAAACCAAACTGAACTCGCCAGTCATAGTCGGCTGCACCTACTCGATGATCCCGAAGCATAACGAGCCCCAAATAAAAAAGTTGAAAAGGGCAGCGCTCGTTTTCAGCGGCAGAGACTACGCTCATGCAGCAGAAGACACGCGCGAAACCTTCGCTCGACAATTCCAGATTGGAGAGAAACAGGCCGCTATAGCTTTCATCAAGAAATGTGAAGGCGACTTTGCCTTTTTGATAGCTGAATCTGAAAGGCTCATTGCAGGGAGAGATACTATTGGCGCTCGCCCGCTCTACTACGGGGAAAGTGTATCCGTTGCAGTTTTGGCTTCTGAAAGAAAAGCACTCTGGAAGATCGGCATAAAGCACGTAGAATCGTTTCCGCCAGGGTGCCTAGGGCTTGCTGATAAACAGGGCTTCACGTTTGTACCAGTGAAAAGACTGGAGTACGCAAAGCCGCGGCAGACGACGATGGAGACTGCGGCAGAGAGACTTCAAGCGCTTCTGGAATTGTCGGTCAGAGAAAGAGTGGCAGGCCTGAAAGAAGTGGCAGTGGCCTTTTCCGGCGGCCTAGACAGCAGCATTATAGCACTGTTGGCCAAGAAATGCTGCCCGGGCGATGTTTTCCTGGTGCATGTTGCTTTGAAGGATCAACCTGAAACTGAGCATGCGGTAAAGGCGGCAGAAGAGTTGAAGCTGCCATTATGCTCTCAAACTTATGCCGAGAAGGATGTTCAACAGGTCGTTCCTTCCGTGTTGGAAGCCATCGAGGAGCCAGACCCAGTTAAACTAAGTATCTCCATTCCAGTTTTCTGGGCAGCTGAAAAGACTGCGGAAATGAACTGTCAAGTTATGCTGGCTGGGCAGGGCGCAGATGAGCTTTTCGGCGGGTACAAACGATATGTGGATGAGTACCTGAACTTTGGGAGGGACAGAACTCGGGAAGCGATGTTCAAAGATGCTGCTGGAATGTACGCGTCCAACCTTGAAAGAGACTGGAAGGCATGCAACGCTCATAATGTTGAACTACGCTTGCCTTTTGCAGCTCGGAAAATTGCAGAATTTGCTCTCAGTTTGCCATTGGAAGTCAAGCTTGAACCGAAAAAGGATACGTTGAGAAAGCTTGTTCTCAGACAAGTGGCCAAGAACATTGGGCTGCCATTGTTCATAGCCGACAAATCCAAGAAGGCCGTTCAGTACACTACAGGCGTCAACAAGGCATTGCAGAAATTGGCTGAACAACAACGTTTGCCAGTAGGAAAGTATGTTGAAGAGATTTTTCAAAGGACTTTCGCCAAAGTGACTTCCAATGAGTAGAACCGCTGTTGTTTTTTCGCCGAAGTACTATGAGCACAATCCTGGAAGGAAACATCCCGAATCTGCGACGCGTCTCCGAGCAATCGTTAACGAGTTGAAAACGGGGCAGCTTTCAAAAAGCAGTAACTGGCAGTTCGAGCAACCCCGAAAGGCAGGCGTCAGAGAACTTACCAGGGTCCATGACGCCGAGTACATCAATCAAGTTCAGGCGCTATGCAAGTGTGGCGGGGGTCTTCTAGATTCAGGGGATACTGTTGTCTCGCCTGAAAGTTATGATGTTGCCTTGTACGCAGTAGGCGGGACTCTTAAAGCGGTCGACCTTGTTATGAGCCGAAGGTTTGTTAACGCTTTCGTTGCCGTCAGACCGCCTGGGCACCATGCAGAGAGAACTCGCGGCCTTGGCTTCTGCTTGTTCAACAACGTCGCAATCGCTGCGCAACACTTGCTCGGAAGATACGGGTTGAAACGCGTCCTAATATTGGACCTGGACGTGCATCATGGAAACGGTACTCAATCAATTTTCTACAAGACAGACAAAGTGCTGTACATCAGCTTGCATGAGGACCCTACAGAGTTCCCTGGAACAGGTTTCGTCCATGAAGCCGGAGAGGCTGCGGGTTTAGGGTTCAACGTCAATGTTCCGCTACCGTTTCTGACGAGTGATTGTGTCTATTTGAAGGCAATGGAGGAAATCGCGGTCCCGATAGCGTCTCAGTACAGACCACAGTTCATTCTGGTTTCTGCTGGTTTTGATGCCCACTACGCAGATCCTGTAGGCAGTCTTTCCTTGTCTGCTTTGTGCTATAAAAAAGTCTTCAGTACACTCACAGACTTGGCAGCAGGGGTACCTTCCGGACGCATGGTGGAGGTTCTTGAGGGTGGATACGGCACCAGATTCATAGGCAAGATCGCAGCATCAGCAATCGCAGAAATGAGCCGCAGCAAGTATGCTCTTCACGACCGCGTATTGACGGAAAGCAGGCAGGTGAGAGTTCGTGGCGAGCAAATCATAAAGGAAGTAAAGGAAGTTCAACGGGGCTTTTGGAATCTCACGTAACTTGTCGGATTGCCTGCACATCAAAAGGGATGCTGAAACTTACTCTATTACTTGAATTGCGCCTTCAGAGCATTGGACTTCGCATGCTCTGCACACTAGACATTCTTGGGGCTTCGCTGCAACCGATTTTTTGTCTTTGATTTCATAGACACCAACGGGGCAGGTTTCAGCGCATGTGCCACATCCAGTGCACTTTGCATTATCTACGACTATTTTCACCATATTGTTTCCCCTGAGGCTAGGATTTTCTTGAAAGCCAAATTGTAGAATAAAAGGATTTAGGTTGACTAGCGGGTTTCTTCACGTAGCCTCAAAAGGATTCCGTCAATCATTGTTTCGGCCTTTTCTTTCCTGTGTCTGTATTCTTCCATCCTGTTTCGGTACAACTCAAGCGTGATCTCGCCGCGGTTCTGCCTAGCCTCAATGTTCTTGATGTTAGCTTCAACATCGTTGATCTCAGTCTCTGCCACGTCAAACTGACGCATCAAATCAGCATAATGGCCACCTGCGGACCGCATACTTTCTTTAAGTCCTCCCAAATTCCGAGACAATGTGTCCACCCTCATCTCCAGAGTCTTCTTCTGCACCTTGTAGCGGCGTCTCGGAATCTTGCCCTTCTGCACTCTAGCCTCAAGAGCATCGATCTCGGCCAGTATCTTCATCTTCTCTTCACATGAGTCGACGAATGTCTTGAGATTCTCTGGCCGAAGTCTTCCCCCTCGGGAGGGCACAATAACCGTCACTGACGCGCTAAGCCTTCTCGATACGGCGAAGATTGCGCATCCGACAAGAGCAATAGACCAGACCCACAATGTCGGACGGAAAGCTGTCCACACGGGATTGTATTCGTATACGATTTCAACTGGAAAGCTGTCCAGCCAAACAAAATCTTGTTTCTGTACCGTTGCCTCATCGGCAAACGGGCCCTTGCCTACACCGTAGAAGCCTGTCACAGGACGCGACGACAGTTTTGCGCCTTCAGGCAGGCTTAGAGTCACAGAAACTTGATCAACGTAATACGTTAGGTCATCGAATTGGGTGATCTTGTATGCAGACTTGCCTGCTTCATTCTGAGGCGTGGAGTAAGCGTTTTTGTCCAAACTGTAGAGCACGATAAACTCGGAGAATTTTCCTGGGTCAGCTCGCAAAGTCAGGTCTACTCTGTACTTGATGGGGTTGCTGTCAATCAGTAGGATCTGAGTAGATAGGCCAAGCTGGTTTTTGGCAGTTGGAACTGTAGAGTTCCGAGGCAGAATAACATCAACTGACACGATTGCTGATTGAGCATTGTTCGTTATGTAGTATGAATCTGAGATGCCTATGTCGCCGAATTCGTTTACCGTCATTTGGCGTTCCAGTTGCTTTATTTCGAACAGTTGTATCGTGTTCTCGGCTGACGCGAAGGTCACCTCTGACGCGTTGTATGAGAAAGCTGCAAGATTGTCTGCCGTGTAGTTGAAGGCGCCCAACGTTCCTCTGACGTATGTGGCTCCTAACGGCAAGCTAACGAGTCCTTTGCAGAGAGCAGCTGCTTTTGTGAAGCTTGGGTAAGCAGGAAAATCAAGAGTGAAAACTGTTGCGTTCTGAGAGTCCTGTGTCAGCAACGAATTGGAGAGAATGAATTCGACCGTGAACGCTTGCGGGGCACCATCTGGCAGGTCAACTCTTACGCCGTAGAAGCCAACATGATTTTCCAAGGGCACGTTAAGGGTCACTGGATAGACTGACGACCTGTCAGAAGTCCCGTAGGCTATGCAATGAAGCATCTTCAAACCGTACTTGTATGGAAAACCGATCAGAAAAGGGCCTGAGGCCGACGCAGAAGTAGTTACCGTATCATTTATGAGGACAAAACCGTTGGACAAAACTTTGACCGTATGGTCCACACGGGTTATGTCATAATCCGAGGCTGCCATAACGGTCTTGAAATTTGCAATTGACGTGAAGAACACTACCATCATGATTGCTAGTACAGTTAACGCCAATACTGACTTTTTCACTCAACGTTTCCTCCGCTGCATTACCTGACTTTTAGGCTTCCTATCTATTGATAAGCCCATTTATTTACTTTTAGAGCCGCAAAATGTGGGTCACGTATATATTTACCCATCCGCATCGCAAACATGCAGAACTCGGTGACGTAACAGAGCTTTTCTGCCGAATTTAGGCCTGCAGAGTTAGGTTTCTGAGTTTTTGAGGTAGTAGCTTTCCTCTTTTTTCGGTCCGAAGCTCCTGACCCCTTTTCTCTTAAGCTGGACTCGAAGTTTCTCCGCGAATTCTTTGTTGATTTCCCCTCGTTTCTCCATATAAGCGATTATCTCTTCTGCCTGTTCTTTCGTGTCGCAGCGTCGGAGAAAATCTATAACGTCTGGTACGTAGTTGACAAACGTTTCTCTGTTTGCAGCTTTCTCGCCCGTGTTAGGGTCAGTCCTTACGGACTTGACTGCCACCTTGTTCTCATCCAACTGCAGTTCTTTGCCCAAGTTTGGGAACATCTTCTTCAAGGACTCCCTGTCAAGCCCCATGGTAACACCCTTCGAAGCGATGGCCAATATTCTAATTGGAACACCGATACTTAAGAATCTTCGGAGCGCAAGAATATTCTGCACGTACGAGTTAAAAGGGGACGAATCTTCGCCGTGGGTCTCTTTCGAGGACTTTTTCCAGTTCTTGAATGTGCAAACCCGTGACTTCATCGCCGTATATTTCACATTTCTGCGTAAGACAGGCTTCTTCAGGGCTGTGAACGATGACTTCAACCTTCACTCCGATTGGTGAATCGACATGAATGTGAAACGTGTCCTTTGTTTTCCCCCGTTTTGTCACTACTGTGCGTTCGCTGCCCGTAATGATCAGGCTGTTCTTTTCAAGCAACTTCATGATTTCACGAGGCTCATCATGGTGGACGATTACGTCCATGTCGCTTTCACGATGGATCGTGCCCCGCCACACGCTTCCAACAAGAACCGGGCCGTATTCCCTCAGCATCTTCATTATTCTCAAGGCTTCTTGCCGCAAGCAGACTAACCGTTCTTGGCGGGTGGAGGCTTCGTTTTCTTCCGCCATCTGGTCAAGTTCCATGGCGACTTCGAGGTTTGTAGGCATGTAATGAAGGTTGAAAGTCTTCGCGGCCTTGAGCTTGGCCTGCTTGTACTCTTTCTCGACGCCCGAATAGAGAAGCATCGCTGCTTCCCGTGTAACCTTCCGACGCGAATCAAGAGACGGAGCGTTCAAAACGTCACCGTTAAATCTGCTGTCACCGTGCGGCTAAAACCTAACGCTTGATCATCTGCTCATACAGTTCAAGAGTCTTCTCTGCTACTTTGTCCCACGTGAACTCTTCAAGAACCCGTTTACGACCGTTTCTTCCGAGCCACTTTCGCTTCTCAGGACTTTCAAGCACACCGGCTATGCCCCAAGCGATATCTTCAGGGTTATTCGGGTTTATGTGGTAACCACACTGTTCTTCGCCGCAGCACACTACTATTTCCCGCATGCCGCTCACCCCCGCGGCGCCTACGACAACAGGCTTTTCCATGCTCATGGCTTCAAGGACAACGATGCCGAACGGTTCATAGTGACTTGGGAAAACGGCCACGTCACACGCAGCATAGTGCAGTATGCGTTCCTCTTCAGGGACAAACTCGAAACGGAATTTTACGTAGTCACTCATCTTCATGGTCTTTACGAGGTTGACTAGGTACTCTTGAAGGTCGCCTAGACCTACGATTACAAGCCGCGCTTTTGGTGTCTTATGCAAGATGTGCGACATAGCCATTATGAGCTTGTCAACGCCTTTGACGCCTACGAGTCTGCCGATGAACAAGATCATCAGTTCGTCATCTTTGATGCCGTAGTATGATCTGACTTTCTTGATCTGCTCAGAAGTCACTGAAGCAGGGTCATACTTTTCCGGGTCAACACCGTTGTAGGAAACTTGTATCTTCTCCTTCGGAAAGCCCAGTCTTATAAGTTCATCTTTCATCGCGTAGGAAACTGTCACGACCATGTCAGCCGCGTTCCCGGCGTGAAGCTCAATGTTACTCACAACTTCGGAGCCGTTTCCAAGAGTTCTTCCTTTCTCCGTCGAGTGAACATGAAAAGCAAAAGGCAAGCCAACTTCTTTCTTGACAGTTATTCCGCCCATGGCTGAGAGCCAATCATGAGCGATCACAACATCATACTTGGTACCTTCTTTCCTGATGAGTTCGTTAACAAGTTTCGAAGCACTGAGATAATTGTAGATCAAAATCTTCGAGAAAAGATGAATGCCTCTGCCCCAGCGCGCGCGCACTTCCTCAGCTATCACATCAGGCAGCGAGTCGGACACGTCGATGTGCAAGGGACGGTGGATTTCAATCCCACGCCAGATCTCCCGTGTCGGAAGCGCACCTGCATCATCATTCATCGTGAAGACGGTAACGTCGTTGTCGGTCAGGACGAATTTGCGCGTGATTTCCGCAGCATAAGTTCCCAGGCCTCCAACAATCTTGGGAGGGTACTCGTAAACAAACACGGCCATCTTCATTTCTTTTGGGCTCCGTTCCTTACAGCAGTGTCCTTGGGGGCTACTTTAACATTGCTTATTTGCTTTCCTAATCGGCACTATCTAAATGTCTGAAGTCGCTACCTCGAAATCTGTGAACATGAAAAGGCTATTAGGGACACCCCGTAACATAGTGGAAGTGCAACAAAATGAGCTTATCACCTGTCAAACGTCTGATTCTGGAAACAATGTGGCAGCTGGATAAGCCTGCCAAAGCCACCGAGATAGCGAAAGAAGCCGGGTTAGCCTTTCCCCCGGTCATGATGCATGTACTAGGTCTTGTCAAGATGAAGTACGCAGAGACTGTTGAGAAAGGGACATATGCGATCACCGAGTTAGGTAAGAAAGCGTTAGGTTTCCCTCAGATAAGCAGAGAAAAAGCTGCTGAGACCCTAGCCTATCTGCCTGTTGACAAGTCTTTCCATTTCTACTCGGACATAGGTAAGCCCCTGAACATCTATGCTGCGAGTCTCGGAGACTTCTGCGACAAGCTCGCCAAGGTGGACGTTTCCTCGCTGAAATTCCATCTTAACCGAGGAGATTTTGAAGCATGGTTCACCTGGCTAGGCGACATCGAACTAGCAAGAAGAGTCCTTCTCTTCAGAGAGCAGAAAACCCCTGACGAGGAACTGCGCAACAAACTCTACGATAGCGTGAAGAGCCGCTGCAATACGTTGACTAGGATAAGGAACGCCCAGCACACGAAGCTTTTTTGATGACTCACTAAGCTGATTTGAACCGATTCTTGAACTGCTACAGCACTCTAGACATCGACGTCTGGTCCAGCTCTTCAAGCCCAAGTCGCGCCGGTTCAAACTTGCCCATGCACCTCAGCATCTTAGCCAACTGCATAGCTTCACGCCTTACAGGCTCAAACAAGACCATCTAACAGGTCCGCGATAGTGCGCGCGGGGCATTTAATATGTGGTTAAAAATGGACTGGCCAGCCCACGTAGTGTATGTCGGTCGTCTTTCATTAAGTCATCTTAGGAACACACATCCGCGCTGTTTCCAACAACTGCTTCTAGAAGGACTGCTGCGGTTGCAGCTTGATGTGCAGAAAGAAGGCGGCGCAGGGGATTAACCCTGCACTGTGCGTTTTTCCGTTGGACTCTACTTGTAGGATATGTATTCTTTTCCGAGGAGTTCTCGGGCTATGACGGTTCTTTGGATGTTTGTGCTGCCTTCTGCGCCGACACAGTAGGACATTATGCCTCGTAGTCCCATCTCTAGTGGGCATTCTTTCGTGTATCCCCATGCGCCCAGCCATATCATTGCGCGTTTGTAAACGTCGAATGCGAAGTGTGGAGCTATCAGCTTGCAGGCAGCGATCATCTTGGTTACTTCGAGCGGTGTGAACTTGTTCTCTTTGTATCTTTTGTCCATCATCCATGCGGTTCGGTAGGTGAGTGAGCGTAGGGCTTCGAGGTGTGCCCAGTCGTCTGCCAGTTCGAACTGTATTCCTTGGAATTTGCCGATTGCCCTGCCGAAGGCTTTTCGTTCTTTTATGTATTCCATTCCGATGTCAAGCGCTCTTCTGGCTGCGCCGACGCATACGGCTGAGATTAGTATGCGTGCAGTGTCGAAGCCTTCCATTGTCAGGTAGAAACCCTTATCCACTTCGCCTATTCGGTAGGAATCGGGGACTTTGACGTTTTTCATCAGGAAGCCGCCAGTGGAGATTGCCATTCTTCCCATGTCTTCGAAGCGCTTGTTGACTTCTACTCCTGGCGCGTTCATGGGCAGATAGTATCCTGTCATTCCGCGGTGGCTTGCTTCTGGCGGTGCTGGCGAGGTTCTTGCAATGACGAAGTAGCCTCCGCCTAGTTTCTTTGCTTCTTCTGTGCCACTTATGTAGGTTTTTTCGCCGTTCAGCATCCAGTCGTTTCCCTGTTTCTTCGCTGTGGTTTTGAAGGCGGCGACGTCTGAACCTCCTCCGGCTTCTGTGGAGCCAATGCCTATGAAGGCGTCTCCTTTGATGGCTTTGCGTATTACGGCTTCTCGTACTGTTTCGCTGCAGTATCTGTCGACTACGTAGCCCCAGGATGATTCTACGAGCCAGAGCACTGGAAGGGCTATGCTTACGTCTGCGTAGCCGAGTTCTTCAGCTGCTATGCACGCTGTGACCCAGTCTGCTCCTGCCCCGCCGTGTTCTTCAGGCGCGGTCATGATGAGGAGCCCCATTTCTCCCATACTTTTCAGTACTTCTTGAGGGATACGTCCTTGGCTGTCCATTTCTCGGATTTTTTCCAGCGGTATGTGTTTTTCGCACCATTCGCGTACGGACTTGCGGAAGAGCTCCTGTTCTTCTGTGAATTCGAAATCTACCATATTTTCACCTTTGCAAAAAAGTCTGCAACTACTGATATAAAAGCTGCTTGGGAGACTAGGCCGAAATCTTGGCTAGCAGATCCTCAATTGGGCTCTGGTTTAGATGTAGTCCGAGTCTTTTTTCATCGATGCCTAATGTCAAACCCAACAGTTGCGTATAGTACAAGACGGGAACACTGAGCTTGGCTCCGACGATTGTTGCAGTGTCCTTTTGTCTGGCGTCAAACATCAGTCCGCAGTCTGGGCATGAAACAATGAGGCCGTCTACATTCAGGGCTTGAAGTGCTTTTAGCTTGCAGCCCGAGAGCGAAAGTGCAGAATCAGGGTGGCTGTGCATCAATGCAGATCCGCAACAATCGAGTTTCTCAGCATAGTCGACGGCTTCTGCCCCGAGGGCACGTATCAGTTCATCAAGTTTGTAGGGACTCTCAGCAGCATCAACTCTTCCTAGGTCGCTGTATCGGATGATTTGGCAGCCAACGTGACTTGCCATTTTGAGATTTTTAAGCGGTTTCTCTACGGCCTTCTTGACTTTTTCCAAGCCTATATGATCATGAAGAAGGTTAATCGTGTGCCAGATCTTGATGTCAGGGTTGTACTCTAATTCCTCTTCTTTCAGAAGTTCCTTGATTTTCTGCCCAGCTTTCTGATTCTGCTCGATAATGTTCCTTGCTTCACAGATCGTGAAATGGCAACGATTACACGGAACAAACAGGTCGCGCAAGCCTGCTTGACTTGCTAACGCGAGCACTCGCGCCCCCAAATAGTTGGCTGCAAAATCGTTAACGCTTTTTACAGGGTCGCCGCAGCAGACAGATTCACGCAGGTCAGCAAGTTCCACGCCTAATCTGGGGAAAGTTTCGCGCACAGACATTTCATAGCCAAGCTGGTCTGTTAATATGCAACAGCCCCAGAAAACCGCGGTTTTCACGGTCTTTCCTCCATGGCCTTCATGAAGATAGTTTGGAAGTTTTCCTTGGGTTTGCTCACCTTTGGAAGCCCTAAACATTCGCGGTCAACCGTTTCCATCTTTCTAGTTACAATCTTCCGGCATGCTTCCGCTAATCCCGTTTCAAGTATCTGTGAAACTGCTTTCAAGTACCCTTCAGGAACTTTTGCCTCTCTTTCAACCGCAAGATTCCTGAGAGCCACTATTACGTGGTAAGGCGAGGCCTTCTGCGGGCACCTTTGCACGCATTTAAGACACGTTGCGCAAGTCCAGATTATGTCGGAAGAAGCCAGCTCATCCACAAAACCCAAGTTTACGAGCTTCATTATTTCGTGGGGTTTCAGTTCCAAGAGTTTCAGCGCCGTGCAGCCACTCGTGCATTTTATGCATTGGAAGCAATTCACGAGCTCTCTCCCGCAGAGTTTAGCCAGTATCTTTTCGCGGGATCCGAAGTTGGGCGTGGCCATTGTCATGAGGTCTACAAGGCTCATTCATTTTCCTCCCTTGGGTTTGGCTCTTTCGAAGGCTGCTTGGACTTGAGTCAACACCTGCGGATTGCTGAATTGCTGTATTTCGATGGCGCTGGTTGGACATGCTGAGCTGCACAGGCCGCAGCCTTGGCACACTGCTTCGATGACTTCTGCTCTGAAGTTCTCGTTGTCTTTTCCGGTGTCTGGTTTCATTTCTATGGCTTTGAATGGACATGTCGATTCGCAGATTCTGCAGCCGCTGCATAGGTCCTTGTTCACTGCTGCTTTCAATGGTTCAAGCTCGATTTCTCCACTTGAGAGCAGGTCTATGACCTTCGCAGCTGCTCCGCTTGCCTGCGCCACAGTGTCGGGTATGTCCTTGGGTCCTTGACAAGCGCCCGCGAGAAAGACGCCTGCGGCTGCACTTTCGAGTGGTCGAAGCTTCGGGTGTGCTTCCAGCATGAAGCCGTCTGCGCTTCGTGAAGCATGGAACAACGAGCTGATTCTTTCAAGGTCGCTGTTAGGTACGAGTCCCGTTCCTAGGACCACCAGGTCCGCATGCATCTCCATGAGCTTGTTTATGCCTTTGTCGTAAACGTCAAAGTAGAGTGACCCGTTTTGCGAACAATGAATTTCCGACGGAATGCCAGCAACAAAGTCTATGTCCATGTCCCTGGCGCGACTGTAGAATTCGTCGTAGCCTTTGCCGAAGGATCGGAGGTCAATGTAGCAGACGTAGATCCTTGCGTCTTCAAGTATCTTTTCGCGGGCCAGAATCGCCTGTTTGAGTGTGACCATGCATCCGACTCGGCAGCAATATTCGTGGAACCGTTTGTCCCGCGATCCTACGCATTGGATAAACACAATTGATTTCGGTGCTTTGCCCGTGGTGGGCGAGACGATTTTTCCGTTTGTCGGACCGGAAACGTCTGATATTCGTTCAAACTCGATGTTTGAGATGACGTTTTTGAAGCGGCCGTATCCAAATTCGGCCATTCTTGAGGCGTCGAAAACTTCTGAACCTACGGCAACGACTACGCCGCCTACTTTGATTTGGATTGTCTGTGGCTGCTGGTCAAACGCTATGGCTTTGGCTTCGCATGCTTCCTGGCATTTTCCACACACGTCTTTCTTGATTTTCAATCTTAGGCAGCGTGTAGGGTCTATTGTGGCTATTTTTGGGACGGCGTGTGCGGAGTAGATGTATATGGCGTGTTTTTGTGTCAAGCTTTCGTTGAATTTGTCTGGGATTTTTACTGGGCAAACTTTTGTGCAGAGTTCGCAGCCGACACATTTTTTTGCGTCCACGTACCTTGGTTCTTGGAGGATCGAGACTTCATAGTTGCCGACGAAGCCTTTGACGTCGACGACTTCAGCGTTTGTCAACAGCGTTATGTTTGGGTGTTTGGCAACGTCAACCATCTTGGGCGTTAGGATGCATGCGCTGCAGTCGAGTGTTGGAAATGTTTTGTCCAGTTGTGCCATGCGCCCGCCGATGCTGGGCGATTTTTCAACGAGGTGGACTTTGAAGCCTGCGTTCGCCAAATCGAGCGAAGATTGTATGCCTGCGATTCCCCCGCCGACGACGAGTACGCTTTTCTCGACTTTGACTTTGCGTTTTTCAAGCGGTTCCAGAAGTCGAGCACGGGCGACGCCCATTCTGACGAGGTCTTTGGCCTTTTCTGTGGCTCTTTCGGGTTCATGAGTGTGCGCCCATGAAACATGCTCTCTTAGGTTGACTATTTCAAGCAAATACGGGTTGAGTCCAGTTTCTGCAACTGCCTTGCGGAAAGTTTCTTCATGCATTCTGGGCGAGCATGTTGCGATGACTACGCGGTCGACCATGTGAGCCTTTACGTCATCCTGGATCATGCTTTGTCCCGGTTCAGAACACATGTAAGTATAATGTCTTGCCACGGTCACGTTTGGCAGGGTTTTGGCGTATTCTGTCACCTTTTCGACATCTACGGTTCCAGCGATGTTGAGGCCACAGCGACAGATGTATACGCCTATTTTTGTCATGAATCGGCCATCCGTGACTTCGGTTGGATTAATTGCGGCTGAAGCTGTCTATTATCCTTTATGTCATGCCCATTGCACTTTCGATGTTAAATTTTGAATGGCGTTTTGCGAGTTGTTTTTGCTAGTAGACTGATACTTTGGCTATTCCTTTCACTTTGAGGAGTTGGGGTATGAGTTCTCCGGGGATTTTCTTTTCAGCTATTAGCGTGAGTTTGGGTTCTGGGGACAGTTCTGGGTCGTCTACGATGGCTTGTCTAATGCTCAGTCCGTTCTTTGCGAGAATCTGAGTGGAGCTTGCCAGTATGCCTGGGGTTCTGGCATCGGTGGGTGTTATTTCCACGACTCCGAGGTTGAGGTGTCTCGCGATTTCTTTGAGTGAATGTCCTGCGGACCTGATGTCCTGGAATATTGGTCTGAGTTCTTGGTTGTTTTGGATTGTGTTTAGTGTTTCTTTCACGGTGCGCCGGTCGAATCCGGCGACGCGGGCTATGCGTACTGGAGGTATCTCAATATCGTTTAGGTAGATTTTTCCATTCCGTACGCTCAGCCCGTTTTCAACGAGTACTCGGGCTATTTTGAGCCTTTCTGGATGTGCTTCCATGTGCTGTTTTATGGTGTTCCACATGCGTATTTTTCCTTCATGTACATTTTTGTGGAATAAAGTATAAATATGTTCATATACATATGCTTGTCTACTAATAGACACATAAGTACAGAAACGTACATTGGAGACGGGAAATTGACAAACTCCGAAAAACTGAAAGGATACATGACAATTCTGAAACCTGACGATATTCCTAGACAATGGTACAATATTCAGGCAGACCTTCCAGAACAGCTTCCTCCCCCACTCGACCCATCCACGTGCAAGCCAATCAACCCTGCAATGCTGGAGAGAATATTCGCCAAAGAGCTTGTGAAGCAGGAAGTCTCCACAACGCGGTTCATAGACATACCCGCGGAGGTTCTTGACGCATATCTGGGTCTTCCGCGGCCAAGCCCACTTTTCAGGGCACACAGGCTTGAAAAACACTTGAAGACTCCTGCTGAAATATACTTCAAATGCGAGAACTTCAGTCCGGCCGGTAGTCACAAGACCAACACGGCTCTGGCTCAGGCGTATTACAACAGAGAGCAGGGAATCGAACGCCTAGCCACAGAAACGGGAGCTGGACAATGGGGCACAGCATTGGCGCTCGCAACCAAGCTTTTTGGGCTCAAATGCAGAATCTACATGGTCAGAACAAGCTATGACAATAAACCTGGGAGGAAAACGATTGCCCAGCTGTACGGAGCCGAAATGTTTCCCTCGCCAAGCGACCAGACAGAATTTGGAAGAAAACTGCTCAAGCAAGACCCCAACAACCCAGGAACGCTTGGAATAGCGATAAGCGAAGCCGTAGAAGATACACTTGCCCACGATAACACACGGTACTCACTCGGGTCAGTGCTGAGCCACGTTCTCATGCATCAGACAATAATCGGCTTGGAAGCCAAAAAACAGTTTGAAAGCATAGACGTGTATCCAGACGTGGTTTGCGGTTGCATAGGAGGCGGCTCAAACTATGGCGGCTTCTGTTTTCCATTCATGATGGACAAGTTCAAGGGCAAGACGGAGACCGAGTTCGTTGCATGTGAATCTAAGGCTGTTCCACACACTACAAGAGGAGTCTACACCTACGACTTCGGAGACACAGCCAAAATGACCCCGCTTATCAAGATGTTGACTATCGGACATGAATATGCATGCCCGCCTGTCCATGCTGGCGGCTTAAGATACCATGGCATGTCACCCTTGATTTCCTACCTGATCCATAAAGGATACGCACGCTCAGTCGCTTACGGCCAAACTGAAGTATTCGAAGCTGCAGAAACCTTAGCTCAGACAGAGGGCATGATAGCTGCTCCTGAAACTGCACATAGCCTCAAATTCGTGATAGAAGAAGCATTGCAATGCAAGCAGTCAGGCCAGAAAAAAGTTATTGCGATGAACTACAGCGGACACGGTTTGCTGGACCTCTCAGCATACGAACAATACTTGGCGGGAAAACTCGTCGAATACGAACCTGAAAAAATCGAGGTCCCGGTCTTCAGTCCTTAAAGGTGAACACTAGTTGACGTCAACAGTCCTCAAGACGGAGAACAGAAGTTTCAACATTGTCCTGCTGCGAGTCGACGACCTTAGACCGCATGAAAAGGGTTCTCCAGTCTACTTGGAACTGCTGAGAAGAGAAATTCTGAAAGACGGAGTACTGAGGTATCCTATAATTGCTGACGAAAAGACGCATGTCATTCTGGATGGCATGCACAGGTGGCTTGCACTAAAAAGTTTGGGTTACGCGTTTGTGCCAGTGATGCTCGTAGATGCTTTCCAGAAGCCGCGGATCCATGTGGGTAGACGAAGAATACACCGCTACACGGGAGACCCTGATGAACAAGTGAACATCAAGAAAGTCATTTCCGCTGGACTCAAAGGAGAGCTTATGGAACCACGTTCAACTAGACATTTCTTTCCCTTCTCGAAATTCCACAGAATCAACCATCCGCTCCAACTACTGGGGAAATCGGACTCCCAAGATGTCTCAGAATACCTCTCTCGGATGACCCTGAAAGAATGCAGAATGGCCATTGAGGAATGGCTGGAAGAGATCTCTGAAGAACTTGAGTTTCTTGCGAAAAGAAAGGAAGAAGTAGAAAAAGAAAAGGAAGATTTCATAAACAGAGTAAAGACCTTGGAAAACACCTTCCCAGACTACTGAAGAAGTAGAACCGTAGCAGTCTCAGGGACGAAACGCATCGCGCGAAAGCATTTTTGGCCAAACACCAGCACTTATCCAGATTTTTTCTCTCGCGCGCTACAACAAAGGAGAGGTGTTCAGTGTCGGGCTGCACTCTAGTTCAAGTCTGCATTTAAAACGTTGCCGTACGTTGGTTGGGGGCAAAGTTTTATCAAAAAAAACGACGACGTGGGGAATCATGAGGACTAAACAGGGATTGTGGGTGGTAACGCTGAAGACGTGGTAGGCAGGTCAGGTTAGCAGGTGGTAAAACAATATACCTCTATAGGCGTTCAGTAAGATTATAGAGGTATATTCTTTCTTGTCAGGGAACAGGGTACTGGTAAACAATGTAGGTGTGAGGGCTTATACCTACATTGTTTTAGACGCAGCGTGCGCACGCACATATTCCTTGGACCGATGACCAAACTATCTGAAACCGAAGGTCATCCATAGGACGAATATCAATATGTACACTATCGTGGCCTTCATGAACTCACCAATGATTCTCAGCACAGACCCGACCCTTCTGTGTCTTTGGGCAAAAGTCGCGGCTTCTGCATACTTCTCACTCATTTCTTGAAAAAATCTCAGTGAACTCAGAGCATCATTGTAATCTGGGTTCTTCTCGTCTTGAAAAAATGAGCTCGCCAGTCTGTAGAGACTGCTAGACAACTTCTCTTTTTGCTCGTGACTATTCAGAACTGCTTTGCCTATCGCCTCGCGGCTTTCATGGAGATTCTCGATAATCCCTAGGAAAAGCCCTCTTATCTTGCTGTTCCATGGTCCTATATGCACCTTGGCTTCATCAGAATATTGCTTAATAAACCTGAACAGAATAACGACGTGGAAAGCACCCTCAACCATTTTCCCTTGAGCTATGGATTCAGCTCCGCTCACAGACGCGTGAAAGCAGATAGAACGTGAATGTTGTCTTAATGTTCTAATGCTTATCCACGTCATAATCGAATAAAAGACAAGGTTAAAAAGGACAGTAGAAAATATCAACCAATATTGGGGAACGACCCAATTCAGATAAGGAACCGTTGACGTGGCAGGTTCCAGATTCATAACAAGGTACACCGCCATAATTGCAGTGACTATCTGAACTACGAACATAACAAGGGTTGTAAGATATCTTCTATGTCTCCTGAGGTACAACTTGACCATATCTTCGTCCTTGTTCTTCTGGTCAAGAAGCTTCTTTCTGGTTTCTTCAGATATTGGCTCTTCGTTGTGACTAGTCACTAACCACGCCAGTAGACCATCACCAAATGGTTGTATTTTAAGTTTTGAAACAGGTGTATAGCTTTTCTGTGTTCCTTTTGCTCCTCTTTCTCCTTTGTTTGTCACTCATTCCACTCTCCTTAATTCATCTTCCACAGTCCCCGAGCAAAATACCGATGTTGCGGAAAAGCTATAGCCGAACCAAATAAAACTGTTTTACTAAACAGTTCTTGCCCACTGTAAATTTGCTTAACTAAGACAATTTCCTCTTTTTGTATCGTTCTTTCATTTTTGGTAATGTAATTTTAACTTGATTGTATTCATCTATAGCTTTTGCAAAAGTTTTGTTTGACGAATTCCATTCAATTCCTTTAAACGTCTCTTGCATCAATTTTAGGAAATTGAAGTAGTCGTTTTCATCATCGTTATAGAAACGATATTCCCTTCTAGTGTCAGTGTCCCACATAACAAACAAATTCCTGTTGAGCAAATGCATGACTTTGGATGCACCCGTATATTTGACTGCCTCAATTCTAGCGAATTCAGAATAGATTTTCTTCACAGCAATCTCAATCTCATCAAAATTAACCGTTCTAAACTCTTTGCTCTTCAATTGTTCAAAGAATGGCTTGGTTTCTTCAATTGCTCTCTTCATTTCTTCGAGCCTTTGAGTATCGTTAGCCATAAACCGCCATCTACTCACGTTCCACGTTGCGAGAATTATTAGTGAAGCATGTAACGGGTGTGCATCAGCAATCTCTAAAGCGACATCATAAAAACTTGCTCTCCCTTCTTCCGCCTTAAATTCTGCACATGCTCTTCTCAGGGATTCAGTGTCCAATCCAACTTCTCCCCTTTCTCAATCTCTATTGTCTCTAGTTCAGTTTTTACGCTTTTGTACTTTTCACGGGGCGCACTAACATATTGTAGAATTATCTTCTATCAGTCCCTACTAATTAGCAAATTAAATATTTCGTAGAAGAAAAAGGTCATGTGAAGACGGACTTTGGGAGATATCGCCCTTTTTTCTTTGCGAGAACTGTCTAGGGAGATATTTTACTCGGGTGAAATATCTATTCTAGCCATTCTCCTATCGTAGGGTGCGCGCGCCAGAAAGTAGCATGCCAGTTTTTGGTTTTCCGAAAAGGTTATCGATGACCTTGACGGAATCTATAGGCAACGTGAAACAAATGGCAACGCCAGCTGATGCTATCGGATTTGCACAACTCCTGATAGAACTTGCAAGACGTATCGGTCCGATAGTTATGAGACATGTTAGAGAGGAAACCAGTGCGGAGCGTAGGGAGACTTTTCAGAGAAATGTCATAGCGTACCACGACAGGGTTAGGAGAATTCTTTACAACGATGATGGCAGTCCTAAGAGACTAGCTGAAGATATTTCAAAGGACAGGATATTCTGCTATTATGCTACTGATGAGGAATCGCGGCTGATGATTGATGCCTTGTTTCATGTAACAGAACTGTCAAAAGCACGGAAGTCAGAAAAGAGGGAAATACTCCAAGCATTGCTAAAGGTCCTCGAGAATGCACGTGTGCCCAGAGAAGCTTTCCAAATGAATAGTGATGATTAAGCCACATCATTGTCGCGCGCGCTACCTAACCTCATCGTAGTCGTAAGGTATCCAAAGCACTCGACTTCAAAGATTTTCTTTTGTAGATTATCACTCCAACCAAGATTATCACAACAAACACACACAGGATGAGAGCATTTGGATATTCTGGTATCGGTGCTTCACCGAGACCGACTTCGACTTGGTGAGAACTGTGACTGTATGTGAAGAATAGCAGCCAAGAATCGTTCATGTCAGCTACAGTATAGTTGTATTCAGTCCCGTCTATGTGAACTTTGAGTTTGGTTATGTCGTTTATTAGGCTTTTTGCGATTGTTACTCTTGTATAGCCAAAAGTGCCGTTCTCGCCACTGACACTGAAACTCAATCGACGGCTCGGAGTGTCAAACGTCAAATCTGAAATTGTGCTATTTGATTCCAACGTGAAAAAGTATTGATTCTCATACGGCAATATGCTAAGAGTCACGCTGCTACTACTCTCGGCATGGGTATAGTTCCCAGCATAGGCTGCCTTTACTGTAAAGTAACCTGTTGCCTGAGGAACCCACATAGCGAAGTAGTTACCGTGGTTATCTGTATAGACAGACGTAAGAGGGGTCCATGTATGAGTACCACTGGAAGCATAGTGCAAAGTCACCATCTCGTTTTTCAGACTCTCCCCATACATATCCGCAAGGGTTCCAGTAATGTTCACAGCAAAACCGACGACCGTAGACGTGGTTCTTGTCGAAATCGAAATAGCCGTAATCATTCTCGCCCACACTTCCAACGAATAGGAGGAGTTCAAGTCCTCAGCGTCTACTACTGTCAGAGTGACATTGTATCTTTGGGGAATGTCATAAATATGAGACATCAAGGGATTGGCTGAGGACGAAACGTTCCCATCATCAAACCTCCAAATGTAAGACATTATGTCTTCGTCCAAATCATAAGACGATGAAGCGTTGAAGATTATCTCGTCATGAACAACAGGACTATTCGGGCTATATGTAAAACAGACAATCGGAGGATTTGCCCGCATGACTTTGATGAACGACTTTCCCGCTACAGCAAATCCTCTATCGTTAGTTTGGATGACAGCACGTGCAGGCGAACCCGCAAGCGTTTTATTCCATTCCAAATTTAAGTGTGAGTCGGTTTTGATTAGCCAACCGTCGCTACTTCCACGACCGAAGGATGTCGTGTCTCCTGCGACAATGTATCCACCGTCGCTATTTTGTTCGACAGAGTATGCCCAATCGATACCCTCAGATGTTCCGAAATTCGTGTGCCATTCTTCTTCTCCTTTACTATCAGTCTTGACCAAGTAAAAGTCTCCTCCATATTCCCTCTGTCCTCCGTCCCAATTAGAAAAGCCAGCAAGTATGTACCCTCCGTCGGACGTTTGACGCACACAATGAGCGGCATCAAATCTCTCACTGCCATAGGTTTTGTTCCATTCCATGTTCCCGCTTGCGTCAGTTTTCACTAGATAGCAATCGGTCCACCCTGCTCCAAACGAATAGGTTTCTCCCGCCATTATGTAGCCTCCATCAAGAGACTGCTGAACAGACCATGCAATATCGTTTCTCGCTCCTCCATAGGTTTTGTTCCATTCCATGTTCCCTAAGGGGTCAGTCTTGACTAAGTAGAAGTCATCATTGTTAATGCTGAATGGAGCCGCAACGCCAGCTAGTACGTAACCGCCGTCACTCGTCTGCTGAGCCGAAAAGGCAGATTCATGACCTGCCCCTCCGTAGGTTCTCTCCCATTCAACGTTCCCATCTTTATCTATCTTGACCAGCCGAGCATCGCCATAATTCGCTGAGTCTGACCTTATGCCTCCCGCCACAATGTAGCCGCCATCAAAGGTCTGTTGAACTGCCCGACCTGAAGCTTCAAACCCTGTTATCCCGTAGGTTCTGTTCCAAAGTTGGTCTCCGTAAGCATCAGTTTTGACAATCCAATCGCCTCCTCCGTCGCTTCCGGCTAGCACATAGCCTCCATCAGTCGTTTGTTTCACTGAGCACGCCTCTCTTTCCAAGGGTTTTTTCTATTCCACAGGGGGTGGAGCATGGACTGCGGATGATTGATTCAAAAGTTCATCTGCGAACACGAGTGGTTCTTGGAGCCTTATTGTAATTGCTGCAAAGCTTACTACTATCAATAGCGGAAGACAGAGAAGTCTGAAAACTCGCAATTTGCCTCATGTATTCTGTGTCAGTGCTGATTCTTATGACTTGCGGGAAAATCTCAGGCGCGCGCGCCTCTAGGGGCATCTAGACTATAATGTCGTAAGGAGTTTTGTTTGCATAGGAATGTCTCAGTGGCTATTGTCAAAGTGGGTCTACTATTGTTCGTTTGGGCTATTCTCATTCGCTTTGTCATGCTTGATTTTCTTCAAAGGAAGCCTTACACTAGCCAGTTTCTGACTTTGCGGAAAAGTTATAGCTGAACTACAAGAACTAGTCAGAATGATGTCGAGAGAACAGAAATGAGTCGGAAGAACCAATATGACGTTAGAGCCTATCTCAAAGGATTTCACGAAATAGAAGTCGGGCAAAGAATAGATGACTGTGAGTTCGGTTTTGAGCAAGAAAATAGTCAGTATTTTATTTCGACGACTGTGACTGCTGAAAATGTAGAAGAGGCAAAACGCAAAGGCGAATTGAGAATTAACCAAGTGCTTAGTGTTTTTGTTTTGCATACTTGGATAACCTACCATGTTAGCAGTATTCACGTTAACCAGATTTCGGGTAAGAAACCTTTTTTGTATTCGTCTTTCATGAATCTCGGAAGCACTACCTATTTACCTCTAACACAAGCAAGACTACAGAAAACGACAAGACTGATATAACAACAGAAGGAAACAATGATGTAATGCCAGACCCTAAGACTGATGAATTCCTTGATTCAGTAAAGCGGAACCAAAGAAAAATGACTTGGGAGATCTATCGCTACGGATTAAAACACTTTCTAAGATGGCTAGGCAAAACTGGAACAGAAGTATTGGAAGACCACAAACGGAAGGTTCAGAGCGAAGACCAACAAGAACGGGACTTCTACAGCACAAAACTGAACGACTACTACAGTTCAATGCTTAAAGAAGGTTTAACTCAGAACACCGCAAGAACCAAGGTAACTGGAGCAGTCCAATTCTTTTCATATTACGGTTTCACGATGAAAATCAAAAAGGCAGTGTGGAAGGTCCAGATTACAGCGAGCGATTTCGTGCCGACAATCCAACAGTACAGGGACATGTTCAACTGTGGAGATATTCGAGAGCGAACTTTGGTGTCTTTAGCTCTTGATCTTGCCTTGAGAGTAGGCGATTTCATAAGCATCAAGAAATCGGAGCTTCCAGACCTAGCGCAAGAAACCCCGATAGCTTTCGAGAGAATGACACAGAAAGAAAACGTCTTAGCGCACGGTTTCATAAGCGCGGAAAGCGTCGAGTTGCTGAAGACTTACTTGCCGACGTTGAAACCTGAGAATCCGTATCTTTTCCAGAGCAACCATGAAAGCCATATTGAAGACCAGACAGCGAACGATATTCTCAAGAACTTAGCGGAAAAAGCCAAACTGAAAATACCAAGTGGAAAGAAACTGAGATTTCACGCGTTCCGTAAACGATTCTTAAGCACATGTGCGGATCTCCGAGTCGATTTGAATGTTTCTAAGGGACTCACGGGGAAGCAGATACCAAAAGATATGGAGAGTTACTTGAGCGAAGTAAGTTTCCGTGACGCTTTTCTGATGGTTAAGTCGAAACTTTCATTAATGAACGGAACAGTAAAGGCAAGCATGGACTCGAAAGACGCTCAGATCATGAAGCTTCAAGCACAACTGACTGAGCAAGAGTTACTTCTTAAGGCAATGACTAGCCTGTTTGGAAACGAAATACTAACTAAAGCTCGGGAACAACAAGCGGCAATGTTAGGCGATAAAGGCAATCTACTCAAGGACTTACCTTCTAAGCTTTCACCACTGGAAACGCTTCGAGCAATAGGAAGAGAGATCCAGATCCAAGAACAAGCGGCATACCAGAAAATGATAGCTGAAAACGGTAACGGAAACCACTAGTTAAGTTTCCCCTTTTTTAGACCAACATCAAGTTTTCCCAATACAGGCGATTTTATGACCCAATACCTTGAACCGTACGATCCAGACGATCAACAGAAAAAATATGAGTTATGGAGAAAGAAGCAGGCCATAAGCCACGCAATGCATGCGCTTCCCAAACAGGTTAAAGACCACATCAAGGCCACACACTCTAAACACCTATCATATAGCGAGATCCGAGACTACCTGAACGAATTGACAAGAAACCACGCAATAGAACTCTAAATCCCCTCTTTTTTCTATTTTTTGATGATTATTAGTTCATGTTGAGTTTTGTCCATGAACGTTTAAATACTAATTATCTGACAGTCTAAATGATGTCACTATATGACAACAATAGATGTGAAAACTGCTGCACAAGAATTTTTATCAGCAAAGATTTCCGATGAGGACTTACGGGAATCATGCAATAAGGTTAGAAGTATGAATTTACGTAAGTTCTTAGTTATCCATAGAAGGATAGGCTATGAGAAAGACCCAGACAAGATAGTGAAAGAACTTGTTAAACTGAAAGTTTGTTCCAAGAGAACAGCTTATGATTATGCACATGCCTTAATATTCGTGTCTCAATACCACTACGCAAACATGCAGATACACGTTCAATGTGGAGCTAAATTCAAATATCCATTCTGGGTTGATTGGGTCCATTATGGTGGACCCATACCACATAAGGATGTTGTCATATAGTGACAAGGGTTCACAGTAGGGTTCACACTGCCCCTTACAGTATGGATACGTCGATCTTTACGATACAGGCATATACATATAGATTCACTGAACCTCTCTCTCACTCGCTACAAACCACTGCTTACAAGATAGGAATAGTCCATTACATTGTATCCTGTCAAGGAATTGTTTTAATATTTTCATCATCTCTGTATAGAGAGAGTACAGTGAGACAGTGTTATCTTTAACTAACCGTGGTTCAATGATGTTATAGTTACCCATGGACTCCTCCGCGCCCACTAAAAGTGATACTATTAGTTACCGTCATATAGGTCCAGTATTTTAGGTGACCCGTTTTAGGGATTGTTTAACAATTAGTTGTTCTTTCCGTATGGGTGTCGTGTACTTGGTGGCCTGTTTTAAGGATTGTTAGTCTCTTGGTTGTTCCCTGAATTTTTGGGGGAACAATTCGGGGAACATTGAACATAGATAGCGCATGGACTTAGGTTATGGACGACATATGTGGTTCATAGTGACAGTCATTATGGACGACATATGTGGTTCATAGTGATAGGTGTCGTATCTTAGGGGTCCTGTTTTAGGGATTGTTAGTCTATTAGTTGTATTTTAGATGTGTTTGGGGCTTTGTTAGTCCCTGTTTGGATTGGAGATATTGAACATACTTATTGAACATCGTTTCTGAACATAGTTATTGAACATTAATATTGAACATGAAAGCTGAACATAGATATTATGTGTGTGTGAATATGCCCACGCGAGGGGGGTAAATCTCTATAACGTTCTCTCTGGCCTCAATGGAATGGTTCTTCTCTATACCCCACTGGAAGTGTATCCATATAGATAGAAAAATAGAAGTGTATAGATTATTATATAGAGAGTAGAATAGGTAGTTAGTCCATAGAGAAAGGCTTACCCCCCATGGGGGAGTAAACTCACACACATATAATATTGATGTTCAGAGTTGATGTTCAATTTCTATGTTCAGTAACTCCAATTGTTAAACAAACCCTTTTAAGACAGATAGCAATATAGTCTAGTAGGGAACAACATGACCGAGAATCCAAAAAGAATATGTCCAAGATGTCAAGGGTCCAAAACGAAGAAATACGGTTGGATCATAAGCGTGAAGCGTGGACGTGAACAAAGATTCCAGTGTCTAAGTTGTGGCCACACTTTCTTTATGCGGTGATTAGATGAACAAAGGAATCCTGAACAGAATCAAAGAAATCCACTGTGCGCTCTGGAGAACCTACCAGTCAAAGCTTATGTTAGGCTACAAAGCGGTAGACGAAAGTTTTGTTACAGCGGCAATAGGAGACACGGTTTCCCATTATACGACTCGAAAGAACTACTTTGAACTTTTAAAGTCGTTGAACGTGATTGAACGGTTCATCGAGAATGATCAGTTTACAGATTCTTGGATAGTGACTGATCCTTCCAGTTTCCATTATCAGACAAACTTTGAACGAAATCTCTTAACCTTGGAGAAAGCAGCGCAAGCAGCAAAAGAGAAGAAACTCGCGGAATCTCAACAACCTGAAGAAAAGAAGGTCATTTGAATGGTTGACCTAACTGCCGAGTATGAGAAGCATATGAGGGAAAGGTTAGCCAAGAGGATTCTGAAATGTTCGAAGGAATGGATAACTGCTGGCGACACGTCAGAAAGTTGGAATGTCCCGAGAAAGAAAAAAGAGGTGGTTGAATGAATAATTATACTCCATGGAAAGGACAAGTAATATCCAAATGTGGAAGTTCAACTAGACTATCTGTCAACTTTTTCAGAAAACATAAGAAATTGCTAGGCGAAATCTTAACCATTACGGTTGACCGTAATGAAATGAGTATTTTAGGTGTAAATGGAATAATGTTTCTAGATGGAGTCAACTGTGGTTATATAGGCGAAGGACCGAACGGAACAAAAGACATTCTTCAGAATTTAGGACTTTCCACTAAAGAGGTATGGAAAAAAGATAATATTAAGATTAAGAAAGAAGGGTGAAGCGTGACTGAAGAAGAAGAATTTGAAGAGCCAGAAGACGCAGAAGATCTTTATGAGGAAGAGGAACAAAATGAAGAAACCCAAACTTAGAAAACGCTGCCCTTCATGGCAACACTAATTCCATAAAACTGATAAGCACTAAATCCCATTAACTATGTGCTATTCGATCTAGACATCGCAATCTAGAAAGGGTTGAAGTTATGGTCAACCCAACTTTTTTCTACAATAATCCTTTTAACGGTGATTCCTATTAATAATATATAGGAAATTAATGGGTGATTGTTGAAATGCCAACAAAAAGTGATAGAGTCACATCTGTTGTACTCAAGAAATCAACAGTTCTACGAATAAAAAGTCTTAAACAAAGATTTCAGTATTCAAGCATCGAGGCAGTCGTCACCGCATTTTTAGATATGCGTGACAAGTGTGCGTTTTCAAGGATTGATCTCGAAGACTTAGCACGTTTTGGAAAGATCATAGAAGTCGAGGTAAAAACTGCCACAAGTGAAAAAGAGATGCTTCACAATGAGGGACTGGACAAGGCCACGGCTCACAAGACATCTGAATCGTTTGTCATTGAGCCTATTAGAATCCATTCTGACATTAGCTACAATTTCACCGAGAAAGGTCCGAACATCATAGGAAAAATCAAGAAACCTGAAGGTGCCGAATAATGTCGTCAGAGGAAAACAGTGGTTCCACAACTGACAGTAAAGGAAAAACCATTAAGGTAGATGTTTCGCTTTCGGAAGAAATTAAACGGCTAATGGCAGATAATACAAGACTGACCGATAAGGTAGCGGAACAAAGCGATTTAGCTCTCCGCTTATTTGAGTCTGATAAGGAAACTGCAATTCGCAATTTCCCCAAATATGCTCAAGTTTTGAAGGAATGCCACACTCCTGAGACACTTCAAAAATTCATTGATGTTGCAGACTCGGCACAGAGTAAGGAAGGAATAGTATATGGAACACATCCAGAAAATAGGCAAGCTCCATCTGGAAAAGCATCTATGGACTATAGAAATTCGGGTGCTGAAACCTTCGAGAGTCCAGTCGAATTGATTGATTCGCTCTACGATAAGGCGTATTACCACTCAAGCCAGTTTACTAAGGATCAAGTTGCAGATGCCAAAAAGAAGATTGAAACTCTAATTGAAAGCATGGTTTCTGGAAAGTCATGGAGCGAACTGAAACAGCGTGGAAAAACCAGCGAATTGATGAAACACGAAATAAGTAGCTGTTCAGCTTGCGGAGCTACTCAGATCGACAATTATGAGGGAAAATGCAGTCAATGTGGCTTCGATCCGAAAGAGAAGGGTCCACGTCAAACACGGCACTATAAACCACCAGAAACTCGGGGTGTTTAAGTATACCAACAAACATTCAGCTTTGCGTAGTAGGCAACGCACAATACAGAATAATCTCACTGGAGACAATGCAAGGGGTCGATGGTGATCTGTCATGTTTTGGACTATCTGACCGAGGCGAACCAGTATTCAACATGAACGATCCAATGAAGTACCGTTTTGTAGGCGGATATTCGGGTGGAGTAAACCTGAACCACGTCCTCAAATTCGGGATCACGTTTCATCCACGAAACATGCCTGAAGTCAAAATCAAGGGGTTTGAAGCTGCAGCGTGTATGCTTCAACGTGCTGGATGCGACATAAGCGCACAAGAAGTTGAAAAAGAAATTGGGAAACTGCTTAAGGAAAAAGTCTCAAAGATTTTCTGTTACCGTGTCGCGTGGACTGTGGGACTGAAAGAAAGCTACGGACTGTTCCAAGATGGATGGTTGTTCAGTAGCGCGAAACCTGAAACTGACGATATAGATTTTTCTGAGATCAACGACAAATTATTGAGGGACCGTTTGAAATCGTCATGGAGAATCTTGACCCAAAAGTCACTGCAAACTTTGAGAAAGAGCGAATTCTCGAAACTGTTGAAGAGCGAACTCTAATGCCTAAGGAATTTCATTGCGTTGAGTGTGGCAAACTACTGCAACCGTCCGATCGGATAACATCTGACTTCATATGCGCTAAATGCCTTCGACTTGCTGAGGTATCCACTTGAGCGAAAATGAAGGCTCAGAAGAATCTATTCTTAGTGCTGAAGATCGGAAGGTCTTAAGGGATTTGAAGCTTATGACTAGTCCGTACTCAGAGATCGCCGAGCAAAACCTTCAGCTTCTTGCCATGTTAGCTGAATCCGAGGTAGCTGAAGAAACTATGGAAGACGCGAACAAGCAGCTTCTTGAAATCATAGATGAGAAAGAAAAGGAATTGTCAACGTTCGTTTACACTTGTAAACAGAAAGACAAGACCTTAGATGAAGTATCTCAGCAACTTTTAACAGAAAAAGGTAGGGTAGAAACGCTAAAAGACCTCTACAAAAAGGAAGTTCAACGTCGTAAGGATCTAATAACTTCAACTGTTCAAGAATCAGAAAAGTCTATAGATCGTGACTTAGAGGAATCCTGATGGTCGGAAGGTATCATACTACAAAAGAGGAACTGATTGCGGCAATCCAGACAGCCATTCCAGAAGGAACAGTTGAAGGAAGTTGGAATGAACATTTGACGGAACTTGCTGCTCATCTGCCATTCATATATGTTCGTATGTCTCCAGAAAACTTCAGCGACGTGTATGATCGTAACGTCGGCGGAAGCGTAGTCGGAAGTCCAGTGGACGACCACTTCACCATTCACGTTTTCCACAGCAACTGCAACGATGTTGGATGTGAACACGGTCACTATGCTCAAGACGTAGCAACACGAATAACGGACTATCTGACTGTTCAACCGCCTCGGATAGGATATGATATTGATAACCTTTCTACCAGAGAAAGCGAGCCAGCGCAAGGAAACATGAGGATAAGCCGCGTAATCGTTGAGGGAAATATTCACATTTTGAGAGTGGACTAAAATGAGCAAACTCATACTCGATGGACGCGAATTATGGCAAAACTTAAGATTCTGGTATGATGCTTCAAGAAATCACCCTATGATCAATGGGTTTTCCCCATTAGACGGGTCAATTATTGGATTCAGCAAGAATATAGACGGAAAAGAAGTCTTTGTGAGTTTGAAGACTGCAATAGAAAACCTTGAGTTTGACGAAAAAAACCCTAAATCCCTAAGTTATCTCATCTACGGACAATTCATCTGGAGTGATAGAAGTCCAATCTCGGTGTATGATTTGGAAATGGGTTTATGGTTTGATGAAAAATGCACCAAATTTCCCGTAACTTTTGTAACGTTCAAGTTTCCACAGAAGCCTATCCAGAACGGAGCGTTCTTCGCGGTAAAAGTAACCTTAATAAAAAACGTGGAATTTCTTGCATGGAACATGCTTCAGCAACCTCTGCTTGAACTGGAAAAAGCTGCTTTGCCGATAACCCAGAATCCACAATGGGAGTCGTGGTTTAAGCAGCAACCGAAGCAAGTCCAAGAAGCGTTCACGAAGACCCGTCAATTCTCGATTAAGATTTGCGGCCGCGCGGTTGAGATGAGATGATTAATATGAGTTCTAGTGACAAAATCACGGAGATTCTGAAACGATACTCGACCTTAGCAGAAGAGGAAACCGCAGAACTTTTCTATAAGCCAACGACTAATCACGAAGGAAGCCCACGGTTCATTTGTCAGAGTTGTGGACGAATGAAAATGTGCGGCAAAGCTTCCGTAGTGACTTTTTATAGATTAAACAAGAGCATCCTGCTTTTTTGCGACAACAAATGTTTTAGTCATTGGCTCAGACACAATCATACTGTATGCTGGAGAACGGATCTGAAACATGCAAAATGCCAGCAACATCCAATAGAAACGACTCCCGACCTAAACGCGTTGAGTCCTCAACAGAAATACGAACAGTATTTGGCGAAATGTCGATTAAAAGGAAATGAAAAGTACAAGAACCTGACAGAAGCGCAAAAGACGCAAAGACGCGCAAAAGCGAGAGAAAGATACAGAAGAAACCATCCATGGATGGACCTAACGGGAAAAAGGGATCCGAAGGGACGTTTCATAAAAAAGTAGGAAGAAACACTCCCTCACCCCTTTCAGAAAATGAAACTGGAAAAAGTGAAGCTGACAAAAGGCATAGATGAAAAGTGGCCGTGAACCGAGTATAAACCACTGCAAGAAACCGATTAGGATCACTTCTATTGCGGTTTCGGGTAAGGTTCTACATTCCTTTTCCCTTTTCGGTTTCACGGTCACGGCAAAAAATTCCTAGTTTTCTGTTTATTCGCCAAAATGCAGCGGAACATCCAAAAACCGCCTATGTAACAACTGAACCACTAGAAGTTTAACTTTTGAATGTTATTTTGGGTGATGAAGAATTGATAGTTACATTAAAGAGTTAACAGTTTAGTAAACGCTACGTGAACATGTTGAAACTGCTATTGAATCATTCCTTAAATCCCAGTTTTGACAGAGTATCCTTCACTGTTAGGACCGAAAAACATCAAAAACGGTGTGTGCGGTGAACGAACAGACAAGAGGGAAAGAAAATGGCAGAGCAAAATGAAGGACAACATAGTGGTTTCTCAATTGCACAGCTAATAACGGACATCACTGAACATCTCGGCATTGTATTGGTTGCTGAAGCAGGCCACGGAAAAAGCTTCACTGCCTTCACGATAGTTAGGGAAGCATTGAAAGATCCAAACATGACGGTCCTAGTCTTTTCGCCTAGCACGATCTGGAGAAGAAACTTTGGAGCTATAAACTGCGTTAGAGTCGGAACAAACGTCTTCAACCCGATAATCGAGAACCCAAAAGTAGCACTGGAGCCTGTTCCGATACTCCGAGATACGATCTTTATCAACCTAGATAAGAAATGGAGCTACGTTAAGTCTGCATGGCTTGAACAGTTGCTTGCCTCAAAACAGAGTTTGCTGTTCGAGATCAAGTACCGCAACGGAAGACGAATCAAAGCCTTTGAAAGTCTGGTATTGAGCATCATCTACGAAATGCAGGAGAAGGCACTGGAAAACCCCACGTACAAACGGCATTATTTGATAGTTTTAGAGGAAGTTCAGAATGCGTTCGGGACATATTCTATGAATTCAGACGACTCGCTTGAACTGTTCACTATCTTCACCCAGTCACGATCGGATGCAAATATTCATTACGTAGCCCTTGGACAGCGCCTCAACGACATAAGTACGAAGGTCATCGAGAGGCTCAGGCCGTTAGTGGGTTTGACTCTCGGCGAAAACAGCTTACGCAAGATAAAGGCGATGGTTCCAGATGAGCTTAAGCCGCGACTTCAACAACTGCAAAAGAGACAGTGGATCTACTTGGACGGAAAAACGAATCCAGAATTTACGGTTCCAATATTCAAGAAGGAAGGCAAACCGAACATGCTGAAACCAACTGTTCAGAAAACGAATCCCGAAAAGAAGGAAGGCAAACTTCGGCTACTCTGGAACCTTGCTAGGGGAGTCTACCATCTTGCGTTAGATCCAGTCAGAGGCGGTCACGGAATTCCAACACAAGAGGAAGAAAGAAGAGAAGCGGAAGAAGCTGAAGACAGCGAAGACGAACTCGACATGATCATTGAAGAAACAACTGAAGAGGATGAGGAATAATGAGTAACCATATATCTAAACAATCGAAAACAGTATCAGACACAGACTTACTTACCTATAAGCAAAGAGAAAATCGAGGAAATTGGAAAATCGATAGAACTTCTTGACGGACTTCCAATCCAAGAAGGTTCAACAAAGAAAGTGGACAAAGCAATAAACTACTTTCTAAGAGGATGCCACCTAGAAACGCAATGGCATGCTGAATCTTTCTTGGACTTCTACAAAGTCATAGAACTCATAAGCAACGATTTTAGGGACGATTTTAGCCAAACGGTTACTAATCAATTGACCGAAAGTCTGTTGAGGGACTTGACTGAGAAAGAAAAAGAAGAACTGTTAACCCCAAAAAGGCTTATTCAGTTCACATGCGGGAAATTGGAAATGAAAGATGTGTGTAATATATCAAAAATTATTGAACTGCGTAACGAATTCGGTGCTCATGCAAGATTGAAAGAAGTCACCGTGTCACCAGAAGAGTTCAATAACTGCAAGATTCTTGCGGCGAAAATAATCATAAAATATGTTAATCATATTCAAGCGATAAGAAAATAACCTCTCAAATTAGGGCTACCTTGAAGTATATGACTCCAACCGTGATAGAACAATTCTCCATCATTCCTTTTTGAGCGTCTTTGACCACGTTACTTTTGGAGATATCTGTGTCAGTCGGGAATACGGGATATCTCCAAGTCCATACGTTTTGGCTTTCCAGAGCAATAGAGCACCCTTGTTTGTCAGTGGTCAGCGAAGTGCTAATCTAGAAAATCTCTCGCATAGCTGCTAGCAGCTTTTTCTTCAGGTCTCTGAGACATTTCCAGACCATTCACATAAACCAGGTGATGATACAATTCATGCAGTACAGTGCGTTTGTTCAATCCCTTCTTTGTGAAGTAAGCCCTATTCTGGAAGTAGTCAGCGATATCTCCGCTGCCCACCTTTCTGCCATCGAGTACTATTCTCATTCTTCTTATCCCGTAATACTTTGTTAGGTAATCAACCCCTTTCTGACAGCCTTCAAGCTCGTAAACTAGACGAAACTCCTCACATATCTTCTTAGAGGGACCTCTTATTTTCATAGAGACACCCTAGGACAAACTATTTCGTAAAAATCTTGGGACAGTTGGAATCTTTGAAATTAGGTTTTGAACTGGTTGGCAATGTAAAACTTGAAGGGCAGGAGGAATTGAGGAAGGAATTTGAGAAGAATAGCTCAATTCTCGAGCAACTTGTCCTATCCACACATAAATGGATACCTTTAGAAGAATATTCGATAACTATTAGACCTGCATGGAATCCGCCTGAAGGGAGTTCAATGGAACCAAGAAAGGCTGAAGCGCGTAAGTTTGTGTCAAAGAGCCAATGTGAGAAGTGTTCGAAACAGACCACTGGTTCATCTTAGCTTTGTTTAGAAAGAAAGAGAAAAAGCGCGCGCTAGCGGGTCATTATCAGTTATTGTCATGAAAAACTTTCCGACGAGGAAGGCGCGCTAAAGTTATTAGCGTAGATTTGTATAATAGCTCAAAGGCGAAATGGATGATCCAGATAAACGCTCCTCAGATTGACAAGGAAGAAATAAACGCTGTTGTCAAGGTCCTGAAAAGTGGAGTGTTGACTCATGGAGTCGGCGCAGGGCCGATGGTGACCGAGTTCGAGAAATCCTTCGCGAAATATGTGAAGGCAAAACACGCTGTTGCAATGAACACGGGAACATCCGCTCTGCATTCAGCACTGGCGGCAGTAGGTGTAAAGGCAGGCGACGAGGTTATTCTTCCCAGTTTCACGTTCGTCGCGACCGCTGAAGTTGTTGTGTGGTGCAGAGCGAAACCTGTTTTCGTGGACATCGACCCGGTAACATACACTATGTCTCCAAAAACCATTGAAAAAGCGGTTACCAAGAAGACCAAAGTCATTATTCCTGTAGACCTGTACGGGATGCCTGCCGACCTTAAACCGATAAGAGAAATTGCTGACAAACGCGGATTGAAGATTGTTGAGGACGCAGCGCAGGCTCATGGTGCAACGTACTTGGGCAAGCCTGCCGGCGCTTTTGCGGACGCTGCTTGCTGGAGTTTCTACGGTAGCAAGAACATGACCACGGGCGAGGGTGGGATGCTAACCACCAATGATGAAAAGATCGCAGAGTTTTCGAGATACATTAGAAGCCATGGAGAGAAGCAGAAGTACACGTCGCTGATGCTGGGGCACAACTATCACATGCCAGAAATCGAAGCGGCCATAGGCTGCGTACAGCTTAGAAAGCTTCCCAAGTTCGTGGCGAAAAGGAGAGCAAACGCGAAAAGGTTGACTGAAGGGCTAAAGAAAGCCAAAAGTCTGCAGTTGCCCGTAGAGCCTGAAGGCTTCAAATGCAGCTATTACCTGTACACTGCCCAACTGAAGAATGCAAAAGGCGACAAGAGGGACAAGCTTGTGGGCAAGCTTAGAGAGAATGACATAGGCGCGTTTGTGTGCTACATGAACCCCATACACATGATGCAGTACTACCGCAAGTTCGGAGTTTACAGGCTTCCTGTGACGGAGAAGGTTTCAAAACAAGTGTTCTCTTTGCCCGTCCACCCGGGTGTGACGCCTAAGCAGATAGACTTCATGAGCGACACGGTTCTACGTCTGCTGTAGCAGGTTTTCTAAGTCAAGGTTTATATGGAATGAGTCGGGTTAATATTGACCCCGACGCTCGGGGTTTTAACGGAGGATTACATTGTGCAAAAGACTAGAGTTATCATAATGGGCGCCGCTGGCAGAGACTTCCACAATTTCAACGTGTATTTCCGAGAAAACGACGCCTACGAGGTCGTGGCATTCACTGCCACTCAGATTCCTGGGATCGAGAGCAGACGATACCCGAGTGAGCTTGCCGGCTCAAAATACCCGAACGGTATCCCAATCTATCCTGAGGAAGACCTGCCCAAACTGATTAAACAGCATGATGTCGATCAGGTTGTCTTTGCTTACAGTGATGTTTCGCATGAGTACGTCATGCACAAGGCTTCAACGGTAATGGCAAACGGGGCCGATTTTAGGCTCATGGGACCCAAAACGACCATGATCAAGTCGAAAGTTCCAGTCGTCTCAGTTTGCGCGGTGCGAACGGGTTCTGGGAAAAGCCAGACTTCTAGGCAGGTGGCAAAGATTCTGAAAAGCAAAGGCCTCAGAGTTGCAGCAATCAGACATCCCATGCCCTACGGAGATTTAAGGGAGCAGATTTGGGAGCGTTTCGCCTCTTACGCGGACTTGGACAAGTATGAGTGTACGATCGAGGAAAGAGAGGAATATGAACCACACATAGACAATGGCATAATCGTCTATGCGGGCGTTGATTATGAGAAGATTCTTAGAGAAGCTGAAAAAGAGGCTGACGTGATAGTGTGGGACGGAGGGAACAACGACTGGTCCTTCTACGTGCCAGACTTGAACATCGTTGTGGCTGACCCGCACCGAGCCGGAAACGAGCTGATTTACCATCCAGGCGAGACGAACCTGCGAATGGCGGATGTCATAATCATAAACAAAGAAGACACTGCAGACCCAGCGAAGGTGAAGCAGGTTAAGGACAACATAAACCTGGTCAATCCCAAAGCAACCGTGCTGGACGCGGAGTCGCCTATTACCGCGGACAACCCAGAGGCTGTCAGGGGAAAGCGTGTTCTCGTTATCGAGGACGGGCCGACTATAACGCACGGCGGCATGCCCTATGGGGCAGGAATGGTTTTTGCCAAGAAATATGGGGCTCGCGAGTTTGTGGATCCGAGACCGTATGCTGTTGGCTCGCTAAAGGAGGCTTACAAAAAGTACACGCATTTGGGAGCGATTCTCCCTGCGCTAGGCTACAGTGAGAAACAGGTTGCTGAACTGAAGGAAACGATCGACAAGGTTCCTTGCGATATCGTTGTGATCGGAACACCGATTGACCTTCGAAGGGTCATCAACATTAACCAGCCGACGGTCAGAGTGAAATACGACCTGAAAGTCTTAGGTCCAGTTCCGTTTGAACAGATTCTGGACGAATTCATTCGAAAAAGCCGGAAGAAACAATGACTGAAGAAACACCCGAAAAATTGGACATTTCCAGGGTAAAAGTGAAGTTCATTATCGAAGGGCTGGGAGAAACTGAGGGCGAGCTTGTCAGGTTCCTAGCTCCGAGAACCGTGGACTTGGTCGTCAGGAGACTTCCTGTGGAAGGCAGAGCCGCTTTGTGGAAGGAAGAAGTCTACTTCGAAACTCCAATAAAGATGGGCGAAGAAAAAGCCAAGGCCACCGTTGAAGCAGGAACCATCGCTTTTTGGCCGATGGGAAGTGCCATATGCGTTTTCTACGGAACCTCTCAACCCTATAGTCCCGTGAGCATCCTGGGTAAAATCATTGGAAACCTTGAACTATTCAAACAAGTGAAAAGTGGCACAAAAATCCGGGTTGAGAGCATCTAGTAGATAAGTGAGCTTTCGTTCCACATCTTTAAGAGTCTCTCACATTCTTCGATTACTTTTCTGTTTTTGCTCTTGGACTTTAGGATTTTGAGAAACTCTATCCGTTTCTCACCAGAACGCTTTTCCGCTTCCCCTCCATAGTAGAGTCTGCCTTCGAGATACTCTTTCATTATGTTCGCTTTCTGAACGAAAAAGCTCGCTGCATCAACAGAATTTTCAACAAGGTACATGTTGGCCCAAATAGCGGCCTCTGCTTGTCGAAGCTGTGTCAGACCGTCTATTTCTTCAATTCGGCGTATGTACATCCTCAGGAAGTCATAATACCCGGCAGTTATGACAAGCTCGAGTGCTTGCTCGACTTTGTTCTTGAAGCCGCTGCTACCGTGGGCTATCAAGCAGTGCTTGTAGCCTTTTCGTATGAGCTCATTGGCTTTCTCGACTTCTGAATGAGTATAGACTCTATCGGGGAACTCGGACAAGCCGTAGCCTTCTGCTATTTGGGAAAAACAGGTTGACCTATGAATGTAGTCTTACACAGCAGTCTAGTCTGCTTTGTAGATCTTGAGGTTGTGGCTTCCTGAAACGAGTTGAATCTTACCGTTCTCTTGCAGCTCGTGCAGGAACTCTTTAGCCGCGCTTATCCGAATGTTATAGCGGGTAGCTATAGCATATGGTGTCAGTACATGCATTTTCTTCAGTTCGGCAACTAGCTTCTCGTTTTTCGCGTCAGGCGGGACCACTGCAGACGGCTTCTTTTCTTTCGGTCCTCCTCCTGCCTTTTCCTTTTTCTTCTTGTCTTTGCTTTCCGTGTCTTTCTTGTCCTGCATGCGCTCCATCTGTTTCAGGTTGAGTTTTTTCTTTCCACCCATGTTTTATCAGCTTCTACAGTTGAAGTCCCTACCGTGCTTCTTAAGCGTTTTCCATGCAGCATCCGGGTTAAACATATTAGTGGCAACAAAAAGAAAAGAGGAACTTGGGAATTTGGCTACCTGCCCATCACTTTCTTGGCAGCGATCTCGATATCTTCGGATTTGATGGTCTTTCTTCCGGCATGCATGGCAAAATCCAGTGCTTCTCTGGCGATCTTCACGCCGATTTCCTCGAGGGCTTTGGCAAGTTCTTTTGCTGCTGCTTCGCTCACTCTATCGGCCCCAGCTTTCTTGCACAGTCTGTGCATTGGAGCTACGGCCAACTCTAAATCGACCATAAAGAGTCCTCAGTAGCCTCTTTTACTATTTTAAGCTGTATATAAGCTTAATTCTTCTTCCATTGCGAGAAAACAGTATAAACATTGCAACGATGGCAATTCCAAAGTGGTGGACAGCGGTCCAAACGTCCGTCCGACACATTTTTCTTCACGTCAGGAAACCTCATTTCAGGTCTGTTGAGCTCCCACAACCTAGCGCAGTCATAATGGGAAATCTTAAAAGTCGTCGCATGATGAGTGGATGCTCGAAGTGGGCTGGAATGAAGTTTGTTGATGCACACATTCATCTTTCTGACGAAGAGTACTCAACATGTGTGCCTGAAATAGTTGCTGAATCTGAAAGTTCAGGCGTCGTTGCTTTGGTTTCAAATTCTATGGACCTGAAAACCAGCCTTGGAAGTCTGGAGCTGGCTGAGAGGAATCCGCGTTTTGTCTACGCTGCTCTGGGAATTCATCCTTGGAGTGTGCAGACGTTGACTGAGCAGGAGCTTGAGAACACGTTGGAGCTGGTCAGGAAACAGAAGGACAACAGGGCTGTGATTGCAATCGGCGAAGTCGGGCTGGACTCAAAGTACATGCAAATATGGGAGAAGCAGTTGAAAGTCTTCGATTCAATGCTGCACCTGGCTGAAGACCTTGATTTACCAGTCATAATCCACTCACGTGGCACTACCGCACACGTAGTCGATATGCTTCCCTCATATAGACTCAGAAGGGTACTGCTCCACTGGTTCAGCAATCCCCTGAGCTCTCTTTCCAAAGCTGTGGACAATGGCTACTGTATAAGTGAAGGTGTGCCGACTGTCTACTCAGAAGGGATACGTGAAGTTGTCAAGAAAGTTCCGTTGGCCAACTTGCTTACCGAGACCGATGGGCCTGTACGCTTTTTCAAGCCTCCTTTCAAGGACAAGAGGACGACACCAGCGTTCATCCCTCAAGTCGTCAACGCCATAGCCGAGATAAAGGGATTGGGCAGCGACGAGGTTGCTGACCAGGTCTTAAGCAACTTCCAACAGTTCTTTGGTCTTCAGCTAGACTCCTAAAGGAAGTGCGACCTTTGTCGTTCGTTCAATAGCAAACCTAAATTAGTATGGCTGTTTCTATCAGAGTTTATATCAACATGTAATCGCGGTCGGCAAACATGGCAGGTCAAACGTACTCGGAGGAATAGACGCTTGGGAAATGTAAAGACGGAGCAGATTAAGCGCACAGCTAAGGAGCTAATAAAGCGTTATCATGATAGGTTTAACAACAATTTCGAGGACAACAAGCATCTTGTCCGCTCGCTCGTGCAGGGTGGGACGCCCAAGGTGAAGAACCAGATCACCGGTTACATAACCCATACTCTGGCTGCAGAAAAGAAAGGGCTTCCAGCTCAAGCTCCGGTTGAAGGGGAAGAAAGCGTCTAGTAATAGCCTTTCACAGTTTTTCTAACGAACAGGAACAGGACGAAGAAGAGATGATGGACGGTTACAGGAGAGGTTGGGCGTTGCGGTACTTGCGTGAAGCGAAAGCGGAGCTTGAGGCTGCAAGAAAAGTGCCTTTCATGGCTCCCAGCCTGGTCTTGGAGGCTATCAGGAAGGCCCGAAATGCCATATACTACAGTTTAGGGGAGCCTGCTTTCATAGAAATCGTCATACGTGAAACGGCTGAGAAAATGCAGGGGCAACCTGCAACTGACCCTATTCTAAAGTTTCTTGTAGATATCGAGAGCATGGTTCAGCAGCTGGCACAGATCGAGGAAATGGACGGCGAACAGGCTATGAAGCAGGCCGACGGCTTAGTCAGCATTGCTCAGGAAATAGTTGAAGCTTTGACAGAAGAAAAGGTGGAGAACTGAGGAAGCTCGGCGCTTCTAAACTGCTCTTGCTATGCGCTCTAATGCTTTCTTTATATTTTCAACTGAATTGGCGAAAGACAGTCGTAGGTGGCCTTCGCCGTATTTTCCGAATGATGTTCCTGGCAGTACCGCGACGCCGGCGTTGTTAAGCAGGTGTTCTCCCAGTTTTCGGCAGTCCATTCCCGTTCCTTCTATGTTCGGGAACACGTAGAACGCTCCGCGTGGCTTCTTGCAGGTTATGCCTTTGACCTTGTTTAGGCCGTCGACTATGACTTCTCTTCTTTTCTTGAATTCAGAGACCATCCTCTCGGCCTCGTTCTGTGGGCCTGTCAACGCTTCTACGCCTGCCATCTGCGTGAATGCGCTAGTGCATGAGTTAGAGTTGGTCATCAACTGTGCGACCTTCAACGCAAGGTCTTTATGCATTACACCATAGCCGAGTCTCCAGCCTGTCATTGCATAAGTTTTCGAGAAGCCGTCGAGCAGAATCGTTTTGTCCTTCATCCCTGGAAAGGCTGTGATGCTTTCATGCTTGCCTTCGTAGATTATTCTGCTGTATATCTCGTCTGATAGGACGAACGCGTCGTTTCTTCCGGAGATGCTGTCAGCAACGACCTTCAAGTCTTCTCTTGAGAGGACTCCGCCTGTGGGATTCTCGGGAGAGTTGAGGATTATGAGTTTTGTCTTCTTAGTTATCATCTTCTTGACGTACTCGCGGTCAAGGCTGAAATCGTTCTTCTCTTCAAGTGGTATAGGGACCGGTTTGGCTCCGACGAAATTGATTAGAGACTCGTAGATTGGGAAGCCCGGGTTCGGATACAAGACTTCGTCGCCTGGGTTCACCAGTGCGAGGATAGTGTAGAACATTATGGGTTTGCCGCCTGGAGTTACGACGACTTCTTCGGGAGTAACTTTGAGGTTTCTCGTTTTTGATATGTAGTCTGCGATGGCTTGTCTCAGTTCTGGAATGCCTGCGGAAGGCACGTAGTGCGTGTATCCCTCGTTTAGCGCTTTGGTGGCGGCGTCTTTGATGTTTCGTGGCGTGTCAAAGTCGGGTTCGCCGATTTCCAAGTGCACAATGTCCTTGCCTTGCTTCTCAAGGGCTCTTGCCTTGGCGAGAACTTCAAAAGCTGTTTCTGTTCCTAGACTTTTCATCCTTTCTGCATAAACAGAGTCCACTTGAATCACCTGTGTTGAAAGGAAATTTAACGTAAGAAGAAAGGGGGTATTTAACTATTGCAGTTTGACGTTTCGCAAATCGATGTTCAGAACTGCTTTGAGAGCTGCCGTACTTTCATGACATCCGCGTTCAGGAGGTTTGGCGGTTTCTTCCCTTCGAAGAAGGCAACGAGGTTTTCTGCGACCATCTCACCCATTTTGGAACGGGTTTCAATGCTTGCGCTGGATATGTGTGGTGCGACTGCCACGTTGTCGAGCTTGAGCAATGGGTTGTCTACAGGCGTGGGTTCCTGTTCAAAAACGTCTAGTCCAGCGCCGGCGATCCAGCCTTCTTTGAGTGCCTTGTACAAGGCTTTTTCGTCAACAACTGGCCCTCGTGAGTTGTTGATCAAGTATGCAGTTTTCTTCATCAGTTTGAGCTTCTGTTCGTTTATCAGGTGTTGCGTTTCCTTCATGAGCGGAACATGGATGCTTACAAAGTCTGATTCTTTTAGGAGAGTGTCGAGGTCTACTTTCTTTGCGCCGAAGTCTTTCTCGATTTCTGGTCGTGGGACAACGTCGTAGAACAGGATTTTCATGCTGAACCCTGTGGCTCTTTTGGCGACGGCGTAGCCGATTCTTCCAGCGCCCACGACGCCTATCGTGGCGTTGTAGATGTCTCTGCCTGTCATCATGTCGGGGTGCCAGCCGACTTTCCATTGGCCGGTGCGGACGTACTTGTCGGCTTCGATTACGCGTCTGGCAAGGGCCATCAGGAGTGCCCATGCAAAGTCTGCGGTGGTGTCTGTGAGTACTTCAGGGGTGTTGGTTACGTATATGCCTCTTTTTGTGGCTTCTGTGATGTCTATGTTGTCATAGCCTACGGCTAACTGCGAAACAATTTTCAGTCTGGGTGCGGCGTTGAAGACTTCGGCGTCGATTTTGTCTGAGAGCAGTGTGGCGAGGGCGTCGACATTCTTTGCCTTCTCTATTATCGTCTTCTTCGGCGGTGGGGCATATTCAGGCCAGACTTCCATGTCAAAGTGCTTTCTTATTATCTGCAGGCCTCTTTCTGGAAGCTTTCTAGTAACGTAAATCTTCGGTTTCGGCATCTAGTTCACCATGCTACAGTTTGCGGAATTCTTTATTAGCGTACACTTATTACACTTACGCATCAAGTCTTATGGAATTTGCAACAGGCAGCTTGGCATGGTAACGATAAAGAACAAGACTCAACTAATCGAGAACGGCGAAACACTTCTAGACCAGAAAGCAAGACGCTTGGCATTGGAAAGCCTTGAACGTGCCGTGGAAGCAGCTAACCCAAAAGAACTGCTGAAAGCAAGACTCACATTGAAGGGTTCAACACTGAAAGTTGAAAAGCATTCTTTTGGCTTGGAAAAGTTCAGGAACATTTTCGTTATAGGCGGCGGCAAAGCAAGCGGAACAATGGCTGAAGCACTCGAAAACATCTTGGGCAAAAGGATAACAGACGGCCTCGTCAACGTTCCGCACAGTAGCCCAAACAAGACAAGTAGAATCAAACTGCACGGTTCGAGTCATCCAGTGCCCGATGAGGCTGGCGTTGAAGGAACTCGCAAGATGTTGGAAATCGCCGAACATGCCGAAAAGGACGACTTGGTCATCTGTCTGATTTCAGGCGGCGGTTCAAGCTTGATGCCTCTGCCCAGAGATGGCATTTTGCTCTCGGACAAGAGAGAGATCACCAGCGCACTGCTCAAGTCTGGGGCAACGATAAATGAGATAAATACCGTGCGGAAACATATTTCAGATTTTAAGGGTGGCTGGCTTGCAAAGAAAGCTTATCCTGCGACTATTCTGAACCTGATTCTTTCAGATGTGGTTGGTGACCCGTTGGACTTCATCGCTTCAGGTCCGACCGTTCCAGATTCAACAACCTTTGATGATGCCGCAGGAGTGCTGCAGAAGTACAGATTATGGGAAAAAGCGTCTGCATCGATCAGAAAGGTACTTTCAGATGGAAAGAAAGGTCTGATTCCCGAGACTCCGAAGGCCGGTGACAAAGCCTTCAAGAAGGTCCACAATTTTGTTGTGGGAAACAACAGATATTCCAGCCTTGCAGCCTGTGAAAAACTGTGTTCCTCGAAACTGAACAGCATGTTGTTGACTGCAACTCTGGAAGGAGAGGCGAGGCAAGTGGGGATAATGTTGGCGTCTGTGGCCCGGGAGATTTTGGTTTCAGGGCATCCTGTTGAGAAGCCTGCGGGTATGGTCATCGGCGGAGAAACCACTGTGACCGTTACGGGAAAGGGCAAGGGCGGCAGAAACCAGGAAATACCCTTAGCGGCGGCTTCTCGACTGAAAGGCTTTGAGGGCGTTGCTGTTGCTTCGTTGAGTACTGATGGGGTTGATGGTCCGACTGATGCGGCTGGGGCGATTGTGGATGGGAAAACGTTGGACCGAGCGGTGAGGAACGACATGCTGCCTGATAGGTTTCTGGCTGATAATGATTCGTACCGTTTCTTTTCTAAGCTTGATGACCTGATTTTCACTGGACCTACTGGCACGAATGTCAACGACATTTCTGTGATAGTGGTGCTGTGATTCTGGGAGGAGGGAACGCATGAAGGTGAAGGCAAGGTTTGTAGGTTCTCTGCGTACACTCTCAGGCGAGGAACTTCTCAATCTAGAGCTGGAAAAGCCTCTGCCGCTCGCGGAGGTCATTAAGACGATCGCGAAGGAGAAGCCGAAGCTTAGACCGTCGTTTGTTGTTTCGCAACCTGAAAAGCTGATGACAGCCATGCTGATACTAGTCAACGGGAAAGAGGTCAGCGTACTGGACGGTTTGGAAACAACTATCACAGACGGCGACGAGCTTGTTTTTGTTCCAGTCTTGCACGGAGGATGAAAGGGCATGAGACTTTATGGTCTCAAGATTCGAATCGTTAACACGGGAGATGATCTTGTCGAATTGATGCTGGAATCGTTGCACAAGGAGAATCTGCAGGTTGAAGACAATGACGTGCTCGCTTTTGCTTCAAAGATTGTGTCAACCGCTGAGGGCCGGTTGGTAAAGCTGAGCGATGTTAAGCCTTCGGAAAAGGCGAAGCAGCTTGCACGACAGTACGAGTTGACGCCAGAGTTTGCTCAGTTGGTGTTGGCTGAAGCAAACAGGATCTACGGCGGTGTTCCCAAGGCTGTGCTTGTGCTTAAGAACGGGTTGTTGGCAGCAAATGCTGGAATCGACAATAAGAATTCGCCGGAAGGCTATGCTGTGCTGTGGCCGAGCAACCTGCAAAAGTCCGCACGGAGGATCAGGGAAGAAATCAGGCGTAAGACGAACAAGCGAGTGGCCGTGATGATAGTTGACAGCGGCCTTGTTCCGCTCAGGATCGGCACGAGTGGTTTAGCTTTGGCTGTTGCGGGGTTCAAGCCTATCAGAGACCACCGCGGAAAGAAGGACCTTCACGGTAAGACCATCACGATAACTCGGCATGCGGTTGCGGATGACTTGGCGTCTGCGGCTCACTTTCTGATGGGGGAAGCAGCTGAGAAGATTCCGATAGTGCTCATAAAAGAAGCCGATTTGGACTTTGACGATGGTGTCTATGGTCCATTGGACATGATGATGCCGGCTAAAGAATGTATTTTCATGGGTGCTTTTCTAAGTGATCGTCGCGACCAATCAGCTTAGTCAGGTTTGCAGACCGTAACACCTTGAACAAAGGGGCGCCGACAAAAGCTGCACCCAAGGCAATTACTGTTCGTTCAATCGGGTAAACGACGGTCAGACTCATATACAGCGCTTGCCAACCTCCCGTCGGGATTGGAAGGATGCCTGCGTGCGTGCTCAGCACGTTCGCAAGTGACCCTGAGATCTGTCCGGTTAAAGTCGATGTTAACGAGATTATGAAAAACGAGAGAATCAGCTTTCGATTGTTGTTGGTCTTGGCGTTGTTGGTTGCCATTGATCCTAGCGGGGAGGCTAGTATTAGGAGGCCGATTGTTTGGAACCACATTGACTGTGGGTAAAGCCAGAAAGGTCCGATGGATGGATAGAAACAGAAGAACACGAAGAACAAGAGGTACAGGAGAACGCTCAGAACTCTTTTGCCTCTGCATTGCAGTCCTGCAATGCATGCTGTAGCGATGCCGGAGACGAAGCTTGGCGGATAGAAATTGCCGGTGAAGAATGTTATTGTTCCTCCTAGGGTGGCGGACAAAGCTCCGATGTATGGCCCGAGAAGGAAGCCTATTACGGGGACGGTGATTGCGGCTGCACTTATGCTCCTGCTGGGCATGCCTAGTATCTGAAAGATCGGAACGGACCCAAGAACTGCGTACAAGGCTGTGAAGCATATGATTAGAGCTGTGTCTTTTGCTGTTGGTTTTTTCTTGGACAAGTTGCTACCCCTCTTCTTGAGCGTGGAGACTTAATTATTTGAAATGCCTTATAAATCGTAACATGCTACCCCCAATTATCACTTTGCTCTCGGATTTTGGGCTGAAAGACTCGTACGTTGCCGAGATGAAGGCCGCCATCTTGAGCCTGAGCAGGGAAGTGCAGATCATTGACATTAGTCATCAGGTCGAGAAATTCGATGTTAGAACTGGCGCCTTCCTATTGGCTTGCGCAGCTCCGTATTTTCCAGAAGACACAATCCATGTTGCCGTCGTAGACCCAGGCGTCGGCACAGTGAGACTGCCTATAATCATTCAGACACTCAACGCCTGTTACGTCGGTCCGGACAACGGCGTACTGGCTTTGGCAGTAAGAAATGACGGTGGTCCAAGGAGCGTCCACAAAATCAATGATCGAAAGCTCATGCTGCCCAACGTTTCCAGCACTTTTCACGGCAGAGACGTTTTCGCTCCAGCAGCAGCTCGCCTGGCAAACGGAAGGAGGCCAGCAGAATTCGGACCCAAAATCAGCAAGATCGATGCCCCCACATTCGCACGGGTCATCCAGAAGCAAGGGACACTAGTCGGCGAGGTAATCCACATAGACGATTTCGGCAACATAATAACAAACTTCCGGCCGAAAGACATCCGACTTGTAAAAACAGAACCTGTATTCAAAGCAAGAATCAAAAACACTGAACTCACACTAAAACTCTGCAAAACATACGCCGAGGTTTCCCAGCACGAACCTTTGGCACTCATGGGAAGCCACAGCTTCCTTGAAATCTCCATGAACCAAGGCAACGCCGCAGAATCACTCAAGACCAAAGAAGGAGATAAAATTGCAATACGCTTCACCTGAAGCGCGCATGCTTGTTCCGAAATTGGCCTAAAATGGTTTTTGTTCGCCCTTCATGATCCAGGGACGGCTTTGGGCTTCATATCCGGTCTTGATTTCTTTGGGGATTTTGTCTTCCTCGAACACAGGAGAAACGGGCAAACCGGAAAGCGCGCACTAAAGGGACAAGCCAGCGCGCTTCGGTGAAGTGGTCGGCTTCTTAACGGGTGGATTTTTGTAGGGGGCCTTGTGATACGCTATTTTGTGGGGGTTTCGTTTTTTGTGGACGCGATTTTCGTAGGTTCCACGCCAAGATCTCTGTTCCTATTGCGACAGAAAGCCTGAAAGTGTTCCATAGCTTTTTTGGGCTCAGATTGTGGGAGAACAGAAAGATGAGTCTCTCTCCCAGATTTGAATGGTCTGGTTCGCTTAACCACTTCAGATCCACGTCGAGGTTTATAGTTGAATCTTTCTGTCTTCCCTGTGTGACTCGTATGTACTCAACAGTTTTCTTGGTTGTTTTGAAGACAAAACTAATAGTCGTGTCGTCCAGGTTTAATAGGCATTGAACTTTTTGGGGGCCAAGTATTCGGAGGAATCTCGTCATCTCAAGAACTTCCTGCACCCTCACCTTTCTAGTGTATGCTTCCACACGAGGGTCTGCATAAGCTTCAAGAAACGTCTTTATGTGCTGGCCAAAGTTGTCCTTCTGTAACTCATTTCCATTGTTCGTTAGGAAACTCACATTCGATGTCCTTTCTCGGATGAAATCTACTAGCGCCTTCTTTCTCCCGGTTCTTTGTTGAAAGACCTTTTCCTGTTCAATGAGCGTGTCTATGTTCCAGAATTTTGCCATGCAGTAGGTTGCCATCTCTTCAATTTTCTCTTTTGACAGATGCTGGGTCCTGTAGACGGAGTGCATCTCGTCAAAATTGTCCCAGTTGGTCTCGAAGATCAATCCTTGCTTGTCAAGTTCCTTGTAGAACTCTGTCCCTGGAAACGGAGTTGCAATGCCGAAGGCTGCAGCCGTCAAACCAATCTCCTTCGCGTAGGTTGGAAAGGCTTTGATTTCCTCCGCCGTTTGGTCCGGGAGGCCTATCACGAATGTGCCGCCTGCTCTGCCGCCGTTTTCACGTATGTTTTGAACTGCTTCTCCATGAACTCTGGTTGTGATGCCCTTTTTGGTTGACTTCAAATCCTTGGAGTTTGGGCTTTCTATGCCCATCTCAAACTTGGTTATGCCTGCTCTGCACATTTTCTTCACGATCTCTGGGTTTCTAGCCATCGCGTCCGCTCTGACTAGGGCGCAGAATTCTATGTTCAGGTCGTGTTCCATCAACAAGTCGGAAAGGCGGTCAACTCTGTTCGGGTTGCCCATGAAGTTGGGGTCGGCGAAAATGACGCTTAGAGGTCTCCATTCGTGATATTCTGCCATCTCCAGGATTTCTTTCATAACATTTTCTGGTGAGCGACATCTCAAACAGCCATGGCTCATGCTGGGCTCGCAGCAGAAGCTGCAGAGTCCATTGCAGCCTCTGGACATCACTATCACGTCGCAATCCGTTGTGTGGTCTTGGCTCTTGTACGGGTACTGTCTCAAACGCCGGGCTGGAAAGGGAAGAGTGTCCAGGTTTTCAATTCTTGGTCTATCTTCATTGTGGATTATTTTTCCGTCCTTCCTATAAGAGGCTCCGAGCACATCCTTAGGAGTGCCCTTCTCCACAAGTTCCCTCATAGTGAGTTCTCCTTCACCGCGAACAACCATGTCGACCTGTGGGCAGGAGAGCATCAAGTCTGGAACACTCGTCGGATGATATCCGCCTATGACAGTGGTGACTCCGTTTTTCTTGGCAATCTTTGCGAGACGTAGGCTTTCGTTGTGCTCGGTTGCGGATAATGAAATGCCTACCAGGTCTGGACAGTAGATGTTGATCAGGTCTTGGAATGTTCTATGTTCCAGCTCCATGTCAACGATATGGACGCCTTCAACAGTGTCCTCGATGTAGGCCGCAATGTACTCTAAACCTATAGGTATCAAATCAAAAGCAAAGCTCAGGCCTTTTCTTCCAGAAGGCTTCACTAGCAAAATTCTCTTGAATGGCAATTGAAACACCAAAGCTTTTGCAGAAACTATGACGGTGGCCCATAAAAACCAATCGAGTTCTAGGCATGCGCGGGCGGATTAAATAATTCCTGAGTCCTGTCGAGAGAATTCGATCTGATTCTGTTGGAACCATTAGACCCTGAGACAGCAATCTATGAAATGTAGCCTACTGCAAACCTAAGACAAATATTCGATCAGCCCACACACGCTCTTTTTAAGGCGCCAGCCAAAAGTTTCAAAGCCTCTTTAATGCTTGGAAGTTCCCTAGGCAGAATCAACTTGGAAGTAGTAGAACAAACGCTACGATCTTGGTCTACTACATCTAGTCCCAGTCGCCTAATCTTCTGGCGGACGCGCGGGCGAATCAAATAATTCTTGATTTATGTCGGGAGAATTCGATCTGATTCTGTTGGAACCATTAGGCCCCTGAGATAGCAATCTGTGAAATGTAGCCTACTGCAAATCTAAGACAATTATTTAATCGGCCCGCGCGCGGAAGTGTGGCGATGACTGTTCATTGGAACGCATGTGCCTTTTTGAAAGGCAACTACTCGGTTAGAGCCGTTGCTTGGCATATTCGTTGCGAAGTGGATGTGTCAGACAGGGATTTTGTTGGTGGCTGAGTGATTCTTGCCCTTGTAGCTGTTGTTGCTGGGCTGATGGCAAGTGTGACGTTAGAGACACAGTTTTGGCGGCTCGAGCTTTTGGGCGGACCGTGCCTCCTGCAGACTCGAACTGCAACCTGGCCGGACCGGCAACAGTGTGTGCAGGACGGTTATGATTGACATATGCGACATACGTCTAGTTGGAAGACGTGTTGGAGAGCATTTGTAGGGAATTTCAATGTGTGCGACGAGTACGCGTGCGGTGAGGCTCAAGTTCTTTCTCTGTGACCTTTTTTTTGTTTCTTGTTTTCTGCAGTTTCTGTCGCTGTGGACATCTGTTTCCTCTGGTTTGTGATGTTTCACCTCGTTTTCATCGGGTTGATGCCTAGTTCATCTCTGATGACTTTTCCAATAGCGTCTATTTCTTCGAGTTCCGGTTGCTCTTCCCGTAGCTTCTGGATTTTCACTTCAAGTTCACTTATGCCTAGGGACTGGGCGAAAGTTTTTACCATTTCGACTTTTGTTTCCTTCGTTACTTGGGGTGTTGGGCTCCAATCTAGTTTCATGTATCTTTGTTCTAGGATGTCGGCGTTTGTGTTGTGGTAAGGTTCTTTTGAGCTTGAATGTGTGTGGCCCATCAGGTACTCTTTGTCGTCTTCAGCCATTTGGGTTCCGTCAACGTATCCAGCATCCAGCACTGTCCTGAAGCTTTTGCGGAGACTGTGGAAGTGGATGTTTTGCCAATCCTTTATTCTGGTTCTTTTTGCGGCTCTTTTTATCAGACGTTGCAGGCTGTCTTCGGAAAGCGTGTTCTTGCGCGATTTTGGTTGAGAGAATGTTTCGTACGGTGTGAAAAGGGGTTCATTCTCGTCTATCTTGCCGTACTTGGTGACTCTCCAGTCCGTGTAGTCTTTCAGGGCTTGAGCTGCTTCTTTTCCGAAGAACGTGTAGTGTTCAGCGTTTTCTTTGCATGCTTGGGGTACTCTTTCTCTGAACTCCGAGTTTACATGAATTCTTACGGGTACCTTTCCAGTCTCTAATTGTTCTTTGATGTCTCCGTGGCAAAGTGCTCTGATGGCAGAGTTGCGGAGACCGCTTTGAAAGGCACATAGGATTATGGCTTTTCCTCTTGCGTCACAGTGTTCAGCGATTTTGTAGACATCTTCTTTTGTAGGAACGTGCTCTGTTTTCTTGTTTTTGCGCCAATTGTAGTCTTCCACTTTCAGTTTTTCAACGCCGTTGTGTTTGAAGAAGCTTCTCAAATAGTTCAAGGCCAAGTGTGCCGTTCTAGCTTTTCCCGTTTCATTGTACTTGTCGCAGAAGGCCTGAAGCTTCTCAGCGACGCTGTCGCTGGACAATAGAAGTAATCCGTCTGGAGTGAGGCCTTTTCGGATTTTTGCAATCAGTTCTTCTTTGCGTTCTGGAGGCGTGAGTCTTCTTCCCAGTTCGTCATTCTCATCTTCTGTCAAATTCAGGAAGCGTAGAAAATAGGATAGCCACTTGAGATAGGCAAGTTTGGTTGAGTATCTGTCTCCCCTGCGTCTAACGGCTTTGATCCACCTGTTAACGCTGTCATGAGTGCTCGTGTTCCATGCGTTATCCAAGTCCAGTATGTGTTCGAACAGAAGTCGGCTTTTCTTGCTCATGGGTTCTCAGGAATTGTGGTGTGGACTGGCTTATTAAGTGGCTACCCCGCTGTGATATGGCGGTTTAATCTTGGCTACTCTACTCGCTGTGGTGTGGTCTCAGTTTTCGTTTTCTTGAGGTGGGCTTGACTCATTTGTGATTATGTGGGTTATTGAAAGTGTTGCTGTGCACACGTGCGTAGCCACATGCAGAATAGATTCTTGAGAGGCGCTCCTGGGACAGAACCGTTCATTTTGTGTCGGAGGACATCTTGTTTGCAGAGCGTGATGTCTACGGTTTGAGCTTTGAGAAACGGGTTTTCATTGGCGCGCGCGCAAATATGCGGGCAATCTGAGGCTCAGTTTTCCAAACTTGTTTCCAATTCTAGCAGTGCTCTTTTCTTCTTTCATGTGGAAGCTGTGCAATTCATGGCTAATGCTTGATGGTTTTGGCTGACAGAAAATGGATGGAGTGGACAGGTTTGAGCAGTTGCCGGGGCTGCCGACCTCACCGGACGGTCGCATTGGGACCGAGGTGAACACCAAGACCGGGGTCCGGGGAACTTGAGGTTGATAGAGCCCAAGCCCAGGAGGTTAGACCAAGGCGGTCAGCAGCCCTGCTCAAAAGCATATGTAATCTTAATATTTAATAAAGATTTCTGTTCCACTACGCAACAACAATACAGATGGTATGGTGCATACCTAGCCTGGACATTCTTGTCAAAAGCCTTTCGGCGCTTGTCTGATGCAGTGGCGCGCCTAGGAACAGAAGGGGATATGTCGAGCCTCACGTTCTTGTTAGTTTCTGCTCTAAGTCAATCATTTTGCATTCTACGTGATCTTGAGGGTGTTGAAGTGCTTCGTATATTTTCAGTGTCTGTTCCGCAGCCTCTCTCCAGGTGAAGTACTGTAGCACTCTTTTTCTGCCATTTTCGCCCCACTTCTTGGCTTTTTCTGGGTCGCAGAGGATCTCTTTGATGCCCCATGCGATGTCTGCGGCGTCGCCGCCGTTGACGTGTACGCCGTTCTGGTTTGGGCCTGATGGGACGACTTGTTCTCGGAATCCTACGACGCCTGCGGCGCCTACGATTAATGGTTTTTCCATGCTCATGGCTTCGAGGCTTACTATTCCGAACGGTTCATATGTGGATGGGAAGATGCAGATGTCTGAGGCTGCATAGTGCAGTATTCTTTCTTTTTCAGGCACAAACTCGAACCTGCAGGCTATGTTGTCCTTGATTCCCAGTCTGTCTGCAGCTTCGATTATGTCGTTCTGCTGCTCGCCTTTGCCGAGAATCACGAGTTTGGTCTCTGGGTATTCTGCCAGAACTGACGGCATGGCCTGAACAAGGTTGGTTACGCCTTTGACCCATGTGAGTCTTCCGCAGAACAAAATCATTTTCTCGTTGGGCTTCACGCCGTACCTGTTGCGTATTGCCTGCACATCTTCATGTTTGCAGTTTTTCGGGCTGTACCGTTCAGGGTCTACGCCGTTCCATACTACGCTTATCTTCTGTTTTGGCCATCCGTGTCTCGCCAAGTCTTCATGCATAGCGTGGCTTACGGTTATGATCTTGTCTACTCTGTCAGAGGTTGCCCATTCAAGGTGAGAAACAACTTCTGAGCCTGGTCCACCTGCCCGTCCCCACTCTGTGCTGTGAACGTGGAAGGCTACAGGGACTTTCGTTTCATTCTTGACCATCAGGCCTGAGATGCTGCTGAGCCAATCGTGGACGCATACGACGTCATAGTTTAGGCGTTCCTTCTTGAGCATGCTGTTGATGAATTTCGATGCGCTCAGGATATTATATATGAATATGTCGTTGAACATTCGGATGTTTGTGCCCCATTTCTTCAAATCGTCGACAACGAACATGGGAAAAACGTTGCTGGCATCTGCAACCAAGGGTCTATGGACCTCTACGCCTTTTAGAATCTCTCTGGTCTTCAGGTTCCCAGGATTGAGCGTGAACACCGTAACGTCGTTGCCCATGGAAACGTATTCACGTGTTATGTATTCCGCGTAGGTGCCTAAGCCGCCGACGAGGGCGGGAGGGTATTCCCATACAAAGAATCCGATTCTCAATTTTCAACGCCGCCAAAACTGTTTTTCTTGTATAACTCTATGAGCCTAGAATCTGCTAGTGGCAAATCTCGTTACCTCTTGTGAAGTGAAGATGTGTTTAGGATGGTTAAATGCCTTATGAACTTGGAATCCGAATTCAACTCTAACATGAATTGATTGTCTACCATCAAAACTAACGGCACGCCTGCAGGGAATTCGGCAGTTAGGACTCGCACATTCGAACAATTCCTTGAGATACTTAGTGCGCGCTTGGAGTTTGCGCTCAACAGGCAAGATCCGCATGATAGGAAAGCAGTGAACCTCTGCGTCTCGTTCTGCGCCTTTGAAGACCATAGTCGGAGCTGGGCTTAGATAACGTACTGCACACTGGTGTTTCTGGAAGTATGATAGTTTCTTAGCCAGTTTTCGCTCATAAGACACCACTTGGATCCGCCGTTCTCGATGTGAAGTATCAGTACGAGGTCGAAGTTGTCCATCTTGGTGTATTCCACCAAAACGTCGTAGAGACTCTGACTTACTTCCAGATCAAGGTTTTGCATGTGATTGTCAACGACTCTCTTCGCATGAAAAGTGGCTTTATGCGTTTTATCTCCTTCATGGAACTGCACGTTCACCCGACTGACAAAATACACGGTGTCCTCATAGCTTAGAATGACGTTCCGCGCTTTGTCTGATTTAACCACAGCACCTTTCTCCATGCTCTTTCAACCTTGTAGCTTGTTTAGGAAGACAGAGGAGTGAATGGTAGTTAAGGAGTCTTTCATGTTGAGAATATGTTGTTGTTCGACTGCTGTAAAGATAGAACAACAAGAAGCGCGCGCACACATAGGATTGTATGCAAGTATACTTATTTACTTGTGTAGCCATATATTTGAGTGGTGGGTCTGTTTTGAATGAAACAACAACGATAAGGGTCTCAAAGAAGACGGCTGAGACTCTTGAACGTCTCCGAGAGAAGCTGAATGCGGAAAGCCTTGACGAGGCTATACAATGTCTTGTTAAAAAGCAAAGAAAGTTTGTTTTAGAAAAAGCGTTTAGCATAGATCAGGATCGAATTAAGCCTTTTTCGGAGGGAGACCGTGGCGAAGATCGTGATTGATGCATATGCATGGATAGAGCTTTTTGTTGGAAGTGAAAAAGGCCTCAAAGTGAAAGCGATCTTGGAGAGTGCCGACGAGGTCTATACTCCAGGAACCGTCTTGGCAGAGATTGCTCGTAAGTATCTTCGAGAGGGAGCCGATGACAAGACAGTTGATGCAAGACTGGAAGTCATTGCCTCAGCGTCAAACATTGCTCATGTAGACGTTGGAATAGCTCTAGAGGCGGCGAGATGTTACATAGAACTTTTAACCTGTGCTAAGAAGTCTAAACTGAGCACTCCTAGCCTGTTTGACGCTATAGTATTGGCCACGGGTAGATTGTTACGATCGAAAATTGTCACTGGAGACAAGCATTTCAAGAACTTTTCCGAAACAGTCTGGGTAGGATAGTATACCTGAAGCTTCGCAGACAGTTAATATTGTGAAAAGACTGCAAAGTCCAAGAATTCGTTTCTATTTAGCTCATATTCATCAATAACGTGGCAACAGGCTTGAAACGTGAAAAGGAAACCCTTTGGGCTTGGACTACACGTTCAATGAGAGCAAGGGAAGCTCCAAAATTCACGCTTATTTCACTGAAAGAGGACCAAATACGGGAGAACAAATTCCATGAGCTAAATACATGCTTAGACTGTAAGATCTTTCTATACCTAAATACGTGTCTCCAATTCATTATGTTCGTGTAGCCACATCTCCTCGTAGAATAACGTTTGTGCGCGGGTTGCACTTATCTTAATCTGGTATATCAAGATAGCATAAATACCAACAAATAGTAAGAACTTCTGGAGAAGTCTCCACATTTGATGGCGCCTTAGCCTGCTCAACCGCAGAATTGAGGCGTGTAAGGTTCAAGCAGCAAAAGCCCAAAGCTGAGGCGTGTACACATCTTCTTGCTCTAGCCTTTTGTTTCTTTGAGTATGTCTGTGAGTATCGACAGTGTGTTGTTCCTTGACGCTTCTTTTCTGAGGACGTTGACGTTTACTTTCGTGAACTTCAAAATTCCTTTCACGTCTTCCTCGTCCTTTGTAGCCCTTTCTCGAGGAACGGTGGCCTTCACCATACGCAGCTTTGCCAGAATCAGTTCCTCAGGAGTCTGGTAGAACGTGGGCAAACCTAGAATCGTGCCTGGTCTCTTCTCTAACTTTTCTGTTGAAAGAATGGTGTCGAGCGTGAACGGCGATCTGTTGTCTCTGAACGTGGCTATCCTAAAACCCGACTCAAATGCTGCATCAATCTTGTGCTCTTCAACCTGCAATCCTGCTTCCTTCAACGCGGATACAAGCTTCCTCCACGGTTTATCTCCCAACAAGATCCGTATCACGACGTCTGCGTCCATCGTAGTTCGAGGCGTACCGTAGTAACTCGCGGCCAGAGCCCCCGTAAACATGTAGTCAATGCCTGCAGAATTGAAACTCTTGATAATCCTTCTGATAAATCCTTCAAAAGTATCCAAGTTCTAGACCTCGCCCTGGCGGTTCCTGCCAAAACTGATTCTTTCCCTAACACGTTTCATGAGATCTTCTTCGCCGATCGCCCGATTTTCATCTTTGACAGAATCAACGCAGATACGCACACAAACATCTGACATGTAGATTGCAGCGTTGACTCTTTCGTCTGGTCTCAACCTGGACCTTGGCAAACGCACTCCCAGAATGTAAATATCATGATGTCTTTAAGAAGTGTTTCCTCCATGCAAAGCGTAAACTATCTTTTCTATGTCAGCTGAAATCGTGCGGCTGATTCCCAAAAAGTTGCAGGCCAAGTACTTGCTGCGCGCGTGCGTTACATTGAGTTTTAAGATGTTTTCTATATTTATTGAGCGCAGTTTCTTGGACCAAATTCAGTTCTCACACAGTCTGAACAGACATGCGGGCAAGGAGAGGAGAAACCGTGAGGTATTTTTCGTTTTGAAGAAGGAGTACCGTGCCGAAAGGTAAACCTTGGAGCAGACTGGAAGAAAAGCGTCTCAAAGAGATGGTTCAGGAAGGCGTCAGTATTGAAATCCTCACTTGAGTCTTTAGTATATCATCTGATGCGATTCGCAAGAAGATTGAACGGATCGCTTGAAAGTAGTCGTCCAGAAGCAGCAGAAACGGTGGACTACTACTTCTGTTTTGCCCGCTGACGCTATTACGTGTGAACAAGCATTGCGTATTCTGGTCTCAGCGCTTGAGCACCTCAACCAGTCAGGTAAACTCTAGTTGCAGCGTAGCGGGTTGTTGTGGTTTTCCAATGTCTGAACGTGTGGAAGGTCATTTACGTGAGGCCTTGGTTTCCAAGCCTCTGCGCTGTTCTCATGCTTTTCCTTTGGCGCTGGCTGCGTAGCAGAAAACAAAAAAGTAATTTTCTTTTGACATGCAGTCACCAATGCCTATGTTGTTCATCATTTACTACTGCGAATGGGAGGCCCGGGTCTCGCGTGTATGCTTGTTGCAAAATTGGTGTAGACTGGTTTTTGTTACTTAGGCGCAGCCAGAATACGTTCATCGAGCGGGTCCCTAAGGGACTTACGTACGTGGAAGCGGGCTTGAGACCATTTTTATCCATTTTGTGAATGGCCATGCGCACTGCGTTTTCCTGCGAGGATTTCTGTGCATTTAGGTTTGTGAAAAAGGAGTGTGGTCTCGTTCGGTCTTTTCTTTGAAGCGGGTGCGTCGTCTAGATCAGGTGTTCAAGAAGTATTTTTAGACCAATTGCCATCAGAATTAGGCCGCCCGCGGTTTCAACTCTGCTTCCGAAGAGGTGGCCCAGCGTGTTTCCAAAAGAGACGCCAAGGAATGACAGGAGTGAAGTCACGATTCCAATCACTGCTACTGGGATGATTATTGGAAGTTGCAGAAACGCAAAGCTCACTCCGACCATCAAAGCATCAATGCTTGTTGAGACTGACAGTACTAGCAAGACATAGGCCGTCAACGATTTGGGTTGCCTTCCAACCGTTTTCGCGCTTATCGAGTCATAAACCATTTTGCATCCGATGAACGTTAGAATTCCAAACGCTATCCAATGGTCAACTCCGGAGATGAACATGCCTAGACTGAGGCCTCCGAGCCACCCCAGCACAGGCATGAACGCCTGAAAAAAACCGAAAGATGCTGCCATTTTCAAAGCATCCCCGCTTCGAGAGTTTCTCAGTGTTACTCCATGAGCTATCGACACTGCGAAGGCGTCCATCGCCAAGCCAATTGCAATCAGCAGAATTGCAAGCGCGTCCATGTACTTGTCACTCTTTGACTCAGTTCCAGGTCTTGGTTACCGACGGGATTTTGGAGATATAAGGACTTCTGCGCCCATTGCTTCATTCTTTGCGTATGCAACTGTGAATTCACGTTGGTTTCAATCTCTCTCCGCAGCGCATGCGTTGTCGCAAAGCCGACATTTTGCCTGATGTTTTTCGACTAACCATCCATATGCGAAGCTTTTTTGCGTAAACGTGTGTTTTTTCTGTACCAAGAATCATGGAGACTGGAACTGCGATGAGTTTCTTCGAATCTTGGTACGCTGAGTCTCAATATGAATGCTCGCGCGCGGAAAGGCCTTTTCTGCTCTTCTGTAAGCATGGCATGTGATGTTCAGAGTGTGGAATTGTCTCTGGGAGTCGGAACATGTGCAATGTGTAGTTCTGATTCAGATTCGAAGGTCACAAGCATAAAATATATACTCAATCAGAATTGTGACTTCGGTTTCAAATCTGGAGTAACAGGTGAATTGTGAATGGAGCTTTCTATGGAAGACCCGTGCGATCTGATGAAGGTTTATGATGAAAAGAATGAAGTGTGGAAGTTCGTCAAGAAAGACAGTGGGCTCACCAGACAATTGATGATAATCGAAGACACTCTCTCCCGTTTTGGCCTGCTTAAGAATGAAATAAAGGTTTACACTTATCTTGCCAGGGCCGGTGAGAAGAAAGCAGGCGAGGTCGCTGAGGCAATATCCCTTCATCGTACAGAGACTTACCGAATACTGCGTGATCTAGAGAGAAAAGGCGTTGTTCTTTCGGCTTTTCATAAGCCGCTGAAATTCACAGCTGTGCCGCTGGAGAAAGCGATAGACTTGCTGATAGACGTTCAGAAAATGAAGATAATGCTTCTTGAAAAAGAGAAGGCTAGTCTTGTGGACCTTTGGCGTTCGATGCCGCCGGTGAAACTGGAGGATCACAAGAAAGAAATATTCCAGATACTTGAGGGGGGGCAGCAGATGATATTGAAGGCGAAGGAGCTTCTGGAGGTAACGGAGAATGAACTCCAAGTCTTCATTCCTGGAGAATACTTGGCGCAGCTTTACCACAGCGATTTCATGGACACTTTGAAGAAGCATTCAAGCAAGTTGAACATTACTTTGTTGACTGAAAACTCTTTGAAAAGCAGGTTTTTCATGTCAAAGATGAACTGGACAAGTGATAAATGTCGAGTGGTGGACGTGAAGAATTTACCTTGCTTCATTGTTTCAGACAGGAGAGAACTGTTGATGGCAATGCAGGAGAATGATGTAACTGAGGATGCGATTGACAAGAAGAAACCCAAGATGGTTTCTCTCTGGACTAACTATAGGGCTTTTGTTGAAACTATTCTGGTGTTGTTTTCAAAGTTGAACGAATCCAGCAGGAAGGTCCCGGAAGTTGAGGCCAGAACGCCCCGTTAGTCTTCTTTGACTGCGTGAAAGTCGCTGCAGTTTTTTCCGTTGTTCTTTTCCCTCGTTTTGGACTTTTTGGCTATAGAAATCAAATTGGCTTCTCCGCGTGCGCCGGTTCTGCCGCTGTAATGGTTACACGATGTACGTTGAGAACTTGTCACAGTTCTTGAAACTGTTTCTTTTAAGAAGCCATGATGTCAACTCTTCACAACCGTTGGGGTTGCAGTCAAAGTTGTAGTCTTTTCGGTTCCATGAAGCGCATTTCGTGCAGGGAATCTCTTCCTCTTTCTGCATCGTAATCTGTAGAACGTGAGACCGTTTGCCACAATAATGCTTTATGAATTTCCAGTAAGTATCCGCAGGCTGTGTTTTGATGGCACTTTAGACACACTTGCTCTCACGTCATATGCCGTTGCTGTGTCCAGCTTCTTTTCTTGGAACGTGCAAACTGTGCCTGCATCCCTTTTGTTCTTTTTTTCCGTCTAACTGTGCTTTTGTTGTGCAGGTGAAAGAGAATACTTATTAAGTCGTACGATGAACGATTAGCTACCTAAAGACCGGGGAACAAACAATGACGCTCTTCCATCTCAAATGCGGTTGGAGGGCGCGCACTGGTTAGGTGAGTTGCCGTGAACAGATTCAAACACTGTATTCGCAAGAACAAGCGGGCTATCGTAGGCATAGAGGCAGCAATAGTGCTTATTGCCTTCGTCGTCATTGCCGCAGCGTTAGCCTATGTCGTCATAAACATGGGTTTCTATTCTGCACAGAAGGCGAAATCAACGATTGACAAAGGCCTCCAGGAAGCCACAAGCGCCCTTGAACTCGACGGCTTCCTCACTGGCAAAACCAACAACGTCTCAGGCATTGAGTACTTGACGGTTCCGATAAAGTTGGCCGTAGGCCAATCGGACGTGGACTTGGCTGAGAACACTGTTGTCGTGGCGGTTCAAGGCAACAACTTTTCACTGGCAAACATCTATAGCGGCGCCGTCACCTCAAACGAAACGAACGTTGCCAATCTTATGACGACTGTGACTGTTGGACCGAATGCTTCATGCTTCATCTATAACAGCGACGTCGAATCTAGCACCGTTCTTAAGCAGAATGCGAAGGCATACCTTGTCATAAACTTGGGAAACTACACTCTGCCTGCATACGCCCAGCTCAAAGTTGAGGTTCGAACCAGTCAAGGCGCAGCTTTAATGGTTCAACGCCTGATCCCAGGCGGTCTACCTGCTGACACGATTGTTGACCTTGGCTAAGACTATTGAATCTTCAATGAATCGCATGGTGTTCACAGAACCAGTGCGCGTTTCCCCCTGAACTCTCCAAGAATCCTAATTTTTTCTTTTTTTTTATCTGACAAGAGTTAGGCATCATGTCGTATCAACGGAGCCTAAGGGTTTTCCTGCCTTGTCTTGGTCACACGGTCAGAGTCTACGTTGCGCGCGGCTTTCATCCGTGAAGGCATGTCTGCCTTAATTGGCTTCTAGTGTGCCGCGCATATTGTCGGCATAAGCTTGGGAAGCCTTGTATGTTTCCGTTTCTGCGGGCAACTTCTTAGGATTGTTGACGTGCGTCCCCGGTCACCATGACACGTATGCAGAGGCACGGGTTGGGTCTCCTTTTTGTGTCTGTTTCTTCTGTGACGTACAGAACATTATAACTAAATATTCTGAATATGGAGTCCTGATTAAGGTCAGGATTTGAAACGGAATGAGGAGACCGTTGAGAAGGCTGTTGAGGCAGAAGCGCGGTATGGTAGGCATTGAAGCTGCTATAGTGTTGATTGCGTTTGTGATTGTTGCTGCGGCTTTCAGTTTCATGGTTGTGAACATGGGCTCGTTTGCTACGCAGAGAGGCAGAGAAACAATTCAGGAGGGAATCTTGGAGGTTAGCAGTCCGTTGCTGCTGGATGGAACCATATACGTCCGAGGAGTGGCAGGGCCGAAAGTGGACGCCGTTGTGATACCCCTGAAAACCATGGGAACACGGTACGTGCCGATGGCTGGAAACTCAACCCAGATAACTTTGAAGGTTGGAACTCACACTGCAATAGCTAACATATACGATGGAATAAACGCGACGGATCCCCAAGGCAAATCGTTCGATCAACTGTTGGCCGCGTTAGGCACCAGTACTAACTCGACACTTTTTATTGGCAACAGTGACGGTGACTCTTCGCTTGATATTGGTGAGAAAGGCTTTTTTGTTGTAAACTTTGCTTCGGCGGATCAGGCTTCTGTGGGGGAGTTCATTTTTCTTGAGGTTAGGCCTGAGAGGGGTGCGCCGCTTTCTGTGGAGTTCATTGTTCCGTCGGAGCTTATTGTGGGATGGTCGACTATTGGGGCTTAGGCAACACGTGTTTTTTGTTCTTTTGTTTAAGTGTGGTCCTGTTTGTAGAGTGTACTACACACAGACTATTATATCGCAATAGTCAATATATACGCGGTTCAGGTGAAAATAAGAATGAAAACTAAGAAAATGCTAGGCAAACTACTGAAGCAGAAGCGCGGTATGGTAGGTATTGAAGCTGCTATAGTGTTGATTGCGTTTGTGATTGTTGCTGCGGCTTTCAGTTTCATGGTTGTGAACATGGGTTTGTTCTCAACTCAGAGGGGCCGTGAGACAATCCAGGAAGGACTCTCAGAGGCAAGCAGCCCACTGACGCTTGACGGAAGCATACACATA